>JAEDDN010000016.1 GCA_016298065.1 Oscillospiraceae bacterium
AGCGCCACCTTGCCAAGGTGGAGGTAGCGAGTTCGAGCCTCGTAACCTGCTCCAAAAAGTACCTCGACATTTATTGTCCGAGGTTTTATTTTTTAAAAAATTAATGCGGTTGTCTTAATGACAACCGCATTTTTATATGCACGCCTTTATCCGAGCGCACACATTCTGCTGACTATTTTTGAAAAAACAGGAGAAGCGTCAACATTACCGCTTGTAGCTTCTTCTTTTAATATAACTATGGTGTATATCGGGTTTTCGGCAGGAAAAAAGCCTGCAAACCAGCCGTTACAAAGCTCTTTACCGTCCTTATAAACGCCTGTTTGAGCCGTAGCGGTTTTACCTCCTGCAGTAGTTATGGGGACCCCTGCAAAATCAAGCTCCGGTAAGGCGTTTTGACCCTCGTTTTCCATTACGCAGGACACTAAATATCCCTTTATTTTTTCTGCCGTACTCTCGCTTATCGCCCTTATCCCCGTCACCTCTTGGGGTTTGTTTATAAGCGTTTTACCGTCTGAGGTTTCGCCCTCAATAAGCATCGGCACAGGCGTAACTCCGCCGTTTACAACACAGCTTATCATCTGCGCTATCTGTACAGGCGTTGCGGTAAGCTTACCCTGCCCGAAGCTTAAATTTGCCATATCGCCCGAAGCTAAAATCTCACTTTCGTCAGGTAAAATGCCCTTAGCGGTATAAAGCCCCGGTGCTAACTGATACTGCTTGCCGAAGGACATATCGCTTGCTATGTTGAGAAAGGTTTTAACGTCTAATTTTTGAGACAGATTTATAAAATAAGTGTTACAGCTGTTCATAAGCCCTGCTTTTATATCCTGCAGTCCGTGCCCGGAAAGATTGTGACACTTAAACACAGTACCGTCTACCTCGATACTGCCCGTACAGTCATACTCCTCGTCTACATTTATCCCCTGGGTGAGAGCGCAGGCGGTTGTGACTATCTTAAAGGTCGAGCCGATGGCCGTGGCAGTAAAGGCCCTGTTTATCATAGGAGAATTTTCCTCGTCGGATACGTCTTTAGCTAATGTATCAAAAGTATACTCGGGAAAACTGCACACCGCCCTTAACTTGCCTGTAGAGCATTCCATCACCACTATTGCGCCCTTACCTATAAGCTCTGAACCTACCTGCTCGCAAATGGTCTGGATATTCTTATCTATTGTAAGCACCACGCCTTTGTCCGACGACTCGGACTTGGTAACGGTAGGCTCAATATCATCAAATGCCCTGCCTATACCGTCAAGAGTGTATCTTACGGTATTTTCACCCTCTAAAGTCAAATAATCGTTATAGGCTTTTTCTATGCCCGTGAGCCCCTCGCCTGTCGATGAATCGGTATACCCTATGACGTGAGGAGCTATTAACTTTTCGGGATATCTGTCATAGCTTTTAAAGGTAATTATATTATCCTCGCTTATCTCCTTAGTTACCCTTAGCGAAAAGGGCTTTCCCTTTTCTGCAAGCTTAATAAGCTCGTCGGAATTTATATCGTCTGCCGTCAAATTAAAAAGCTTTAATATATTCTCCGCCGTAGGAAGTACTGCGCAGGTATACTCCTCCTTAGTATTCACAAGCTTATTAAAGTTTGCGTCATATATTGTGCCCCTGTCGGTCGGCAGACTAAGCGTATAGGAGGATTGCTCATTTGCCGTTTTTACATAGGTGTCGGAGGTGGATATATACACAAGCTTAAAATAAAGCGTCATAAACACAAAGCAAAACGCTATAAACGCTGCGGCACATCTCTTACTCATAGTAATTCGGCGATACTCTGTATTTATATAACTGCCACAAAAGGTCTGCGCTTGTATCACGGGTTAGTGCGCCGTTTGGATTTGCAGAATTCTGATAAAGGTCGAGCATCTTATATGCACTGAGGTTGATATATGACTGTAGCGCCCATTCGGGTATTAGCTTTACGTCGTCAAAGGTTACCGTGTAGCTTGAGACGTCGTTTATCTTACTTGCCCTGTCAATAAGTAAAACTGCCTCTGCCCTTGTTATAATTTCATCGTAGTGAAAATAGTCTTCGGTGATTATGCCCTCGTCAATCGCCACCTTAACATAAGGCTTTAGATAAAGCGGAATTTCGCTGTCATTACTTAGTTTTGTATTAACGCAAGCGGTAAGGCTGTCGTTTTTTAATATAGCGGATATAATATCTATTATAAATTCGCCTCTTGTAACCTGAGCCTTTGGCTCAAAAAAGTACGCATTTCCCACCTGCTTGCCGGTTAAAATTCCGTTTTCGTTTAACTTTATGGCGCTGTAGTGCGACGGATTATTTAACATATCCGTATAGTAAAAGGAGGTGTTTTTATTATCCTCAACATATATGCTTACCTTGCATATATCGGAGGAGTTGCCCGCTGTGTCCTTTACCGTTACGGTAAAGCTATCCTCGCCTACATAATCGTAAAACGGCGTATAGGTGAAATATGTGCTTACAAAGTCAAGCTTTCCGTTTTTTGCTCCTTCAACTACCACCGCTTCAAGTATTTCCCCTTCCCTGTCGTATGCGTCTATCACTCCGCTTAAGGTGATATTTTTAGCCGTACTATAGCTTACATCCTTTGCTATAGGCTTAGAGTTTGTTATGTCACTTTGCGTGTTCGCCGTAGCCTTTGTCTGTTCGCTTACAGTTATATTCGGCCATACCGACAAAGCTCCGCAAACCGTATAGGTACATAAGATAAGCGTTACTAAGCTTACAATGAATATTATTTTCTTTTTCATATACTCTCCCCCGTTTTTATGTTTTAAAGGCTTTATAAGTAATGTTATATATATTATTATTCACAATTTTGGGTTTTATTTAATCATATATAAAAAATTGTCCTAAAGTTTATAAAGGGCTTGAAATTATGCTTGGAAAATGGCAAAATATAAAGTATATAATAGTAATTTGTATTAAGATGAAATTTGGCTGTCGCAGCCATTAAATGCGATTGCCGTTAACCTTAAATTGCGGCGGAACGGAGATTATTATGGCTCATCAATTAGTTTTGGTTCTCGATTTCGGCGGACAGTATAACCAGCTTATCGCTCGCCGTGTTCGTGAATGTAACGTTTACTGCGAGGTAAGACCCTTTACAACTTCTATCGAGGAGATAAAGGCGCTAAATCCTGCAGGTATTATCTTCACGGGAGGTCCTAACAGCGTTTATCTTGACTCCTCCCCTACAATTTCAAAGGAAATTTTTGAGCTTAATATTCCTATCCTCGGCATTTGCTACGGCTGTCAGCTTATGGCTTATCTTTTAGGCGGCAGCGTTAAAACCGCTAAAGTTTCCGAATACGGTAAAATAAACCTTTGCGCCATTAAAGAAAGTCTTATCCTTGAGGACGTAGATAAGGAAAGCGTAGTTTGGATGAGCCATACCGACTACATAGATAAAGCTCCCGACGGCTTTGAGATTATAGCTAAAACCGATAACTGCCCATGTGCCGCTATGCAAAATGTCAGTAAAAAGCTTTATGCCGTTCAGTTCCACCCCGAAGTTACTCACACACAGTTTGGTAAACAGATACTTAAAAACTTTATCTTTAATGTCTGTGAATGTACGGGCGACTGGGTAATGGACGATTTTATAGAAAATACCGTGTCCTCTTTGCGTGACAAAATCGGCGACAAGCAGGTTATTCTCGGACTTTCGGGCGGCGTTGACAGTTCGGTTGCCGCTGCGCTTTTGAGTAAGGCTATCGGCAAACAGCTTACCTGTGTTTTCGTTGACCAAGGCCTTATGAGAAAAGACGAGGGCGATTTTGTTGAAAAAACCTTTACAAGTATGTTTGATATGAACTTTGTGAGGGTTGACTGCAAGGATGTTTTCCTTACAAAGTTAAAGGGCGTTACAGAGCCTGAACAAAAGCGCCGTATAATCAGCGAAGAGTTTTACAAGGTATTCTGGGATAAGATAAAAACGCTCGCCGACGGCGACGCTTATTTTGCACAGGGCACCATTTACCCCGACCGTATCGAAAGCGGCAAGGGTGCTTCTGCCGACAAAGCAGGAAGTGCCGTAATAAAAACCCATCACAATATGGGTAAAATCCCCGATGACGTTAAGTTCCTCGGCGTTATCGAGCCTCTGGGAGATTTGTTTAAGGACGAGGTGCGTTCGGTAGGCGAAAAGCTCGGCATACCGCATGAGCTTGTATGGCGTCAGCCCTTCCCCGGCCCGGGTCTTGGCGTTAGAATTGTAGGCGAAATCACCGACGAAAAAATCCGCATTTTGCAAAATGCAGATTTTGTGCTTCGTGACGAAATGGCTAAAAACGGCTATGAAAAGAATTTGAGCCAGTTTTTCTGCGTGTTCACAGGCTCTAAAGCCGTAGGCGTTATGGGCGACCACAGAACCTATGAAAACGTAATTGCAATAAGAGCCGTAACTACCGACGACTTTATGACTGCAGACTGGGCAAGAATCCCTTATGATATTCTCGCCGAGGTTTCAAACCGTATTACAAACGAGGTAGACGGCGTAAACAGAATTGTTTATGATATAACCTCAAAGCCTCCGGGAACTGTGGAGTGGGAATGATGTCAAAAACGCTGAAAAACCGCATAAATGCTGGGTTTTCGAGGTCTGAAAAAGCCCCGTGACAACGTTTTGACAACAATTTCAGATTATTCATAAATAAAGAGCTAACAGATTTTTGTTACAAAGTCTGTTAGCTCTTTTTTGCGTTATTTTTTATTACTTGAGATTCCTGAATTTTTATATTCATTGTCCTTTGAAAATGTACTTTCATTGGATGCTTCTGTTGCATTAAATTTTAGTGGTACGGAATCGTTTTTGAATGAACAATATTTATCACTTAAAAACTTTAAATAATATGATTCAGTTTCGTTTTTAATCTGCTTCTTCATTATTTATGCCCTCATACATTTTCGGATTTTCAGTATAGTGGGTATACATATACTGCGGATTATATTTTATGTCAAAATAGTGCTTTCGTTTCATCCAAATAAATCCGTCGTGCTTTGAAACAATTGCGACATCAATTGGACCGCCCACAGTTCCTATATTACCATCTAAAGCAACTTTTCGACGAACAGAAGTGATATTTATCATTGATTCTGCAAACAAAGATAGTTCTTCGATAGGTAATGTTGCCACAGACTGAATTATTGGGCGCATAAATTCTTCGTTAGCTTTTTTAATGATTTCGTCGAGTATCCCTTTTGTTGATGTGTTCAACTCTCTAATGACAGTACCTTTCTTTCCCTCTGCAAAGCAATCATTGTCTATTGAACCAAGCTTTTTAGAAATTTGACGAGGTATTTCTACAGCTATTTTTTGTATAAACCCATCATTTATACCAAACAAAAATGTTTGCATAACGTCAGTTTGAGCCAGTGGAGTTATCGACGCATCAGTATCTTCATCTATAGATACTTGCTCTTTTTCTATATATCTTAATTTCCCATTGATAATTCCGCCAAAATGTAGATGAACCATTTGAGGAAAAATTTCCTCTTTGCCAAACCCTGCAAAACATAGACCGACATAACCATCTCTAAAGAAATCTTTATCAAATAGTGTGCAAACTTTTTTTGCGAGTTCTGCTGATTGTTCGTCATTCAACCAATCAAAATTGCTGTTGATATGGTTTTTAATTGTGACAAAGTATTTTTCTTCCACATACTGAGCGAAAGAGCAATTATTCAAGTCATCCTGTTGTTCAATAAAGTCAATGGTTGCTTTTAGTGTCTTGCTATTTATTTCTTGTAATTCTTCTGCTGTTAAATTACGAGACACCTCTTTCAATTTATTATCTATGTAATTTTTTCGGTCACCAACCATTCCTTTAAACAAGTCCACAAAAACGCGTTCTATATAGTTCATTTCATTTTTTTAAAATGAAACAGTTTTGAATTTGTTTCTAGGTAGCTCATAAAATCCGCAACGTAGTCTTTTAGAGAATTAAACCTCTTTTTCCCTAGAAATGACTTATATTGCTTAATAATGATTTCAATAGGTATCTGCATGAAGGATGCGCTTGAATAAACAATTACGCCGACAGGTTCACAACGAGAAATCGCAAACAGTTTGTTTGCAGAATTGTGAATCGCAATGTGCTGACCGATTGTAACCGCACTATCTGCAGCCATTGCTATAGCATTTTTATTCATGATACATATTCCTGCACTCATTTTTCATCCCCCGTTTGAACTTAGTTTGTTTTTCGCATTTTATCTAATGCGTCCCTTGTGCGCTGAACCTCTACTTCGGGGTATGTATAACGCCAACGGTCATATTCCTCTTTGCTGATTTCACCGTTGCGATATTTCTCCGCTTCTTTCTGCCAAGCGGTAAAACGCTCAAGCAAAGAAATGTAAGATGTTCCCCTATTTTTATCAAGACGGATACAAACCTCGTCATCGAGTTTGTCGATTTTTAAGCCGTAAATGTCCTCTAATGCAAACAGTGTGTGCATAAATCCGAGGTCAGTATCAATGTCAGGAACATTCAAAGCCATAGTAGAAACACCTAATACATTAGCAAGTGCTTCCGTTAAATCAGCTTTGGGGCATCTTGAGCCGGACTCATATTGTGCCATACGAATGTCAGCGGTTTTCTCAGGAAAACCGACCTGAACACCGAGAAACTTTTGTGTCATTCCTTTTAGATTTCGAAAAAATCTTATTCTTTCACCGATTGCCATAGCAATTACACTCCTTAATCTGTGTTGTACAATGAGTATAGCATATACAGTTAGGATATGTCAAGATAGCAAAAGCAAAAAAAGTTAGTATTTTTTCAAAAAACTATTGACTTAACGGAAATCCGTTAGTATAATAGAGTTAAGCAAATTCCGTTAGTGTATTTGCAGACAATTGAATGACCGTCCGAGTGGGATACTCCGCCAAGACCTTCCGAAAGGAAGCGAGCGAGAAAACGCCGCTGAAAAAGTAGGGGCAGGAACGGCACTTGGGTAGAACGGCGATATCAAACAAGGCACAAAAAATACGAAAGGAGGAACTGCAATGTTTGAAGATTATTATATGACGGCAGATGATGTTGCAAAGGCACTCAAGATTTCCAAATCATTCGCTTATAAGGTAATACGGAAAATGAACGCCGAACTGCAAGAACAAGGATTTTTCACAATGGCGGGTAAAGTCAACAAACAATTCTTTTTAGACAAAACCTGTTACGATGCAGCCAAAGTTAAGGAAAGGAAGTGATGTAAATGGCTGTTTACAAAGACGAAAAAACTAACACTTGGATGGTTTACTACCGAGTGACCGATTGGAAAGGAGACCGAAAGCAAAGCACAAAGAGAGGATTCCAAACGAAACGTGATGCGCTTGCTTGGGAACGAGAGTTCCTAAACAAGACTCAGGCTGACCTCAGTATGACTTTTGCGAGTTTTGTTGACACCTATACGGTGGATATGAAAAATCGTATTAAGGAAAACACTTGGCACACCAAAGAACATATTATCCGCACGAAGATACTGCCGTACTTTGGTAAGCGCAAGATAAGCGATATTCAGCCGAGAGATATTATTGCTTGGCAGAATGAAATGATTAAGGGGTGCGACAAGAATGGTAAGAAATACTCTCCCGTGTACCTTAAAACGCTCCACAATCAGCTCAGCGCCATTTTCAATCACGCCGTTAAGTTCTATGGTTTGAAAGAAAATCCCGCCGCTAAGGTTGGCAATATGGGTAAGGCGAAAAGCCGTGAAATGCTCTTTTGGACACAAGAAGAATATCAGAAATTTGCCTTTGCGATAATGGACAAACCCGTATCCTATTACGCATTTGAAATGCTGTATTGGTGCGGTATCCGTGAGGGTGAGCTGTTAGCCTTGACCGCCGGCGA
>JAEDDN010000006.1 GCA_016298065.1 Oscillospiraceae bacterium
GAACCGCCGCTGACCGAGCCCGCAGGCGAGAACGACTCCCCTCGCCTCCACCAAACGTGTATTGGACGAACACCTGCTTTTCAGCGACGGCTTTGTCGTGAAAATGTGTTATATGATACCAAAACCAAACGCCGTTTCAGATTTTACTCTGAAACGGCGTTTGGTCGTTTTTATTATCTTTTTTATAATTGATAGATGATATTTGAATCATGTCGTATATTGATATAAGGAGCTCGGCTGTTTATGCAATCGTCAATGAGAAGAAAATCAATCAATTACATCAACCTTAATATTGCATAGCCTATCCTTTATCTCCTCGTATGAAGGAACTATCAATTCATCTGAAGGCTGTTGACGTTTAATACTATCCAGCTTTTCCTTTAGTTTCCTCTTTATAAGCGGTAGTAGTAGCTTGCAACGTTCTGTGAATATACAGTACCGTATATACAAATAATTATTAACATCCTTGCAAATTGTTGTAAACAAGGTTTTATTTTCCAAAGCCAGTTTTTTATCGGCTTTTTTTCCACTCATCATAAAACGCAATGTAATATAGTCGCTAATTATAGTCCTCAACAGGTAATCCTTGTCTTTACTATGCGCAGTATTCTTATACAAATCCCAATACACCTGCGTCTTAACCTTACTGGCAACATAAGTGTTCCATGTGTGAGTATTACTCATTGGGTTTATCCTCTGAAGATAAAAGCCCATATCATTGTCAACTACAATATTATCTGTACTTGATGCAGTTAGATATCGAAACGCACTTTCTATATCTTGCTTTGGATATTCATAAAACTTTATTTTGTGAGCGTCAATAAAACTCTTTCTGTATAAGCCTGTCCAAAATTCAAGTTCACTCATATGGTGTTTAACATTTCTAACCGCATTCTTCTTATGTACCGGAGCAGTCATACTCATGTCTGTAACTAACTTGGGAGTCCAGATGATATCAGCTCCATCCTGCTCATACTTTTGTAACTTTGCAACAAACTCACTATTAAAACATTGATGAAGATATATGTCATCGCTATCAAGAAATGCTATCCATTTACCTCTCGCATAACTCATACCAACATTGCGTGCATGACCCGCTCCGCCATTATCTATTTTTATATATTTAAATAAATCGCCCTCATATTTTCTGCAAATTTCTTCCGTACTGTCAGTAGAGCCATCATCGACTACTATATGTTCGATATTATTAACCCCCTGATTTAAAACGGATTTTATAGCTGTTTCTATAAACTTCTCGCCATTATAGCAGGGTGTTATAATTGTAATTAAAACTTCTCCCATAATTCTAATTCCCCTCTTCTCAGTATCGACTGATTTGCTGCCCCTTATTGTGTATGCTAAAAACTCTCTTTATCCTATTTTTCGCTTAAATCTTACCTTCCTTAATTGTTGGCTACAAATAATACATTGATTTCCAAAACCCAAAAATATATAAAGCAAGTTTCGTATACATTATAACATAAACCCAAAGGCGCAAGCTTGTCGGCACCAAGGGTGCAGACTGACTAAGGCTATTATAACATACAAAGTTATAAAGTCAACAAATCTAAAGCCTTCTATACTGCTGATTATTCTAGTTTAGAATAATCAGACAGAAAATAAAAAGTGATAACCTTTTTATGAGAAATATATCTATAAATCAATACCGTATTAAAATAGAATACCAGGGAAAGCAATGACAAAATTCAATACTCACCGTCAGGCTATAGTTTACAAAAAAATTCTAAGAATTTTCTTTAGTATCTTGCAGTATTTACTTAGATTTCCCCGACAAAAAGACATAAAAAGCAGCGGCAACCCTTGTTCTTCAAGGGTTGCCGCTGCTTTTATCCTCATTAGAAAACATCTTACTGTACTTTTGTTGCCTTTTATAATAAAGGTAAATTAAATCCGCCGATTTAGACTATCGGCGGATTTAAAACATATAATCATTACCTACCCGTTATTTTATAGGTGAAAGTCATCTTTTGAGCCCATGCATTGCTAAGAGCAATCCTATAGCTTAAGGAAGCTGTACTGCTGGAGCGTAAATAACCGCTTAACGTATGAAGCTCCTCTTGTGACATATCCGCTATTGTGTTAATATCCGAACCGCACATATTCATAGCGTCAACAAGCGTTCCTGCCGAAGCCGCATAATCGTATTTTACAGAAAAAGTAGTAGCCGAACTCATAGTTGTTATCGACCAGTCTGGATGAGCCTCGACAAAAGCAGCTTTTACCGCTTGCATACACTGCTCTACCGTACCTAAAATCTCAACGTCGCCGACACATGTTGACACAACTGTTAACGGCTGTACCGCCACTCCCGAAGCACCCTCGAGATTTGACAAGGCATTTATTATTGCGGTAGTAATGTTGTCAACAATAGTTTGAGTTTGACAGTTATTATTTATAATCATATTGCCTGCCATAACTGCGGCTTTTAAAGAGGCGTAACTTGAAACAGTATAATTAGCCTCTACGCACATATCAGCCTTGGCTAAAGCGGCATTTAAAGCCGTATAGCTAACCTCGGTGTCAACTGCGGGGCTTTGCTCTTCGACCAAACCGTCTATCGCATTATTTATAGCGTCGGTAACAGTATTGATTATTGTCTGAGTCTGGCAACCGTCTGTGAGTATCAAGTTACCTGCCGCAACTGCGACTTTAAGTCTATTATAACTTTCTGCAGTGTAGTCAGACGGAGAATATTCGCCTGCGTCGGCTATTGCCGTTTCCAAAGCAGTGTAGGAGATAACGGGCTTCTCAACCAAGCCGTTTATTGCCGTATTTATTGCAGCCGTAATAGTATCAACTATGCTTTGGGTAGGAGTATTTGTACCAATAATGAGGTTACCTGCTCTAACTGCTACTTTTAATGGAGCGTAACTTGAAGCTGTATAGTTAAAGCTTAAATAATTTGAAGCGTTATTTATAGCCTCCTGCAAATCGCTAAAGTCAGCGGTAATCTCGACTACGGGTTCTTGCTCATCGCCGTTATCTATAGGCTCACCATTATTTACAGGCTCGCCGTTATTATCTCCGTTATCGTTTGTGACATCGTTATTGTTGCCAGTCTCATCTGTACCCTCGGTTGTATTGCCGGATTGGTTAGTGCCCTCGCCCCCAGAATTTATAATAACTTCTTCGCTTTCGGTATCGCCCTGAGAAACATCACCTTGAGTTTCTGCGAAAGCGATTGTCGGCATAATAGTAATCGACATCGCTAACAAAATAGCCGTAATGGTTTTAAACATCTTCATATATATGCCTCCTTAAAGGTGTAATCAGCGATATTTTTACATTTAAATTATATATCAGGCAAGTTAAAAAGTAAATGTTAATAATAGTCAAAAAACATATCTTTCATTTATGCAAGACGAATTTAATTTATAATGAATATTTTTTAATAATATGTAAATCCTAATATTAAAGTAAAATAAACGTTGCCGTTTTTTAGGAGATGTTAATGTGACAAAAGACAAGATAAAGCTGTTAAGTGCCCTTTTGGCGCTTCTATCGGTGATGGTACTTATAATATCGCTTACGGTGTTTTTCGCTTCACCGAAGGTAACGGCAGGACAAGTTGATTCCGAAACAGAATATCAGTATATCCTAAAGGAATACGAGGGTAAAATTGCGGTATTTAATTATGAGGATTTATCCGCCGAAAAGGTTTACGATATATATGTCTCCACCTTACCCGAAGCAGACAGACTGTCGCTTAAAGAGGGGATAAAAATAAAAGACGATAACGAGCTTTTAAAGTATATAGAGGACTTTGACAGCTAAAAAAATACGCTCTTTTTAAAAAAGAGCGTATTTTTTTATATAATTTTAAACTATTCTGTACCGACAGCCTTCTCGACGGAAACCTGTTGCATCTGACCGTCACTTTGAGGGTTATCCTTATTTCTTTCATAAAAAGCGAGCTTTAAAAGAAGCGGAGTTACAATAGCGGTAAAGATAACCATTATAACTATTGGTCCGAAATAATTTTCATTCATAAGTCCCAGCTCGTTTCCTTTGTTTGCGATAATCAGCGCAACCTCTCCACGAGCCGCCATACCGATAGCTATTTGCAAAGCTTCTTTGTTTTTAAACTTAGTTACCTTTGCGGCAAAAAAGCAACCGATAATCTTAGTTATAATCGCCGTAAAGATTAAAGCTGCGGCAAATAATACTATAGTCATATTCATATTCGGAATAACGACCTTCATACCGATACTCGCAAAAAATACGGGCGATAAAAACATATACGACAGCGTATCAACACGGGCTTCAATGTATTTGTCTCTTTTTGTGCCCGATAGTGCAAGACCTGCGAAAAAGGCGCCCGTAATATCAGATACGCCGAAAAATCTTTCGGCTGAATATGCACAAATGAGGCAGAAAACAAAGGCGGCTATAACATATCTGCGCAAATCCTTGTCGGAGGTGGAAAACCATTTTTTAAACAGGTAATGCGCCCCGATACCGGCAATAAGCATAAACACAAAGAAAAGAAAAATTTTAAGCAAAACTATTCCTACATGCGTGGAAGAGTCTGCAAACGAGCACACAACGGTAAGCACAACAATACCCATAATATCGTCGATAATTGCGGCGCTCAAAACGGTATTCGCAATCTTTGTGTTGAGTTTGCCCATTTCCTTTAGGGTTTCTACGGTTATGCTCACCGAGGTTGCCGTTAAGATAACGCCTATGAATATGTGCTTTAAAAGCTCGGTCGAGCCGCCGTCGGTATTTCTAAACGCAACCGACACAAGTGTACCGCCTATCAAGGGGATTAAAACTCCCATTGAGGCGATAATTGTCGCAGGTAAGCCGACCTTTTTTAAATCTCTCAAATCGGTTTCAAGTCCGCTTGAAAACATAAGAATTATAACGCCTATTTCTGCGAGCGAGGCTATGAAGTTATTTTGCTGTAAAATATTAACGCCAAAGGCAGGCCCCAAAAGAAGTCCTGCTAGCAGGGCCCCTACAACCTGGGGCATATTAAACTTTCTCGTAACGAGCCCCAAAGCCTTTGTGCTCAATAAAATTATGGCAATATCCAAAAGATATTTATAAGCGTCTTGCATAAAATCACCATTCTTAAAACTTAGATAACTTAAACTTTCGATTATAAATGATACAACTTTTAGCCCCGAATTTCAATAACAAAACACACTTTTTGAGGAAATAACCAATAAATTATCTCTTTGCAACAGGCAAATATATAATCTGTATAAACTAACTAAACCACTAATAAATATGCTTTTTTAGGCATATAATTTTCTAAAAACATTTTGGAAGTGACGCTTATGAGATATATGTTGATATCAAGACGGCGGTTTTATGTTTTGGTTTGCGCCTTAGCGCTCACCTTTAGCCTTGTGTGCGCAGGGGTAAAAACAGCCGCAAACGGTATAGTAACCACTATATCGGGGCTTTCCTCCTGCCCGATTTATTCTGTTGAGACAGAAAATAACGCTCCCTTAGTTTCAATGGGGATAAACTGCGCCTGGGAAAATGACGACATACCTACGATACTCGACACGTTAGATAAATATAACGTAAAGGCAACCTTTTTTATTGTCGGGGATTTTTGTGACCGATACCCCGAAACCGTAAAAGAAATCTATGAAAGAGGCCACGAAATCGGAAATCATTCCGACACCCACCCCGATATGCCAAGCTTATCCAAGGAGGAAATTATCGCCGAAATCGAAAACTGCTCCGATAAGCTAAAAAGCGTTACCGGAGTTAAACCAACGCTTTTCAGATGCCCGTCGGGCGCATATAACGAGCTTGTTATCAATACTGCAAATGAACTTGGCTACAGCTGTATTCAGTGGGACTGCGACTCGCTCGACTGGAAGTCTCTTCCCCCTGACGAAATGCTTGAGCGCATTATGAAAAATTTAAACTGTGGCAGTATAATGCTTTTTCATAACGGCACCGAGCACACCGCCGAGGCTCTCGGACAGATAATCGAAAGCGTACAAAGTAAGGGTTATACCTTCGTTAAGGTAAGCGAGCTTATATATTATGACAATTACACCATTGACCACGCTGGCAGACAGCATAAAGTGGTTGACTAAATAACTCTTTCATTATAAAATTTTAGTAGATACTAAAAGCGGAGGTTTTTATAATGAAAGTTTTAAACTTAGGCTCGCTTAATTATGACCATACATATTCGCTCGACCATATTGTAAATCCGGGAGAAACCATTTCTTCGTCTAATATGACAACCTCTTGCGGAGGCAAGGGTTTAAACCAGTCGATAGCCTTATCAAAGGCCGGCGTAAAGGTATCTCACGCAGGTGTAATAGGCACAGACGGCAAGGATTTACTCTATATGTTAGAGCAAAACGGCGTGGATTGTAAGAATATAATCCAATGTGAGGACAAAAACGGCCACGCAATAATCCAGATAGATAAGTCGGGACAAAACTGCATAGTTTTATATCCCGGAAGCAACCGACGCCTTACAAAAGAGCATATCGATAGCACGCTTGCAAATTACTCCGAGGGCGATATGTTAGTGCTTCAAAACGAGGTTAATCTTTTAGATTACATAATAGATAAGGCGTACGAAAAAAAGCTTTTTATAGTGTTAAACCCGTCGCCGTTTGATGAAAACATAGCTAAATGCGACTTGAATAAGGTGTCGATGTTTCTTATAAACGAAATAGAGGGCGAGCAGATAAGCGCATTTTCTGACCCGCAAAAAACCCTCGACTATATGATGACGCACTTCCCTGAAGCTAAGGTGGTGCTTACCTTAGGCAAAAACGGCGTTATGTATAAGGATAAGGATATTCAAAGTGAGCACGGCATATTTAACGTAAAAACAGTTGATACTACGGGTGCCGGCGACACCTTCACAGGATATTTTTTGGCGGAGTTTTTAAAAAATACGCCTATACCGTTAGCCTTAAAGACCGCTTCGGCGGCTTCGGCGCTTGCGGTTACAAAAAAGGGCGCAGCCGCAGCTATACCGACTTACGACGAGGTAATGAAATTTTTAAAGGATAACGATACCCTTTAAGGTTAAACGAATAAAAAAATAACGGCGGTCAGTTTAAAACTGACCGCCTAAGTTTTTTAGTTTTATCTTATATACTTGCCGGGTACCTGAGAATAGGTTTTACAAAAACGCAGATACTGAATATTACTTCCCGAAGTTAAGTTATCCTCAACCTGCGGGTCAAATACATAAGCCGTACCGCCGATATAAACCTCTACCCAAACGTGACCTGTATATCCGCCTCCTGCGGCAGTACACTGCCCGTCTACATATCTTGCGTCAAAGCCTAAGGTTCTCATCATAGCGATAAATGCAGAGGAGTATTTGTTACAGGTGGCAACGTGATTTTCAAGACAGCACATAGCGCTCCATGCGATATAAGCGTCGTTGCCCTCAACCATTGAGCCGAAGCCTGCGGTAGAATAGGTTGACGAACCGTAGCGTGTGTTGAGTATAAGATAATCGTAGCAAGCCTTTACCTTAGAATAGGTATCCATATTGCCGGTGAATATCTGCGAAAAGACACTCGCAATCTTTTGGTCTAATACTGCATATCCCGTAGAACGTGGGTTTAAAGGCGCAGTATTTAATAAGCTTTGAATGCTCGAAGCGTCTATAGGCGCAGAGCTTGTTGCAGCTACCAAAGCGGTGGAAGCCGTCTGTGTAGCCGGAGCCTTGTCGGTTACAAATTCCTCGCTTAGATAAGTACCGTCCTCGATTTTTACAAATCCGACATCGGTTGTGGCCACAACCTTAACCGCTGTGCCCGATTTTACAATACCTGCCGAAGCGGCGCTTGTAGTAGGCTCAATGCGTCTGTTGCAATTCTCGGTAAGATACATAGTCTTATCGCAGGCTTGCTCGTTCCATGTGAATTTCGGCGCTTCTTCGGTAAGGTAGTCTGCGCAGATATATCCGCCTTGTTCTACCTTATAAAAGCCTACGTCGGTTTTTGCAATAACATTAACAGCTTCGCCCTTTTCCACTATACCGTAGCTGTCGCTTTCGGTAGACGGAATAAGACGTCTGTTGCAGTTTTCGGTAAGATACATAGTTTTAATGTATTCTTCTTCGTTCCAAGTAAATTCTTCGGTTTCCTGTTCTTCGGTATCGGTTTCTTTGATAGCCTCGCTAACTACATCGTCCGCAGAAGTAGAATCCTCTGATATTTCGGCACTATCTGTATCGTCGGCAGTTTCGGTAATAGTAACTTCACTTTTGGGAGCTGTAACAGTCTCTTTTAAGGTAGCTTCATCAGGAGCCTTACCCTCGCTTACCCAAGATGACAAAATCAGTACCGACGCCAAAGAAACGGCGAGCACAGAACAAAATCGTATGTTTAGCTTAGGCGATTTTTCGCCGTGCTTTTTTAGCTTTTTTCTCTTCATAATAAATCAAATCCCTTCCGACCTTATCGGCCTTTAGCGAAGAAAATTGCTTTTAGTTTATGCAAATTATATTAAAAATGAATGTGACAATAGTATAAAATAAATAATAGATTTTTTTCAAATTACTTATAATTATACACTATTTTTCCTTTTTTGTAAAGTCGGCACGGTTTAACGCTTAGTATTCGTGTTTTTGGGTTTTTATATTTTAAGCTTTCACCCTTAATTTTACCTCGCCGCTAAAGATACTCTTTTGCTCGCCGTCGGGCAAGCTGACAATGAGCCCGCCGTTTAAATCTATATCCTTTGCTATACCGCAAAGCTCATATTCGGGATATATTACGCTCACCTGCTTACCCAAAAGCGTAAGGCTTTTTTTATATTCCAAAAGCATATCGCAAGGATTTATATAATAAGGCTGTCTGTAAAGAACATTATCAAGCTCGTAAAGAAGCTTTATTAAAAGCTCATTTTTATCTATCGCTTTTCCGCAGGCTTGTCTTAAAGATACGGCTATATCGCTTATCTCGTCGGGGAAGAATGTGTTGTTGCAGTTTATCCCTATTCCGCAGATTATATATTTTACCTTTCCGTTTAAGGCGTCGGTTTGAGCCTCGCTTAATATACCGCAAAGCTTTTTGTCGCCAAAGAGAATGTCGTTCGGCCATTTTATCTCAAGGTCTAAGCCGGATATGTCTGTGAGTGCCTTTTTAACGCTAAGCGCTACCGCTAAGGTTAAAAGCCCGACATTAAAGTTATTATGATCGGGCTTTAGGATAAAGCTTAAATAAACGCCGTCTTTTGATGAAAAAAATTTTCTTGAGGTTCTGCCTCTGCCTGCGGTTTGCTCGTTTGCGACAATTACAGTACCGTCGAGCTTTTTATCCTCGCTCAATGCTTTTGCGTAAGAATTTGTGGAATCTATCGTATCAAAGACCTCCAAATCCTTACCTAAACGCAAAGTACTTAAGCCTTTTTTAATTTTCTTTTCGTCTAATGAGTTTTTATTTGTCATTTATATCTCCGATTATATTAAACTTGCTATAACAGTGTTTGAAACTAAAAAGCCCTTTGCAGTAAGGGCGAGAGTATCGCCGCTTTTTATCATAAAGCCGTTATCTATAAAAACTTTGCATTTTTTTAAAATGCCCTCTATATCTGCTCCCAAGCTTTTAAGCTTTTTTAAGGTTATTCCCTCGCTTAGCCTGAGCCCCAGCATAATATATTCGCAAAGGGTATTTACCTCCTCGTCGAAAACAATATTTTCGCCAAGGCTTTTTATATAGTCCTTTACATCACGCTCATAATAAAAGCGTTTCCCCTCAAAAAAAGAGTGCGCCGACGGGCCGAAGCCTATATATTCCTCACAGCGCCAGTATTTTAGGTTGTGTCTGCTCTCAAAGCCACGCTTTGCAAAATTTGATATTTCATACTGTAAATATCCGTTTTTATTTAGCGTATCGCAAAGCATGAGGTAAATATCGCTTACCGTATCGTCACTCGGAAGCATAGAGATAATGTTTTTGCTGTTAAAGGCGGTGTTTTTTTCAATCTTTAGCATATACGCCGATATGTGTTCTAAGTTAAGCGAAATTAAAAAGTTAAGCGTTTGTTTTACGTCGCTGACAGTCTGACACGGTGTACCCAACATAATATCCGCCGAGATATTATTAAAGCCCGCCTTCCTCGCTAAAAAAACAGCATTTTCGACGTCAGATGATGTGTGAGCTCGCTTTAATATTTTAAGTTCATGCACATTAGCAGACTGCACCCCGAAGGATATTCTGTTAAAACCGCTTTCTCTTAAAGATATAAGCTCATTTAAATCTATTCCTGCAGGGTTTGCTTCAAGCGTTATTTCGGCGTCGCTTGTAAGTGAAAAATGCTTTTTTATCGCAGTCAGTATTTTACCTAATCTTTTTTCGCCCATAAGATACGGCGTTCCGCCACCGAAATAAACCGTATCTATTTTAATACCTTTTTTATAAAGCGAAAAGCTCTTTATAACCGCCTTAGCATAATCGTCTTTAATTTCGTCGGAGGCATTAAGCGAATAAAAGTCACAGTACGGACATTTTTTTGCACAAAACGGTATGTGAACATAAATACCTCTATTCACTCAAAATACCTCCTTTTTTATTTTTTATTGTTAAGCTTGTCCGAGAGTGAAATAAACTGCTCAAAGCTTAACTGTTCTGCCCTTGCGGTAGAGGGAGCGCCTATTTTTTCTAAGGCATCTATTACATCTGCCTTGGGTATATTAAGCGCTTGTGATACGGGGTTTGCAAGAGTTTTCCTGCGCTGTGAAAACGCTGCTTTAACAATGTTAAACAAAAACCTTTCGTTTTCTTCCTTTAAGGGTAATTTATCCTTAACGTCAAGCCTTATTACCGCAGAATCCACCTTTGGTGCGGGCATAAAGCTACCTTTTGATACATTAAATAAAAGTTTAGGTGTGCTAAAATAATTTACTGCAAAGCTTACAGCACCGCACTCACGGCTTCCCATTTTAGCGCAAAGCCTTACAGCAGCCTCTTTTTGTACCATAACGGTAATGGAGGTTATCGGCAAACGCCTTTCCAAAAGCGACATAATAATGGGAGACGTGATGTAATACGGCAAATTTGCGCAAACACAAACGGGCATACCGCTAAATTCTTCGGTTATAAGCTTATTAACATCAAGCTTTAAAATGTCGTCGTTTATGATATTTACATTGTCATATTCTGCGAGCGTTTCGTCTAAAATACCAAGAAGCCTTTTATCTATCTCGATAGCGGTCACCTTTTTTGCACGCTTTGCAAGCTCGTTTGTAAGTACGCCTATGCCGGGGCCTATTTCCAAAACGCCGTAGCTTTCGTCGGGTATTCCCTCTTTAGCTATTTTCGGGCAGATAGCAGGGTTAACTAAAAAGTTTTGCCCCAAATTCTTAGAAAAGCTAAAGCCGTGACGGCTAAAAAGCTCGTTTATCACAGATATATTACACAAGTTATCCATAAGTTTCTCCACTTTAAATATGCTCTCTCAGCGCCTGTATCACGCCAAGAGAGCATTGTCGTTTGTATTTTACGGCAGATAGCTTCTCGGGTTTTTAGCCACGCCGTTTATTCTTACCTCAAAATGCAGGTGAGCCCCGTAAGCGTTACCTGTTGCACCTGCGGCAGCGATTTGCTGACCTTGCGATACAACCTGACCTGCGCTTACATAAAGCTGGCTACAATGCGCATACCAAGTCTGCACGCCGTTGCCGTGGTCGATTTTAACAAGCTTACCGTAACCGCCTGCGTTATAGGTTGCATAAACAACCGTACCGCCTGCCGCCGCACAGATAGGTGCGCCGTAAGCTCCGCCGTAACGGGCTATATCAAGTCCTGCGTGACGTGAGCCCCAGCGGTAGCCGTATTCGGAGGAAACATATCCCGACATAGGCCAGATAAAGCCTGAGGAAATTCTTCCGCTACCCGTAGAACTTGTAACGTTTATAACTGCCGTACCGATAGTTATAAGCTCGTCCGTTGCCGCAGAGATAATCTTACTGCCTACAACCTCACGCTCGGTTTCAATACCGTTTACATAGGTGACGTTTGCGGTGATTTCCTTTTGACCGTTAACGCCCTTTTGTGTAACGATAGAAGTACCGCTTGCATATTCTTTAGATTCGGTTTTTACCGTTTCATACGGTATTTCTTCGGTATATACTATGCTCTTTGTAATCTGAACCTGTAAAAACGGCTCGGAATTTTTCACGAGCACCTGATAACCTGCTCTGAAAACGTCTGTGTTTTCAATATCGGGATTTAGCGCCTTCAGGGTAGAATATGCCATATCGTAATCATCGGCTATTCCCGTAGGGGTATCGCCGTCTTGTACGGTATAGTATACCGAGCCTTCGACCTCTCCTCTTATAAGGTTTGTTATTTCTTCTTTAGTTATAATGTTACCTGTAAGATAAAGCCCCGGCACAACCTTTACGTCATTTACAAAGCCTACCGAAACGGTATCCTCTGATTTAAAGGTATCAAGATAACTGTCAAGCTCAGACTGTATAACGCCCACGTCGCTGAGTGCGCCGTAAAAATTGCCGTCAACGTAAAGTCCTTCCGCTTCAAGCATATCGTCGCCCGAAAGGGAAATTATTGCGTCGGCAAGCTGATATTCGTCCATACATTCGTCCTCGTCCATAACCTCTACGTTATAGGTAGGCTGAATGGTAACCTGCTCGGAATCGTCTAAGTAAACAAGACGGCTCTGCACGATTTGCGCCGCAACGTCAACTACAGATTCGTTTTTTACATAGCCGATAATCTCGTCGTTATAAGATACATTTACCGCATAAGTTGTTGTGGTTACGGTGTTGTAAACCACCGTTATTAAAACCACAACTCCAAGTATCGGCAAAAGATAATTCATTACTCGCCTAAACAGCGTCTTGTTGTTTTTAATTCCGTCAAAGAAGCTGTCAAAAAAGAAACGCAAACGCTGTGAAAAGGACATACCCTTTGTTTCAAGGGTAATGTTTTTAAGTACGTTGTAGCCGTCCTTTAGCTTTGTAAAGGGGTGAACAAGCTGGGCAAAAAGCTTTGTAACGCCACGCTTTAATTTTCTAAAGCCACGCTTTACGTTTACCACAACACGCTTTTCATATCTTTTAAGCACAAGCTCATAAAAAAGCTTTAAGCCCTTTAAAATAGATTTTACGTTTGATATTGTATTGCTTCCCAAAGCTATAAAAAAGCTGTAAAGTACGCTTAAAAAGCTGTTTTGTGCGTTGTCATTTTTAAGGTGCGCAGGTAAAGTGTTATCACTGCGCTTACCGTCTGTAGACACTTAACACGCCTCCTTTTGAGCAAAAGCTCACTGTCCTAAGGCAAAATCATTTGTTTTTTAACGCTTCGCTAAGCCAAACGTCCGCTATATCCAAAGCCTCGTATAAGCCTTGTTTTTCGCTTGATTTTACAATTCTCTCAAGCGGGTTTTTGGTTTCGTCTGTGAGCATAAGCTTTAGTGAAACCTTGTTTGTAAGGTCCATATCGCCGAGCTTTTCGGAGCCTAATATCTGGAGCATTACAACATAATCCTCCGCCATATCTCCGAAGTAAATGGTGTTTTTAAAACGTACCAGCGGTTTGCCTTTATAGGTAAAAAAGTTTTCTGCCATAGTTTAAATTACCTCCTTTGTCGGTAAGGGGTTTATTTTTAAGCCTAAGTATGTTTTTACTTTTGCATCAGAATGATTAAAGCTTATTATAACACAAATTTAAAAAGTTGTAAATTGCCGCCAAGGTTTATTACATTTTGTCGGGGTGTTCTATTTTTAAAAGCTCTAAAACATTTTTAAGCACACATCTTACAGCGTTGCAAAGTCCGAGTCTTGCTACGGCAAGGCTTCTTTCCTCGCCTTTTACACGGCAGGCGCTGTAAAATTTGTGGAATAAGGTCGCCAAATTTATGCTGTAGCGTGTAATTCTTGCAGGGTCGTAAGCTTTGGCTGAGTCGATAATCTCATTCGGAAGAAGTGCAAGGTATCTTATAAGCTCTTTTTCCTCATCTTTATTAAGTAAACTGTAGTCGCAGTTTTTATAATCTGACGCTATGCCCTCTTTTTTGAGATTGTCTATAATACTGCAAATACGAGCGTGAGCATACTGAACATAGTAAACAGGGTTTTGAGAGGATTCCTCAACCGCCAAATCCAAGTCAAAGTCCATTTGAGACGAAGCCTCACGCAGATTAAAGAAAAATCTTGCGGCGTCTATAGGTATCTCGTCCAAAAGGTCTTTAAGGGTAATGGATTTTCCGGTTCTCTTGCTGACCCTTACCGGCTCACCGTTTCGCATAAGTCTTACAAGCTGCATAAGCACAATGTCAAGCTTTGTGCCGTCAAGTCCGATAGCGTCTATAGCGCCCTTTAGCCTTGCAACGTGGCCGTGGTGATCTGCGCCCCAGATGTTTATAACCTTGTCAAAGCCTCGTGTCGCAAACTTATTGTAGTGATAAGCTATATCTGCGGCAAAGTAGGTCGGTATGCCGTTTGCTCTGACTAAAACCTCGTCTTTTTCTGCGCCGAACTGACTTGCCTTATAAAAAAGTGCGCCGTCAAGTTCATAGGTAAGCCCTTTATCCTTTAGTATATCTATACATTTTTGCACGTCGCCGTTTTTATGAAGCTGAGACTCCAAAAACCACACGTCGTAGTTTATGCGATATTTTAAAAGGTCCTCCTTGAGCGCCGAGATATTTAAAGGCAAAGCATAGTCTACAAGCGCTTTTTTCCTTTCCTCGTCGGAAACGTTAACATATTTGTCGCCGTAAATTTCGGCAAAGTTTTCGGCGTGGGTAATTATATCTGCGCCGTGATATGCGTCCTCAGGCAAAGGCACATTTTCCTCGCCCTTAAAAAGCTGTAAATATCTTACCGACAGCGACAGCCCGAATTTTTCTATCTGGTTGCCTGCGTCATTTACATAAAATTCTTTTGTAACGTCGTAGCCTGCACAGTCGAGAATGCTCGCAAGACAGTCGCCGATTGCGCCGCCCCTTGCATTACCGATGTGCATAGGACCTGTAGGGTTTGCGGAAACGAACTCCACCATAACCTTTTTACCTTGTCCGAAGTTACTCCTGCCGTAGCTATCGGCATTTTCGTTTATAGCGTTTACGGCGTCGGAAAACCATTTCTTTGACACAAAGAAATTCATAAATCCCGGCGGCGCTATTTCACAGCGTTCAAAATAGGTGCTCTCAAGCACGAGATGTGTTTTTATTGCTTCGGCAATTTTAATGGGCGCCATTTTAAATGCCCTTGCGCTTACCATAGCGACATTTGAAGCAAAATCGCCGTTTTTTGTGTCGGCAGGTATTTCCACGTTAAATGCGCTTATCGGCTCTTTAGGCAAGTCCCCTGCGGATATTGCAACACCCAAGGCATTTTTAATTATATCCTGAAGCTCAAGCTTTGCTTTTTCTAAAATATTTACCATATCAGCACTCCTTTATATTGATATAAACCTCGTTGTCGCTTATATGGCTTGTGTTTATATCAAGTGAATATTTAAATTCCAAGTTTCCGCCGTTTTCGTTTAAGTCCACATTAACCTCCGAAGCGTTTACCCCTATATAAAGCTCACCGTGTTCGGTTTCGTAAAGCCCTACGTTGCGAACGCCTTTTTCAATTATAAGATTGGTGCGTGGATTGCCGAAGCGGATAAGGGAAACTTTATTTTCGTTTTCAACTTTAAGCGTGGTGGTAGCTCCCTCAAAGCCTGTGGTTTCACTTTCCTTATAGGTTATATAATAGCTCGAGTTTTTCTTATAAAAATTGCCCTGAGTGTAAAGCTCGCTTACGTCGCTTTCGCCGTCGGCGGTTTGTACTCCCTTTATATTTATAAATACGTCCTTTTTCAAAATATTATGGGGAATAAGCCCCTGTCACCTCTGAAAATAAAAATTTAATAGCTTTCTATATCTATCTTTTCTACCTTGTGTTCAATCTGCTCCTCCAGATACATTCCTGCCGCAAAGGCAAAGTTTTGCTCGTCGTCGCTTACAAAGTAACTGCATTCGCCCTTGTGCTCGACAGAGTTTCTCATATCCTTTTTGTCAAAAAGCTCTTTTGCAAATCTCGCCGCTTCGAGTCCGGGGTCTATAAGCGTTACCTTGTCACCCATCTGCTCGGCGATAATATCCTTTATAACAGGATAATGCGTACAGCCTAAAATCAAGGTGTCCACCTTGTTTTCTTTTATCACGTCTAAATATTCTTTGGCTATCGCCTTGGTAATAGGATTACCTTTATTTATGTAGCCGTTTTCCACAAGCGGTACAAACATAGGGCACGCCTTACCGAATATCTGAATATCGGGTGAAATTTCCCTTATAGCTTTGCCGTAAGCACCGCTTTTTATGGTGGCAGGCGTTGCGATAACGCCTATTCTGCCGTCGGTTGTAGCTTTGCAGGCCGCCTTTACCGCAGGTAAAAGCACGCCCGAAAACTCAACGTCAAGCTTATTTATGGTTTCTAAGGGCAGGTTTGCGCTCACCGTACCGCAGGCGGCAATTATCATCTTTATATCGTGAGAACGCAAAAAGTTAATGTCCTGCGTGGCATATTTTTTTATTGTTTCTTCGCTTCTGCCGCCGTAGGGAACCCTTGAAGTATCGCCAAAATATATAATATCCTCGTTTGGCATAAGCCTTTTTATCTGCTTTACACAGGTAAGTCCGCCTATACCTGAGTCGAATATGCCAATAGCTTTTTTGTTCATAGGCTCAGACCTTTCAAAAAAAGTTTATTCTCGCATCAGTGCACACTCTATAAGCTCGTCTAAAAGCTCAGGCGTATCTTTACCGCAGGCATTCCACAGTTTAGGATACATACTTATACTGGTAAAGCCGGGGAAGGTATTTACCTCGTTTAAGATAATTTCCTCGCTTTCGGTTACAAAAAAGTCCACCCTGGAAAGCCCGCTGCAGCCGAGAGCCTTATATGCCTTTAAGGCAATTTGCCTTAATTCGTTCATCGTCTTGTCGGAAATGCGAGCAGGTATATGTAACTTTGAGTCCGCATTTTGATATTTTGCTTCAAAATCGTAAAAATCGTTTGCAGGCTCAATTTCACCTGCTACCGATGCCTTAGCCGAAGAAGTCGGACCGAGCACGGCACATTCGACCTCCTTGCCCACAATCGCTTCCTCGATTACTGCTTTTTTATCGTGCAAAAATGCATTTTCTATAGCTTTTATAAGGCTTTGGCGGTCAGTCGCCTTTGATACTCCGAAAGACGAGCCTGCGTTTGCAGGTTTTACAAAAAGCGGATAACCGAGTGCTTCGGCGCTTTTAAGAGTTTCCTCGTTTAAATCCGACTTTGTAACGCTTACCCAGCGTGCAGTTTTAATGCCTGCGTTATCAAGCACAACGTGCGTCATCTGTTTATCCATACAAACCGCACTCGAAAGCGCATCACAGCCGACAAACGAAATTCCCGCAAGCTGTAAAAGGCCTTGAACCGTGCCGTCCTCGCCGTTTTTGCCGTGAAGCACGGGGATTACAACGTCAAGCGGTATGACCTTTGGATTTTCCGATAAAACAATCATTCCGTGGTGCTTTCTGCTTGGGCTTATCACACATTCTACTGTATCGGAGCTTTCCCATTTATTTTGCTCGATAAGCTTTTCGTCGCCGGTATAATATAAAAATTCTCCCTTAGAGGTTATTCCTATAAAATAAAGATTATATTTATCTTTGTTTAAATTCCTTATTACTGTGCCGGCAGACACAAGCGATACGTCGTGCTCGGTAGAAACACCGCCGAAAATTACCGCAACATTTTTCTTGTGCATTTATATGCCCCCAAAACTAAAAAGATATATTACATTATATGATACCATACTTGTGTTTTATTTTCAAATATTTTTGCCCTAAGGCAAAAATAAAGGCTTTACCGCCAAAGCGGTAAAGCCTTTTAAAAGCATATAAAGCTTAGCTTATCTTTTTACGTTAAATGCACCGAAGCCTGCATATACTGCTGCGTCGCCCAACTCTTCCTCAATTCTGAGAAGTCTGTTATATTTAGCAACACGTTCGCTACGGCTTGGAGCACCTGTCTTGATTTGACCTGCGTTAAGAGCTACGGCTAAATCTGCGATAGTTGTATCCTCTGTTTCGCCTGATCTGTGTGATACGATAGCGGTGTAGCCTGCTTTGTGAGCCATCTTGATAGCGTCAAGAGTTTCAGAAACAGAACCGATTTGGTTAAGCTTAATGAGGATAGAGTTACCTGCACCGAGCTCAATACCCTTAGCAAGACGCTTTGTATTTGTTACGAATAAGTCGTCTCCAACGAGCTGTAATTTACCGCCGAGTTTTTCGGTCATATACTGCCAGCCTTCCCAGTCCTCTTCGTCAAGACCGTCTTCCAAAGAGATGATAGGATATTTGTCAACGAGCTCAGCCCAGTGGTCAACCAATTCTTTTGAGGTGAATTTCTTACCGCTCTTAGGTTGGATATATTCGCCCTTCTTAGAGCCTTTCCATTCAGATGAAGCAGCGTCCATAGCAAGAACGAAATCCTTACCCGGTTTGTAGCCTGCTTTTTCGATAGCCTTCATAATGTAGCCGATAGTTTCATCGTCGTCCTTGAGGTTAGGAGCGAAACCGCCCTCGTCACCTACGGAAGTAGCAAGACCTGCTTCTTTAAGTAAGGACTGAAGTGCGTGGAACACTTCTGTACACCAGCGTAAGCCCTCTTTAAAGCTTGGAGCGCCTGCAGGCATAATCATAAATTCCTGTGTATCAACGGTGTTTGTAGCGTGTGCGCCACCGTTTAAGATGTTCATCATAGGAACAGGAAGTGTGTTGCCATTTTGACCGCCGATAAATCTGTAAAGCGGAATGTTAAGGTCGTTTGAAGCTGCCTTTGCGCAAGCGATAGAAACAGCAAGAATAGCGTTAGCGCCGAGCTTTGACTTATCGTCAGTTCCGTCTGCTTCGATCATAGCCTTGTCCACTGCATAAATGTCAGCAGCATTTTTGCCTGCCAAAACGTCGTTGATGATTGTATTTACGTTTTCAACAGCCTTTGAAACACCTTTGCCGCCGAAACGAGCCTTGTCGCCGTCACGGAGCTCTAAAGCTTCAAATTCACCTGTTGACGCACCGCTTGGAGCAGCGCCTGTACCGATAACGCCGTTTTCGAGAATAACGTCAGCTTCTACGGTAGGATTACCACGTGAATCAATGATTTCACGAGCGACAACTTTTTTGATTTTTGAGTAATACATAAAAATTATCTCCTCTTTAAGTTATAGTATTAGCGGTCTGAATATACCTTACAGCGATCTTCGCACCCAAAATATATACAAACTGTTTCATAAATTATACCATATAACATTTTTGTTTGCAACAGCCAAAATCAGATACTGTGACTACTTATACTCTGACCACTTTACCCTATATGTCAAATTAAAACGTATTTAATGAAAGAATAATAGATTTTCATCAAATTCAGTGTTGTCAAAAAGCCTTTGTTATGATAAAATAATATCGTAAATTGGCATAGTGTGTCGGTATGCTTTTATGACGGGTATATGGCATTTACAGTCTATGTTAAAAACAACGACACTTATTGTTTTGGCAATAAATATTTGAAAATTTGAAAGGGTATGATGTTTAAATGATACCATTTAATGTACCGCCTTTTGTAGGCAAAGAATTTGACTATATAAATCTTGCGGTAAAAGCAAAGAAAATCTGCGGTGACGGCGAGTTTACAAAAAAATGTGACGCCTTACTTGAACAGATGACAGGGGCTAAAAAGGTCTTGCTTACCACTTCTTGTACCTCGGCGCTCGAAATGGCAGCAATACTTGCAGACATAAAGCCCGGAGACGAAGTTATTATGCCGTCTTACACCTTTGTGTCTACTGCTAACGCTTTTGTTATGCGTGGCGCAACTATAGTGTTTGTTGATGTCCGCCCTGACACTATGAATATTGACGAAACAAAAATCGAAGAAGCTATAACTGACAAGACAAAAGCTATCGTACCGGTGCATTATGCCGGTGTTGGCTGTGAAATGGACACTATAAACAGCATTGCAAAAAAACATAACCTTCTTGTTATTGAGGACGCTGCACAAGGCGTTATGAGTAGCTATAAAGGCAAAGCTTTAGGTTCAATCGGGGCTTTCGGTTGCTTTAGCTTCCACGAAACCAAAAACTACAGCTCAGGCGAGGGCGGCGCAATACTCATAAACAGCGAAAAATATATTGAGCAAGCTGAAATTATCAGAGAAAAAGGTACCGACCGAAGCAAATTCCACCGTGGCCAAGTGGATAAGTATACTTGGAGAGATATGGGTTCATCTTATCTTCCGAGTGAGCTTAATGCGGCATATTTGCTCGCACAGCTTGAGGAAGCCGAAAAAATAAATAACGACAGACTTGCTTCCTGGAATTTATATTATGAAAAGCTTTCAGAGCTTGCTAAGAAAGGCGTTATAGAGCTTCCTATCATTCCCGAGGGCTGTGAGCACAACGCACACATGTTTTACATAAAGACAAAGGATATCGAAGAACGCTCAAGGCTTATTACACACCTTAAAGCAAACGGAGTGGGAGCTGTGTTCCATTATATTCCGCTTCATTCATCTCCTGCAGGACAAAAATTCGGCAGATTCTCAGGTGAGGACAAGTATACTACCAAAGAGAGCGAACGCTTACTTCGCCTGCCTATGTATTACGGCCTTAAAAAAGAGGATATCGAAACGGCAACAAACGCCATAAAGGAATTTTATAAATAAGATTTTTTGTGCTTAATTTTAAGGCTTTTACGCTTATACTAATGTAAAAGCGCTAATATGCTGATTATATAAACGGAGATTTAATTGTATGGATAAAAAACTGATAAGCTTTTGCATTCCTTGTTACAGGAGCGAAAAGACTATAGGAATTGTAATCGATGAAATTATTGAAATGATGGACAAACGCTCGGAGGAATATGATTATGAGATAATCAATGTTATAGACGGCTCACCTGACAATGTTTATGCTGTATTAAAGAATATTGCTAAAGGTAACGAAAAAATAAAGGTAATAAATCTAGCCAAAAATTTCGGTCAGGCAGGAGCAAGAATGGCAACCTTAAGATATGCCAAGGGGGATTTTGTTGTTTGTATGGATGATGATGCCCAGTGTCCTATGCAGGAACTTTGGAATTTGTTTAAGCCCATGGAAGAGGGCAAGGATGTATCTATAGCGAGATACCCAAAGAAAAAACAGAGTGCCTTTAAAAATCTTGGGAGTAAATTCAACAACAAAATGGTTCATACGCTTATGGATGTTCCGAAAGAATTTGAGATGTCAAATTTTTTCATTATGAGAAGATATCTTGTTGATGAAATCTTAGAGTACAAAAACCCTTATCCATATCTAATAGGTTTGATTAACAGAGCTACACATAACATCGGGTACGTCGTTATGGAAGAACGTGAAAGAGCTGCGGGAACTACGGGATATACGTTCAAAAAACTCATTTCGCTTTGGATGAATGGCTTTACGGCGTTTTCGGTTATTCCGCTTAGAATATCATCATTTATAGGCGTTATCTGTGCATTTATAGGATTTGTGTTCGGACTTGTAACCATTATCAGAAAACTTATAAACCCCATGGTTGGTGCTGGTTGGAGTTCAACTATCGCTATAATTCTTTTTGTAGGCGGTCTTATCATGCTTATGCTGGGAATGATAGGAGAATATTTGGGAAGAATTTATATTTCCCTTAACAAGTCGCCGCAATATGTAGTCAGAGAAACAGTAAATGTTGATGATATTAAATAGCTCAGTCTGAAAGCAGGAGGAATATGATGGGAAACACTCATCCTAATACGGTTATCAGAAGAAAACTCAATAAAATTGATGTATTATCAATTAAAAGATACATTGAGTTTTGGGGATATAATAAAATTGAGTTTTTTGCAAAAGATGAAATTAGCATACGGCTTAATGAATTGTATAATGAGATTAAAGCTGATTTTACCGGCAAAAAAGCGTTAATTGTTTCGGACGCATATAGAGAAAATGACGGCTGCAATGAATATATAACGCCAAGTCAGCTTGTATATGATCTTGATGTTTTTGTTACTATACCGGGAGAAATTCATAAAAGAATTACAATAAATAACTTTTCTTGTTTTGTAAAGAAAGCATTTGCTTTTCTTGAAACGCAGGGCTTTAAAATATATTTTTCCTGTAAAGGATTAGCGTACAATTTGTTGGCCAATGATCATTATGATTTGATTTCGAGTGCACATGTAAAAGATTATGATAAAATCATTTTGATAAACTGTGGCAATGAGAAAGTAGTCAATGAATTTTATGACAAGTATAAAAGTGTGGCCAGAATTGAACGTCATAGACTTCTCGAATTATTAAGAGAATGGTTAATTGAGGAAATCTGTGCATATTTTAAAAGTGTATTATCCCAAAGGGGTGTTTCACTTTATCTTTTGAATTGGAATTGGGCACATAATAATTATCTCTATCCAAAAAAGGACATCACTTCTCAAGACAGAGAAGAAAGAGCTAAATACAGTATATATAACATCGCAGGTGACGAGCAAAATCATGAACGCTTCTTAAAAGAGTTTTATAGTGACGACTACTCCATTGATTACGTTAAGAATGTAATGGATATTCCGCTTAGACATGATTACGGAATAGGTTGTATTCACCATTCTGATATGGCATCGGAATATCTTAATGTCAGTGGTGCAGAGCGTATTACGTCTGACACATTAGAAAATCCGAATAATACCATATATCTTTTGGGCGGCTGTGTGTTTTTTGGATATGCAATCGACGACAAGAACACGATAGCCAGTTATCTGCAACGCAAATTAAACAAGGAAAACCCCGATAAAAAACTTAATGTTGCAAATTATGCGACATGGGGCGGCAATATAGACCAGACATATATGACCTTTTATGAGCTTGAATACAAGCCGGGCGATATAGTTGCCGTGAGTTATGCTGGTCTTATCCCGGTGGGCGACGATATTTACGGTAATGATGTAAGCGTTAATTTAAGTAATGCCAAGGCTGACCACGATTTTTATTATGATGGTGTAGTTCACTGCAACAAAGAAGGTTATAACCTTGTTGCAGACAGATTATACAACATAATTAAGCCTTCGCTTGAAAGTAATGCTTATGACAAAAAAGCATTTAAGCTTGAAAGAGAAGAACAATATAAAACAAAAGATACAATGTATTCTGAAGTGTTGGAGGAATATTTAGCTTCGGTTAAAGAGGATCTTCCGCCACTTTATGAAAAGGACAAGGTTTACGGCTCGGCAGTAATGAACTGTAATCCCTTCACTCTGGGCCACAGATATCTCATTGAAAGCGCAGCGGCAAAGGTTGATTATTTAATTATTTTTGTTGTTGAAGAGGATAAGTCTCGTTTCCCATTTAATGATAGAATTGAGTTGGTGAAGAAAGGAACTACCGATCTTTCCAACGTGTATGTTATTCCAAGTGGAAAACTGATGATTAGTGCTGTGACATTCCCGGGATATTTCTTAAAGGATAACCCAAGTGAAGATAACGCAGACAGCTCTATGGATGTTGAAATTTTTGGTAGATACATCGCTTCGGCTCTTGGGATTACAAAGCGTTTTGTTGGTCAAGAACCTACGGATTTTGTTACAAGAAGATACAATGAAACAATGGCAAAAATTCTGCCAAGATTTGGGGTTGAAGTTAATATAATTGAACGCCTCAAATCATCAAGTGATGAAGCCAAAAGGATTATCAGTGCTTCCACTGTTAGAAAACTTCTTGACAGCAAGCAGTATGATGAATTAAAGAATTTTGTCCCTAAAACAACCTATGATTATTTAATGAACAATTTCGTTGATTAAAACTTATTTTACAAAAGGACTGTTGGCATTATGAGTACAAAAAAAGTTATGATTCTCGGTGCAGCCGAAGGTCAGCTGCCATTTTTGAACATTTGTAAAAAGAGGGGCTATGAGGTAATAGTGGTAAGCGTAAAGGGAAATTATCCTTGTTTTGAATACGCAGATAAATGCTATTATTATGACACCAGAGATAAGGAAAATATCCTAAAAGCCGCTATAGCAGAAAACATTGACGCCATAACCACTGACCAAACTGATGTTTCGGTGCCTACGGTCGCCTATGTTGCTGAAAAAATGGGACTTCGAGGCATTGGCTATGAAACCTCATTAAAGTTTACAAATAAGTATTTAATGAGGAAAGCCGCCTTTGAAGCAGGAGTAGATGTCCCCAAGTTTGATAAAGCTGAAAGCCTCGAGCAAGCAGTAAGCGTTGCCGAGAAAATCGGGTACCCTTTGATGATAAAGCCAGCCGATTCCAGCGGTAGCAGAGGTGTTTTAAAGGTAAACAGCGAGAAGGAACTTAGAGATAATTACGAGGAAACTGCAAAGTATTCAAAAGCTCCTTATATATTGTTGGAACAGTTTATTGTCGGAAAAGAATACCTGGTTGATGGCTTTGCGATGGAGGGCAAGTACACAAATCTTGATTTGGGCGAAAAGGAATACTTTGATGTCCCGAATATTTTTGTTTCCAAGATGTGTATGTTTTCTTCCGCAAAGATGATTGAGGACAGAGTAGGGCTAAAGGTTCTCGAAGCTAATAAGAAGCTTGTTGAGGGTATAGGTCTTAAATTTGGCATTACCCACGCCGAATATTTATACAGTCCATCAGACGATAAGGTGTATCTCGTTGAGGTTGCGGCAAGAGGCGGAGGGGTTTATTTGTCCTCTGACATAACTCCGAGAGCGTCAGGCTTTAATACCAACGAAGCGCTCATAGATTATCTAGTTGAAGGCAAGGCGACTGCTCCTCAATGGGATAAGCTTTTAAAAAGAGTGTCTGCGTGGGTTTGTTTTTCTTTCCCCGAAGGTGAAGTGGCAAGCATTTCGGGCGTTGAAGATGTAAAGGCAATCGACGGAGTATATATGCTTTCAATGCACGACGTTTATGTCGGTAAAAAGACTATAAAGCTTGAAAACGACAGCGAAAAATACGGACCTGCACTTATTGTGGCGGATACTCCCGAAGAATGTTACAAGATAATAGAAAAAATCAGAAACACTTTAAAAATCGAAGTCAAAACTACAGATGGAATTAAAGGCTTGATTTGGTGAGGAAACCGATATGAGTAATATAGTTACAGGCGGCTTAAATGTATACGGATATGATATAGGCGTACTTATGCTTGATTCAAAATTCCCAAGAATAGTGGGCGATGTCGGCAACGCAAAAACCTGGAAGTATCCGGTGCTTTTCAGGAAAGTAAACGGCAAGACTCCGGATAAGGTAGTTCTAAAGCTTACTATGGACGATATTAAGCCCTTTATTGATGCCGCAAAAGAATTACAAAAACAAGGCGTTAAAGCTATTACCACCTCTTGTGGATTTTTAGCGCTTTTTCAAAGAGAATTAGCTCAAATTCTTGATGTGCCGATATTCACCTCAGCGCTGATTATGCTTCCTATGATCAGCAGAATGATTGGAAATAAAAAGGTTTTGGTGCTTACCGCTAACAGCGATACGCTCACCAAAAGACATATTGAATCGGTATGCGGCAGCATAGATGGTATTCCAATGAAGGTTGTAGGTACTCAACACAAACCTAATTTCACTCATTTTACTGTTCAAAATTGGGATAGTGTGGATATAGATTTGTGCAGACAGGAAATCATAGATACCATAGATGAGGAACTCAAAAAGGATAGCGACTACGGCGCAATACTTTTTGAATGTACAAATATGCCTCCTCATTCCGATGCTGTAAGGCAAAAATTCGGACTTCCCGTATTTGATTTTATATCACTTATGAACTTTGTTCATTATTCCGTTTTCGGAGAATAAATTAAGGAGATAAATATATGAATATTGCTTTATGCGGTCTTGGCAAGGCAGGAAAACAGTTTGTTGAACAAACTCTGTCCTCTGATAAATTTAAATTGTGTGACGTGCTTTGCCGTGATGAAAGCTCATCGGCAGGTAAAACCGTAACTGAAGTTACAAACATTAAAACCGACACTCCGCTTGTTATTCAAAAAATAAGCGACTTTAATAATGAAAATAATATTGACGTTATTATCGATTTTTCCAACAATCCCACAACATTTGACTTGGTGGAGGCTTGTTGTAAATACGGCATAAACCTTGTAATATGCCCTACCAACTTCACTGATGAGGAGTTAAACGGCATAGCCAAAAAAGCTAAAGAAAATAGTATAGGCATTGTTTTTGCGCCTACGCTTACAATCGGTATAAATATGCTTATTGACTTTGTGACAAAATTCTCATCATTGTTTGGAGATTTTGACTTTGAAATAATCGAAAAGCATAGCAAGGTAAAAGGTTCGCCTACAAAAACCGCACAGATTATCGGCGAGCATATAAGCTCTGACAATGTTCCGATTTCATCTATAAGACTTAATGGCTATGTCGGTGTTCATGAGGTCATTGCCACAAATGGCTATGAAAAAATTTCCATAACCCACGAATCGTTTTCAAGAGCTGCGTTTGTACACGGTGCTCTTATTGCAGCTGAGTATATATGTGGAAAGAGTGGATTTTATAATATTCGAGAAATTTTTAATGATATGATTACGCAAACTTATTTAAACAATAAGTAATTATTGATTGACAGAAAGAAGAAAGTATATGAGCGAAATTCAAAACACAAAAGGCGCTAAGGTTAAGTATTATGTGGCCTTACACATACTTCTTATGGTTTATTCCATAAGCGGTGTGTGTTCAAAATTCGCCTCAGGTGAGAAGTTTTTATCCTTTAGATTTTGTCTGTTTTATGGCGGAATAATATGCTTGCTCGGCATTTATGCAATAGTATGGCAACAAATATTAAAGCATATTCCCCTTACGACTGCTTTTTGTAATAAGGCTGTAGGTATAATTTGGGGTATAATTTGGGGCTTTTTAATTTTTCACGAACAGGTTAAATGGAATATGATAGTCGGTGCAGTTATAGTTATTTGCGGCGTGATTTTGGTGGTGAGAGCAGATGAACAGTAAACTTATTTTTGCACTTATTTACATCGGCGGTGTGTTTGTATCTGCAATCGCTCAAATACTTTTAAAAAAAAGTGCCGGAAAAACTTATGAAAACAAAATCAGAGAATATCTTAATCCTTATGTAATTATTTCTTATGCGATTTTCTTTGGTGCAACCTTCTGTACGATATATGCATATAAGGAAGTTCCTCTGTCTTTAGGACCTATTCTTGCAGCATCAGAGTATATTTTTGTCGCAGTTTTGAGCAGACTCATACTCAAAGAGCACATAAATCTTAAAAAATTTATCGGACTTTCTGTAATAATCGCAGGTATTATTATATATTCCCTGTAATGAGGTGACAGTATGAAATTCGACATAAGGCAAACAAATATAGCCAAAGGAATAGCTCTGCTATTACTTCTTTGGCATCACTTGTTTTATAACAATCCGACAAGATATGATTGGTATACTTCGCTTTTTTATATAGGCGACAAACCGGTTGAAGCATTTTTAGCTGATTTTTTCTTGGTATGCGTGTCGATATTTTTGTTCTTAAGCGGATACGGAATATTTAAAAGCTATGAAAGCTACTTAAAACGAAATACCACTAATGAGCTTGGATTTAAGGGTAATGTCACCTTTGTTAAAAACAGGCTTATTAAGCTTTTATCAAGCTATTATGTAATTTATATTATTTTTGTCCCTATGGGGTTATTTTTCGGACGTTCTTTCATCACTATATACGGCGGTGATCCTTTAAAGTATCTGGCCGATATGTTTGGCTTGTCGTATTTATTTTACGGATATTCCTTTACCATGAACGCTACCTGGTGGTATATGAGCATTATTATCGTGTATACGATATTGTATCCGTTATTACATAAAGCGTGTAAATACTCAGGTATAATTTTATTGTTATTTTCGGTATTGATTAGCATTATACCTCTTAATATGAGACAGCTTCAGTTATATATAGCTCCGTTTGTCTTGGGAATGTCATTTGCCGACAGTAATGGATTTGAATATCTTGATAAAAAGCTTGGCTCCATATCGAAAAAGGTCATATTCAGTATAATTATCTTAGCGATTGCAGTTTCCTTTAGATATTTAGTATTCAAGCAAGAAAGATATTTCTACTTTTTATTTGCGTTTTCTATCGTACTGATAAGTTATTTCTTTATTTCAAAAATACCTTTTATCAATAAGATCTTAGAGGAAATAGGAAAGAAAAGCGGTAAGATTTTTATGATGCACACATTTATTTACCTTTTCTATTTTTCCGATTTTATTTACGGCTTTAAATATTCGGTAATTATATATATTGTTTTATTAGTAGTGTGCTATCTTATTGCGCTGGCATTGGATTGGCTCATGAAAATAACAAGATATAATAAGTTAATAGATAAATGGACTGCATCTAATGCATCGAACATCAAAGCGCAAAAACTTTGAGTGCAATAAATTTTAAAAAAATGTTGACAAACCCAATGTAATATGGTAAACTAATTAAGTGCCTTACGGTAAATGATGTGCTGGTGTAGCTCAGTTGGTAGAGCAGCTGATTTGTAATCAGCAGGTCGGGGGTTCGAGTCCGTCCACCAGCTCCATTTTCTTGTAGGCATAAAATTAAATACGGAGGATTTCCCGAGCGGCCAAAGGGGGCAGACTGTAAATCTGTTGCTTTTCAGCTTCGGTGGTTCGAATCCACCATCCTCCACCAAAACGCCTCGTCTTTCGACGAGGCGTTTTTTAATTAAATTTTCCCTTTCGCAATAAACTGTTCCCTTTTAAAATATAAAATACATCTTCAGCTTATTATGTTTTCGCTTATATTGTACCTTTATTTTTTACTTAAAAAAATAAACCGCCCTCGTCGTAAGACGAGGGCGGTTTAAATTATTTATTACTGATTATCTATTACTTCTTTTACTCTTACGGCGCTTTCTCTGAGCGCTGCAAGCTCTTCATCGGAAAGCGGGAATTCTTTTCTTTCCTTAATGCCGTTTCTGTCAAGCACACACGGCACGCTTATAGCTACATCGCTTATTCCGTATTCGCCGTTTAGTATCGACGATACTGCGAGTGTTGATTGCTTGTCGCCAAACATAATATCTGCTATTGCACATACGCAGGTAGCGATACCGTAGTGAGTACGTCCCTTAGCCGATATGATTGAAGCTCCCATATTTTTAACCGTTGCGGATAATTCTTCTTTTTTCTCTTCGTCCCACTCTGCGCCGATATGCTTACAGTAATCCTCTAAACTGTACTCGCCGTCGTCGGAACATACGGTTATTCTGCTATATACAGGCACCTGTGAGTCGCCGTGTTCGCCTAATATGTAGCAATGCTTTACCGAGTCTAAAGAGCATTTTGAGTCTTTGTCAAAAACGCCTATATATTCTGCTACAGTTCTTGTAAATCTGGAGCTATCAAGCAAACAGCCCATTCCGAAAACTCTGCCGCTTGGCAAGCCCATCAGCTTATCCATTTCGTATGTGAGTATATCAACCGGATTTGATACCATAAGCACGGCACCCTTTGTGTAATACGGCTTCATCTTGCTTGCAATATCTCTTATAATAACGAGATTATCCTTTATCATATCAAGTCTTGATTCGCCCGGGCGTCTGTTTCTTCCTGCGGTAACTATTATAAGGTCGCAGTCCTTACAGTCGGTGTATTCGCCTGCTTTTATTGCAACGCTGCCCAAATTTGCAAGACCGTGCGCTATATCGTCAACCTCGCCTACTGCCTTTTTCTTGTCAACGTCTATCAGTATTACTTCTTTTGCTCTGTCGGTTATGGTCAGAGCGTACGCTATTGAGGCTCCTACAAAGCCTGCGCCGATTATTGCGATTTTTCCTATTTTTTCTTTACTTGACATATTGCTGTTTCCCCCTAATAAATATGCAAAGCCATTTTAAAAAACATAATCAGGCATTATAATATCCTTATGTAGTTTACCATATCAGTCGCTATTTTTCAACATAATTTTTCAAAAAAATTAACTTACCCCCTCTTAAAGCTATAATACTCTAAGAGGGGGTAAGTGTTTACCGTTATGTAGTTTTTATATTAAAGGTTGCCTTTACGGATTTAAGGTAATTACCTCGTTAGCGTAATCATCTGCGCCCCAATCGTCGCTGTCGTAAACACGAAGCTTAAACTCTATTTCTTCTACGTCTGTTATGCCGTTGTCTTCAAAATCGGAATCCGACCAAGTCATAGAGCTAAATGCGCATTTGCCTGCCGAAACGGAAGAAACATAAAGAGGATCGGTCATATATCCGTTTACCGAAACTTCATCTGCGCTTACGGTTATGTTAGCGTCACTCTTGTTGATTACAAATAAGTTTACTTCATAGCCCCAGAAGTCGTCTTCGTCGCATCCTGTAACAATAACTGTTGCGTAATCGTTATCAAGAATAACCTTGTCTGATGACTGTGCTTCTCTTTCATATACGGTAGCCTCATCTTCGCCGTAAGGATAAACGTGAACTGTTTCCAAAGCTACAGGATCAGCGTCCCAGTTTTCAGAGTCATATACCTTAAAGGTAAGCTCTATGTCGGTGTAATCGCCGATGTCGTTGTCTTCAAGTGCAGAATCCGAGAAAGTGATATCGTCGTTTGCGGTTTTACCTGCAGCAACGTCTGTTGCGAAGAAAGGATCGCATTCAACGCCGTTAATAGATGCATTTGTTACCGAGAACATATAAGTTGTGTCGGCAGATTTATTTTCAAGTGTAACTTTTAAGGCATATCCCCAGAAGTCGTCCTCGTCTATTCCGGTAATTGTGATTGCACATTCGTCGTTGTCTACAGCTACTATTTCTTCAAAAGAAGACGGTGCGCCCTTTGAGCTTCCCTTATTTGATGTGCCGCCGCCATTGTTATTTGACGGAGCGCCGCAAGCCGCAAGCGAGAGTGTAAGTGCAAGGGCAAGCGCTAAAGCTATAATTTTTTTCATTTTATGTACCTCCGATGGTTAAAATATAATTGTCAACAAATTTATTATTTGTTGAGTTTAGTATAACATATTGCCTACATATTCGCAATTTCTAAGTTAAACAAAGTTATTTTATGCTTTTTAGTTAATTTATATGACAAACCCCTCCCGTATTGCTTATGATACCGGAGGGGTTAAATTAAGCTTTGTTTTCCAAAACGTAGTCTTTTAAAAACAGTATCGCTTCACGGTAGCCTTCAAAGCCCTTGCCGTAAATGGATTTTACACATACAAGCGACGGGTAAGAAAAGTGTCTGAACTTTTCACGCTCAAATATGTTTGAGATATGCACCTCAACCGCAGGTATCATAACCGCCTTAAGTGCATCTAAAATCGCAACGCTTGTGTGAGTATAGGCGGCAGGGTTTATCACTATGCCGTCATATTTTCCGTAAGCCTCTTGGATAGCGTCAACTATTGCGCCCTCGTGGTTTGACTGAAAAAACGAAACGTCGATCTGCTCTGCCTTACAAACCTCTGAAATAAAACTTAAAAGTCCCTCATAGGTTTCGCTTCCGTAGATATTTTTTTCTCGTATTCCAAGCATATTTAAATTAGGCCCGTTAATTACCAAAAAACGCATAAATGCTCTCCTTTACTAAACTTACGGTGTCGTCAAAGTGACCGTTATTATCCACAGTGAAGTCACTGCATTCTTCATAAAGCGGTTTTCTTTGCCTTTTAATCTCCTTTAAGGCGTCAAGGCTTTTAGATAAGGGGCGACCGCCTTTATCAAGCTTATTTAAGTCTCTTGTAAGCTCAATTACAACGCTGTTTTGCCTTAAGTTTTTGCGATTTTCTTCCCTTAGTATAACTCCGCCGCCTGTAGAAATCACCATACCGCTTTTTTTAGAATATTCTGCAGTTACTTTAGCCTCGATATTTCTAAACTCGTCCTCGCCCTTTAGCTTAAAAATTTCGGGGATAGACATACCTGCCTGTTTTTCTATAGCCTTATCCAAATCCACAAAAGGACGGTTTAACTCCCTTGCGATTTTTTTGGCAACGGCGGTTTTACCGCTGCCGGGCATACCTATAAAGGCGATGTTTAACATCTCGCTTTCAAGCTCGTTTTTAATTTTTTCTATCTGCTGTGTCGGGATTTCTTTGCCCGTAAAAAGCTCGCCTGCATATTTTGCCTGCGCCACAAGCATTGAAAGTCCGCCGATATTTTTAATGTTAAGTGTATCTGCCTGCTGTAAAAGTCTTGTTCTATAGGGGTTATAAATAACGTCGATAACTCCCTCGCAGTCAGGGAAAGCCGCTAAGTCTACGGGGCTATTCTCGGTATTCGGGAACATTCCCACAGGGGTAGTGTTAACTATTACCTTGGCGTCCTTGTGCAGATGTAAATTATTATAGTTATTCTCACCCTTACGGGAAACCACTATCGGCTCTCCGCCGTTATCTTTAACGGCTGTACAAGCTGTCTTGCTCGTGCCTCCGCTTCCTAAGATTATAACCTTTTTGCCCTCAAAGGAAATACCCTTGCTGTTTGCCATATATAAAAAGCCGTCGTAATCGGTGTTGTCGCCGTATAAACTGCCGTCGGGAAGTTTTATAATAGTATTTACGCTCCCGATTTTTTTAGCCTTTTCGGATAATTTTGAGCAATACGGTATAACCGACTGCTTATACGGTATAGTTACGTTTAGCCCGTCAAAGTCCTTACGCTTTAAAAACTCATCGAGATTTTTATTCTCTATCGGGACAAGCTCATAATCGTAATACCCGAATTTTTCGTGTATTATTTTAGAATAACTATGCCCTAATTTTTCACCTATAAGGCCATATCTACACTTCATAATAGCTACCTAAGAACACAAATACTTCGGGGCTGTTTTCAAATTCACTTAAAAGCTTTATAACGTCCTCGGAATAAATCGAAGCGTCCATATCGAAATAAAACATAAACTCAAAATCACTGCCCGGTATAGGTCTGCTTTCAAGCTTTGAAAGGTTTAAGCCCAAAGCGGAAAACTTTGATATTGTTGTATAAAGCGAGCCCGGTTTATGAGGCAACGCCATCATTAAGCTTATCTTGTTTGCGCCCGGGAATATCTGAAGATCCTTTGAGATACAGATAAAGCGTGTGTAGTTATTGTCGCTGTCCTGAATGTCATTTGAAAGCACTTCGAGTCCGTAAAGCTCTGCGCAGTTTAACGAAGATATTGCCGCAACGTCGCTTCTGTCGGAATCAAGCACCATTTTTGCAGCAACGGCGGTGTTTTCACAAACGTTAACTTTAACGTCTTTAAGTCCCTTTAAAAATTCTCCGCACTGGCCGATAGCCTGTTCGTGTGAATAAATTTCCTTTATGTCCGCCAGTTTTACTCCGCTTTTTGCAAGCAAGCAGTGGTTTAGCTTTAGCTTCATACTGCGTGCAATATAGAAGCTATACTTTTTCATTAAATCGTACACTTCGTTTACCGAGCCGAAGGAGCTGTTGTCAATAGGAAGTATACCGTACCGGCACATTCCGCTTTGTACGGCCTGGAATACGCCTTCAAAACGGTTGAAATACATAATAGATGGCAACGAGAAAAGCTTGTCGCAGGCTTGTTGAGAATATGCGCCCTCAATGCCCTGGCATGCAACAACAGCTTTTTTAGGGAATTCCTTAGGTGTATTTTCTAAAGCCTTAGTGATTTTTTCGGCAAGCTCTGCTTTCCTTGCAAGGTGCAAATTCTGATAAGAACGGCTTATGTCAAAAAGCACCGAGTAAAGTATCTTTGTATACATAGCAAGCTCTTCGCCGCTTTCTTCGGTAACTCTTGCGAGTATTTCTCTTTCACGGCTTACGTTTAAAACAGCTAAGTCGTTTTCCTTTTTATATTCCGCTACCTTTAAGCTTGCCTCCATACGCTTTTTAAAAAGCTCTACCAGCTCGTTATCAATAGAGTCAATACTGTTTCTCAAATCGTTTATGTTTTCCATTTTAGTTTTCACCTTTCGCTTTGTTTATCATTAAGTCGTATATGGCTATCGCCACAGCGGCCTCTATACACGGTACTGCTCTTGGCACAATACAGGCGTCGTGTCTGCCCTCTATTAAAAGCTCGGTATCTTCTTTTTTAGATATACTCACCGAGTTTTGCTTTCTATAAATTGACGGCGTGGGCTTCATAGCTACCTTAAATAAAATCGGCATACCCGAAGAAAGTCCGCCCAAAATACCGCCGTGATTGTTGGTTTTGGTTTTTATGTTGCCGTTTTCGGTGTAAAAGGCGTCGTTATTTTCGCTGCCTCTCATACCGCACACCTCAAACCCTGCGCCGAACTCAATGCCCTTTACGGCAGGTACGGCAAAAACGGCTGAGCTTATGCGGTTTTCCAAGCCATCAAAAAGCGGTTCGCCTACACCTACGGGCATACCCAAAACGCAACATTCTATGCTTCCGCCTACCGAGTCGCCCGAAGCTCTTACCTCTTCAATCAGCTTTGTTATCGGCTCGTTTAAAGAGCTGTCTAGCAAAGGCATATCTCCCTGACAAACCTTTTTAAAATCCTCTTTTTTGACGTTTACAGGGTCAAAGGTAAGGTCTGAGATATTACCTACAGAAGCGATATGTGCGCCTATATATACCCCAAGCTCCTCTAAAAGTCCCATACACACAGCCCCTGCAAAGCAAATGGGAGCTGTAAGCCTTGCGGAGAAATGTCCTCCGCCTCTTATATCGTTAAAGCCCGAATGCTTTATATGCGCAGGAAAATCTGCGTGAGCAGGTCGGGGAATATCCCTTAGCTTTGAGTAATCCTTGGAATGTGCGTCGGTATTTTCTATTACTGCACAAAGCGGAGCACCGCAGGTTACGTTATCGACAAGCCCTGACAAAATGCGTGGAATATCGCTTTCCTTGCGCTTAGTGGAATAAGCGGTGCTTTTTGGCGCACGCCTTTGCATAAAAGCCTGTATCTTATCTAAATCTATTGTTTTTCCGGCAGGCAAGCCGTCAATGACAACGCCGATAGCCTCTGAGTGAGACTGACCGAAGATTGTCACCTTAATATTGTTTCCGAAGTTAGATGACATAGCTGTTACCTCCAAGCAAGTTAAAGTCGTCGAAAAATCCCGGATAGGATTTATTTACCGCTTCCGCTCCTTTTATTATAACGTCGTTTTTGCATATAAGAGAAGCTATCGCCGCCGACATAGCGATTCTGTGGTCGTTAAAGCTCTCTATCACACCGCCTGTAAGAAAGCCTTTGCCGTAAACGGTAATTATATCGTCGGTGGCGGTTATCTGCCCGCCCAAATCGCTTATAAGGCGTTTTACCGATAATATCCTGTCGCTTTCCTTTAATTTTAAGCGTGATATATTTGTAATGCTTACCTTACCGCAAATTCCGCACGCCGCCACACAAATTATCGGCACTAAATCGGGAATATTGCCTGCGTCTATTACGGTACCGTCAGAGAGCTCTTTTAAAATCGAGATTATCGCCTTATCGGATTGTTTTGAATTATTATCAAGCCCTGAAACCTCTACGTTACCGCCCAAAAAGTCAGCGGTAAACCAAAACGCCGAATTTGACCAGTCGCCCTCGATTTGTATGTTACCCGGGGAGGTATATACCTGCTCGCCCTTTATGTGATAGCCGTTATCGGTAACGAGTATCTTTATGCCGAATTTTTCGAGTGTGTCTAAGGTCATATCGACATAGCCTTTAGACTGCAAAGGAGTTGTTAATATTATGTCGCTGTCACCTTTAAGCAAAGGCAATGCAAATAAAAGTCCTGTTATGTACTGCGAGCTTATATTGCCGGGAAGAGTAAACTTACCGGAAGAAAGCTTACTTTTTGTAGTTATCGGAAGCTTTTTTGTTAAAAAGCCGCCGCCGTTTTTTTCAAGCTCTTCAATAAGCGGAGAAAGCGGTCTTTCGGGTAGCTTTCCGCTTCCGACAATGGTTGCATTTTTACAAAGAGCTGACACTACGGGCAGTAAAAACCTTAAGGTCGAGCCGCTTTCGGCGCAGTTAATAAGCGCATTATCCTTAGGCGTCTTTATAGGCTCTATATGCATAGTGTCGCCCGACATGTCGATTTTAGCGCCCATATTTTCAAGACAGTCGGCAGTAGCTTTCATATCCCTTGAAAGTATATTTAATTTTATGTCGGTCGCAGTAGCTGAAAGCGCTGCGGCAATCATTACCCTGTGAGCGTCGGATTTAGAGGAAATAGCCTCAATTTTACCTGACAGCTTTTTGGGCGTTATTTTTATATCCATATTAAAGTCCTGCCGAAATTATTTTTAATATATCGTCTGATGAAACCTTTGTTATTTCACAGTGTCCTATAGTTTTCGGTATGATAAAATTTATATACTTACCGCTTCGCTTTTTATCCGAAAAAGCCGCTTGCGCAAGGCTCTCGGCGCTAAAATTACAGGTAAGCGGTAAATTATTGTTTTTAAGCGCAGTTTCTATCGGCAAAGCGCAGTTTTCCTCAGACAATCCCAGTTTAAAGGCACTTTTTGCAATCATTAGCATTCCTATTGCAACGGCGTGCCCGTGAGTTATTTGCATATTACTGCATTTTTCTATGGCGTGTCCGATAGTATGACCTAAGTTAAGAAGCTGTCTTTCGCCCAAATCAAGCTCGTCACGTCCTACAATATCGGCTTTTATGCCGATACATTTTGCTATGACGCTTTCAAGGTTATTATAAAAGTTACCTGACGCAATTTCCTCAAAAAGCTCCTTGTCCGCCAATACGCCGTATTTTATTGCTTCTGCGGTGCCGTCGGCAAAAATATCTTCCGATAGCGTTTTCATTGTATCTATGTCGCAAACAACAAGCGCCGGCTGGTGAAAAGCGCCTGCCAAGTTTTTGCCTGCCGAAAGGTTTACAGCGGTTTTTCCTCCTACCGAGGAATCAATCGCCGCCAAAAAGGTGGTGGGTACTTGTATAAATTTAATGCCTCTTAAATAGGTTGCGGCGGCATAGCCCGAAAGGTCGCCCACAACTCCTCCGCCGAGTGCTACTATTATATCCGAGCGGCTAAGCTTATTCCGGGCTAAAAACTCTAAAACCTTACAGTATACCTCTAAGTTTTTTGAGCTTTCACCGTTTTTAAACACAAACTTACAAACCGAAAAGCCTGCATTTTCTAAAGATAAAACAGCGTCCTTACCGTAAAGCGAGTCAACTATATCATCGGTTATTACCGCCGCTTTACAGTGAGAAATTATATCGGCAGTCATACTCCCGAGCTTTTTTATCAGTCCGCTTCCTATTACAGCCTTATAGGTAATAGAAGCCGATACCGTAACCTGAGTCATTCCTTTAAATCCTTTCTGTCCGCAGCTATTTTACGCTCTCTGCCGTCTTTTAAAAGCGCTAAAAGCGTATCGCTGTCGGAATTTTCGAGTGCTTTTTTATATTCCTCGAGCGAATTTATCATATCTTTTATTTCATCTAAAAGATAATCTCTGTTTTCTAAAAACAGTTCTGTCCACATTTTTTCGTTTAGCCTTGCAACTCTGGTCATATCCTTATAGCTTCCTGCCGAAAAACCGCTGTGGTCCATAGCGGTAGGGCTTTTGATGTATGCGCTGGATACAACGTGCGCAAGCTGAGAGGTATAAGCGATAATGCGGTCGTGGTTTTCGGGGGTGGTAACTTCAAGATTTGTAAAGCCTATAGCGCCCCAAAACTTTTTTATATCCCCCAAAAGCTCTATTGAAGCATTTTTCGGAGGGGTTATTACTATAGAGGCGTTATTAAACATACGGTGGGTTGAGTTTTCAAATCCCGACCTTTCTATGCCTGCCATAGGGTGAGCGCCTACATAAACAAAGCTGTTTTGCTCTGCGAGTGGTGAAAGTTCGTCATATACATACTTTTTTATTCCGCAACAGTCCATAACTATTGCGCCTTTTTTAAACTTAGTGCAGTTTGCTTTTACATACTCTACGGTGTCTTTTGGATAAAGCGCAATTATAACATAATCGCATATCGAAAGGCGCTCGTCGGTAAGCTCACAGTCAATAGCTTCCAAAAGCTTTGCCTTATATATTGTAGGCTTATTTATATCATAACCCATTACGGTGTCGGAGGTTTCGTGCTTTAGGGCTCTTGCGATACTTCCGCCGATAAGCCCCAAGCCTATTATTGCAATGTTCATAAAAATCACCATAGCCTTTCAGGCAACAAACAGTTCATTAAAAACACCAAAACCCTACGTTGCCTGAATAGGCGTTATGATGATTTTGGCCATCTCAAAATTTGCCTATGGCATAATTTTGAGGGCAATATAATTTGATTGGTGTGATTTTTCACACCATATAACCTCGATTAGTATTTGCAAGCGTAAGGACGGATTTTGTTGACTGTTTCAACAACCTCTTTGAACGCTTCCGGAGTGAGTGACTGCGCACCGTCGCAAAGAGCGTGCGGCGGATCGTTATGCACCTCTATCATAAGTCCGTCTGCGCCTGCGGCTACTGCGGCGAGCGATAAAGGCTTAACGAGTGAAGCGATACCTGCGGCGTGGCTCGGGTCGATGAATATAGGTAAGTGTGTCATCTTTTTAAGCATAGGGATAGCGGAAATATCAAGCGTATTTCTTGTAGCGGTTTCAAAGGTTCTTATACCTCTTTCACAGAGTATTACGTCGTTGTTGCCGCCTGCCATAATGTACTCAACGCTCATAAGCAGCTCCTGCAAGGTGTTTGCAAGACCTCTCTTTAAAAGTACGGGCTTATGAAGGCGTCCGATTTCCTTTAAAAGCTCGAAGTTTTGCATATTTCTTGCGCCTACTTGGATAACGTCGACCTCTTCAAAAAGGTGAATGTGCGAAAGATCCATTATCTCGGTTACAACGGGAAGTCCTGTAGCTTTTTTTGCCTTTAATAAAAGCTTTAAACCTTCGTCACGCAAGCCTTGGAACGAATACGGCGAGGTACGTGGCTTAAATGCACCGCCTCTTAACATTGTTGCGCCTGCGTCCTTAACGCTTTGAGCAACAAAGCAAATCTGTTCGTCTGTTTCAATAGAGCAAGGTCCTGCGATAATATTGAAGTTACCGCCGCCCACCTTTACTCCGCTTACGTCTATTATGCTGTCTGCCGGGTGGAACTTTCTGTTTGCGTTTTTATAAGGCTCTTGAATACGCTTTACGTCCTCTACGATTTCGAGCGCTTTTAAAAGGTCAATGTCAACAGCGGAGGTATCGCCTATAAGACCCAATATTCTTGAGTTTTGTCCTTCACTTGCGTGAATGGAAAGCCCCATACTCTCTAACCAGGTGATAAGATTATCCAGTTGAGATTGTTCTGTTTTTTCCTTTAATACTACTATCATTTTTAAAAACCCCTTTTTATAAATTGATAACAAAAAAACTCTGCAAGAGCGTACTCTGCAGAGCCATAAGATTTTTAGGTCGCTTTTATTTATCTATGACCTCACTGCAGACAACTCGAATAAGCCTTACCGTAAAAAAACCAAGTAAAGCTAAAATAAAAGTATGCTGCTGTTGAGGAAAAGTTCTTCATAAAAACTCCTGCTTTTAAATTTATGTTTTATATTTTAGCACTATTTTTTGGTTATGTAAATAGCCAATACAAAAAGATTTATACAAATTTTCTCTTATTTTTTATGTAAATGTGTTAAATTTCTGTCATATAAGGGGTAAATCTCCGCCTTAATGGCTTTTTAAGGCAAAAATGTTCCGATAGCCAAACGCTATCGGAACATTGAGTTATTAGTCTTTAATTTCTTCTCTTATGACTTTAAATATGTAGGCTCCGTTTACCTCATCGACTATATCAAAGGTTACTTGCTCGTTATTCTCAGCATAATGATCATTAAAATACTGCTCCATCTTTTCCATTTTTTCGGTTTTGTCAACAGAAATAAGATAGTAAACATTATCGTTATCAATCATATCGGGAAGCAAATGACTTACCCCAAAGCTATCCTTTACGTCTTCAAAATATGGCGAACCTACCATTGAGCCGTAAATTAAAACATTATCACAGCGATACGGCACTCTCAAGGGAGAGTCCGAGTTGCCCATAATTATCGACACCCCTGAATCAACATCAGTTACAAATAAATGCTCTGCGTCATTTTCTATGGTTTTATTGAGGGCTGCATTTGGACTTGGCGTTTTGACGTATGCTGTTTTAGGTATCATATATGCTGTTAACATACAAATTAGCGTCAACACAACAACCGAAGCCGAAGATAATATCTTTTTAACATTATTTTTACTGATATTCTGATATCGTTTTTGTAAATTGGCTTTATCAATCAACAAAAACATACATATTATGGCAGGCAAGCATACGGAATGAACAGTTCTAAAACTTATTCTGGTAAGGCTCATATAAAATGTCAGTGACAAAACTACTCCGTATATTGCTGTAATGCAAACGAAATGACGGCGGTTAAAAAACAACCCCGTAATAAATGCAATAGCTACTAACGGAATTAGTAAAACAGGGGCACTTCTTCGCAATACTATATAAGCCAAAAACGATATCAAAAACATAAAAGGAAACAGCATTTTAAGTTTGTTTCTAAAAATAAATAAAACCGCTAAACCTATTATAGCACATAGGATTAATGTTATTAAAAAGCCTTCCAATGAAAAGACGGACGTATACTGACAAACCATATCGTAGACTAAATTGACAGCACGAAGTACTCCCATCTTACCCGACCTGTAATCAGAAGAATAATCTGCTATTGCAGATAATCTATCGGAATTGAAAAAGTCTTGGTCTAATACCCATCCCTGCAGGATATCTAAATCGTTTTGAGAATAAATATCAATAGAATTATAAAATTCCTCGTTGTTTTCATAAGGCACTATATCGTAATCTTCAACTTGAGATCGTATTGTATTATATTGCCTTAAGCCTTGAATGTTTTGCGGCAAATCTAAAAAGTAATTAGATAGGCGGGTTGCTCCTAATGCCAAAATACATGCAAAAGCGCAAACAACAGCAACTTTTATATATTTATTGAAGACCTCAGCCAATAAATCTTTTTTGATACGTTTGTTTCCTATGTACATATATAAATCGCAAAGTGTATATATAATAAAAATCAATGTTACCGAGTAAAAGCAGCTTGTCCTTATTAGAGCAGACATCAATATAAATAATGTTCCTATAATATATCCTGCAATCTTTTTACCTTTTACTGTTTCAATCTTAAAAACTGTAAATATAATAAGATAGCCCGCTGTGCAAACAATTGTTGCGGTTTGGGTGAATTGTAAAAGAACAAATGAAGTATATGCAAATAATAAGTTAATAATAAAAATACAGAATATAGAAATTGCTTTTTTATTAAATCTTTTTAAAAAACAAAAAGAAATAGCAAATACGGAAACTACATTCAAAATTATCTGCAACAGTATAAAAACATTCACTTTTGTAAAAACTGTTTGCAGCTTAATAATTGCCACACTTAAAAAATAACTTATAAAAGGTGTCAAATAGCCCTTCACTGCCATTAGCTCTGTGCCCAAGTCATCAGTTGTGGCATATATTACATTAAAATTCGACACTAAAAGACAAATAAAAAAAGTAACCGCTGTCAAAATTGCAGAAATGCAAAAATCGGATTTTGCGATTTTTTTGACCTTATCCATATCCATACAGCCCCTAGCTCCCTGATAGTTATTTTTGATATCGCATATAATTGTATATTAATCATAAGTTGTTGTCAACCATATAAGGGGTAAATCTCCGCCTTAACGGCTTTTTAAGGCAAAAATGTTCCGATAGCCAAACGCTATCGGAACAGGGGACTGATTATTTTTATCTGCGTAAGAAAAGTCTCCTTATTCTGTCTATTTTTGCTTTTACTATTTATTTTTTTATTTTCCCAAGCAAATTGTAAAACTTTAGTTTTGCTTTTTGCTTAACTGAGAGTTTTGGTATATTTTCGATAAACCAGTCGTAATAATCATGTGCGGGTATATCTTTGCAGAATATCTCCAGAGCTTCCGTACGTTTAACAGTTTTAAAATATTCTCTTGCATCTTTTATAAAGTTAAATTCCATTAATTCATTAATTCTGTCTTCCACATCCTGACGCTCACAGTTATTTTGTATCATAGTGTCTATAAGATATTTAAAGAAATGGTAGGATTCATTGTGTAATGGATATAGGAGTTCTTCTTCCAAATTATTTTTATGAATCAGTTGAAATTCAGCCGGCTTTATATACTGAAAATCCCGAAACAATGCAAACTGCTGTCTTTTTTAGATGAAAACCCAATACCCGTGTTCCATACATAGTAAGCTTCTGCTCTTGTGGATACTCGCTTAACATTATCATCAAAAAAAGACCATACGTTAAGATAAATGTCCTCGCCATAATATAAAGCCTCGTTGATGTTTTTGACTGCACTTTTGAGCACAGATGCATCATAAATTTTAGACCATGCCGTTGGATGAAAACCTGTTTCGCCAATACCGAGCATACTTTTGATTGGCCCGTTAAATAATTCCTCACGAGTATATATTTTATGTTGATTGGTTATGACATTAATCCTCTTCAACCCTAACATATTAATATTTATAATAATTGAACTGTGTGATTTGAGCATTGTCATCGGAAATTGCTTTTTGCATTTTACTAATACTACTTTTGGAAATATATTCATCGTCCTGATCGGAAAAAATAATATATTTTCCGGTTGCTGTTTCAACTCCCTTTTTTCTTGCCAAAGAGGTTCCCCTTTCAGTACTCTGTACAACAATCACTCTCTTATCGGCTTGCTTGAGTTGCTCACACAATTCTAACGATTTATCGGAAGAAAAATTTTCGACCAATATCAATTCGATATTTTCATAATCCTGAGCAAGTATCCCTTTAGCAGTTTTTTGAATATAGCGACTTCCGTTATGCACCGGAATAATTACACTTACTTTGGGTTGTGACATAATTTATGCTCCTCTTCATTTCTTTTTCAAGGCATATCAATTTTTTATATTATAATATAACAATCATAAGTTGTTGTCAATCATATAAGGGGTAAATCTCCGCCTTAATGGCTTTTTAAGACAAAAATGTTCCGATAGCCAAACGCTATCGGAACAAAGGCAAGTTATTTTTATCCTTTTTCCCATTCATTTTTAAAATAGCTACACTTATTACTGCAACCCTTGCAACCCAAATCTTGTTTGCCTTGACTTAAGCATTCCGTTTTACTGCTTCCGTTGCTGTAATGTATAGTTTCTACAGCAATATTTTTGCTTATGTGAAAGCAATATCTTTCCTCAATCGTAGTGTAGGCTATCATCGCAAACTCCCCTTAACAAGTAACTTTCTAACAGTATATTACGGACAAAATCTCAAGTATACCTTTTAAAGAATGTCCTATTTGAATAAAGGCTTGTAATATTTCCAATATTGTCCACATAACAATTTAAAAAGGTGGTATAAATTATGAACGAACTTATTACAAAACTAAAATCAAAGCTTTTAGGACAACCCAAACCCGACAGCCAAAAGGAAAAAACACTGGAAATTTTAGACGAATTGGAACGCATACGCAAGGAAAAAGAGGTGGTAGAGGGACAATTTGAGCTTGAAACCGATTTTGACCTGATAGACGTACACATAATGAAATTAAAGGCGCTTAATTTGCAATATGAACGTGCAATAAAAACGGCAAAACAACAAAAGCTGGTGCGCTGGATTATGCCGCACAGCGAAGCTTAGCGCCCATTTTTCGGGATAAGGAGAGAAAGGATTGAATTTCAGAATAATTATATATACAATATGTATTTTACTACTAATAATAAACTTATTGTATTATAAATCAACAGGAAAATTCTTTAAAAACGGCTTTATCGGGGTGTTGTCGGGTGAAATTAGCTTAGGTGCGATATACCTGCTCTCATCTTTTTTGGGTTTTGGTATTGCCATAAATCCGTTTACCGTAATAATATCGGGGCTTTTGGGCGCTCCGGGTGTGATTTTAATGCTTATATTTATGGGTATGAGCTTTTAAAAGGCTTTTATAATATTTCCGTTTATTATGCATTGTGAAGTATCAGCATATTATTATTTTGTTAAAAATGTAATTGATTAGTATAGTAAAATGTGATATAATATCATTTGTAATCAAAAATATTATGTACAATTTGTATAATGTATTGTATAATTGCGATGCTTTATATACCTATTTACATACTATCAAATTTGGTTAATATGCATTTTCAGCCAATGCTTTAGCAATGCATCATAAAATAAAGGAGAAATTATTATGAAACAGTATCATGCAATGAACATCAAAAACATAGCTGTTGCAGGTCACGGCAGTTCTGGCAAAACAACTTTGGTTGAGGCTTTGCTTTATAAAACGGGTATAACCGACCGTCTCGGTAAGGTTGAGGACGGTACCACCGTATCCGATTACGACCCTGAAGAAATAAAAAGAGTGGCTTCGGTAAATTTATCGGTTGCGCCGATGGTGTTCAGGGGCAACAAAATAAACCTTTTGGATACTCCGGGACAATTTGACTTTGAGGCAGGCGTGTGCGAGGGCGTGCGTGCGGCAGAAAGCGTTATTATCGCCGTTTCGGGAAAATCCGGCGTTACGGTAGGCGCAAAGAAAGCGTACAAGCTTGCTAAAAAACAAAACAAGGCTCGTATGATATATGTCGGCAAGCTCGACCGTGAAAGCGCAGATTTCTATAAGGTGCTCGAACAGCTTAAAGCGGAGTTCGGACCTTCTATATGCCCTGTAGTAGTTCCTTATGTCGAGGACAGAATAGTTAAATGCTACATAGATTTAATAGAAATGAAAGCTTATAAGTACGAAAACGGCGAGGCGTCCGAGGTACCGATACCCGAAATTGACCACCGTCTTGAAGGACTTATAAACGCAATAAGTGAAGCGGTTGCAGAAACCGACGACGAGCTTTTTGAAAAGTATTTCTCGGGCGAAAAGTTTACCACCGCAGAGCTTGTAATGGGCATTCACAAGGGCGTTAAAAACGGCGATATAACCCCTGTGTACTGTGGATCGTCTGTAAATTTTGACGGACTTGATTTACTGCTAAACGGTATAGATATTTTACTGCCGAGCGCTAAAGAAAACATCACCGAAACAGGTCTTGATGAAAACGGCGAAGAAATAGCCGTTTTGTGCGACGAGGACCGTCCGCTTACCGCCTTTGTTTTTAAAACCGTAATAGATCCCTTTGTCGGCAAGCTTTCTTATGTAAAGGTTATCGCAGGTAAATTATCCGCAGAATCAAGCCCAACAAATATGACAACAGGCGAAACCGAAAAGGTCGGCAAGCTTTCTATGATTACAGGTAAAAAGCAGGAGGACGTTAAGGTTATCGTTGCAGGCGACATAGGTACCGTGGCAAAGCTAAATGCCAATACGGGTGATACGCTCTGCGAGGGTATTAAGGTAACGCTTCCTAAGGCTACATTCCCTAATCCGTGTTATTCTATGGCTATGCTTCCTGCCCAAAAGGGTGACGAAAGTAAAATTTCTCAGGGAATACATCGCTTAGTGGAGGAAGACCTTACAATTAAATATATTCACAACCACGAAACCCACCAGCAGATAATAAACGGCTTGGGCGAACAGCACTTAGAGGTTGCAATAGCTAAAATTAAAGCCAAAACAGGCGTTGATATTACCCTTGCTCCGCCTATGGTTGCATACAGAGAAACTATCCGCAAAAGCGTTAAGGTTCAGGGTAAACACAAGAAACAGTCGGGCGGTCACGGACAGTTCGGCGACGTTTGGATTGAGTTTGAGCCTTGCGACTGCGACGACTTGATTTTCGAGGAAAAGGTTGTCGGCGGTGCAGTACCTAAAGGTTACTTCCCTGCAGTAGAAAAGGGCCTCAGAGAGAGTATTACAAAGGGCGTTGTGGCAGGTTACCCGATGGTTGGAATAAAGGCAACGTTGGTTGACGGCTCATACCACCCTGTAGACAGCTCGGAAATGTCGTTTAAAATGGCGGCAAATCTCGCTTACAAAGCAGGTATACCCGAAGCTTCTCCGATTTTGCTTGAACCTATAGGTATGTTAGAGGTAATCGTTCCCGACGCTAACACAGGCGATATGATGGGCGAGCTTAATAAACGCAGAGGCAGAGTTTTGGGTATGACTCCCGACGAGGAGGGTACCACCAAAATTGAAGCTGAAACACCTATAAGTGAAATGAGCGATTTTGCTACACTGTTAAGACAAATGACTCAGGGTGCAGGCAGCTTTACACTTGAATTTTTAAGATATGACCCGTTACCGTCAAACCTTGAGGAAAAGGTAAAAACAGAAGCTAAAAAAATATTTGGGGAATAAAATTAAATCGGACATTCCAAAATGGAATGTCCGTTTTTTCGCTTTTAGCAAATATCAATATCCGTAACTCATAAGTCCAATACCTGCGCCCGCAAGAAGAGTAATTAGCACAACTAAGACTGTGGCGATTAACCCCATAATCAAACTTGCAATAACATAGTTTTTCTTGTTCTTATTGGTACTGCTGCTTGCAAGCCATACTATCCATACAATCAGATTTACGATAGGAATTGCCGAAAGTATAAAAATACCTATGTACTGCCCAACGCTCAGTACATCAGTGGTATGGTCGTGATAAGAGGGGTAGTTCTGCCCTGCCGGATGCTGATAGTTAGTGTATGAACCAGATGGTTGTTGATTGATAACGGGAGCCGTTTTTAATGTAGTCGAAGCCCCACAGTGAGGGCAAAAACTCCCCTCAAATTCCTTGCCGCAATTTCTACAAAACATATAAAAATTCCCCTTTGCATTTTTTCTTAATTATAATTTAATAAACCATTTTTTTCAACAAAAATGAGGGTAATTAAATAAAATTTATATATAAATACCATAAAAATACTTTGCTGTATGTTTATTAGTGATAAAGTATCGTATGTAACAATCAAATTATTTAGGCTTCGCCGACGTGGTAAAGGAATAACACAAAACCATTCCCACAAACTTTTAGTTAACAAATCCTTATGTTTGTGGTATAATAACCTTAGTTTAGTTTGCACATATAGTGCAAACAGACTTTGTCTTTAAAAATCCTGTAAGGATTTTTACTAAGAACATTGTAACTTATAATCCTGCCGTGATAAACACGGCTGTGGCTAAATGCCACAATCAAAGGCGTTGCCTTTGGGCTTATGTTATAATAACCTTAGTTTAGTTTGCACATATCGTGCAAACAGATTTCGTCTTAAAAACTTTAAAGATTTTAACCAATAACATTTAACCGTACCGGATACGGTCGAAACAATACGGAGGATAAGTCTTATATGAAAAACGAGGACCAAATGAAAAGAAGTTCCGGCAAGCCTGTTAAGAGGGTGGAAAAGGTCATCATAACCGACGCTGACGCAAAAAGAAAAAGTAAGCCGTCATCGGCAAAGCACCTGCGCTCTAAAAAGTCTGCAAAAGGCCACAGCACCGCAAGGAGTATAGGCGCAGGCGTAGGCAAGGTTATATTCGCCGCCTTTCTTATTTTTATAATAATCGGCAGTATCGTCGGCACAGCTATGACCGTATTTATTATGAGATATGTTAACGCCGACCCTGTAATCGACCTCGACGCACTTGAGCTTGGATATACCACCGTAATATACGGCACCAACTTTGAGGGTGAGGAAATAGAGCTTCAGAAAATCACCTCGGGCGGATATCGCACATGGGTAAGTATAGATAAAATTCCGCAGATGGTTCAGGACGCCTTTATGTACAGTGAGGACGAGCGCTTTAAGGAGCACGAGGGCGTTGACTGGGCAAGAACCTTCGGAGCCTTTGCAGGCTGGGTTGCAAGTAAATTCGGCGTTGAAACCTCGGGCTTTGGTGCTTCTACCATAACCCAACAGCTTGTTAAAAACATAAACAGCGACTTTTATCAAAGAACCGGCTCGACAAAGCTAAAGGAAATTATGATGTCGCTTAATTTAGAAAGGCATTACTCAAAGGACAAAATCCTCGAAGCATATTTAAACTATATAAACTTAGGCAATAACACCTACGGCGTTGAGGCTGCAAGCCAGAAATACTTTAACAAAAGCGTAAGCGAGCTTACCGTTTCAGAGGCCGCTATGCTGGCGGTTATCCCGAAAAGCCCGTCGAAATACGAGCCGATAAATAACTACGAAACAAATATCGACCGTCGCAACAGAGTATCTCTTGCGAAATTGCTTGAATTTAACTGTATTACTCAAGAGGAATATGACGCCGCTGTTGCGGATATGCCTCAAATTTTTAACATAGACTTGTCACAAAACGAAAACGATACCTTCTCAACGATATATTCCTGGTATGTTGACGAAGCAATACGAAGCGTACAGGCCGACTTTGCCTCAAAATACAACGTATCAAGCGACGAAGCTTTAGATATGATAAATAACGGTGGTTACAGAATCTACACACCTATGATATCCGAGCTTCAAAATGTTTTGGAGGACGCTTTCTTAGACGACAGCTTATTTGAGGCAAACAGCGCCGCCAACGCAATAACCTATACAAACAGCGCAGGCGAGCAGGTAACCATCACTCCGAGTGCGGCTATGGTTATTATGGATTACGAGGGCTATGTGCTGGCGATTGTCGGCGACCGAGGCGCAAAAACCTCAAGCCTTTGCTGGAGCAACGCCTCCGGTAAGTCACGTTTATCCCCCGGTTCGTGTATGAAACCGATAACGGTATATGCGCCCGCTATAGATAACGGCACTATTACCTGGTCAACGCTTTTGACAGACGAACCTATCGAAGCGAAGGGCGACGACGGCAAGCTTAGACCTTGGCCTGAAAACTACGGCGGTCCAAGCAAATGGACCTACGCCCCCATAACCATGCAAAAGGCGCTTGAGGTGTCTAAAAACACCATTCCTGCACAGCTTATAAAGACCTTGACTCCCGAATACTGCTTTAACTTCTTAACGCAAGACCTTGGTATAACAACCCTCTTAGATGATGAAAGCGAGCACTTGGCTCTTACTATCGGTGGTCTGGACGAGGGGCTTAAGCTCACTGAGCTTGTTGCCGCTTATGAAATGTTCGGCAACGGTGGTATGCACTATGCGCCAAAGGCATACACTCAGGTAGTTGACACTATGGGTAACGTTATCCTTGATAACTCCTATGACGAGGGTAACCAGGCGATAAGCGAGCAGAGCGCTTATGTTATGAACAGACTTTTGAATACCGTTATAACAGGCTCTGAGGGTACAGGTAGAGCTGCGGCGGTAAGCGGATATGACATTGTCGGAAAAACAGGTACCAGTAGCTTTAGCGAGCACTTGAGCTTTGTGGGCTGTACGCCGTCATTTGTAAGCGGTATATGGCTCGGCTATTCGGATATTCAAGAAGAAATTCCGTCCACCTATTCGCCCGCAAAGGTATGGGGTAATATTATGAGCCTCATATTGCCTTTATATTATCAGGCCGACGAAACCTTTGAAGCACCCGAGGGCGTTGTTCAAATGCAGTACTGCACGCATACAGGCTTGCTTGCGACAAACGGCTGTCCTTCTACTGCGGTGGGTTATTACGACTCCTCACAGCTTCCCGGATACTGCACTACCCACGGTTCACATTAAAAAGTAAGAATATTAAAAATAAGCCTAACTGACGGTATGTCCGTCATAAAGAAAGTGACTGAGTTATAACTCAGTCACTTTCTTTTACTGTATTTTTACATCTCTGTAGATTAGACTTTGTCGGGATAGTTACAGGTTTCTCCTTGAGGCGACTTATGAGGCGAAGAAAATAACGCTGCTTAGCAGTCACACCTCATCCGACGGCTTCGCCGTCACCTTCTCCTCAAGGAGAAGGCTTATTCTTTATGGAATAGTCTGCTTATTTGCATCGCAGTTAATTATGAATCGTAGAAATGCTGTCCGTCATCTGTCATAAGTCGTTTTGTCTTGGGGTATTCAAAGATATTGCTGTTTTCGGCGTTTGCTTCAAGATAAGCGGCAAATTCCTTTGCATACCATTTTGCCATTTCAAGATTGTGCATAAGGTAGTGTCCGCAATTTACGGGTGCGGCGCCGGGCACCTCTTGTACATCGCCTACGGACTTGAAGGCTCTCAGCATTAGCTCATAAAGTTCCTGCGGAGTGCGGTTGCCTTTGAGTATGAGATAAAAGCCTGTAAGACATCCCATAGGACCCCAGTATATGACCTCATCTTTCCAATCAGGGTCGTTACGAAGAAAAGTTGCAATAATATGTTCAAGCGAATGCATTGCCGCAACATCAATGACCGGCTCCCTGTTAGGTCTTTTAAGCCTTATGTCATAGGTCGTAACCGAATGGTCGCCTAAATAATCAACCCTGCTTATGAAAATACCGGGTACAATGCGTGTGTGGTCTACTGAAAAGCTCTGTATCAATTCCATTTCTGTTTCTCCTTTGTTTCAACTATTATTGTTTTTAAAATGATTCCTTGAAATTCATTTGTTTATCTATAATAAATCAATTTGATGATTTCATTATATCAAAGCTCTTTCCTAATATCAAATAAATATGTCACAGACTGTAGCGAGCATAAGCTTTATAATGACAAAACCTAAAAAGAAAAACAGACCGAAAGAAAAGCCTTTCAGTCTGTAAACTTCTTTATGACGACCTTCCTAACGGAAGGCTTAATTTTTTCCTATTTATCTTAATCTTTTAATCTCATTTTCATAAAAATCGCAAAGCTCGTTTGCGGTTTCGCTGCTTTGGGCTTCCACGCTTAACAGTATGCCCTTACCCGATTTTACCGGGTGCAAGGTAAATCTTGCGCCGTATTTATCTTTTTGCGGTTTATAGAATGAATTAAAGCTCTTTATTACTCTGCCGGGATTATTGTCAACCGATATAAAGCGGTCAACTACCGTAAATTCGGGGATTAGCTCAAGCACCTCTTTTACAGAGAGGCTATTTTTATCTAAAAATTCTATTAACTTTATCCCCAAAACAAGTGCGTCGTTAAAGCACGGAGTTTTAAGCGAATTTTCACGGGCGGTTTTATCGCTTATATTTTGCGAGGAGGTGCTGTAACGGTAAACCTTAACGCCGTGAATTTCAGCCAAGGCGTCTATAATATGCGGTGATGAGCGTGGCAGGTACAAATCCTTTTTATCCTTTAACATATCGAGTGCTATCAGGCAGACTATTTGCTCGTGCAAAAGGCTGTCGCCATACCTTGAATAAGCCGTGAGCTTATCCGAGTCGGGCGAAATCATAAGGGTTACGTCATCGCCTTTTTTAATACCTGCTCTTTTTAAGACCTCGCTCATAAGCGCTTTTACCGTATTGTCCGCACACTTTATCTGTACGGCAATTTTCCCCGATATCCTTTTAGCCATACCGATAAGCTCTTTTTCGTAAAGCGAGGTAAAGCCTGTTAGATTATATAGTCTGCCGAAGCTATCGTACTGTGATTTTTTATATTCCTGTCTGTTTATTCCACCCTCAACCTTGCGCTCGCTTGCCCTTGTAAGCGGTAGTCCGTCGCTTTCGGTAAGGTGTATTTCGGTAACTTTGCCCGAATGAATATACACTCCGAAGTCTGCGCCCGATTTTAATACGCTGTATTTAAACTGACTGATTGCAGTTTGACCGAAATCATAAACATCTGCGCCCGACGATAAAACGCCGGATATAACGCCCTGCTTTAAGGCTTCGCTCGCCGAGTTAAAATCCCCGGCAACGCCTATGGTCGCACCCTCTTTAATGCTTGCCACACTACTTCCTATCTTAGCGCAAACAATCGGCGAAATCTCCGAATTTGTCTGCCCGATGATTCCCCTGTCGCCTATGAGCAAGTTGTCGCCGTAGCCGTATTTAATATCGTCTTTTATTATCGCTTCACTATGAACCGTTTTATCGTTCCAGATTTTAACACCGCTGCAAATCTGCGCAAATTCCTCTATAAATGCTCCGCTTCCCAAAACAGCGTATTCATACACTCCTGCACCTGTTAAAACGGTGGCGTTTTCGCCTATAATGGCTCGGTTTAAAGTTACATTGTCGGCGATAGTGCTTCCGTTTAATATAACGCCGCTTATTTTGCAGTTTTCCCCTATCGTCACGTTATCACCTATCACCGTACCCGGTAAAATACGGCTTGAGTGAGCGATTTTGGAGTTTTTGCCGATATAAACCTTTTCGCCGTCATATCCGTGAATGTCGCACACAACTTTTTTAAAAAGCATATCCTCCTGACAGTTTAAATAGCTTTTTAAGTCGCCTATATCGCACCAATAGCCCTTATCCTCAAACGCAAAAAGCCTCATACCACGCCTTAACATTTCGGGAAAAATGTCGTTTGCAAAGTCAAGGTTTTCTCCCGGCTTTATAAGCTCTACCGCTTTTTGAGAGAGTATATATATTCCGGTGTTGGCAAGGTCTGTTGTGCAGTCCTCAAACGAGGGCTTTTCCAGAAAGCCGTTTATTTCTCCCGAAGCAGTTACGCTTACAAGCCCGTATTCACGAGGGTCGCTTACCTGCTTTACTATAAGCGTTGCGTCTGCGTTATTTTGTCTATGGTATTCTATCGCCTTTTTTAAGTCAAAGTCGCACATGGCGTCGCCGCTTATTACAAGCACCTCGCTTAAATTATCTGAAAGCGCATACCTTACCGAGCCTGCCGTACCGAGAGGCTTATCTTCAACGCAAAAATCAAGCTGAACACCCGCAAAGCGTGACTCGTCAAAATGATTTTTTATCATATTTCCGAGGTAATGCAGGGTTATTACTGCGTCATAAATCTCGTTTTTTGCAAGTAGCTCAATTATATATTCCAAAACAGGTCGTCCGCACAGGGACATAAGGGGTTTGGGTTTGTCGCAGGTTAAGGGTCTTAGTCTTGTGCCCTTACCGCCTGCCATAATAACTGCTTTCATATTTCCTCCGCATATACCGCATTTTTGGCGGTAGGTTACTTAAATTAAAGGCGAGTAACACGCCGTTATAATACTTTTAAAATTAGTTTTTCTGATTGAGTGGTTGTTATGCATAATTTTTATGCATAACAAAAGGTTTTTAAAGTGTAATATTATTATTTTATTTTTTAATTTATTGTGTTATACTAAAATAAGTATAACCTTTGAATTGTTGAGGAAGTGAACGTAATGCAAAAAGACTATGATGTTGTTATTGTCGGCAGCGGTGTTGCAGGCTTATACGGCGCACTTAATTTAGATAAAAATCTTAAGGTTCTGCTCGTGTGTAAAAGAGAGCTTCAGCTAAGTAATTCCTCGCTCGCTCAGGGCGGAATTGCGTCGGTTTTGGATAAGCAAAACGACAGTATCGAAGCGCATATTAAGGACACTCTTATTGCAGGCGGTTACAAAAACAATCCTCAAACCACCGAAATACTGGCAAATCAAGGTCCAAAGGAGCTTTTAAAGCTAATAGACTACGGCGTTTGCTTTGACAAAAATCCCGACGGCTCTTTGCACGCAACCTTAGAGGGCGGACATTCAAAGCCGAGAATTTATCATCACAAGGATTCTACAGGTAAAGAAGTAGTAGACAAGCTTTTGGCTTCGGTGTTAAAACTTGAAAATGTCGAATTTGCCGAAAATGCCGTGGTTTGCGGTATAAAGCATAACGAAAACTTTTCTTTTGATATTCTTTCAGACGGACGTCATCAGTATGTAAATTCGCACTTTTGCCTTTTGGCAACAGGCGGTATCGGCAGAGTTTACGAATATACCACAAACTCTAAAAACGCAACCGGCGACGGTATTGCCTTGGCATACGAATTAGGCGCTAAAATTTCTCAGCTTTCATATATACAGTTTCACCCGACTGCTTTTGCCAACGAAAAAACCAGAGAGAGCTTTTTAATAAGCGAATCGGTTAGAGGTGAGGGCGCACATCTTTTGAACTTTAGCGGCGAGCGCTTTATGCAAAAGTATGACGAGCGTCTTGAATTAGCGCCCAGAGATGTTGTTTCACGCAGTATCATTATGGAGGAAAAGGCGACCGGTTCAAACCGTTTTTATATTGATATTTCGCATAAGGACAGCGAATTTATAATAAACCGCTTCCCTATGATTTATAAAAATCTTTTGGGACAGGGCTTTGATATGACAAAGCAAAAAATCCCCGTTTATCCGTGCCAGCACTATTTGATGGGCGGTATAAACGTAGACGCAGACGCCAAAACAAGCATTAAAAATCTCTACGCCGCAGGTGAATGTGCAAATACGGGAGTTCACGGCAACAACCGCCTTGCAAGTAATTCTCTGCTTGAGGGGCTTGTGTTCTCTCACAGGGCGGCAAAATCCATTAACCGCTTGGCAAAAGAATATAAAAATAAGCCTCTTTGCTCGGCTCAGTTCCCTGAGGACAATAACAAAAACATTCTGCCTCACGGTATACGCACAAAGGCAAGAAGCATTATACAAAATTCATATTTTGTAATACCTGATAAGGCGGCTATCAAAGAGGGCTTTGAGAGTGTATGCGAGCTTATGAAGCTACTGAAAGAAGGCGACTACAAGGTTGACCTTGACTTTGTCGAAGCAAGAAGTATTGTGACTATAGTATATCTCATATTAAAAGAAGTTTTGTAAGGAGGAAAAAGATGTTATCACAGTTTTATATAGACGACCTTATTAAAACAGCACTCACAGAGGATATCCACTACATAGACGTAACCTCTGACCTTTTGCTTGACGATAATGATGTCTCGACCGCAAAATTTATCGCTAAGGCAGACGGAGTACTCGCAGGCGGTAAGATTGCCATGAGAGTATTCGAGCTTATAGACAAGGATATAGCTTCGGCTCTTTTAAAGTCAGACGGCGACGAAATTAAAAAAGGCGATGTAATAGCCACCCTTAAGGGCCGTACAAAGTCGCTTTTAAAGGGTGAGAGAAGCGCACTTAACATTATGTGTCATATGTCGGCAGTTGCAACGCGTACCCGTGAGTGCGTAAAGCTCGTTGAAGGTACAAACGCTTCGGTTGCCTGCACGAGAAAAACGCTTCCCGGACTAAGACCTATACAAAAATATGCCGTAATGGTCGGCGGAGGCAAAAACCACCGCTATAACCTAAGCGACGCCGCTATGTTAAAGGATAACCACATAGACGCATACGGTTCTATAACAAGTGCGGTAAACGCCTTGAGAGAAAAGGTCGGCCATATGGTTAAAATCGAGGTGGAAACACGCACCCTCGAAGAATTAAAAGAAGCGCTTGCAGTCAACGTAGATGTCATTATGCTCGACAATATGGACTTAGACACAATGGCTAAAGCCGTAAAAATCACAAACGGTAAGGCAAAGCTTGAAGCAAGCGGTAACATCACTAAGGAGAATATCGCGGACGTTGCCAAAACAGGCGTAGATATTATTTCTCTCGGCGCACTCACCCATTCGGTAGAATGTTTTGATGTTTCAATGAAAATTACAAAAGAATAAAAAATTAACTCTGCCTGACAATTTAGGCAGAGTTTTCATTTGCAAAATAAAAACGCCCGAAGCTTTCGCTTCGGGCGTTTGGCACTCCGTAGGGGAGTTGAACCCCTGCTTCAAGAATGAGAATCTTGCGTGTTAACCACTTCACTAACGGAGCATATTTTTACCGACGAAATATATTATATATTATTTAAAGGGGTTTGTCAAATGTTTTTAAAGGGCAATTATTATATTACTTTTGTCTTTAAATTTTTATTCCGCCCTGCTTTTGAAGCGGGGCGGAATATTACTTTTTCTGTTAGCCCGGAGGCCACGCAAGCGAACGCTTGCCCAAAACGTGAAAATGCATATGCGGTACGGTTTGACCGCCGTCTTTTCCGACGTTGGTAACCACTCTGTAGCCGTCTGTAAGCTCTAAATCTTCTGCAAGCTTGGCAATAACCTTAAAGATATGCCCTACCGTTTTTTCATTATCGTCAGTTACCTTAGCGGCGCTTTCGATATGCTCTTTCGGTATAACCAAAAAATGTACGGGAGCCTTAGGGTCAATGTCATAAAAGGCATAGCACTTATCGTCCTCGTATATCTTTTTGGAAGGTATCTCGCCTGCAACTATCTTGCAAAACAAGCAGTCAGACATATTATCTCCTCCTTTAAAGTGTTTTTATAACATTTCTTCAACAATTTTTTCTACGGCGTTTATAGCTTCACTTATCTTTGACTTGTCGCCCACACCTGCCATAGCGCTGTCGGGGCGTCCTCCGCCGTTACCGTCTGTAACCATAGCTACGGCTTTTACGATTTTGCCTGCGTTAGCACCTTTTTTAACTGCGCCCTTGCCGCATACGCATAAAATGTTTGATTTATCGTTGTTTGTGCCGATAAACACGCCCACTATATCCTCGGATTTATCTCTTATATTATCGCCGAGTGTTCTCAGTGTGTCTGGCTTTATGTCGTTTAATACCGCAGTTACAACCTTAACGCCCTTTATTTCGGTAGCGTTGTCGGCAATAGAATTAAACTGCTGTGAAGCAAGCTTTGAGTTAAGTTTATCAATTTCGTTTGATTTTTCCTTTAATTCTGCACTTAAGGATACACACTTATCTGCAAGCTCGTTTGGATTTGAAAGCTTAAGTGCCGCAGCCGCTTTATTTATAAGGTCGTTGTCACTATATATAAGCTCTAAAACTTCCGTACCTGTTTTAGCCTCAATACGTCTTACGCCCGAAGCAACAGAGGATTCGCTTACAATTTTAAAAAGTCCGATTTTAGCTGTGTTATCAATATGTGTACCTCCGCAAAATTCCACAGAATAATCGCCGGCACTTACTACTCTTACGGTTTCTCCGTATTTTTCGCCAAAGAGCGCCATGGCGCCTGTCTTTTTAGCTTTGTCGATACTCATTTCTTTGGTTACAACCTCTAAGCCCGATAAAATCTGTTCGTTTACTTCTTTCTCTACCCTTCTTATCTGCTCGGGAGTTAATGCTTCAAAGTGAGAGAAGTCAAAACGCATTGTGTCGGCGTTTACAAGCTGGCCTGCCTGATGAACGTGCTCGCCCAAAATCTTTCTGAGCGCTGCTTGTAAAAGGTGCGCAGAGGTATGGTTTCTTCTTGTAGCGTCACGAATAGCTTTATCTACTGTCAATGTAACGGTATCGTCCACCGCAATATTTCCGCTTGTAATCTCTAAAGAATGCAGGTAAAGCCCGCCGGTTGTCTTTTGTACGTCTGTTACCTTAGCCTCAAAGCCGTTTGCGGTGATAATACCCTTATCGGCAGCCTGACCGCCGCTTTCGGCATAAAACGGAGTTTTATCGGTAACGATAACAGCCTTATTTGGTGCGCTTACACTTCCTACGCCCTCGCCGTCGAGCACAATCGCAAGCACCTTACCGCTTGTAGTTAAGGTTTCATATCCCACAAACTCGGTCTTTTGTCCGTCAAGGCTTAAAAGCTCGTCCGCCCAGGCAACATCAGCCTGTGACATTCTTGCCTTTCTTGCTCTGTCCTTTTGCTCTTTCATCAAGCTGTAAAAGCTTTCTTCGTCAATAGTCATACCGTTTTCGGCAATAATCTCTTGAGTTAAATCTATCGGGAAGCCGTAAGTATCGTAAAGCTTAAAGGCATTTTCGCCCGATAATACGGTGTCGCCTTTTGCCTTTAATTCCTCTATAAGCTCGCCCAAAAGTGCAAAGCCCTTGTTTATTGTTTTGTTAAAGCTTTCTTCCTCAAACTTAATTGCCTTTATAATGTAATCTTCTTTTTCCTTAAGCTCAGGGTAAGCGCTTTCATTTTCTTTTATAACGGTTTTTGCAACCTCATATAAAAACGGCTTTTCGATACCTAATAATCTGCCGTGACGTGCGGCACGTCTTAAAAGACGTCTTAACACATATCCTCTGCCCTCGTTGGAGGCGGTAATGCCGTCTGAAATCATAAATACGGTGCTGCGGATATGGTCGGTTATTACTCTGAGCGAAATATCTTTTTTATCGTCGTCGTGATATTTTACATTTGCGATTTGTGATATGTGCTTCATTATATTCTGCACGGTATCAACCTCAAAAAGATTGTTTACTCCCTGCATAATGCACGCAAGTCTTTCAAGGCCCATACCCGTATCAATGTTCGGGTGCTCAAGAGGAGTGTAGTTTCCGTTGCCGTCGTTGTCAAACTGGCTGAACACAAGGTTCCAAAACTCAACATAACGGTCACAGTCACAGCCTACGGCACAGTCGGGTTTGCCGCAGCCGTTTTCCTCGCCTCTGTCAAAATATATCTCTGAGCAAGGACCGCACGGACCTGCTCCGATTTCCCAGAAGTTATCCTCTTTACCCAAGCGGACAATTCTGTCGGGAGAAACACCTACTTCGTTTACCCAAATATCTTTGGTTTCGTCGTCGTCCTCATAAATTGATACCCAAAGTCTGTCTATGGGGAGCTTTAACTCTTCGGTGATAAATTCCCACGCCCACTTTGTAGCCTCGTGCTTAAAATAATCGCCGAAAGAAAAGTTTCCGAGCATTTCAAAATATGTGCCGTGACGTGCGGTTTTACCTACATTCTCGATATCGGGCGTTCTTATACATTTTTGGCAGGTGGTTACTCTTTTATTCGGAGGCGTATCCTGACCTAAAAACCATTTTTTCATCGGCGCCATACCCGAATTTATAAGCAGTAAGCTGTTGTCGCCCTGAGGTAAAAGCGGAAAGCTCGGCAGTCTTGTATGCGCCTTACTTTCAAAGAAGGATAAAAATTTTTCTCTCAATTCGTTTAAACCTGTGTACTCCATGAAAATCACCTTTTTCAAATAAAAATATAAAAAGCCTGCCTCCCACATGGGACGACAGGCAAAATATCGTGGTACCACCCAAATTGCAACGGCAAAATTACCGTTACCTCTTAAAACACCTTAACGCAGATTTACGGTACGGCTCGTCGCCGACAGCTCGAAGGGCGGCTCTTAAAGCACGGTCGCTAAAGGTCTTGCACCAAATAACCTTTTCTCTTAAAACGCCACTGCCTTAATTTTTCCTCGTCACAGCCTTTAATTTACTTATTAAATTTATTATAGTGTCGAAGTCTTTTTTTGTCAACCGCTTTAAAATACATTGGTAAGCATATTGCCTAAAACGCCTTAAATTTATGTCACATTATAAGATATTTTGGTTGCCTTATCGGGTGGGGGTTGGTATAATGTAAGTATAAACTTAAAAAGTCGGTGATAGACCTTGATTAAGGTTAAAAGAGCCGTTGTCACAGAAGGCAAGTACGATAAAATAAAGCTTAGCGGACTTATTGACGGCATTATAATAAAAACAGACGGCTTTGGCGTTTTTAAGGATAAGGAAAAACAAAGCCTGATTAAAGCCTTGGCTCAAAGCGTAGGGCTTATAGTTATAACAGACTCTGACGTCGCAGGCTTTAAGATAAGAAACTTTATAAAGTCGATTGCGCCAAGCGGCGATATAATAAATCTTTATATACCTCAAATTTCGGGCAAGGAAAAAAGAAAAGCCTCTCCCTCAAAGGAGGGCACTCTCGGCGTTGAGGGAATAGATGAAAAAATTTTACTCGATATTTTTAAAAAAAGCGGCGTTGACGCTGAAATATCATCCGAAAGCCCTTCGCAAAGAAAAATAACAAAGCTCGATTTTTATAATATGGGGCTTACGGGCAAGGAAAACAGCAAAGCCTTACGCCTAAGGCTTTTAGATGAACTTAACCTCCCCGAATATTTATCCGCCAACGCTTTGCTCGAGATTATAAACACTCTTTTAAGCTATGACGAATTTATAAAAATAACCGAAAAACTAAAATCTTAAAATAAACTAAAACCGAAAGGACGTTTTTTAAATGATTAAAAAAGCTAATTTAACAAGAATTTTAAGCGCAGGAGTGGCTTTAAGCTTAATGTTTTCACTTGCAAGCTGTAAAAAGACTTCGCTTATAGCTGACGTTTCCGATGACGATACTACCTCTGAAGCTACCGTGACAGAAGAGGAAAAACAGCCCGAGAAATTAAGCTACAACATATATACCGGCGAATATGATTTAAGTAAAGACGCTGTAGGAAAACGTCCCGTGGCAGTTATGATTAACAATATAAAAGCTTCTTTACCTCAGCGTGGTATCGGCTCTGCCGACATTGTTTACGAAATGCCTGTAGAGGGCGGTTTTACAAGGCTTATGGCGGTTTTTGCGGATTACAAAAAGGCAGGCACCATCGGCTCTGTTCGCTCGGCAAGACACGACTTTGTTGAAATGGCAGATTCACTAAACGCCATTTTTGTTCACTGGGGCGGCAGCGACTATGCTTACTCGTCGATAAGAAATAACGGTGTTACCGACATAGACGGTATGGCATACGGCGAAACCTATTTTTATACCGATAACGCTCTTCGCTCTACAAAAGCCATAGAGCACTGCCGTTTCACCACAAGCGAGCTTATCGGAAAGGCAGTCGGCAAGCTCGGAATAAAGGAAGATAGCTCCTCAGATAGCGATATATTTAACTTTAATAAAAATGTTGAGGTTATCTCCTATCTCGACAGCGCTTTAAATGTTTCGGTTAAATTTTCCGGAGACGTTACCGCAACCTTTACATACGACGATTCTACACAAAAGTATATTAAGGGCGAATACGGCGCAAATCAAATGGACGCCAATACAAACACTCCGGTAAGCGTTTCAAACGTATTTATACTTTATGCCGGCGTATCCTACCTCTCTGACGGCGTTCATAAGGACGTTGATTTGTCGGCAGGCACGGGCTACTATGTGACAAGGGGCTCTTACTATGCTATCACATGGCAGAAAGGCAACGCTTCCCAAAGTCTTAAATTATATGACCAAAACGGAAACGAGCTTAACGTAAACACAGGCAACAGCTGGGTTATGTTTGTGCCTAAAAATATGTCTGCAAGCACAGTTATAGAATAACAAAAGTTTAAATTTATCATATAGTGTATTAAACTTTATTTTTGGAGGCTAAGTTATGTTAAAAGAAATTAACATATCCGATTTAAGCTTTAACCCATTTGACAAAATCGGCAAGGACTGGTATCTTGTCACCGCCGGCGATATTTCAGACTTTAATATGATGACTGCAAGCTGGGGCGCTTTGGGAATATTCTGGGGCGAGCCTGTTGTTAACTGTTATATCCGTCCTCAGCGTTATACCCACGAGTTTATCGAAAAAAACAATCTTTTTACCGTAAGCTTTTTTGACAGTGAATATAAAAATGCTCTTAATTTCTGCGGTACTCATTCCGGCAGAGATGTTGACAAGGTAAGTGAAACTCACCTTACTCCCATAGCGCTTGACGGCACAACCGCCTTTGAGGAAGCAAGCGTTGTGTTTATCTGCCAAAAGCTATATTCTTATGTGATTGACCCGAAAAAGTTTACCGACGCTTCAATAGACTCAAAATGGTATTCTAACAAGGATTATCACGAATGTTATTACGCTAAAATTCTAAAGGTTTACAGCAAATAGTTAAAACTTTAAGTATATATATCTTAAAAATATACTAAAAGTTTATAAAATTACAGCTAATTTAACTCAAATAAAATAAAGGAAGTATACTTATTTTGAGGTATGCACTTATAGATTTAGGCTCAAACACAATAAAGCTCGCCGTATATGATATAAACGGCAGGGATTTTAAACAGATACACTATGAACTGCGCTACGGGTATGTAGTGGCGAATATCGGGGACGGCGTTTTAACTAAAAAAGGCATTGATACTATTGCCGAGATACTGATTTATTTTAAAGGAAAAGCCTTATCGCTCGGAGCAAAAAAGATAACCTGCTTTTCCACCGCTTCGCTTAGGTTTATAAAAAACCGTGACGACGTAATAAAGCGCATATATGACTTAACCGGTATAGAAATTAACGCCATTTCGGGTGAGGAAGAAGCATATTATAACTTCCTTAGCATTAAATACGCCACAGGTGAAAATAGCTTTATCGGCGCAGATTTAGGCGGCGGAAGCTGTCAGGTAATATGCTGTGAAAACGGTAGTCTTAAAAAAAGCGTGAGCCTCCCCTTAGGCTGTCTAAAGCTTTTTGGGCAGTTTGTTAAGGGCGAATTCCCCGACAAGAGCGAAAAAACGGCTATAGAGGAGTATGTAAAAGAAAACCTTAAAGGCAGTTTTTCGCCCGAAAGTGTGTCGGATAGTCTCTTTTTAATCGGCGGAAGCGCCAGAACAATAACACGCATTTTAAACGTAGGAGAAAGGTTTAGCACCCAGCTTCTTACCGCCTTAACCGAGGACGCTCTTAAAAACACAAAAGAATTTAAGGAAACTATATTAAAACTCGAGCCCAAAAGAATAAACACCATTCTGCCCGGTATGATTACAATAAATACGCTGGCAGAATATTTAAGGATAAACACAATAACCCTTATCGACACCAGCGTGCGTGAGGGATATTTAATAGATAAGGTCTTGGAAAAATAATCGGGAGAACTGATATTATGGACAAAAACAGCGTTTATACAAACCGTGAACTCAGCTGGCTTCAATTCAACGAAAGAGTGTTGGAGGAAGGGCTTGATAAAAATGTGCCCATTTACGAAAGGTTAAAATTTATTGCGATTTTTCAAAGCAATCTCGACGAATTTTTTATGGTAAGAGTCGGAAGCCTTTGTGAGCAAAAGCTTGTAAAGCCAAAGCTAAAGGACTCCAAAACAAAGCTAACCTCTGCCGAGCAGATAGGACTTATCTGCAAAAGAGTTAAAAAATTAAACTCGGTCAGGGACAAGGCGTTTTCGTCGGTTAATAAGGAGCTTTCAAAGCACGGTATAGAGCAGGTTTTCGCCTCCTCAAAGCTCACAGATGCAGAATATGAATACTTAAATTTATATTTCGACAAGGAGATTATGCCTTTAATTTCTCCGCAGATAATAGATAAACGCCAGCCGTTTCCGTTTTTAAAAAACCGTGAAATATATATAGGCGTACATCTCGCTTCAAAAAGCGGTAAATTGAGCTTGGGCGTTATCCCTGCAGAAAGTCACTTTAACCGAATTATCTTTTTGCCGTTTGACAAAAAGTTTAAGTTTATGCTTGCAGAGGATTTAATCCTCTTGTTTGCGCACAAGGTGTTTAACAAGCATCAGGTGCTTGAAAAAACCATTTTCAGAATAACCCGAAGCGCAGACATTGACGTTGAGCAGACTATGGTGCACTTTGATATGGATTTCAGAGAAGCTATGGAGGAACTGCTTAAAAAGCGTCGCAGGCTGTCGCCGGTAAGGTTAGAGCTTTCTCAGAATATAAGCGGCGAGCTTCAAAGCTATATGGCGCATAATCTCGACCTTGCGCCCGAGCAGGTCTTTGTAAACGCTTCACCGCTTGATTTGTCGTATGTTTATGCGATAGAGGACCGCATTGACAATAAACCCGATTTATTCTATGAACCGCTTACTCCGCAGGCTTCCGCTTCGATTTTGGAAGATAAGCCGATGATAGCTCAAATACAAAATAAGGACTTGCTTTTACATTATCCTTATGAATCGATAAAGCCGTTTTTGCGCCTTTTAAACGAAGCGGCAGAGGATAAAAACGTCCTTTCGGTAAAGATTACCCTTTACCGTGTAGCCAAAAACTCAAAGGTTATCGACGCTCTTGTCAAGGCGGCTGAAAACGGCAAGGAAGTAAGTGTGGTAGTTGAGCTTAGAGCAAGATTTGACGAGGATAACAATATCGGCTGGTCAAAGCGCCTTGAGGAAGCAGGCTGTAACGTTATGTACGGGCTTCCCGGTTATAAGGTTCACTCAAAGCTACTGCTCATAACACGAAAAATCGGCAACAAGATAGAATACATCACCCAAATAGGTACCGGTAACTACAACGAAAAAACCTCTAAGCTTTATACCGACCTGTCGCTTATGACCGCAAACCGTGAAATAGGCGCAGACGCTTCGGCTGTATTTAACAGCTTATTTACCGGCTCGCCTGTAGAATCCTCAACACACCTTTTGGTGGCACCCTTATGCTGTAAAAACCGAATTATCGAAATGATAGACAAAGAAATTGCCTTTGCAAAACAGGGCGAGCCTGCACGCATTTTACTTAAAATGAACTCGGTAACCGACAAGGTGCTTATAGATAAGCTTATCGAAGCGCAGTCCGCAGGAGTTAAGATAAGAATGATTGTCAGAGGAATTTGCTGTTTTAAGCCTCAAACTCACGATTCCTACGAGGATATCGAAATAAGGAGCATTGTCGGCAGATTTTTGGAACATTCGAGGATATATGTTTTCGGAACCGACGAGCGAATGGCTATGTATATTTCTTCGGCAGACTTTATGACAAGAAACACCGAGCGCAGAGTAGAGGTCGCCACCCCGATATACGATAAGGATTTGCAAATGCGTATTATGGATATTCTAAACATTATGCTAAAGGATAATGTTAAGGCGAGAATCCAAAACGCAGACGGAATTTATGTAAGAGCTCAGCGTGCAGAGGGCGACGAGGCTGTAAACGCCCAAGAATATCTTTATAAGCTCGCTTACGAAAACGCAGCAAAGCCCAAGGAACACTCTGCTTCAAAAAAACCTGTCGCCGCAAAGCCCGTAAAGAATAAAAAGATTAAAAAGGATAAAAAGGATAACGGTATTAAAAATAAAATTAAACGCCTTTTTAAAAGGTAGTCATTAAAAAATCCCTGACAGCTAAAAGCTGTCAGGGATTTTCATTTTACTGATCCTTTTTATTATTTATAAACTCGTTTGTATCATTATCCACTAAATAAACGTCCTCATATGCCTTAGTCGAGGAGGACAGCTTTTTCTTTTCGAGCCGTCTTTCAACAAAAAGCTTTATGCCCGAATAGATAAGCGCAAATATCGGCACGCCCAAAATAAGTCCCATAAATCCGAACAGACCTCCGCATAAAAGCAACGAGAACAAAACCCAAAAGCTCGAAAGCCCTGTTTGCTCACCCAGTATTTTCGGAGTTAAGAAGTGATTGTCTACCTGTTGAAGTATTACTATCATTATAACAAAGTATATTGCGTCTTTGGGGCTTACCATAAATATTATCAGCGCACTTATTACCGTACCGATAATAGGTCCAAAGTACGGAATAACATTGGTAAGTCCGACTATAACGCTTGCCAAAAGCGCAAACGGAGTTCCCATAATGCTCATTAAGATAAAGCATAAAAGACCCAAAACCAGCGAATTTAAAATACTGCCGACAATAAATCTGCTGAATACTCTATGTGCTTCTCTTGTTATTTTAAGGGTAGTGTTTGCGTGCTTTACAGGTAATAAGGCATATATGATTTTTTTGCTTTGCGCCAAAAACAAATCCTTGCTGAAAAGCACATATATTGCAACAACAAAACCTATCGCAATATTGATAATGGTGGATATAAAGCCTATCACTCCGGAGGTTACACCGGAAACAAGCTGATCTGCCTGCGGCAAAACCGTACCGCTTACAAGCGTTGTAATATCGGTGGATATGTCGGACAAAAAGCTGTTAACGGTAGTGGTAAGACCTTTGTTATCCTCTATAATATGGCTTACCCATTTCATAACGTTAGCTGAATACTTCGGGAAGTTTTCGACTATACCCCTTATGCTGACTATAAGCTGAGGTAAAATCATACTGAAAAGCGCTACAAGAACCAAAAGTGCCAAAAGCATTGTTATAAAAATACTGACAGCCCTTGCCTTGCGCTTTGCTTTATACGGCTTTTTTATGCGTTTAGCCACTAATTTTAAGATTAAGTTTTCAAAAAATCTCACTATAGGCTGTAGTAAATACGCCAGCGCCAAGCCGTAAAGTACCGGCTCCAAGGTGCCTATTACCTTTTTTAGCGCCGACAGTATAGAGCCTGAGCTTGCAATTAAAAAGAAAAACAGTATACTGCACACAACTACCAAAAACGCCGTGACGCCCCAGTAAAAATACTTTTTATCCCATTTGTATTTCATCATCTCACCCTTTTCGTTTTATTTTTATTCTTCACTTTTTATTTTATCCCTATACGCCTTTGCCGCCTGTTCGATTTTATTGTCGCCGAAGTTATAATAAACTCTGTCTTTTAAATCGTCAGGCAGATACTGCTGAGGTACATAATGATTTTTAAAGTCGTGCGGATAAAGATAGTGTTGCCCTTTAATTTCGCTGTCCTCGCCGTCGAAGTGCTTATTCTGAAGCTGTCGTGGGAAGGTTGTGCCTTTGCCGTTTTTTACGTCCTCTAACGCCTTTGCGATAGCGATATATGCGCTGTTTGATTTAGGCGCCGTGGCAAGAAATATAACCGCTTCGGCTAAGGGTATTCTCGCTTCGGGAAGCCCTAAGGAAACTGCGTTGTCAACGCACGCCTTTACAATGCTTACCGCCTGCGGATAGGCAAGCCCTATATCCTCGCTTGCAATAACAAGAAGCCGTCTGCACGGGGATAAAATATCGCCTGCTTCCAAAAGCCTTGCAAGATAGTGAAGCGCAGCGTTTTCGTCCGAGCCTCTTATTGACTTTTGAAGCGCAGATAATAAATCGTAATGCTCGTCGCCTGCTCGGTCGTATCTCATCGCACTTTTTTGAGCAAGCTGTTTTGCCGTGTCCGGTGTGACGATGTTTTTGCCGTCCTCAGACACGCTCGACAAGGCGCAAAGCTCAACTGCGTTTAGCGATTTTCTTACATCTCCGCCACAAACCGTGGCTATATAATTTAAAACTTCGTCGCTTACTTCAAAAGAAGTATTGAGTTCCTTTTCCATAAACTCAAAGCCTCTTTTGACCGCTTTTTTTACTTCTGCGGGAGATACTGCCTTAAATTCAAATACGGTGCTTCTTGAAAGTATGGCGTTATAAACGTAAAAATACGGATTTTCGGTAGTCGAAGCAATAAGGGTTATATCGCCGTTTTCTATCTGTTCTAAAAGGGACTGCTGTTGTTTTTTGTTAAGATACTGTATCTCGTCTAAATAAAGTAAAATCCCGTTCACACCGCTTATTGTGTCAACCTGCTCGATTACCGCCCTTATGTCTGCGGTAGAGCAGGAGGTGCCGTTTAACTTACAAAGCTTGCGGTTTGTTTTGTTGGCGATAATTCTTGCTACGGTAGTTTTTCCGACGCCCGACGGTCCGTAAAAAATCATATTGGGAATATGCCCCGAGCTTATGATTTTATTTAAAGCCTTACCCTCTGCCAACAGGTGCTCCTGACCGACTACGTCGCTTAAATCAAGCGGTCGTATTCTGTCTGCCAACGGTGCCGACATATTCTCGCCTCCCGACCTTTTCGGAGTTAAAATGTACACTTACAAATTTATGATATGAATACATAACCACCGCCGTAAAGGGCAGTGGTTACACAAAAATACTCTTATTCGTAAAGCGGATATTTATCGCAAAGAGCGCATACCTTAGCTCTTATTTCGTCACGCTTAGCTTCAAAGTCCTCTGACGCTGTCATATAAATGCACTCGGCGATAACAGCCATATCCTCAGGCTTCATACCACGGCTTGTAACCGCAGGCGTACCTATTCTGACACCGCTTGTAACAAACGGTTTTTCAGGGTCGTTTGGAATTGCATTTTTGTTTACTGTGATATAAACCTCGTCAAGACGGCGCTCAAGCTCTTTACCTGTAATTTTAAAGTTTCTTGTGTCAACTAACATTAAGTGGTTGTCTGTACCGCCCGAAACCAAGTCAAAGCCATAGCCTACAAGGCCGTCTGCCAATGCCTTTGCATTATCTATAACAGTCTTTGCATACTCTTTAAATTCAGGCTTTAAAGCCTCGCCGAAGCATACTGCCTTAGCGGCTATTGTGTGCATAAGCGGTCCTCCCTGAGTTCCCGGGAAGATAGCCTTATTGATAAGAGGCGCAAGTTCCTCACGGCACAAGATAAGACCGCCTCTCGGTCCTCTTAGGGTTTTGTGAGTGGTAGTGGTAACAACGTCGGCGTAAGGTACAGGGCTTTCGTGAAGTCCTGCTGCAACAAGACCTGCGATATGCGCCATATCTACCATAAAATATGCGCCGACTTCCTTTGCGATTTCGCTTAATCTTTTAAAATCAATAGCTCTCGGATAAGCCGAAGCTCCTGCAACGATAAGCTTAGGCTTAGCTTCCTTAGCGATAGCCAAAACGTGATCGTAATCTATAACCTCGGTGTCGTCCTCAACGCCGTAGGATACAAAGTTAAAATATTTACCCGATAAGTTTACAGGCGAACCGTGAGTTAAGTGTCCGCCGTGAGCAAGGCTCATACCCAAAACGGTATCGCCCGGCTGTAAAAGCGCAAAATAAACGGCTGTGTTTGCCTGTGCGCCGGAATGAGGCTGTACATTGGCGTGCTCTGCTCCGAAAAGCTTTTTAGCTCTGTCGATAGCGATTTGCTCTACAACGTCTACACATTCGCAACCGCCGTAGTATCTTTTGCCCGGATAGCCCTCTGCATATTTATTTGTGAGAACGCTTCCCATAGCCGCCATAACAGCAGGAGAAACGATATTCTCGCTCGCAATAAGCTCAATATTTCTTCTTTGGCGGTCAAGCTCTTTTGACATAGCCTGTCCTACCTCTTTATCGTATCCCTCTACAAATCCGATAGTATCCATGATATCACTGAACATTTTATTTCCTCCGAATAATCATATTTATGTTAATTATACACTCTATCGGTTAAATATTCAAGCAGTTTCTTTATAATATTACCTTTAACCGAAAACCTTAGGTTTTCCTGTGTTAATATTTTAAGACGTGTTTTGTATTGACTAATAATACTTTGCTGTGATACAATGATAAAATGTAAATATAAGTATTAAGCGCACTAAAGGGACGGTGTATAATAATGAAACATACGGATATTTGTGATATTTTTAAGGACTGCTCAAAATATTTGGGTAATGAGCTTACGGTATGCGGTTGGGCTAAGCTTATCCGTGATTCAAAAAATGTAGGCTTTATCGAGTTAAACGACGGTACTTCCCTTACAAATTTACAGATTGTTATAGATAAAGAAAGCTTTGAAAACGCAGACGACGTTTTGCGCCAAAACGTTGGTGCGGCAATGATTGTAAAGGGTACTCTTATTGAATCTCTAAACCCGAAACAACCCGTTGAGCTTACTCCGTCTGGCATTGAGGTTGTAGGCGTATCGCCTAACGACTACCCGCTTCAAAAGAAAAAGCACTCTATGGAGTTTTTGCGCACCATTCCTCATTTAAGAGCAAGAACAAACACCTTTAATGCAATGTTTCGCATTCGTTCCGAGCTTGCAAAGGCTATACACGATTTCTTCCAGGGCAGAAACTTTACCTACGTTCACACCCCGATTATCACGGGAAGTGACTGCGAGGGTGCAGGCGAGATATTCAGAGTAACCACTCACGAGTATTCTACCCCCTACGAAACCGAAGAAGAATACTACGCAAACGACTTCTTTAAGCAAAAGGCAGGTCTTACCGTATCGGGACAGCTTGAGGGCGAGGCTTTGGCTATGGCTTTGGGCAAGATATACACCTTTGGTCCTACCTTCAGAGCAGAAAATTCAAACACTACAAGACACGCCGCTGAATTTTGGCAAATAGAGCCTGAGGTTGCTTTTGCGGATTTGTTTGACATTATTGAGCTTGCTACCGATATGTTAAAATATATTGTAAAGCACGTTTACGACAACTGCCCCGAGGAGCTTAGCTTTTTTGAACGCTTTTATGAAAAAGGGCTTAAAGATAAGCTTTTAAATATCATAAACTCCGACTTTGCGGTAATAGAATATACAGAGGCTGTTGATATTCTTATGAAAGCCGACTGCGATTTTGCCTACCCTGTAAGCTGGGGCTGTGATTTACAGACAGAGCACGAGCGTTATCTTACCGATATAGTATATAAGCGCCCCGTATTTGTAATAAACTATCCTAAGGATATAAAATCCTTCTATATGAAGCTAAATCCCGACGGCAAAACGGTTGCCGCAACCGACCTTTTAGTGCCCGGCGTAGGAGAAATTATCGGCGCTTCACAAAGAGAGGATAATTACGATTTGCTTTTAGAGCAGATAAAATCCCGTGGTATGACACAGTCCGATTACGAGTGGTATTTAGAGCTTCGTAAATTCGGCTCCGCTCCGCACAGCGGTTACGGTTTGGGCTTTGAGCGTATTCTTATGTACATTACCGGTATCGGCAATATCCGTGACACAGCGGCATTCCCGAGAACAAAGGGCTTTTTGGCATAAATTATAAACACAAAAAAGAGGTATGATTATAATGAGCAAATCAGTTATCCCCGAAGGGTATAAATCTGCGCTTAACATCTACGACACTCAAAGAGCCATTGTGCTTGTAAAGCGAATTTTTGAGGATACTTTAAGCGGAGCTTTGTCGCTTCAAAGAGTTTCCGCACCGCTTTTTGTATATCCCGAAAGCGGACTTAACGATAATTTAAACGGCGTTGAGCGTCCTGTGGAATTTGATATTCCGTCTACGCATAAAACCGCACAAATCGTTCATTCTCTGGCCAAGTGGAAGAGAATGGCGTTACATAAATACGGCTTCTCCTTAGGCAGAGGGCTTTATACCGATATGAACGCTATCCGCCGTGACGAAGAAACGGATAATCTTCACTCGGTTTATGTTGACCAGTGGGACTGGGAAAAAATCATCTCCAAAGAGGACAGAAACACCGAATTTTTAAAAGAAACCGTTAAAACCATTGTCGGTGCAATCTGCGACACTCAAAAAACACTTATGAATATATACCCCTTACTGCGTTTTCCGCTAAGCCGTGAGGTTAGCTTTGTTACTACCCAAGAGTTAGAGGATATGTATCCCGACCTTACCCCTAAGCAAAGGGAAACCGCGTATGTAAAAACACACCCTACAACCTTTGTTATGCAGATAGGCGATAAGCTCAAATCAGGCGAGATTCACGACGGACGTGCGCCCGACTATGACGACTGGACTTTAAACGGCGACTTAATTTTCTTTAACGAGATTTTAGGCGAGGCCTTTGAAGTATCTTCAATGGGTATTCGTGTAGACGACAAAACTCTCACAAGACAGCTTAAAATAAGAGGTATGGAAAATATGGCTGCCCTACCGTTTCACAAAATGGTTTTAAACGGCGAGCTTCCTCTTACAATGGGCGGCGGTATCGGCCAGTCAAGACTTTGTATGTTACTTTTAAACAAAGCGCATATCGGCGAAGTTCAGGCTTCTGTCTGGGACGAGGATACTCTAAAGCTTTGCAAAGAAAAAAGCGTCGAGCTTTTATAAAAATTATGACGGCAAAAAGGTGCCCGATATTAAAAAATGTTACATACCGAAAGACTATTCTTTCGGTATGTTTTTGCTTTTAGCTTTACAAGACCTATGCTCGCTATAGCCTATAACAAATCTTAATTGTATTTGAAAGCAAACTATAGTATAATTATGACGTAATAAGGAGTTTATACGGGGGATGGACAGATGGCTTCAAGTAAAAAATATTTAGAGTTTGTATTGGAACAGTTATCTGATTTAGAAAAAATAACCTACCGAGCAATGATGGGTGAGTATATAATATATTATAACGGTAAAATCATCGGCGGAATTTATGATGACCGATTTTTAGTAAAGCAAACAAAATCATCAATAAAGCTACTTGCCGACGCTCCTCTTGAATTGCCTTACGAAGGCGCAAAGAAAATGTTTTTAGCAGATATTGATAACAAAGAGTTAATGAATAACTTAATTCCCATTATTGCCGATGAAGTAAAATAAGGCGACTGAAAATCAGTCGCCTTATTTATTTAAGACATCTTAAAAAAGCTTATTTTATTTTTTATATACATTATATAACACCGCTTTTTTGATTGACAAATACGCATAAAAAGAATATTATAATATTATGTATTATTATGCGTTTATGCGCCTAATACTTTGAATTTTAATTTTTAAATCCACAAGATTTTTATACTCACCAAAATGCAACGGGGGAATATTATGGGTAAAAAAATATATCTGTCATCACCAACAATGTACGGCGAGGAGCAACAATTTATAAAAGAAGCCTTTGATACAAACTGGATTGCTCCCTTAGGCGCCAATGTAGACGGCTTTGAAAAAGAGCTCGGCAAATATATCGGTGTTTCCCATGTGGCAGCGTTAAGCGCAGGAACCGCTGCACTTCACATGGCTGTAAAGCTTTTGGGGATTAAGTCGGGTGATATTGTTTTATGCTCTGATTTAACCTTTTCCGCCACAGTTAATCCCGTAGCTTACGAAAACGGCACTATGGTATTTATAGACTCGGAGAAGGACACTTGGAATATGTCTCCAGAAGCTTTAAGGCGTGCAATCAAAAAATATCCGCAGGCAAAAGCCGTAGTTATGGTAAACCTTTACGGTACGCCTGCTAAAATGGACGAGATACTTGAAATTTGTAACGAATATAATCTTCCTCTCTTGGAGGACGCCGCAGAAAGTCTCGGTGCTACATACAAAGGCAAGCAAACCGGCCGTTTCGGCAAATACGGCGCCTTTTCCTTTAACGGAAACAAAATCATCACCACCTCAGGCGGCGGTGCGCTTGTATCCGAGGACAAAGAAGCTATCAAAAAGGTTCGCTTCTGGTCCACGCAATCAAGAGAGCCCGCAAGACATTATCAGCACAAGGAACTCGGCTATAACTACCGTATGTCAAATGTTGTCGCAGGTATCGGCAGAGGTCAGCTTTTACACCTTGATGAGCATATCGCTCTTAAAAAGGCAATTTACGAAACCTATAAAAAGGCTTTCTCAGATATACCCGAAATCACAATGAACCCGTTTGACGAGAAAAACAGCTCGCCTAACTTTTGGCTTTCGTGTATGCTTATAGACGAAAAATGCAAGGTAAAACCGCTTGATGTTATGGTTGCGCTCGAAAACGAAAACATTGAGTGCCGTCCTATCTGGAAGCCTATGCACATGCAACCTGTTTTTGAGGGCTGTGACTACATCACCGCTGACGACTCAGGTCTATCGGCAAGCGAGGATATCTTTAAAAGAGGACTTTGCCTGCCGTCTGACGTTAAAAACACAAAAGAGGATATGGACAGAATAATCACAATCGTAAGAAGCCTTTTCGGCAAATAGTAATATACTCGGATTTTTGAGGTGTTTTACTTGTATAGAAAATTTATTAAAAGACCTATGGACTTTACCTTGGCACTACTGGCGCTTATAGTGTTTTCGCCTATATGGTTTATAACCGGCGTTTTAGTGGCAATAAAGTTAGGTCGTCCCGTACTGTTTACACAGCTTCGTCCCGGTAAGGACGAAAAAATCTTTAAGATGTATAAATTCAGGACAATGACAAATCAGACCGACGAAAACGGCGAGCTTTTGCCGGACGACGTAAGGCTTACAAAGTTCGGAAAATTTTTGCGTTCGACTTCGCTGGACGAACTGCCCGAGCTTATAAACATCTTAAAGGGCGATATGAGCATAATAGGTCCACGTCCACAGCTTGTAAGAGATATGGTGTTTATGACCGATAAGCAGCGTCGTCGCCACTCGGTAAGACAAGGCTTGAGCGGCTTGGCGCAGGTAAACGGCAGAAACAACATAACCTGGGAAGAAAAAATAGAATACGATTTACAGTACATAGATAACATCACCTTTTTTGGCGATGTAAAAATCATCTTTTTGTCGTTTATAAAAGCGTTCAAGCGTGAGGATATTGCCACCGACGGCATAGAAACCGCCGAGGATTTAGGCGATTATCTTTTAAGAACACACAAGATAGACGAGCTTGAATATACCGAAAAAATCGACGAAAGCAAACAGCTGGCAGGTACTAAAATATGAAAAAGATGTTGATAGTCGCTACCGTTGTATCAATGATAGAATGGTTTAACAAGGACCTTATAAATACCTTGCTCGACAGCGGTGAATATGAAATAGAGGTCGCCGTAAATTTAGGCTACCTTTACGATACCGACAAAAAAAGGACAAACTCCTTTATAGAGTCTATGGAAGCCCGTGGGGTGATTTTCAGAAACATACCCTTTACACGTTCTCCGTTTAGCGCAAAGCTTTTTTCAAATTATAAGCTTTTAAAGGAGCTTATAAATAAAGGTAAATACGATATTATACATTGTCACACCCCTGTTGCAGGTATGCTCACAAGGGCGGCGGCTAAGAGTGCACGCAAAAAATACGGCACAAAGGTTGTGTACACAGCGCACGGCTTTCATTTCTTTAAGGGCTCATCAAAGCTTAGCTGGCTTACTTTTTACCCGGTGGAAAAGCACTACGCAAAATACACCGACCTGCTCATAACCATAAACCAAGAGGATTTTAATAGAGCTAAGACCTTTACGGCAAAAAAATGCTGTTATCTGCCGGGTGTTGGCGTTGACCTTTCTCGCTTTGACTTGCCCGACGACACAAGGGAAATTAAGCGAAATGAGTTAAACCTCCCCTTAGATGCGACTGTGATTATTCACATCGCAGAGCTTAACAAAAATAAAAATCAGGAAAATCTTTTAAGAGCGGTTTCGTCGCTTAATAATAAAAACGCATATCTGCTCTTTTGCGGAAAAGGCGATTTGGAGGAATATTTAAAGAACCTTACAAAAGAGCTTGGCATTGAAAATAACGTCATATTTGCAGGCTTTAGAAACGATATACCCGAGCTTTTAAAAGCGTCGGATATCTTTGCTTTCCCGTCATACCGTGAAGGACTGCCTGTTTCGGTTATCGAGGCTATGGCGTCAGGTCTTGCGGTAGTTGGCTCAAAAATCAGAGGTATATCCGATTTAGTTAAGGATAACGAGGGCGGATTTTTAATAAACCCTGCAAGCTCTGATGATATAGCCGATAAATTAGATAAGCTTATTTCAGATAATGAGCTTTGTAAAAATTTCGGCGAGTTTAATAAAAATGAAGCTTCAAAATACAGTCGTGATATAGTGCTTAGCGAGCTTACAAAGCTTTATAAGGAGCTTTTGGGATAACCTTTAACATAAGGATATAGGAGAGATTTTATGCAACAGCCGATAAGAATATTGCATTTATTATATTGTATGGACCGTGCAGGTGCGGAAACTATGGTTATGAACTATTACCGCAACGTTGATAAAAGCAAGGTTCAGTTTGATTTTCTGCTCACCCGAGACGGTAAAAGCGACTTCGACGACGAAATTTTATCTATGGGCGGCAGAATATATCATATCCCCGGTCTTTCCTTTTCTAATCCCTTTAAATATTTAAACAGCCTAAAGGCTTTTTTAAACGAACACCCCGAATACAAGATAATCCACTCCCACACCGACTGTAAAAGCACAATTCCGCTGTGGGTTGCAAAAAAACAAAACATTCCCGTAAGAATAAGCCATTCTCACACCTCAAGCACGGGCGGAGGCGTACAGGGAATAATAAAAAGCATAGTTAAAAAACCTATCAAAAAAGTGGCGACAAATTACTTTGCCTGTGGCGAAGCGGCTTCAAAGTTCCTTTACGGACAGACAAGCGATGAAAACGACAAGATAAAAATTATCCCAAACGCCATAGACGCCGCCGCTTATTCTTATAATCCCGAAACAAGAAAGAGAATAAGAGCGCAGTTTAACCTTGAGGATAAATTTGTGTTAGGACACGTCGGCAGATTTGCCACCCCTAAAAATCACGAATTTTTAATAGATATATTCTCCGCTGTTCATAAGAAAAACCCCGACACAGCCTTACTGCTTGTCGGCGAAGGAGAACTGACGGATAAAATAAAAGAAAAAGTAAGCGCCTTAAATTTATCGGACAGCGTAGTTTTTGCAGGGTTAAGGGACGATATCCCCGATGTTTTACAGGCTATGGACTTATTTGTTTTCCCGTCACTGTTTGAGGGCTTAGGCATTGTTGCTATAGAGGCTCAGGCGGCAGGCTTAAGGGTAATTTGCTCCGACGCCGTACCAAAGGAAGCGAATATAAGCGGGTATGTAAGCTATATTCCCTTATCAAAAAGCGCTGATGAGTGGGCCAGTGAAGTACTAAAGCTCTCAGGCGGATATACCCGAGAGAATACTTTTGAGCTTGTAAAAAAAGCAAATTACGATATTAAAGAAAGCGCAAAGGATTTGCAGGATTTTTATCTTGCCTTATATAACTAATCATCGGAAAGGTTTTTTAAATGATAATAGTATTATTTTTGGCTTTTGTGTTTGAAGCCTTTGTAGCCGACGTTTTACTTAAGGATTTTATTCCGGTAGGTCCTGACGCTCTGGTTACATTTGACAGCACCTATTATTTACCGACCTATATATACGTTATCTTTATGATCATTAACGCAATAATCGTTATTATAATGATCTTTAAGGACGAAAAAATCGGTAGATTTTCACGAAACTGCTTATTAGGCGGATTTGTGTTCAGAATCTTTCTTATGATATGGGATATAAACTGCAAAAGTATCCTTGTGCTGCCAAACGCCGGTTTTGACGATATGAAGTATTATTATGGCGCTATGAGTATTGTTATAAGAGGTAAAGAGGCAACCGGATATGATCTTGTTCTATCTGTGATTTTTAGGCTTTTCGGTATATCAAAGATGTTTGGACAGTATATAAATATCGTTATTTCCATGCTGTCTCTTATTGTTTTGGTTCATATTTTAAACCGTATTAAATTAGAAAAAAAATATAAAAACCTCGGTATACTTTTTGCTTGCTTTTTACCGATTTTCGCAATTATGAACTCTCTGCTTTTAAGAGAGAGTATGATTATATTCTTTTTAATGTTAACCTTTTACTTCTTTGTTCGCTGGTGGAATGACGAGGGCAATTCACTCGTGAATATGGTGCTTGCGATGGCAGGCTGTTTTGCGGCAACGTGGCTTCATTCGGGACTTATAGCATATATTACGGGATTTTTAATGATATTTGTTATCACAAAAACCATTAAGAGAAAGCGTTATGTTACCTTTGATTCAAGAACCGTAATGCTTATGTTTTTGGCAATAGGCGTAGTGCTTATTTATACTCAAACTATCGGCAGTGACTTTTTAAGTTATCTCGGCAATATAGATTCGGTTTCAAGTATTTCCGAAATGACCGAAAACTATGTTGACGGAAACTCAGCCTACGATATAGCCATCATTCCCGGCGACGGCATAGTTGCACTTATCGGAAATTCCCCTCTTAGAATGGTGTATTTCTTAGTATCTCCTATGCCTTGGGACTGGCGTGGTCCTTCGGATGTACTCGCCTTTGCATTCAGCGGTTGCTTTTATGTATTGTCGGTAGTTTATACTATCCGAGCCGTAAAGGTAAGCGAGGACGAAAATCACAGTCTGCTTCTTGTCCTTCTGCTTTTGGCGTTTTGCTCGGCGTTTATATTTAGCTGGGGCGTTTCAAATGCAGGAACAGCACTAAGGCACAGAGATAAATTTGCTATAAACTATATTTTAATGTTTATTATAAGTAAGTCTATTTTAGATAAGCAAAAAGGTATACCTTTATATGAAAGAATAAAACAAAAAGCTATGCGAAAAGAGAGGAAGAGAAAAAATGCCACAAATCAGTATAATCGTTCCGGTATATAATTGCGAGGAATTTTTAAAAGACTCTGTATCCAGCCTTTTAAATCAGACCTTTAGTGATTTTGAGGTTATTTTAATTGACGATGGCTCCACCGATAACTCTCCTGCCATTTGCGATAAGCTTGCTCAAAAGGATAACAGAGTAAAGGTATTCCATACCGAAAACGGCGGTCCGTCAAGAGCTCGCAACATAGGTCTTGACAACGCCTTGGGCGATTACATTTATTTTGCTGATTCCGACGATTCAGTTGAAGCAGAATGTCTTCAGACAGCCTTAAAATATTTAAATGAAAAGGGCTTTGAAATAGTATCGTTTGGAATAACTCATATCAGAAATGACGGTTCTGATGTGATAACCTATAAATATACCGAGCTTAAAAGTAACGACGAGTTAAAAAAGGCCTTGCCTACATATTTTAAATACTGCGACGTCAATCCTCTGTGTAATAAAATGTTTAACGCAGATATTATAAGAAAAAATAATATCCGCTTTTTAGAGGGCACCGTTGTCGAGGAAGACCTTATGTTTAACCTTGAGGTATTTAAGCACACAAACAGTATGGTCATAATCCCCGAAGCGTTTTACAACTATAACTGCAGAACCGAAGGCAGCGTTACCACAAAATATAACCCAAATAAATTTGTCTGTATTAAAAAAGCATACACAAATGAGCTTACACTCTTTAACGAATGGGGTGTTAATACCCTTGACCAAATGCTTCATAATAAATACTTAACCCATTTAAGCGCTACTATAAATAACCTTATGTATAAAGACTGTGATATGACAAAAGCGCAAAAAATCGGAAGTATTAAGGAATATCTCACCGACGAGGTTTCGTTAAGTTGCTGTGAAAAGTGTATCCCCGACAACAAGCGCAATAAAATGATAATGTTTTTTATAAAACACAATATGGCGAAAACGGCATACAATATTCATCACCTTGTTTTTAAGCTAAAGGGAAGATAATTTATGAAAAAAAAGCTTTTATTTTTAACAACTGCCTTTGATACCGGCGGTACTGAAAAGGTAACGCTTGATATTGTCAATAATCTTAATCCCGATAAGTATGACATCACCCTTATGACAATGTATAACGGCGGACTTTATCAGTCACAGTTAAAGCCGTATATACACGTTAAGTATTTTTTCCCACGCTTTATACGCTATGTAATAAGGTTGGTTGAGTTTTTACCGAGAGGTTTTATCTACAGATTTTTTATAAAGGACAAATACGATATCGAGATTGCCTGTGGCGATACTCACCCCACCAGAGTTATCGGCGGCTCGCCTAACAAAGACTCTGTAAAAATCTCGTGGACGCATATGGACGTTATTGAGCGTGGCTACAACGGCTTTGGTATGAAATCCGAAAAAGGCCGTCACAAGCACTATCAAAACTATGATTATATAGTAAATGTGTCAGAGGAGTGTAAGGATAAGTTTATTCAGAAATTCGGCTTTGAGGATAAAGCTTTGGTTATACATAATCCCGTGCCGACCGAGGATGTTATAAAAAAATCCTTGCTCTCCTGTGATATAACGCTAAGTAAAAATGAATTTAACGTGGTTTTAATCGGACGTATGACTCCGCAAAAAGGCTTTGACAGGCTTCTTGAAGCGCAAAAAAGGCTTGTTTGTGAGGGTATTAAACAGCACATTTATATTATCGGCGACGGTATGGACCGTGGGGATTTGGAAAAATACATTGAGGAAAATAATCTCTCCGACAGCGTTACGCTGCTCGGCTTTTTGGAAAACCCCTATAACGTATTAAAACAAGCTGATTTGTTTTTGGTCGCTTCCAGAGACGAGTCTTTTTGCCTTGTATTAGCCGAAGCTATGATTTTGGGTGTTCCCGTTATGAGTACAAGGTGTACAGGCCCTACCGAGCTTTTGGAAAACGGCAAAAACGGTTTGCTTGTAGATAATAACACCGACGCCATTTACGAGGGCTTAAAAAAGATAAGAACCGATAATGACGTTTACGAAAACTTAAAAGTCCTTGCTAAAAACAATGTAGACAAATTTAACTTTGAAGAGCAAATGGCTAAAATCGAGGAGCTTTTTGACAGGGAGTGAGCTTATGGAAGATAAAAAGGTAAGCATAATTGTTCCTATATATAACGCCGAAAAATACTTAAAGGCTACTGTAGAGTCGATTTTGGCACAAACTTATAAAAACATAGAGCTAATCCTTATAGATGACGGCTCTAAGGATTTATCCGGCGCTATTTGCGATGAATTTGCCGAAAAAGACGATAGAGTAAAGGTAATTCACAAACAAAACGACGGCGTTTCAATGGCAAGAAACGACGGACTCAACGCCGCAACAGGCGACTATATAGGCTTTGTTGACGCAGACGACACCATAAAGCCCTATATGTATGAGCGCCTTGTAAAAGCTATAGAAAAGTATAATGCCCAAATGGCTATGGGCTCGTATGACAAGGTAGAAGTGTACTCGGGAAAGGTTACCACGGTAGAAATCCCATACGCTAATTCCGGCGACAAAACGGTAGTGGATAGCGTAATATTCCAGATGGCGTTTTGGAACTGTAGAAGAAACGGCCTTGCTATGCCGACCATTTACGGCAGTACCTGGCCTAACCTTTATCTTGCAAGCATTATAAAGGAAAATAAGCTTTATTTTGATAAGCAGATAGTTTTGGGTGAGGATATGCTATTTAACCTTAAATATCTGCTTCTTATAGATAAAATTTCCTTTGTTAAGGAAAGCTTATACGAATATAATATGTTTTCCTCCTCTGCTACGAGAGGAAAGCGCCCTAAGCTTTGGGAGCAGTATTTAACGTTACTTAAAGAACAACACGAGCTTTTAAAAGATAGATTTCACTACGACGGCGACTATACCTACAATATGCATTTTCAGGTGATAAATTTTGCTACCGGCGTTATCGAGGAGCAAATTTGTCCTGCTAAGGATATGTCTTTTGGTCAAAAGTTAAAAGGTATAAGACAAATTACCTCGTCAAAGGAAGTCAGGGAGGCGCTAAAGGGCTTAAAGGGCTTTCCGCTTTCAAACAAAGACAAGGTAAAATTCGTATGCTTTAAATTAAAGTTTAACCTCGCAATTTATTTCTGGCTTAACCACTAAGCTGTTTAAAGGAGACTTGACGTGGAATATTCAAAAAAAGTCATAATATATGCATACACCGAATTTAATTTCGGCGACGATATGTTTATAAAAATTCTCTGTGACCGTTATCCAAACGTAGAATTTGTAATGTATACATATCCCGAATATAAAAAGCTTGACCTTAATAAACAAAACTTAAAGGTTTACTCCTGCAAAAATCCGTTTAGCAGGGGCTTTAACCTATTTACAAGGGTTTTGCTCAGAAAGCTCAATTTCGTTGAACGCTATATTGTTGCAAAAAATGTCGACTGTTCAGTATATATCTGCGGTTCGCTTTTTGTTCAGTCCGAGGGCACATGGGAGGGTTACTTAGACTATACAAAAGACCGTCGCCCCAAAGATACTCCTCTGTTTTTAATCGGTGCAAATTTCGGGCCCTACAAGGACGATATCTTTGTAACAAAGCATCGTGAGCTTTTTGAAACCTATACCGATGTATGCTTCAGAGATGAGTATTCGGCAAATATTTTTTCCGACCTTAAAAACGTAAGACACGCCTGTGACGTAGTGTTTACCTTTGATAACAAAACTCCTTTTGAGGAGAAAAAACAGGTAGCCTTGTCGGTAATGGATATGTCTCGCAAGGAGGATTTAAAGGAATATTCACTCGCCTATATCAAAAAGCTTACCGATATAAGTAACGCTCTTATAGCCGAAGGGTACGATGTAAACTTAGTATCCTTTTGCAAGCACGAAAACGATGAGGCGGCTGTAGAGCAGATATATTCGTGTATAGAAAATAAAAATAAGGCTATAAAAAGCCTTTATCGAGGTAAGCTCAATACCGTTATAAAGGCTTTTGCCGAATCGGAATATGTTATCGCCAGCAGATTTCACGCTATGATACTCGCCTTTGTGTTAAAAAAGCCGGTGCTTCCGATAGTATATAGCCAAAAAACACAGCATGTAATTGACGATATTGGCTTTGACGGTCTTACGGTAAAGGTAGAGGATATCGAAAGCCTTGATGTAAACGCTGTTACTAAAAGCGTAAAGGAAAAAAGAGTGTTTGACGCTACTAATCAGATAGCCGACGCACAAAGACAGTTTGAAAAGCTAGACGAATTTTTAAACAAATAATTTTATTACCTATCGGTTAGGAGTTTTGATTTTATGGGTAAAAACAAACAGATTGCTATAAATATGGTCGCCAGTATTCTGGCGCTCGGAGTTAGCTTCGGAATAGGCTTCTTCCTAACGCCGTTTATAGTAGGCAGGCTCGGTGACGAGGCTTATGGCTTTGTAAGCCTTGCCAACAACTTTGTAACCTACGGCTCGCTTATAACGGTTGCTTTAAACTCTATGGCAAGCAGGTTTATTACCATCGCTATACGCAGAGGCGAAAACAAAAAAGCGGGTATGTACTTTAACTCGCTTTTGGTATCGGATATACTCATATCGGTTGTTTTAATTATCGCCGCAATATTCATAATAATATTTTTAAATAACATTGTTGACGTTTCACCCCAGCTTTATCACGATGTTCAGATTACTTTCGGATTTGCGTTTTTAAACTTCATTATTACCGTTTTGGCAACCGCTTTTACGATAGTTACCTTTGTTAAAAACCACCTTGAAGAAAAATCAAAAAGAGATATTGTCTCAAGCCTTATGCGTGTTGTGTTGCTCGTAGGTCTTTTTTCGGTTTTCACTCCGAGAATATACTATGTATCTATGGCGGCAGTTATCTGCTCTGTTTACTACAGCTTTAGCCACATACGCCTTACAAGGAAGCTTTTGAGCGAAGTAAATGTTAACGTTAAACAGTTCAGATGGAGCGCAGTTAAGGAAATGCTCTCCTCAGGTATCTGGAACACTGTAAATAACCTAAGTACTATTTTGCTTTATAACCTCGACGTACTGCTTGCAAACTGGTTTGTAAGCAAGGAAGCTATGGGTACAATGTCTATTGCTACAATGCTTCCTAACGTTGTTTCTACCGTAACCGCTACAATCGCAAACGCTTTTGCTCCGCACTTTACCGCTCTTTATGCGTTAGATCAAAAGCAGGAGCTCATAGACGAGGTAAAGCTTTCGATAAAAACGCTGTCGGTAATAATGACGGTGCCTATAGCAGGAATAATTGCGTTTGGCTTTGCATTTTATTCGCTGTGGCTACCCGAAAAAACCGCAGGCGAAATTATGGTAATACAAATTCTCTCTATTTTAAATATGGCTCCTAACACAATAGGCGCTTATGTACACAGCTTATATGCAATAAACACCGTAGTAAATAAACTGAGAACTCCCGTTTTGGTATATTTCGGCGTAAGTGTTGTAAGTATTATTACCACGGTAATTTTGCTTAAGACAACAAACCTCGGAATGTACGCTATAGCAGGCGTAAGCTCGGTACTCATTATAGGCAGAATATTAACCTTCGTTCCTATGTATGCGGCTCACAACTTAAAGGTAAAGCTTACAACCTTCTATCCGCCGCTTTTAAGGGCAATTTTGTGTCTTGTAATTACACTCGCACTTTACTTTACAATAAATCACTTTGTGACTATCACAAGCTGGCTTTCGTTTGCCGGCGTTATGGCTGTTTGTGCCGTAATTGGTTACATAGTTAACTTTTTGGTTATCTTAAACTCTAAGGAAAGAAAGAAAATCTTAAATATGATAGCCTCTAAGTTAAAAATAAACTAAATGGTAAAATCTCGGCGCAATTTCCGCTTTTGCATATGGCTTTAAGTATGGATTGCGCCTTGTTTTAATTTTAAACTAAAAGGGGGCTTTTAGGTGGAAAAAACTAATGTAAGACATATAGGGCTTGAGCTTTTGAGAATAGTCGCTATGCTTATGATAGTTACCATTCACTGCCTTACAAAAAGCGGTGCGCTTTATCTTACCGACGCCCCCTCATACTATTTAAACTGGGGAGTTTATTCGCTTTGTATAGTGGCGGTAAACTGCTATGTTTTAATAAGCGGATATTTTCTTTGCGACAAAGCCTTTAGCCTTAAAAAAATATTGCTTTTGTGGTGCAAGGTGATTATTTATTCTATTATTATAAGCCTTTTTGTGTGGGGCTTTCATTTAGTAGAGTTTTCACTTTCGGACCTTATAAAGACGCTTTTTCCCGTGTTTACGAGAAGCTACTGGTTTGTTACCTCTTACATTGTGCTTTACTTTCTCTTTCCGTTTTTAAATAAGCTTATTAACTCACTTTCAAAAAAGCAGATGGGCACGCTTATTATAATAATGTTTATTGTTTTTTGCCTGTGGTCCAACTTGCTTTCGAGCTTTTTTATAACTCCCGATATGACCTCCGGCTACGGTATAATCTGGTTTGTGTTTTTATATTTTGTCGGCGCATATATAAAAAGACATTTCGATAAGAAAAAAAGCAGTATACTTTATCTTATCTTGTTTTTAATAAGCGCACTTGTTGCTTTCACTTCAAAATTCGGCGTAAACCTTTTGGCTTCAAACTTGGGCTTTTCGGTCAGATTTTCGGGGACTTTTCTTTTTGACTACAATTCCTTTACCTCTCTTGTCGGGGCTTTGATGTTATTTTTAATATTTTTAAACATAAATATAAAGGCTTCACTCCCTTCAAAAATAATAACATCGCTGGCCTCGCTTACCTTCGGAGTTTATCTTATTCACAACCATATACTGCTTAAAACGGTTTTGTGGCCGGATATATTAAAGCTAAACACCGTGCTTTACGATCGGTTCTTTTTACTTTACGCCTTAGGCGCCGTTATTTTAGTGTATGTAATTTGCTCTTTAGCAGAATTTATTATTAAGCTTCTTTTCTCGCCTTTTAAAAAAAGCAGTATTGCAAAGAAGCTCGACAGCATAAATTTATATAAATCCTTATAAAAAGATGTGATACGGTGAAAATTATATTAACCAAAAAATTAAAGCGGTTTTTGAGGATAATTATTATAATCCTTGCCGTTATTTCGGTAATTTTAACCTGCCTTTATGTAAGAGATCATAAGCTTATTGTCACCGAATACGAAATAAAATCCGAAAAAATAACCTCTCCCGTAAGAGTGGCTTTAATTGCGGATTTACACAATAATGAGCTCGGTCAAAATAACAGCGAGCTAATAAACGCTATAAAGGACTCAAACCCCGATATAATAGCAAGCGTCGGGGATCTTATGAATCAAACAAACGACGACTACAGCGTAATGTACAGCCTTATAGAAAACATTGTGGGTATTGCGCCCGTTTACTGCTCAATGGGAAACCACGAGCTTAATTCGGGTAATATGAACATAATAATCGAGCGCCTTGAGGATTTAGGCGCAACCGTTTTGGCAGGCGATATGGAACAAATAAGTGTTAACGGCAACACCGTTTTAATCGGCGGCAGCTCTTATATAGACTTTGACAACCGTGGCATTTTAGATGAATTTGCCGAAAGCGACGAGTTTAAGCTGTTTTTATATCACTATCCCGAGCTTTATATCTGGATGCTTCAGCACTACGATATAGACCTTATTTTATCGGGGCATACTCATGGCGGTCAGATAAGGCTTCCGTTTGTTGGCGGACTTTTTGCTCCGGAGCAGGGACTTTTTCCGAAATATGACGCAGGCTTATTTACCGACGACGCCGCTACTATAGTCATTTCAAAGGGGCTCGGCTCAAACTCTGCACTTCCCCGTATCAACAATCCACCGGAGCTTGTGATAGTTGACATCATTCCTGCGGACTAATATAATTATTAAAAACAAGTGAGGGGACAAGGCTTTGAAGTATTATATCGGAATTGATTTAGGCGGAACCAATATCGCCGCAGGCGTAATCGACAGCGAATATAACCTAATTGCAAAAGAAGTTATCGCTACAAATGCTGCTGCAGATCCTCTTACAACCCAAAAGCGTATGTGTGAGCTTGCAAAAAAGACCGCAAAAAGCGCCGGTATACCCTTTGAGCAAATAAGCAGTATCGGTGTGGGCGTACCCGGAACAGCAAACCAAAAAACAGGCATAGTGGAATTTGCCTGTAACGTGGGCTTTATAAACGAGCCTGTTGTTAAAAATATGTCGGCTTTACTGAAAAAGCCAGTTTTTATAGAAAATGACGCAAACGCTGCCGCATTAGCGGAATTTGTCTGCACATCAGATAAGAAATGTAAAAACCTTGTACTTGTAACCTTGGGTACAGGCGTGGGCGGCGGAGTGGTAATTGACGGCAAGCTTTTCCGTGGCTCAAACTTTGCCGGCGCAGAGCTGGGGCATATAGTTATAAAAAAAGACGGCAGAGAGTGCGGATGTAAAAGAAAAGGCTGTTTTGAAACATACGCCTCGGCAACCGGACTTGTAAACACTACAAAAGAATTTATGATAAAGGACCAAAGCAGTAAGCTCTGGGAAATTTCAGGCGGACTTGACGGCGTTGACGGCAAAACTGCATTTGACGCTATGAGACTTAACGACAAAACCGCTACGGCAGTTGTAAATCAGTATATTGACGATTTGAGCTGTGGCATTACAAATATCGTAAATATCTTTCAGCCCGATATACTTTGTATCGGCGGCGGCATAAGCGCCGAGGGCGAGACTCTTTTAAAGCCTTTGAGAGAAAAGGTCGCTTTAGAGCAGTACGCAAGATATTCTGATAAAAAAACGTTCATTAAAAAGGCGTCGCTGTCAAACGACGCAGGTATAATAGGTGCGGCGCTGTCGGGGCTTTATTAACATTAAATTTTTTCTAAGACCTAATTTTACCGATGTTATAAACGCCGACTAAGATAAGCTTTTTAGGCAAAAACGCAAATCTTATGAAAATACTCTTTAAAAATTTAGCCGGTAAATATAACCCGAAAGACTAAAAAATTAAACTGTCACGACTAAACACTCTTTTTTTAGCTGTCGTGGCAGTATTTTTTATAAACTTTGAGGATAAATACTAATATATTAAACTTTTTGTATAATAAAAAGCGGTGCAGTTTGTCAGATATGGCGCAGTTTTTATTGAAAAAGCGTAGTAATATGTAGTATAATAAATGGTAACGGAAATTTCTTAATATACGGGAGGACAATATGAAAAAGGAATTACAAAAGGTTTATTCTCCGAAGGATTTCGAAGATAGAATATATAAATTCTGGTGCGACAAAAATTATTTTGCGCCCGATTCTGACTCTAAAAAGGAAACCTATACTATAGTTATACCTCCGCCGAACATCACGGGTCAGCTTCACATGGGCCACGCTTTAGACAACACCCTGCAAGATATACTTATCCGCTACAAGAGAATGCAGGGCTTTGCTACCTTATGGGTGCCGGGCACAGACCACGCTTCAATCGCAACCGAAGCAAAAATAGTTGAAGCTATGAAGGCCGAGGGTCTTACCAAGGACGATTTGGGCAGAGACGGCTTTTTAGAGCGTGCGTGGGCTTGGAAAGAGCAATACGGCGGCAGAATTATCGAACAGCTTAAAAAGTTAGGCTCGTCATGCGACTGGTCAAGAAAACGCTTTACTTTGGACGAGGGCTGTTCAAAGGCTGTAAAAGAGGTTTTTGTAAAGCTTTATGAAAAAGGACTTATCTACAGAGGCGAAAGAATTGTAAACTGGTGTCCGCACTGTATGACCTCCATTTCAGACGCAGAGGTTGAATACGAGGAGCAGTCAGGTCATTTCTGGCACATAAGATACCCCTTATCCGACAAAAGCGGTTATTTAGAGCTTGCTACAACACGTCCGGAAACCCTGCTCGGCGATACTGCGGTTGCAGTAAACCCTAACGACGAAAGATATAAAACCTTAGTCGGAAAAACGCTTATTCTTCCGCTTGTAAACCGTGAAATACCTATCGTTGCAGACGATTATGTTGATATAGACTTCGGTACAGGTGCAGTAAAAATAACACCTGCTCACGACCCTAACGACTTTGAGGTTGGTTTAAGACACAATCTTCCTATCATAAACGTACTTACCGACGACGCTAAAATGAACGAAAACGCAGGTAAATACGAGGGTATGGACCGCTATGAAGCAAGAAAATCCGTAGTGGAAGACCTTAAAAAAGAGGGCTTTTTGGTAAAGGTTGAGGATCACACCCACAACGTAGGTACCTGTTACCGCTGTAAAACAACCATTGAGCCTAAGGTTTCAAAGCAGTGGTTTGTTAAAATGGAGCCTCTTGCAAAGCCTGCTATCGAAGCTGTTAAAAAAGAGGAAACGGTATTTGAGCCAAAACGCTTTGAAAAGGTGTATTTCCACTGGCTCGAAAATATCCGTGACTGGTGTATTTCACGTCAGCTTTGGTGGGGTCACCGCATACCTGCATATTACTGCGCCGACTGCGGCGAGATAACTGTTGCAAAGGATACGCCATCTGCTTGCTGTCATTGTCACGGCACTAATCTAAAGCAGGACGAGGACACCTTAGATACCTGGTTTAGCTCTGCGCTTTGGCCGTTTTCTACTTTAGGCTGGCCTGACGACACCGAGGATTTAAAGCGTTTTTACCCGACAAGCACCCTTGTAACAGGCTATGATATTATACCGTTCTGGGTTATGAGAATGATGTTCTCCGCCTTGGAGCAGACAGGTGAAGTTCCTTTTAATACAGTGCTTATCCACGGACTTGTGCGTGACGAGCAGGGCAGAAAGATGTCTAAGTCCTTAGGCAACGGCATAGATCCGCTTGAAGTTATCGACAACTTCGGTGCAGACGCACTGAGATTTATGCTCGCTAACGGAAACAGCGCAGGTAACGACCTTCGTTATTCCGACGAAAAGGTAACTGCGGCAAGAAACTTCGCAAACAAGCTTTGGAACGCAACAAGATTTATCCTTATGAATTTGTCCGACGAGGTAACCTCAATAGAGCTTCCCGATAAATTAAACATCGAGGATAAATGGGTTATAACAAAGTTAAACCGCCTTGTAAAAGAAGTAACCGAGCACCTTGACAACTTTGATTTGGGTATCGCTTCGGCGAAAATTTACGACTTTATCTGGAACTATATGTGCGACTGGTATATCGAGCTTACAAAGTCGAGAATATCCGAAGGCGGCGAGAGTGCCGTAAGAGCGCAAAAGGTTTTGGTTTACGTTATGGCAAATGCGCTTAAGCTCTTACACCCGTTTATGCCGTTTATCACCGAGGAAATCTGGCAGGCTCTGCCGAATGACTGCGAAAGCATTATGATTTCAAAATGGCCCGAATACAAGCCTGAGCTTTCTTTTGACAAAGAGGAAAAGGACTTTGAGCTTATTGTCGAGGCAATAAAGGGTATAAGAAACGCCAGAGCAGAGAAAAACATTCCGCCGAGCAAAAAAGGCGTCGCTTACATTATCACCGAATTTAACGAGGTGTTTAAACAGGGCATACCTTTCTTTGAGAAGCTTGCAAGCTGTTCGAGTGTGGAAATCGGCACCGAGCTTCAGGCAGATAACGCCTTGCAGGTAGTTACCTCCGGCGCTAAAATACTTATTCCTATGGGCGACTTAATAGATAAGGATAAGGAATTAAGCCGACTAAATAAGGAAAAGGCTACTTGCGAAAAAGACGTGGCTATGCTTTCCGGCAAGCTTTCAAATCAAAACTTTGTAAGCAAGGCTCCCGAAGATATTGTGGAAAAAGAAAGAGAAAAACTCGCTAAGGCAGAGGAAAAGCTAAGTAAAATTAACGAAGCTATCGCAAAATTGCAAAACGCTTAATTTTAAAACCCCCACGCTAAAACGTGGGGATTTTATTAGGTAAGGTGAGGTTAAATGAATTATACCGAAGCTGAAAATTACATTCATTCACTGGAGGTGTTCGGCTCAAAATTAGGTCTTGAGAGAATGAACGAGCTTTTAAAAAGACTTGATAGCCCCGAAAAAAGCTTAAAGTTTGTGCATATAGCAGGAACTAACGGAAAAGGCTCCGTAACTACAATGGTAAGCGATATTCTCACCTTATCGGGCTATAAAACAGGTAAATACACCTCGCCCTTTGTGTCGGATTTCAGAGAGCGTTTTCAGATAGACTCAAAAATGATACCCAAGCGCACCTTTTCACGCCTTGTAAAAAAAGTTAAGATGATTGTGGATAAAATGTCGCTTGAGGGAAATCAGCTTACTGAATTTGAGGTTAATACCGCTATCGCTATGCTTTACTTTAAGGAACAAAACTGTGATATCGTCTGCCTTGAAGTAGGCTTAGGCGGCCGCTTTGACGCTACAAATGTAATAGATACTCCGCTTGTGTCGGTTATAACTGCTATCGCCCTTGACCACACACATATTTTAGGCGACACTATAGAAAAAATCGCCTTTGAAAAAGCAGGTATTATTAAAAAAGGCTGCACTTGTGTAAGCTATCCGCTCCAAAAGGACGAAGCAGCAGCCGAAATAATGCAAAAATGCGCCGAAACAGGCTCAAAATATATTACGGCTAACTCAAATGCCGTAAAAATAATTTCAAGCGATATAACGGGAAGCGACTTTTTATACTCTAACGAGCACTATCACGTCGGCTTTGTCGGCAAACATCAGGTATATAACGCCGTTACCGCCATATTAACTACCCAGCAGTTAACTAAAAAGGGCTTTAGTATCCCCGAAGCCTGCGTTAAAGAGGGGCTACAGGGCGTAAGTATGCCTGCACGCTTTGAAATTGTGAGCAAATCTCCGCTTATAATACTTGACGGAGCGCACAATCCTCAGGGTATGAAAGCACTCAGCGAAACGGTTAAAGACATCAAAGCCAAAAGAAAGCTAATGATTATCGGTATGCTTGCGGACAAGGATTATGATACTTCTCTTAGTGCAATATGCCCCTTTGTAGACGAGATTATAACCGTAGACGTAAATAACCCCAGAGCACTCGACGCTAAAGCGCTGATGCTCGCTTCGCTTAAATACTGCGAAAACGTAAGCTTTGAAAACAATTTAAAAAAAGCGTACACAAAAGCTTTAAAGGCGCTCGACAAAGAGGATATGCTTTTAATATGCGGTTCTTTATATATGGTGTCGGATATGCGACGCTTTTTTAAAAAATAATGCTTTTTTAGACAGTGTATTAAAGGTGTGCCATACACAAGTTACTAAAATGCCCAAAGCTATAATGCGTTTTTGTTAGAAATCACAAACTTTATATTTATTCTTAATGAGAGTTGATTTTTTTAAAGCGTTATAGTATAATTACTTATGCAGTCATTTAGTGGCTTTAATATCGCGGAGTGGAGCAGCTAGGTAGCTCGTCGGGCTCATAACCCGAAGGTCGTTGGTTCAAATCCAGCCTCCGCAACCAAAAAATCTCTATGCACCGTTAGGTGTGTAGAGGTTTTTCTGTTATGAAGATGTGATTTTGAATTTATGATATACGGTTGAGACCGACGAGCGTTGCTCGTTGGGTGAGGTTGCGAGTGCGTCCGGCGGACGAAAAAACGAGCAAACCGAAGCGCAGCGGTCGAAAGTTGCCTGTTTTTCAAAACAGTCAGCAACTTTCGGGCACCGCAAGTGGCACGAAGTGATAACCCGAAGGTCGTTGGTTCAAATCCAGCCTCCGCAACCATTTAGAGAGTTCATAACGGATTTGAGTTATGGACTCTTATTTTTTGCCGAAACCGTTGACTTTTCTATCGCTCAATGCTATAATTACATTTGGGAATGAAGTTCTCCCGTGGGAAACCTAAACCGCTTATTTAAGCTGATGACTTCTGCTATTTCACGCAGAAGCTGTCGGCTTTTTTGCGTTATTAGGAGGCTTTTATGCTCACTTCATTATCCCTTATTTTTCTTGTAGGTCTGTCAATGGCGTTTATTTGCCGCAAAATCAAACTGCCCCGAATTATCGGTATGCTCATTACGGGAATTGCACTCGGACCGTTTGTGCTTGATTTACTTGATCCGCAGATACTCGGTATTTCATCGGAACTGCGGCAAATGGCACTGATCATCATTTTGATAAAGGCAGGGTTGTCACTCAATGTTTCCGATTTGAAGAAAGTCGGCAGACCTGCTGTGCTGATGTCCTTTTTGCCGGCGTTGTTTGAAATCGGAGCATTTGTTTTGCTGGCACCACGGCTTTTGCATATCACCGTATTGGACTCTGCGATTATGGGTGCCGTACTCGGTGCGGTATCTCCTGCGGTCGTCGTTCCCAGAATGGTACAACTCATGGATGAAAACTGCGGAACGGATAAGCAGATACCGCAGCTTATTCTCGCAGGTGCTTCGCTTGATGATGTGTTCGTCATTGTTTTGTTTTCCACATTCATCAGCATGGCACAGGGCGGTTCGGCAAAAATCATAGACTTTGTCAATATCCCGATCTCTATCATATTGGGGATCCTTCTCGGCGCGGCTTTCGGATCTGTACTTGCCTTCCTCTTTGAACTTGCACACAAAAGAGGAAACTCCATACGTCAAAGCATCAAGACGATCATCCTGCTCGGTGCGGCATTTCTTTTAATGGCGATTGAAACATGGCTTGAAGGTACGGTTTCGATTTCGGGACTGCTCGCCGTGATGAGTATGGCTTGCGTAATACAACTCCGTTGCCGCAAAGAAGTATCGGATGATTTATCCGCCAAATACGGACGGCTTTGGCTTGCCGCAGAGGTGATTCTGTTTGTGCTTGTCGGTTCTGCGGTGGATATCCGCTATACACTGCAAGCAGGAGCAATGGCGGTTTTGGTGATATTTATTGCACTCATTTTCCGCTCGGTCGGTGTGCTTGTCTGTTTGATCGGCACAAAGCTCAACCGCAAAGAAAAGCTCTATTGCATTATCGCCTATCTGCCGAAAGCGACCGTTCAGGCGGCTATCGGTTCGGTACCGCTTTCACTCGGACTGCCTTGCGGAAATATCGTCCTTTCCGTTGCGGTGCTTTCCATTCTGATTACCGCTCCGCTCGGAGCAATACTTATGGATTTGACCTACAAGAAATTATTAAACCATTGACTTATGTACCAGAGCAGGTTCGCCTGCTCCTTTTTGCGTCCGACTTCATAGAAACTTAAAAACTTCATATTGATTATTCGCGTTATCTGTGCTATAATCATTTTACAAATCAATATCGGTCATCGGAGGACAGTACGCCGTAGCGTAGGGGATCGTA
>JAEDDN010000009.1 GCA_016298065.1 Oscillospiraceae bacterium
GTAAGAGATAATTTTTCTATATTTTTATTCCCCGAAGCTACGCTTCGGGGAATTTTTACTGTAGTACTTCTTGCCATATTAAAAAAACTTGATATAATATAAAAGAAGCTAAATTTATCTAAAGGAGAATTATTATGGTAGAATTTAAATATGACACACAGCTTTTAATCGAAGGCACAAACTTAGACGAGGACGAAATCAACGACTATATCGTAGAAAATTTTAAGGGCGACAGCCTGCTTGCCGTAGGCGACGAGGAGCTTATTAAAATTCATTACCATACAAATGAGCCTTGGAAGGTGCTTGAATACTGCGCTTCCTTGGGCGAGATTTTTGATATAGTTATAGAGGATATGGACAGACAGGCAAGAGGCTTACAGGGTTAAGCTTTTTTAAGTAAAATCTTTGAGGTCGAATTTATGGAAAACGAAAACCAAAAATCACGCCTTATAGCTTCTGTGACCGAGGAAGAATACCTTGAATGTGAAAAACGCTGGGTATTTGCTACGCTTATGTTTGTGGGCGGTTTTTTAGGCGGGTTTACATATACAATAAGAGGCGGCATTTTCTGTAATGCTCAAACGGGAAACTTCGTGCTGTTTGCTATCGCACTCGGCAATACGCACTGGTCTGAAGCGCTATACTACTTTATTCCCATGAGCGCATATCTTTTGGGCGCAGTTATCTCGGAAGCGATTGCAACTCCCATTAAAAAGCTCAATATTATGCGCTGGGATACCCTTTTTATCATTGTGGAAATGCTTATAATAGCCTCGCTCGGATTTGTGCCCGAAAGCGCACCGTTTCAGATTTCACAGGTGGCAATTAACTTTATCTGCTCAATGCAGTACAACACCTTCAGACAAGCGCAGGGCATACCTATGGCGACCACCTTCTGCACAAACCATTTACGCCAGGTGGGCGTGGGCTTTGCCAAAACCTTACGCCACAAGGACAGACAGTATATGAGCAGGGCTATGTTTCATCTGTCAATGCTTTTAATCTTTGTAATCGGCGGAGTTATAGCAACTGTGCTTTGCAACATCTTTTTAGGCAAGGCAATTTGGTTTGCGCTCATTCCGCTGGCAGTAGTACTATTTGACTTTTTATATGCGGACTTTAAAAAAGAAAAAGGAAGTCTTAACAAAATCCCTCACGGGCATTAAATATTAAGGAGCTGTGTAAAACACAGCTCCTTTTTGATTTTATTTTTTAACCTGCAAGATTTAATACATTTAAAAGTAAAATCCAGCTCATACCGTAATAGGTAACAACTGCAACAAGGTCGTTTACCGTTGAGATAAGCGGACCTGACGCAACCGCAGGGTCTACCTTTATCTTTTTGAAAAATAACGGTATAAGGGTACCGACTGCGCTGGAAATAAGCATAGCAAGTATAAGCGAAATTCCTATACAGCCCGAAACCGCATACGAAAACATAATTGACTCATGCTTAAAAAAGAATATATAAAGCCCTATTACCACAAAGGAAATAAGTCCGAGCAAAGCGCCGTCGCAAAAGCCGACTCTCATTTCCTTAAATACCAGCTGTGCCTTTTGACGAGCCGTTATCGTTTCGTCGGTAAGCACACGGATTGTAACAGCAAGCGACTGAGTACCTACGTTACCCGACATACCGAGTATCATTGACTGGAAAAACATTATCAATGTAAGCTCTTTTACAACGTGCTCAAACGCACCGACAACGGTGGAAACCACCATTCCTAAGCCCAACAAAACAACAAGCCACGGCAAACGCTTTCTCATACTTTCCTTTAAAGGCTCGTTTAAATCCTCTTCTGCGGTCAAACCTGCAAGTCTTGCGTAGTCCTCTCCCATTTCATCGTCAACAACCTCGATGATGTTTTGTGAGGTGATAACACCTAAGATTTTGTTGTTATTATCAAGTACCGGAATTGAGTTTTCGGAATAATCCTTTAACTTTTCGATACAGTCGTCTATGCTCTCGTTACCGTAAACATAGGGGAACGAGGTAACTATCAGGCTTTCGAGCGAATCCTGCTGGCGAGCTATAATAAGCTCGGTTAAATCAAGCGCACCGTAAAACTCACCGTTTTCATCGGTAACGAATATCGTTGAAATGTTATCGTTTTTTTCCGCCTGTCTTACAAGCTCGTTCATAGCCTGCTTGATTGTAAGATTTTCACGGATAATGATACAGTTTGTGGTCATCTTACTACCGATTTCGTCATCGTCAAACGAAGCGATAAGCTTGATTTCCTTTTGTACCTCTAAATCCATTGTATCTATAAGCAGCGCTCTTTTATCTTTATGAATTTCACGAAGTACCCCCACAGCCGTATCGGTTTCCATTTCGGATAAAACTGCGGCCGCCTTTTTTAAATCCATCTCGTCTAAAAAGGCTCCTGCTTCTTCCTCGCTTGTATATTCAAAAATTGCGGACAAAAGCGAAACGTCAAGTATCCTATATAGCTTTTTTCGCTCTTGCACGGTAAGCTCGGGCATTATCTCCGCAATATCGTTTTCGTGGTAATCCTCAAGCTTATTTTGCATCATTTTAGGCGAAGCGTTGCTTCTTATTATATTTATGATTTCCTGTTCGTAATCGGGCTTTGAAGCTACTTCCTCCAAAGCGTCGTTTGACGAAGGCTCTAATTCATCTATTAGCTTTTCTTTTTCGTCTGCCATAAATTTATCCCTCCACTTTCCATGCTAAACATAACCTACTTTAAACTTGGTTTAGAATAACGGTGATATGGGATAGTAAACAAAAAACCTCTGTTTAGGGCTAAACCCTGCTACAGAGGCAACAAGACAATATCAATTAAAGGCATCTCCGCTAAGCCGAACACAATGACTGCCACAGACGGATATGCTTTAAAAAATATATTCTGCTTGCCTGCCTACTTCGCCCGCAACTATCACTATTGTTCACTTAACTCACCTCACTATGATACTTTAATTTTTAGCTATTATATTATACGCCTTTGCGTAGAAAATGTCAAACGCTTTACCTATAGCACGCAAAACAAAAAAGCTCATAGGAATAAAATTTATCCTATGAGCTTTTATTATTTGAGAGTTTCACCGTTTTATTCGGTTTTATTTTTTTCGGGATTTTCTTTGTCGTCCGTTACCTGCTCGTCAGATGAGTGATCATCAGCCTCTAAGCTCTTGTCAGACTCCCCTAAAGTTACTTCGTACGCCTTAGCTTCTGCGCCGTTATTATCCGAAGCAGTTTCGTCTTTTATGAGTGCGTTTTCGTTTATGCTTTTAAGCTCTGCTTCAACGCTTTGTATGCTGATTTTTCCCTCCATTAAATCCTTAAAGGTATCGGCGGAAATTTTTTCGTATACAATCAGATATTTTGCGACAAGGTCAAGCTTATCCATGTGTGCAAGCAAGATTTCCTTAGCCTTATTAAAGGCGTTGTCGATAAGTGTTCTAATCTCGTCGTCAATTTGTGCGGCAACAGCTTCCGAGTAGTTGCGCTGGTGTCCCATATCCTTACCTAAGAATACTTCGCCCTCTGCTTCGCCGTACATAACCGCACCGAGCTTTGAGCTAAAGCCGTATTTGGTAACCATACTGCGAGCAAGCTTTGTTGCACGCTCAATATCGTTTGAAGCGCCTGTACAAACATCGTCCAAAGCGACTGTTTCAGCTACACGTCCGCCTAATAAAAGCGCTAAATTCTCTTCCATCTTTGTCTTTGACATGTGCGCACGGTCGTCCTCAGGAAGATTTAAGGTGTAGCCTGCCGCCATACCTCTGGGTATAATTGAAATCTCGTGTACAGGATCTTGTGTCGGCAGATAAAAACTGACAACAGCGTGACCTGCTTCGTGATAAGCGGTAATCTTTTTATCCACTTCGTGAATTTTATGCGATCTCTTTTCCGGTCCTGCAACAACCTTAATAGTAGCTTCTTCAATTTCCGTAGCGGTTATCGCCTTTTTATCTCGTCTTGCGGCAAGCAAAGCTGCTTCGTTTAAAATGTTTTCAAGATCGGCGCCCGTAAAGCCCGCAGTGCTTCTTGCGATAACCTTTAAGTCAACGTCAAAGCCCAAAGGCTTATTTTTAGCGTGAACCTTTAAGATTTCCTCTCTGCCCTTAACATCCGGGTAACCCACTACAACCTGACGGTCAAAACGTCCCGGTCTTAAAAGCGCAGGGTCTAATATATCACGCCTGTTGGTAGCCGCAATAACAATAACGCCCTGGTTTTCGCCAAAGCCGTCCATCTCAACGAGCAGTTGGTTTAAGGTCTGCTCACGTTCATCGTGTCCGCCACCTAAGCCTGCGCCTCTGTGACGTCCTACAGCGTCTATTTCGTCGATAAAGATAATAGACGGGGCGTGTTTTTTAGCCTGTTCAAACAAATCACGCACTCTCGACGCACCAACGCCGACAAACATCTCTACGAAATCCGAGCCGGAAATAGAGAAAAACGGCGCTCCCGCTTCACCTGCAACTGCTCTTGCGAGCAAGGTTTTACCTGTACCCGGAGGGCCTACAAGCAAAACGCCCTTAGGTATTCTCGCACCCAATTCCTTATACTTTTTCGGGCTTTTGAGAAAGCCTACTATCTCCTGGAGCTCTTCTTTTTCCTCGTCTGCGCCTGCAACGTCTGCAAAGGTAGTTTTTATACCGTGCTGTGCAGGGTTTTTCATATTTGCTTTGCCGAACTGAGTTATCTTACCTCCGCCGGTTTGCTTTGTCATAAATACAAAAAGACCTATCATAGCGGCAATAAGCAGTATTGTCGGCAACCAGCTTGCAAGCAAGGTATTGCTCTTTGTGTATTCGTAATCGGTTCCTATTCTGTCTGCGGTATCCGCCTTAGCGTTATACTCGTTTACAAAACCCTTTATATCGTCTAAGAATAAGCTAACGCTCTTTACCTTGCAGGTAAAGACCATTTGACCGTCGCTGTTTTCCTTAGCGCCCTCAAAGTTTTCGCCTTCCTTTAATACTACGGTAAGCTCGCCTGTACCTAAGTCAAGCTCATAGTCCGAAACCTTGTTGTCCTGGAAAAGAAAAACTATATCGGAATATTTATAATCTATCGCTGTCGCCTCATAAAGCTTTGTAAAGCCGTAAAAGCAAATAAACAGCATTACAATAACAACAGCCACATACAGAAAAAAACCTTTCTTTTTTGTCGGCAAAACTATCCACTCCCTTTAATTTAATGCTTTATAAAATAAACTAATCCTCACAAATTTCACTTACCCTTATAAAACAAGTAGTGTTTTCGTCACATTTAACTCTTACGTCTATACCGAAGCCCTCAAGCGCAATAACGCCTGCATCGTCGGCTATAACAAAAAGTTTTTGTCTTTCCTGTAAGGGTATCTCATTTTCGCAAAGAAGCTTTTTAACCTTTTTGGTATACATATTGTCTTTAAGCTTTATCTTATCGCCTGACTTGCGTTGCCTTACAACGATACTACCACATATTTTACCACAATCCAGCGAAATATCAAACAATTTTTTATAAACTTTATGAACTGTTTTAATTTGATTTGTGTCTAAAGTCTGAACATTGTAGGTTTTACCTGTTTTACTTAAAAACCGACCGTCTTTTAAGGGAAACTCAAAATATTCTTCCTTTATTTTACCCTCGCTTACCGCAAGAATGTTATCCTTAATTTCTATGAACATATTGTCCTTAATATTTATCTTTCCCACGCCGTCAATGATTATTTTATCGACGCTCTCGATATTTTTATGAGAAAGCTCAAAACCAAATTCGGATAAAATAAGTCTTATAACTCTGTTTCTTACACTTTTATGCTCATTTTTTAATGTGTTGCAGTCAAAGGTGTTTTTACTTTTTATCTTTTTATAACATTCGCCCGCTAAATAAGATAAATATTCGTCATCTGACGATATGCTCTGGGTAGTTCTTAAAACCGCTGTTTCAAACGCAGGATTTATCCTTTTAAGCTCGGGAATTATGTTATGACGAATATAGTTTCTTGTGTAGTCGGTTTTTTCATTTGTGGAGTCTGTAACATAGCTTAGATTATGCTTTTTACAGTACGCTTCTATGTCGCTTCTTGTAAGCGATAAAAGCGGTCTTACTATATTTTCTCTTTGTTTAGGTATTCCGCAAAGGCCTTTAAGCGCACTTCCTCTTGCAAGGTTAAATAAAACCGTTTCGGCATTGTCCGACAGAGTATGCGCCGTAGCTATCTTAGCACAAAACTTATCAGCCGTTTTATTAAAAAAATCATACCTTACTTTTCTGCCGCATTCCTCTTCGGAAAGATTATCTTTTTTACAAAGTGCTTTTATATCTACATCTTTTATAAAAAGCGGTATATCCCACTCTTTACAAAGCGATTTTACAAATTCCATATCCCTTAAGCTTTCCTCGCCCCTTAGATTATGGTTTATATGACAGGCGATAACCTTAAGTTCAAGGTCGTTATTAAATTTCATAAGATGAGTAAGAGTGACCGAGTCTGCTCCGCCCGACAAGCCGACAACTACCGTATCGTTTTTATTAAAATATTCGGATAAACAAACTCTCATAACGTCACTCTCCTTTTAAAAAATTAAAATTTCCGTCGGTCAGCTTTTTGTGACCGACGGGATAGCTTATCTATTCTGTTCTGTAAACGTCAAGATTATTAAACCTTGTAAACTGACCGTTCCACAACAAATCAAAATCGCCTACAGAGCCGTGTCTGTTTTTGGCTAAAATACATTTTGAAAGGTTTGGATTGTCTGCTTCCGGATTATAATATCCGTCTCTATATAGGAACATTACAATATCTGCGTCCTGCTCAATAGATCCCGATTCTCTTAAATCCGCTAACATAGGCTTGTGATCGGTTCTTAAATCAGGGCCACGGTTTAACTGTGACAAAACTACTACCGGGACATTAAGCTCCTTAGCCATAATTTTAAGGTTTCTGGTAATCTTGGAAATCTCCTGCACACGATTTTCGCTCCTTGCGTCGCCTGACATAAGCTGCAAGTAGTCTATCACCACAAGCCCTAAATTTTTAAGGCGTCTGCATTTTGCTTTCATTTCGTTTACCGAAATGCCGGGAGTATCGTCAAGATACATATTTGTGTGCGACAGCATATCCGAGCTTGCGGCAAGCTGTACCCACTGCTCTGTGCCGAGCTTACCTGTTCTTAAATTTTCGCTTGGGATCATCGCCTCGGAGGATAATACCCTGCCGACAAGCTGTTCATTTGACATTTCGAGTGAAAATACGACAACGTCTTTATCGGTGTTTTTGGCTACATGGGTAGCTATATTGAGCGCAAAGGAGGTTTTACCCATACCGGGTCTTGCCGCCAATAAGATAAGGTCGGATTTATTAAGCCCGGTTATCATAGCGTCCAGACGGTGAAAGCCCGTAGGTAAGCCTAAATATTTATCCTTATCCTCGCTGTTTAGCTTTTGCAGTCTGTCATAGGTTTCTATGATTATGTTTTCTATCGGGATTAAGTCTCCGCTTTCCTTGCCCTGACGTATATCAAAAATCTTTTGCTCCGCCAAGTCTAAAAGCGTAGAGGAGTTTGCCTCTGACTGCTTTGCATTATCGGATATTTCACTCGAAGCGGTAATGAGCTTTCTGCGGTAATAATTATCGCAGATAATATCGCAGTAATCGGTAATGTTTGCGGTAGACGGCACCATCTCCATCAGCTGAACCAAATAAACCTTTGCCGAATTTTCGTCGGCAAAAATTTTAGTCTGCTTTACCCTGTCAAGATAGGTGACAAAGTCTATCGTTTTGGATTCGCCGAACATCTCTATAAAAATCTCATAAAGTCCTGCGTGCTGTTTTAGAAAAAACATCTCGCTTTTGCTTACACGCTCCAAAACCGTGCCTATAAGCTCAGGGTCTATTAAAAGCCCGCCGAGCACTGCCTGTTCTGCTTCAAGGCTATAGGGCAAATTTGTAAGCTCGTCGCCGTTATCAAAGTTTATCGCCATAGCTTAATGCTCTCCTTAAAATATGTTACTTGTCGCAAACCTCAACGAACATCTTTGTTCCGACGCCCGTATGAAGCTTAACCTCAAACTCAAATGTTCCCAGCGACTTTATATCTTCCTTTAAGGTGATTTTCTTTTTGTTTATCTCGACCTTATACTGACTTAATATAGCGTCGGCTATTTCCTTTGAGGTAACCTTGCCGAAAAGACGGCCGTTATCGCCTGCTTTTGATATTACCTTTACGGTTTTTTCCTTTAAATCCTCTGCTAATTTTTGCGCTTGTTCTAAAGCTACCTGCTTGTGATGAGCTTCTGCCGAATCCTTATTTGTTTTTTCGTTTAAGGCTTTAGCGTCCGCAACATCGGCTAAGCCTTTTTTAAGCAAAAAGTTATTAGCATATCCGTCTGCGACGTTTACAATATCGCCTTTTTTACCTGTTCCCTTAACGTCTTGTTTTAAAATAACCTTCATTATGAGTTTCTCCTTAAAAAATTAACCTTTATACTTAATCCTCGCAGTATTCGTCAATCGATGCGATTAACATTTGCTTTACCTTGTCGGCAGGAATATTCTTGATTTGCGCCGCCGCCATTGTCTGATGTCCGCCGCCGCCTAATTTTTCCATTATTACCTGCACATTTATATTTCCGAGCGAACGTGCGGAAACCGATATAGCGTCCTTTTGCTCAAAAATAACAAACGAAGCGTCTACATTATCAATGTTAAGCAGTTCATCTGCCGCCTGCGCAGCGATGACTTTTGATATAAGACCTTCGCCCGAAGCAATAGCGCAGTTTTTATACGGCTGTGCCGAAGCGACAATTTTGGATTTTTGTCTGTATTCCTCCATACTGCCTGCAAACAGCTTTTTAACCGCCACGGTATCTGCGCCGTTTCGCTTTAAATAAGCCGCCGCTTCAAAGGTTCTCACCCCTGTTTTCATCACGAAGTTTTTGGTGTCAAGCATAATTCCCGCAAGCAGTGCTCCTGCGTGATGACTCTTTAGGGTGCAGTCCTCACCGAAGTAGGAAAACAGCTCCGTTACAAGCTCCGAAGCTGAAGAGGCGTAGGTTTCGTGATAAGAAATAAGCGTATTATCTATGTAGTCTACCATTCTTCTGTGGTGGTCGATAACGACAATATTTTTACACTCCCTGTAAACCTTTTCGCTTTCCAAAAACGAAGGCGAATGTGTATCCACAATAAATAAAAGCGTGTTGCGGTTTATAAGCTCTAAGGCGTCCTGCTCGTTTATAAATAAGCCGTCGTCCTCAAACTTGCAGTAATAATCTACAAGCTCGCCTGCAAGGCAAAGCTTTTTATCTAACACAATGTTTACCGACTTACCCATACATTCGCAGGCTCTCGCCATACCTATACCTGCGCCTAAGGAATCTAAATCTGCGTGACGGTGCCCCATAATAAGCACATTATCGGCCGCTTTTATAAGGTCAGCCATAGCCGAAGCAAGTATACGGCTTTTTACCTTGTTGCGCTTTTCCACGGAAGTTGAAGCGCTGCCGTAAAATCTATAGCCGTCAAACACCTTTACCGCAACTTGATCTCCGCCTCTGCCGAGTGCCATTTCGAGTGCTTTTTTAGAATCTCTTTCGTTTTGCTCAATCGTGTCGCCGTCGCTTCCCACGCCGATTGACAGAGTTACCGGTATCTTTTCGCTTGTGACGATATTTTTAACCTGCTCTAATATTTTAAACTTTGTCTTTATCATCTCTTGATAATAATAGCTTTCGACTACGGCAAAATACTTATCTCGCTCGTATTTTTGTATAAAGCCGTTTGCCGAGGCTATATATTTTTCAAGCAGTCTGTTTACCTCGCTTAAAACGTGGGTTTTATCGCTTTCCTTAGCGTTTTTGATAATTTCCTCATAACTGTCTATTACTATGGTCATTACCACGGGCTTTGTTTTGAAATATTTATCAAATACCTTTTCGTGCTCGGTAATGTCTATAAGATAAAGCATATGTAAGCATTCCTCGCCTTGAGTTGAGGCGACGTGATATGCTTTAAAAAACATTTTGTTATATTCTATTATCGCTCCCTGATTATCGGAAAGCTCCTTAAAGCTGAGCGCAGTTATTTTATCAAGCTTACCGCCGTAAAACTCGTCGCCGTTTAAAATTTCCTCCACCGCTTCATTATACCATATTATCTCACGGCTTGAGTTTGTGATAATTACGCCCATAGGCAAAAGCATCATATTTTTTACGTCTTCGCCGCCTATGTGCTTACTTATCTGCTTTAAATACCTCTCAACATCTCGGTGAAGCTTTACATAACGATATACCGAATAGCCGACAAGCAAAAGCACTACAGGTATAAGCCCAAAAAACAAATATTTATTATAATAATACGATACGCCCAAAACGCCGCAGCCGAGTATAAGGATAATTAAAATAAAGGATTTTATCATCCAAACCTTTCCGCTTTTCATAATAATCTCCGTTCTGCTTTTTTATAAATAGCCTTTTGCTACACTTCCATAATAATAGGCAAAATCATAGGTGAACGCTTGGTTTTGCGGTAAATAAAGCTTGACAAAGCGTCCTTGACCGAAAGCTTTATTGTAGTCCAGTCACGAATGTTATTTTCATAACAGCGATCTAAAGTATCCTTGACAACTTCTCTTGCCTTGTCGATAAGCTCCTCTGACTCTCTTACATATACAAAGCCTCTTGATACAATATCAGGTCCTGCCATACAAGCGCCTGTAAGTCCGTCCATAGTAGCAACTACTATTATAAGTCCGTCCTGCGCCAAGTGCTTCCTGTCACGCAGTACAACCGAGCCTACATCTCCTACGCCCAAGCCGTCTACGAATACAGCGCCTGCGGTTACGCTTCCTGAAACCTTCATTTCGAGGTTGTCAAGCTCAACCACCTGACCTATATCACCGATATGAATATTTGACGGTGACATACCTATATCCTGCGCTAAACGTGCATGCGCTCTTAAATGCTTAAACTCGCCGTGCACCGGCATAAAAAACTTAGGCTTCGTAAGGGTTAACATCATCTTTAATTCGTCCTGACAGGCGTGTCCCGAAACGTGAACCTCATACATTTTGTCGTATATGACCTCTGCTCCTAATTTTAAAAGGTCGTTTACAACTCTTGTGACGTGCTTTTCGTTACCCGGTATAGGGGTTGCCGAAATTATAATGCAGTCCTCGGAGGTAACGGTAACCTTGCGGTGATCGCCCGAAGCCATTCTTGCAAGCGCAGACAAAGGCTCGCCCTGACTTCCCGTGGTTACCAGCACAAGCTGTTCATTTGGATAACGGCTTATTGAGTCAATATCTATAAGCACTCCCTCAGGGATATTAAGATACCCTAATTCAACCGCCTTTTTAACTACGTTTTCCATACTCCTGCCCGATACGGCAACCTTACGTCCGTATTTTACGGCGTTGTCGGCTATCTGCTGTATACGGTGAATGTTAGAGGCAAAGGTCGCAACTATTATGCGCTTGCCCACGGCATTGTTAAAGAGCATATTAAACGACTGCCCTACCTTGCTTTCGCTCATGGTGTAGCCGGGTTTTTCGGCGTTTGTAGAGTCTGCCAAAAGACAAAGCACACCCTTGTTGCCAAGCTCTGCAAAGCGTGCAAGGTCTATTATATCGCCGCCTATGGGCGAATAGTCTATCTTAAAGTCGCCGGTCTGAACTATAACTCCCGACGGCGTATGAATAGCCATACCGATACAGTCGGGGATAGAATGGTTTACCCTTATAAATTCCACCGCCATACAGCCGACCTTAACAGTCTGGCGAGGCACTACGACATTTAAGCTTGCTCTGCCCAAAAGTCCGTGTTCTCTTAGCTTATCCTCGATAAGCCCTATCGCCAGCTTAGTGCCGTATATCGGCACATTTATCTTTTTGAGCAGATACGGAATACTTCCTATATGGTCCTCGTGTCCGTGAGTGATAAAAAGACCTCTTATTTTATCTGCGTTTTCCTCAATAAACGAAAAGTCCGGTATAACCAAGTCAACACCAAGCATATCTGCGTCAGGGAAAGCAAGTCCGCAATCGACTATAAACATATCGTGACCGCATTCATAAACGGTCATATTTTTACCGATTTCGTTTAAGCCGCCTAAGGGAATAATCCTTACCGGAGTTTTTCTTATAACCTTGTTTTGCTGTTTACCCTTACCGGAGGACATAGTTTTCTTATCTGTCTTTTTTACCGATTTATCGGCTTTTTTTACCGCCTTGTCGGACTTTTTTTCCATATTAAGCTTTGTCTGCTTTTTGGGTTCCGATTGCTTTTTTAGTTTATTCTTGGGTTTGCCCGCCTTTACGTTTGATTTTAAAGTCTTTTGCTTTGTACCCTCAGATTTTGTTTTCTTTTCTTGTTTTACCACGTTTTTACCTCTCTTTAATATCTGCTATACCTGATTTTATCGGCATAATAATACGTCGGCTGAAGGAGTCTTTCTTTTTTAAAATCTCACAAATTTCTGATATGTAACGCAACTAAATTAAAGCCACACCTAAACTGCGTCGCTTAAAAAGACTTATTTTCAGCTTTTCCGTACAAATAATCAAGGCTTACAGTTACTGCAAAAAAGCAGTAAAGCATAAATGTAAAAGCGAGTTTCCGAAAGCCTTATAAATTTTAAGTCGGTACTGTCTTTATAGGTATACCGACACCGCATAATTATATATTTTATTTTACTTTCATTTTATAGCATTGTCAAGATTATGTAGTAAATAATCATTAGGTTAAAAAAATATTCGGCTAAGTAAAACTTAAACCGAATATTTTTGGGGGTTTTTTGTTTTTATACGGTAAGCGTACCGTTGTCGTCGGTATAAAGGATATATAAATTTTCCTCATTTCCTGTAGCGGCGTTTATATAAACTAAAATGTCGTCGTCCTTATATGAGCAAATACATTCATAACAAAGCACTTCGCTCAAGCTATCGGTAGGAATAACGCAAAGCTTACAGGACTTTACCGTCAAAATCGGGCTCACCTTAGCTGCCGCCTGCTCAGAGGTAAGCGTTGTGGTAAAGCTTTCTCTTTCGGTATGATTTGTAATATAGCCTCTTGCATCATACCTTAACACCTCGCCGTTTTCCATAGAAACGGCTACCTTTATTAAGTCGGGATAGCATATAATTCCCTGCTCTATAGCGGCAAAGTTTATTACAATCATATTGCTGTTTATTTCATAATAGGTTTCGGTCATACTGTCAATTCCCAAAGCTTTAAGGTATTCCTTAGCCTTTGCAATACATTCTTTTGCCGAAAGGATTTGCTGTTCGGGTATTTTATAGTTAATATAATAAGCTACATACCCGCCGTTTTTAGTGACTGCGATATTTATATCGTCACCTTTAAAGCAATAAGAGGGCATTTTTGAGGTTTCGTCCTCGTCATCTGAAAGCTTATCTTTCTTAAGACCTGCCGCCTTTGCCGCAATTTCTCTTGCCTGTTCCCTTGAAATTTCCGCTTTGCCTTTAGTCATAACAGGCGTTTTTTCTAAAATGTGGTCGGAAAAAGGTCCGTCGTAAATAAGTGTGGGGTAAGACGAAAGCGAATCCTCAAACTCCGAAAATCCGTCCGAGATATTAACGCTGTTTACCGTAGTGGTCGAGGAGGACGTGTCGTTTTTCACCTCGTTAAAGCTTATACTGCCCGTGCGTATAGCGTCCTGCAAAACAAATACCTGCTCAAGCATACCCGTACAGTAGCCTTTGAGCTTCTCCATATTTTCTCGTTCTTCACCGGTCAGCTGATCGCCTCTTGCCACCTTTTTGGCAAGTGCAACCGAGTAATCTCCGACTTGCGATAAAAATTTATAGGTGTTTTCCAAATTTAAATAGTTCATCGGAAGCCCCGACAAACATTCTTTTGCAAAGCTTGCTTCGCTCGAAAGCTTGTTGGAAAGTGCTGTCATCGTTTCTGCGCTGTTTGAATACATGGTTTTTGTAAGGGTGGTCTCAATGTCCTCCAGATAGTTTCCTAAGTCGTCCACCGATCTTAAATACTGGTATTCAAGCTTTGTCTCTGCCCTTGAAGCCTTAGCGGCGTTAATAATACAAAAAGCCGAAAGCACCGCAACTGTAGCCAAAGCAAAGCTTACAAGCCTTATCATTCCTCTTTTTGAGAGAGTAATCTTCATTTAAGTTTCCTCCATTAACTATTTTTACATATTGTTTGTCTATATTTTAAAAATATACTATTGGAGGGCGATAAAATATTTTTATGCTTACATAAAAATATCAGGTTGTCGATAAAACCGACAACCTGATTTGAGTTTATGATTTTTAAGTTTACATTCTCTCGTGCGCATTTCTTGCTATAACGTCGAGCTGTTGCTCTCTTGTTAGGTCGATAAACTTAACCGCATAACCTGAAACACGGATTGTAAAGTTTGCGTATTCGGGCTTTTCCGGGTGCTCCATTGCGTCCTTTAGCTTGTCCACACCAAATACGTTTACATTTAGGTGATGTGCGCCCTTGTCAAAATAACCGTCTAATATATGCCAAAGATTATTTTTTCTTTCCTCATCGCTATGTCCCAAAGCGTCAGGACTTATGGTTTGAGTATTGGAAATTCCGTCAAGCGCATATTCATACGGCAATTTTGCAACAGAGTTAAGCGAAGCAAGCAAGCCGTTTTTCTCTGCGCCGTAAGCCGGGTTTGCTCCGGGTGCAAAAGGTGCAAAGGCTTTTCTCCCGTCGGGCAAAGCGCCTGTTGCCTTACCGTAAACCACGTTTGAAGTTATGGTTAAGATTGATGTTGTAGGCTCAGACTCACGGTAGGTATGGTGTTTTCTTACCTTATTCATAAAGGTCTTTAAAAGCCAAACCGCAATATCGTCTGCTCTTTCATCATCGTTTCCGTAGCGTGGGAAATCGCCTTTAGTATCGAAATCTATTATAAGTCCGTTTTCATCTCTTATGGTTTTTACCTTGGCGTACTTAATTGCACAAAGTGAATCGACAACGTGAGAAAATCCTGCAATACCGGTTGCAAAGGTTCTTCTTACATCGGTATCTATAAGCGCCATTTCGGCAGCCTCATAGTAATATTTGTCGTGCATATAGTGAATTAGGTTTAAGGTGTTGACATAAAGCTCAACCAGCCAGTCCATCATAGCGTCAAACTTTTCTATAACCTCGTCATAGTCGAGATATTCCGAGGTTACCGGAGCGTATTCGGGACCCACCTGATCTTTTATTTTGGAATCAACGCCGCCGTTTAAGGCGTAGAGTAAGCATTTTGCAAGGTTTGCCCTTGCGCCGAAAAACTGAATTTCCTTGCCTGTTTGAGTTGCGGAAACGCAACAGCAAATGCTGTAGTCATCGCCCCATATCGGGCGCATAACGCCGTCGTTTTCATACTGAATAGACGAGGTGTTTACCGAAATTTTTGCGGCGTATTTTTTAAAGTTTTCTGGTAACTTTGAGCAGTATAGCACCGTTAGGTTAGGCTCCGGCGACGGACCCATGTTTTCGAGCGTATGCAAAAAACGGAAGTCGTTTTTGGTTACCATGTGACGACCGTCCGTGCCGACGCCTGCCATTTCAAGAGTTGCCCAAACCGGATCCCCCGAAAAAAGCTCGTTATATGACGGTATTCTCGCAAACTTAACCATACGGAATTTCAAAACGAGGTGGTCTATAAGCTCCTGCGCCTGTCTTTCGGTTAGGGTGCCCTCGTCCAAATCCCTCTGAATGTATATATCAAGGAAGGTTGAAATTCTGCCTACGCTCATAGCAGCGCCGTTTTGGGTTTTAATTGCGGCAAGATAGCCGAAATAAAGCCACTGAATAGCCTCTTTTGCATTCTGAGCAGGTAATGAAATATCAAAGCCGTAGATTTGAGCCATTTCCTTCATATTCTTTAAGGCTCTGATTTGTTCGGCAATTTCTTCTCTTAGGCGGATAAACTTATCTATCATATTTCTTCCGCCGCAGTTTTGAAGGTCGGTTTCCTTATGTTTAATTAAAAGGTCAATTCCGTAAAGCGCAACTCTTCTGTAGTCTCCTACTATTCTGCCTCTGCCGTAGGTATCGGGCAAGCCTGTTATGATATGGCTGTGTCTTGCCTTTTTCATTTCAGGTGTATAAGCGTCAAAAACCGCCTGGTTGTGCGTTTTATGGTAATCGGTGAATACTCTTTGCAAATCCTCGTTTACCGTATAGCCGTATGTCTTAGCGGCTTTAACCGCCATATTTATACCGCCGTACGGCATAAACGCTCTTTTAAGGGGCTTGTCTGTCTGAAGCCCTACAATCTGCTCTAAGTCTTTCATAGACTCATCGATATATCCGGGACCGTAGGAGGTAAGGGTTGATACTATTTCGGTTTCACATTCGAGCACGCCGCCCTTTGCACGTTCTTGACGTTGAAGCTCTTGCAACCTTCCCCATAATTTATCGGTAGCTTCGGTCGGTCCTTCGAGAAAATCCTCGTTACCGTTATAAGGGGTATAGTTATTCTGAATGAAATCTCTGACATTTATATCTTCTGTCCATACTCCGCCTTTAAAATTTCTCCAAGCGTTCTTCATAATAACTACTCCCCTTCACTGCAAACTGCGTGCAAACAAGTTATTGTTACCTATATAAATCTATGCTTTGCCCTCTAGGATTTTTTGAGCTTTTTTTATTCTTTCCTCAGAGGGTGGATTTATGCCGTCAAGAGTATAAGTAAACCCTAACTCTTTCCATTTATATGCTCCCAAGGAATGATAAGGAAGCACCTCGATTTTTTTTACATTGTTAAGCCTTTTTATAAACTCGGCGGTTTTTATTAAATACTCGTCCTTGTCGGTTATGCCCTCTACAAGTACATGGCGTATCCAAACGGGTTTATTTATTTCCGACAAGAATTTAAGCATATCTAAAATATTGTCGTTTTTACATTTGGTAAGCTTAATATGCTCATCGGGGTCAATATGCTTTATATCGGCTATTACAAGATCGGTATACTCCATAAGCTCTTTAAACTTTGTAAAAAAAGGCTCTTTTCTCTCAAAGGGCTGGCCTGCGGTATCAATACAGGTGTTAATCCCCTCAGCCTTTGCCTTTTTAAAAAGCTCTGTTAAAAAATCAAGCTGTAAAAGAGGCTCGCCGCCGCTTACCGTTATTCCGCCGTCTGCACCCCAGTAGGCACGGTAGCGGTTTGCCGTTTTTATAAGCTCTCCGGTAGTTTTTTCCTCACCCGAAGCTAAAGCCCAAGTATCTGCGTTGTGACAGTATCTGCACCGCATAGCGCACCCTTGCATAAATATCACAAACCTTATGCCGGGGCCGTCTACCGAGCCAAAGGTTTCGGTAGAGTGTATTTTGCCCTTTAACATTAGGTTTCACCTCTTTATTAAACATAGGCAAAAGCTTATTTTTCTTTAAATTTACCGATATACACCGTAATATTCCCGAAAAATCGTAATAAATTATCGGTTATCTACATTATACCAATTAGACCTATCTTTGTAAAGAAACTAAGTGCGTTTATCTTAAATTTCGTCACTTTTTTCAAAATAGAAATATATATTAAATTTTATAATTATAATTTGTTGAAAATCTATAATTTATATGTTATAATTTTTTAGTCGGTTAAATGTTCTCGCTGGTATGGCTCAGTTGGTAGAGCAGCGCATTCGTAATGCGCAGGTCATCGGTTCGAGTCCGATTACCAGCTCCAAAAAGCCCCCGAAGTGTTAACACTTCGGGGGTTTTTGTACAGACTTTAAGCTCACATCTGCACGAAGAACAATTATTAAGCCAGCTTATTATCCATTTGTAATTTTAACCACTATTTCATTATTACAAAACATATTGAAAAATTCATCTTTTGATATACTTTCCGTCTTTATCATTTCCGCCAGATAAAGAAGATTGTCTACAGAGATTGCAGCCCCAGGAATTTCTGATTGAGATTTTGATATATATTCAAGTTGAGATTTAAAATTACCTTTCAAAAATGAAGTAATGAAAAGGAAAGTAAATGTATCAACGTTAGTATTAAAATTTTTCCACCATTCGTTCTTGGGTAATTCTGGTACTCTCCGTGCGTTTTCGTTGATATATCGGCTCATCTCATCAGCACATTTTTTGTCAATATTGAAACCATCTTTATAAGATTTGTTATCAATAATAGTTCCATAGTTTTCGTGAGATATGATAACATCAGGTCTGTTCGCATCTCCAAGTCTCAGCCCATTAAAACAAAGCTCTTTTGTAAACAATTCTGCTGTTTGAATCTCAAATTCTCGGGCATCTGCATTTTTCTTGCTTTTAGATGCATCACTATATGCCAAATCAACAAGAACAAGATATTTATGATCAATAACTTTAAGTTGTTCTCTTATCGTCTCTTTGAGTTGAGTGATGTCGGCTTTTATAACTGAAATTGTTGAAGGAATTATTAAGCCTTTAATCTTATCAGTTATTTTATACTTTCCATTACGTTCATGTATATTAATGCCTATTTGCATTAGTCCAATTATGTCATCGGCAATTGACGATTCTGATACATCTATTTTTTCGGCTTGTAAAAATTCTTGTATCTGTTTAATGGACTTTTCAGAATTTGTAATGGATTTAATAATATTCGCACGTTCCATTCTGAGATACTCGGAATCCGGAGATTTGTTTGAAGCTAACATTTCGTATAATACTATTTTGGGTGTTTTGGCATTACTGGAATTCCCTAAGGCTCTTTTTAGTGCTTTTTCACCTTCTCTGGTTATATAGTATTTCTGTAGTTTTACGGTGTAATCAATACCTCTATATGTTTCAGTTACGTCTTCATTTTTAGACTCTACCCAACCCATTTGTGCACACCAACTAGCAATGCCACGGGCATATTTATCGGAATCGCCTTCCTCATTGCTCTTAACTCTTTTGCGTTCTTCTTCACTTGCAACGCTATAGTCATATACATAAATATTTTGAGGAATAGATGTAAAGCCTAGTTCCCCATAAAAGCCAAGTTGTCTGCCAATTTCAAATTTTGTATAACCATTACCATCAGAAAGGAGCTACAAAACTCGACATACTGGCGGATAGGATAGTAATGATTTAGTAAAGAATTCTCTTTCTTCTGTTGAACCATCTGTGGTGTTGGCAAGTTCTTCCCCTAACTCTGACAAAGAGCAGGTGTCATTTTTTCCATCATATATAAGTAACCCACAAGAAATTGCCCATCTTAAAAAACCTTCAGCAGTCCAATCATCTGTGTACGGCTTTTTAATAGTTGTAGTAGCACCTGTATCATCACGGTACACTTTATCTTGTTGACCATCAATAGTTGCCTGAATTAAACCTGTGCAGATCGCATTAGTTCGCCCTTGTTTACCCGCTCCTTTTCCTTTAAGCACCATATATTCTGCAGTAATAATTTCGTTTGAAAGTGCTTCGGAAAACTTTAAGTAATCATCGTTACTTATTAGATGATACTTTTTGAGCAAAGGCAGACGCACTTCCCTTAACCAAACATTATATTTACTATTGTACTTGAAAACGCTAACTGTCTTTTTTAAGTTTGCTAATTTACCTGGGTTTTGTATCCAGCCGAAAGTTCTTCTCGCCATAATATGTACCACCTTAATAATTTATTATTAGCACTTCTCTGCTTTTCCCTTGTCGAGTATTATAACTCGAATTGGAATAATCTCTGTCAATATCTATAACCTTGTATTTCTTTGCCCATTTAATTAACAGATTATTTGTTTTTCCCTTATGTTCAACCACATTAGATAAAGCGAAACGAATTCCTTTTTCATCTGCTTTATCTAAAAACGCATACAAAGCCTTTTCTTCTTCTGTACCCCAATCCTTAAAGCCTCGGTTTCCGTCGTTATATGAGCCGGTTGTTATTAGATAAGGAGGATCGCAATATATTAAATCGCCACTATTTAAATTGCTTATATCAAATTCCAAGAAATCAACACTACTGAAGGTAATATCAATTTTATGCAGTTTATTAACAAATTTAATAAGATTGTTTTTCATTGCTTCTGAAAATTGGCTTCTGTTCCTTCCAAATGGATTGTTGTATTCATGATTGCTGTTAAATCTGAATTGGTAATTAAACGAATAACAGGAAAGAACATATAATTCAATAGAATTAGGATTTGCATTATATGCTTTTCTTAAAGCAATAAACCCTGCTTCATTTGTCTTAGACAATTTGTATTTATCAATGACTGAATAAACTTCTAATAAAATTTTATCGGTAGAGTTATTCTTAAAGTACTCAAACAATTTGATAACTATACTGTTTATGTCATTACAGAATATTTTGTCTGCACAAACATTGATTGCAACATTGCAACCACCTGAAAACAGATCAATAAAAGTACGAATATTGCTAGGAAAATGAGGTATTATTTGTGGCAGTACTTTATATTTTCCTCCTATATAGTTGGTTGGACTCTTAATGTACTTTTTGCTTCCAGGACTGTTTTTGAAACCTATGTTACTGTTTCTTTCCTTTATATTAAAATAATAGTTGATGTGTTCAATGTGTTTTTTTACATAAAACAAATATTCGTATAACGTATGTTGTTTGTTATCTTTCTTGCTCTTGTATTGTCTGTACGGAATGGTATATTTCTTGTATGTATCAGGAATTCCATATTTTTTTAATACATTCTCTATCTCGCCTTCTGTCATAATTCCAGCGTTACTGTAACTCATAACAATATTCTCAAATTTAGCTTTACTAATCAATTCTTCAAAAGCATCATGTGCTTGAGATTTGACACAGAATGGTGACTTTTGATCTTTATACGGTCGTAGTCCGGTTGTCCCCCTAATATCAGGATAATCATATTTTGAGATTGTTTCTAAAATGTGATAATTTGATGCATACTGTCTCTCGTTATATGGTGGATCGATATAAATAATATTTCCTTCTAAACCATCAATCAGCTTTAGTGCATCCTCATTATAACATTTATTGTTTAGACCATTATCAAGAACTTCAAGTCTTAATAATTCTAACTCTTTAAAACTTCTCTTATCCCATTGCTTTAAATATGCTCCATATGTTCCTGTAGTATTTGATACAAAGGGAACCCCCTCTATAAGTGCGGCAAGAAGATAAAAATATTCTAATTAATCAAGCAAATTGGATTTTTTCCAGGCTTCGATAGTATTTCTTATAAAATCTATCCTTACAGCATTTTTGTTTGAAAAATACATCCTCGAACAATCATCATGCGGAGTATAGTTATTTGTAATAAAATATTTATCGTCATTATAATCGTATGTCTGAATTTTGGCGTCTTCTAAAAATGACATTGGGTCAAGAATTCCTATGTTTTTCAATTTAGAAAAAGTAGGTTCAGAATTGTTCTCTATTGTTGCTTTTTGAATAACATATGAAAAGTATAATGCATCATTTGAGTGAATCTCATAATATGGTTTAAAGTGCCTTGCCACTGTACCTGTCCCAGAAAAAATATCACAGAAAACACCACCCATCTTCTGAACATTTTGATTAATCACAGCTTCAATATTATTGAGTAAATTGGATTTACAGCCTATAAATCGCATGTTCTCACATCCCAAAACATCCTTTTTAGATATTGTATCATAATAGTGTGTGTCTCGCAACAATATTTTTCATAAAATCTTCATTCTTCTTTATTTATTGATAGTGTAAATTATATATTTATTTTTAAGCACCATACCGATAAACCATTTATACATTCTCACTCCCCCTTTAGTACAATACGCCAAAAGTTTTTTATCAATATAACTGCCAAATTATATATAATCTAAAAATATGTTAACTTTTTTTGAAAAATGCAGATTTTTCTCTCGGAATATGGTATCATAATATCAGTTATCACATTATAAAGGGAGAAGGCTTACTATGCAATTTGAAAAGTCTTGCGGTGCCGTCGTATTCAGAAAATACCACGGCAATACCGAACTGCTTATCATAAAACATGTAAACGGCGGACACTGGTCCTTCCCGAAAGGACACGTCGAAGAGGGCGAAACCGAAGAGGAAACCGCTATCCGAGAGATAAAAGAAGAAACGGGAGTTGACGTAATAATCGACTCAAGCTTCAGAGAGGTTGTCACCTATTCGCCGAAAAAGGAAACTCAAAAGGACGTAATATATTTTCTTGCAATCGCCAAAAACTCAAACTTGGTTCCTCAGGAGGAGGAAATCGCCGATATAAAATGGGTCGAAATCAGCCGTGCGCACGCTGTTTTAAGCTACGACAACGACAGACAGCTTGTAAATAAGGTAAAACCCATTATTAAAGACAGCTATTAAAATTTATTTGTCAAATTAAAAATCCGCAGGCTTAACCTGCGGATTTTTTTATATTATAAGTTTTAGTTTTTCTTATGGCACTCATTTGCCATAGCACAGTTTTCACAACCGCAACCACAGGAGGACTTTCCTGCTTTTTTGTTTTTTATCATACGGATTATAACAAAAGCTACAATAAGCGCTAAAATCACCGACACCACAATCGTCCCTATGTTTTGCGATAAAAAATTAAGTATAACTGTTCCTCCTTAAAATAAATCTTATTTTTTAATCTTTACCTTTGCAGTAAGCTTATTTGATTCCTTATAAGGCTTAAATAACATATACATCATAAACGCTATGAGTAAGACTGCTATAATAACGCCTATAATATTTGCACTGCCTGTGAATAAGCCTCCGAGCCGGTAAACTATAAGCGATATTACATAAGCAAATACACACTGATAGCCTATTGCAAATAAAGTCCATTTTGCGCTGTTCATTTCACGTCTTATAGCACCTATAGCGGCAAAGCAAGGAGCACAAAGCAGGTTGAAGATAAGGAACGAATATGCGGTAAGTTTTGTCATACCCTCAAAGTCGAGTACGCCAAATACGCCGACAACCTCTTCTTTTGCCACAAGTCCCATAATAGTTGCAACCGTAGCCTTTATAGTGCCAAAGCCGAGAGGCGCAAAAATTAAGCAAATTGCACCGCCTATAATGCCGAGCAAGCTGTTTTCAAGCTCCATATCAACATCAAAGCCGAACGCACCGTCAACCACTCCGAAGCAAGAGCCTGCCCAGATGATGATTGAGGAAATGAGGATAATTGTACCCGCCTTTTTAATGAATGAGCTTGCACGTTCCCACATAGAGCGCAGAACATTTGAAACGGTCGGCCAGTGGTAAGCAGGAAGCTCCATAACAAACGGAGCAGGGTCGCCTGCGAACATCTTTGTCTTTTTGAGCATTATACCCGAAATTACTATTGCCTCAACGCCGATAAAATATGCGCTTGGAGCTACCCACCACGCTCCGCCGAACAAAGCCGAAGCAATAAGAGCAATAATCGGAAGCTTAGCCCCACACGGAATAAAGGTGGTAGTCATTATTGTCATTTTGCGGTCACGGTCATTTTCTATCGTTCTGGAAGCCATAATACCCGGAACCCCGCAACCTGTACCTATAAGCATAGGTATAAAGGATTTACCCGAAAGTCCGAATTTGCGGAAAATTCTATCCATAACAAATGCAATACGAGCCATATATCCGCACGACTCTAAAAATGCAAGGAATATAAACAGTACTAACATCTGAGGCACAAAGCCCAAAACTGCGCCGACACCGCCTATAATACCGTCAATGATAAGGCTCTTTAGCCATTCGGTGCAATTTATTGCGTCAAGTCCGTTTTCGACAAGAACAGGTATGCCCGGAATCCAAATGCCGTAATCTGCGGTATCGGGAGCGTCCTCCATAGCCGTATCAACTATCTCGGAAATGTCGTAGCCCTCTTGGGCAAGTGAATCGCCAAAGGTGTCTACCGCTTCCTCAAAAGCGCCGAAATCCTCACCCTCTACTGCGTCTAAAATGTCCTCGGCTCCTATAATCTCGTCTGCCTTTGCGTTTTCTAAAATACTACCTAGCTCCTCGGTCCAAACATTTTCGGAAGCATAATCGGTAATCGCTTGGTCATAGCTTGATGAGCCTATTCCGAACAGGTGCCAGCCGTCGCCGAAAACACCGTCGTTTGCCCAGTCGGTTGCCCAAGTACCTACGGTAGTTACAGATATATAATACACCAAAAACATTACTACCGCAAATATCGGAAGCGCTAAAAATCTGTTGGTGACAATCTTATCTATTTTATCCGAGGTGGACATCTTACCTGCTGATTTCTTTTTATAACAGCTCTTCATAAGCGACGCTATGTAAATATATCTTTCGTTTGTGATAATGCTTTCTGCGTCGTCGTCCATTTCGGCTTCGGCAGCCTTTATGTCTTCTTCGATATGTGATAATGTGCTTTCGTCTAAGCTTAACTGCTCGAGCACCTTTTCGTCACGTTCAAACACCTTAATAGCATACCAGCGTTGCTGTTCTGCGGGCATATCGTGAACCGTTGCTTCTTCAATATGCGCCAAAGCATGTTCTACCGCACCCGAAAAAGTATGCATAGGAACTGTCTTTGCATTGTCTGCCGCCTCAATGGCAGCTTTTGCCGCCTCCATTATTCCGGTTCCCTTTAATGCAGATACCTCGACTATCTTACATCCGAGCTGACGTGAAAGCTCCTCGGTATTTATTTTGTCGCCGTTTTTTCTGACAACATCCATCATATTTATGGCAATAACAACAGGAATACCGAGCTCGGTAAGCTGTGTAGTAAGATACAGGTTTCTCTCTAAGTTAGTGCCGTCGATAATGTTAAGTATTGCGTCGGGACGTTCGTTTACAAGATAATTTCTTGCTACAACCTCCTCCAAAGTATACGGCGAGAGCGAATAAATACCCGGTAAGTCGGTTATTGTAACTCCCTCGTGTTTTTTTAGTTTACCCTCTTTTTTCTCTACGGTAACGCCCGGCCAGTTTCCCACAAACTGATTAGAGCCTGTGAGCGCGTTAAACAAGGTCGTTTTACCGCTGTTCGGATTTCCCGCAAGAGCAATTCTTAAATCCATAAATATCCCCTTCTTTTTATTATTAGCATAGGCTAACTCATTTGCAAAAATATATGATAACTTTAAAAGTTATCATTCCACCTCTATCATTTCGGCATCTGCTTTACGAAGCGACAATTCATAGCCTCGTACCGTAACTTCAACAGGATCACCTAACGGTGCTACCTTACGGACATATATATTGGTGCCTTTGGTAATTCCCATATCCATTATTCTGCGCTTTACAGCGCCTTCCCCGTGAAGCTTTAAAACCTTGACGGTTTCTCCGATTTTTGCCTCTTTTAGTGTTTTCACTATGTACTCCCCCTTTACATTAACTTATAATTTAAATCATAATTTTTTGTGCCATTTCAGCACTTATAGCCACTCTCGACTCTTTGACATTTACAATTACGTTTCCACCAAGTGTTGATATGACCGTAACGCTACCGCCTGCCACAAAACCGAGATCCTCAAGATGTTTTTTTATTTCGGGCTTTCCGCCGACTTTTTTTATAATGTTTTCCTCGCCGGGATTTGCAAGTATAAGCGGCATCATAACTTCGCTTCCTTCCGTTTGAGTTTATATGTATATTCTAAGTCCGGTTAAAAAATAGTCTTAAGTTAGTCAAAGCTAACCCAAGACTATTATATTATTTGTGATTTTGCCTGTCAATGATTTTACGGGGATTTTTCGCTATCCAAAGCCATTTTTGTAGGATTGCAAAAATAGGTTAGCTTTAGCTAACCTATTTATTGTGAATTTTACCATAAAGGCTTATTTAACGCATATTGTAAAGATATACTCTTTGCTATGGAGTGTGATTTTGTCATTTATCAGAGTATAGTCATTTTTGTTTTTTGTCGTGTCGGTGCTTCTAATTCCCGATAACCCGACGCCCGACATTTTACAGATACTTTCCTTTGCGGTCCACATTTTTAAAAATTCTGTTATATACTTATCCTTATCGGTAATGGTGTTTAAAATTTCCTTTTCGCCTTTTGAAAAACAGCGCTCGACTATTCTTTTATAGCGACCTATATCTTTATCGTATTGTACCGCTTCGATGTCAACGCCTATACTTTGTGCGTTTGTTTCAAGCACCTTTATAAAGGTGTTTTCTTGCTCAAACTTTAACGCAGACTCTTTTTTTCTCTCACAGTCAAAGCTTATGCTAAGCCCTACCATAACAATATCTTCACAGTGCGATACGGAAATATCCGCACCTTTAATTTTAAGCATAGGTCTGCCTTTTTCGGATAAAGAAATATAATCATCAGGGGCATTAAGGTAAGCGGATATAAGCGTATCTCTTAGCTTTATCGCTTCATTATGCCGTGAAGCGGGAGTATTCTCGCATTTTTTGTAGCCTATTATTATCAATAAATCAAGTCCTTTTATGTGGGGTTTTACCTACAAGGCAACGCATTTCTCAAAAACAATCGTCACGGTAGGACCGTCAAGTATAATTTCATTTGCCGTAATAACACCGCCCGAATATTTAAGATTTGCAAGGTGCGCTATCTCGTGCTTGGCTGGGTTTTGGTCGGCGATTTTATATTCCTCAATCGCACCTTCATAATTACTGCGCAGAGCGTGTATTTTTATCTTTTTCCCGCCAAAGATAAGCGTATCCCCCAAAAAGCTCAGTTCATAGAAGCCGTTTGTCGATTTCCATTCTCCCTCAAGCAAAGGCAGTATTTTTTCGTCCTCTATTCTGTAATTGCCGTATCGGGAGTTTTCGGTTTTAGTGAGTATTTCGGTGCTTTCACCTGTTATGGGAAAGTTCTTTATGAAATATAGTGAGCCTGCTTCATAATAAAGACTTGTAACTACAGCATAGTCGCTCACACTGCCCTCATACCTTAAGCCGTTTTGTTTAAGCTTTAGCGTTATTTTGCCGTCTTTTTCCTTTGTGGCTTTATATTTTGTCTTAAGCACAATACCGCCCTGCCAAAGTATTGCAAGGGTATTTTTATCAATTTCCACTCTGGTTCCTATTACATTTTTTTCTTCCCAGTTGCCGAAAAGCTCGTCGTATTTAGCCATACTATTCACCCTTTGCGTTTTTAAATAAGTAAAGCACCTCCGACAAATAAATTGTTAGAAGCGCTTTATCGTTTTCTCCCTATAGCTTAAGCCCAAGGATTACTGCTTTCGGACTCTCTGATACCTACAAGCAAAAATTGCTCCCAAAGATACCATTTGCCGTCCTTTGTCTGACGAAGTGTAACTTCACGAGGGCTGTCAGCACCGCCTGAGGTCAAAAATAGCTTAGCGTAGCCTTGATTTGTGTAGGAATACGGATTTTCGCTTACTTTTATTCCGTAAGGCTCAGCAGGTGTATAGTCGTTTTGCGGAGTAGCGCCTTTAAAATAAGAGCGTGGTATATAATCCTTGCCGTCCATAAAGCGATCCCTTATAAACTGCTTGTCTACGCCGGAAAGCGGTCTCGGCCCACGCAAAAATGATGCTGATCTTTTCGCGAAAGTTCTTTTCCGCACTTCAGACAAGTCCACATAACAGGTCTCCTCAAAATATCTCTACAAAACGGTATTTGACAAATGATTCTTTATTTCTTCTTTAGTACAATAGCGATAAAGTTTAAGTATTTTCCTCCGCCGGCATTTATTGCTTTTCTATCCCCGACAGCATATTCATTCTCCTGCGCAAGCCAATCGTTCCAGCACTCTTCATTACTTTCCATTTCTTTAACAGAAATCACTTTGGCGCCTTTGCAAGCGCTTACAATTTTTGTCCAATAATCAACGTCGTGTAAATAATCGAGTTGTTCGGGTGTCCAGGACAACAGGAGTTCATCCGGCAAATTATCATGGCAATCCCTTTTCATACCGGGAACGGTAATATAAATATATCCACCGCTTTTCACAAACGGCAAAAGTTTATCATCAAGAAAGCGGGGGTCCCGTCCGAAATAATTATAAGAGTCTGTACTGACAACGGCGTCAAAAAAATCCTTTTCAAAAGGCAAATTCGTGGCATCTGCTTTGACAGCGCATATTTGATCTTCACAAAGTCCCATCGTTTCGAAAAACAGAGTGTTCTCACGGGGATCGCTCCACAAATCCGCTGCATACACCTTAAATCCGTATTCTTTTGCGAGAAAAACACTTGTAAGCCCCTGGCCGCTTCCCAAATCACATACAACGGCACCGTCTTTGATTTTATGCCCGAATAAGAGTTCTTCTTCCAATTTCAACGGATTAGGACCCATTATTTTTTTCATTAAATCCGGGGTTTGATATTTTTCACTTTTTACATATTTCATTAGATTTTCTCCTTTTTTTCAAGACCGCAGACGAAGCAATACAGAATTACAAGTCCCGTGCTTACTATCGCGCCGCCAATAATGTCGGTGATCCAATGCACACCGGACACAAGTCTGCCGATGACCATAAAGGCAATAAATACGGCAATAGTGGCCGTGACGCACATACTGAACGCTTTGTTCTTGATACGGGAGTGAAGCTGTATCATTGCCGTAGACATCACGCACATCACAAGCATGGTTGTTGACGACGGATACGAAGCTTCTAAATATCCGTCAATCAGTGTCGGTCTGTAATTGATAACCACCATCTCAAAGAGGATGTATACAGTTATGACGGCGATGTAAAAGCCGCCGAGCGCAAAGATGCTTCTGTCAACTTTTAACAGGTTCTTTCTTTTTATCCATTGTACAAGGCCAACAACGGCAAAGCCGAGCGCAACGCCGATCGGAACAAGCCCCAGCCAGTCTGTGATCACATACAGGGGCATATTCACACCGGTAAACTCGTGTACAAATCCGTTTAGTGCAGCAAAACCAACCGATGAGCCTTCGGGACCTATCGCCTGAACGTCAACGAAGCGAATAAGCACCGTCCACAATATGAACGCGACAAGTAACCCCGCTCCTGCAAATAGATACCTTTTGTTTTTCTTTGCCATGATTCTTTAACCTTCCCTTTTACATTTTAGCTTTCGCCTAAATACATTTTAGCGGGAAGGCATAAAGGTAATCAAGAAACGGCTCGTCACAGGCGTGATACGATTCGTATCATTGCCGTTTTATCAGAATTAGCGCTTTAATTGTCAATAATACGAACGCATACACGGCGGCATACGGTTGTGAGCTTATTATAAAAAGCAATACCGATAACGCTCCAAGCGAGAGTGAAACTGCCGTTTTGCTTTTTACCCAAGCTGTCGCCTGACAGGTTTGTAACGCAAGAGTCAGAATGCCCATTACAATCATTATAGCGACAACGGCCAAATATGCTGCTTTTAAGTAAGGCTGAACCCCACGGAGCGCAAGGAGTGATACGCTTTTAATGATTCCGTCGGTTTTCTCCGCAAAAAAAGGAAGAAAAAGGAGCAGCGCAATACAGAGATCAAGTAATCCGTATATAAGATCACGAAGATGATTTTCTTTTCGTTTGCCGTCTTCTTCGGCTATTGTCAGTACCTCTTTCGTTGAGATCAGGTTGTCGACCGTTACCGAGAAGAATTTTGCGATAGCTTTTAACGACTCAATATTGGGATATCCTCTGCCTGACTCCCATTTGGAGATTGCTGTTCGGGATACATAAAGACTTGCCGCAAGTTCCTCTTGCGTAAGACCTCTTAGTTTTCTTAATTCCTGAAGCTTTTCATTAAAATCCATTATAAATGTTTCCTATCTTGTGTTTTCAATTTGATGCTTGATTTTAAATCTAAAAATCCGGTATATATTCATCCACAATTTTATAGTCTATCCCCGCTTTGCGTGCTTGCGACATTTGGAAACGGCGAGGAATATTATACATTCTGCCGTTTTTAATAAAATGGGCACCTGTCTGATGAAACTGAAAAGGAACGCCTTTGTTTACACACTGGCGGCAAACATCCAGCACCCATTCGTAATCAAGCGGTCGCGCGTTTACGCCCGATTCTCCCGAACAAGTCACCTCGCAGATACCGCCGTTTAGATACTTTTCCAGATTGACAGGGCCAAGCATGGGGCCAAGAATAACCGTTTTATGCTTGATTGGAAGCTCTGTAAAGATCGGCAGCCTAAAATCTGCCCGATCCTGGTTTTCGCAGGTACAGCCAACGATAACGTTATCATAGCCGTCTCCCCAGTCGGAAGGCACACACTCCATAAAGCGTTCAATGCGTTTTGTGAAAAAGTAAAATATACAATCGCTGCGGTTTTTTATCATATTCGTACAGATAATAATGAACGTCGTCGTTTAAATTGCTTTTATACTCATAATAAGTATAGGTGATCCCATTTACTTCTTTTGTTTTTTCTTCATAATTTACTCCCCCTCAAAAAGAATATACCCTTTATAGTACTTATACCATAAAACAGTCGTTTCTTCAACCCAATGAATAAAAAAATCCTTGTTCCAAAGAACAAGGATTTTTGGCTCCCCCAGTTGGACTCGAACCAACGACACCGCGGTTAACAGCCGCGTGCTCTACCGACTGAGCTATGGAGGAATATCTAAAGTCCTAAAAATTAGGACTTTAGTAGCGGCGAATATCTATCTTCCCGGGCCGTCGCCAGCCAAGTATTGTCGACGCAAATGAGCTTAACTTCTGTGTTC
>JAEDDN010000010.1 GCA_016298065.1 Oscillospiraceae bacterium
GAAAAGCCAAAGCGACACGCACTCACCGAGCAACAGCAAACGAAGTTCGTTGAGTTCACGGCACAATCCTATCAGTACAAGCATTGGCTGCCACTCTTTACAGTCCTGCTCGGTACGGGCGGACGAATCGGTGAGATACTCGGTTTAAGGTGGGAAGATTGTGACTTTCAAGGTAACATCATCAATATCAACCACACCCTTATTTATAGGAAATACACAGACGAAGCATCGCACTTCGCAATAACCACTCCAAAAACAAAATCAGGTGTCAGAATAATTCCGATGCTTTCCGATGTAAAGGCGGCTCTCACAGAAGAATACAAGGAGCAGCTTGAGAGTGGATTTAATGAGAGCGTTGTAGACGGGTACTCAGGCTTTATATTCAAATCAAGATACAACACGGTATTATCCCCACATTGTGTTAATCGAGCGATAGACCGAATAATCAAAGCGTGTAATGCGAAAGAGGAAGAAGATGCAAAAGCGGAAGGTCGAGAACCTGAACTGTTACCGCATTTCAGTTGCCACCATTTGCGACACACATTCTGCACTCGTTTCTGCGAGAACGAAACTAACCTGAAGGTCATTCAGGAGATTATGGGACACGCAGATATTACAACCACGATGGACATATATAACGAAGCAACAAAGGATAAGAAGATGGAGTCCTTTGCAGGGCTTGAGGGGAAAATCAAGATACGATGAAAAAAGGGAGCTTACCACAAAACGGTGATAGGCTCCTTGATTTCTGTGTAAGAATATGTTATACTGTATAAACAAATAAAGGTTTACGTGGCAAATAGTCGGGGGTATCCGAGATGTGCTTCTTTGTTGGACAATGAAAACACCCTCGTTTTTTTACGACAATTTTTACGACAAACCAAATAAAGTTATGACATCTTATGTGAGGTTATGTACTTTAATGAAAACGGTTTGGATTAACAAAGTAAGGAAAAGAGAGGTTAAATCAGGGTATAAGATACTCTCCCTTGAAATCCCCACAATGAAGCCGCTTGAAAAGAAATAAACCTTTATAATGGGCGCAAATACGCCTAAGTTTGCACGCTTTGGAGGGAGTTGTGAATATGTCAGAGCAAAATAATAAGCCCGATGTAGATATTGAAAAATTAAATGACAGAAAAAAGCGTGACATAGAAGCGAAAAAACAGCTTGCAAGGTATAAGGCTATGGATCCTGCCGAAAGAGCTAAGCTTGAGGTTAAGAAAAAAGAGTTTACTGAACCTGCCTCTGCAAAAAGCGACATAGCAAACTTTTGGTTTCACTACAAGTGGCTTGTGATAGCTATAGCGTTTTTAATTGTTGTTGCCGTTTTCTGCGTAATGGAGATAGTTAAAAAGGATAAATACGATTTGGAATTTATGTATATATCCTCTGAAAATTATGACCACACGGTAATAGAAGCGTTAAGCGACGACCTTTCGGAATATGTAGAGGATTACGATAATAACTCTCAAAAGCAGGTAGGCATAACAGCGGTTACAAACTCCGACAGTATGGCTGACGCAAATACCGCTATGGCAAATAAGACAAAGCTTTACGCCAGCTTTTCAAAGGGATACCATATGGTGTATTTCATTGATGAAGACACCTACGATTATCTTACTGAGGAGGGTGCGAGCTTTTATGATTTATCGGAATTTTCCGACAGTGAAAATATCGAGCAGGATAAATATTATGTAAGCTCAAACAGCGCATTTTCTGCATTGTCAGGCTTGGATAATGCTTCGTCTATGATTATGGTTTTAAGACGACTTGAGGACATACCTAAAAACGATAAGGAATCGGTAATCGAGGAATATGAACACAACGTCGAATTTGTAAAGGCCATACTCGCTAATGACTGATAAAAAACCGCCTTTTTTAACGGGCGGTTTTAATATACATATAAAAATGTCGAAAAATTAGGAAAATACAATAAATACTAAGGAAAAATTAGCGCTTAGAGGTTGAAATTTTTTTTAATTTTTGTTATTATTATATTAGTACAAATTTAAATTTAATAATACATATAAATTTAATGTAAATTTTTTTCAAAAGGAGAACCATTATGACTCGTTTAAGTGAAGCAGCAGTTGCACAAATTAACGAAATATGTGCAAGGCATGCTGACGAAAAAACACCATTGATGATGATTTTGTCTGACATTCAGAAGGAATACGGATATATTCCTCTTGAAGTACAGGAAATCGTATCGGAGAAGACAGGTATATCGGTAGCCGAAATATACGGCGTTGTTACCTTTTACTCTTTCTTCTCGCTCAAGCCTAAAGGAAAGTATGTTATCGGTTGTTGCCTTGGTACAGCCTGCTATGTAAAGGGTGCACAGCAAATAGTTGATAAGTTCTCAGAGCTTCTCGATATAGCGCCGGGAGAAACCACCGAAGACGGTCTTTTCACCTTGGACGCATTACGTTGTATCGGTGCTTGCGGTATTGCTCCTGCCGTTACTATAAACGGAAAGGTATATCCTAAGCTCACTACGGCTGATGTTCCGAAAATAATCGAGGAATACAGCAGTCTTGGAGGTGCAAACTGATGATGGAAAAAATAAAAAGCTTTGAAGATTTAAAAACCACAAACGAAAATTGTTCCGCATGTCTTGACACAAAATTCAAAGGAGCCCAAGGCAAAAGAGCTATCGTGCTTTGCGGTGGTACAGGTTGTATATCTTCAAACTCTCGTGAAATAATGGCGAAGTTTGAGAAACTTGTAAAGGAAAATAACCTTGAGGATAAAGTTACCGTAAACCAGGTTGGCTGCTTCGGTTTCTGTTCACAGGGACCTTTCGTAAAAATTTATCCTGAAGATACCTTATATAGACTCGTAACTATTGATGATGTCGAGGAAATTATGGAAAAAGACATTATGGGCAACGAGATTGTTAAGAGACTTCTTTATGTTGATCCTGCTACTAACGAAAAGGTAGCTAAGCAGGACGAAATTACTTTCTACAAAAAACAGCGTCGTATCGCACTTCACGGTTGCGGTCAGATAGACCCTGAAAACATCAGCGAAGCACTTGGCGCAGGCGCATTCAAAGGCCTTGCAAGAGCGCTCACAATGAAACGTGAAGATGTAGTTCAAGAAGTGCTTGATTCAGGCATCAGAGGCCGTGGCGGCGCAGGCTTCCCTACAGGCAGAAAATGGTCTTTTGCTATGAACGGCGGAGGCGACAAGTATGTCGTATGTAACGGTGATGAGGGTGACCCGGGTGCATTTATGGACAGATCAATACTCGAGGGAAATCCGCTTGCTGTTATCGAGGGAATGACTATCGCAGGATATGCTATCGGAGCACAAAACGGTTACTTCTATGTTCGTGCTGAGTATCCTATTGCTGTAAGCAGACTCCAAAAAGCAATCAAACAGGCAGAAGAAATAGGTCTTTTAGGCGACAACATTTTAGGAACTGATTTTAGCTTTAACGTACATATAAGACTTGGCGCAGGTGCGTTTGTATGTGGTGAAGAAACCGCACTCTTAAACTCCATTGAGGGTAAGAGAGGTATGCCTCGTCCACGTCCGCCTTTCCCGGCAGTTAAGGGACTTTGGGAAAAACCGACTGTAGTAAACAACGTTGAAACGCTCGCTTGTATTCCTTATATTTTGCGTGAGGGCGCACAGAAGTTTGCTGAATGCGGAACAGAGCGTTCTAAGGGAACTAAGGTTTTTGCTCTCGGCGGTAAAATTAACAACGTAGGTCTTGTTGAGGTACCTATGGGTACAACTCTTCGTGAGCTTATATACGATATCGGCGGCGGTATCCCTGACGGCAAAAAGTTTAAAGCTATCCAGACAGGTGGTCCTTCGGGCGGTTGTTTAACCGAGAAAGACCTTGACGCTCAGATAGATTTCGATAACCTCGTTGCAAGAGGCTCTATGATGGGCTCTGGCGGAGCTATCGTTATGGACGAAGATAACTGTATGGTTGACGTTGCAAAATTCTATATGGAATTCATCTGCGACGAATCCTGCGGTAAATGTTCACCGTGCCGTATCGGTACAAAACGTATGCTCGAATTGCTTACAAAGATTACAGACGGCAAGGCAACAATGCAAGACCTTGAAGAGCTTGAGGAATTAGGCCGTACAACACAAATAGGTTCTCTGTGTGCATTGGGACAGACTGCGGCAAACCCTGTTCTTTCTACTTTGACACACTTTAGAGATGAGTATATTGCACATATCGTTGACAAAAAATGTCCTGCTAAGGTCTGCAAGAATCTTATGTCATATCAAATTGACCCTGAGGTTTGTAAGAAGTGCGGACTTTGTGCAAGACAATGTCCTGTTGGCGCAATTCAAAGAGTCGAAGAAAAAGGTCCTTTCGCAATCGATCAGAAGAAGTGCATAAAGTGCGGTTTGTGTATAACTTCATGTAGATTCAAGGCTATAGAAAAGAAATAAGGAGGAATAGAAGATGTCAAAAGTAAACATTAAAATCGAAGGTATTCCTTATGAAGTAGATGAGGGATTGACAATTCTTGAAGCTGCAAAGATTTGCGGTTATCAAATTCCTTCTCTTTGTGCATATAATCACGGCGAATGTTCACAGGGCTCTTGTCGTGTATGTCTTGTAGAAGTTAAGGGAGCAAGAGGACTTGTGGCTTCTTGTGTATATCCTGTAAACGAAGGAATGGAAGTAACTATTTCTTCACCTAAAGCAGTTGCGGCAAGACGTGCATCTGTTGAGCTTTTGCTTTCAAATCACTCTATGAAGTGCCAGCAGTGTGATAAAAACGAATACTGCGAGCTTCTTTATGCCGCAAAAGTTACAGGAGCAAGAGAGGATATGTTCCTCGGCGCTAAAACTCCTACAACAATAGACGAATTAACACCGTCTATCGTAAGAGATACATCAAAATGTATTCTTTGCGGACGTTGTGTTGAAAGATGTAAAAACGCTCACGGCAAATCAGTACTCGGCTTTGAGAAGAGAGGCTTTAATACAATAGTTGCTCCGGCTGAAAACAGATCGCTTGACAACTCACCTTGTATTCTCTGCGGTCAGTGCGTAAGCGTTTGTCCGACAGGCGCATTGATGGAAAAATCAGAAATATACAAAGTTGACGAAGCTATGAAAAACGGCAAGTATGTTGTCGTACAGACTGCTCCTGCAGTAAGAGCCGCACTCGGCGAGGAATTCGGTATGAAGGTTGGAACTCCCGTAACAGGCAAAATGGCAGCAGCTTTGAGAAGACTCGGCTTCAATAAGGTATTTGATACTAACTACGGCGCAGACCTCACCATTATGGAGGAAGCAACAGAATTACTTGACCGTATTCAAAACGGCGGCGTACTTCCTATGATTACCTCCTGTTCACCGGGTTGGGTAAACTACGCAGAATTTTATTACGGCGATTTACTCCCTCACCTTTCAACCTGTAAGTCACCTCACGAAATGTTTGGTGCAATTTTAAAGACTTACTACGCTGAGAAAAACGGAATTGATCCTAAGGATATGTTTGTTGTTTCTGTTATGCCTTGTACTGCTAAGAAGGGCGAAAAGGAAAGACCTCAGCTTTCAAGAGACGGCATTAAAGATGTTGACGCAGTTTTAACTACAAGAGAGCTTGCTAAGCTTATAAAGCGTTCCGGTATCGATTTTACAAGACTTCCGGATGAAGATTTTGATAACGACTTAGTCGGCGATTACACAGGCGCAGGCGTTATCTTCGGCGTTACCGGCGGTGTTATGGAAGCAGCATTAAGAACTGCATATCACGCTTTAACAGGCAAAGAACACGGTCTTATCAAGTTTGAGGAAGTTCGTGGCTTCGAGGGTATTAAGGAAGCAGGAATTGACATTAACGGCACTACGGTTTGGGTTGCAGTTGCTCATGGTATGAAGAACGCTAAGGTTTTGCTTGACGATATCAGAGCCGGCAAGAGCAAATATCACTTTATTGAGATTATGGGTTGTCCCGGCGGATGTATCGCAGGCGGCGGTCAGCCTTACATTAAGCCACAGCTTATGCCGAATGAGGACTTGGATATTATTGACACCTATAAGGCAAAACGTGCTGCTGCGCTTTATTCAGAGGACGAAAGACAAACTGTAAGACAGTCACACAACAATCCTCAGATGACTGCGCTCTATGAGCAGTTCTTAGGAAAGCCTAATTCACATAAGGCTCACGAGCTTTTACACACAAGCTATGAAGCAAAGGAACCTTTTAAGGATTAGTTTATAGGTTACTTAAATATAAAAACCGCCTTTTTAAAAGGGCGGTTTTTTAAATCTGATAAGACTTTGGGAGAGTAAATAAATGTCAAGGTTTTTTTGTGATAATATAGCAGATAATAAAATATATATAGAGGGCGAGGACGCAAAGCATATAAGCTTAGCGCTCAGAATGAAGCTTGGGGATAAACTCGAAGTAAGCGACCTAAACGGTACCGACTATCTTTGCGAGATTGAAAGTATTACGTCTAAGACGGTGGAGCTTAGAATAATATCAAAGCACAAAAACGAAACGGAGCCGAATGTGAAGCTAACGCTTTATCAGGCTTTGCCAAAGGGCGACAAACTCGAGTTTATTATTCAGAAGGCTGTGGAGCTCGGCGTTACGACGATAGTGCCGGTGCTTACAAAAAGGTGTGTATCAAGGCCGGACGAAAAGTCAATGGCCAAAAAGCTTATCCGCTATAATAAAATTGCCAAAGAAGCCGCAAAGCAGTGCGGCAGAGGTGTTATACCCGAAGTTAAGCCTATGATGAGCTTTGAAAAAGCGACCGATAGCTTAGCCTCGCATAAGACATCTGTGCTTTTTTACGAAATGGGCGGAGAGAGGATAAACAGCTTAATTAAAAAAGACGACGCCGACATAGGTATAATGATTGGTTCGGAGGGCGGATTTGACGAGAGCGAAGTAGCCTTAACCGTAGCTAAAGGAGTAAAAACCGCCACCTTGGGCAAGCGTATTTTGCGATGTGAAACTGCTCCGCTTAGCGCTGTTTCTATTATTATGAATATAACCGAAAATATTTAAATTATCTCTTGTAAATTGTTAAATGAGGGTATATAATAAAGTTAAATTAAAGCCGTAGGAAAGGGTGGTATTATGAAAAAGAAAAATTGGCTTACCGGTATAGCCGCAATCACAGCTATAGCAGGTGCCGTAGTCGGAGTTATCACATTTTTAAAGAAAAAGAGCCAAAAATTAAAAGATGAACTTGATTTTGACGATACAGATTACTTTGACGAAGAGTTTGAAGACGATGAATTTGACGAAGAATTGGCAGATGAGTTAAGCGATGAAGGGCTTGACGTTACAGCTGAATCTGATGTAGAATTTGACTTAGAAGCAGACGACACAGATGACGATGAAGCTGACGAAGCTGATGACGAATAAAATTTAAAAATAAAGCGTTCCCCTGTAGTTTTTAGCTACAGGGGATTTTTTTATGCCCTAACACAAAAAACAAACCGCAATATTCGGCAAGCTTTTTAAATTTGAAGTCTTATAATATAAATTGCAGGTAAAATTGTAAAATATTATCGGTATTATACGATAAGTATAATACTATAGGCAATAAAAAAGTATAAAATACAGGAGGTAAAAATATATGGTAACGCTTGAATATGAAAGCCCTAATCTTACTGCCAAAATAGCAGGTGATATAGATCACCATACGGCGATGACTATCAGAGAGCAGATTGATATGAGCATAGAAAGCTATTCACCCGAAATGCTTTATATGGATTTCAGAGATGTAACCTTTATGGACAGTAGCGGAATAGGGCTTGTAATGGGCAGATACAAGCTTATGCGTGAGGTAGGCGGTCAGGTAGAGGTAATAAACACGTCAAAGCATATAAAAAGAGTAATGTCGCTGGCAGGGCTTGATAAGTTAGCGAAAATAAGGTAGGAGGGAAAAATATGAAGGTATTAAACGAGGTAAACATAAATTTTTTGAGCAGGTCGTCAAACGAGGGCTATGCAAGAATAGCGATATCGGGTTTTGTAAGTCAGCTTGACCCTACGGTGGACGAGCTGACCGATATAAAAACTGCGGTGAGCGAGGCGGTGACAAACTGTATAGTTCATGCCTACGCCGATACCTTGGGCAAGATTTATATTACCGCACGCATTTTGGAAAACAATACAGTTTACATAAAAATTCGTGACAGAGGTTGCGGTATAGAGAACATAAAAAAGGCTATGGAGCCTATGTTTACCACCGCCCCGAATGAAGAGAGAGCAGGCTTGGGATTTGCAGTTATGCAGACATTTATGGATAAGGTCAGAGTTAATTCGAGGTTAGGTAAAGGTACTACTGTAGTTATGTTAAAAAAGCTTACAAGCAGAGCTGATAACAATGGTTAAAACAAAAGCCGACAGGGATTTGTTTGTAGAGCAAAATATAGGGCTGGTACATTCCTGCGTAAAACGATTTAAGGGCAGGGGAATAGAGTACGACGATTTATTTTCCGCAGGCTGTGTGGGGCTTATAAAGGCGATAGACGCCTTTGACGAGGAAAGAGGGCTTTGCTTTTCTACCTATGCAGTACCGGTTATATTGGGCGAGATAAAAAGGCTTTTTCGTGACGGCGGAGCTATTAAGGTTAGCCGAGGATTAAAGGAATTGTCCTTAAAGGTTACAAGACAGCGTGAAGTATACATTAAAAATCACGGCAAAGAGCCGACCGTAACAGAGCTAAGCGAGCTTTTAGAGGTTACTACAGACGATATAATAGAAGCCCTAAACGTCTCTATGCCGCCGGTGTCGCTTACAGACAATAGCGAGGACGGCATGGGCCAGCTTGATATTCCGGTGGAAAATCACGAGGAGCGAATAGCGGATATAGTTTCCTTAAAGGACGCTTTAAGTCACTTGGACGCAAGAGACCGCAAGCTGATTGTACTCAGGTATTTTAAAAACAAAACTCAAACGCAAACAGCTAAAGAGTTAAGCATGAGTCAGGTGCAGGTATCACGCAGAGAGAAAAAAATACTCGGCAATTTAAAGTCCGAGCTACTCGAATAAAAATAAAAACGTCTTATCTGATTTAGCAGATAAGACGTTTTGCACTTTTTAAATAAATTATACTATAACAGGCTCTTTGTCGTTTTTGCCTTCAGCTTCCATAATAACGGTATTTGCTTTTTGTTTTGCCGCATTCAGTTCGTCGGCGTCAATAAAAGTCGGAACGATTTTATGAAGAAGCTCAACTATTTTTTCGGTTTCATTTTCGCCTGCAAGCTCACGCAACACAGCAAGCTCCTTGGGGAATACCACAGGGTCAACCGAAATCTGATTGCCTATATATATGCTCTTATGTACAGTGGACTGAAGGTTTTCCTCATCCATAAGAAGCTCCTCGTAGAGCTTTTCGCCCGGACGCAAGCCTGTAAATACTATAGGCATTTGTGAGTAGGGCTCGTAACCATAAAGCCTTATTAGATTTTCTGCAAGCGTTACAATCTTAACCTGCTCGCCCATATCAAGCACAAATATTTCGCCGCCCTTGGCGATTGCACCTGCCTGAAGCACTAACGATACCGCTTCGGGAATGGTCATAAAGTATCTTACTATGTCAGGGTGCGTAACCGTAACAGGTCCGCCTGCTTCGATTTGCTTTTTAAAAAGAGGTATAACCGAACCGTTAGAGCCTAATACGTTACCGAAACGTACCGCAACGTATTCGGTACCTGAGGTTTCCTGAGCCATATACTGCATAATCATCTCACAGCAACGCTTGGTAGCACCCATTACGTTTGTCGGGTTAACCGCCTTATCTGTAGAGATGAGCACCATCTTTTTAACCCTGTGCTTGTGACAAAGCTTAGCGACATTAAGCGTACCGAAAATATTATTTTTAACCGCTTCTTCGGGGTTTGTTTCCATTAACGGCACATGCTTGTGAGCTGCAGCGTGGAAAACAACGTCGGGGTGGTATTTTTCAAAAAGCATATCCATCTTTTTAAAATCACGCACCGAAGCAATTTGAACATCAACCTTAGCCACGCCGTTATATTCACGGACAATCTCCTGCTGAATATCATAAGCGTTATTCTCATAAATATCAACGATAATGAGCATTTTAGGCGAGTATTTAAGCACCTGTCTGCAAAGCTCGGAACCGATAGAGCCGCCGCCGCCGGTTACCATACAGATTTTATTTTCGATATATTCCTTAACCGGCTTGTCCTCTAAAGAAACGGTTTCTCTGCCGAGCAGGTCTTTTATGTCGATATTTACAATCTGAGTTAAGATTTTTTCATCGGTGATAATTTTATTGAGCGTCGGGATAGTTCTTACCTTACAATCTTCGGCTTTTGCGCAGTTATTTAATATTCTTCGTCTGTTTTCGTCGTCGCAGGACGGAATAGCAAAGATGATATTTTTAATTTTATACTGTTTGCATATTTCCGGGATTTGCTCGGTATTACCCACTACGGGTACGTTATTTATTCTTCTGCCTTGCTTTTGCATGTCGTCATCAACGATACAAACAGGGTTATAACCGCTGTCCTTAGCAAGCGAGATTTCATCAAGAATTGCCTTACAAACAACGCCGCCGCCGACAATAAGAGTATTTTCACGGGATTGCATACTTGCCTGATGCTGTACAAAATCATAAATTGATTTATATACAAGTCTCATAAATACTACGGCGCAAAGGGTGATAAAGCCGCACATAAGCATAAATGAGAACAAAGGCTTAAGTCCCCATAACAGTGAGACAACAGTTGCCACACCTGAGCCAACCACAATGCCTAAAACGCAGTTTACAAAATCTCTGAAGCCTGCAAAGCGCCATATACTCGAATAAACTCTGAAAAGAAAAAGTCCGAGTATATTACAAATGACGTATATTACGCCGATTTTTAAAATCTCACGCACATCATAGTTTAATCTAAGCAAAACATATATAAAAAATACTGCTAAAACATAGGCTGCACAGATAGCTAAGGCATCAGCTATAAACAGTATAACTTTTCTGAATTTTAACTTATCGCTCCACATAAGCAGCCTCCTTAAATCATTTATTTTTTATTTCGTCATAAAGCTCGGCAGAGTCAGAAAGTATTTGTCTTACAAGCTCTTTGCCGGCTTTTTTCTCTATGTAGTCAAACGCCTCTTTGTACATTGGGCGCCTTTCCTCGCAGTTATGGGCGTCGCTTGCCACATACTGACAATATCCGTCTATAAGTAACTGTAAAGTCTTTTTGCGCCCAAAGCCCTTTGATAAGGACTGAGTATTAACATGCCCTCTTATGCCGTCAATTTCAAAAAGCGAAGTAACCTCATCATAGCTGTTCCAGCGAAAATATCGCTCAAGGTGACACATAATGGGGGTAAGCCCCAGCGCTAACTTTACGTTAAAAATTTCGTCTGCGATTTTCGGTGTTATGCGTCCGTACGGCATTTCGATAAGAATAAAAGGGCTGTTTTCTATGCAAAGCTCCTTTAATTCCTCACGTTCGGACATTTTTTCAAAATACATTACCTCATAGCCTAACAGTATTTCGGGAAAGCCCTTGCCCTCACAAGCCGAGATAAGCTTGTTATAAGCGTGGTTTATATTCCTAAGATACGAGCTAAGCGAGCCTTTATCTCCGTAAAAATGCGGAGTGGCGATAACTTTCTCGACGCCAAGCCGTTTCATTTCTTTGAGCATAGCAAGGCTTACCTCAAGATTAGGCGAGCCGTCGTCAACACCAGGCAGTATATGTGAATGTATATCAAATAGCATATTGCATACCACCTTTAAGATAAATATAAGTAAATTTCAATTTACTTGTTAGATGAAGAAGCCTTGTAAGCATAGTTATAAGAATAATAGTAACGGTGTCTGTAGCCGAGTTTACCGATACTGTTTCTGCTTCCGTTGATAACAGTACCGAAAAGCTTCATTCCCGTATCGTCTATAGCGGCTAAAGCCTTTTTAACAGCTTCGTATTTGGTGGATCTTTCTCTTACAACCAATACAGCACCGCCGACCTTGTCACTTAGGGATAAAGCGTCAGCCACCATATTTATAGGCGGAGTATCGAGGATAATTACATCGTAAGCTTGCTCTAAGCGTTTTAGTATATCGTCCATTCTCTTGGAAGCGAGCATTTCCGACGGAGTCGGAGGAATAGGACCTGAGGTTATAACGTCAATATTTTCTCTAAACGGTTTTATAGCCTCCGATAAATCGTTAAAGTTACCCAAAACGCTGCTTAAACCAACGTGATTTGTAAGACCTAACTTTTTATAAACGGTAGGCTTTCTCATATCGGCGTCAATTATCATAACCCTCTTGCCGAGCTGTGAAAAAACTATACCGGTATTTAAAGCAACGGTACTTTTACCTTCGTCAGGCATAGGGCTTGTGATAACAAAGGATTTTTTATCAGACTGTGATAAAACGAACTGTAAATTTGTTCTGAATTTTTTATATGCCTCAACAATCATAAAAGCCGAATCTTCGTCTAAGATATATGACTTTTTATTTCTTGGGCTTTTCTTTCCCGAAGTCTTATTTTTGTTTTTTAGCATATCTGTATCCTCCCTTGAAGTTTTGTGCAAAGTCCGGAATTGTTCCAAGCACCGAAACGCCGTAGCGTGAAGTAAAGTCGTCCTCGTCCTTAACGGTGTTATCCATTAAAACTATAGCTAAAACCAAAAGTATCGACAAAGCAACGCCTGCCAAAAAGCCCTTTAAGGTATTTACGGATTTGCTTACGGCATTAACAGAAGGATAACTCGGTGCGTCGATAACATTTATATCTGCAAGCCACATTTTCTGTACGAGAAAATCGGGCGCACATTCTATTACGGCGTTAGCCAAATCCTGTGCAAGCTGAGCGTTATAAGCGGTAACCGTTACTGTTATAAATTCCGAATCCGACTCAAAGGTAACCATAGAGCGAAGCGCACCTGCGCTTATGTTATAACCCTGCATATAAGACGAGTTTTTAACAAGATCCATCATAGCGGTGGAATTTAACACGCTTATATATGAGGTAGCAAGTCTTGCCGATATGGTAATATCGCTTACCCTAAAGGTGTTGTTGTCCTCGCCCTCGGTATTTGTTAAGTTTGAACTGTTAACAATCATCGAAGCATAGCAGGTATAGCTGGGATAGGTAAAATACGAAGTATAAAGGTAAGCACCGATAGTAAACACAGCAATTATGATTATAATAAACTTTGCTTGTTTGAGCGCTACCTTTAGCACATCTTTCAAACTGATTTTAATGTCGCCCATTTTTTGATAACCACCATTCTTTTGTTTTTAAACATAATTTTCACAACATATTTTTAAGAAGCTTTATTAAAACAGCTTCGTGCGCCTATATATAATGTAGATACATTTAAAAATCACTTCGGCACACATTAAATTTTATCATTTAAAGCCCAATTAGTCAATGCCAATAAAAAGAAAAGTTATCAAAAAGCAAACCATTTTTTGTTTTTCAGCAAAGCAATAATTGTGTTTTGGGCACATTCTATAATATATAGTCAAATTACACAATAAAATTATAAAAAATTTATAATAAAAATTTTTGTTTTTTATAATTTTTGTGTTGCAATTACCAAAAGTAACTGATATAATAAAAAGTGAAAAAATGATATAGGATTTTAACCAAATTGTAATTTTTATTAAATGCAGGGCAGTTTGGGTTTGTTTTTGACTTTAAAAACAAATAAATCAAGCCTAAGCCGCAGACAAAATAACAAATTTGTAACCTGATTGTAAAAATTTTTAAAAAGCATTTAACCATAGTGCTTTTGCACAGGTAATCAGAGAAAAACAACGTTATTTTGTATATGTATATAATTTACATATTTGAGTTAAAATGTTATAATCATTAAGTTAATATATGTTTGAGAAATTACATAAACGAGCTTGCCTGTTGTCAGCTGTAAAACGGGACTTTGCTCGTATATCGTCATTTCTCGAGACTTGTATAAATTTAAAAGGAGGATTTTAGTTATGAAACTAAAAGGATTCAAACGCTTTTTAGCTGCTTTGGTTTCGGTAGGTATGCTTGCGGCTATGATACCGTCAGGTCTTACGGTATTCGCTGCTGAGAACTCAAGCCTCGATAACGGAATCGTATCTTGGTGGAAATTCGTTGACTTAGATAACGACGGCACACCGGAATTTACCGATGCTATCACAGCTGAAAACGCATCACTGGCAGGTCAACACCATGACGAAAACTCTGGCCTTTATTCGTACAATAACGTAAGTTATGTACATTATGCGGCTAACATTAGAGATACCTTTAATGTAACGCACGCAGATACACTTGACTTCTACGTTGCAGAAGGTAACAAGGGCGTTAACAGAAGTTACTTGGACGTTGGTACGTCCAGTACAACCGGCGTAGATTATTCTGACGGTTTTACAATTTCGTTTAACGTTATGTACACCGACGCTGCTGCTACAGATACATTGTTCGCATGGCAGCAAAACGCAGGAAATAACGGCGGAGATTATCTCGTTATTCGTTCCGACTACGTTTATTATAACTTAAACGGCGTTAGCGGCATGATCGAAATGAATGAAGCTTATAACTATTATAAGAGAACGAATACATGGTATAACATCACACTTCGTATTGACCCCGATACAAATTCTATTGTATTTACAACTTCACGCTCAGGTGAAACAAAAGCAAAAACAACAACCTTGAGTGCGGCTAATATCACAAGCATGCTTTCAGGTTTGAGTGACCTTAACTACCTATACTTAGGTGGTTCCGGTCTTAACCCGGGCTATCAGTTACAGCACGACCTTACAGGTTATATGGATGGTCTTATGATCTGGAACAGAGCGCTTGATGATGACGAAATCGACTCTGTTCAAGACGGTGATACACCTTCTTATATAGTTGATATTACAAACCCGGATAACCCTGCTTACAATACCGATACAGTAACAGTTACTGTTGCCGGTAGCCCTGCAGAAGGCGGCGAGGTTGTAGCAAGCGGTTACTTAACAAAGGACTTTGATATCGATAACCTCACAGCAGGTGATTATGTAGATAGTGAAACTCGTGGTGACTTTACTCTTATCGTAGATGACAGTGCAGCTCCTGCAACAGTTTCCGAAGAGGAAAACACTGTAGGCGGCACTACATATACTAAGGTTCTTACAATTGACGGCAACAACGCTATCGAAGTAACAACCGAAGGTCCTTGCACACTTACACTTATTGCAAGCGGTGACACAGCACTTATCACAAGCGAGTCTATTGGCGGTACAAGCGTTGATACTGTTAATTTAACAGGCTCACAAGCTTCTTATGATGTTGCTATCAGTGAAGCAGGTACTTACTATATCTATACTACCGGCAGTATTGACGTTGCCGATGTAGCAGTTACATACGAAGTATCAGGCACAACTATTACAGTAAGTAAGGGCTCTGACGTTACTATTTCAGCAACTCCGGATACTGAAAATTATTATGTTTTCAATAACTGGACTGTAAACGGCAGCGAAGTTTCTACTTCTGCAACCGATATTATCACAGTTGACTCAAATACAAACTTTATTGCTAACTTTGATTTAGAACTTGATCAAGTTACAGTTACAGTTGCTCCTTCTCCTGCAGCAGGCGGTAATGTTCAGATAAGCTATACCGAAACTGAAGGCTCAGCTCCTGAAGCTGACGCATATAAGATCAGTGAAGACTCAACAACTACTACCTTAACAGGTGCAGCTCCTAACAATACTCCGGCAAGCGATGCGCACCGTTTCACAAACCCGTTCTATAACGGCGGTTACAGCTCAATTACCTTCTCGGTAACAGCTAACACAACTGACCAGAACGATTACAACACATTGGTTGAGTTCTTAAGTGAAGGCAGTGGTTTCTATTCACTTACAAGTAGCGGTTCTACCCATAAGAATGACTGGGCAGGAAGCTACTGGGATGACTTAAGCGGTAATGCTTCAGCCGGCCAACATACCTATACCGTAGTAATTAACGGCACAGGCGAAACAGTATACGTTGACGGCGTTCAGGCTTATACACATGCTGACGCAAACTTATTAAGCTACGTTTTAGGTCGTCAGTATATGGCAGTAGGTTCATACAACACCTATGACGGTACAACTTGGGCATGGAACTCTGCAACAGGTACTGTATCTAAAATTGTTGCTTACAATACTGCTTTGACAGCTTCACAAATTCAAGAAGCTATTGCAGGCGGTTCATCAAGCTCACATGTAGTTACAGATCCTTCAAGCGCAACAGTTGATATTGGTACTACAGTAACACTTTCAGCTACTGCAAACCAGGATTACACCTTCTTATACTGGTCAAACGACGGCGGTGTAACAAAGAGAGAAACCGCAACTTACTCATATCCTGCTAACGAAGATGCTGACTGGATTGCATACTTCAGATATTCAGGCGATATTACAATTACGGTAAATGCTGTTCCTCGTGACGGCGGTGTAGTTGAAGCAAACGGTACACATACCGAAAGCGTTACAAATACAACTACTACAACTGAAATTCCGGCAGATGCACATTTTATTAGTGAAAATACAACAACCTATACCTTAACAGGTGCAGGACAAAACGGTGCAGCTGCATCAGACGCCGTAAGATTTGCTAACCCGTTCTATAACGGTAATTACAGCTCAATTACCTTTACTGTAGATGCTAACCTTTCATCTGTAAGTCAATGGTCTACATTAGTACAGTTTACTACAGGTGCTACAGGTTTCTTCTCAGTAGCAAGTAACGGTTCGGTGCACCTCAATGAATGGGATGGTACGAACTTCTTTGACGACAACGATGGTACTGCAGTAGCAGGTGCTCATACCTATATGGTAACAGTTACAAGCTCTGCTATAACGGTATATCAAGACGGTGTTCAGGTAAATACATATACAGGTAGTAAAGTTGAGCGTGTATTACCTTACATCTTAGCTTCTCCGTATATGGCAGTAGGTGACTACACAACTCACGATTCCGATTGGAACTGGGGTTCTGCAAATGGTACAATCAGTAACATTTCTGCTTATGATACAGCTTTAACTCCTGCAGATTTTGAAGAAGTTGAAACTGGATCTTCAGATACTACAACCGAAGTTGTACCTCAGCATAGCTTCTCATCAATCACAGTTGACTCTGCATCATCAGTTACACTTACAGCTCATGAGTCAGAGGGTTATACCTTCCAGTACTGGACTCAAGACGGCGGCACAACAAAGATTTATGATGCAGTATATACCTACGAGGCTAATGCAAACGCTGACTGGGTTGCACATTACACAATCGGTAATAATGAGATTACACCTCACCTTTACGATTACTTGATTTCTTACTTTAACTTTAATGGTGCTTTTGATGATTTAATTCAAACCGAACACACAGACGCAAACTATGACGCTCTTAACGGTATGGGCACAAGCTTCGGAGCAACCGCTGTTACTACATCACCTTCCGGCAACGGCACAAGCTACATTGAGCTTGCAAGCGATGTTTTAACAAACGAAATTGATAACGCTTTTGATTTAGGCTTTACAGCAGTTACAGAAGTTACATTATCTTCTTACAATGCAGATTCAAGTATCTTCTACTTCGCTGACGCATCTAACAATAATGTAATACGTGTAACAGAGGACTTAAAACTTATCGTTACAATCGACGGCGTTACTAAGACAGTAGAATGCGACGAAACATTAGCTACAGGCGAAGCAGGTAACATAATGGTTACTGTTAACCCTGATGATGATGTAATCGAGCTTTACTTTAACGGCGTATTAGTTTCTTCACTCAGCGATGAAGACTTCTCAGCCGGCGCTATCGAAGGTTTACTCGATAGTATTCCGACTATGACTCAAAAGTATGTTGGTTATACTCCTACAGATGCTTCTGTAAACGATGTTGCAGGTAGCTTCGACGAGTTAAGACTCTACAACAGATACTTTGATGAGTACGACGCTCAGGAAGTTTACTACGAAGACCTTGTTTCTGTTCAGTATATGGACATTGCAGGCGAAACAAAGATAGACTTAAAACTCTTAAAGAAGAACAGCTTGTCATACTTCCCTGAAAGCTATCCGATCGAAGTTGGTTACAACTTTGTTGGTTGGTTCAGAGAGGATACAGCAGAAAGCTATAGTGATTTAGGTGCTGTAAATATTACCGTTTACAACAGAGTAAACGAAGATATTACTTATCTTTGCGTATATGAAATTTACAACAACTACACCGTAACAATCACAGGCGATAATGCTGAGTATGTTCACTTCTACAACGACGAGGAGCACGGTCTCCAAAAGGATTACTATACTGCTCGTGATCAAGTAGGTATGTGGGCTAACTCTACAAACGGTGACGGTCAGGTATTTGCTTACTGGACCAAGAACGGTAAGATTGCAAGCTATGAAAGAGCTTACTTCTTTACAATCATTGAAAGCTCTGCAATTCAGGCTGTATATGTAGATGCAGGCGAAGTTCCTGAAGCTACACCTATCATCAACCTCGTACTCACTGCTAACAGAAACGGTACATCAGATAACATTTCGTTCATCGCTGAAAGAAAAGTTCCTGAAGGTTATACGGTAGTTCAGTCCGGTGTAATTATTCTTAAGGCTCCGGAAAGTGTACCAACTACAGAAAACTTTGTAATCGGTGGTACGGGCGTTATCAGAAGAGGTACAACAGCAACAGCATTGTACGGACTCTATGAGTTCAACGGTACTGTTACTCCGGGAACACTTTACTATGCAAGAGCATACTTGACCTATTCAGACGGAAATACACAAACTACTATTTACACTGATATAGGTTCTGCTGTAGCACTTACAACCAACTAATAATTAACTATTGACTTATTTTTCAATTAGTATTATAATGCTATTGTAACATAGAAAAGTTGGTTTATAAGAAAGGAGATTTACAGCGATGTTTAACGCAAAGAAGTTATTTGTTGAACCCGAAATTGAAATAAAAAAATTCAAATTAAGCGAAATATTAGATTCCGATATGCCATCCATTGATCCTTACAGCGAAGCTTGGGAAGGTGAAGGTGGAGACCTCGGTGACGGTCTTGGCAACGGCGATTACGACGCAGGTAATCTCTAAGAACAAGCTTAACGAAAGCTGTCTTGCTTTTAGCAAGACAGCTTTTTTGTTTTTTATAATTTACTTTGATTGGCATTCTCTCACCCATTCCCCTGTACTGTCATTCTGTGCTCACCTTTTCCCTCAGCCTGTCATTCTGAGCGCAGCGAAGAATCCTAGGCTCCTTTGTGCAAAGGGAGCTGTCAGTGCAAGCTGACTGAGGGATTGTGGAGTATGGTTTACACTTAACTTTTCATTTTGGCGTTAAGGCTAAGGTTACAATCCCTCCGAGTTTGCCTAACGGCAAACCCACCTCCCTTTACATAAGGGAGGCAAAAGCACCACTAACCTAAGTTTGTAATATTCTTAGCTATTTCTAAGAATTTAGGTTAGTTTGAACAAAAGAGCCTAAGCGTGAGCCACATGCTTTTACGTCAAGCACACAAAACACACATATTTTTAGTGACAGGCGCTCGGAAGTGTGGTATAATAACCTAAGATGTATCGGCTAAGTATAGCCGACGGATTTTGACTAAGAACATCTCAACTAAAAAGATGCCGTGTTGCGACACGGTTTTAATTATTTTAAAAGGTGGTATTAAATATGGAAAACAAAATATCGGTAGTAAATATCATTGTAGAGGATGCAAAAAATGTTGATAAGATAAACAGCCTCCTCCACGAATTTTCAAAGTACATAATAGGCAGGCTCGGCATACCCTACAGCAAAAAAGATGTATGCGTTATCTGCGCTGTTATGGACGCACCTGCTACAGAGGTAAGCTCTCTTTTGGGTAAGCTTGGTATGCTTTCGGGCGTTACGGTAAAGACTATTACCGCAAAGGTGTAATTACTATCATTTCGGAGCAGTATGATGAAAAAGCATTATAACTTATGGCTGTCGCCTTTATTGGTACTGGGAATATTCACGTTAATTTACGTTATATTTGCAAAATTTCCGTTTGGCAACGCCTATGTTACCTTTGGAGATATGAATCAGCAAAGCCTGCCCCTGCTTATGCAGTTTAGGGATATGGTGCTTGAAAACGGTAATCTGTTTTTGAACCTAAAAAGTGCAGGCGGTATAAACTTTTGGGGTGTGTTTTTCTTTTTTATAGGAAGCCCCTTTTCGCTTTTGGCGCTTATAGTGCCTAAGGCTTATTTGCCTGCGCTTATAACGGTGCTGGTACCTGTAAAGATTTCGCTTTGTGCTTTTAGTGCAAGTCTTTTTTTCAAAACGCAGTTTAAGTCGCTCTCAAAGGGCTTCAACGTTTTACTTAGCCTTTCGTATGCATTCAGCGGTTTCGGGCTTATGTATTTTCAAAACTTCTCTTGGCCCGACGTTATGATTATTTTTCCGCTTTTGCTTATAGCGTTTGTGCGTATGGTTGAGGGTAAAAAGCCGTTTTGGTATATCGTAACCCTAACCGGCTTTGTTTTTGTGAACTATTATCTTACCTATATGCTGGCGGCATTTTTAATACTCGCTATGGGGGTATATATATTATTCGTCTGCAAAAAAGCCGACAGGGGCAGTGCGGCACTCAGGTTTATTATTTCCAGCGCAATAAGCCTTTTATTAAGCGCAGTAGTTTGGCTCCCGTCTTTTTGCCAGTACCTTAACTCCGCAAGAACCGAGGGTACAGGTGCACCTTTATTATCTACGGTATTTTTTACGCATATTCCGACAACCTTGCCTATTATTATAACTTCGGCAATTATTTTAGCGACATTGCCGTTTTTGCGACAGCTAAAGGGAAATAAAAGTGTTAAAGCGGTATGCATTTTAGCGATACTTTTAATAATACCGCTTTTTATAAAACCCATAAATAAAATGTGGCATATAGGAAGCTATCAGGCGTTTCCGGCAAGGTACGGCTATATAACCTTAATGTTATGCCTTATACTGTCGGCATTTGTGCTAAGCCGTGTTAAGAAAAACGAGGTTACAAAAACCTCGCCCGCTTATGTCATATTGTCGGTTATACTCGCTATAGTATATATAGCGCTGACCGTTACATTTATACTTGCTTTCCCTGATGTGCTTAGCAGATATGTATCTTACTTTTGGAGCTATTGGCCGTCGCTTTTATTACAGCTTACGGTATTCATATTAGGTGCGGCAGTACTCGGTACATTTTTATTTTTGTACCGCAAAAAGCTTTTAACAAAGCGCTTTTTGACCTTGATGATGGGCGTTATAATATGCGCAGAGGGGTTTTTTAACGCTACAGTTTATGTAGGAACAGTAAGCAACGATATGACAAACTTCTCCTATGTGGTCGATTTAGAGGATAAAATCGAGGACGATAGCTTTTGGAGGGTAAATACCGCCGAGAAAAATTTTGACGTAAATCTGCTCGGAGGTATAGGCTACAACAATATTGCGCATTATACCTCGCTCACAAGAGAAAGCTATCTTTTCGGGCTTAAAGAATTAGGGTATTCGTCATATTGGATGGAGATGTCCTCCTCGGGTGGAACCGAATTTACCGATGCATTACTTGCAAACAAGTATCTGATTTCCTTTACGGATTATCTTACCGATAAAAATAAGGCGATATACTCAAACGAAAGATATGCAATCACCCAAAACGAGCTTGTAACTTCGTCGGGAATAGTGGTTGATGATTATGACGAAAGCTTATCGGGCGGCACAAGATTTAATACCCAACAAGCTATGTTCGAGAGCGTGTGCGACACCGACGACAGTTTATTTGAGGAGTATGACTGTAACGCCCTTGTGAATGTCGCTTATTCAAAAAAGAACGGAGGCTATTCTCTAAAGCTTTTAAGGGGCGTATCAAAGGGCACGATGACCTATGGCATACAGGTTACAGGCGAGCAGACGCTTTATTTTGACTGCTTCGATAAGCTGACAAATGCCGTAAGAGAAGAAATATACGGTAGCTTTAATATCACAGTAAACGGCAAAGAAATAGCTTCCGGATATCCTCGTCAGCGACAAAGCGGACTTTTGAAGCTCGGCGATTTCTGCGACGAGGCGGTTATTGTAACTGTTGAGGTACTAAAGGACGTAGACTGTACAAGCTTTGGCGTATACGGGCTTGAGAGTGAGGTATTAAGGAAAAATATAAGTAACCTGCACCAAGCTGATGTAATGGCAAAGGCAGGAACCATAACGGTAAACTGCACCGCAGAAAAGGGAGAATACCTAATTTTGATGTTGCCGTATGACGAGGGCTATACTGCTTTAGTTAACGGCAAGAAAAGCGATATAAACACAGCTTACGACACGTTTATGGCTATACCGCTTAATGAGGGCGATAATGAGATAGTGTTAAGCTTTATGCCAAAGGGCTTAAAGACAGGTATAATACTATCTTTGATAGGACTGCTGGCGCTTATGTTATATATGATAATAAAGCCTAAAGGTAAAATATACGCTTTGTGCGAGAGATTAGCCGATAAGCTTTTTATAGCCGCAGCGGTTATAGTTTTATTCGCCTTATATATTTTCCCGCTTATTATGTGGGCAGTAGCAATTCTATAGGGAGAGATTAGTGTGAAAAAAATAATTTCAGTAATATTAACTGCGGTTTTACTGACGGTGTTTTTTACAGCTTGTGAAAGCTCTAAAAAATCGGCAGGTACTTCTACATCGCAACAAAATGAATATTTAACGGGCAAGTATACCGTAGAAATCGAAGTCGAAAATTACGGCACAATTACCGCCGAGCTTGACGCAGACAGCGCACCCATTACCGTTACAAACTTCATTTCGCTGGTAAACGACGGCTTTTATGACGGGCTTACCTTCCATAGAATCATAAGCGGATTTATGATACAGGGCGGCGACCCTAAGGCAAACGGCACAGGCGGCTCGGATAATACCATAAAAGGTGAATTTTCCGCAAACGGTGTAAGCAATAATTTAAAGCATACCAGAGGCGCAATTTCTATGGCGAGAGCTAACGACTATAATAGCGCAAGCTCGCAGTTTTTTATCGTGCACAAGACCACAGCCTCGCTGGACGGCTTGTATGCGGTGTTCGGATATGTAACCGACGGTATGGACGTAGTTGACCGTATATGTGAGGAAACGATAGTGCAAGACAGTAACGGCACGGTTTTAAAGGAAAATCAACCTGTTATTAAGTCGATAAAGGTTATAGACTAAGAAAATATTTAATCGCCGCCATTTATGGCGGCGATTATCTTTTGCTTTTGTGAGGGTAACATAAAAAAATACCGCCGTGTTTACACGGCGGTATTTAAATTATCTTAGCTTTTAAAGCTTGTTATCCTTTGAAGCAGTAGACATATAGCCAAGCTTATAATTTCATAGAAGCATAGAATTTCGTTTGAAAGCTGGCTTGTGCTGTTTAGTAAGGTAAACACTACAAACAAAAGTATGCCTAGAATAGCAGAAGCAAAGCTTATAAGCTTGCCGATGAGGAAAGGCTTATTTAAATTTTTGGCAAAAAGGAAGGAATATAAATATGCGGGCAATTTGCCGTTATTGAATACAGCGCCCGAAGCGGTGTCCGCTTCGCAGGTATATTCCGCAAGCTCTTTGTGAAGACGTGACGGTATAACCTTAAAGGTTTCCGCAGGCATATCGAATACCTCGCCTAAGCGTGCTTCGGTAAGAATCGGGTCTACGGTTTTTACCATAACCAAAACGTTATTGTTATATAAATCTATAAGCATATTTCTGATTTCTTCGCTGTATTCAAGCCCTACTACAAATACCGCAGATAAAACTCCCTCAGCCGAAAGATAAATCAGGTTCTTGCCCTGTGCAATATATCTGCTTTCGTAATCCTTGCTGGGTATGTCGATGTTGTGATTTATCATAAGCTCTCTTGAGCCGATAAGCACTCTGCGGTTATTTACCCAGGCGGAAATACCCATAGCGTCTTCGTATTTCACGCTGTCCACAGGGTCTAAAATATCGGTGCGACCCGAGATTATATTCATAAACATACCGCTTAAGATACTGTTGGTTTCTCTTAATACGCTGGTAGCGTCTAAAATAGCTCGGTCAATCGGCATTTCGGAGAAGGTTTTTATGCCGTAAAGAATAATGTTTTTGTCAAAGAACAAATCCCTTGCAGGAATAACGATTGAGTTTGCATCGGTAAAATCTTTTGTTGCCTTATAGCCGAGCACGCCTCCGCCTAAACGTGAGAGCGTTTTTGAAGCAGTATAAAGCGGATAGTTTGATACAAACATTGCCACAGAGCCTGTAGCTACAATTAAGACCCCTGTAAATACCGTTAAGGCTACATATATGTTGTTGCCTAAGAAAAATGCGAGCAGTGCGGCAACAAACGACATTATTACCGCAAGCGGAGCAGTATAATAGCCTATTTCGTCGCTTAAATCGTCTCTTAGGGATTCTTTAATAAAGTCCGAAAGGAAGTGAGCTTTTTTATCATATATTATGTTAGGCTCTTGTTCTATACTGCCTTTTGCGAGGCTGTTTGCCAAATCGTTTTGCTTTAAAACGCCGAGAGAATATTTGTCATATTGTCCCGAAACAAAGCGGAAGTTTGTAAGCATTCGCTTTATTGCATAGGATTTTCCGATCGAGCCTAAAAGCGTTATGAAAATTAAGGCAGGCGTATAAAGAAATACGTCGGAGTCGTTTATTGAGGAGGACGAGGTTAAAATAACTATGTTAAATATCGTCATTCCTATGATTGAGTATGCATAAAGCGCATCCTTGCCGGGCTTGCGTTTTAGGGTAGAAACAATGCCCTTTGAGATAACGTCTGCGTTTATAAACATAAGCACAAGGCATAAAATCAAATCAACAAGACAGAATATCGACGGATTTTGTTCGGGGTCGATAATCGGAAGAGGGTGAGGCGAGACAAGCTTTCCTAAAAAGATAAGCACAAGGCTTAGTAAAAAAATAACCGTCATCGAAATGGTTTTAAATAGGTTTTTGTGCTTTAGTTCATTTAAAAAGGTAAGCGTCTCATCAGTCTGCTCATAGCTTTTATATTCGTCAAGATAATCGGGCCAGTCGGTAGGCGAAATATCGTTTTGCTCGGCAGTTTCCTTTTTGCTCCATTCCTTTACAAGCTCCTTATTTGTCTTTTGCGAAGGATAGGTTATATTGGAAACGGGCTTTTGCTCTACTGCTTTAGCCTTGTTTTGCTCGTCTATAGCGGCAAACTGTTGAGTGGTTTTTATTTCGTAGGTATCTGAATACGGCTTTTGCTCCCCGGTTTCGGCTTTTTCATCAATTTCCGATTTATTTAAAACAAAGCCCTCTACAAGCTGTTTTCTTGTTTTTGCAAGAGCCATATATTCGAGATCTCGAGTATTATATTGCTTTTCGTCTTGTGACAAGTCGGGCTTGTCTGCCTGCTTTTGAGTGTCGGAGGCTTCTTTACTTATAGCTTCTGCCTGCTCGGGTTTAGTGTCGGTGTCGCCCTCAGTAGTGTTTTGAGACTCTACTGCTTTTGCGTCAGTATCTTTAACCTCATCCTCGACTTTAACAGGGCTTTGCTCATTTTCGCTTTTATCGTCATAAACTTCGGAAAGGTCGTTTTTTGCGTTATCTGAAAGCTCTTCGGCTTTTTCGGCTAAGTTAGCCTTAGCCTCCTCACGCTTTTTGATTTGAGATAAATCCTCGTATGTATCTACTCTTGATTTTTTAACAGGCTCTGTAGGCTTGTTTTCTGCCTTTGGGACAGATAAATCATCGCTTTTTTTGCCTAATATATCGTCGAGCAAGGTTTGAGTGTCGAACTTTTTGTGCTCTTTTTTAGTTTTTGTAAGCTCGTCACCGCTTATTTTTTTGTCCTTAATCTCCTGTAAAATATCATCAATGCTATAACTTTTATCAGACATATAACCCCTCCGTTAAAATATAATAGCTTTAAATTTTAGTTTTATTTTAAATTAAGTCGCTGACGGCTTATTTCATACATAAGTATTCCCGCCGCCACCGAAGCGTTAAGCGAATTTATCTGACCGTTCATAGGAAGGCTTACTACAAAATCCGACTGTTCTTTGACAATGCGGTTTACGCCTCTGCCCTCCGAGCCTATTACCAGCGCAACCCCGCCAGTGTAATCAAGCTCACACCAAGTAGTGCCGTCCATATCGGCACTGTAAATCCATATATTATTCTTTTTAAGCTTGTCTATAGTTTGCGATAAATTTGACACCTTGCATACAGGCACAACGCTTGCCGCACCTGCAGAGGTTTTGTAAACAACCTGCGTGAGTGTCGCACTTCTGCGTTTGGGTATAATAATTCCGTGTACGCCTACAGCCTCGGCAGTCCTTATAATAGCGCCGAGATTATGCGGATCTTCTATTTCGTCGCAGATTATTATAAAAGGCGCTTCATTCTTTTTACCGGCAATATTTAAAATATCCTCTAAGCTTACATATTCGGCTACAGATTTAATTGCCGCAACGCCCTGATGATTTTTGTTACCGCATAAGGTATCGAGCTTTTGAGAGGTAACTTCCTTAATAACGATTTTTTTATCCCTTGCCATACGGATGATTTTACCGATACTGCCGCCGGGTGCACCTGCAACAAAAAGTGTGTCTATACTTATGTCTGCTTTTATTGCTTCTAAAACGGCGTTTCTCCCGCTTATAAGGTCGGCACGGTCGTTTTTGGCTTCGGGCTTTTTATACTGTTTTGAGTTATCGTTATAGCTCATATAAGGTCCTGCTCTCAAAAGATAAATGTATATCATTAGTATATCATAAAAAGTATTAAAAATATATATTTATTTAAAAAAAATCACACTTATGCAAGACATAAGAGATAAGGCGTTGACAAAAGAGCATTTTTCTGCTATTATTGATTTAACGATTTAAAGTGCCATAACCCATATGGCGCTTTTATAAACATAGGGGGATTTTTTTATGATTATTAAAATTGCGCTGCTTGTCATATTTTTCGGAGTTATGATAGGCGTAGGCGTGTATTCGAGAAAACAAGCCTCAGACGTAAACGGCTTTGTGCTCGGAGGACGTAACATAGGCCCGTGGCTTACTGCTTTTGCATACGGTACTTCGTATTTTTCGGCGGTTGTGTTCATAGGCTATGCAGGTCAGTTCGGCTGGAAATACGGTATGGCTTCCACTTGGATAGGTGTGGGAAATGCGCTTATAGGAAGTTTGCTTGCGTGGGTTGTTTTAGGTAAGCGTACCCGTACAATGACCCATAAGTTAAACGCTAAGACCATGCCGGACTTTTTCGGTAAACGCTTTGACAGCAAGGCTATAAAAATTGTAGCTTCAATGATAGTGTTTATATTCTTAATTCCGTATACCGCTTCGGTTTATTCCGGACTTTCAAGACTATTTGAAATGGTATTCGATATACCTTACTGGATTTGCGTTTTGGTAATGGCTATACTTACGGGCGTATATGTAATCCTCGGCGGATATATGGCAACTGCTATAAACGACTTTATACAGGGTATCATAATGCTTTTCGGTATCGTGGCGGTAATAATAGCTGTTTTAAACGGACAGGGCGGTTTTACCGAAGCTGTATTAAACCTATCTAAGATAGAAAGCGACATAGGCCCTACCATTGGTCAAACAGGTGCGTTCACCTCAATTTTCGGTACAGACCCTATAAACCTTATCGGCGTTATAATACTTACCTCGCTCGGCACATGGGGCTTACCGCAGATGATACATAAGTTTTACGCTATTAAGGACGAAAAATCGGTAAAAACAGGTACTATTATTTCTACTTTGTTTGCGATTGTAGTTGCGGGCGGCTGTTATTTCTTAGGCGGTTTTGCAAGACTTTTTGACAATCCGGGCTTTTATACCGAAACAGGCTCGGTAATTTACGACAGCATAATTCCGTTTATGCTACACGACCTGCCTGACATACTTATAGGTATTGTCGTAGTACTCGTGCTTTCGGCTTCAATGTCTACGCTTTCGTCACTTGTTTTAACTTCAAGCTCAACTCTGACCTTAGACTTTTTGAAGGAAACTTTCTTTAAAAAGATGAGCGAGAAAAGAGAGCTTCTCGTTATGAGAATATTCATACTGTTTTTCATACTGTTATCGGTTATTATAGCGCTTGACCCGCCGACCTTTATCGCTCAGCTTATGGGTATATCTTGGGGTGCGCTTGCAGGAGCCTTCTTGGCGCCGTTTTTATATAGCCTCTACTGGAAAAAGGTCAGCAAGGCTGCTGTTTGGGCAAGTTTTATCACAGGCGTAGGAATTACGGTTGTAAATATGTTCGCTCAAGTCACCTCTCCGGTAAACGCAGGTGCGGTAGCTATGATTGCAGGACTTATCATCGTTCCGATAGTAACGCTTATTGCGCCGAATAAGAACATAGATAAGGTTGAACCTGCGTTTGAAAAAAGCGTAGAAGCAAAACAAGAAGCATAATTTTTAACCTTTTGAAAGAAGAGTAAAAATGGTAATAGATTTTCACACCCATACCTTTGCGGAAAAAATTGCGGCAAAAGCGCTTGCAAATCTTTCTGCCTGCGCTGATATGAAGCCCAAAACAGACGGTACGCTTTCCGACCTAAAAAGGTCTATGAAGCGAAATAATATAGACTATTCGGTGGTGTTACCCGTAGCGACAAAGGCTTCGCAGGTAGTAATGCTAAACGATATGGCGGCTCAAATTAACGGCAAGGATAACCTTTTTTCCTTCGGCACAATACACCACGAATATGAAGACTGGAAAAATGAGCTGAAAAGGGTAAAAGAGTTAGGCCTGCCCGGAATAAAAATCCACCACGACTATATAAGGCTTTTCTTTAATAGTGAGCAATCGGTAAGTATCATAAAGGAAGCGCTTAGCTTAGGGCTTATGGTTTTAATCCACGCAGGAAACGACCCCGTATCAAAGGATATACATTACTGTACACCGCCTATGATAAAGGAGTGTCTTCCGGAATTTAAGGGTGGCACGCTTATTGCCGCACATTACGGCGGACTTTGCAACTTAGATGAGGTGGAGAAATACCTGCTCGGCGAGGACATATATATTGACACGAGTATGACCCATTACTATTTCGGGCTTTACCGTTTAAGAAAGCTTTTAGAGGCGCATAATCCCGACAGGATTTTGTTCGGCACCGATTCTCCGTGGGAGGATCAGGGCGTAGGGCTTCATATACTTAAGAATATGGGGCTTAGCGAGGATTTGCTTCAAAAGATTATGTGGGATAACGGCGCAAGGCTGTTAGACTTATAAATACACGACTTAAAGTTTTACCTCCCTGAATTAAAAATCAGGGAGGTATTTTCTTTAGCGAGAACAATGAAAATATTACGTTAGGTGTTTAGTATATTAAAAAATGGGCAAAAGTGATTGTGTTTTTGCCCGATTTATATTATAATAGCTTTAGCCTTATCGGCGTATCGTCGCCAAAAATATCCGCCCCCTTAGTTAAATGGATATAATAAACCCCTCCTAAGGTTGTACTTTATCGCTCGCCTTTTCAAAAAAGGCAAGTGGTAATACACATAAAATTTTATAATTGTCTCCGTAGCTCAGCAGGATAGAGCGCGAGCCTCCTAAGAATATGTTATAACGACCGCTTTTCGGGCAAAGGCGATTGACAATGAGTTAGTTTGTACCTATAATTGAATAGATTTTAAAGATGTTTCCGTAGCTCAGCTGGATAGAGCGACCGCCTCCTAAGGTGTTACTT
>JAEDDN010000007.1 GCA_016298065.1 Oscillospiraceae bacterium
CGGCATCCCTATCGAGGGCATAAATAAAGGCAGGAACTGTTTCCAGCCCTGCCTTCACTGCGGCGTGCAAGCGGCGGTGCCCGCTTACGACCTCATATTCATCTGTGGTGTTTTCCATCGGTCGAACGATCAGCGGAGAAAGAATACCCTGCGTCTGAATGCTTTCGATCAGCGTATTCATTTCCTCGTTGTCGAGGACCTTGTAGGGATGTCCCTCAAAGGGGTGTAATTTCGATACCGGAATAGCTACCGGCGTTTTCATAGTGTTGTTATTCATCGTTCATAATTCCTTTCTTTGTTTTTGTTTCTTGCTCTTGCACCGGCTTGACGTTCTACATCAAGTTCCGACTGCAAAAGCTCGTATAGGTGTGGGGATTTCTCCATAATCTTTTCGGCTCGCTTCATTTTTTCACGAAGCGGGCGTATTTTTTCGGTGATCGCCTTGCGCTCGTCCTTTGCGGCTTGTACCTTCTCGGGCGAATGCGCTCGGCGGCGGGTGTTGTCCGCTTTGGAACGTTCAAGCTCCAAATCGGCGATTTTCTGACGGGTATTATTTATGCTGTCGGATAGGTCTTTTACGGTGTGGATTTCCTCCCGCTGCAGAAAACGGTAATCGCTGACATACTGCTCGATATTCCTTGCCTCGTGACGTAAATCCGGCGACATCAGGTCTTCCGCCATCTGTAAAACGGTAATAAGGATAAGGAACAAAGTATCCACCAAAACGGTCACAGTGTCGTAGCTGTGTTCGATGGTAAACTCCAAGCGGCTCACTTCATCCTCCAATGCGGTAGTACGCCACTTCTGTATACGCTGCGAGAGGACTGCATAGAACTCCACACCCTTATCCCAGTTCGCATTGATACGCTCGTCCAGCACTTCTCGTGAATAGCCGAGAGAATCCAGCCGGATGGGGCGTTTCCAGCCGGGAGCCGTTATTGTGGTATGAGCGTAATACTCATCCGTGCGCCCGAAGGTATAGCCGAGTGCTTCCATCTGATAGCGGAAATCTTTTATCGAGCCGCAGGTCGGGAGAACGTACTCGATATCGTATTTGAGCATATCCCGGTGCGTCATGCCGCCTTGCTTCTTGTACCAATAGGCACCACGGCTCTGTCCCTGCCAAAAGCTCGTATCCTTCAGCACGGATTTTCCGTATTCCCGGCAGACCTGATCGGATATTTCACGCAGTTTTATATGATCCTTCTGATGATTTCCAAACTTGCTCCCGTCCTTGAAGGAAACGCTGTTGACGACAAAATGACAGTGCAGGTTATCCGTGTTCAAATGGACGGTGACGAGCACTTGATATTTGTCGCCCCACATTCGGTAAGCGGTCTCTCTGCCGATGGCAAGCGCTTCCTCCGGCGTGACCTCGCCGGTCTGAAAGCTCTGATACCCGTGATACGCCACATTCCCGCCGAGCTTACCGAAACGGCGCTTGACCGCCATCATCGCCTGATATGCTCTCTGCTTCGGACAGTTGATAGCGTCAACATATATCTGTTTGTCTGTCTTTTCGTCATTTCCAGCATAGGTCAGCGTGGCATACAGATCACGGTCGAGGTACTTCTGTGCCGTTGTTTTATCGGGATTGTCTGCGTAATCCAGTACATCCTTTAATCGGCACTTGACAGGCCATAGTCCGGTGGTAGCCACGACGTCACCTCCCGTATAATTTCGTTAGGCGGCTGTTTTCGGTCGTCGATCAGTTCAGCGTAGATTTCGTCGAACAATTTCAGTGCCGCCGCTTCCGTTTCGGGCGAAAGCTCCTTATTGAGCAGGTCGCATAGATCTTTGTGGAAATGACAAAAGGCGTCCGGCTGAACCGCTTTGGGTTCATAGCCGAGCGCCCTTCTTAAAATATATTCGCCTTGCCGCATTCCGCAGAGTGCGGCGTTCTTCTTGATCTTCCTTTTCTGCGCATCAGTCGCTTCAAAGAAGATCCCGTTCTTTGATTTTTTACTACCCATATTTTCATTCTCCTTCCTGATGGGGTATTAGGGGTACACCCCTAAAGATAGAGCCGATGAAGATCGGCTCTGAACGGGAAAAATATATATTTTTTCCCTGCTTGATACGGTGTGAGACGCACCCCCATAGGGATAAATCCCCACGGTGTCTGTGCGTCCACGCCGTTCGTAAGTGCGTACCTTTCTCTTTGTGTCACGATGGCTCAGATATTCCGTGATTCTTCCGCATTTGAGCCATAATCGGCGGGATTTGGCTCAGAAGAAGGCAGACAGGTCGGAAAGGACATTTTCGTCGTTCTCTGCCTGCTGTTCCTCTGTCAGTTCCGTGTCTGCCGTCCCGTAGTCTGCCGTAGCCGTAGCGACAAACGAAACCCCCGATAGCTCCTCCCGAAATACCTGCCGGACATCATCAAGTGTAAAATCTCGGTCGCTGTTTTGGCGCTCTATAAATGAAATAACCGCCTCAACAATGAAGCGGTTTCGGGATTTACCTTTCTTATTATTCAGTTCGGCAAGATACTCGGCGGCACGGCGTTCGGCTTCATCGTTCAGATCAAAGCGCACATTCAGTCGGTAATGATTGCTCATTGTCTCTCATCCGCTTTCAGCTGCAGCTCCGCCATATACTCATAGCCTTTTGCTGCTGCACAGATATCGTCCACGAATTTCACACGGTCGGGATTGCACTTATAAAAGTTCTTCACAAGGCATCCGCCTCCACCGGTGATATACAGTGTCATAGTGCCTTCGTCATAGCCGTGTTCACGCAGACGGCGGAAAATATCCTTTACATATTCCGCAGCGGTGGTCTTGATGATTTTCAGATCGGAGGCGGGAATGTCTGCCGTACCGTTCTGCAATACCTCGTCGATAATAACATCATTGATTTCCCGACGGGTCTTCTGCATAAACTCCTCACGGATCGCAAGCGTACACTGATAGGTGCCGAACTTTTCGGTGTACATCTTACTGCTCATCGGTCTGCCGTTCGTAAGAAACAGCGTGTTCATTGTCCCGTTGCCGATATCTGCCACAACGGAAAGTCCTTTCATTGTCGAAACGAACTCCGCAACGGCGGCATATCCCTGCGGATAGATTTTTACGCCGGAGATACGGACGTGATAGTCCGTATGCTGATAGGTGTAGCTGACCTCCTCGTTTTTGGAGAGGTAGGCGGCAAACTCAGCTTTCTGCCCACTTGTCCAAGTCAGCGGAAGTCCGGCAGCGATGATAACATCAGCCTCTGTCAGTTCTTTGTCTTTCAGTTCTTCCGCAATCGCCACAAGGGTGAGAAGATAATAATCCTCATCCTTGATCTTATCCGGCAGGAACTCCTTGTGTCCTTCACCGATGAGATAGTACCGTCCATCGTATTCCAGCATATCCTTCGTAAACAGCGGTTCGGCATCAAATCCCATAACGCCGGTTTTGAAGCAATGGTTAGCGGTCTTAATATTGCCGTAACCGTGATCGATTCCTACGATCAGTTTTTCTTTGAATTGTTTCATAGTAAATACCTTCTTTCCCCCCGTCTTTCCGGGGTGTCGATTTGTTTTCGTAACTGCAAAAGTGGGAGCAGTTATCTAATTTTGTTCTGCTGCAAAATTTCATCATAGAGTTCCTTTTCGGTGGGCAGTACCGCCTTGAGAAAATAGTTGCAGTAAATCCCGTATCGGGAAATGAGCTGTACACATTTACACTCCTCGCCGTTGTCCAGCAAAAGGCAATTGCCATCCACGCAGTTGCAGCACTCCCTGCGGGCAAGCCGTCTTACCTTTGCCGACTGTTTTGAGTTCAGTTTCAGAACCATATTTATCCCTCCCTTCGTTCTGAATTTCGGGCAGCAAAAAAGCCGCCGGTTTCCCGACGGCTCAACTGCCTTACACTTATATAATACCGCAGAAAGCGCAGTTTATTTTAGACAGAGCAACAAGCAAAAGTACATAATCGCAACACACTGAAAAGGCAGTAATAACAAGAGTTTTGCATATCTGACTTGAATTTTCTAATACAAATCTGCAACATCCGAGAAAAATTTCCTTGTTTTTTTCTCTCAAATTTTTTAATGGGTCATTTATTGTACACTACTTGTGATAGAATATAGAGTGGGAGGTGGGTAGTATGATCGAAAAAATCAGTTATTTCACAGCGTCATACCGTGACGGCAGAGTATATCTCGGCGGCAAAGGCAAAGATGCCGGCTATTACGCTGCCCAACTTTTGAACGAATATGATAAAGACGAATTTGCCGCTCGACTTGCAGTATTTCGTATGGAAAACTGGAATACGACAAAACAGCTTCGTGCGGGTTTTCTTGATACCGACACCTATATGAAAGCCGGAGACGAGATCAGATATATTTTGACGCTATTGCCGAAACTCCGACCGTTCTCCGAACTGGATATACAGGGGGAGCGAAACAGAATAGAAGAACTGTTTACGGAAAAAGAAGCAGATCAGCTTTGCGAGTATTTCCGGCAGCGGGCTCTTACGGCGAATATGGATGCCGGATATATTTTTGCCGGTCATTTCCCGAAAGGATATGATGAAGATTTTTGCAAAGAATCCGAAAAAATATTGAAGACCGTATTGGAAACTCTCAATTTCTATGACCGGCTCGGTGACGACGTTGCAGATGCCGCAAAGAAATTAAGACAGTTTGTAAAACGCGCTGGCGAAGCCGAACGCTTTGACGAGGAACACCTTTTGCCGATAGCCATAGAGATCTTCGGCTCCGCTCCGTTTGATGTTACTATGGAATATGTGCCCATCCGAAAGTCAAGCCGAAGCAAAACGGCGACAGTAGCGCGGCGGCTGCATTTCAAGAGCTATTACAGCTTTGTGCTGACCGATTTCTTTGAAGGATTGCAGAACGGGCATTATCCCCGTCAGTGTCAGATGTGTGGGGAATATTTTGTAATGACTTCTGCCCGTCAGACGAAATACTGCGGTGGTTGGGCAAACGAACAGTGGCACGGACACAAAATCACCTGCCGGAATCTTGCAGCACAGCAGAAACGCCGAGAACGTTCTGCTGATGATCCGATCACCGTCCGCTACAATTCCCGCTGCGGCGCTATCCGTGTGGAGGCACTGCGCGGCACGATTACGAAAGAATTTGCCGCAGCTGCAAAAGTGCTGGCAAAGGAACATAAACAACTTGCGGCGAGAGATCCGGTCTATGCCGCAAGACAGTATATAACCGATATGGAACGGGACAAGCTGTACGCTGACACAGACGCAAGAATGAAATGAGGAGGTGTGTGCCGATGAGGGCGTGGGAAAAGGAATTATATAATTATCAGCTGACACCGGCACCGCCGAAGATGCCGGCACAGGAATATATCAAGAAATACCTTGCCGAAAAGGACGAAAAATACTTTTCGTGGTATCTGCATTACAACGAAAAATTTATCAATGAAAAGGTCAAAGGGTGCGTGCAGGAGTATGCGATGCAGGGGCATTTTATGGATTTGAAATCGGCGTATGTTTTCGGACTGCTCCAAGCTCTGCAAAATTACGATCCCGAAAAAGGTTCTTTCTTTAATTCTTTTCAAGCACACTATACCAAACGGGCGATTGATGATTATATCCGCACAATGCGCACGGGCTATACCGTTCCGACGGATGCAGAATACTCATTGCTCCGCAAGGCAATGGCGCTTTATGCTGAATACGACTACAAGAACGATGATGAAACCATAAATAAAATTGCCCTTGCCATTGGGAGAAAGCCGAATACCGCACGGAAAATGATCGCCGGTGGTATGCGGAATATTATGTTCACGGAGTTCTACCGACAGTACGCCGACGAGGACGGCGAAGAAAGCGCAGAGGATGTGACCGTCGATACCACCACCGAGCCGTCCCGGATGTTTTACCACGAACGGCGGCTGAAAATACTCTGTGAAGCGTTCAATAACCTTGAATACCGTGAACGTGCCATCGTTGCCGAACACCTCGGCTTCTGTGATAATTGCTGGAGCACCCGCTACATAGCAGAAGAAAACGGTAAAAAAGTAAAGCGCAAATTTAAGAAAACGGCGTTTATAGACCTCGCTGGAGAGCACGGTGTTGTACCGTCCTCTGCCGACCGAATCTACCGTGGAGCGATAGACAAGCTCCGTAAAGCGCTTGAAGAAGACAAATGGTTATAACCCATAAAACACAAAAAGCCCCACCCGGAGCCAAGAAGGAACTCTTGATTCTGAGTGGGGCAGCATAATCTGCCAATGCAGCAGAACTGGTTATCTGCAAAGCAAGAAATTAGCAAAAAAAGAATTATTGTGACTTTTGAGTGACTCATATTGATTTTTGAGTGATTATATGATATAATATAATTAATTGTTATGATTGGAGTGCTATCGTGGAAAAAGTATTATATCACATCAGTTACAATAGGCTTTGGAAACTGCTGATAGATAAGCATATGATGAAGAAAGATCTTCAAAAAATAACTTCTCTTTCTTCCAACGTTATTACGAAAATGGGTAAGGGCGAATCCGTTACACTTGAAACGCTTGCTAAAATCTGCATTGCTCTGCAATGTGGGATTTCGGATATCGTAGAAATCAAATGGGAGAAGCAATAAAATGGCAAACTTCACAAAAAAAGCAATTGTAGCCTCTTTTATAAAACTTTTGACAGAACGGCCGCTTTCTCAAATAACAGTCAAGGATATTGTGACTGATTGCGGCGTCAATCGCAATACTTTTTATTATTATTTCGAAGATATTCCGAAATTAATTGAAACCGTCGTTGAGGAGGATGCGGCCACAATCATCCAAACATATCCTACCGTTGAAAACTTCGGAGATTGTCTGGAAGCCGTGCTTGATACGGCTTTGTCCAAAAAGCGAGCTGTTTTGCACATCTATCATTCGACAAATCGTGATATTTATGAAATGTATCTTTGGAAGATCTGTGATTATGCCATCGAAGCGTACTTGTCAACCGTACTGAGGGGACATAAAATTAAAGAAAACGATTTGGATATCATAAAAAAATATCTTTCCAGTTTGGGATTTGGAATTATTTCAAACTGGTTAAGAAGCGATATGAGCGATGATATTCGTTCTTCATTTACACGACTTATGGATATCAAAAAAGGTATGCTTAAGGAAATGATCGAACGTTGTGAAGAAACATAAATTCAGACAAACAGCCGTAAGCTGTCTGAAAATCAGCTGAATCAATACCCAATGCCTAAAAATCAGGCATTGGGTATTTTTTTGTCCGTATACAAAGCATCGGCAAAGTACTATACTGACAACACAATCATCAAAGGAGGTTCGTAATCCATGAAAATGCGTTCTGTCGCACCGATGAAAATAGCTAAAATCGGATACATCGTGGTATCGGTACTGTTTTGCATAGCCGGCATTTTATTTATCGCACTGCCGGAAATTTCAACGAAGATTGTCGGAATTGAAATCGGCATTGCCGCAATCGTTTTCGGTATCGTAAAATTGATCGGCTATTTTTCTAAAGATCTGTATCGGCTGGCGTTTCAGTTTGATTTGGAATTCGGAATTTTGATGGTGATATTGGGGACAATCGTTCTTTTCAATCCTGAAAATCTGATGGCTTTCATCGCTGCTGCTTTCGGCATTGCCATTCTGTTTGATGGACTGTTCAAAATACGGATTGCGCTGGATTTCAAACGTTTCGGTATCAAAGATTGGTGGCTTATTTTTTCTTTGGCAATTTTAGCTGGAATAATAGGCATTGCACTTATTTTTGATTCTGCATTCGGTGCAGGGGTGCTGACTGTTCTGATGGGCGTTTCACTTCTTTCCGAAGGGATACTTAATCTCTATACCGTCATCAGAACGGTTTTAATTGTCGAAAATCAAGTGCCCGATTTTGTTGAAACAGATACAATTGAATTTTTCAAAAAGGATAGGTGAAGATTATGCGTTTTTCAAAAGCGGTAGTAAAGTACCGCATCCCGATACTGATACTGACCGTTATTCTTATGATACCGTCGGTTATCGGTATGATCAATACCCGAGTCAACTATGATATGCTGACTTATCTGCCGTCAGATATGGAAACGGTCGTCGGCCAGAATGAACTGTTAAAGGACTTCGATAAAGGGGCTTTTACGTTTCTGATATTCGAGGATATGCCAAACAAAGACGTGGCGAAGCTGAAAGAAAAGGTTGAGGCCATTGACCACGTCGATACTGTTCTTTGGTACGATTCTCTTGCAGATTTATCCATCCCGATGGAACTGCTGCCGGATTCGGTTTACAAGGAGTTTAATTCCGATCATTCTACAATGATGGCGGTGTTCTTCGATACGGGAACATCGGATGACCTTACAATGGATGCCGTGGAGGAGATCCGGTCGGTCTGCGGAAAACAGTGTTTCGTTTCCGGTATGACAGCACTTGTTGTGGATCTCCGTGACCTTTGTGAAAAAGAGGAACCGATATATGTAGGTCTTGCCGTGGTTCTTGCCTGTGTTGCTATGGTCGCTTTCCTTGACGGTTGGCTTATTCCTTTTGTATTCCTTGCCTCTATCGGTGCCATGATCCTTCTCAACCTCGGAACGAATATTTTCTTCGGAGAGATTTCTTACATAACCAAGGCGCTTTCCGCCGTTCTCCAGCTTGCCGTGACGATGGACTATTCCATTTTCCTTTGGCACAGTTACAATGAACAGCGAGAAAAATATTCTGACAACAAGGAGGCAATGGCGGTTGCCATCAAGGAAACTCTTACGAGTGTGGTCGGAAGCTCCATTACCACGATAGCCGGCTTTGCCGCGCTCTGCTTTATGAGTTTCACCTTAGGCCGCGACCTCGGAATCGTAATGGCGAAGGGCGTCCTGCTCGGCGTTATCGGCTGTGTAACGGTGCTGCCGTCACTGATCCTTGTACTTGACAAACCGCTTCAGAAAACGAAGCATCGCTCGATTATCCCACATATGGGGAAATTCGCGAAGGGTGTTGTTAAGGTTTTTCCGGTGTTTCTCATCATATTTGCAATTCTCGTAACTCCTGCTTACTACGGATACAACAAAGCAAACGATGAAGTATATTACGATATGGGAGAGTGTCTGCCGGAGAATATGAACTATGTAATATCCAATTCCAAGCTTCGTGAGGACTTCAATATTGCCTCCACGCATATGGTCCTTGTTGATAGCAACCTCCCGGCAAAATCCGTCAAGAATATGATAACCGAAATGGAAGACGTTGACGGCGTGAAATACGTTTTGGGTCTTGAATCGGTCATCGGCTCCCGTGTGCCGGAAGAGATTCTCCCCGACAGCGTAAAATCCATTCTTGAAAGCGATCGGTGGGAACTTTTACTTATCAACTCTGAATACAAAGCAGCAAGTGATGATGTAAATGAGCAAATTGACAAGCTTAACACTGTCCTTAAAAAATACGATGAAAACGGCATGCTGATCGGCGAAGCACCGTGTATGAAGGATATGATTGAAACGACGGGACACGATTTTGCTGTCGTGACCGCTGTATCGGTTATTGCAATATTCCTCATCATTCTGCTCGTGCAAAAGAGTATTTCTCTCCCGTTTATCCTGATTGCTGTGATCGAGGTCGGTATATTCATCAATCTCGGTTTGCCGCATTATCTCGGTCAGAGTATGGCGTTTATCACCCCGATCTGTATCAGTACGATTCAGCTCGGCGCTACCGTCGACTATGCAATTCTGATGACGACACGTTACAAAGCAGAACGAATTGCGGGCAGAGATAAGAAAAATGCCGTTTGGACGGCGCTATATACGTCCATTCCGTCCATCATCGTTTCCGGAATGGGCCTGTTTGCGGCAACCTTCGGTGTTGCACTTTATTCGGACATCGAAATCATCAGTTCAATGTGTATGCTCATGGCAAGAGGAGCTATTATCAGTATGCTCCTTGTCATCTTCGTTCTGCCGGCGTTGTTTATGTTGTTTGATAAAATCATCTGTAAAACAACTCTCGGTATGACTAAAATAAAATCTATAAAAACGGAGGTCTCTATCAGTGAATAAGCCATCATTCAAAATAACGGCAATTATCTTATGCGCCGTTTTATGTCTTTCAAGTGTCGTTACGGTGTTTGCCCTGACAAACGATAAAACCGAAGAACAAAAAAAGGATGCAGTTACAGCAACAACCACCGCCAATACAAATAAAGACACGACCAAAGATGAAACCGTATATGTTTTGGCAGGATCCGACGGTTCTGTTCAGAAAATCATCGTAAGCGACTGGATAAAAAATGCTTTAGGCGCTTCTTCCATTACCGATTCCACCGGACTTTCCAATATTGAAAACATAAAGGGCGATGAGTCTTACACAATCAGCGGAAACGCCAAGGTTTGGGATGCACAAGGCAACGATATTTACTATCAGGGTAACATTGAAAAAGAGTTGCCTGTAGGACTAACGGTCTCCTATAAGCTTAACGGCAATAAGGTTTCCGCCGACGAAATTGCGGGTAAGACCGGCAAAGTAAGCATTCGCTTTGATTACGATAACAGGCAGTACGAAACCGTAAAAATCGACGGAAAAGAAGAAAAGATTTACGTTCCTTTTGCGATGCTCACGGGTATGCTTCTCGATAACGAGCATTTCCGCAATGTTGAAGTAACAAACGGTAAGATTATCAACGACGGCGATCGCACGGCAGTCGTGGGAATTGCACTTCCCGGATTGCAGAAAAACCTCGGCATCAGCAAAGACAAACTTAACATTCCCGATTATGTGGAAATCACGGCGGACGCAAACGACTTCAGTTTTGGAATGACCGTTACGATTGCCACCAATGAACTGTTCAATAACCTTGATACATCAAAGCTTGATTCTGTCGACGACCTGACAGGTTCCATAGGAGAACTTTCCGACGGAATGAAGCAGTTGCTTGACGGATCGTCAGCACTCTATGGTGGACTTACTACACTGCTTGACAAATCGAAAGAGCTTGTATCCGGAATCAACCAGCTTGCTGACGGTGCGAAAGCTTTGAAAGACGGTGCTGTTTCCGTTGATGACGGTGCTGGACAGTTGAAGGCAGGAGCTGCAGAATTGGCGGGCGGTCTTAATACTTTGAAAGGAAACAATGAAGCTCTTAACGGCGGAGCCAAGCAGGTGTTTGAAACCTTGCTATCTACCGCAGAAGCACAGATTAAAGTCGGAGGTATTTCAGTACCCACTCTTACCATTGATAATTACGCCCAGGTATTGACCGGTGTGATCAATTCCCTTGATGAAACCTCTGTTTATAACCAGGCACTTGCACAGGTCACTGCCGCTGTAGAAAGCAACAGACCGATTATCGTAGAAAAGGTTAAGGCTGCCGTTCGTGAACAAGTGGCTGCCGGAGTAACTGCCGCCGTTCGTGAGCAGGTTGCGGCAGGTGTGACCGCCGCCGTGCGCGAGCAGGTATCCGAGCAAGTGATCGTTGCCGCTACCGGAATGAGCAAATCCGATTATGAAGCTGCTGTTTCTGCAGGAATGATTCCCGCAGAAACGCAGAATACCATTTCCACTGCAATTGAAGCGCAGATGCAGACAAATGAAGTTAAAGCACTGATTGAATCCAATATCACAGCAAAAATGGACAGCGATGAAATAAAGGCAACCGTAAAGACCAACACAGATGCACAGATGCAGACCGAATCGATTCAGAAAACGATTTCGGACAATGTTGAATTGCAGGTTAAACAGGCAATTTCCGAAAACATGGCTTCTGATGAAGTAAAAGCAAAGCTTGCTGCAGCATCTGAAGGTGCAAAATCAATCATTTCCCTGAAGACCTCTCTTGACAGCTACAACGCATTTTATCTCGGTCTTTTGACCTATACAAACGGTGTTGCCTCTGCCGCAGACGGTGCGTCTGCTCTTGCTTCTGGAGCGTCTGATCTTAAGGATGGTACGGCTCAGCTCAAAGCCGGAGCCGCTACACTTTACGATGGTATCCTGCAGTTGAAAAACGGAACCCCTGCTTTAGTGGACGGTGTATCTCAGCTGAAAGACGGAGCAATGCAGTTAAGTGACGGACTGAAGAAGTTTAACGAGGAAGGTGTTCAAAAGATTATTGATCTTGTGGACGGTGATATGAAAGGTATTGTTACTCGCTTGAAGGCAACGACCGACGTATCAAAGAATTACCGAAATTTCTCCGGCATTCGCGATGATATGGACGGACAGGTCAAATTCATCTATCGTACAGAAGAAATAAAAACCAAGTAAACAACACGGCGGCGGGGATTTTCCCGCCGCTGTCCATTTATTATGTGTATATCAAATCATTATTGATGATTTCCGTTGCCGTTTCCCGCACTTCGTTCATCCGTTGCACCCAAAGCATCTGATTTTTCACTTTGAGCGTTTCCGTGATACCTTCCTTTGCGGCAAGTTCTTTAACCAGTCGAAGGAACATATCTTCTGCCTGCTCGTTCAAATCTGCAAGATAACCGTTCAGCTTTCCACTTGTCATCAGCTCGGTGTAAACGGTCTTGTGGTGCTGCTTCAGATGTCGCAGGTGACGCTGTCCCCATATCCCGATAGGGCGTTCTTCCGGCTCATCATCGCCGGCTATTAAATAATAATCACCGACAAGTTCGTATTTCAGCCCGGTGCGTTCGTCTGTAATGTACTTTCCCATTATGCTTCCTCCTTTACGATCACACACAATTTCTTTGTGGGTGCATCAATGATTTTCAGTATCAGTTCATTGACATCTTCCGTAGGTTTGCCCTCGTGGATGTACTCGTTCCGAGCAGTCATAAGACAACCGACCAGCAGCCTGTGTTCAAAATCGTCCAAGAAAAAGTATCTTCGTTTTTCTTTCATCGTCTTTCGACCTCCTGTTTTTGATTTCACCTTTATTTTAGTGGAAATAAGCAGATTAATCGAATGTACGGATTTTAGCATATAAAAAACAGACACCGTGAAAAGCATTTCTGCAATTCACGGTGTCTGTTTCCCTTTGCTACGCTCAATTTAGATTTTTTTGAAAAACTTCCTTATCGGACATCAGCAAATGCCGATTCTCTTATTTCCGTCAACAAAAGCGTGATTAGATATTAAGCAGTATCCCAAACGTGCACCTTTTTCCTCTTTAGTAGGATAAAATTCCTTGTCGCCAAAGCCTGAAAAAGCACTCTCCAAAGCAGAGTTAAGCAAGGCTTCATCTCTCACTCCAACGCTACCACCCGTTGCCTGTGCCAAAATTTTATGCAGGAGCAGGACCTTTTCTTTTGAAAACTTAATCATTTTGCAAGCTCCTCAAAAGCTGTCTTATGCTCTCGCAAAATCCTTGCAGCTACAAAATCCAGCTTTTCATCTTCAGTCATTTCTATTTGCGGCTCCTTATCAAGATCAATCACGAGATATTTAGGTCGGTTGTTTTTAAACACCACCACACGTCCTTTTTTCTCAGCCAGTCTTGTAACCTTGGAAAAGTTCTGATTTGCCTCAGTTGCAGAGACTATATTATTAGTATCAATCTTCATAATAACACCTCCTGTATATATTATGACATAATTATAGGTAAAAATCAACCTATTTTTTAAAAAGATTTATAACAGTCAGTCCTATATTACGGGCATAATTAACAGTATAAGCAGTTTTGGTTTAATACTTGGTATATACTATAAGTATTTTAAATGCCCTATAAGTAACTATAGTATATCATCGCGTTCATTCAATATCAATAGTCTATGGATAATATCTCTTAATATTTATAGACTATATGCAAAAGGGGATATTTATTATGAGTAATATTGCAAAAACTGTAGGACAACGTATCAGAAACTATAGAATACAACGTAGTTTAAGCCAGGAAAAGCTTGCCGAGCTTGCAGGCTGTCACCCGACCTATATAGGTCAGATTGAACGTGGAGAGAAAAACGCTACTCTTGAAAGCATTGAAAAAATTGCTTCGGCATTGGAAATTCCGCTTTCAAGATTATTTGAAAAATTAACCCGGCAGGACAACAAATCAAGAAACATTCCGTTAGAGTGTTATGAATTACTATCCTCCAAACCAAAAGATGAACAAGAACAGATTTTACAAATCATTTTAGACATCGACAAGTATAAAAGCAATTAAATTATATGAAACTAAACTGCTTTTATGTATATTACGATAATTGTAATAAATAATGAAAATAACCCCCTGTCGAAATTCGACAGGGGGTATTTGAGTGTTCATAATGTAAGTCAAAAACACAAGGTATTAACTACAAAAAAATAAGAACCTCAACTACGCAATTTGCGTGTCGAGGCTCTCGGCTGGTCGAGGTGACGGGATTCGAACCCACGGCCTCTACGTCCCGAACGTAGCGCTCTACCAAACTGAGCCACACCTCGTTTTTCATTTATTAACTTGCCGAGAATTATTATACCACAATCCCCCTCTTGATTTCAAGAGAAATATATAAGTTTAATTAAATATTTTTATTAAAAAAGGATAAGCAAACAAAGAAGTCTGCTTATCCTCAATATTTTTAAGGCTTTATTTAGTCAATCTTAGGCAAGCTGTCAAAGCCCTTTTGTAAATCCTCATCGGTAGGAATATAATCGGTCATTGTGCCGTTTAAGTAAGCCGAGTATGCTGTCATATCAAAGTAACCCGTACCTGTTAAGCCGAATACAATCTTTTTCTTTTCGCCTGTTTCCTTGCACTTTAATGCCTCGTCAACAGCTACTCTGATAGCATGTGAGGATTCAGGTGCAGGAAGTGTCCCCTCACAACGAGCAAACATCGTAGCGGCTTCAAATACCTTTGTCTGTTCAACTGCTACGGCTTTCATATATCCGTCGTGATAAAGCTTTGAAATTATAGGCGACATACCGTGATAGCGAAGTCCGCCTGCGTGGTTAGGAGACGGCATAAATCCGCTTCCTAAGGTGTACATCTTGATAAGCGGAGTGGTTTTTCCGGTATCGCCGAAGTCAAATGCGTATTTACCTCTTGTCAGAGAAGGACAGGAAGCAGTTTCTACAGCGATAAATTCAATATCGTTTTCGCCTCTTATCTTACCTGCCATAAACGGCGAGATAAGACCGGCTAAGTTAGAGCCGCCACCTGCACAGCCGATGATAATATCAGGCTTAATGCCGTATTTATCAAGAGCGGCTTTTGTTTCCATACCGATAATGCTTTGATGTAATGCAACGTGGTTTAAAACGCTTCCCAATACATATCTGCAGTTATCGGTTTTCACGGCAACTTCGATAGCCTCTGAAATTGCACAACCGAGCGAACCTCCGGTTGTAGGATTTTCAGCTAAGATTTTTCTGCCGACCTCGGTGGTATCTGACGGAGAAGGTGTAACTTTTCCGCCGTAGGTTTCCATAACAGCCTTTCTGTTAGGTTTTTGCTCGGCAGATACCTTAACCATAAATACCTGCAAATCAACATTGTAAAATGCGCAAGCCATAGAAAGCGCAGTACCCCACTGACCTGCTCCGGTTTCGGTAGTAAGGTGAGTAAGACCCTGTTTTTTAGCATAGTAAACCTGAGCTGCGGCAGAGTTTAATTTATGTGAGCCGGAGGTATTGTTACCCTCAAACTTGTAGTAAATTTCAGCCGGAGTGCCCAAAGCCTTTTCAAGATTATACGCTCTTACAAGCGGTGACGGTCTGTACATTCTGTAAAAGTCTAATATCTCTTGCGGAATGTCAATATATTCGTCGGTAGTGTTAAGCTCCTGTGCTACCAAGTCATCGCAAAAAACATGCTTTAATTCATCTGCGGTGCAGGGCTTTTTAGTTGCAGGGTTTAAAAAAGGTTCCGGCAATTCCTTCATAGCGGCACGAACGTTATGCCATTGTTTCGGCATCTCATCTTCGCTTAAATAAATTTTGTACGGTATGTTTGCCATAAAAATCAGTCCTTTCAAAATATTGTATTAAAACGCACGACGCATTTTTCACTGTTTTTTTAATTTTAAAGTCCCTTAGCTTTTTTAGTGCAGGCGTTCATCGCTTCGATGACCGCACTTCTGAAGCCATTTTGCTCGAGCACCTTTACAGCCTCGATAGTAGTTCCCGCCGGTGAGCAAACCATATCCTTAAGCTCGCCCGGGTGTTTGCCTGTTTCGAGTACCATTTTAGCGCTTCCGTAAACCGACTGAGCCGCTAATTTATAAGCCTTATCTCTCGGTATTCCGTCGGCTACTGCAGCGTCCGCCATAGCCTCAATAAACATAAATACATACGCAGGTGACGAGCTGCTGACCGCAACAACTGCGTTCATTAAGCGTTCCTCTAAAATTTCGGTTTTGCCAAAGCAGTTAAACATATCGCAGACATATTTAAGCTCTTTATCGCTTACAAGCTCGTTAGGACAAACTGCGGTTATTCCCTCTAAAACGAGCGCAGGGGTATTAGGCATAGTTCTAATAAGCTTTACTTTCTTTTTAAATTGCTCTTGCACCTTATCCAAGCTTTGTCCCGGTGCTATTGTAATGATAAGCGTTTTGTCATTAACGCTGTCTGCAATCTCGCTTATTACCTGAGAATAAAACTGAGGCTTTACCGATAAAACGAGAAGCTCGCTTTCTTTTGCTATTTTTTTATTATCTGCGGTAATATTTACGCCTAAATTTTCTTTTGCGGTATTTAACATATCGGCGTTTACATCGGCGCAGATTATCTGGTCTGCCTTTATAAAGCCCGAACCGATTATTCCGCCTATCATGGCTTTTGCCATATTTCCGCAACCGATAAATCCTAATTTATACATACTGATTAGCCTTTCTGCCTTCAAATATTTATTGTTAAAGCTATTTTGCCACAATTTCCTCTATGCGAGAAATCTCATCGTCAGAGAAGTTTCCTTTTTTTAACGCTCCGAGATTTATCTGAATCTGCTCTGGAGAGCTTGCACCTATAAGCACCGTAGCTACAGCCTCATTTTTTAACACCCACGCCAAAGCCATTTGCGACAAGCTTTGTCCTCTATCCTTAGCCATATCGTTTAATAGGTTAAGCTTTTTAATCATATTGTCGTCGAGCTTTTTATCGGTATGAAGATGTCCCTTACCCATTCTCGAATCCTTCGGGATGCCGTTTAAATAGCGGTCGGTTAAAAAACCCTGATGAAGCGGAGAATATATTGCAAGACCGAAGCCTTCCTCTAATGCCAATTTATCAAGTCCGTCCTCTTCAACACGACGGTTTAATATGGAATATGAAGGCTGGTTTACTATAAACGGAGTTTTCATTTCTCTGAAATAGCCTAAAATTTCTTTTGTCTGTGCGCTTGTATAATTTGAAACGCCGACATATAAAGCCTTGCCCTGCTTTACCATTTTATCGAGCGCATACGCAGTCTCCGAAAGCGGAGTTTCGGGGTCGAAGCGGTGATGATAAAAAATGTCTATATAATCAACGCCCAAACGCATAAGGCTTTGATCAATAGAGGTTAAAAGATACTTCATTGAACCGCCGTCGCCGTAAGGACCCTGCCACATATTAAAGCCTGCCTTTGTGGAAATCACAAGCTCGTTACGATGAGCGGACAATTGTCTTTTAAGCACTCTGCCGAGATTTTCTTCGGTTACGCCGTAATACGGATAACCGTAGTAATTTGCAACGTCAAAATTTGTAATGCCGTTGTCAAAAGCCGTAAGGCACATTTTTTCCATATTTGCATAGCTGTCGTTTGCGCCGAAATTCTGCCACATACCAAGCGATAACTTAGGTAATTTAAGTCCGCTTTTGCCACAACGGTTATAGGTCATTTTATCGTATCTGTCTTTATCAGGCGTGTACGTTATATACAATTATATCTCCCCTTTTTGCCTTTTTAAAAAGGCGCAAGTTTATAAAAAACTAATCTTTTCCAAAAATAATAAGCATTTAATAAAGTATACCACATAAACTAAAAAAAGTCGAATTTTTTTATAAAATCTTATAGAAACTTTCATAAAATAGCTCAAAAATACGGTATGGTTAAACCATACCGTATTTACTAAACTTTACGCCTTGCGCTTTTTTAATATGCCGCAATAAAAAATCATATACATTATAAACGAAAAAACTATCATCACGGCGCACACTATAGAGATAATACCTGCTATTGTTTCGGGTATGCCGGGGAAGATAATTAAAATGCCTATCGAAATGTACAGAATAACCGTACAAAGCTTTCCGTACCATTTGGCGCTGTTTACCTCATCCTTTACCTTTACGATAACAATACCCATAACGCTTACTATTATTTCCTTTACGGCAAATAATATAACCAGTCCTAACATCCAGCTATATTTAATTGTAAGACAGATAATCATTGTTCCGAGCGTTAATTTATCTGCAATAGGGTCAAGAATTTTACCGAAATCCGAAACCATATCAAAGCGTCTTGCAATTTTGCCGTCGGCAACGTCGCTTAAGCCCGATATTGCAAGCAAAGCTATCGCCAAATAATAATTCTTTAAACCGCAGTATGTCCAGATGATAAACGGAATAAGAATAAGCCTAAACAAGCTTAACAGGTTCGGAATTGTAAGTATCTGTTCTTTTTTAAACAGTCTGTGCACTAAAAAAACAATCCTCTCTAAGTTTTGAGTGTTTAATCCACTTAAATAATATATATTTATATAATTATAACATATTTATTTTTACTTCACAACAATAGTTTTTGAAAAATAAATTATTCTTAATTTATTTTCATTTTAAGATTAGTCGTCAAATTCAATCCACGGAAGTTGTACGCTTCCGTCTGATAAAATTTCTGCCTCTTCATTTTCAAATTGAGGCTTACTTTCAGCCTGCGATGATGCATTTTGGTCAGCCTTCACCTCAGATGAAGTCGAGGCAAGCGAAGTATTATCACTTTGTTTTTTACTTTTCGCATTATCCGAAGCTTTAGATGAAGTGTCATCATCGGCACTTTCCGATTTGCTTTGGCTCTCGGCTATCTCAGTCCAATAAGATTTTTTTGATGGTTTGTTTGACGGATGTGACTTATTGTCAGTGCTTTGAGTTTCGCTTACAGCTTCAGAGCTTTGATTACCGGAAGTATCTTTAGTCTTATCCTTACAGCCTGCAAACAAAATACACACCGACAAAACCGCAATAATCACAAGTATCTTTTTCATAGCTAGCCCTCTTTTTATATTATATATTTATTTTTGTCTTATAAATTAAAAAATAAACAGTTTTTACCTTTAAAATTATACCTTTTAAAAAGATTTGTGTCAATGAATTAAGTCGGTATTTAACTGAAAAATATCACCAAAGATAATATAAACTGCCCCGATAGCATCGGGGCAGTAGTAATAGTCATTACTTTTTAGATTTACTTTTATTTTTTTCTTCACGGTATTTTTGTATCTTTGAAAATGCCGATTTATACTTTCCGTTTTGCAAATTGGGGAACGCCTTAAAAAGACGTTTATGTATATAGTTTCTCTTCTCAAGGAGAGTTTTATATTTTTCCTTTAACTCTTTTTCCTTTTCAGGTGCTTTTTCCTTAACGGTAGAAACTCCTTCCGAAAGCTTTTCTCCTATATCATAGGAAACCGTTTCGAGCATACGGGATATATCGTTTATCGCTTTCATACGGCTCTCTATCTTAAGGGCTTCGATGACGGTGATAATTATATCAGCTAAAAACACAGCGCCAAAAGCTATAAGAAGTATCGTACCCAAAAGGTTTGGAATAATACTTATAAAATGATATATAAGAGGGTGAACGGCATACACTACACATATACAGCATATTCCCCACAAAAGCGAAAACTCAAGGCAGATATATCCGCCGATATTAAACGGACGCTTTGAATAATCCCAAAGTCTTTCGTGCAAAAGCTTATGAGAAACAAAGCCGATTATAAGTTCTATAACCGAGGTTACTATAACCGCACAGATATAAAATAAAATTAAATTGTGCTTTATCGGCATAAGAAGCCCGATAACCGCAACTATTCCCACACCGTATATGGGGCAGACAGGACCGGTTAAAAAGCCTCTGTTTACAAACTTACCGCTGTGCGCCGCCGCAAATACAACCTCACTGCACCAGCCTAAAAAGCTGTAAATAAAAAACATCCATAAATATTCCGTGAATGAGTATAGCATAAGTTTCACCTTGTTTTCTCGCTATAAATATGCTTCGTAAGTAATTTTTTATAAACTTCTTTTAAAGAATATTATAAGTTAAAATGTTCTTAGTTAAAATCCATAAGGATTTTTTAAGCGCAAGCTTGTCGGCACCAAAGGTGCAGACTGACTAAGGTTATTATACCACGACTTATATTTAAAAAACAACAATAATATGCATATAAGCTTTAGTTGCTTTATAATATAGCTATATGGTATACTAAGTATATAAACCATAAAATGATTCGGAGGGCAGTTATGAAAAAGTTTAACATTGCTCAGGTAGGCTCTTTTGACGTTGAAAACTACGGTGATTTATTATTTGCGCCCGTATTTAAAAGTCACATAACAAAACGCCTTGATATTGATAATATTGTTTTGTTTGCTCCTAAAAACTGCAATATGCCCTTTGAGGAAAACATAAAGGTGTATTCGGTAACAGAGCTTGAAAAAAAGCATCTTGAATATAATTTTGATGCCATTGTTGTAGGCGGCGGCGATTTAATACACCTAACAAAAATCTGCCCGCTTATTCCGTATATTTCTAAAGACTCGCCTGTAATTTACGAGGCGTTATATATGTGGATTTTACCGGTATTTGTTGCGGTAAAATATAATATCCCGATAATATTTAACGGTGTCGGCGTGCCGAGTGAATTTAAAAAGCACGACAGAGAGTTTGTTCGTGGCTTAACAGAAGCTGTGGATTACATTTCGGTGCGTGACGAGCTTTCAAAAGAACACCTGCTCACCTGCGGTACCTCAAAGGATATTACCGTAATTCCCGACAGCGTTTTATCTATCTCAAAGGTATATCCGAAAGAGCTTATTTTAAAAACCTTTGAGAGCTTATCCTTGCCCTTTGACAAAGATAAAAAATATGTTGCAGTTCATATAAATAAACGTTTTTCCGATGAAAATATCTCTGCCTTGGCAGATGAGCTTATTAAGATAAAAAAAGAATACGACTGTCAGATTGTTTTGGTGCCTATAGGATATGCCTTAGGCGATTACGAAATGATGCAAAAGTTAAACGGTATTTACCCTGATGAATTTATACCTCTTACCGAAAAGCTTTCGCCGATAAATATGCTAAGCGTTATAGTAAATTCCGAGTGCTATATCGGTGCGAGCCTGCACGGCTGTATTACCGCTTCGGCATACGGCACTAAGGTTATGATGCTAAACTACAGCAAATTCACAAAGATAGACGGCTTTTTATCCTTAATAGGCCGCAGCGATTGTTTGGCTCACGACGCAGACGAAACCTTTGAGGTATTTAAAAATATAATAAACTTGCCTACGGCAGAGCTTGACTCTCTTTTGCCTCAAATAGATAAGCATTTTGACAAGGTAGCTAAGATAATATCTGACGGCAAAAATGATAAGCCGATAGCCGATATTTCGGTAGCTATGGCAGAAACCATATACGGTATGCAGGTTGACGGCGAGCTTTTTGATTTAAAGGACGCCTATGACGAGCTTATGAAAACTCATATTTCACTTGCAACTACACTTCATCAGACAAATCTCGCTCATCAAAAGCTTATAAATGAGCATAACGCTCTTAGAAGTGTCTTTGAGGATACTAATAATTCTTATCAAACGCTCAAAACCGAGCACGAAAATATATGCACGACACTTCATCAGACAAACTTAGAGCTTTTAAGCACAAGGCAATCGGAAGCGCAATATAAAAGCTTTTACGATAAAATCCATTCAAACTTTATCTTTAAAATTGCTTTCGGTATTAAAAATTTCCTTAAAAAAATATTTTCAAAGAATAAGTAGTAAGCCTATTGACAAATATTTTTTACTATAGTATACTAATATAGTAAACTAAATATATGTTTCAGGGCGGAGTGCAATTCTCCACTGGTGGTAAAGTCCACGAGCCTTTAAAAAGGCTGATTTGGTGAAATTCCAAAACCAACGGTATAGTCCGGATGAAAGAAACTTTTATTTATAATAATGCTAAAAGCTTATGCCCTGAATTATATTCAGGGCATTTTTATTTTTGAAGGGAGCTTTTTAAATTGGAAAAGGCAAAAAAATTAAAAGGAAAATCATCACTTAACCTTCAGACTATGGTAAAGATAGCTTTACTTTCGGCGATAGCTGCCATACTTATGTTTTTGGAAATACCTTTATGGTTCGCCCCGGGCTTTTATAAGCTTGATTTAAGCGAAATCGCCGTACTTATCGGCTCGTTTTCTATGGGTGTAATACCCGGTATCATTATCGAAGCGCTGAAAATATTATTACACCTACTCATAAAGGGAACCTCCACCGCAGGCGTTGGTGAGATAAGCAATTTCATTATAGGGCTTACCCTTGTAGTTCCCTCTACGATTATTTTCCGCAGACATAAGACCTTAAAAAGCGCAGTTATCGGGCTTTTAGTCGGCGCTTTGAGTATGGCGGTTATCGGCGCTTTGATGAATTATCTTGTACTTATCCCGTTTTATTCAAAGGCATACGGTATGCCTTTAGACGCAATAATAGGTATGGGCACTAAGGTAAACAGTCATATAGTGGATTTAAAGACGCTGGTATTTTGGGCTGTAGTTCCGTTTAACATATTAAAGGCTGTTATTTCGGGGGCTGTGACATTACTTCTTTATAAAAAGCTATCTCCTATTATAAGCGGTGACGCCGCTAAGGAAATTTAAAGATGAACATATTTGATATAAAAGATGAGAAGCTAAGCGAGGAATTAACCACGCTTTTGCACAGCGACAAAAACATAAGGATAGAAAGAATTATATCCGACGGTCAATGCTCCGAAAAGGGATTTTGGTACGACCAAGAGGAAAATGAATGGCTGGTACTTATACAAGGCTCGGCAAAACTTAAATTTGACGACAGCCGTTTTGATAATGAAGTTATATTAAATGCAGGCGACACGCTTTTTATCCCGGCACACTGTCGCCATAGGGTTAAATACACAAGCACCGTACCAAAATGTATATGGGTTTGTATATTTTACAGTGAATAAAGCTTATTAAAGGAAGTGTATATATGGATAAATCAAAGCTCAGTCGCATAAACGAGCTTGCACGCAAATCCCGTGAAAGCGAGCTTACTGCAGACGAAAAAGCCGAACAACACGCTTTGAGGGAAGAATATTTAATGGAATTTCGCAGTAATTTAAAAAACACCTTAGATAACGTCACGGTAGTTGACAAAGAAGGTAATGTGCTGATTAAAAGTAAAAATAATAAAAATTTGAGTTAAAAAAGGCTGTTCTACCGAACAGCCTTTTTTATTTCACTTTAAATTTTTCTCGATACATTCTGTTAAGGATTTTTCAAACGCCGTATCCTGCACCGCTTTGTTTCTCTTAGCGTTTCCCTTTAATCGACCGCCCGAATTTCTTATCTTTTTGGCGGTGTGTCTGAATAACAGCAAGGCGTCAATGTTATCCTTAGTGTAAAAAAGTCCGTTTTGATTTATAACAAAAGCCTCTTTGGCAAGACACATCGCCGCTAAGCCATAGTCTTGTGTTATGACTATATCGGACTTTTTTATCATATTCACAAGTGCAAAATCCACGCTGTCAGCACCCTTTGATACGGTTATCGTTTTAGCATATTCATTTTCAAAAATATGTGATGTATCGCAAATTATGATAACCTCTAAGTTATACTTTCTGCCGATATTTATTGTATTTTGCACGACAGGACAGCCGTCGGCATCTATAAGTATGCGCACTGCTACTCACCTATAACCTTAACTAAAAATCGACGTGTGCGAGGCCCGTCAAATTCGCAGAAATATATTCCCTGCCATATACCGAGCAGGAGCTTACCGTCGTTTATAATCACCGTCGCAGACGAGCCCATAGCCGAAGCTTTAAGGTGTGCTGTAGAGTTGCCCTCGGCGTGCATAAAGTCTTTAGAATCAGGATATGCTCTACTAAGCCCCAACAGCATATCTCTTACAACGTCGGGGTCTGCGTTTTCGTTTATGGTAATGCCCGCCGTGGTGTGCGGGCTAAACACTACGCATATTCCGTTTTTTATATTACTTTTTGCCACCGCTTCTTTTACCTTTGAGGTTACGTTATAAAAGTTTTGTGGCGCTGTTTGAAGCTTATATTCATATAAGGACATTTTACTTCTCCTATAGCTTAATTACAGAGTATTTTTCAAATACCTGCTCAAAGCATCCTGCCATGTAGGCAGATGTTCAAAGCCGTTTTCGGTAAGGGCAGCCTTGCTCATTCGTGAGTTTTTGGGTCTTGCCGCTTTTGCGGGATACTTAGAACTGTCAACAGGTGTAACGTCTATATTTTTGCCTGCCTGTTTAAATATCTCGACAGCAAATTCATACCAACTGCAAAAACCCTCATTTGTAACGTGATATGTGCCGTATTTCTCGGTCTTTATCATTTCGCATACTAACTTAGCTACGTCCTTACAATAAGTCGGCGAGCCTATCTGGTCGTCTACTACCGTGAGTTTGTCGTGTGTTTCGGCAAGATTAAGCATAGTTTTTATAAAGTTTTTGCCGTTTTCGCCGAATACCCATGATATTCTGCAGATAAAATATTTATCTAAATTTTCTCTTATTGCTTTTTCGCCGAGCCATTTTGTATAGCCGTAGTGATTTATCGGGTTTGCTGGCTCGTCAACTTCAAACGGAGTTGTACCTGTGCCCTCAAATACATAGTCGGTGCTAAAGTATACAAACTTTGCGTCAAGCTCTTTTGCGACATCAACTAAATTTTTTGTGCCGTTATAATTTACCTTCTCGCAAAGCTCTTTTTCGTCCTCAGCCCTATCTACAGCAGTATAAGCGGCACAGTGGATTATTGTATCGGGAGCGTAATTTAAAACGTAATCCCTAACGCTTTTTTCATCGGTTAAATCAAAATCGTCTATATCTACGCCTTTTGCAGTAACACCCTGTTCGTTTAACAAATTTAAAATATCAAAGCCTAATTGACCTTTAACGCCTGTTACCAATACTTTCATAGCTTTTTCTCCTTTTTATATGTTTAAAGGGCGGTAATACCGCCCTTTAGAGTTTATCTGTCAGAATACATTTTTTCGTAGTAATTTTGATAATCGCCGCTGATGATATTTTTCCACCAATCTTCATTATCAAGATACCACTTAATTGTCATCTTTATTCCGTCGTCAAACTTAACGGTCGGCAACCAGCCGAGTTCGTTTGAAATCTTGGTCGGGTCGATAGCGTATCTCATATCGTGACCTTTTCTGTCGCCGACATAAGTGATTAAGCTTTCGGGTTTGCCGAGTTCCTTAAGGATAGTCTTAACAACTTCGAGGTTTGTTCTTTCGTTGTGTCCGCCAACATTATAAACCTCGCCTACTCTGCCGTTGTGGATAACTTTATCGATAGCACGGCAGTGGTCTTTTACATAAAGCCAGTCACGAACATTTTCGCCTGTACCGTAAACAGGTAAGCTCTCGTCAGCCAAAGCTCTTGAAATGATAAGCGGAATGAGCTTTTCAGGGAAGTGATACGGACCGTAGTTATTTGAACATCTTGTAATAGTTACAGGTAAGCCGAAGGTTCTGTGGTATGCAAGTACCAAAAGGTCAGCCGCAGCCTTTGAAGCTGAATACGGGCTGGAGGTGTGGATAGGAGTTTCTTCGGTAAAGAACAGGTCAGGTCTGTCTAAAGGCAAATCTCCGTAAACCTCGTCGGTAGAAACCTGATGATATCTCGAAACGCCGTATTCTCTCGAAGCGTCCATTAAAGTTTGTGTACCGATAATGTTTGTTCTTAAGAATATGCCCGGGTCAACGATTGAACGGTCAACGTGTGACTCTGCGGCAAAGTTTACTACTATGTCAAACTTTTCTTTTTCAAACAAATCAAAGATATAATCTCTGTCTGCAATATCGCCCTTTGTGAACTTAAACTTAGGATTTTTCATTGCAGGTTCAAGTGTTTCGAGGTTACCTGCATAGGTTAAAAGGTCAAGACCTACGATTTCGTAGTCAGGGTGTTCCTCTAACATTAAGTAAACAAAGTTACTTCCTATAAAACCTGCTGCGCCTGTTACTAATATCTTCATTTTTCATTTCCCCTTACATTGAATTTTATTTAAAAATTAACGTCGCTGTCTTTTAAAAGCGGAGCAGACAAATCTTTTTGTGATAAAATCGGGTTTTCAATTCCCCACTCAACGCCTATCGACTCGTCGTCAAAACGTATGCTTCTGTCGTGCTCCTTTGAGTAAAATTCGTCCACCTTATACTGAACCTCAACATCGTCTGTGAGGGTTACAAAGCCGTGAGCAAAGCCCTTAGGAATATAGAGCTGTTTTTTGTTTTCTGCCGATAATTCAATGGAAAACCATTTTTTATATGTCGGCGAATTTTTCCTCAAATCTACTACAACGTCCACAATAGTGCCTCTTGTGCATCTTATAAGCTTTGTCTGAGATTTGGGATTGTTTTGAAAATGCAAGCCTCTCAAAGTACCCTTTTGTGCGGAATATGACTGATTATCCTGCACAAATACAGTGTCAATTCCAAGCTCTTTAAACTTTTCCTCTGAATAGGTTTCCATAAACCAGCCTCTGTGATCGCCGAAAACCTGCGGTTCGATTACCACTAAGCCCTCAATATCAGTTTTAATTAAATTCAACTTTATAACACCTCTTTGTGAAATAATTTATATGAGTTAATATGTAATTTTACCTTCTGCTACTTTTTTGAGATATTGTCCGTAGATGGATTTGCCGTATTTCTCGGCAGACTCAGCTAAGCGTTCCTTTGAAATCCAGCCCTTTCTGAAAGCAATCTCTTCAGGTGCACTGACCTTAATACCGAGACGTTTTTCTACTGTCTGAACAAACTGACCTGCTTCCAAAAGGCTATCCATTGTTCCCGTGTCGAGCCAAGCAAAGCCTCTGCTCAAAAGCTGAACGTCAAGGTCGCCTTTTTCAAGATATACTCTGTTTAAATCGGTTATCTCAAGCTCGCCTCTTGCGGACGGCTTTAAGTTTTTAGCATATTCTACAACTCTGTTATCGTAAAAGTAAAGTCCTGTGATACAGTAATTTGATTTCGGGTGTTCGGGTTTTTCTTCAACAGACAATACCCTGCCGTTTTTATCAAATTCGACTATACCGAAGCGCTCCGGATCGTCTACATAATAGCCGAACACAGTTGCTCTGCCTTTGTTGTCAGCGGCTTTTTTAAGCACGCTTTCAAGCTCGTTACCGTAAAAAATGTTATCGCCCAAAACCATGGCAACGTCATCGTCGCCTATAAACTCCTCGCCCAAGATAAATGCTTGCGCAAGTCCGTCCGGAGAGGGCTGTTCTTTATAGCTTAAGTTTACTCCGTACTGACTGCCGTCGCCCAAAAGCTTTTTGAAATTCGGCAAATCGGTGGGAGTCGAAATGATAAGAATATCCTTTATTCCTGCCATCATCAAGGTAGATAACGGATAATAAATCATCGGCTTATCGTAAATAGGCAAAAGCTGCTTACTGGTGATCATAGTAAGCGGATATAATCTTGTTCCTGCTCCGCCGGCTAAAATAATACCCTTCATATTTTTTATACCTCCGTGTTTACAAACTTGTTTGGATTATAAGCTTTAATCGCTTAAATTAAGGCTAAAAGTCATAATAATCCTATTTAAAAAAATTATACCATAACTGAAAAATATAATCAAGAAAAAAACTTAAATATTATATTGTAGGTAATTTTTTTATAACATCTTGATTAAGGCACCCTTATATGATAAACTTATTAAGTAAATTATATCTTTATCGCTTGATGTTGTGAGGTGAATTTCAGCTTTATAGCATTAAAATTATGATTACTGTTCTTATGGCGACATATCAGGGCGAAAAATACTTAAAGCCCCAGCTTGATTCGATATTATCCCAAAGCTTTAGTGACTTTAAGCTTGTGATAAGCGACGATGTTTCAAGCGATTCTACACGAGAAATAGTGTCGGAATATGCAAAAAAATATCCCGGCAAGGTTATCCCGGTATTCCCTGAAAAAGCTTCGGGAAGCGCAGAAAATAACTTTTTTTCCATGCTCGAAAAGGCGGATGACGACTATATTATGCTTTCAGACCAAGACGACGTGTGGCTGCCCGACAAGATAGAGAAAACCTTTGAAAAAATGAAAGAGGCAGAAAATATTTACGGTAAAAATACGCCGATACTGATTCACTCAAATTTAAAGGTCACCGACGGCGAGCTTAATATAATAGCAGAGTCCTTTTGGAAATATCAAAACATCTCGCCCGAGCGCACAAAGCTAAATCAGATGTTAGTACAAAACGGTATTACGGGCTGTACTATGATGATAAACAGAGCTCTTTTAAAGTATCTATGGGATTACACGCCTAAAGAATGCGCTATGCACGACTGGTGGTGCGGACTTATTGCGTGTTCATTTGGGCATATTGATTATATAACCGACTCGCTTATGCTTTACCGCCAGCACGGGAATAATCAGGTGGGCGCCAAAAACGCAAGAAGCTTTTCTTTTATATGGGGTAAATATAAAAGCAGAGATATTGTTAAAGAAAACTACAACAAGATGTTTATTCAGGCAAGGCTTTTTGAAGAGAAGTATCAGGATACCTTAACCGACACACAAAAGGATATTTTAAAGGGTTTTATAGATATTCAAGGCGCAAGCCGAATTTTTAAAGTTAAAACGATAATTAAATATAAATTTTATAAAAATAATTTTGTTCGTACAATGGGACAATTTTTCTCGATTTAAATTTTCTCTCGATAAATTAAGAGAAGAAAGGTATTGGTAATAATATGTGTGGATTTGTTGGATTTTCCGATAATATGAAGGACAAAGCCCCCGTACTAAAGGACATGATGGACAGTATTGCTCACAGAGGTCCCGACAGCGAGGGTATGTATACCGACGACGATATTGCTTTAGGCTTTAGACGTCTTTCGATAATCGACCTTGAAGCAGGAAGTCAGCCTATTTTTAACGAGGATAACTCTTTAGTACTCGTATTTAACGGCGAGATTTATAACTATCAGGATTTGCGCAAAGAGCTTATAAAAGAAGGTCACACTTTTAAAACACATTCCGATTCCGAAGTGCTTATTCACCTTTACGAGCAGCACGGATACGATATGTTAAATCTTTTAAGAGGTATGTTCGCCTTTTGTATTTGGGATATACAAAAGAAAAGCTTGTTTATCGCAAGAGATTATTTTGGCATAAAGCCTATGTATTATGCTAATATGGGTAACACCTTTATGTTCGGCTCGGAGATTAAGAGCTTTTTATTCCACCCGGACTTTAAAAAAGAGCTTAACCACGACGTTTTAGAGCATTATTTAACCTTCCAGTATTCTCCTACAAGCGAAACCTTTTTTAAAGACGTTTATAAGCTTCCTCCTGCACATTATCTTGTTTATGAAAACGGTGAGCTCACCGTTACACGCTATTGGGAGCCTGTATTTGACGCTAAAGAGGGCAAGGATTTAGACTACTGGGTAAGCGAAATAGAAAATATAATGAAGGATTCCGTAGCTCACCACAAGATAAGCGACGTTGAAGTAGGCTCTTTCCTTTCAAGCGGAGTTGACTCAAGCTATGTTGCCTGTCTTGCGCAGGTAGACAAGACCTTTACCGTAGGCTTTGCTCCCGAACAGTATAACGAAATAAGCTTCGCAAAAGAGTTTTCTAAGTTTATTAACGTAAAGAATATAAGCAAGCTCATTACTCCCGAAGAATATTGGGACAGCCTTTCAAAAATACAGTATCACATGGACGAGCCTTTGGCAGACCCTGCGGCTATTGCGCTTTATTTTGTAAGTAACGAAGCGGCAAAGCACGTTAAGGTTGCTTTATCAGGCGAGGGCGCCGACGAATTTTTCGGCGGCTACAATATTTATAAAGAGCCCCTCGAGCACAGAGGCTTTGACAAAATTCCTATGCCGATAAGACGCTTTATCGGTGCTGTTGCCTCCCGTTTACCCAAGGTAAGAGGGCTTAACTTCCTTGTTCGTCACTCAAAAACCTTACAGGAAAGATTTATCGGAAACGCCTTTATGTTTGACGAGCGTGAAAAGAATAAGCTTCTTAAAGAGAGAAGTGCTACTGAGTTACCTACCGATATTACAAAGCCGTTTTACGACAAGGTCAAAGGCAAAGACCCTGTAACACAAATGCAGTATCTTGACATTCATCTTTGGATGGCTTACGACATACTCTTAAAGGCAGATAAAATGAGTATGGCAAATTCTCTGGAGGTAAGAGTGCCGTTTCTGGATAAGGAGGTTTTGGGCGTTGCTTCAAAAATCCCCACCGAGTACAGAGTAAATAACGGCGTTACAAAGTTAGCTATGAGACAGGCGGCAAACAAGGTTATACCGCAAAAAACCGCCGACAAGAAAAAGTTAGGCTTCCCTGTTCCCATAAGAGTATGGCTTAAAGAGGACGCTTACTACAATAGAGTAAAGAGCTATTTTACCTCCGACGTTGCCGAAGAGTTTTTTAACACAAGTTATCTTGTAAAAATACTCGACCAGCACCGTGCGGGAAAATACGACAACAGCAGAAAAATCTGGACTGTGTTTATGTTCTTAAAATGGTATGAGGAATTTTTTATAAAAAGATAAAATATTAAATCGGCAAGGAATAAATCCTTGCCGATTTTTTATCACTTTTTATCGGTTCTGCCCACAAGGTAATCGAGCGATACGCCAAAGCAATCTGCAATTTTAATTAAAATTTCCAGTTTAGGTTCTCTGGTCATAAGCTCATAATTTTGATATGTCTTTTCGGTAATATCGCAGTATACGGCGACTTCCCACTGTGTAAGACCTTTTTCTTTTCTGCACTCTTTGAGGCGTTTTGCCAAAATGTCTTTCATATATTATCACCACAGCTTCATTATATATTGTACGCTCATTTTTTACAAGAACATAAAAAATCTAAAGATTACTATTGACAGTCAAATGAACTTGTGATATAATCAAATAAACTTATGAAAGGAGGGGTTATATGTCTCAAAAGCTGATACCCGGTACTGCCTTACCGTATTCCGACGCAGGCGGAACCTTTAATATGTTTAAGCCTCTTATAAAGGCTACCGACGGGCTTACCTTGAGTCAGGTCTGCGCTGTAACGGGGTTAGAAGCGTCCACCGTACAAAACTGGGTTAAGCGAAAGTTTGTCGCACGCCCGATAAACAAAAAATATCACGAGCGACAGCTTGCGAGAATACTGCTTATCTCATCGCTTCGTGAATGTATGAAAATCGAAAACATAGGCGAGCTTATGTCAATGGTAAACGGCGACGCTAACGACGAAAGTGACGACATTATCTCGGAGGATAAGTTATATGACTATTTTTGTGAGATAATCGGGCATACTAACGATGTCGCACCCTCTGACAGCGAAATAGAAAGCCTTATCGAAAATGTGATTAAGGACTATAAGCCGCCTCATAAAAACGACAAGCTTAGGTTAAAGGACGCACTTACCGTAATGGTATATGCATACACGGCAGCCGAATACAAAAAACGGGCTGACCTTAAACTAAATCAAATGAAGGAGAATTTAAAATGAATGAACAAACCTTTGCACCTAAAAAAACCAAAAAAATCATAGCTATTATAGCCATAGTACTTCTGGTGATAATTACACTCTCAAGTACCTTTACCGTAGTTGACGCAGGTCACACAGGCGTTGTAGTAACGCTCGGTAAGGTAAACGAGAGAGTTTTGCCCGAAGGAATCCACGCTAAAGTGCCGTTTATCCAAAAGGTTGTAAAAATAGACAACCGTATCCGCAAGTTAGAGGTAAACACCGAGGCGTTCTCAAAGGACCTTCAAAGCGTTAATACCGTGCTTGCAATAAACTACCGTGTAGACACTTCAAAGAGCTACAGCATTTACAAAAACATAGGCGCTGACTACGAAACGGTTCTGGTAGTACCTGCAGTAAACGAGGTTTTAAAGGCAATTACCGCAACATACACCGCTGAGGAAAGCGTAACAAACCGTGTTTTAATCTCCGAGGGGTTAATTCAAGGCTTAAACGAAAAATTAAATAACATCGGGCTTTACATCACCGATGTAAACATCATTGACTTTGATTTCTCAGACGCTTTTATTACGGCGATTGAAGAAAAACAAGTCGCTCAACAACAGCTTTTAAAGGCTGAAACCGAAAAGCAAACCGCTATTACAAATGCCGAGGCCGAAGCTGAAGCAATGAAGATAAAAGCAGACGGCGAAGCTCAGGCGAACAGACTTATAAGCGAATCGCTCACCAATCAGGTTATAGAAAACAAAAAGATTGAAAAGTGGAACGGCGAGCTTCCAAAGGTTAGCGGCAACAGCGGCGCTTTCGTTGATATAGGCGGTATTACGGAATAACAAAAAATTAAACGGCATCGCAATAAGCGATGCCGCTAATATTTTATCTTTAAGTAACCTAATATGTATATTATTCTGTAAATCCGGTTTCAACCAATTTAACCAAAGCTTCAACAGCTTCCTGTTCGTCAGTGCCGTCGGCGATAATTTTAATTTGGTTTTCTCCTACAATACCCAAAGACAATACGCCTAAGAGACTCTTTGCATTTACTCTGCGCTCGTCCTTTTCAACCCAAATAGACGATTTGAATTCATTTGCTTTTTGAATAAAAAATGTTGCCGGACGTGCGTGTAAGCCGACTTGATTTTGTACCTCTACATCTTTAATATACATATTAAACTCTCCCTCTCAACTGTTTATTAAGGCTCAAATGCTTAAACCAACTTAATATTTTAAAGTTAATTTTATTATATCACAAAAGATTTTGTCGTCAATTACCTTATGGTTTTTTTAGATTATTTCCCAGTTTGGAGTATTTAAATTACCCTGCGTTTATGCAAAAAAACCATAATTTTTTAAACAGGTAAAAATATTTATATCAATAACATAAACACATCGGTTAAAAGCTACTGCTTATCAGAGTTATCGGACATATATTTTTTAAACATATCGGGGCGTTTTTGTTTTGTTCTTTCGAGGGATTTTTCATAACGCCACTTCTCAATATTTGCGTGATGTCCGGAAAGGAGCACCTCCGGCACTTTTTTACCTTGCCACTCTTCCGGACGTGTGTACTGCGGATATTCCAAAAGCCCGTTAAAATGGCTTTCGTTTTCAAAGCATTCGCTGTCTGAAAGCACGCCGTCACAAAGCCTTACAATGCTGTCGGTAAGTATGAGCGCCGGCAGTTCTCCGCCGGTTAAAACATAATCCCCGACCGATATTTCCTCGTCGACAATAGCTTCTATTATACGCTCGTCTACGCCCTCATAATGTCCGCAGAGGATGAGTATATTTTCATACTCGCTGAGTTTTAACGATTTATCTTGCGTAAGCACCTTACCCTGAGGCGACATATATATAACGTGCGGTCTTTTCCCTATCATTTCACACACCGCCTCAAAGCAGCGATAAATAGGCTCTGCCTGCATAACCATACCCTTACCTCCGCCATAGGCGTAGTCGTCTACACGGTTATGCTTATCGAGAGTATAATCCCTTATGTTATGACAATAAATTTCGACAAGCTTTCCCTCTCTGGCTCTGCCGATAATGCTTTCGTTAAGCACCGCTTCGCACATTTCGGGAAAAAGCGTCAATATATCTATCCTAATCATCAAAAAGCCCCTCTAAACGTGTAATGGTAATGGTGTCATTTTCAAAATTTATCTCATTTACAACACTTTCTATCGCAGGGATAAGATAGGTTTTACCCTCAGGCGACTTTACAAAGTAAACGTCATTGGCACCGTAGCTTCCCACGTCAACAAGCTCGCCGTAAAGAGTGTTATCGTCCTTATCCACTACCTTCATACCGAGTAAATCCTGAATGAAATATGTGCCCTCGTCCAAAGAAAGCTCGTCTCTGTTTAAATACAAAACCTTATTTCTTAAAGCTTGAGCATCATTCATTGTATCTGTGCCCTCAAGCTTCATTATCACGATATTTTTATGCACTCTTGCGTTTAAAACCTTAACGGGCTTTTTGCCCTTGTCGTCAAAATAAAGCGTGTCAAGCGTACACAAAACGTCGTTTGAATCACACCACGACTTAACCCTGACTTCGCCTGCAATACCGTGCGTTGCAACTATTTGTCCTGCTTCAAGATACTGCTTTTTCACTAAAAGCTTCTCCCCTTTTAAAATCAAAAACTATAGGGAAGCTTTAAGCTTCCCTTTTAGATTTAAGCAATTTGGGGAGCCCAAAGCTCCCCTTAAGTTATCCTAATCAATTTCAACGGCAATTCTTTTGTCCTCTTTGCTTGCACCTGCACGCATAACAGTTCTGATTGCCTTTGCAATACGACCCTGTTTGCCGATAATTCTGCCCATATCCTCAGGCGCAACGTGAAGGTGATAAACAATAACGCCTTCTTCGTTTATATCGTCAACCTGAACTTCTACGGAATCCTTATCCTCTACAAGACCTTTTGCGATAGTTTCGAGTAATTCCTTCATAAAACGCTACCTCATAAAGTCCAATGCTTAGATAGCACCGTTGTTTTTTAATAATCTTTTTACAGTATCTGTAGGTTGAGCTCCGTTAGCCATCCATTTTTTAGCTTTCTCAGCATCAACCTTTACAACTGAAGGCTCCTTAGTAGGATCGTAGTAACCTATCTCCTCGATGAATCTGCCGTCTCTCGGGTATCTTGAATCTGCAACTACTATACGGTAGAAAGGTGCTTTCTTAGCTCCCATACGACGTAATCTGATTTTAACTGCCATTTTAATTTCCTCCTTAAAAATATCACTTCTGATTTGCCTTTTGTTTTGGCAATCAGATAAATCTATTTACTACTACAAGCTTTTTTAGCTTTAAGTGTAAACACAAATTTACTGTAAGGACATATTAGCAAGGTCCCTTGGTAAAGGCATACCTCTGCGGCGTTTTTTCTTGCCCTTGCCGCCAAACTGCTTCATCATTTTTTGCATCTGCTCAAACTGTTTTAAAAGCCTGTTTATGTCCTCTACCTTTGTACCGCTTCCTGCGGCTATACGTCTTTTTCTCGACGGATTTATGATTTTCGGGTTGCTTCTCTCCGAGGGCGTCATCGAGGTTATCATAGCCTCAATTTTATATAGCTGTCTTTCGTCTATGTCCTCGTCCTTTAGCTGCTTGCCCACGCCGGGAAGCATACCGATTATCTGCTTTAGCGGGCCCATTTTTCTGATTTGCTGCATCTGGTCATACAAATCGTTCATATCAAAGCTATTTTCTTTAAGCTTTTTAACCATCTCATCGGCTTTTTTCTCGTCGATGCTCGCCTGTGCTTTTTCAACTAAGGTCAGCACATCGCCCATTCCCAAAATTCTTGACGCCATACGTTCGGGGTGGAACGGCTCTATATCATCTAACTTTTCGCCTATACCCGAAAACTTAATCGGCTTTCCGGTAACTGCAAGTACGGAAAGCGCCGCACCGCCTCTGGTATCGCCGTCAAGCTTTGTGAGTATAACGCCGTCGATATTTAAAAGCTCGTTAAAGCTCTGAGCAACATTAACTGCGTCCTGACCTGTCATAGCGTCAACTACAAGCAAGATTTCGTTTACATCTATATTTTCCTTTAAGCCTTTTAATTCAGCCATAAGCTCTTCGTCTATATGCAAGCGACCTGCGGTATCTATAATAACTATGTCGTTACCGTAGTCCTTTGCATGTGACAAAGCGTTTTTTGCAATTTTTAAAGGCTCTGTCTGCCCCATTTCAAAAACGGGAACCTCAGCCTGAGAGCCGACGATTTTTAACTGATCTATAGCGGCAGGTCTGTACACGTCGCACGCTACAAGCAAAGGTCTGTGTCCCTGCGCTTTAAAATGCTTTGCAAGCTTAGCACAATGAGTGGTTTTTCCGCTACCCTGTAAGCCCACCATCATAATAACACACGGTGGCTTTGAGGGCATATTTATGCGTGAATTTTCACTGCCCATAAGCTTTACAAGCTCGTCGTTAACTATTTTTACTACCTGCTGGGCAGGAGTAAGGCTTTCTAAAACTTCGCTTCCTACGGCACGCTCGCTAACGCTGTTTACAAAGTCCTTAACGACCTTGTAGTTTACGTCCGCTTCAAGAAGTGCTAAGCGTACCTCTCTCATTGAAACCTTTATATCGTCAGGTGTTAGCTTGCCTTTTGATTTTAATTTTTTGAAAACTGCACTCAGCTTATCGGATAAGCCTTCAAAAGCCATTGTAACACCGCCTAATCATCTAAATTTTCTTTTGCAAGCTCTCTTATTCTTTCAGCGTTGTCGGTAATCTGTATAGAATATTTAAGATTGTCGCTTATCTCGTAAATTTCGTTTGACAAATTATAAATTTCGCCGAAGCATTCCTGCAAGCTTTGATACTTCTTTAAAAGTCCGAGCTTTTGCTCAAGCTCTAATAAAAAGCCCTCGCCTCGTTTTATGCTGTCTCTTACGCCCTGTCTTGTGATATGCTCGTGCTGGGCTATCTCACCTAAAGACAAGTCCTCGTTATAGTAAAGGTCTATTAAATCTCGCTGTTTATCGGTAAGCATATTGCCGTAAATATCGAGAAGTAAAACTATCTCTAAATTTCTTTCCATATCCATAAAGCTTCCCCCCTTGACAAGCCTGTAAAGAAATGTACTTTACATATATTATAGCATCTATAACTATACCTGTCAAGAGCTTTTCTTTACACTTTATATGTTTTTTTATTTTTTATTTTTACGGCTCGTCAAAGCATTTTCTAAGCTTGCCTAAAGCCTTTTTTTCTATCCTTGAAACATAAGAGCGTGATATGCCCAGACGCTTTGCTATTTCCCGTTGAGTAAGCTCGTTTGCTCCGCCCAAGCCGTATCTAAGCCGGATAATTAACCTTTCTCTTTCGGTAAGCTTTGAGTTTATGTATTTATATAGCTGTTCGGACTTTAGCTTTAAATCCATACTGTCGATAATGGAATTTTCGTCCGCCACTATATCCATTAAGGTCAATGGGTTGCCGTCCTTATCGGCGTCTATCGGGTCGGAAATTGAAATGTCCGAGCTTTGTTTTCTTATGTTTCTGAAATGCATAAGTATTTCGTTTTCAATACACCTTCCTGCATAGGTGGCAAATCTTGTACCCTTATCGTAGGAAAAGGTGTTGACCGCTTTTATAAGCCCTATTGTGCCTATCGAGATAAGGTCGTCGTGATCGGAAACCGTAGAATAATATTTTTTTACGATATGAGCTATAAGTCTTAAATTATGCTCTATTAACATATCTCTTGCGCTGTCGTCGCCTTTTGCCATACGTTCAAAGCACTCTCTTTCCTTTGCGGCACTCAAAGGCTTCGGGAAGGTAGTATTGCCCTCAACGTGCAGAGCAAAATACAGAAGCTGTGTTGCCACAAAGCATATAAGCTTACTAAACATAAAAACCCACTCCTTACAACATATTCATTAAATTATATGTTGAAGTATATGGGTTTTGTTTGTCTTTTTATTAAAAATTTAATTTTAAAGCCCCAGTCGGTCGTGCAGATTTTTAATTCTGTCCACGTCCTCCTGCTTTGCGGTAATGACATTGTGCGAATTTTTTATAAGCTCCTTAGGCTTTACAAAAATATTTTTTATTATCCTTATAATCCAAGTAAACGGCAACAGTATCGGTGCTTTTTTAAGTATCGGGAAACGTGTTGACATCATATCCTTATTTGGAAAAAGATAGCTTATTAAATATTTAAGCTTTGAAAGCCAAAGCGGACCAGTATCCTTTTGCTTGTCGTTAATTTTTATTGCAAGTGAATTTTCTTTTTTACCGTAGGTTTCACTCTCTATTATATATTCGCCTACACTGTCTGAAAACTCGTCCGACTCTTCGCCCTCAAACCATATCTTACTTAGTCTTTCGATATGTTTTGCGAAGGTTAAAAGCCCTAATTTATCGAGCTCATTATTTATATATTCCCTGTCAAGTGCCGAGGCAAAGTGCATATTATACACCCATATATCCATTACCGAGCGTATGCCTGTTCCTCCATAGGAATAGTGCTTTGCCATATGCTCTATCATAAATATATAAAAGTCCTCGTTTGACATTTGATATATCTTTGTATGCCCTTCCTTTAATTTCAGACGGTCCCAAATCGTACTGAAATAATCATAATGCTCGCTTATGGTTAGGGTAAGATATCTGTGAAGCTCTATTGTTACCATAGAGGATTTTCTGAATATGTCGTGATGATCGCCGAGCTGTACGGTTTCAAAGCCTAAGCTTTCCATAAGCTCACAAGCTTTTTTTCGCTTATCAGGCTCATAAAGTATATCTGCGTCAAACATAAGCCGCATATCAGGCGTGGGGTATATTTTTTTTAGCTCTGTTCCCTTTAGCGCAATTACGCCTATATCCGCTTTTTCAAAGGCAGAAAGTATTTTATTGGTTTCTCTGCTTAATTTGGATTCCTTTATCAGCGCATAGTTAAAAGCTTCTTCAAAGTTATCCATAACGCTTTTTTCGGGTCTTTTATCCTCGGGAAGCTTTACAATGGAATAATACGCAGTATTCGCTACACTATGCGAAAAAGCAAGGCTAAAAAGCTTTTTAAAGTCAATATCATCGTCAGGCTCACAAGGCGCAGTTTCCAAAACAGCACACTTTAAAAGCTCCAATAAATATTGTGCCTGTTTTTCCATATAAGCCTCCCCTTTTAAGCTTTTTTAAATTTAAGCGTTAAGTGTTTTTTTATCTATCGTATATATCTTGCCGTCTCTTATTATAACCTCCTTGTCGCAGGCGTCGAGTGCGGCTTTTTTATGCGAAATAATAATACAGGTTTTGTCGTTTAGGTTTTGGATATTTTCGAGCAGTTGTTTTTCCGTTTGCTCGTCAAGCGCAGAGGTAGCCTCGTCCAAAAGCAAAATAGGAGCGTTACTTAATATTGCTCTGGCTATGGCAAGGCGCTGAACCTGTCCTTCCGAAAGACCTAAGCCCTTTTCGCCTATCACGGTATCGAGCCCGTTTGGCAGGTCATCTATAAAGCTTTCGGCACAACTTACCTTGATTGCCTTTTTAATATCCTCATCGGTAGCGGTTTTATTTATGATACATAAATTATCCCTTATCTTACCGCTTAAAAGCAGATTTCCCTGCGGAACGTAAGCAAAAAGCTTTCTTGTAAATTTATCGGTATATATAGTCTCGCCATTATTAAGCTTTAAGAAAATCTCTCCGCTTTGTTGGGTAAACACTCCCAAAAGAAGCTTTAAAAGCGTACTCTTACCAATGCCCGATATGCCCGCAATCGCAATAAAATCGCCCTTATTAACGGTGAGACTTGCGTCGTCGATAACCAAATCCCTATCGTAAGCAAAAGTTACATTTTCAAATTCTATGCTTTGCAAGTTTTCGTAAACTGTCTTTACGTCAATCGGCTCTTTGTTTGCAGGCGCCTCCTCAGGCATATTTTCGATTTCCATAATACGCTCGGCTGAAGCGAGTATGCCGTAAAACCTCGGAAGTATTCCCGAAAGCGAAGAAAACGGCGACTGTATTTGTGATACAAGCTGTAAGGTTGCGGTGAGTGTACCGAAAGAAATTGCATTTATTGCAACCTTATAAGCGCTCCACATAAGCGCATATAAGTAGCCTAAGTGAAATACAAACGAAAATCCGCAGTTTGCCGCAATGGAAACCGCACGGCGTTTCATCTTAGCCTTAAAGTTTTCTTCCTGCAAAACTTCTGTTTTTTCGTCAATTTCTTTTTCAATGTTAAATATCTTAACTACCAGCAAATTTGTGATAGCCTCTTGCATAAACGAGCGTGCTTTACCGTCGGTTTCCTGTACCTTGCGGTGAAGCTTTTTAACTATTCTTCTGAAAAACAGTGTTACAAAGAACACCAGTATTCCGCCGACAACAAAAATAACCGCAAAGGTTAAATCCATAACGCAAAGCACCGAAAATGCGCCGACTATACGGGTAATCATACCTGCTACATTAGGCAAAATCGAGGTTATGCCTTCTGTTATGATAGCAATATCGCTTGTCATATAGGTCATAAGCTCGCCGCTGTGATGCTTTGTTACGGTAGCATAATCCTTTTTAATAATCGCCCTTAAAAGATTTGCCCTATAATTCATTTCAAGCCTTGCGGTTATTCTTACCGACATACTTTGGCAAACAAGTCTAAGCACGATCATAAGCAATATGACTCCGAGAAGCATAGTGCCTCTTAAAAACAGCTGGTTAACGTCCTTGTTTACTGCGTCGATAACATTTCTGCACGCAAGCGCAAACAACACGTTACAAAGCGATAACAACACATTAAAGACAATCAGAAATATTATCGCAATATGCTGTTTTTTTGATGTCTTAAGTAACCACTTTATAGTTTTTCTATCCATCAAGCGTTTCTTCCTTTATCTATCTGTTAAATATCTTTTTAACTAAACTCTTTGTCCTGAAATAAATCATTCTAAACGGCCTTATTGCAGTCCACATTTTGCAGTAAAGCTTATAGCCTTTACAGTCATTTTTATATGTCTTGCCGTTTCTTGTAAACGACGTCATAACGCCGATTACGCTGTCAAACGGCACAGGGTATTCGCTTATCCACTGATGATCGCCCAACATAACATAACCGTCTTTTTTCACCTTAATAATACGATGCATAACGCATTTACCGTTTGGCCTTTTATAAAGAGGAAGGTCATACTTTTTAAGCTTGCCTTCTACCCTTGAGAGTTCGACGGTATCTTTACCGCCTCTGAGCATCGGCAGCATACTTGTACCTGTCGGGGTGAATTTTACCTTGCCGTCTTTAGCTAAAACCTCCTCTATTATCGGGAGGATTTCTTCAAAATCAATAGCCTTACTCAATTAAGTCAGCTTCCTTTAGCTTTTTTATAAAACGTTCTACGCTTTTTAGGGCGTCCTCGTCACTTACCTCATAATTGTCGGCAAGCGCCTTTGCAAGCTCGTAAGCAGTTTTGTCACTTTGCAGTTGTTTCCACAAAAACGCGCCTGTTTCGTTTAAGGTAACTGCGCCGTTAAAGTCGGCGGTATCGTCCCCTACAGGTACTACAATTCCGTTGCCTGCCATTTCTCTTAACATATAGCCGTCTTTTATTTTCATAGCCTTAACCTCTGTTTATTTCGTTATATACCATCTGTACCGCTTTTGTGCTTATATTACAGCCCATTTTATACACAGGCACTTTTTTTAATAATTTTTCCATAGTGTCGAAAAGCTTTGTCATTGTGTCGGCATTATTCGAGCGTATTGTCTGGGATAAAATCATCTGCATAGCCTCCATAGAGGTTGCTTTTCGCACCGTATTTACTTTAGAACGCTCTAATATCACTATCGCCTTTATGGGCACTCTTTTATTTATATTTACCTCTTCTTTACCGCTCCACGGAGTACCATAGGCGTAAAAGGTATCGTCAACAAGTCTTATTGCAGGTAAATCGCCGTTTAGGATATATGCTCTGTCTTTAAAATACTCTAACCACAAATTAGCGTGAGTAGATTTACCGGTGCCGGAGGTTGCCGTAAAAAGATATGCATTGTCGTCAAGCACTACTGCCGCCGAATGAAGCATCATACCGTCAAAATCTATAAGCTTTAAATAGAATTTAGTGGCAACCGCAGAATATGTACAGTCCTTATCCTTTAAGTTTGGATGCTCGTTAGCTATCTTTTTAATATCCTCTTTTGTGACGTCAATCACAATGTCCGCTTTATCGGTATAGGGTATTTTATAAGCGGCACTTAATCTTTCAAAGCGAGGTTCTTTTGTCACTACATTGGTAACAAGCTGGGCAATTTTATAACTGTTCACCGTGCGTCCTTTCTTTAAAGGGAAGTTAAAACTTTTGACTGATACATATTATTATACCAAATATCTTTTTATAAAACAATGGTAACTTAAAAATCAAGATGAACCTACTTATTTAAACCAACAAAACAAAAAAGCCAGAGCATACGCTCTGACTTTTTGTTTACCCTATCGTACCGTCCGGGTTAGTTTTAACGCTCACCCATTTATCCTTTGCAAGCTGACCGCTTTTTTCGTCAAAGTAATATAGCTTGCCGTCTATTTTGTGTAGGCCTTTTAGCATTTGTCCGCTTGTTTTGCTAAAGTACCAGGTTGCACCCTTGCCGTCCGAGAACCAACCTTTTTTCATCTGACCGCTTGTCTTGTCAAAGTACCAGTGATTACCTTTGCCGTCGTCGAGCCAGCCTTTTCTCATAATGCCTGTGTCTTTATCGAAGTACCAGTAGGTGCCTTTACCGTCGTCGAACCAGCCTTTTACCTTTTCACCGTCTTTATAGTAATAGGTGTTGCCGTTTTCAGTAACCCAGCCGTCTTTTGCTTCTTTCTTTAAATTGCCGTACTCGGCTATACCCTTTACTATTCCTTTAGCACATTCGGTATTATAAATATCGGTTAATATCTTAGGCGTATCTATAGCGTTATCCATAAAGCCAAGCTCTGTGAGTATAGCAGGCATATTTGTTTCTCTGCACACTGCAAAGTCATAGCGCTTTACACCCCTGTTTACCTGATGAGTTTCTTCTATAAGGTATTTCTGTACAAGAGTGGCAAGTCTATAAGCCTCAGAGTAATCGTCTTGGCTGGGGTGACAAAAGGTTTCTATGCCTACTCCTCCCCCTGCATTGTGATGAATTGAAACATATATGTCGCTTCTTGCATTATTCGCTTTGTTACAACGCTCGGTAAGTCCTACGTCCGTCTGGCCTGTCGGGTCGTCAATTCTTATTATCTCTACGTCTTTATATTCCTTTAAAAGCGATATTACCTTTTGGGCCACACGACTGTTTAACACCCATTCTCTTGTTTCGTTTGGGTCGTATTCTTTACTGCAACGCTTACCCGCAGTATACAGCCCGTGACCTGCGTCTATAGCTATTTTCATATTACTTGCCCTCGCTTTCCGAAAAACTATCTATAAATTCTGCTACCTGTTCTGCCGTTAAGGCGCCGTTTTTAACGGCATTTTTTATTTTATCCGACATAAGTGCAGGCTTAGTAACACTGTTATTTTTCCACGCCGTATATATTGCGACGGCGGTTGTAATTAAAAGTGTTATGCTTTCATAGGTTACGCTGTCACTAAAAGGCAAAGGATTTTTACCAAGTGAAGTGAGTATCTGATTTACCATTGCTATTATAAGCAAAATACATCTTGCTATGGTTTCTTTTGTTACGTTCGTTTTTAGTCCTCCTTTGCTTTTTCCAAGTCTTTTATCCTGTGATTAGCTACCCTTATAGCCTCGTCCATCACAGCGTTATGCCTTTCAATTAAATATACTCTCTCGATAAGTGAGTTGTGCTTGTCCTGCTTTTTTTCAAGCTGTTCTATGCGGTAGTTTGTAAGGCGTGAGTTAACTGCTATACCTGCAAAGGTACCTATTGCGCTTCCGAGCAAAGTTATAAGCGATACTACAATTTCGGTATTCATTATATTTCGGTTACTTCCTCTTCGTAGGGCGGTATATCATATTCCTCATAATTTTCTATATCAAAACCGTCTGCACTCACGCAAATAACACAGCCGAACTCCTCGCCTGTTGATATGCGTCTAATCCCCTTAATATCTTCGGGATAGGTACTCGAATGTATCTCCGCCATAATTCCGTTATTTCTTATCGTCACGCTAATGTCCACCCTTTCTGCGTTGCTATAGCTTTTTCTGCATCTGTTAATTTTGCTATATTGCTTGCGCCTATAGTTAATGTACGACTTGCTCCCGCCGATGAGTTGTCAATAAGTGCATTTAGTGCACTTAAAAGACTTTCTCTTGTCAGCGGTGATGGTACTGTGCCACCAGCTTGGTAAGTAAAATCAATCGACAAAGGTATAGTGCCCTCAAATGTAATATTTTTAAGAGCACTGCAGTAAGAAAACACACTGCCTAAATTTGTAGCATTAGTTAGGTTTATCGATGCTATAGTTTCTATGCTCCGCGCTTGGAAAAACATAGCTTGAAAGTTTGTTCCACTTGATGTATTAAGAGCTGGTAAAGTTTTCGCACCACTTCCACGAAACATAGAGCTAAAGTTAGTGCCACTACTTAAATCAAGTTGCGGTATAGTTGTATTTTTAGCACCATAAAACATAGACGAAAAGTTTGTTCCATTTGAAGTGTTAATCGCAGGTATTTCAGACAAACTGCTGCATTGATAAAACATAGACGAAAAGTTTGTTCCATTTGAAGTGTTAATCGCAGGTATTTCAGACAAACTGCTGCATTGATAAAACATAGCTGAAAAATCAGTACCGTTTGCGGTATCCGAATATTTAAGCTTTGCTACTAAATCATTTCTGTTGTTATAATAGCTAAAGTATCGCCAATCAGTCCAAGCAGGGTTAATATCGCTACTTCCTGCTGGTATTTCACTTATTTTGTCGGGAATATCGCTCAACGTCTCGGCAGAAGTCGAGCCCTTTGCTACAAGTGCCGTATTTGTATCGGTGAGTATATCCTGCAAATCGCTTGCTATTAAGGTAAGGTCGGTTGCTACGCTCATTACGCATTACCTCCTATAATAGTGTTTATCGCCGATATAGCCGTACTTACATCGCCAATTAGGTCGTAAACGCACTTTGCGGACGGGTACTGCGCATCGGTAGAGTTTGCAGATAATGATGTTACCTTATTTGAGGTATCTTCCTTACCCGATATATCCTGAACTACCAATCCGCAGTCAATACTGGCACCGCTTGAAAGCGTAAGGAAAAGGCGACCGCTATTATTTATCATTGCACGCACAATGCTTACTCCGTCTACACCTGTAGCGTTGATACCGCTATCTGCATACGCACTTGTCGTAGTATCCCATATATCCCAGTTGCCGTTATTATTTATTTGCGGTGGGTGGGCGGTAACTTGAGCCGACTGCGCCACTTGTGAAGCTAAGCCTTGCGCCGAAAGCTGTGCGTTTACAGCCCTCGTTGCCGCATTTTGTGCATTATCAGCGTAAGTACTAACATTACTTTCCGAAGCGCTTGCCTGCAAGGCGGAAGCCTCAGCGGCATTTTTATATTCCAAAGCTTCGTCTATACAAGCCCTCGAATCAGCAATAAGCTGTTCGGAAATATCCTTTAAATCATCGACTTTCTTTAAGGCGTTTATAAAAGCCGAAAATTCGTCGGTACTTTCGTACCTTCGCTCGTCTCTTAAAGTGTGCTGGATATCAAGCAAAAACTCTGCCGAGGTGAGTAACGCTCCGTCGTTATAAAGCTCTATTTCACATCTGGCTTTTCCTTCTGCAGATAGCATATTATCCGTAAGCTCGACCTCTATAATACTGTCAGATATATCTACATCGTTATATACATACGTTCCGTCAGGCTTTATACAGGTTATTCTTGCGGTGGTGTTTTCAGGGATTTCAAACACGTCGCTGTCGTCAACAAGCTTTATGTTTACAAATCTTGTGTGTATGTCTCCCTTTTTTACTTCAACAAGCTTTGGCGTATTACTGTCGGTAATGCCAAGCGTTATATTTTTTGTAGTCTGTAACAAAATAAAAAACTCCTTTCATATATCCGAAAGGAGTTTTAAAAAGTTGCATATATCAGTGCAACTATTTTTATTATTGTATTTTTTATTTTCTGCCGTTATGCCTTGTCGCCGAGCGTATAAGCCCGAAGATAATCCTTATTATTAAAACGGCAATAATTATTATAAAAATTATAAAGCCTATGCCAAACGAAGCAAGCCTTCCTAAGAAAGATGCTAACCCGTAAGATATATTACTGCGTGAGTTATCACGCTCGTTTTGTACGGTCACGCTATTTTGGTGATAACCTGACGAAGCATTACCCTCTTCCAAAGAGGTCGCTTCTTCTGTATATGAAGCAGAGCTTTGCTTTGAAGTGGTGGTTTTACCTTCATCGCCGTGTAACATAGCGCTTAAAGCAACAGCAAGTATAATTAACAAAATGGTAATTACTACTGCTAATTTGCGGTTTCTCATTTGTGCCTCCTTAAAAAATCACACTTTCATCAGGTGTGAATTTCAAGCAACTTTTGCTTGATTTCACCCTCAATTTTGCCCAATTCCTCTTCGGCAGAACGACGTTTTTGTCTGCCCTCGTCCTGAATTTTAATAACCTCGTCAAGCGTTTCTATAAGCATTCTGTTGGTGTGTTGTAAGGTTTCTATCTCTACAACGCCTCTTTCGCTTTCCTTAGCCGCCTCAATGGTAGACAGTTTTAAGGTTTCGGCGTTTTTCTTTAAAAGCTCGTTTGTCATATTTGTCACGTTGCGCTGAGCTTCAATAGCCTGAGCCGAATGTTCTATGCCGAGCGATAAGGCAATCTGACTTTTCCAAAGCGGAATTGTGTTTGTTATTGTTGACTGGATTTTTTCCGCCATCAGCGTATCGGTATTTTGTACCAGGCGTATCTGCGGTGCCATTTGTATGCTTATCATTCTTGTAAGCTCGAGGTCATGTATCTTTTTCTCAAAGCGGTCGCAGAAGGAAGCCATATCGTTTGCCTTTTGCGAATCCTCGGGAAGTCCCGAAGCCTTAGCTTTTTCGACAAGCTCGGGAAGCACTTGCTCACGCACCTCGTTAAGCTTTCTTTTGCCCGCTAAGATATACATACTTATCTCTTTAAAGTTTACTAAGTTTTTCTCATAAAGCTGATCTAAAAACGCAACGTCCTTTAAAAGCTGTACCTGATGATCCTCTAATACCGTGCAGATTTTATTTACGTTAACCTCTGCTTCGTTATACTTTGTTTTCATTGTAGCGAGCTTATTTGCAGATCTCTTAAAAAAACCTCTTGAGCTTTTTTTGCTGTCTGCATTAAGTCCGTTTAGCTCGTTTACAAGGCTTGTGAGCATTCCACCGACCTCGCCCAAATCCTTTGTGCGAACATTATTAAGCGCAGTCTCGGAAAATTGCGACAGCCTTTTTTGTGCTGCAGAGCCATACTCTAAAATCACAGTGCTGTTTGTAATGTCAATTTGTTTTGCAAATTCTTTAACTTCCGCCAATTCTTCGGGAGTTAAGCTGTCCTCGTTTAATTTAACTACGGGAATGTCCTTATCGTTTTGCTCATTTGTTCCCTTTGCCTCTCCCGACGGCTGTTCGTCATAGGGAGTTAGGGTAAGCTTTGGTATTTCCATGTTTAAGTTTTTGTTTTGCTGATCCATTACCGTTACCTCGCTTTTTTAAAAATTAAGTTTAATTTATCTGACCTTCATCTGTTAAGCCCTGTTGAGCCATAAGCTGTTGCATAACCACTATATCGCTTGAAATGTCAAGCGCAGTTTCCTCAAAAAGTGCGTCAAGCTGTTTTTCAAAAGCGATTTTCATATTGTCGAGCATATCTTCTATTTCTCTCATAGAACCCGTAATATTTTCACCTGCCGCCGACTGTTTTTCCATAACCGCATAAGTTTCGGTAAGCTTTTTAAAATTTGGCATATAGTAGCTTATAAACTTATGAAGTCCCGGTGCAGAGGAAGGTTTTTTTGCTATATAATCGAATATATTATTGCTGACCATACATAGATGTGTAACCTTATGTTTTACAACGCTGTTTTTTATATTAAGATTTGTCTGACGTATTAAGTTTATAGTACCCCTGCCCTCTAAAATAAGCTTGTCGGCGCTGTCGTCACGATAAGAAACTTTAATTTCCTGCTTCGCTTTTTTCTTTTTTTCAAAGCTCACGATTAAAGAGTCTAAAATTATATATACTATTAAGCTTAAAGCGCTTACTGCTATTACGCTCCAAAAATTAAACCTAAAAAGCACACCCCAAATAAGCCATACCACTCCTATAGCATAAATCGGCACGGCGCTTTTTTTATTCTTTTGTTTGTTTTGAGCTTCGTTTACAATATTAGAATTATTATCCATAGCAAACCTTACTTTCCGACATATAAAGTTATCAGACTGTTTTAAATATATCATAATATATTTTCATTCGCATTAAAATATATTTTTAGGCGAATTTACAATCTAATAATAATTGTTTACAAGCTATAAATAATTTATAATACACATTACATTCTATCTGTTTTTATAAAAAATGACACAAGAAAATTAAAATTTATTTTAAATTTGAATTTTTTCTGTACTGCATATAGCTTTCCAAAATAATCGTTGCCGCAACCTCGTCAATTACGTCCTTGCGCTTTTGACCTCTGACATTGGTTTGGTTTAGATATACGCTCGCCTGCATTGTGGTTTGTCTTTCGTCCCACATATCAACCGGCAAAGGAATAAGTGCCTTTAGCGCTTTTGCAAACTTTTGACAAAGCTCGGCTCTTGAGCCTAAGGTACCGTCCATATTCTTAGGCAGCCCTACAACCACCATATCCACGCAAAGCTCTTTTGTCGCCGCATAAGCGACCTTTTTTACGCACTCTTCAAAGTCCTTTTCCTTTATAACGCCTACCGGAGAAGCGAGAAATTCAGTCCTGTCGCATACTGCAAGCCCTGTGCGTGCTTCGCCGAAATCAACCGCCATTATTTTCATTTTATCTTATCCTATTCCTTTTATAATTAGCTTTACCAAGGCTTTACCATACCCGTAAGGTCGCTTGCCTTTTTAATGTTATTGTCGTCAAGATACTTATTAAGCCCCTCTATAGCCTTTATCGGCGCATAAGGGTCGCTAAAAAGTGCGGCTCCCATCTGTACTGCGCTGGCGCCTGCCATCATCATCTCGACAACGTCCTTATATGTAGATACGCCTCCCATACCTACAACAGGAATTTTTACTGCGTTTGCGACCTGCCATACCATTCTTACGGCAATCGGGAAAACCGCAGGTCCGCTTAAACCGCCGACATTATTTTTAAGTATCGGGCGTGCCGATTTTATATCTATTCTCATACCGAGAACGGTATTTATTAAACTTACTGCGTCTGCGCCTGCGTCCTCTACAGCCTTTGCTATATCGGTAATAGAGGTGACGTTTGGCGAAAGCTTTACCATAAGCGGTTTTGAAGTATGGCGTTTAACGCTCTTTGTAATTCCTGCCGCCGCTTCACAGCTTGTCCCGAAAGCAGCACCGCCTTGTTTTACATTAGGGCAGGAAATGTTTAGCTCTATCATATCGGCGTCGGTTTCCTCTAACTTTTCGGCAATTTCAATGCAGTCCTCAACCGTATGGCCTGCTACGTTTACTATTACCGTTATGTCCTGACTCGATAAATACGGTAGCTCATTTTTAATAACATAATCTATACCTGCGTTTTGAAGCCCTACCGAATTTAACATTCCGCTCGGAGTTTCCGCAACTCTCGGCGGAAGATTTCCGTTTTGTGCTTTCAGGGTAGTGCCCTTACAGGAAATGCCCCCTAAGCGTGAAAGCTCATAAAGACACTCGTATTCACGTCCGAAGCCGTAAGCTCCCGAAGCCGGGATTATCGGATTTTTAAATTCTACACCGGCAACCTTTACTCTTAAATCTGCCATATATATTCTCCTTAAAGTTAGTCTAAGATAATGTCCTTTGCGTTAAAAACAGGACCGTCTTTACAAACGTGAGCTAAATATTCCTCGCCGTTTTTAACTGTTTTGCAGGCGCATACAAGGCACGCTCCTACTCCGCAACCCATTCTTTCCTCCAGCGACACCTCGCAGGGAATGTTATATTGTTGAGCTAATTTTATTACTCCCTTTAGCATCGCACCCGGTCCACAGGCAAAAATCATATCTGCGCTTTCTTTGTTTAAACGCTCTTCGAGTGCAGTGGTAACAAAGCCGTGAATACCTGCGCTTCCGTCATCGGTACAAAGCATTACCTCTGCCCCGTTTTTTTCAAAGTCGTCTGATAATATAACGGCACTACTTGACCTAAAGCCTATTATAGCGGTGGCATTTTTGCCGTAGCTTTTTGCGGTTTCGAGCATAGGCGGAACGCCTATACCTCCGCCGACAACTATGATTTTTTTGTCACTGCCAAGCTCGCTAAAGCCCTTACCCAAAGGTCCCATTATATCGAGTGTATCGCCCTTATTAAGCTTTGAAAGCACTTCGGTGCCCTCGCCCCTTACTTCAAACACTATTCTTAAAGTGCCTTTATTTTTATCTATTTCGCAAATTGAAACCGGACGTCTTAACATAAAGCCCTCAACCTTTATATGTACAAACTGTCCCTTTTGAGCTAAGTCTGCCATATCCTTTGCATCAATCACAAAGTCATAAATCGTATCTGTAAGTTTTATTTTGCTTATGATTTTATATTCACCCTGAGTGTACATACTATTACTCCTTAAATAAATATTGTATCGCTTCGATAGGTTTGGCGTTTAGCCACAGCCGTGTCTATCACGGCGGATTTATAAGTTAAAATGTTCTTAGTTAAAATCCGTAAGGATTTTTAAAGCGCAAGCTTGTCGGCACCACAGGTGCAGACTAAACTAAGGTTATTATAACATAAACTCCTCAAAAAATATAGTACTGCACATATAAAATAAACAAAGCGACGGCTTTTGCCGTCGCTTTGTTAGCATAAATTATGTAAAAATATTAGTCTAAATATTTATCCATTTCTTTAGGCAGATTTGAACGGTCTGTAGAAACGGTAAAGGTTACGTTTACTTCGTCCTTTACAAGCTCGTTAATTCTGTCGAGTAAAGCTGCAAGAGCGTTTAAATCTCTGTCGCCTATTCTCAAAATACCGTCTACAAAAATATCCTTTATATCGTAGTTGCCTGCAAGCACACCTGAAACAAAGCCGTAAAATTCGTCATAGCTTTTAATGCCGTAAGCGTCAGCGTGGATAAGTCTTGCCTGCGGTACGATAGAAAATTGTAAGCTCATAGCCTTTTCTATGCAGATAACGTTACCTTCTGTAGTTTTTGCTGCTTCGTTAACCCTGTCGATTAGTATTTTTGTTTTTCCTGAACCTTTAGTGCCAACTATTAGTTTTATCATAATGTTTCCTCCATTATATTTATTCCCACAACGGCGGTTTTGCCACCGTTGTTATATACTTTTTATTATTTAAGCTTTTCGAGTAAAGCCGCTTTTTGATCTTCATAACCGGGTTTGCCGAGTAGGGCAAACATATTCTTTTTGTAGCTTTCTACTCCCGGTTGGTCAAACGGATTTACTCCGAGCAGGTAACCTGAAATTGCACACGCTTTTTCAAAGAAGTATACCATATATCCGAATTCATATTCGTTTATTTGGGGGACTTCCAAAATGATGTTAGGCGTACCGCCTTCGGTATGTGCTATTACGGTACCTTCAAGTGCTTTGGCGTTTACTACCGACATATTCTGATTTGACAAGAAGTTAAGTCCGTCGATGTTGTCCTTATCGTCCTTAACAAAAAAGTCGGATTTCGGCTTTTTAATATCAACAACCGTTTCAAACATTATTCTTGAGCCGTCTTGAATAAACTGACCCAGAGAATGAAGGTCGGTTGAGAAGGTTGCGCTTGACGGATATATACCCTTTTGGTCTTTGCCCTCGCTTTCGCCGAAGAGCTGTTTAAACCATTCGCTCATCATTGTAAAAGCAGGGTCATAACTTACGAGCATTTCCACCGACTTGCCTTTATTCAAAAGAATATTTCTGTAAGCCGCATATTTATAGCAATCATTTTTTGAAAGGTCTGTTTCGGTAAGACTGTCGCAGGCAGCTTTTGCGCCTTCCATAATACTGTCGAGGTCACAGCCGCTTACCGCAATCGGAAGTAAGCCCACCGCAGTAAGTACGGAAAATCTTCCGCCCACGTCGTCGGGGATAACAAAGGTTTCATAACCCTGTTCGTCGGAAAGCTCTTTTAAAGTTCCTCTTGCCTTATCTGTAGTGGCGTAAATTCTTTCTTTTGAGCCCTGCACACCGTATTTTTGCTCCAAAAGCTCTCTGAATACTCTGAAAGCGAGCGCAGGCTCTGTAGTAGTACCCGATTTTGAAATGATATTTACCGAAATATCCTTGCCCTCACAGATGTATAAAATCTCATTGAGGTAGGTCGGGTTTATATTACAGCCGACAAAGTAAATGTCGGGGGTGTCTTTTTTAAGACTGTTGTAAAGCGGTGAACGCATAAGCTCTATAGCCGCTCTTGCGCCCAGATATGAACCGCCTATTCCTATAACTATTAAAATATCGGAATCGGATTTTATCTTATCCGCCGCTTTTTTAATTCTTGCAAATTCTTCCTTATCATAATCATTAGGCAAATTAAGCCAGCCTAAAAAATCGTTGCCTAAGCCTGATTTTTCGTGTAGCATTTTGTGTGCTGTGTTAATCTGCGCTTGCATACCGCCAAGCTCGTGAGCTCTTACAAACGGCGCTAAATGTTTATCGTTTAAATTAATCGGCATTAAAACTTCCTCCAATGCTACTTTATTATTCTATTAACATCTTACTATACTTTTTGGTATTTTTCAAGTACCAAAACAGCATTTTTTCATATTTATTTGTCTAAAATGCTATGTACTACATTGTTATCATTTTTTTAAGTAACATCACAAAAGATTTAAACCAAGATCGTTTTGCTACGCTTTGGGCAGTAAGAATATCCTCTTTATATACTTCCTCGCCGTCAACTGTCACTACTATCTCGCCGACAACCTGATTTTTATCAACCGGAGCCGTTACCTCTTCGCTCAAATTTATGCTGTAATCAACTGTGGGCTTCTCGCCTTTTTTTATCATCATCGGCTCTAATTCTATCTTGGGCTTTTTTAATTTTACCGTATCGCTCATACCCCTTATGACCTTTACATCATCAAGGGTAATGTCCTCAATTTCGGGAGTATATGTACAAAAATTATCAAAGCCCCAGTCGAGCAAGCTTTCCATATCGCTGTTTCGCTCTTTTATGGTGTCCGAGCCTAAAATAACGCCGATAATGGTCATACCGTTTTTGGTGGCCGCCGCACTCAGACAGTATTTTGCCGCCTCGGTGTAACCTGTCTTTATTCCTATACAGCCGTCATAAGAACGAACAAGCTCGTTTGAGTTTCGCATAACATACTGTCTTTCGCCCTCACGAATCGGATATAAATTTGTGGAGGTGAATTGTGTGGCGTCCTTAAAGGACAAAAAATACTTTGACATAAGCGCTATATCGTAAGCGCTGGTGTAGTGGTTATCCTCAGGAAGTCCCGACGGATTTAAAAAGTTTGTGTCCACCATTCCGAGCTCTTTTGCACGGGTATTCATAAGATCCACAAAAGAAAGCTCGTCGCCTGCAATAAACTCTGCCGCCGCTACGGCAGAATCGTTTGCGGAGGCAACCGCAATCGACATCATAATGTCGTATAAGCTCATCTGCTCGCCTACTTCAAGATAAATCTGCGAGCCGCCCATTGACGAAGCGTTTTCGCTCGCCGTCACCATATCCTCATAGCTTATTTTGCCCTGTGACACCTGCTCGAGTACAAGCGCCATAGTCATAATTTTAGTAACCGAAGCAGGCGGAAGCTGTTCGTGAGAATTTTTCTCATAAAGCACCTTGCCCGACACAGCGTCTATTAAAACCGCAGAGCGAGCGTTTGTGGAATACTCACTAAGTGATGAGGTATCGGCAGTATCACCATCGCCCTCGGCAAACACCGTTACACCGAAAGCAAACGTTATATTTAATGCAAGAATTAACGACAGTATCTTTTTTAGCACATATATCACTCCAAGCACAAAATATTGCAATAATATCAGTTCAAGTATATGCAGTATTATAACAAAAAATAATCCTAAAATAAATAGTGAAGTTAAAAAAATATCCGCAGAGATTATCTGCGGATATATAAAAGTTATTATCAATTACGCTTTAAGGCTTTATGTGATATTTTTACAAACTTAATGCTGTTGCTGAGAATGTTGTGCTTCAATCGCCAAGAAAGCTTTTTCATTGCTCATAACAAATCCTCTTGTTACAAAACCGAAAGCACTTCCTATAACGCCAACTACTCCGCCGAATAGAATATTATAAATTAAGTTAACAATTCTTGGCGCAACCGGCTCATATTTTGCCACTATTCCTACCGGGCTGGTCAAAATATTTTTTGCATATTTAAGATCTTCCATTGAAGTGCGTATATTTATTGTCGCAATTATGAATAAAATAACACCTGTTATAAGAGGAACGATGTACTCTTCCACGTCATAATACCACGATATCATATTTATAACATTTCCTATATAGAAGATTCCGATTATGTACTGAGCAACCGCAACACCAATCCAGACATATCCCTCGATTTTAATTTTACTCGAAAGTTGATCTATAAGAGATTTGGGATTAGCATAAGTGTTTTGATAACTAACACCATTCTGGTTAGGGGTATACGCAGTATTTTGATTATATGCCTGCTGGTTAGCAGTATTAGTGTTAACGTTGCCGGCAGTAGACTGTTGTCCATTTACCGACTGACCGCAAGAAGGACAAAATGCCGTACCTTCCGCAATTTGATTTCCGCATTTTGAACAAAACATAATTTATATCTCCTTTAATTATAATAAGTATTTAATACTGCTCTATATTTAAAGCAATTCCTACTTGTTTTAGCTTATTTGCTGTATAACATACTGAATAATCTGATCTCTTACCTCTTTATGTTTTGAGCCACTAAGAGAGAAATGATATGTTTCACCATTTTTCAAGCGAAATTGTAATCCAGATGCCATAAACTGCCCTTTAGCTTCTGCAATACTTTCCACATCATCTATGTTGCAACTGTGAAAATCTATTGAAGCAGATGCCGCAATTCCAATAATACCTCTTCCCAACACATTCATAGCAGTTGATTTTTCCCATATAATTCTTTGATTTGTTATTGCCAAATACCCATTTTCTCTTAGCCCGTTCATTAATGTTCCAATTTGCGGAGAAACAACAATACTTTCATTTGCTTGCATAGGAGTTTTTAATTGTTTCATTTAAGCCCGCCTCCTTTTTACTTTTTTCTTGATTATAACATTCAATTTGTTGTTTGTCAATTCTTTTCGTGGTTTTTCAAGAATAATTATATTACTCTCATTTAAAATAATAAAGAGGTGAACAAATATGAAATTTGGCGAAATATTACGATCACTCTTAGACGATAACGGCATAACGCAGAAACAGCTGGCAAACGATTTGAATATAGCTGCAACCACAATTGGAAATTATGTTAGATGTCTAAGAGAACCGGATTTTGAAATATTAAAGCTTTTAGCTGCTTATTTTAATGTAACCACAGACTATTTATTGGATTTTCAGTCCGGTATTGAAAAAGACCACAGCGAAGAAGAACTACTGCGACTATACCGTATCTTACCGACAGATAAAAAAGAAATGCTATTAGAACAAGGAAAACTATTAGTTCGGTTACAGTTAAAAAATGATGTACACTCCTCAAAATAATACTTTAGTCTATATAAGCTAAATATAAATAAAAAAACCGTCCGATAAAAATTATCGGACGGTTTTTGTGTTAACCCTTATCGTTTTCCAAAAGCTTTACAAGTACTGCTTTTTGAGCGTGCAGTCTGTTTTCTGCTTCGTCAAAAATCTCTTTTGCGTGAGCCTCAAAAACCTTAGCGGTTATTTCTTCTTCTCTGTGTGCAGGCAAGCAGTGCATTACCATAGCGTCAGCCTTTGCTACGCTTAGAACATCGTCGTTTATCTGATAGCCCTTAAACACTTCTTTTCTCTTTTGCGCTTCGCCTTCCTGTCCCATAGAAGCCCAAACGTCAGTCAATAAAACGTCTGCGTCTTTAGCGGCAAGCATTATGTCGTCTGTTAAGGTAAAGTTATCAAAGCCTTTTGCAAACTCTAACACCTCATCGGCAGGGTGATAACCCTCAGGGCAGGCAACCGACGCAGCCATACCTACCTTTAAGCCGCCTACTATAAGCGAGTTTGCCATATTGTTACCGTCGCCTATATAGCACATTTTAAGCCCGTCAAAGCTTCCCTTATATTCTCTTATGGTCATAAGGTCAGCGAGTACCTGACACGGATGTGAAAAATCGGTTAAGCCGTTTATTATCGGGATAGAGCCGTATTTCGCCAAATCCTCAACCTCTTTTTGTTCAAAGGTTCTTATCATAATTCCGTCGAGGTATCTTGACAAAACTCTTGCAGTATCTTCAACCGGCTCGCCTCGTCCTATTTGCAGGTCGTTTGAGCTTAAAAACAAAGCCTGACCGCCAAGCTGATACATACCTGTTTCAAAGGATACACGAGTTCTTGTGGAGGACTTTTGGAATATCATACCCAAGGTTTTTCCCTTTAATCTTTTATGCTCAATATCGTAAAGATTTTCATACTTTAGCTGGTCGGCTAGGTTTAATATCTCGATTATATCCTCTTTGTCGAGGTCGAGCATTTTTAACAAATGATTTTTCATATTCTATCTCCATTCTGCTGTCTGTTTTAAAGACGGCTGTTTTTAGCTTTGTAATACCTCTGCAAGTATTTTAATGCCTTTTTCAAGCTCTTCAAAGGTTATGGTAAGCGGCGGAAGAAGCCTTACCTTTTCCTTTGCGGTGAGGACTAAAAGTCCGTTTTCAACGCACTTAGCCGCTATATCCTTTGAGCTTTTGCTTTTAAGGGTTATTCCTATCATAAGCCCCAGCCCCGATATATCCAAAACCTCATCTAAAGGCAAAAGCTTATCCTTTATGTACTGCGACTTTTTAACTACCTCGTCTAAAAAGCTTTTATCACTTATTTTATCCACACATACGTTGCTTCCTGCGCAGACTACGGGGTTTCCGCCAAAGGTAGTGCCGTGATCGCCGTAAGACAATACGTTTGATACCTTACTACTGCAAAGTACTGCGCCTATCGGCAGTCCTCCGCCCAAGCCTTTTGCAAGGGTTGTAAGGTCAGGGGTTATATTAAAATACTCGCTTGCCAAAAACTTACCTGTTCTGCCTATACCTGTCTGCACTTCGTCCGCTATAATAAGAACATCTTTTTTATCGCAAAGCGACTTAACTTCCTTAATAAATTCTGCGTTCATAGGCAGTACACCGCCCTCGCCCTGTACAGGCTCAAACATTACGGCACATACCTTATCATCAAGCTTTGCTTTAAAGTCCTCTATGTCGTTAGCCTTTACAAAATCAAAGCCCTCTGTAAACGGGAAAAAGTAGTTGTGAAAAACGTCCTGTCCCGTTGCGGCAAGAGTTGTAACCGTTCTGCCGTGAAAGGAATTTACAAAGCATAAGATTTTATTTCTGCCTAAACCATATTTATCGAAGCTATACTTTCTTGCAATCTTTATTGCGCCCTCGTTTGCCTCTGCGCCCGAATTTGCAAAGAAAACCTTATCGTAGCCCGTAATAAAACAAAGCTTTTTTGCAAGCTTAATATCAGGCTCGGTGTAAAAAAGGTTGCTTGTGTGTTGCAAGCTTTTTGCCTGCTCGGCTACGGCGTTTGCCCAATCGTCATCTGCAAAGCCTAAGGAATTTACCCCGATACCCGAGGTTAAATCTATATATTCCTTACCGTTTTCATCATAACAGGTGGCGTTTTTACCCTTTACAATCAAAGCGTCAAAGCGTGAGTAGGTATTTACTATATACTGCTTATCTTTAGCTTTTAAATCACTCATTTTTATCCTCCTTAACCTTAGATGAACATAGTTCCTATGCCCTTGCTTGAGAACATTTCTATTAAAATTGAGTGCTCTATTCTGCCGTCAATGATAAATGACTTATCTACGCCACGACGTACAGCCTCAACGCAACATTCTATCTTAGGAATCATACCGCCCGATATAATGCCCTGTCTCATAAGGTTAGGTACTTCGCTTACGTTAACCTGCGGAATTAAGGTGCTCTCATCGTCCTTATCACGCAAAAGACCCTTTATATCGGTCATCAAAATTAAATTTTTAGCCTTGAGTTCCGAAGCGATTTTTGAAGCGGCAGTATCTGCGTTTATGTTATAAACATTTCCCTTGTCGTCGGTTGCAACGGTTGATATTACAGGAATATAGCCGTTATCGAGTGCATCCAAAACAAGCTTTGTATTAACCTCGGTTATGTTTCCGACATAACCTAAATCAACCTCGCCTTTTTTCTTTTTGCACTTTAACATTCCGCCGTCTATACCGCAAAGACCCAAAGCCTTTCCGCCGTGACGGTTTAAAAGCGAAACGAGGTCTTTATTTACCTTACCTGCCAAAACCATCTGTACTATCTCGGCAGTTTCCTTATCGGTATATCTTAAGCCGTTTATAAACTTGCTTTCCTTGCCTATCTTTTTTAAATGCTCGGTTATTTCAGGGCCGCCGCCGTGCACAAGCACTACCTTTATGCCTACCGATGACAAAAGCACAACATCGGTCATAACAGCCTGCTTTAAAACCTCGGAGGTCATAGCGTTTCCGCCGTATTTTACTACTACAACCTTATTATTGTACTCTTGGATATACGGCAGCGCATTTATAAGTATCTGCGCCCTTATAGAATTAGATATTTCCACTTTGTTTTCCCTCCGTTTATGTTCTGTAGTCTCCGTTTATTTTAACGTAATCATAGGTTAAATCACAACCCCAAGCAACTGCCTTAGCGTCGCCGTCGGAAAGATTTACTATGATTTTTATTTCGTCCTCGCTTAAAATTTTAAGTGCTTTTTCTTCGCTGAACTCAACGCCAAAGCCGTCTTTACAAACCTGTACCGAGCCTGCCTTTGAAGAAAGGATTACCTCAACGCCGTTTATATTAAGCTTTGCCTCAGAGTAACCGATAGCACATAAAATCCTGCCCCAGTTTGCGTCCTTGCCGAACATAGCGCATTTAAAAAGACTTGAGGTGATAACGCTTTTTGCTACTGTTTTTGCGTTTTTAACGTCACACGCACCTGTAACCACACACTCTAAAAGCTTTGTAGCGCCTTCGCCGTCAGCGGCAATCATTCTCGACAAATTCATAAGCACAACATAAAGTGCGTTTACAAAGGTTTTATAGTCCTCGCTGTCAGGCTCTGAAATATGCTTATTACCGCTAAGACCCGACGCCAAAATAACACAGTTATCGTTTGTAGAAGTATCGCCGTCAACGCTTACCATATTAAAGGTATCGTCAACTACTGCTTTAAGCGCCTTAGCGAGCAATTTATCCGAAATGTCAACATCGGTAGTAAGAAAGCAAAGCATTGTCGCCATATTAGGATGTATCATACCGCTTCCCTTAGCCATACCGCCTAATTTGCAAACTGTGTCGCCTAATTTAAATTCTACCGCAAACTCTTTTTTAACCGTATCGGTTGTCATAATAGCTTCAGCCGCATCTAAGTTGCCGTTTTCGCAAAGCGCTTTGGCTAATTTATTCATATTATCGGCTATAGGCTCTATCGGTAAAATCTGACCTATAACGCCTGTTGAAGCAACCACAACGTCGCTTGCCTTTATACCTAAGGCAGAGGCGGTAAGCTTACACATTGTTATAGCTTTTTGCTCGCCGTCGGCATTACAGGTGTTGGCATTACCGCTGTTGCAGATAACAGCCTGTGCCTTGCCGTTTTCAAGATTTCTCTTTGTTACAATTAAAGGTGCGCCCTTTACTTTATTTTGTGTGTAAACGGCCGCTGCACTGCATATCTTTTCGCTGTAAATTAAAGCTAAGTCTTTTTTATCTTTATTCTTTCTTATGCCGCAATGTATGCCTGAAGCCTTAAAGCCCTTTGCGGCGCAAACTCCGCCCTCACAAGCTTCAAAGCCCTTATAATTTATACTCATAATTTTCTCCGTTCCGCCATTTTTTAAAAAATAGCAATTTACTGCCCCTTAAAATGCAGGCGGTATTAAATCAATTCCCTCATCTTCGTTTAATGAAAACATTATATTCATATTCTGAACTGCCTGACCTGCCGCACCCTTTACCATATTGTCTATGGTCGATACGATAACAAGGCGGTTTGTTCTGTTGTCAAGATGAAGCGATATGTCGCAGTAGTTTGAAAACTTCACATTTTTTAAGTTAGCGACTTCGCCTTTATCTAAAACACGCACAAACTTTTCGTCTTTATAAAAGTCTTTATAAAGCTTTATTATATCGTCTTGAGTCATATTCTCGTTTAAGGTTACATATATAGTCGACACTATGCCTCTGTTTACAGGCAAAAGATGCGGTACAAAGGTCACCTTTACGTTTTCTCCCGAAAGCTCCGATAAGGTCTGCTCTATTTCGGGGGTATGTCTGTGACTTGCTACCTTATAAGGCGAAAACGCCTCGTTACAGTCGGGATAATGAGTAGTTTGCGAAAGCCCACGACCTGCTCCGGTAACGCCGCTTTTTGAGTCTATAATGATAGTGTCAAGATTTGCTTTTTTGCTCTTTACTATAGGTGCCAGTCCTAAGCCTATGCTTGTAGGATAACAGCCCGGATTTCCGATAATGGTAATATCCTTTGTAATGTTAGCCCTGTGAAGCTCGGGTATACAGTACTGAGACTTTTTATGAAGCTCTTTATCGTTATAGTCAAGACCGTACCACTCGTTATAGTCTTTTTCGTCCTTAAGTCTAAAGTCAGCGCCCAAGTCGATAAATTTCTTGCCCTTTAATTCGGCTTTTTTTGCGATAGCCTCGCAAAGTCCGTGCGGAAGTGACGCAAAGATAACGTCGCAGTTATCAATGACCTTATCCTCGTTTACCAAAACATCGTCACAGATATTTTTAAGCGACGGATAAACCTCGCTTACGCTTTTACCCTCAAAGCTTACCGAGCTTATTGCCGTCAAGGTTACATAAGGGTGTTTTAAAAGTATTCTTATAAGCTCTACTCCTGCATAACCGGTAGCACCGATAATGCCTGCTTTTATCTTTTGCATTGTTATTTAAGCTCCTTTAGTTTTTGTTCGGCATTTTTTATCTGCTCTTTTACCGCTTCCGGTGCAGGTCCGCCTAACACGTTTCTTCCCCTTACACAGCTGTCAAGGCTTATTGCGTCGAATATATCGTCACCGAAAAGCTCGTGTGCGTTTTTATATTCCTCAATAGTCATACTCTCTAAGGTCTTATTGTTGTCGATACAGTATGCTACAAGAGTTCCGGTAATTTTATATGCGTCTCTGAACGGCAAGCCTTTTTTTACAAGATAATCCGCACAGTCGGTGGCGTTAATAAAGCCCCTTGCCGCCGCATTTCTCATATTGTCCTTTAACACACGCATTGTTTTAAGCATTGGTATAAAGGTACTGATACAAAGCTTTGCGGTATTAACCGAGTCAAATATAGCTTCCTTATCCTCCTGCATATCCTTGTTATAGGCAAGCGGCAAGCCCTTCATCATAGTTAAAAGCGTTGTTAAGTTGCCGATAGCTCTGCCTGCTTTTCCCCTTACAAGCTCTGCAATATCAGGGTTTTTCTTTTGAGGCATAATGGACGAGCCTGTTGAATATGCGTCGTCCAACTCAATAAACTTAAACTCCCATGAGCACCACATAATAATTTCTTCCGAAAAACGTGAAAGATGCATCATAAGCATTGCTATAGTATTTGCAAGCTCAATGCAAAAATCCCTGTCGGAAACACCGTCAAGCGAATTTTGGGTAGGCATATCAAAGCCTAAAAGCTCACTTACATACTCCCTGTCAATCGGATAGGTTGTAGAAGCTAACGCTCCGCTTCCGAGCGGCATAACATTCATTCTCTTATAGGTATCGTTTAAGCGGTCTATGTCCCTCAAAAGCATCCACGCATAAGCCATTATGTGATGAGCAAAGGTGATAGGCTGTGCTCTTTGCAGATGAGTATATCCCGGCATTACCGTTTGAGTATGCTCGGCGGCTATTTTTATAATAGTATCAACAAGCTCTGCGGTAAGCTTTTTTATATTTAAGGTTTCTTCCTTTAAATAAAGTCTTACGTCCAAAGCTACCTGGTCATTTCTGCTTCTTGCGGTGTGCAGGCGTTTACCTGTTGCTCCGAGCCTTTTTGTAAGCTCTGCCTCGACAAACATGTGTATGTCCTCGGCGGTCATATCAAACTGCAAATCACCTTTTTGTATATCCTTTAAAATACCTTCTAAGCCGTCGGTGATAAGCTTAGCTTCTTCTTTAGGAATAATGCCCTGTTTACCGAGCATGGTAGCGTGGGCAATACTTCCCTTTATATCATTTTCATACATAACAGCGTCAAATGAGATTGAGCTGTTAAAATCGTTGACCTTGCTGTCAACCTCTTTTTTAAAGCGTCCTGCCCACATCTTAGCCATTTTTTATTCCCTCCGTAAAATCACAATTTAGGCAACAGCCCTTACGGTGTTGCCTAAAATTCAAAAACAGTTATTACTTATTTCTCTCTTGGTCGAGTAAAGCTTTTACCTTAATCGGAAGTCCGAAGAGATTGATAAATCCTGCCGAATCGGTTTGGTCGTAAACATCGTCCTCGCCAAAGGAAGCAAACTCTTCGCTATATAAGGTATAAGGAGAAGTAACGCCTGCGTTTATAATGTTTCCTTTATAAAGCTTCAGTTTAACCTCGCCCGTAACGGTCTTTTGAGTGCTGTCAACAAAGGCTGACAAGGCTTCTCTTAACGGTGTGTACCACTGACCGTTATATACTATGTCTGCAAATTTTAATGCAACCTGTTGTTTATAATGTTGTGTTTCCTTGTCAAGACAAAGTGTTTCCAAAACTTCGTGCGCACGGTATAAAATTGTTCCGCCCGGAGTTTCATAAACGCCACGGGATTTCATACCTACAAGTCTGTTTTCAACAATATCGGCTAAACCGATACCGTTTTCGCCGCCTAATTTGTTGAGTTTCTTTATAAGTGTAACGCCGTCCATTTTCTGTCCGTCTAATGCAACAGGAATACCCTCTTCAAAGGAAAGAGTGATATAAGTTGCCTTGTCAGGTGCCTGTTCGGGAGCAACGCCTAATTCCAAAAAGCCCTCTTTTGCGTACTGCGGCTCGTTTGCAGGGTCCTCTAAGTCAAGACCCTCGTGTGAAAGGTGCCAAAGGTTCATATCCTTTGAGTAGTTTGTTTCTCTTGTGAGCTTTATAGGAATGTTTTTCTCGATAGCGTAGTCGATTTCCTCGTCACGAGATTTTATATCCCAAATTCTCCAAGGTGCAATAATCGGCATATCAGGTGCGAAAGCCTTTATTGCAAGCTCAAAACGAACCTGGTCGTTGCCTTTACCTGTACAGCCGTGGCAGATAGCGTCTGCACCCTCGGCTTTTGCAATTTCAACAATTCTCTTTGCGATAGGCGGTCTTGCAAAAGATGTGCCCAAAAGATATAAGCCCTCGTAAACTGCGCCTGCTTTTAAGGTTGGGAACACATAGTCCTCAACAAATTCCTTTTGTAAATCTTCGATATATAATTTTGATGCGCCTGTTGCCAAAGCTCTTTGCTCCAAGCCGTCAAGCTCGGCGTCCTGTCCCACGTTACCTGCAACGCAGATAACCTCACAGCCGTAGTTATCCTTTAACCACGGAATAATAATCGAGGTGTCGAGTCCGCCTGAATATGCCAAAACTACTTTGTTATACTTAGCCATTTTATTTTCCTCCGTTTTAAAGACTGTCGGTCTTTTTATTTGTTACTCACTATTATACACGCTTATTTTTAAATTGCAAGAGTTTTTTGCATAAATATTCACATTTTTAAAAAATTTATGCAACATACACATCTGCAAGCACTTTTACGTTGATATGTTGTCATTTTGCTCAGTACTCGCCCCGTGGCTTATGCATATTCGGTGTATATTGTGTATAATTATACATTTATTCACGCTTTTATGCATATTTAAAAAACTGCGGTAAATTTTTTATTTTTACTTTTAAAATAAGGCATAATATTGTATAATTATAGTTGGTAAGACTTTTGCGGTTTTAGGCAAAAGCAATTTTAACGTAAAGAAACGGAGGATTATTATGGGTAAAAGAATAGGTATTCTCACAAGCGGAGGCGACTGCCCGGGCCTTAACGCAGTTATCAGAGGTGTGGCAAAAGCCGCCTACGAGCTTATGGACGACGTTGAAATCGTAGGTATCAGCGACGGCTACAGAGGCTTAATTCAGGGTGAATATCACCTTATGAAGCGTTCTGATTTTTCGGGCATTTTAACCTTGGGCGGTACTATATTAGGTACCTCGAGACAGCCATTTAAGCTTATGCGTGTTGTGGGCGACGACAATGTTGACAAGGTTAAAAATATGAAGGCAAACTACAAAAAGATGAAGCTCGACTGCCTTTTGATATTGGGCGGAAACGGCACTCACAAAACCGCCGCACTTTTGGCGGAAGAGGGCTTAAACGTAATCGGGCTTCCCAAAACCATAGATAATGACCTTTACGGCACAGACGTAACCTTCGGTTTCCACTCGGCTCTTGCTATTGCAACCGACGCTTTGGACAAGCTTCACACCACCGCTGCCAGTCACGGACGTGTTATGGTGGTTGAGCTTATGGGCAATAAATCAGGCTGGCTTACCCTTTATGCAGGTATCGCAGGCGGCGCAGACGTAATCTTACTGCCCGAAATGCCTTATGATATAGACAAGGTAGCTAAGGCTGTATCAAACCGTGCGAATGCAGGCAAGGCGTTTTCAATAATAGCCGTAGCCGAGGGCGCTATGGATAAAGAAGAAGCCAAGATGAAGCGCAAGGAAAGAATTGCCGCAAGAACTGCCGCAGGCTACAAAACCGTATCGGATAAAATTGCCGATTTAGTGGAGCAAAAAACCGGCTGTGAAACAAGAGTTGTTATCCCCGGGCACTTACAAAGAGGCGGTAACCCCACCCCTTACGACAGGCTTTTATCAACACGTTTTGGCGCTTATGCCGCAAGACTTATCAAGGAAAAAAAATACGGCGTAACAGTCGCTATGAAAAATGACGTTATCACCGAAAACAACCTAAGCGAGATAGCAGGCAAAGCAAAGCTTGTAAACCCCGATTCACAGATGGTACAGGTTGCAAAGGATATGGGAATAAGCTTTGGGTTATAAAATATAAAGTAAAAATAATAAGGAAAAGGGCTGTGATTTTCACAGCCCTTTGGTTTTTGGGGATATAAGAATTTTATACCGTTTCAAGTCCGTTTATGGCATCTTGAATTTTAGCGGTAATAGCGTCTATAATGCTTTGGGTTTTAATGCCATTGTCTTTTACAAGCTGACCTGCCTTTAGGGCTGTCTGTAAAGCCTTGTAACTTTGCGGAGTATAATCACTTTCATTGTAACTTTGTGCTTCACTGATAATATTTTCCAGCTCGGTATAACCTATTTGTTGAGGTATATCAATTTCCGAAACTTCCACTAAGTTAGCTACGGCATTGTTTATAGCGGTTGTAATAGCGTCGATAATACTTTGAGTTTGGCAGTTGTTTTGTATAAGCAAATTACCTGCAGCTACCGCTACATTTAACGCTCTGTAGCTTTGTGTGGTGTAGTTTGTTTCGTCATAATCATCTACACTTGATAAAGCGGTTTCGAGGGAGGAATAAATATTATATGTGGGAGTATCTAAAGCCACAAACGGAATATCATTCTTATTAGCATAAGTTTCTGCATAAGAGCCGGTATAACCGTATATGGTTAAATTATTACAACCAAAAAATACATAATCCTCAATGCTTGTAACACTGTCGGGGATTGTAATGCTTATAAGACTGCTACAACCGTAAAATGCATAATCCTCAATGCTTGCAACACCTGCTGGGATTGTGATACTTGTGAGACTGTTGCAACCAGAAAACACAAAGCTTCCAATGCTTGTTACGCTATCGGGTATTGTTATATTTGCAAGACTGCTACAACCGAAAAACGCCTTATAGCCTATCGAGGTAACCGGATATCCGTCAATTTCGGACGGAAGTTCTATGTCGCCATTGATCGCAGTATCACAACCTGTGATAGTAACCTGAACGTCTGATATAGTATATGTATATGTGAGATATTTTAATGATGGATTAACTGACAAATCGACAAACGGAATGTCATTCTTACTAGCATAGGTTTGTGCATAAGAACCTGTATGACCATATATGGTTAAATTATAACATTCGTAAAAGGCCTCTTCTCCAATACTTTTCACACTATCAGGGATTGTGATGCTTGTAAGGTTTGTTGAACAATGAGAAAACGCCCAACCATTTATCGAAGTGACGCTACTAGGAATGGTGACGTTCTCTAGGTTGGCACAAGCTTGAAATGCCCACCAGCCTATTGAGGTGACACCATCAGGAATGGTGATGCTCTTAAGGCTTGTACAAAAGGAAAAAGTTAAATCGGCTATCGAGGTGACACCATCAGGAATGGTGATACTCTCAAGACTGCTACAATAAGAAAATGCCCAACTGCCTATTGACGTGATACTGTCAGGAATTGCGATACTTGTAAGGCTACTGCAACGCTGAAATGCTGCACTTCCTATACTCGTAACTGGATATCCGTCAATTTCAGATGGAATTTCTATATCACCACTGATAGAGGTGTCGCAGTCTGTTATGATCACTTTACCGTTTGATATAATATATGTGAGATAATCTAATAATAGATTATCTGCTGGCTCAACTGATAAATTAACAAATGGAATATTATGATCATTAGCATAGGTTTCTGCATAAGAGCCTGCATAACCGTATATGGTTAAATTATTGCAATTATAAAATGCATTGTATCCAATGCTTGTCACGCTGTCCGGGATTGTGATGCTTGTAAGACTGCTACAACCGCTAAATGCATTACTACCTATCGAGGTTATGCTGTCAGGAATTGTGATACTTTCAAGATTACTCCAACCTTCAAATGCATTGTTACCAATACTTGTTACATTGTCGGGAATTGTTATACTTTTAAGACTACGACAATTGTAAAATGCATCATATCCAAGAGTTATTACGCTATCAGGTATTTCAATATCTATAAGGCTGGTACAATTAGAAAAGGCACCATATCCAATGTTCACTACACTCTCGGGTATTGTAATACTGATAATGCCGGTACAATTTTCAAAAGCATAGTTTCCGATACTTGTTATACCGTATGGAATTGTGATACTTGTAATGTTTTCGCAATTATAAAATGCATCATTTCCAATAGCGGTAACAGGATATCCGTCAATTTCAGATGGAAGTTCTATATCACCAATTATATCTGTATCACAGCCTTTTATGGTCACTTTACCGTTTGATATAGTATATGTGAGATAATCTAATATATCTCCGCTTTCTGCCGATACGCTAAACGGCACCGCAACAACAGTTGACATTAAAAGAGTTAATGTCAATACGAATGACAAAATTCTTTTTTTCATAAATTTCCCTCCTGTTTTGACATCTTGTGAATGTCATATTTGTTAGTATTATAGCATATAATTTTTATGTTGACAAGCACTGAATGTCATTTTGGAGGAAATTATTATGTTTATCAATAAAACTCGTGACGGATTAAATAATATTTGCGGTAAAGTAATGGCTGTTAAAAGAAAAGAGATGGGTTATTCTCAGCGAGAATTAGCAGATAAATTACAGCTTTTGGGTTTAGATATTGACAAAAATGCTATTCAGCGTATAGAAGCAGGAAAAAGATTTGTTACTGATATTGAGCTTATTTATATAGCAGAAGCAATAAACGTATCGTTTGATACGCTTTTAGAAAATCATTTATTCCCACTATCCTAACTTTTCACAAAATAAACCCCTCCGCCGACTAAGTCGGTGGAGGGGTTTTTCTTTTTCCAAAAGCGGAGCGGATTAGTACATTCCGCCCATTCCGCCCATACCTGCGGCAGCTGCAGCTGCGGCATTATCAGGCTCCGGAATATCGGTTACAAGGCTCTCGGTTGTAAGCACCATAGCGGCAACGCTTGCAGCGTTTTCGAGTGCACTTCTTGTTACCTTGGTAGGATCTACGATACCTGCGCTTAACATATCAACATATTCTTCGTTATAAGCGTCAAACCCATAGCCGATTTTGCCTGACGATAAAATCTTATCAATGATAACCGAGCCTTCAAGACCTGCATTTAAAGCAATCTGACGAACAGGCTCTTCGAGTACCTTATAAACGATAGTCATACCTGTCTTTTCGTCGCCCTGTGCGGTTTCGATAAGCTTCTCAACGCTCGGCATAGCATTTAAAAGTGCTGTACCGCCGCCCGCTACGATACCCTCTTCAACAGCGGCTTTTGTAGCGGCTAATGCGTCCTCTATTCTTAATTTTTGCTCCTTCATTTCAACTTCTGTAGCGGCGCCGACCTTGATAACTGCAACACCGCCTGCGAGTTTAGCAAGACGTTCCTGTAATTTTTCGGTGTCAAACTCGGAGGTTGAAGCTTCGATTTGAGTTCTTATCTGTGCAACTCTTGCCTTAATCTCATCAGGTGAGCCTGCACCGTTTACGATAGTGGTGTTTTCCTTGCCTACCTTAACCTGACCTGCTCTGCCGAGCTGTTCCATAGTTGTGGTTTTAAGGTCTAAGCCTAATTCTTCGCTGATAACCTGACCGCCTGTAAGGATAGCAATATCCTGAAGCATTTCTTTTCTTCTGTCGCCAAAGCCCGGAGCTTTAACGCATACAACGGTAAATCTTCCGCTTAATTTATTTAAGATAAGGGTTGAAAGAGCCTCGCCCTCAACGTCCTCTGCAACAATAACAAGCTTTCTGCCCGACTGTACGATTTGCTCTAAAAGCGGAAGAATTTCTTGGATAGAGGAAATCTTTTTATCTGTAATTAAAATGTAAGCGTCGTCGATAACAGCTTCCATTTTATCGGTGTCGGTAACCATATAAGGAGAAATGTAGCCTCTGTCAAACTGCATACCTTCAACAACCTCGCTGTAGGTGTTGCCGGTGTTTGATTCTTCTATAGTAATAACGCCGTCGGCTGAAACCTTTTCCATAGCGTCGGCTATGAGCTTACCTATTTCCTCGTCACCCGAAGAAACAGCCGCAACTCTTGCAATATCGGAAGAACCGCTTACTGCCTTTGAATTTTTAATAATAGCTTCAACCGCAGTATCTACAGCCTTTTTCATACCTTTTTTTACTACCATCGGGTTTGCGCCTGCGGCTACGTTTTTCATACCCTCTCTTACCAAAGCCTGTGCAAGCAAGGTAGCTGTTGTAGTACCGTCGCCTGCGGCGTCGTTTGTCTTGGTAGCAACCTCTTTTACAAGCTGTGCGCCCATATTTTCAAAAGCGTCCTCTAAGTCAATTTCCTTAGCGATTGTAACGCCGTCGTTGGTGATAAGCGGTGAACCGTATTTTTTATCCAAAACTACGTTTCTTCCCTTAGGACCGATTGTTATTTTTACTGTGTCGGCTAACTTGTCGATACCTGCCTGAAGGCTTTTTCTGGCTTGTTCGCCGTAAATAATATCTTTTGCCATAATAAATCTCCGTTTCTGTCGCTTTTAAAAGCACAAGTTAATTTCAAGCGACTTTTTATTTTTTAGTTAAATTTACTCAACTATTGCAAGAATGTCGCCTTGACGTAAAATGGTGTATTCCTCGCCGTCAATTTTAACCTCTGTTCCTGCATATTTGCTGATTAAAACTCTATTGCCTACAGAAAGTTCCATTTTTACTTCCTTACCGTCTACTACGCCGCCCGGTCCTACTGCCACTATTTCGGCTATCTGAGGTTTTTCCTGCGAGCCTGCCGATAATATAATACCGCTTTTTGTAGTTTCTTCGGCTTTGACCATTTTGATTACAACTCTGTCTGCCAAAGGCTTGATTGTCATATAAATTCCTCCTTGAAATAACTTTATAGATATTTAGCACTCTTTTGTTATGAGTGCTAACTAATATATATTGTAATCCTTTTTTTACAAAAATCAAGAACAAATTATGAACAAATATTAAATTATTATATATATTTTATTTTATCTTATAATTTATATGCGCTTTTTAGGCAATAAATAATATGTAAATATATAATCGCCGAAAAATAAATCTTTTAATCAGATGAAATTTTAAAAACGCAGGACTAATAAAAAAAATTATGCTATACTTTATTTAAAGTATTCTTTAACGCTTCAAATAAATACAAAAATAGAAAAGTGAGAAAAATTATGCTTAAAATATTATTTATCGGCGATATTATAGGTCAGGTAGGCTGTGACTTTTTGCGTGCAAAGCTTCCTGCTCTAAAAAGAGAAAAAGGCATTGATATAGTCATTGTAAACGGCGAAAATTCAGCTGTAGGCAACGGTATCACTCCTCACTCGGCTGAATTTTTGCTCGATAGCGGAGTGGACGTTATAACCACGGGAAATCACGTCTTTAAAAGGCGTGAAATATACGATTACTTAGACGAGCACAATCAGGTGATCCGCCCCGCAAATTACCCCGAGGGCTGTAACGGAAACGGATATTATATCTATGACGGCGGAAGCTTTAATCTTTGTGTAATAAACCTTTTGGGCTGTGTATTTATGGAAAACTTAAAAAGCCCGTTTGAAAGGATAGACGAAATTTTATCTACGGTTAAGGCGGACGCTTATATTGTAGATATCCACGCCGAAGCCACGGGCGAGAAAAAGGCACTCGGCTTTTACTTAGACGGAAAGGTAACCGCCGTAATAGGCACTCACACCCACGTTCAAACCGCCGACGAACAGATTCTGCCAAAAGGCACGGGATATATCACCGACGCAGGTATGACAGGACCTATCCTTTCGGTACTCGGCGTTAAGCCCGAAAATATAATAGAAAGATATAAAACCTGTATGCCCACACGCTTTGAGGTGCCCGAAACAGAGTGTCAGCTAAACGGCGTAATACTTGAAATTGACCTCAAAACCGGCAAATGTAACAAGATTGACAGAATAAGTATGATATAAATGTACAATTTTGTTTGATTTTATTAAAAAAATATTGAAATGTTTAAAAAAAAGAGTTATTATTAACATATCAAATGGTAGTTTTTAAACCAAACATTTGAAAAATGCAAAAACGAACCTTTTAACACACTAAATTAAACGGAGGTACTATTTAAATGGACATTCTAAAAGTTTCGGCTAATTCCAAACCAACATCGGTTGCCGGTGCTATTGCCGGAGTTATCAGAGAAAAAGGCGCTGTTGAAATCCAAGCTGTAGGAGCAGGCGCCGCAAATCAGGCTGTCAAGTCAGTTGCCATAGCAAGGGGTTATATGGCTCCTGCAGGCGTAGAGCTTATCTGCATACCTGCATTTGCCAACATAGAAATAGACGGCTTAGAAAGAACTGCCATAAGGTTAATAGTTGAACCGAGATAACAAAATTTAATATTGTTTTTAAATTCTAAAAAGACGTGAATTTTAATAATTTACGTCTTTTTTAGTAAATTATTTTATTCATTTCGCTTAAAAACCTTTTAAAAACTTCCAAAACAGGCGTATATGGTATATAATGAGGGCTGGATTTATATGTTTTATAAAATCCCTCAAAGGAGGACCTATTATGATAAGATATGAAAACCACTTGGGAATTATAGACATATCACACGATTTTCTTGCAAATCTCGTGGGAAGCGTTGCAACAAAATGCTTCGGCGTTGCCAAAATGGCTGTTACAAACCGTCAAAAAGGCATTCTTGGAATTTTGCGCAAAGAAGGCTCCATGGATCAAGGCGTAAAAATAAGAGTTAAAAACTCAAGTCTTGTTATAGATTTGCACATAATCGTTTTATACGGCGTAAATATGACGGCTGTTGTAAACAGCATCATCAATAAAGTAACCTACGCAGTGGAGGATACCACTGGATTTAAAATAAAGAAGGTAAATGTTTTTATCGACGGCATTAAGCCCGAATAAACCTTCTTTATAAAGTTTTGTTAGGAGATGTTTTTTAAGTGATAAACGGAAAAACCTTATCTGCAGCTATAATTTCCGGTGCTAATAATATTATCAATCAGAAAGCGGTTGTCGATGAATTAAATGTATTCCCTGTTCCCGACGGAGATACAGGAACCAATATGTCAATGACAATCTCAGCAGGCAAAAAGGCTCTTGAAGCTTTAGACTCCGATAATGTGGGCGAAGTTTCCAAAGCTTGTGCTTCTGCGCTTTTAAGAGGTGCCAGAGGAAATTCAGGCGTTATTTTATCGCTTTTATTCAGAGGCTTTTCAAAAAGCTTAAAGGGCAAGTCCGAAGCCGACGGTAAGGACATAGCAGACGCTCTCACAAAGGGCGTTGAAGCCGCATACGGCGCAGTTATGAAACCGACCGAGGGCACTATACTTACAGTCGCAAGACTGGCTGCCGAAAAGGGTCAGCAGGTTGCCGAAGAGACAAACGATCCCATAGCTACCTTTGAAGCTATTGTGGAAGAAGCAAAGGTTGCACTTGACACAACCCCCGAGCTTTTACCGGTATTAAAGCAGGCCGGCGTTGTTGACGCAGGCGGTAAAGGCTTAGTGCTTGTTTTCGAGGGGATGTTAAGCGTTATAAAGGACGGCGTAAGTATCCAGTCTGATTTTGTGCCTAAAAACAAGTCAAAAGTAAGAGAAACCGCTGTTGCAGATACAAAAACCGATATAAATTTTGCATACTGCACAGAGTTTATAGTTGAAAAAAGCCCAAACAGCAAGGACGCTTTGGCTTTAAGAGCGTATCTTGAGACTATCGGCGACTGTGTTGTAGTCGTTGACGACGACAGCATTATAAAGGTACACGTTCACTCAAACAATCCCGGCAAGGCTATTGAAGAGGGCTTAAAATTCGGTGAGCTTGTAAATGTAAAAATTGAAAATATGAAAAAACAGCATAACGCAAGAGTTATTGAAGCTCATCAGATAGAGAAAAACGAGGATTATGTAAGAGTAAATCCGGATAACGAATACGGCTTTGTATGCGTTGCGGCAGGCGAAGGACTGCACGCTGTTTTCAAGGATTTGGGCGTTGACAATATAGTAAGCGGCGGACAAACCATGAACCCCAGCACCGACGATATATTAAGAGCTATCGAGGCAACTCCTGCAAAAACCGTATTTGTTTTGCCTAACAATAAAAACATAATTATGTCTGCCGAACAGGCTGTTAAGCTTGCCGACAGAAAGGTATGCGTTTTACAGACAAGAACTATCCCACAGGGCTTGTCCGCAATGCTCGCCTTTGACCCGGACGCAGACTTTGAGGAAAACCGCCTTAATATGACAAAGGCCTTTGACAAGGTTCAAACAGGTCAAATTACCTTTGCCGCAAGAAATTCCGACTTTAACGGCAAGGATATTAAACAAGGTGAAATCCTCGGTATGTGCAACGGAAAATTAAATTACGTTGAAAAGGATATAGATAAGGCTTTATACAAGGTTATAAAGCATCTTGCCAAAAAAGCCGAAAATAAATTTATAACCGTAATTCACGGCAGTGAAGTCACACCTGAGGACGCAGAGCAAACCGTAAATATGCTTAGCGGCAAGTTAAGCAGTGATTACGAAGTAACCTTAATTAACGGCGGTCAGCCGGTATATTACTATATCATTTCCGTAGAGTAGGTTTTTGATATGTTAAGTGTTTTTGACAGCATTGAAGCTCTAAAGGGCGTAGGTGCAAAAAGAGCACAGCTTTATAAAAAAGTGGGAGTAGAAAGTATCTACTCCCTTTTAAATTATTTTCCCCGAACATATATAGATTATTCAGAGGCTTGTCCTATTTCCGAAACAGAGGTAGGACAAGCTTATTGCGTTCATGCGACGGTTTTTAAAAAGCAAGGCGAACAGCGTATAAGAAAAGGGCTTTCGGTATACAAGGTTTTTGTTACCGACGGCTCGGACAATATGGTTATAACGATATTTAACAGCAAATATGCCTTTGAAAATCTCAAACTCGAGCACGAATATTATTTTTACGGCAAGGTACAAGGTACTGTCTTAAGGCGTGAAATGAACTCGCCTACCTTTATAGACCCTAAAGTGCAAACGCCTATCAAGGCAATTTATCACCTGACCGACGGACTTACCAATAACATTATAGCTTCAAACATAAAAAGTGCTCTCGAAGTTTTGGGCGATATCCCCGACGACGCCCTGCCCGAAAGTATAAAAAGAAAAGAAAATCTTTGTCACATACGCTACGCTTATGAAAATATCCACTTTCCCAAAGACAACCACGCTTTAAATGTTGCAAAAGAGCGATTTGTGTTTGAGGAGCTTTTAACCTTGCAACTCGGGCTTGCGCTTTTAAAGAATAAAAACCGTGAAAAAACAGCCATAAAAATTAAAGACACCGACCTTTCTTCATTTTATTCTCTTTTACCGTTTGAGCTTACAGACGGACAAAAGGAAGCTATAAACGACGGGCTTTGCGACTTTAAAAAGGATATACCCATGAACCGTTTGGTACAAGGTGACGTAGGCTCGGGCAAGACTATGGTTGCGAGTGCGCTTTGCTACTGTATGGCACAAAACGGCTATCAGTCGGCGGTTATGGCGCCTACCGAGCTTTTGGCAAGACAGCATTTTGAAAGCTTTTGCCGACTGTTTAAAGATACCGACATTCGCTGTTGCCTTTTAACAGGTAGCGCTACCCCAAAGCAAAAAGCCGATTTAAAAGAAAAGATTGCAAACTCAGAGTATGACATAGTAATCGGTACCCATGCACTTATACAGTCCTCGGTAAGCTTTAAAAAGCTCGGGCTTGTAGTAACCGACGAGCAACACCGCTTCGGCGTAAATCAGCGCTTTGAGTTATCAAAAAAGGGGGAAAATCCGCACAGGCTTGTTATGTCCGCAACGCCTATCCCAAGAACGCTGGCGCTCATAATTTACGGAGATTTGGATATTTCCTCTATCACAAAGCTTCCCCACGGCAGACAGCCTATACTCACCTATGCGATTGACTCTGAAAAAAGGCTCAGGGCCTTAAACTTTATAAAAAAGCACATAGACGAAGGCTTTCAGGCTTATCTTGTTTGTCCGCTTATAGAAGAAAGCGAAAGCGGTATGATGTCGATAAGCGAATACGAAAGCTACATTAAAAAAAGCCCGTTGGGAAAATATCGTTTTGAAGTGCTTCACGGCAAGCTGAAGCCCGATAAAAAAGACAAGGTTATGGCTGATTTTAAGGAGCATAAGCTTGACTTTATAATCTCAACCACGGTAATAGAAGTAGGAATAGATGTACCAAGCGCCGTAATTATGATGATAGAAAATGCAGAGCGTTTCGGGCTTTCACAGCTTCATCAGTTAAGGGGCAGAGTCGGCAGAGGCTCACTTCAAAGCTACTGTATTTTAGTAAGCGACAATAAACAAAAACAGTCGATTGACAGGCTTAAAATTATGACAAAGTCCTCCGACGGCTTTTATATAGCCGAGCAGGACTTAAAGCTAAGAGGCCCGGGAGATTTCTTTGGGGAAAAACAGCACGGTCTGCCACGCCTTAAAATTGCAAATATGATTGACGATATGTCTACGCTTATGAAAACAAGACAGATAGCCTTTGATATTTTATCCTCAGACCCTACCCTTTCATCCGAGCAAAATAATGGCTTAAAACTTAAGGTATCAGAGCTTTTTAATAGCGATACAGGGGCATAGTTTATTGACATAAAGTTTTTTTCTGATATAATTATTTTGCGAGCAAATTGTACGGTAGCGAGGTTATCCTCGAGGAAAGTCCGAGCATCACAGGACAGAATACCTGTTAACGACAGGCGGAGGCGACTCCAGGGCTAGTGCAACAGAAATAAACCGCCGATTTTTCGGTAAGGATGGAAAGGCGAGGTAAGAGCTCACCGGTGTGCAGGAGACTGCACAGCCATGTAAACCCTATTCGATGCAACACCGACTAAGATGTTATCGTTGGTCCGACGGTCTTGACGGGTGGCATTGAGCATATATGGCGACATTATGCCAAGATAGATTACCGTATTTAACAGAACTCGGCTTACAGATTTGGTCGCAGCTATTAAAAGTTAAATGCACGCTTATTTTTAGCGTGCATTTTTGCTGTGTATTTTTATTATGAATATTTAATTAAAATAAATTTGTTTTTTCGTACTGATTTTTGTCATACTTTGTTGACATTATATAAGTATATATTATAAAATATTAGTATTAGTGTAATGCTTAAATTTTATAAGCAAAACGGAGGAATAAAAATGATTTGGGCTAAGGAAGAAACCTTATCAAGAAATGAAATAGAAAAGATACAGCTTGAAAGATTAAAAGCTACGGTTAAAAGAGTGTATGAAAAGGTGCCTCTTTACCGTGAGAAAATGGACAAAGCTAACATAAAGCCCTCGGATATAAAATCGCTTGACGATTTAAAAAAGCTCCCGTTTACATATAAACAGGATTTGAGAGATACATATCCGTTCGGAATGTTTACAGTACCACAAAAAGAGCTTGTAAGAGTACACGCTTCTTCGGGTACTACAGGTAAGCCCACCGTAGTAGGCTACACAAAAAACGACCTTAAAACCTGGACAGAGCTTGTTTCACGTCTTGCAGTTGCAGGCGGCGCTTCCGATGAGGACATAGCACAGATTTGCTTCGGCTACGGTATGTTTACAGGTGCCTTAGGTCTTCACTACGGACTCGAAAACATAGGCGCTACCGTGCTTCCTACCTCTACCGGAAACACCCAAAAGCAAATTTTATATATGAAGGATTTCGGCACTACCCTTTTGGTTGCAACGCCGTCGTATGCGTTACATATTGCAGAGGTTGCGCTTTCTATGGGAATTGACCCGAAAACCGATTTGAACGTAAAGATAGGTCTTTTCGGAAGCGAAGGTATGACCGAGAGTATGCGTGAGGAGGTTTACAAGCTTTGGGGCAAGGATTTCCTTTGCACTCAAAACTACGGTATGAGCGAGCTTATAGGTCCCGGCGTATCGGGTGAATGTCCTGAGCTTTGCGGAATGCACATAAATGAGGACCACTTTATCGCAGAGGTTATTGACCCCCAAACAGGAGAAGTTTTACCTGCAGGCGAAAAAGGCGAGCTTGTGGTGACCTGTCTTACCAAGGAAGCTTTGCCGCTTATACGCTATCGCACCAAGGATATTACAAGACTTATGTACGAGCCGTGTAAGTGCGGAAGAACTACCGCTCGTATGGAAAACATTTCAGGCCGTGCGGACGATATGCTAAAAATCAGAGGCGTAAACGTGTTCCCGTCACAGATTGAGGAGGTTCTCTTACAGATTGAAGAAATCGGACCTCACTACGAGATAATCGTTGACAGAAAAAATCACCTCGACACTATGGAAATAAAGGTTGAGCTTATAGACGATTCGCTTTTGGAATCCTACAGCGCTTTAGAAAATCTCGAAAAGAAAATTCGTGGTAATTTAAAGACTGTTTTAGGTCTTGCTTCAACCATTAAACTTGTAGCGCCGAAAACCCTGCCACGCTTTGAGGGCAAGGCTAAACGTGTTACCGACTTAAGAAAACTTTAATAATAAGGGGAAATAAAATTGTCTAACAAAGTTATAATGCTCGGCAACGAAGCGATTGCCAGAGGAGCATACGAAGCAGGTGTCAAGGTTTCTGCGGCATATCCCGGAACACCGAGCACCGAAATCAGCGAAAATATAGTAAAGTATAAGGAAATTTACGCAGAGTGGTCGCCTAACGAAAAGGTAGCTACAGAAGTTGCTATCGGCGCTTCAATGAGCGGCGTAAGAGCTTTGGTTTCGATGAAGCACGTCGGCGTAAACGTAGCGTCAGACCCGCTTTATACAGTATCGTATATCGGCACAAACGGCGGTCTTGTTTTGGTTGCCGCCGACGACCCGGGACTTTACAGCTCACAAAACGAGCAGGATTCCCGTGCAGTTGCAAGAGCCGCTAAGGTGCCTGTATTAGAGCCGTCCGACAGCAGTGAAGCAAAGGAATTTACAAAGTTTGCTTTTGAGCTTAGCGAAAAATACGACACTCCCGTAATGCTTCGCACCACCACAAGACTTTCTCACTCACAGGGCTTGGTTGAGCTTTGCGACAGAGTAGAGCCTGACGATAAGCCGTTTGAGCGTAACGCACCGAAAAACGTTATGATGCCGGGTAACGCAATAAAGCGTCACTTGGCAGTTGAACAGCGTGAAATTGCTATGGCAAAGGACGGCTGTGATTTCCCTATAAACAAGGTAGAATATAACGATTTATCGATAGGAGTTATCACTTCGGGTATCCCCTATCAGTATGTTAAAGAAGCCTTACCTAATGCCAGCGTATTAAAGCTCGGTATCGTAAATCCGCTTCCGAAAAAGCTTATAGAAGAATTTGCCGCTAAAGTGGATAAGCTTTTCATAGTCGAGGAATTAGACCCGATTATTGAGGAGCAGGTTAAGTCTTGGGGAATAAAGGCTATCGGTAAAGAAATCTTAACCGTTCAGGGCGAATACAGCACAAATATGCTTAAAAAAGCTATTTTAGGCGAAGAGCTTAATATTTCTTCACCTGCTAAAGCTCCTGTAAGACCGCCTATTCTATGTCCGGGATGTCCTCACAGAAGCACATTTTATGTGCTCCAGAAAAATAAAATCCACGCAGCAGGCGACATAGGCTGTTACACCTTGGGCGCAGTTGCTCCGTTAAACGTAGTTGACACAACTATTTGTATGGGCGCTTCAATAAGCTCGCTTCACGGTATAGAAAAAGCCAAAGGCAAGGATTACATCAAAAACTGGGTGGCTGTAATAGGTGATTCAACCTTTATGCACACAGGTATAAACTCACTTGTAAACAGCGTATATAATCAGGGCAGCGGAACTATCCTTATCCTTGATAACTCAACAACGGGTATGACAGGTCACCAAGACCACGCCGCAACAGGTAAAACACTTATGGGCGACCATACCTACGCAATAGACATATACGGCTTGTGTAAAGCTATCGGCGTAGAAAACGTACAGATAGTAAATGCCTTTGATACCGAAAAGCTTGAAAAAGCAATCAAAGAGGAGCTTCAAAAAGACGAGCTTTCGGTTATCATTTCAAAGGCTCCGTGTGCACTTTTAGATAAAACACCGGTTACCGTACAATATAAGGTAAACAGTGAAAAATGTAAAAAGTGCGGTATGTGTATGAAACCGGGATGTCCCGCTATGACAAAAACCGAGGACGGAACTATAAAAATAAACGATACTATGTGTAACGGTTGCGGATTATGCCACAACATTTGTAAATTCGGCGCAATCGAGAAAGTGCAGGTGAGATAATATGCAGACAAAGAATATTATGATTGTCGGCGTAGGCGGACAGGGCACTTTGCTAACCAGCCGTATTCTCGGCGGTATAACCGTTCACGCAGGCTTTGACGTTAAGCTTTCAGAGGTTCACGGTATGGCTCAAAGAGGCGGAAGCGTTGTTACCTTTGTGCGCTACGGTGACGTGGTAAGAGAGCCTATCGTAGAAGAAGGTCAAGCTGATATTTTAATCGCCTTTGAGCGCTTAGAGGCACTGAGATATGCTCATTTTCTCAAAAAAGACGGCGTAATCATTGTAAACGACCAGCGCATTGACCCTATGCCGGTAGTAATAGGTGCGGCAGAATATCCCGATAACATCATAGAAAACCTCAAAAAAGAGCACAAGGTTATAAGCGTTGACGCATTAAGCGAAGCAAAAAAAGTAGGAAACGCCAGAACCTTTAACACCTTTATTTTGGGTATTGCCGCAAAGCATATGGACTTTTCAAAAGAGGACTGGCTTGAGGTTATAGAAAAAACCGTGCCGCCCAAAACCATAGACATAAACAAAAAAGCGTTTGAGGCAGGCTTTAGCTATCAAATGGCTTAATCTAAAAATCTGGCTTGTCGTGCGCCATAAGGACGACAACCGTAGTGTTTATACGGCGGAATATGGTGAGTATTATGTTAAATCAACTTTCTGTTCTTGTAGAAAATAAAATAGGAAGCTTATCAAAGGTAACTCATATACTTTCTGAAAACAACATAAATATCCGTGCCATAGCTTCTTTTGACTCCCCTGAATTTACCATTATGCGTATGCTGGTGGACGATGAGCAAAAAGCAAAGGATATGTTATTAAAAGCAGGCTTTATGGCAAGACTTTCAGAGGTTTTGGCTGTAGAAATAAAAGACGAACCGGGCTCGCTCGACAATATTTTAGACATTATAGCCTCTGAAAATTTGTGCTTAGACTATATTTATTCCTTTGTTTACCGTGACGGCAAACCGCCTTTGATGATAATTCATGTAGACGATATGGATAAAGCCAAAAAGCTACTCGCTTCACATAATATAAAAGTTGCAGATTAGGGGGCAAAAAAATGATTTGGAACGAAGCTAAAGAATGTATGAGCCGTGACGAAATGACGGCTTTGCAAAACGCAAGACTTGTAAAGACGGTAAACAGAGTTTATCGCAACGTAGAATTTTACCGCAAAAAAATGCAGAATTTAGGTATTGAGCCGGGCGATATTAAGGGTATAGAGGATTTGCCGAAGCTTCCGTATACCACAAAGGACGATTTAAGGGATAACTACCCTTGCGGACTTTTTGCGGTTCCCGAAACAGAGGTAGTACGTATTCACGCTTCTTCGGGTACAACCGGTAAGCCGACTGTCGTAGGCTATTCAAAAAGAGATATTGAAATATGGCAGGAATGTGTTGCCCGTGTGCTTACAATGGTAGGCGTTACAAGATACGATAAGGTCCAGGTTTCTTACGGCTACGGTCTTTTCACCGGAGGCTTGGGACTTCACTACGGCGCAGAATATTTAGGCGCAGTAGCAGTACCTATGTCCTCGGGTAACACAAGAAAGCAGATAACAATGATGGAGGATTTGGGCTGTACCGCTATTGCTTGTACACCGTCTTATCTTCTTCACCTTGCCGAAGCCATTAAGGAATACGACAAGTTAGACAAAATAAAGTTAAAGTACGCAGTCTGCGGCGCTGAAGCGTGGACCGAGAATATGCGCTTGCAGATAGAAAAAATGTTAAACATTAACTGTCACGACATTTACGGACTCAGCGAAATTATGGGTCCGGGCGTTGCAGGCGACTGTCAGTACCACAACGGACTTCACATTTATGAGGATCACTTCCTCCCCGAAATTATCGACCCGAATACATTAAAGCCTGTAGCTGAGGGTGAACAAGGCGAGCTTGTGCTTACGACCATAACCAAGGAAGCTCTGCCTCTGCTTCGTTACAGAACAAAAGACTTAACCAGCATATCCTATAAAAAGTGTGAATGCGGAAGAACCTTAGCCCGCATTTCAAGATTTAAAGGCCGTTCCGACGATATGTTAATCATAAGAGGCGTTAACGTATTTCCGTCGCAGGTTGAGGCAGCTCTTATGGAGGTTGAGGGTATAAACCAACACTTCCTTATGATTGTTGACCGTGTAAATAACCTTGACGTACTTGAGGTTTGGGTAGAAGCCGAAGAAGAATACTTTGCAGATGAAGCTAAGCTTAATTCTCTCGTTAAAAATATCACTCACCTTTTAAAACAGGCTTTGGGACTTGCAGTAAACGTAAAACCCGTAAAGCCTAAAACGATTGAACGCAGCGAAGGTAAAGCTAAGCGTGTTATCGACAATCGTCAGTATATCTAAAAGTCATAATTTTAAGAGTTTTACAATATTTTTATAAAGATAAATGCAATGTCATTCATATTCTTTTGTAAAAAGGTAAAGTATCTATGAAAAGCACACATAAAACAAGCCGAGTAGACATTCAGATGTCTGTTATTTCAACTATCCTTATAATATTATCTATCGTTTGCGTGGTTGTTTTTCAGTATATTGTAAACTACCGTGAAGCAACCGAAGGTTTTGCCGCACGTGCCGATTACATACACAGCTATTTTAACGATATTATAAACAATGAATATGGCGGCGTTATCACACAAGATGATGTTATAGATAACCTCTCAAAGCATACTGCGCAGATTAAAAAATATGCTTATGTAAACGACATATATTTTGCTGTAGAGGACGAAAGCAAAAATCTTGTACGTTATGATGATACCCAAAACAGCGCTGTATACATAGGCGTTTATGATATTTTAAAAGAAGCTTTCGGCGGTAAGGTGATTATTCCGAATAATATGATAAAGATGTCGGATTCTCACATATTCGTTGCGTGTTACCCTATTCGCAGTCTTGACGGGGTTTGCGGTGTGCTGGTAATAGAGTTTGACGGTGAGCGTCAGTATTCAAACTTTGTATCCATATTGGTCGGTACACCTGTAATCGGTATTATCAGTTCGCTTTTTGCCGTAATTATTGCGTTTTTTAAATTTAAAAGGGTGTCAAACCCCACCTATCAGGATATGGCTAACACCGATTATCTCTCACAGATGAAAAGCCGTAATTCCTTTGATACCGATATGTTTAACATTCAAAATTCCGGTAATCTTGACCGAATGGCTATGATATGTATTGATTTAAACGGACTTAAAAAGATAAACGATACCTACGGCCACATTATCGGAGACAGCTATATTTCTGCCGCCTCCAAGGTTATAAAGCAGTCGCTTAATCATAATCAAATTGCCTACCGTATCGGCGGTGACGAATTTGTAATAATGCTTTGGGATTCCGATTGTGAAGAAGCCGAGAGCATCATAAATAACATTCGTAACAACATTCAGGTTGAAAACGAGCGTTCTGCTTTAAGGCTATCGGTTGCTATAGGTTATGCAGTATATGACTCAACCATAGACAAAACCCTTTACAACACCTTTGAGCGAGCAGACACCAATATGTATAACAACAAAAAGCTCATTAAAAACAATGCATAATTTTATAAGCTTTACCTAATGCTTAACTTTTTTAAAAAAATAGTTTAAAAGGTATTGACAAAGAATGTATCTTTTGATAAAATAATATCTGTTGCTGATGATAAAGACTTATTGTCAGTGGCTGTGGGAGCATAGCTCAGCTGGGAGAGCATCTGCCTTACAAGCAGAGGGTCACAGGT
>JAEDDN010000011.1 GCA_016298065.1 Oscillospiraceae bacterium
CCACTGGATTAACAATTTACGATTCTCGTGATTTACGACACGCATTTGTCGTAAATCACGAGCGATGCTCAAAAAGTCATTTGTCGTAAATCTGTCGTAACCCCCGTTTTACGACATTTTTTTGGATTAACAAAACGCCGCAAACGCTGTCAAAACCTGATTTTTGTGGGTTTTTAGTCCGAGAGGGGCTTCATCGTCGGGAACAATAAAACGTCCCTGATACAGTCACAATTTGTAAGCAACATTACAAGGCGGTCGATACCTATACCAAGTCCGCCTGTCGGAGGCATACCGTATTCAAGTGCCGTAATGTAATCGTCGTCCATATCAGCGGCTTCGTCGTCACCCTGCTTTTTAAGCTCAACCTGATACTCAAAGCGCTGTCTTTGGTCGATAGGATCGTTAAGCTCCGAAAATGCATTTGCGTGCTCACGACCTACGATAAACAGTTCAAAACGCTCTGTGAGCTTTTGGTCTGACGGCTTTCTCTTTGCAAGCGGAGAAATCTCAACCGGATAATCGGTTACAAAGGTTGGCTCAATAAGCTTATCCTCAACGTACTCGTCAAAGAAAAGATTTAAAATATCGCCGATTTTATGACGGCTTTCATACTCTATATGATGCTCGTCGGCTAAGGCTCTGGCTTGTTCGACAGTAGTGATGTTATCAAAATCCACTCCCGAATATTTTTTAACAGCCGCCGCCATAGATATTCTCTCAAACGGCTTGCCTAAATCGAGCTCGTACTCACCGTAGGTGATTTTGGTTGTACCCAAAACATTATTTGCAACCGTTCTTATCATATTTTCGGTAATGTCCATCATACCCTCGTAGTCGGTATACGCCTGGTAAAGCTCCAAAAGCGTAAACTCAGGGTTGTGCTTTGTGTCCATACCTTCGTTACGGAATACTCTGCCTATCTCATACACTCTGTCAAATCCGCCTACAATAAGACGCTTTAAGTGAAGCTCTAAAGCTATTCTCATATACATATCGAGATTTTGAGCGTTGTGGTGAGTTATAAACGGTCTTGCAGTAGCACCGCCTGCAACTGTATGGAGTACGGGCGTTTCAACCTCGACAAAGTTTAAGTTATCTAAGAATTTTCTTATTTCGGTTATAATTTTGCTTCTCTTAACAAAGGTTTCCTTTACATCGGGATTTACTATAAGGTCAACATAGCGCTGACGGTATCTTGTATCGGTATCCTTTAGTCCGTGCCATTTTTCAGGCAAAGGCAAAAGTGATTTTGACAAAATTTCAAAGCTTTCCGCCTTAACCGAAATTTGTCCCTTTTGGGTTTTAAAAACCTCTCCGCTAATGCCTACAATATCGCCTATATCGTACTTTTTAAACCATGCGTATTCCTCTTGACCTATATGGTCCATACGCACATAAGACTGTATTCTGCCTGTGTTATCCTGAATATCGACAAAGCCTGCCTTACCCATAAGACGTTTAGACATAATACGGCCGGCTATACCTACCGTTTTGCCCTCATACTCCTCAAACTTATCGTTTATATCCTTGGCGTATGCGCTGACAGCGAAGGTGGTTTTTTCAAAAGGATTTCTGCCGTTTTCCTTTAATTCACTTAACTTTTCACGTCTTACCTTTAAAAGCTGACTTAATTCTTCAGCGGTAAGCTCTTGCTGTTCGCTTTGATTTTGACTCATCTTAGTTTTCCCCTTATATTTAAAAACTATTTGGTTATATCTAAAATTTCGTATTTTATAATGCCCTGCGGTGCTTCAACGTCTACTACGTCGCCTACACGGTGGCCTAAGATTGCTTTACCTACCGGTGATTCGTCCGAAATGCGCTTTTTAGCAGGACTTGCTTCGGTAGAGCCTACGATTTTGTAGGTGTCAACCATATCGTTTTTAAGGCATTTTATAGTAACGTAAATACCTAAAGAAACAGTTTCGGTAGTGATTTCGTCCTCTTTTACAACAACTGCGTTTTTGATGAGATTTTCTACTTCGTTTATTCTTGCTTCAATTTGGGCCTGTTCGTTTTTAGCTTCGTCATATTCGCTGTTTTCTGATAAGTCGCCGAAGGACAAAGCTATTTTTATCTTTTCGGAACATTCCTTACGTTTAACGGTTTTTAATTCCTCAAGCTCATTTTCTAAGTTATTTAATCCCTCTTGAGTCATTTTGATTTGTTTTATACCAGCCAAAGTCATAACCTCCAATATATTTTAACTGCCAAAAGGCATAATTAGCCTATAATATTTTTATTATAAATAAGTTGCATATTCTTGTCAAGATAAATCGGTCGTTTGGGTTGACAACAAGCGTTAATATGTGTACATTGTAATTAACCCGATATTAAAAACGAAGGTAAAGTAAATGCTTAAAAAATCAGTCGCCGCATTACTGCTCGCAACAGTTTTACTTTGCCCGACAGCCTGCGGCAATCAAAACAAGGAGAATAACAATATGTCAGAAAAATTATCATTTAAAACCGCCTTATCAGACGAGGACTTTAATGTGCCGGAAAACTTTGCTTCTAAGCTCGAAAACGTTCAGTACGGCGAGCTTGAGCAGATAACCTACACTTCTGAAACTACAGGCAGCTTAAGAAAAGCAAATGTCTTATTACCGCCAAACTACAGCGAGGAAAAATCCTATCCCGTGCTGTATTTGCTCCACGGATTAGGCGGAGATCATACCGAATGACTAAACGCAAACCCCCGATATGTTATCGGCAATCTGATTTCCTCGGGCGAAGCTAAAGAAATGATAGTTGTAATGCCAAATGTCAGAGCTAAAGAAAATGACTCAATAAGCCTTTCGGATATGTATACAATCGAAAACTATAAGGCCTTTGACAACTTTATAAACGATTTGACAAACGATTTAATGCCGTATATAAGAAAGAATTATTCGGTTGCTACAGGAAGACAAAATACCGCTGTTGCAGGGCTTTCTATGGGCGGACGTGAGTCTTTGTATATAGGCTTTTCCCTGCCCGATACCTTTGGCTATATCGGCTCATTTTGCCCTGCCTTTGGAATTTTGCCTTACTCAAATATGAGTGTAGGCGAGGACGGACTTTTTACAGAAGATACCTTTAAGTTCCCGACCGGCAAATACTCTTGTGTTATGATTACAGCAGGTATATCCGATACCGTGGTCGGCGACGAACCTCTTCGCTATCACGAGGCACTAAGTGCAAATAATGTAGAGCATATTTACCACGAATATGAAGGCGGACACGATTTTAATGTGTGGAAAAAGTCTTTATATGTCTTTGCAAAAAATATTTTTTAAGTTATTCTACCGTTTAAAAATCGGGCAACTGTTTTTACAGTTGCCCGATTTTTTATTATCAGTTTAATTTTGCTCGGAGGTTATTACCGAAATTGCCTTTATAAGCTGTGGGTCGGTCGTTTCGTCAAGATGGACGAAATTTTCCTCCTCTTCTTTTGTCAAGGTTACTTCGTAGTCAGGCTGTATGCCGACGCCGTCATAATTTTCACCCGACGGAGTGTTTAAATACTCGGTGGTGATTTTTATTGCGCTTCCGTCGCTTAAAGCATAGGTCGTCTGACAAACGCCCTTGCCGAAGGTAGTAGTACCCACTAAGCCCGACTTATTATAATCCTTGAGCGCCGCCGCAAAAAGCTCTGCGCTGCTTGCGGTAGAGCCGTTTATAAGGGTGGTCATATTTATATTAACCTGAGACTCGTCCGAAGTAAAGGTACCCGTAACCTCTGAGTTTTTGTTGACCGTTTGATAAACGGTTCCCTCAGGCAAAAGATAATCGAGCATTTCGCCTGCCGCCTGAAGCGAGCCGCCGCCGTTATTTCTAAGGTCAAATATTATGCCCTTTGCGCCCTGCGAAATCAAATCCTTTACTGCCAACTTAAAGGCAGACGGTGTACTGTCGTTAAATTCGGCAATTTTTATATAACCGTTATCGTCAATCATTTTATAGGTGATACCCGTATATTCAAACTTCTTGCGAGGGATTTCATATTCGCTGTCCTCACCGTTTCGTCTTACGGTGATTTTAAGCTTAGTGCCTGCCTCGCCTTCTAACATTTTAACTGCATTGTCATACCCTGCCTGCGCAACATCGGTATCCTCTATCTTTACTATTAAATCTCCATTTTGCAGACCTGCCGACTGCGCCGTAGTATTTTCTATTACCTCGTATACATAAATATACTCGCTTGCGCTGTCTTTTTTTACCTTAATGCCTATGCCTGCAAGGTCGCCTGCTTCCTCTTTAAGCAGAGTTTCATACTCTGCCTTGGTATAATACTGAGCATAGGTGTCGTTAAGGCCGTTTAACATTCCCTCGCCCAAGCTGTCGATAAGCGTTTCCTCATCTATAGAAAGTAGTTCGTTATTTGTTACGGTAGCGTATATTTCCTCAACCTTATCGTACATTTCCTCACGTCTGTTGACGTTTGAAATCATCGAGTTAAATATATTTTGAGAGAATAACATAGTCACGCAAAAGGTTATGCTGGCAATTACCGCCGCTATCGCAATAGCAGCTCCCAATGAAATTTTTTTACTCATAGCTTCGGGCCTATGCCCCTCACCTCACACAAAATGTTGTCGGCATTTTAATTGTTATTTTTAAAATTTAAAAATCAGCGTGCCGCTTTTAAACGGCACGCCAACGCCTTTTTAATTTATTATGGGCTTACATAGTTTAAAGGATTTAAATATGTAGTTCCCTGTCTTATTTCAAAGTGACAATGGTTACCCGTAGATTGTCCTGTACTTCCGACCTTTGCGATAACCTGTCCTTGAGATACGGTTTCTCCTACGCTTACAAGTCTTAAGCTACAGTGCGCATATAATGTATATGTACCGTCCCAGTGGTCCAGAAGAACAACGTTACCGTAACCGCCGTAGCCGCTTCCGCTATAGCCCTTAAAGGATACCAAAACAGTTCCTGCCTTAGAAGCGTATATATTAGTGCCGTAAGGTGCCGCAATATCAATACCCTTATGGTATGTCCCCCATCTTGCTCCGAAATAAGAGGAAACATATCCGCCTGCAACCGGCCATATATATCCCGAAGAGGAGGTTTGACCACTCGGCGGTGTATTGTTAGTATTACCGGAGCTATTCCTCTTAGCTTCGTTAGCCGCAATAATCGCATCTATCTGTGCCTGCGCTTGCTTAATGCCCTCATTGTATTCGCTTAATGATACATTTAAATTATCCTGACTTTCCTGAAGCGCAGACTCGTTTGCGTTACTCTTTGCAAGAAGCGAGGTAAGCTCTGAATTTTGGGAATCAAAGCTCGATTTAATTGTAACCAAATCCGCTTTGTCCTGCTCAAGCTCCGTCTTTTGAGCTTCAAGCTCGTCAAGCGCCGATTGTACCTTAGTTTTAAGCTCTTCTATTTCAAGCTTTTGGTCAGCTAAAAGCTGCATTAAGGCGGCGTCGCTTTCAGATACGCTTTTTACCACCTGTGCCTGAGTTAAAAAGTCCGAGAAGGAATCTGCTCCGAAAAGCAAGCCGAGCGTTGTGGTTTCGCCCTGCATATACATCGCCTTTAGGCGTTGCATAAACTGCTCGTCGGTTTTTTCCATTTCCTCTTGCTTTTGCTCTATCTGAGCGTTTAAGCTGTCTATCTCGGCATTTTTTGCGTCAATATCGGCTTGCTTTTGAGAAATCTGCTGATTTACAAGGTCTATCTGCTGTTGATATGCGCTAAGCTCATCCTTTATAGCAGAAATCTGTACGTTTAAATTTTTCTGAATTTCCTGTTCGTTATTTATATCGTCCTGCAACGAAGCGATTTTTTCTTCTGCCTGCGCTTGCTTTTGCTTATAGCTTTCAATCTTTTCCTGCAAGCTCGCAATCGTTTCAGCCTGTACCTGAGAGGTCGAAGAAGAAAATACTCCTACGGTAACTATCGCACACAAAAGCACGGCAACCGTCTTTACATATTTCCTTTTATGCTTAAAAGTAAACATTTTGTCAGCCTCCTTACACCTTGATGTGATTTCTGATGCTCAAAACGCTTCCCAACACACCTATGACAACGCTGGATATAACAAAGAACAGCGCCAAATCAAGTGCTACTTGACTAAACGGAATTATATTTTCAAATGCGGATTTAACCCAAGCGGAGCCCGTGTTTGCCACGTTAGTCATTACATAGCTGTAGCCGCCCCATATAACAAGGTAAGCTATAAATGCCGAAATAAGCCCTAACAGTACGCCCTCTACAATGAAAGGCAAGCGTATAAAGCCGTTTGTAGCTCCGACATATTTCATTATGTTTAATTCTTTTCTTCTGGTGAAGATGGTCGACCTTATCGTGTTAAAGATTATCACAAGGGAAACTATTACAAGCGCCGCAATAATACCTATACCGATTATATTTACTATGCCTTTTATATCGGTAAGCGTATCGGCAACATCGGTAGCCGCACTCACACTCTGTACGCCCGTGATTTTTTGTATCTGAGCTATGGTTTCGTCAAGTAATTCAAGCTGTGAAATCTTTACAACAAATGAGTCGGGAAGAATGTTCTTATCGCCCGAAATATGATCCTCGTCATAAAGCGTTTCGCCTAAATCTCCTGCCTGTTCCTTATAAGACTTCATAGCGTCCTCTCTTGAACGGTAGGTTACCTTTGAGATATTGCTTATACTCTTTAACTTGTTTTCTATAGCTAAAATCTGGGCTTGTCTTAATAAATCGGCTTTTTCGGACTCGTCGGGCGCTTCGCTTACAACGTCCGAATCCTCCACACCGTCTGCGGCAACCTCGTCGTAATCGTATATAAATACAACCATCTCGTTTTGAGATTCAACATAGTTTACCATACCGTTTATGTTTTCGGTAAGCAAAACCGCAAAGCCCACGATAATAAGGCACGCCGTAAGCACTCCGACAGAAGCAAGCGTCATCATTCGGTTAGCCCAAAGGTTTACTACGCCCTGCTTCACCAAATATTTTGCACTATTTGCTCTCATAATGACCTCCTGCCGGTACAATGCCGTCAAACACTACTCTGCCGTGTTCGATATTTACTATACGGCCGCCGAAATCACGCACCAACTCATGCTCATGCGTAACCATAACTATAGTAGTACCGCATTCGTTTATGCCCTGCAAAAGCTCTACAATCTCATAGGACAGCTCAGGGTCGATATTTCCCGTAGGCTCGTCTGCAATAATTAAAGGCGGGTCGTTAACCAGTGCCCTTGCAAGAGCAACACGCTGCTGCTCACCGCCCGAAATTTCGTGCGGAAATCTTTTGGCTTTATTTGAAAGCCCCATAAGGTTTAATATATACGGCACTCTGCTTCTTATATATCTGTTTGATGCGTCGGTTACTCTGAGGCTGAAAGCCACGTTGTCAAACACGTTGAGCGTAGGGATAAGTCTGAAATCCTGAAACACAACGCCTAATTTACGTCTGAATTCGGGAATTTTGCGCTTTTTAATTCTGTTTAGATTGTAGCCGTTTACCAAAACGGTGCCGGAATTTGCAACTCTTTCACGCAACAAAAGCTTTATAATCGAGCTTTTGCCTGCGCCGGAGGAGCCTACTATAAACACAAATTCTCCGTCGTCTACCTTAAAATTGATGTCATCTATTGCTGTAGTTTGATTGTCATATTTAAGTGAAACATCAATCAAATCTATCATTAAATAAAACTCCTTAGATTAAATTGCTGTGGTTTTACAGTTTTACCGGATTGGAGGTTAAATATTTCTTAACCATTAAAGCGATTTTAAACACGATTGCGTGGTCAAATTCTCTAAGGTCAAGACCTGTAATCTTTTTAATTTTTTCCAAACGGTAAACCAGTGTATTTCTGTGAACAAATAATTTTCTTGAAGTCTCGGAAACATTTAAGTTGTTTTCAAAGAATTTCTGAATGGTAAACAAAGTCTCGTGGTCGAGCGAATCTATAGAGCCTTGTTTAAACACCTCTTGCAAGAAGGTTTCGCAAAGGGTTGTAGGAAGCTGATAAATAAGTCTTGCTATACCGAGGTTGTCGTAGGATATGATACTTTCTTCGGTATCGAAAACCTTACCTACCTCTAAAGCAACCTGAGCCTCCTTAAAGGATTTAGCCAAATCCTTTATGCCTACAACGGCAGTACCTATGCCGACAACGGCTCTGGTGTAAAATTCACTGCTTAAGGTATCTACTATTGAACGTGCAAGCTTCTCCAAATCCTTAGAGTCAATACCCGTTTTGATTTCCTTTATAAGCACTATATCGTTTTCGCTTATATTAAACACAAAGTCCTTTTGCTTATCCGGGAAAAGATTTTGTATAACGTCATAAGCGGATACGTCGTTTACCGAGAGTATTCTTATTAAAAATGCAACTCTGCTTACATCTGTATTAAAATGAAGCTCTCTTGCCTTTACATATATGTCGCCCGGTAAGATATTGTCGAGAACAACGTTTTTTACAAAGTTGTTTCTGTCGTATTTTTCGTCATAATATTGCTTTATGCTCGAAAGCGCAATCGCAAGAATCTGAGCATATTTTACCGCAACCTCGTCAACGCCCTCTACAAAAACCGCATAATCAGGTCTGATATGAGGACCGAAGGGCTTATAGGTATAGCCGTCACGAATAAAGATATCATGTGAATCAGACAAATCCAGTGCAATAAACTCGTTAGTCATACCTATCTTTGACAACTCGCTGCAAGCGATAATTGACGCTGTTTCGTCTACAACTCCTATAACTCGGTTGATAGTGTCACGCATTTGATGCACTACGCCTTGAAATAATCTGTTAGCCATAATAATCTCCATTCTGCCGCTATGCGTCAGCACACAAATAAAAATCTTCAAAAAGCGGCAATGTGAAGATTTAATAAGTGTACTGCTAAGCCGTTTTTCAGTGAACGGCACACTTATTTTTGGCACAGACACTTATAGAAAAATTACAAGTGCCCTTACTTTGATTTAAAAATATTTGCCTAGTTATAATAATTGTAATAAAAAAACGGCAATTTTGCAATATAATATTTAAAAAATATCCGAAAAAATCAGCAAAAACAAATAAATTTTTTATTTTTTTATGAATATTTGTTCAATTTGTTACAAATTATAACACTATTTGAGCATTCAAATGTTAATATACCTTGAATATTTTTTGTGAATTTTATAATATAGCCGCTAAATTTTTGGCAATAATATTTACTTTTATTACAAAGCCATATATCACTTTATATATCAAGCCGATTAAATCCGAGCTTTTTACTCTGTTTATTATCCTTTAAGTCATAAAAGTATAAAATATCTTCTCACATTATTTTATTACAATGTTCATTCTACCTTTTGTAGTCTATCGGGCATATTATACAATTTGTTATATCACTTAACTATCCGCAAATACAAAAAGCGTTTCACCATTTCGGTGAAACGCTTTAATAAGTAACTTTAAATTATTCAGCTGAGATAACCTTTTCTGTTTCTCTGTCGAATATGTGAAGGTTATTAACATCAATAGCCATTTTAACGGTATCGCCTGCTTTAGCAGTTGAACGTGCAGATACTCTTGCGATTAAGTTCATACCGTCTAATACTAAGTAAAGGTATGTTTCTGCACCCATCATTTCGGTAACTTCTACCTGGCAGTCGATAACGCCTGTTGTAGCTGCGGAAATAAACATTTCTTCATCGTGTAAGTGTTCAGGACGGAAGCCGATAATAACTTCTCTGCCGATGCTGTTTTTGATTTCCGGGGAAACCTTACCCTCAGGCAATTCAATAACATACTCGTTTTCATTACCGAATTTAACGCCGATTTTATCGCCTACATTAACGATAGTTGCGTCGATAAAGTTCATCTGTGGTGAACCGATAAAGCCTGCAACGAATACGTTAGCCGGATGTGAGTAAAGGTTTTGAGGTGTGTCAACCTGTTGAATAAAGCCGTCCTTCATAACAACGATTCTTGTACCCATTGTCATAGCTTCGATTTGGTCGTGGGTTACATAGATAAATGTTGTACCTAAACGAGCGTGTAATTTTGAAATTTCGGTTCTCATCTGAGCACGAAGCTTAGCGTCGAGGTTTGAAAGAGGTTCGTCAAGTAAGAATACCTGTGGTTCACGAACGATAGCACGACCTAATGCAACACGCTGGCTCTGACCGCCTGACAAAGCCTTTGGCTTTCTGTCTAAAAGGTGAGAGATGTCAAGAATTCTTGCAGCTTCTTCAACTCTGCGCTTAATTTCTTCCTTACGAACCTTTCTGAGTTTTAAGCCGAAAGCCATATTTTCAAAAACGGTCATGTGAGGATAAAGTGCATAGTTTTGGAAAACCATTGCAATATCTCTGTCTTTAGGAGCTATGTCGTTTACTAATTTATCACCGATGTAAAGCTCACCCTCTGTGATTTCTTCCAAACCGGCTATCATACGGAGCGTTGTTGACTTACCGCAACCTGAAGGACCTACCAAAATGATAAATTCCTTATCTTCAATATCAAGATTGAAGTCGGATACTGCTACAACGTTGCCCGGATATTTTTTGTAAATACCTTTTAAAGATAAACTTGCCATAATGAATGTGGCCTCCTATTAAAATAATTTCAGTTAATTTTTAAAAAATTTCATGCATAAATTCACACAAAATTATTTTAATATATCATAACAGATAATTTCAAAAAATAACAGTACCTTTATATCCAAACTTTTATAAAAACTTTATGAAATATCAACAATATTACACAAAGTTTAAAAAAGTAAAGCAAAGCTACTGCCTTTTTATAAACAAAAAATTTTCAACTTCTTTGTGCATAATTTCTTTGCACTCGCCTTCGGCAAGATTTTCGTCAAGCTTAAGCTCACCCATTGATATGCGCCTTAGTGCCTCTACCCTGTTGCCCACAGCCGCAAACATTCGCTTTACCTGATGATATTTGCCCTCACATATTGTTATGCTGATATCGTAATCCTCGTTATCCTCAAGCCTTTTTAGCTTTGCCGGCATACATTTATATCCATCAGCAAGCTCTATACCTTTTTCAATCAGCTTTATATCCTCGTCGGAAATTTCTTTTATAAGCTTTGCTATATATGTTTTTTCAACGTGGTTTTTGGGCGAAAGGGCTTTGTGCGCCAGCTCGCCGTCGTCGGTTATAATTAAAAGCCCCGTAGTGTCTTTATCAAGCCTGCCCACAGGGAAAAGCCCTTTTCTTATAAACTCATCGGGCAAAAGGTCAAGGACTGTCTTTTCGTTTTTATCCTCTGTTGCGCTCACAACGCCCTTGGGCTTATTTAACATAATATAAATATACTCTTTGTATTTTATTTCCCTGCCCGAATATGTTACCGCATCGTTTTGCGGGTCAATTTTCATATCCGACTTTACCTTAGCCGAACCGTTTACCGTAACAAGCCCTTTTTTAATAAGGTCTTTAAGCTCTTTTCTCGAGCATACGCCCTGAGAGGAAAAAAATTTATCAAGTCTTATATATTCCGACATAACTTCACCCTAACGTTTAATTAAGTATAATAAATGTGCTTAAGCATAGTATAACATTTTTTTCGTAATATAAAAAGTGAGTGCTTAAACTACAAAATCCCCGAAGACATAAATCTTCGGGGATTTTTGGTGCCGGAAACCGGACTTGAACCGGTACGAGAAAAAAATCTCACGGGATTTTAAGTCCCGGGCGTCTGCCTATTCCGCCACTCCGGCAAAAATATAAGCGTCAAGCAACCTATGAATTGCCTAACAAAGTATATGATACATCATTCTTTTTTGTTTGTCAACACTTTTTTAGCATACATACAAGCTACCTTTTTAATTACAAATATATACTTAAAATTTCAAATTTTAAGTGTTTTTTTAATGCGCATTGGATATTATCAACACATCATTTGCTGGCTTTTACTGTAAATTTTACAAAAATGTGCCTTTACTTTTAACACCTCACATTGTATCATAATAATGTAGCAAAATTATTAAAAAGGTATTTTATATAAATTATATTAACGGAGGCAGTCAAATATGCGTAAAGTCGCCAAAAGTCATAATCCTTCAGGCGCCACTTTAAATGCGGACGGAATAATAATGCTCGACAGCATGGAAAAAGAGTCGTCTTATTCTGCGCCTTCCGAGCTTCAAGTACCGCAAACAGAAGAAGTACACGAGGCACAGGAAGAATTACATAGCCAGACAGATGAAATGTTACCGTCAGAAGAAGTCAAAGCGAAAAAAGGCTTAAACAAAAAGCTTGTAATAATGCTGTCCGTTACTGCCGCAGTGCTTATAGCTGCTTCGGTTACGGCTTTCACGCTGATAAATTCCTACAACAACAAGTTAAACAGCGTTATCGACAAAGACACCTTTTACGACGGCATTGTCGTGCAGGGCGTAGAGCTTGGCGGAAAGACTATGAAGGAAGCCAAGGCACTTTTAAAGGAAGTCGAGCCTGATTTGCGTGACGAGGTGGATATAACCGTTTCTTACGGTGATAAGGTATATTCCTATAGCCAAGACGACTTTAAATTTACATACAACACAGACGAGGTTTTAGAAAAAGCCTATGCGGTAGGCAGGTCGGGAAGCAAACAAAAACGCTACGACAAAGTTATGGATTTAAAGGAAAACCCCGAAAGCTTTTCTATCGAAGCTACAATTTCAGATGATAACGTGCCCGAAATTGTAGAAAAGATTAAAACCGATATAAACTTTGACGCAGTTGAATCTCACGTTTCGAGTTTTGTGCCGTTTGCCGCAGAGGGAAGTAAGTTCACCTTTGTCGAAGGCACAAAAGGCCTTGCGATTGACGAAGAAGCGCTTTCTTCCTCGCTAAGTGAGCTGATAAACAGCGAGGTTAAAAAAGGCAATATTGAGGTCAGTGCAAACGAAATACCGTATACATACAGCGTTGACGATATAAGGGCAAACACTAAGTTTTTAAGCACCTTCTCCACCGTTTCCACCAACAATTCAAACGGCAATCACAATATGGCTTTGGCTTTAAGCAAGGTAAACGGTACAACACTTCAGCCGGGCGAGGTTTTCTCGTTCTGTACTACAACAGGCAACTCAAACAACGGCTCACTCGGATATGTTGAGGCAGGAGTTATAAGTAAGGGTAAGCTTATCCAAGACTTCGGTGGAGGTATCTGCCAGGCTTCTTCCACGCTTTACGGCGCAGTTATCAGAGCCGACCTCGGTATAGTTACACGTTCAAATCACTCGTGGCCGTCCACCTATGTTCCTATAGGACTTGACGCCGCAATAAACTACCCGGGCACCGATTTTCAGTTTATAAACAACACCGCATTCCCGATATTTATAGAAGCTACAATGAGCGGCAAGCGTCTTACCGTAAATATTTACGGCGCACCCAGCAGCGAATGGGATGAAATCAGGGTTACTTCTACTCAAACCTCATCTACCGAACCCGCAGATCCTAGTTATATAAACGACTCTACTCTTGCAAAGGGCGTTACCGAAGTAGAACGCACAGCGCACACGGGATATACGGCGTCCGCAGAAAAGATATATTACAAAAACGGCGTCGAAGTAAAACGTGAGGCTTTGCCAAGCTCAAACTACAAGGCTATCAGTGCTATAATAAGAGTAGGTACCGGTACTGCTATGTCTACTCCTTCGACACGTCAGTCGGGCGGCTCTTCCGGAGCTCCTGCTTCAAGCTCTGCGGCCCCTGCGCCGTCAAGCAAACCTGCTCCGAGCTCTACGGCACCTGCTCCTTCGTCAAGTCAGTCCTCTTCCGGTTCCACGGCTGATACTTCGAGCTCTACATCAACGTCGTCTTCAACCGAACCTGAAGTAAGCTCAGCGACAGACTCCGAAGTCTCATCCGAAGAAGCAATCGGCGAATAATATTGAAATTTTAAAGCATTTTGTTAAAGCGCATTTACCGCTTTGATGAAATGCTTTATTTTTGCCTTTATATATCCTTTAAGTGACTTTTATTATGTTTTGTGATAAAATTATTTTATTACAGGTTATTTTAAATTAAGGAGTACCTATTATGTTAAACACCTTAAAATCTTACTGTGACAAGCTTAATAAAAATATGCTTATTCCGTCTGTTTATCTTGCGCTTGTGATCGGGCTTATATATAACCCCTTTAATAATATCGGCGTATCGAATTTTAAAGGCAGAGAATTCGGACAGGCGCTTATAAACGGCATAGATTCCTCTGTGAGAATAAACCACCTTTTGAGCTGGGTCATCTTTTTAATACCGCTTTTATTTTTATTTATCTGGGCTATAACCTCAAGGCTTTGCGGTAATAAAAACGAAGCGACTTTGTTTTTAAATAAGCTTTGCGCAGTAAGCCTTGTGCCACTTACCTTAGGGTATATAAACCGTTTTGCAGGCAGTTTTTCTTTTAGCTACGATATAGTTATTCCCTTTTTAATGGCGGTAATTATAACTGTTTTAAATCCTATTTGTCAAAGGTCTCACCTTGAATTTTGTGACGTAAAATGGAGCCTTTTTTCTTCTTTTCCTATACTTTTGTTTTTAATTATTGTATCAAAAAGGTTCGGCATAGGTGTTTCCCCTTTGCGTTTAGGCGTATTATATATTCTCATATTTTTATGTGCATTTTTTGTACTAAACCTGCTCAAAAAAATTCCAAGCCTAAAAAGTGATTCCATAAAGCTCAGCTTTACCTGGGTTATGTGTGCTCCTCTTGCGGTATCGGTATTTTTAGAGCTTTGCAACATATTAAATCAGCACAACATCTTTATCACAAAAAAATATCTCGGCGCAGTTATTATATATATCTTTCTCATTGTTTTAGGCGTGATTTTCGGGCTTGTTTTCGGACGTAAAGAACGTCTTAAACCGTTTTGCTTTGAAAAATACTACTATCCGATTATGCTTTTGGGGCTTTTGGTGATATGCGTTCAAATGCCGCTTATTTTTACACAGGGCTCTACCTCATCTTTTGTTTCGCTTGCAGGTACCTTTGAGGTAAACTTTTTCGAGTCGTCAAACGCCGCTTCGGCAATATCGGGCTTTTTTAACTTCGGCGAGCTTCCCTTTATCCAAAACTTTGACGCTCACATGCTTTATTCCGAATGGTCCGGCTTTTTATACGCATTTTTAAACGCCGACAGCTTCGGTGCTCTTTTTAATCCCTATAAACCTTATATGTTAGTGCTTATATATATGCTGCTTTACTTTTTATATGCTAAATTCTTTGACAGGGACAGTGCGGTTATTATTTGCCTTTTTATGTCCTGCCTGACAGCCTTTATAGACTACTACGCTTTAGGGGTTATCGTCATTTTGGGCGCAATATATGCACATCGCAAAAAAACGCTTTTTGGCTATATAATAATGTGGCTTTGTGTGGTTATATGTGTGCTTATGAGGCTTGACTTGGGCTTTCCGTTTGCAGTCGGATTAGTTATATGCCTTATACTCATGGCGCTTAAGGATAAAAAAATAATCGGCAAAATATTACTCTCCTTAAGCCTCGTCTTAGGTGCGTGCGGCGTTTTATATCTTATTCTCTGCATTATAAAAGGCGTCGCTCCGATAGACCGTGCGCTCGAATTTTTGGGCACTGCAAGCTCAAATACAAACTGGAGCACTGCTTCCATAGGTGACGTAAATCAAATTTTATTCCCTATATGCTACATCATCACGCCTATTGTTGCCGTAGGGCTCGGCATTTCGCTTTTATATAAATATCTTAAAGCACCTGATACTATTAAAGCTCCTCAGCTTATAATTGCAGTAATTCTTTTATTTGCGTATATACTAAACATTTCACGAGGTATCGTGCGCCATTCGCTTAATGAACATCAGGTAAAATATGTACTGGGAACCTTTATACTGTTCTTTGCTTTTGCGGTTTATATTTTAAGTAAGCGAAAAATGTTATTTAGCTTTGTTGCGTCTTATTTTTCGGTATTTTTAGTCTTTACCGTTTTAATGACCGGCGCAGGTTATACTACCGTTTCGGACGGATATATAATCGAAGCTTCCTCACTTTTTGAAAGCTCGCTCAAAACACAGGTGCAAACCGAAAGCTTCTCACAAATAGCTACCGAAAAGGTAACAAGGGTAAACTTAAACGACGACACAAGTAAATATATAGACGATATTAACGCTGTTTTTGATGCACTTATGACTAAGGACGGCACCTATCTTGACTTTACCAATCAGACGCTTATCTACGCTGTATCGGGCAGACAAAAGCCCGTATATGTAAATCAGTCTCCGGGACTTATTAGCGGTGAGAAAGCCCAACAGAGATTTTTAAGCCAGATAGAAAGCTTTGGCGACAGAATAGAATATGCGCTCTTGCCTGAGGATAACTCGGGAGCAATAGATAATATTAAAAATTCCTACAGATATTATCTTGTGTCGGAATATATAAATAAAAACTTTACTCCGCTTTGTTCGTTTGACTCCTTGGAGCTTTGGTGTAAAAAAGGCGAGCTTGATGAAAAGACTGCCCTTGTAAATAAAGCTATAAATAACGCTGCGCAAAGCGACGATAATGTCTTTAGCCGTTTATCGCTCATAACCGATTTTGAAAATCAGTCGGGTAAGGATATACGCTTTGACTTAGGTTATCTGCCGTATTACTGGGCAAATTTAGATGAAATTAAGCTTTCGGACAAGACCGTGCTTTTAAATATCACCGACGGCAAATCCGTATCGCAGGATAACCCCTTTAGCACCGATATGTCCACCGCTGGTATCGATAAAACTCACGGCAATTACATATGCCTTAGCTTTAGCGCCGATACCGATGGTGAGGTTTTACTCTCACTTAATTCAGACGACGTAACATATACCTATAGCTTTAATGCTGTTAGTGGCACCTCAAGCTATCTTATAAGGGTAAGCAGTGGCTACTACTGGTATGAGGATATCTTCTCTAATCTTACCGTTTCGTCTGACTGTGATATAAATAATTTGACCATAACAGTTCTAAAAGGCGATACTTTAAAGTAAATCTTTAAACAATGGTTATAAATTCTCGCCTTGTTTTTGTAACTTTCTAACAAAAATAAAATATTTTATAAAATTATTATGGATATTTTTATCAAAACCCTGTATAATGGGTTCATAGAAAGAAAAACGTTTGGGTACCTGAATATAATAATACAAAAAACACAGGAGGTACACACAGTATGATTAACATCACAGCAAGAGGCTTCGATTTAAAACAAGGAACTAAGGACGGAATAGACAAGGAACTCAAAAGGGTAGAAAAAATGCTCCCTGAAAATGCGGAGTTTGAAGTAACGCTTTCAAGATATTTAGAGCGTTATAAGTGCGATATTACCGTAAAGAACATGGGTAGCTTTATAAGAGGCGAGGCTGTCGCCGACAAGATAGAACCGAGTATCGACCTTGCGGTTGACGATTTAAAGCGTAAGCTTCGCAAGCTAAAAACAAGCCTTGTGGACAAAAAGAGAAAGTCAGGGCTTGACGAGCTTGCCACAGCTTTCGATAATTTTGACGATATTGACGACGAGGATTTTATCGAAGCTCCCTCTATTGATATACGCAGAACAAAACACGTTGAGCTTCAGATGATGACCGACGATGAAGCTATCGTTCAAATGGAAATGTTAGGTCATTCCTTCTTTGTCTATGTAGGCGAGGACGGTAATACAAGGATAATTTATTCCCGTTCAAACGGATACGGTCTTCTTATTTGTGAATAACTCTCTCTTCTTTAATAAATAAACCAATTTAAAACACAAGCGTCCCGAAAAGGATGCTTGTGTTTTGCCCGTTTTAAGATAATATGTATTAACTTTACTGTGGAAATTTAGGGTTAATTATGCTATACTCTTATTACTAACAAAAGTGGGGAAATTATTATGAAAGTTGCTTTAAAGGGTAATAACGTTGTTGTAACTGCGCCCGGATTTGACCTTGCCGCAACCTTAGACTGCGGTCAGTGCTTTAGGTGGTCGCAAAACGAAAACGGCAGTATAAGCGGAGTGTTCAGAGACAAATTTTTAACCGTTACTCAAAACGGCGACGACATAATTTTTTACGATACTACCTTAGATGATTTTAATGATATTTGGTGCGAATATTTTGACTTTAACACCGACTATAAAAAGATTAAAAAGTATCTTTCCTTTGACGATACGCTTAAAACAGCTATTACTTACACAGGCGGAATACATATCCTAAAGCAAGATGCTTGGGAGGTTATTTGCTCGTTTATAATTTCGCAAAACAACAATATCCCCAGAATAAAGGGCATTATAGGAAGGCTTTGCGAAAATTTCGGCGATAAGCTTTGCGACGGTGTTTACACCTTTCCGTCAGCAGAGAAAATAGCTTCGCTAACAGTAGAGGATTTAAGTGGACTGCGTGCAGGCTTTAGAGCAAAGTACATAATAGACGCCGCTAAAAAAATCTCCTTAAGAGAAATTGATATGCCTTCTCTTTATACCGCACCGCTTGACAAGGCTCAAAAGGAGCTGCAAAAAATAACGGGAATAGGGCCTAAGGTGTCGGCCTGCGCTTTGCTTTTCGGCTTTTACCGCATAAACGCCTTTCCCGTAGATGTTTGGATTAAAAAGGCTCTGAACCACTTTTATAAAGACGGTTTCCCTAAAAAAGCCGAAAAATATGCAGGTATCGCTCAGCAGTATATTTTCCACTATATCCGTACCTGCGACGACGAAAGCTTAAATAAGCTTTGCAAATAACCCCTTTTATGTGAATTTTGATTAAAATATCTTATTGATACAGGGCAAAATAAAGCATTGTTTTATATTGATTTTTAAGCGTTTATAAAGTATAATTAACTTAAACTTTTTTGGTAATTTCTTTGTTATCAAAATTTATGGATTTGTCGCAAAAAAGCGATAAATCTCAAATTTTAATTATTTGTGGAGGTTTTAATATGTTAGTATCCGCTAAGGAAATGCTGACTAAGGCTAAGGAAGGACACTATGCCGTAGGTCAGTTCAACATCAACAATTTGGAATGGACAAAGGCTATTTTGTTAACTGCTCAGGAATGTAACTCACCTGTTATTTTAGGTGTTTCCGAGGGCGCAGGCAAATATATGGCCGGTTATAAGACCGTTGTAGGTATGGTAAACGGTATGCTCGAGGAATTAAACATCACAGTTCCCGTTGCATTACACCTTGACCACGGCTCTTATGAGGGCTGTTTAAAATGTATCGAAGCAGGATTTTCTTCGGTAATGTTTGACGGCTCACACTATCCTATTGAAGAAAACGTTGCAAAGACAACAGAGCTTGTTAAGTTAACTAACGAAAAGGGCTTATCCTTAGAAGCTGAAGTAGGCTCAATCGGCGGTGAAGAAGACGGTGTTGTAGGCGCAGGCGAATGTGCTGATCCTAATGAGTGTAAAGCTATCGCCGACTTAGGCGTTACAATGCTTGCAGCAGGTATCGGAAATATTCACGGTAAATATCCTGACAACTGGGCAGGACTTAGCTTTGAAACCCTTGACGCTGTTCAAAAGCTCACAGGCAAAATGCCTTTGGTTTTACACGGCGGTACAGGTATCCCTGAAGATATGATTAAAAAGGCTATCGACCTCGGCGTTTCAAAGATAAACGTAAACACAGAGTGTCAGCTTTCATTTGCTGCCGCTACTCGTGAATACATTGAAGCAGGCAAGGATTTACAGGGCAAGGGCTTTGACCCCCGTAAATTACTCGCACCGGGCTTTGAAGCAATCAAGGCTACAGTAAAAGAAAAAATGGAGCTTTTCGGTTCTATCAATAAGGCATAAGATTTTTATGTTTTAAACGGCGGTTCAAAAACGAATCGCCGTTTTTTTATAATAATCAAAAAGTGTATACACTACATTAACTGTATTTATATAAAAATATTGATTTTTTATATAAAGTATTGTATAATGATTAGGCAAACAGGCAGGGCTATAGTGCTGTCTGACATACGGATGACGGGTCCTGTGCAACAAACGCTTGTGAACCATGTCAGGCGGGGAACCGAGCAGCATTAAGCAAAGCTTTTTGTGTGCCGCAGTTTCGCCTGTTTTCCGTATGTCAGGTAGTGTTAATCTCAATTTTAAGTGCAAAATTGAGGGCTACTGCCTTTTGTGATTTATTTTTGGAGGTAGAGTTTATGTACTTAGCTTTATATAGAAAATGGCGTCCTAAGAGCTTTGACGACGTTGTGGGACAAGAGCATATCACTACTACCTTAAAAAATGAGGTTATAAATAACAAAACGGTACACTCTTATCTTTTTACAGGCTCAAGAGGTACGGGAAAAACCTCCTGCTCAAAGATTTTGGCTATGGCGGTTAACTGCCCAAATACCGTTGACGGCAATCCGTGTATGGAATGCCCCACCTGTAAGGGTATAGAGGACGGCTCTATTTTAGACGTGCTCGAAATAGACGCCGCCAGCAACAACGGCGTTGACGATGTGCGCATACTGCGTGAGGAGGCAAATTACTCTCCTACCCAGTGCAAGTACCGTGTTTACATAATAGACGAAACCCATATGCTAAGTCCTGCGGCGTTTAACGCACTTTTAAAGATAATGGAGGAACCTCCTCCGCACGTTAAGTTTATTTTGGCGACCACCGAGGTGCATAAGGTACCTGCGACAATTCTCTCACGCTGTCAGCGATTTGATTTTGCAAGAATCAGTACCGAGGATATAGCAAAACGCCTTTTATACATAGCCGACCACGAGGAATTTACCTTAACCGAAGACGGTGCATTTTTTATCGCACGCTTGGCAGACGGTGCCATGAGAGACGCTTTGAGCATTCTCGACCAGTGTATAGCCTACAGCAGTGAAGTAAATATGGACGTTATAACAATGACTACAGGGCTTGTGCTTAGAGATTATCTTTTTTCTATAGCCGACGTTGTCACATCTTCCGATGTAAGCGAAGCAATACGCTGTGTGGACGAGCTTTACGCAAAGTCAAAGGATCTGCAAAAGCTCACCGTAGAGCTTATCGAGCATTTCAGAAACCTTATGCTTGTAAAGACGGTTAAAAATCCTGCGGATCTAATAAAGGCTCTGCCCGACGAGATAACACGACTTGGCAAGCAAGCTTCATCCTTATCAATCGACGATATTTTGCGCTCGATAGATATACTCCAGGATTGCCTTGATAAAATGGGCAAAAACTACGACAAGCGCTTGTGCTTGGAAATGGCGCTTATAAAGCTTTGCTCGGCTGACACAAATGTGGCTGTAGGCTCAAAGGCTCAAAGCTCAAAGCCTGCCGCAAAGCCTCAAAAGCCTGTTTTGGCAGACACTCCAGCGAGTACTCCTGCGCAGGATAAGCAGAATAAAGAAACAAGCGACGAAAACGCCGCTAAGCCCCAAGAGCCTAAAAAGGTCGCAAAGCCTAATTTGAAGCCCACCGAATTTGAACTGTGGCCGGAAGTGCTTGCAGACGTTAAGGAAATAGACCCTGCGCTCGCAGGAATATTATCGGGCTCACTCGCCTATTGTGCAAACGATGTGCTGTTTATCGACAGCCCCGTAAAGATGTTCTCGTCTATGATTAAAAAAGAGGGCTTTATCAAAAATCTGCTGACGGTTTTGGAACAAAAAACGGGTATTCGCTATACGATAAAAATTAAAAAAAGCTCTGCCTCAACAAACGATAAGCAGAAAAACGTCTTAGACGAGCTTCAAAAGGCGGCGTCTGATATGGGCGTTGAGGTGTCGGAGATTTAGTTAAATAAAAAAGCTGTACTAAACAGCGGAAACGGAGAAAATATATTATGAAAGCAAGATTACCACAGGGCTTCGGCGGGGGCCCGCAAAATATGCAAAGTATGATAAAACAAGCTCAAAAAATGCAGGACGATATGGCAGCTAAGCAAGAGGAGCTTCAAGAGCGTGAATTTTCTGCCGCTTCGGGCGGCGGAGCTGTTGAGGTTACAATGAACGGTCAAAAGCAAATTGTAAGCTTGAATATAAAGCCGGATGTTGTTGACCCCGACGATATAGAAATGTTAGAGGATCTCATCATCAGCGCAGTCAACGAGTGTTCGAGAACGATAGAACAAACTACAACCGAAGAAATGGAGAAAATCACAGGCGGACTTAACCTGCCTGGATTATTCTAATTATGGGATACAGCGCATTACCTTTAACTAAGCTTATCGAGCAGTTTGCTTCACTTCCGGGAATAGGTATGAAAACGGCGCAAAGGCTTGCCTTTTACGTTTTAACCCTCTCTGACGACGAGGCAAAGGCTTTCAGCGACGCTATCTTGGAAGCTCACGAAAAAATTAAAAACTGCGAGATTTGCAAAAACTTTACCGACAAGCCGATATGCGATATATGTGCAGATAAGCTTCGTGACCACAGCGTTATCTGCGTGGTTGAGGACGCTAAGGACGTTGCCGCTTTTGAGCGTACAAGAGAGTATAAGGGCGTATACCACGTTCTGCACGGACTTATCTCCCCAATGGACGGAATAGGTCCCGACCAGCTTTACATAAAAGCTCTGCTCGACCGTATTGCAGAAGAAGATGTAAAAGAGGTTATTATGGCGACAAACCCCACCGTTGAGGGCGAGGCAACCGCTATGTATATTTCAAGGCTTTTAAAGCCGCTTGGGATAAAGACCTCAAGACTGGCCTTCGGAATACCTGTCGGCTCCAGCTTGGAATATGCCGACGAGATGACGCTTTTTAAGGCGCTCGAAAACAGAAGCGAAATTTAATCGACATAATTTGCTTGATATTTTTAAAGACTTATGTTAAACTTATATTCCGTTTGCGGAGGTGACGATAAATGGCTCAAACATCTACTAAAATAATTGCAAAAAACAAAAAGGCTTCGCACGACTATTTTATCATAGACTCCTTTGAAACAGGGATTGAGCTTTTAGGCACCGAAGTAAAATCGGTACGTCAGGGAAATGTAAACTTAAAGGACAGCTGGTGCAGTATCGACGACGGTGAGCTGTTTGTCAAGGGTATGCACATAAGCCCTTACGAAAAGGGAAATATATTTAATAAAGACCCTTTCCGTGTTCGCAAACTCCTTATGCATAAAAAGGAAATTATGAGACTTTTAGGGCTTACAAAGCAGGATAGCTATACCCTTATTCCGCTTTCCTTATATTTTAAGGGCTCAAACGTAAAGTTGCAGTTAGGGCTTTGCAAGGGTAAAAAGCTTCACGACAAGCGTGAGGATATGGCACGCCGTGACGCAAAGCGTGAAATGGACAGAGCCTTAAAGGAAAGAAACCGTTAATTAAATACGGGGGCGTAAAGGTTTCGACGGGGATTTAGAACTAATGTAAGCGGGTAGTATGGGCGAAAATACTTTAAAAGTCGCAACTTAAATATAAACGCTAACGAAAATAACGATTTAGCACTTTGCGCAGCTTAATTTAAGCTGTCCGTGTGATAATTCATACCACGGGCTTTTTCACACGTCAATTTAGTGGTGAACTTCTTTTAAGAGCGTCTTGACTTAATTGAGGTTTAATTAAGACTACCTTCGCTTATTGCTCGTTTATCAGCTGTTTGCGTTGGGAAGCTAAACGGTAAACTACACTCGTAGAAAGCATTACGGACAAATTTTCGGACAGGGGTTCGACTCCCCTCGCCTCCACCAAATGAAAAAGAGTGATGTCGTAAGATATTGCTCTTTTTTTATTTTTGAAAAGAAGGGAGTCGAACTAAGGCGGTAATGAATGACAGTCCGGGGGACTGTCAGAACCGCCGCTGACCGAGCCCGCAGGCGAGAACGACTCCCCTCGCCTCCACCAAATGAAAAAGAGTGATGTCGTAAGATATTGCTCT
>JAEDDN010000012.1 GCA_016298065.1 Oscillospiraceae bacterium
AACGGTGCAGCCCTCACGGGCTACACCGCATCCTACATAGCGACTGTCCTTTAGATTACGACTCTAAAGCAGTGCTTTTTCTTGGCGGAGATGAAGAGATTTGAACTCTTGCGCCGGCAAAAACCGACCTACCGGATTTCGAATCCGGACCCTTCAACCACTTGGGTACATCTCCTAATATCAGCTTTTTAAGCGGTTTACTTAAAAAGTATATCACAATAAAGGTAAATTTACAAGCTATAATTTTTCACCCAGCTTAAACCTTAAAAGGCGGTTTTGATCCTCGATAGAGGCGTACCCTATACCCACTCTTTTATCGGGAATCACAGAGTATCTTTCGTTGTCATCTTCTATAAAAAAAGAAGGGTTATTTAGCACAGATTTTTTATTAAAGCTTTTATCTATTTTAAGTTTTTTTGTAAGCTTGCCCGGTCCGTCAGCGCCTATACAGGCACGGATTAGCACCGCCTCGGGCATATTTTCCTCGCCTGTGACGATGTTTAGCATATAGTGCATACCGTAACACAGATAAACGTATATCGTGCCTGAGGTCATATACATAGTTTCGGTGCGCTTAGTCCTGCCCTTATGTGCGTGGCAGGCGGTATCAGCTTCGCCGCAGTACGCTTCGGTTTCGGAAATTCTGAGTCTTAGCGTTCCTTCGGGGGTATTGCGGACTAAAATTTTGCCCACCAAGTCTTTAGCTACCGATATACAGTCTCTGTGGTAAAAAGCCTTATCAAGAATCATAATAAATTAACTTTCCTTTTTTTCGCCGAGCTTGTGTTCGGTACCGTTTATAAGCCTTTGTATATTGGTTCTGTGCATAAATACAATATAGCCTACTATTATAAGGCTGAATATCATTTCTAAAATTATTTGACCGGTGTTGTGAGTGATAATGCGGTAGATTAAATGCTCTATCGGGAACATCCCGCAGGCTATTATAGAGCTTAGCGAAACGTATCTTGTAATTGCCGCAACTATTATGAAGATTATTAAACTGCAACCGATTGCGATAGGTGAGATAGTGAGCATAGCGCCTGTCGAAACGAGCACTCCCTTACCGCCCTTAAACTTATAAAAAATAGGGAACAGGTGACCTAACAGGGCGCAAACACCGCACAGATATTCGGGCAAAATAAACTCGGGCATATTTAAAATTACGCCAAAAACCATTCTTGCAAGCAACACCGACAAAACGCCCTTTGATACGTCGCCGATTACGGTTAGTGCCGCCGCAGTTTTGCCCACGGTTCTTAAAACGTTTGTAGCGCCTGCGTTACCGCTTCCGAAATCACGAATATCCTTATGAATGAATATGCGTGTGATAATGATAGCGAAGTTAATGCTTCCGAAAAGATAAGACGCTGTCATACACACTGCCGTCAATAAAATTATAAGCCAAAGCGGTGTCATCTAAAATGTCCCCCATATTATTTATTTTGTGTCTTTGGTATCCCTTTCACGCACAATCAGCCTAATCGGAGTGCCCTCTAAACCAAAGGACTCTCTTATCTGATTTTCAATATATCGCCTGTAGGAAAAATGAAAAAGGTCAGCCTTATTTACAAAGGTAACAAATGTAGGCGGTTTGGTAGAGGCCTGAGTCATATAGTAAATTTTAAGGCGCTTGCCCTTATCTGAGGGCGGCTGTACTCTTGCGGTGACATAAGCCAAAAGGTCGTTTAAAACGCCTGTTGAAATACGCATAGAGTTTTGCTCATAAACGTATTTTATCTTATCATAGAGCTTGTTTATGCGCTGACCTGTCTTTGCGGAGATAAATATAAACGGCACATAAGACATAAAGCTAAACGCTACTTCAAGCTCTTTTTTCATCTCGTTCATAGTCCTGTCGGTTTTGTCCTCAACGGCGTCCCACTTGTTTACAACGATTATACACGCCTTGCCCTGCTCATGAGCGTAGCCTGCGATTTTGCTGTCCTGCTCGGTAAAGCCTACCGTTGCGTCTATTAGTATACAGCAAACGTCGCACCTGTCCACCGCCATGTGCGCTCTTAAAACGCTGTATCTTTCGATATTTTCTAACACCTTTGACTTACGTCTTATTCCTGCGGTGTCGATAAATACAAATTTACCTGCTTCGTTTTCCACTACGGTATCGACTGCGTCACGGGTAGTACCTGCAATATCCGAAACGATAACACGGGTTTCACCGGCGATTTTATTTACAAGCGAGGATTTGCCGACATTCGGCTTACCTACAACCGCAACCTTTATATATTCGTTATCATAGTCGTCGTCTGGGATTTCGGGCATAACTTTAAACACTTCGTCCAGTAAATCACCTGTGCCGTGACCGTGAACCGAGGAAACCCTTATAGGATCGCCGAGAGATAAGTTGTAAAACTCGTAAAATTCCATCGGAGGCTCACCTACACGGTCGCACTTATTTACGCACAAAACGGTAGGCTTACCGCTTTTTAAAAGCATTGTGGCGACTTCCTTATCGGTAGCGGTAACGCCGTCGGACATATCGGTAACCAAAATAACGGCGTCGGCGGTTTCTATAGCTACCTGAGCCTGAACAGCCATTTGCTTTAAGATAACGTCGTCGGACTTAGGCTCAATACCGCCGGTATCAACAAGCATAAATTTTTTGTCACGCCATTCGCATTCGGAGTATATTCTGTCACGGGTAACACCGGGAGTATCTTCTACAATAGAAAGTCTTTTGCCTATGAGCTTGTTAAATAAGGTAGATTTACCTACGTTAGGTCTGCCTACAATAGCAACTATAGGTCTTGCCATTACTTCACTTCCTTTATTATAAATCGTTATTAAACGGGTTTAAAATGCACTCAAGCAAGCTGTCGCCCTCTGTAGAGGAGATTTTTACCTTTACGCCGAGCGCTTTTTCTACGTCGCTTACGGTATAGTCGTCTAAAAATTTATCCTGCTCGTGCCTTAGCATACACGACGGCAAAATAAGCACGTCACCCAAGGGTTTATCCTTTAGCTGAGCGATTATATCGGTAGCGGTAACAAGCCCCGATACAGTAATAGTATCGCCAAAAAAATTGTTGGTAACGGCAAAAACCCTACAATTAAGATTATGCCATTTCTCACAGGCACAGTCAATTAGTTTTTTAATATACGGTGCGGCGTCAACGCCCGTTACAACCGAGACATCTCGCCTTATATCGTCCGCCTCAAGATTATGAAGTAAATTTAAAAAATCGCTTTTAAACATTGCCAAAACCCCGACACCGTTTTCAAGCTGCGCAAAGTTTTCGTAATAGTCCTCGTCGGGCAGAGGACGCTTAGCACGGATATAAAATTCGTCTGAGGCGTAGCAAAGACGCTCGCCGTACTTTTTAAAAAACATATCGGCAAACTCTTCGGTTATGTCTATTACTTCGCCTGCGGTTTTTTCGTCATAAGGGGAGAGAGGATAAAGCCCCTCACGGAATTTTGTAAGCCCTACGGGCACACAGGCGATACTCTCCAGCGACGGATAAAACTCACCCAAATCGGATAAGGTGCGCCTTAACTCCTCGCCGTCGTTTATCCCGGGGCACATTACAAGCTGACAGTTTATCGCAATATTTGCGTCGGCTAACATTTTTATAAACTTTAGCTTTTCGCCTGCAAAGCGGTTTTTCATCATCTTGCATCTAAGCTCGGGATTTGTTGTATGCACCGAAATATTTATCGGGCTTATTTTCATCTTGATTATTCGCTCGATTTCGCTTTCGCTTAAATTTGTGAGGGTGATGTAGTTGCCGAATAAAAACGAAAGTCTTGCGTCGTCGTCTTTAAAATAAAGCGACTCTCTCATACCGGGAGGCATTTGGTCAACAAAACAAAATATGCAGTTATTTGTACAGCTACGCTGTTTATCCATAAGATATGTCTCAAATTCGAGTCCTATGTCCTCGTACTGCTGTTTTTTAATTTTAAGCTTTATTAGTTTGCCCTTTAAGTCTTTAAATTCGAGCCTTAAAGTCGATTCGGTGATATAAAAGCGGTAGTCTAAAACGTCGATTATCTCATTCCCGTTTATCGAAACAAGCGTATAGCCGGGCTTTATGCCTTTTTTAGCGCATATACTTTTTGGGATAACGTCCTTTATCCTTACAGACATTTTACATCACCTCGCAAAATAATCTTAAAAACAATCATAGGGATACCTCCTTTTGCGGAAGCATCCCTAAATGCAATCATCTTATGATTTAATGAGTTTGCAATAAGACTTTACTTTAAGCGTCCTTTTCAATTACCTGAACACCCTTGTAATATCCACAATTGCCGCATACCTTGTGCGGAGCCTTTAATTCTCCACATTGCGGGCATTTAGAGAATGCAGGCATATCCAATTTCCATACTGATGAACGTCTTTTATCACGTCTTGCTTTTGAAACCTTTCTCTTTGGTACTGCCATATCGGCACCTCCTTTAAAATTACGGTAAAACCTTTATTTGAGTAAATCGGCCAACACAGATAAGCGAGGGTCGATATTATCATCATTGCAATTGCATGAAGTGAAGTTTAAATTCGCTCCGCATTTTTCACACAAGCCCTTGCAATCGTCCTTACAAAGAAACTTTGATGGTAGATTTAAAAGTATATCGGACATTATAAGTTCGTCTAAGTCAAGCTTAAACGCCTCAAGCGCAATATACTCGTCATTTTCCTTGTCCGGTTCGTTTACAAGAATGTGATGAAAGGAGTAATCGTAGCTTTTGATAAAATCCTCTAAACATCTGTTGCAGGGAAGCTTAAAATCGAAACTTACCTTTACGTCCAAAAATACGACGTCGGCTTTGTTTGCGACTAAACCCTTTACAGCGATCGGATTTATGAACGGATAACAACCAAACAGCTCGTAATCACTCTTGTCAATAGTGGTTTCAAGGTTTTGTGACTCGCCTGTCGATTCAAATATCTGTTGTAAATCAATAAGCATAAGAACACCTCACACTTTGCCGTACTGTAACATTATAATATAACTGATTACGGCTTGTCAACAGGTAATGATATTTTTTTATCTGCTGACATATAAAGCGCCGTTTTTAAGCTTATATGTCTACAAAATACACAAAATTTTTAACCTATTCTTCGTTATCAAGGCCGCTTTCAGAGCTTAAAGCTTCGGCGTTTATTTGCATAATTTTGTTTTCAGCCTTTTTTGACTTTTTAAGCTTCCCGATAATGACGCACACTATAAAAAACAGTAAAAATACTATTTCGAGTATGCCTATTTTAATAAGGTAAGAGGGCTTATCCGAAAGATATTTTAAAAGCGTGCTGGGTATCCAAAATATAAGCACTAACTGATACGGCATTTTGTTTGTCGCAAACTGCCAGATAAAAAACGCAGTAGCCACAATCGCAAAAATAAGATGCATTAAAAAAACCATATTTATCATAAAAAGTCCACCTTTAAATTTATCTTAAAAATCCGTGCGTATGTATTTTGACAAACGCTTTGTCAGTAAAGCGGCGAGGGTAATTTTTATTATATCCGGGATTATAAACGGAAATACACATATACTAAGTGCGCTTATAATGCCGATACTGCCTGTATTTAAATTATAAAGACAAACAAACCAAGCCGTGCCGAAGATGTAGCACACAAAAAGCCCCAGCACCATAGAAGCTATCATTTTAATTATATTGCCTTTACTTTTTTTAATTAGCGGACCGCTTACAAGGCAGGAAAGCAAAAAGCCGACAATATATCCGCCGGTATTACCGAAAAGCACCGCAAAACCGCCTCTAAAGCCCGAGAATACGGGAACGCCTACAAGCCCTAATAGTAAATACGCCAGTATACAAAAAAAAGAGCGCTTTGTACCGAGCAAGCCGATAGCGGTAAAGATAGCAAAAATCTGAAGCGTCAGCGGAACGGTAAACGGAATACTTATCCACGAGCAGATAGCTATTATAGCTATAAATAAAGCGATATAGGCTATGCTTTGAACGGAAATTTTTGTTTTAGCCTGACTTTTCATAACTTTAATTTTTCCTTTCAAATAAAAAAGGTATCTGCCAAAAAGCAAATACCTTTTTATATGGCACGCCGGAAGGGATTCGAACCCCCGACCTTTTGGTTCGTAGCCAAACACTCTATCCAGCTGAGCTACCGGCGCATATTAAATGCTTTTTTGAAAGCATTTAATATGATAACATACCGCAAGCGGTTTGTCAACTGTTTTTAAAAAATCAGAGCGTTTGAGGCTCAGGATAATCTACGCCGAAGGTTTCAACCGTAACCTTTTTCATGCGCTGGTCATTAAGTGGTTTATCCGAATAATCGGTTTCGTTATTTACTATGTTTATAGCTTCCTCAATGCCTTCTATAACCTTGCCGAAAGCGGCGTATTGTCCGTCAAGGTGAGGTGCGTCGTCAACCATTATAAAAAACTGCGAGCCTGCGCTGTCGGGGTGAGAGGAACGAGCCATAGAAATAACGCCTGTGGTATGTGCTAAGTTATTTTCAAAGCCGTTTGCTGAAAATTCGCCTTTAATGCTGTAGCCCGGGCCTCCTATGCCGATACCCTTTGGGTCACCGCCCTGAATCATAAAGCCGGGGATAACTCTGTGAAAGATAAGCGAGTCATAAAAGCCTTTTTTAACAAGTGAGATAAAGTTATTAACGGTATTCGGAGCGATTTCGGGGTAAAGCTCCACCTTCATTATACCGCCGTTTTCCATTTGAATTGTAACTATTGGGTTTGACATATTAAAACGTCCTTTCTTGTTTTGATTTTTTATCTTTTAATATAAGCGCAAAGCCATATTTACTAAGGGTAATTGTATCGCCCGAATCTTTGCCGTTTAACAGTATAAGCTCTTCGGATTTTTTGTTGTATTTGAAGGTATATTCCGCTTCTGAAGCATTGGCGATTATCGTTGCGACAGAGTTTTTGTTTTTCCTTGTAAGTATAAGAGCATTAGTAGAGTCTAAGCTTTTTACATCGCCCGTTTTAAGAGCAGGTGAGCTTAGTTTAATCTTGGCTAAGTTTTTTACAAATTCTCTTAACTCGCTGTCAGTTTTCTCCCAGTCAAAAGCACGGCGGTTAAACGGGTCTTCAAAGCCCTGCATACCTATTTCGTCGCCGTAATATATACAAGGACACCCCGGCAAAACAAACTGCAAAAACATAGCAAGCTTTAATTTTGGGAGCGCTTTATTTAATAAATCCTCGCTTAAAGTAAAATAAGCCTTTTCGTCACGGGTAAGGCCCCGGTTTTCATTTCCCAAAACGGTAAGTATTCGCATAGTGTCGTGGGTGGAAAGGCTATTCATTAAGCAGTCCAGCGCAGGTTTCGGGTAGTTTTCCGCTATGGTCATAACCGTATCGGCAAGCTTAAGGTGAGTGATTTCGCCCTTTACATAAGCGATTATAGCGTCCTTATACGGATAATTCATAGTGCAGTCAAGCTCCATATTGGTAAAATACTTTCTGCGCACGCCGTATGAAATTTTATTGGAGGCGTCCTCCCACACTTCGCCTATAATTAAGGCGTCTTTGTTTATCTGTTTTACTTTTTTCCTCAAACGATGTATAAATTCGTCGGGCAGCTCGTCTGCAACGTCGAGTCTAAAGCCGTCTGCGCCTAAATTAAGCCAGTGCGCTACGACGCTGTCGTCATTTTCTATAATATAGTCAAGGTAGTTTTCGTCAAGCTCGTTTACGCAAGGCAGAGTATTGATACCCCACCACGAAACATAGCCGTCCTTATTATTACCGTCAAACTGATACCAGCTTCTGTACGGGGAGTTTTGGTTATGATATGCACCCCCGCCGAACCTGTTCAGTTTATCAAAATAAATACTTTCTGACCCCGTATGCGAAAAAACTCCGTCAAGGATAATTTTTATATTAAGCTCGTGAGCTTTTTTACAAAGCGAACAAAAATCCTTTTCGTCGCCTAAAAGTGGGTCAATTCTCTTGTAATCGGCAGTATCGTATCGGTGGTTTGAAAACGCCATAAACACAGGGTTTAAATAAATAACGCCTACGCCTAAATCCTTTATATAGTCAAGTTTTTTTTCTATACCCTTTAAATTTCCGCCGAAAAAGTCATTGTTTAGGATAATGCCTTCGTGGTTCGGGCGGTATTCGGGGGTATCGGACCAGTTTTCGTGTATATAAAAGGGCGGTATTTTATCTGATATGTCTGTGTCACCGTATTTATAAAAGCGGTCGGGAAAAATCTGATACATAACCTTACCCTTAAAGTCCTCGGGCGTTTCAAACTCCTTGTCATAACAGCTAAGCTGCCATTTATCACCGCAGTTTATGCCCACCTCGTCAAAACCGCATTTATAAAGCTCAAACTCCTCATGTGCGGTAATTACCTTAAAATAATAAAAGTAAAGTCCGCATTCGGACAGTGTAAAATCCACGTTGTAACAGTCGTAGCCGTCTACAAGGTCGAAAAAATCCATCTTAAAGGTATTTAGGATTTTTTCATCATCGCTTTTAATGCAAAGATACATTTCAATAACAGTACAGCTTCTGGGTATTTTCACCGCAACGGTACATTTTTCGCCCTTTTTAAGACAGCCGAAAGGCTTTTTATATTCTTCTGATTTACTGTCGTATAGAATATTCATAAAGAAATGGCTCCGTTTCAAAAATTAAGAGCAAGGAAAAATCCGTTGCTCTTAATTTAAGTTTAATTTACTTAACCGATTTTGTATACCAAATGTTGTCGGAATACTGTTTAATTGCACGGTCGGAAGAGAAAAGTCCTGCCTTTGCGATGTTAACAAGTGACATATTGGTGAATTTATGTCTGTCGGTATAGGTTTCGCCGACAACTCTTTGAGCATTTACATAAGACTCAAAATCAGCTAAGGTCATATATGCGTCGGCAACGCCGTAGGCGTTTGTAAGCAAGGATTTATATATATCCTCAAACTTTGAGCCCAGCTCGCCCGAGATTAACATATTTAATACATTCTTTAACTCGTAGTTATTATTAAAATAATAGCTTGGGTTATAGCCGTTTTTCCAAAGCTGTTCTACTTCGGGAGCAGTGAGGCCGAATAAGAATATGTTGTTATCGCCGACCTGCTCGTGTATCTCAACATTTGCGCCGTCAAGAGTACCGATAGTTACTGCGCCGTTAATCATAAGCTTCATATTACCTGTACCCGAAGCTTCCTTACCTGCAATGGAAATTTGCTCCGAAATATCGGCGGCAGGTATAATAATTTCCGCTAAGGAAACCTTGTAATCCTCGATAAATACTACCTTTATTTTGTCACGAACATCGTGGTCGTTATTTACCTTGTTTGCTACAGCGTGAATTAAATGGATAATCTGCTTTGCCATAATATATCCCGAAGAAGCCTTTGCCGCAAAGATAAAGGTACGAGGCGGTATATCAAGGTTTGGATTTTCCTTTAGCTTTCTGTACATATAAAGGATATTGAGCACATTTAAAAGCTGGCGCTTATATTCGTGCAGACGCTTTATCTGTACGTCAAAGATAGACGTCGGGTCGATATTTATGCCGTTTGCCTTTGAAACGTAATCGGCAAGACGCTCTTTGTTGTGCAGCTTAACACGTCTTAATTCGCTTAAGGTATCCTTGTCGTCGTAAAATTCCAAAAGGTTTTCGAGGGCGGTTGCGTCACGGGTAAACTCATCGCCGATTTTGTCAATAAGCAGTTTCGTAAGCTCAGGGTTTGACTGACACAGCCAACGACGGTAAGCGATACCGTTTGTTACGTTTGTAAACTTAGACTTGTCGATATTGTAATAATCCTTAAAGATGCTGGTGGTGAGAATATCGCTGTGAAGCTTTGATACGCCGTTTATTTTGTGTACGCAGGCAAGACAAAGGTTAGCCATTCTCACTTCGCCGTTAGCGATAATTGCCATATAGTCTATCTTTGCAACGTCGCCCGGATAAATCTTATTTAAGGCGGCTACAAGTCTGCGGTTTATCTCGCATACGAGCTGATAAATTCTCGGAAGCTGGTCTTTAAAAAGATGTTCCGGCCAGCGTTCGAGAGCCTCGCTCATAACGGTGTGGTTTGTATAAGCGAGAGTTTTACTTGTTATATCCCAAGCGGTATCCCATTCGTAGCCGTAATCGTCCAAGAGTATTCTCATAAGCTCAGGCACGCACAAAGCAGGGTGAGTGTCGTTTATGTGAATAGCTACTTTGTCTGCGAGGTTATCTAAAGTGCCGTATTTTTTAACGTGATTTGAAATGATGCTCTGAAGCGAAGCAGATACCAAAAGGTATTGTTGCTTTAAGCGAAGTGTTTTTCCGTCAAGGTGGTCGTCGGCAGGGTATAAAATCTTTGTGATAGCCTCAGCCATAGTGTTTTCCTCCAAGGCCTTTACATAGTCGCCTCTGGAGAAGGCTGACATATCAAGGCTGTTTGGAGATTTAGCGCCCCAAAGTACGAGCTTATTTACTGCGTTTGTGTCATATCCGGAAATAAGCATATCATAGGGGATAGCGATAACAGGGCTGTAGTCTACATGATTTACCGAAAGCTTGCCGTTTTCATCAAAATGTTCTTCTATTCTTCCGCCGAACTTAACCTCAAAGGATTCGTCCTGGCGGGGAATAAGCCAAACATCGCCCATATTGAGCCAGTCATCAGGAAATTCCATCTGCCAGCCGTCTACGATTTTTTGCTTAAATATTCCGAATTCATATCTTATTGAAAAGCCGGTAGCGGGAATTGACATAGTAGTCATTGAATCCATATAGCAAGAGGCAAGACGACCCAAGCCGCCGTTTCCAAGACCTGCGTCAGGCTCTAATTCGTATAAATCCTTTATATTAACCTTATAGTCGCCGAGTGCTTCGATAAAGGCTTCTTCAAGACCTAAATTATAAAGGTTATTGTGAAGCGAGGTACCTACAAGAAATTCCATAGACATATAGTATACCTGCTTTGACTTTTCTTTTCTGTATTGATCGTGGAAGGTCTTTCTCTTTTTGCTTAAAATATCCCTTACCGTTAGACATACCGTTTTATAGGTTTGTTGAATAGTTGCCTCATCTAAGTAGCAACCGAAGTTTTCGAGACTTTTGTTGTTTAAAAGCTCGATTATTTGCTGTTTGTCATAGTTCACCAAAATCAAATCCTTTGTTAGCTTATAAGTATATATTTATATTGTATTATATTTGGTACATAAATACAATAAATATATAATATTTTTGTATATATTCACAAAATGTTATCTGACCGCATTAAAGATTATTATATAGATTTAAATATTCCTTTACAGGCTCCTTCCAGCTACTGTCGTAGGTCATAATGTTTTTCATTATGGTTTTGCGCTTTTCGGTATCTTTTATAAACTCAATCGCATTGTTTACCGAGTGGAGCATATCGTGCGCATTAAATAGCTTAAAGGTAAAGCCTCTGCCCTCCATAGTTTCGGGATTTATGGCAGGTACGGTATCAAAAAGACCGCCGGTTTCACGCACTATAGGTATTGTACCGTAACGCATTGAGATAAGCTGTGAAAGTCCGCACGGCTCGCATTGTGACGGCATTAAGAATAAATCTGCGCCTGCATAGAGCTGATTTGCCAGCACGGGATCAAATAAAATATTGGCTGACATCTTATCGGGGTGCTCCCAAGCAAGACGCCTAAACAGATTTTCAAAGCGTTCGTCGCCCGTGCCGATAACTACAAGCTGAATAGGCAGGTTCATCAAATCCCCTGCGACATACTCAACAAGGTCGATACCCTTATGGGCAACAAGCCTTGTTATCATACCTATCATAACTGTGTCGGCGGATTGAGGAAGCCCCAACTTTTCCTGCAAAGCCAGCTTATTTTTAAGTTTGCCGTTTAAATCGCCCGGCTTAAAGTTTTTAAACAGTGATGAGTCGGTTTGAGGGTTATATAAATCGGTGTCGATTCCGTTTACGATACCCGCAAGCTTATATGAATACTGTTGGAGTATATTCTCAAGACCGTGCGCAAAATATGCGTGACGGATTTCAAAGGAATAGGTTTTAGATACGGTACTTACTTTATCCGAAACCACTATAGCTGCTTTCATAAAGTTTATACAGTCGTCATAGGTCATAGTGCCCATCCAGTCGTCAGGCAGACCTAAAACATCACCGAAAAAGTCAAACGGCATTTTACCCTGATACTCAATATTATGTATGGTAAACAGAGTTTTTATACCCTTGTACTCTTCACGGTAGCCGTAAAACGCCCTTAAAAATACGGGTACTAAGGCTGTCTGCCAGTCGTTACAGTGAATGACGTCCGGATAAAAATCTATATAGGCTAAGGCTTCCAAAACTGCACGGCTGAAATAAGAGAATCTTTCACCGTCGTCGTAATAGCCGTAAGCCGAGTCTCTTAAAAAGTAATATTCGTTGTCCACAAAATAATAGGTCAAATTTGATTTTTTGGTGGTAGCCTTAAATATACCGCAGTGTTGTAAGCGCCAAGAAACAGGCACTGCAAAGCTTGCGATAAACTCTATATCCCAGTCGGGATTTTCTTTTATCTTTTTATAGTAGGGAATTATAACTGCAATTTCTACGTCTTTATTGTTTGCAAGCTCATTCGGCAAAGCGTAAGCAACGTCGCCCAAACCGCCTGTTTTTAAATAGGGAGCCGCCTCGCTTGAAGCAAATAATATTTTCATATTTACGTTCCTTTCTGTTTTGTGTAGCGTCCTTTAATAAGTCTCTTATATGCAAACACAAACCAAAAGCCCGTTTTCCTTAAAGGGTAAAAGGGTTTTTGGCTTGATGCTATTTTGGGGCAAATACCTTAAACTGTTCTGCCCTTTGGTATAATTTCAGGCTTGATTTCAGCGCCGATTAAGGTTGTGCCCTCGGTTATTACTACGTTTTTATCTATGATAGAATATTCCACCTTAGCGTCTTTTGATACAACCGAACCCTGCATAATAATGCTGTTTTTAACAACTGCGCCTTCTTCAATGGTAACATCTCTGAAGATAACAGAATTTTCGACATATCCCTTTATAATACAGCCGTCTGCGATAAGGCAGTTGTTTGTAACGCTCGACTCACTGTAGAAGGTAGGCGCTTCGTCACGGACTTTAGTGTAAATCGGGTTTTCGGGGTTAAACAAATCGTTTCTTACATCTGCGTCAAGACACGCCATATTGTTTTTAAAGTAAGAAGCAACGTCTTTGTTTCTCAAAACCGTACCGTTAAACTCGAAAATGTTTATGTCAAGTGTACCCTCGTTAAAGGCGGCTTGCAAAAGGTCTCTTTCAAAGTGGAAATGTCCTCTTGCAACACATTCCTTTACCGAGTTTATGAGATACTGCTTGTCAACTATATACATTCCCATACCGAGCAGGTTTTTCTCGTCAAAGGTGGTATCGATAAGTATATCGTTTGCCTTTGAATTTTCGTCGGCGCTTAAAACAAGAGGCATTATTTCGCCGTCGTAGTTAGGCTTTTGCCTGTTTGCAATAACCGTAACCTTAGCTCCCGACTTCTTGTGCGCTTTTAATACCTTTTGATAGTCTATGTTGCAAAGCAGGTTTGAATCGGAAAGCAAAACATATTCGGGTTTGCCTCTATGTAAAAAGGTGGACGCTCCGCTTAAAGCCTCTAATTTACCTCTGTAAACTCCGCTTTGACCGAGGTTAAAGGGAGGAAGTATGAAAAGACCTGAATCCTTGCGGTTTAAGTCCCATTCCGAACAGCTTCCCAAGTGGTCCATAAGCGACTGATAGTTATGCTTTGTGATAACTCCGATGGTGGTGATATCGGAGTTAACCATATTTGAAAGCACAAAGTCTATATGTCTGTATCTTCCGCCAAAGGGTAGGGAAGCGGAGGTTCTGTGCTCAGTCAGGTCGCCGAGCGACGAATCATATATGTTTGAAAAAACGATACCAATAATGTTCACTTTACATCACCTGCTTTATACAATTTCTTTTGGATCAATTACTTTGTCTTGTTCGATTGTCTTTCCTGTACCGACAACGCTTATTCCCCAGCCGCTTATTTCGGAAGCAGGGGATTTTCCTACTCTTGCGTTTTTGCCGATAGTAACGTGTTCTCCGATTATTGCATATTCGATAACTGCGCCTTCTTCGATAACCGTATCGGGCATTATTACGCTGTGGTTTATATACGCACCCTTGCCTATAGTACAGCCTGTTGAAATAATGCTGTGGTCAACCTTGCCTTCGACAACGCACCCCTCGGATACAAGCGAGTGCTCAGCACTTCCCGAAGGAGCCATATAGCAAGGAGGCTTAGCGTAGTTACGGGCATAGATTTTAAAGCTCTTATCCTTTAATTCAAAGCCTACCGAGTCGTCGATAAGATCCATATTTGCCTGCCATAAGCTTTCGATTGTTCCTACGTCTTTCCAATAGCCCTTAAACGGATAAGCAAACATTCTCTGATTGTCCTTTAAGAGTGCAGGCAATACGTTTTTACCGAAATCGTTGTCAGACTCGGGATTATTTTCGTCCTCGATAAGATATTTTTTAAGCACCTTCCAAGTGAAGATGTATATACCCATTGAAGCGTTGGTGCATTTTGGATGTTCGGGTTTTTCCTCAAACTCATATATAGAGTTATCTTCGTTTGTGTTTATTATACCGAAGCGGGAAGCTTCTTTTAAAGGCACGTCGATAACAGCTATTGTGCAGTCTGATTCTTTTTCTATATGATAAGCTAACATTTCATCGTAGTTCATCTTATAGATGTGGTCACCCGAAAGGATAAGCACATATTCGGGGTTATACATATCTATAAAGGGAATATTCTGATAAATTGCATTTGCAGTACCCTTATACCATTCGGATTTTTCGCTCTTTGCATAAGGCGGTAAAACGTGAGCGCCGCCGAAGTTGCGATTTAAGCCCCAAGGCTGTCCGTTCCCGATGTAGTTGTTTAGTACCAAAGGCTGATACTGTGTGAGAATACCTACCGTGTCAATTCCTGAGTTAACGCAGTTTGACAGAGGGAAATCTATAATGCGGTATTTGCCGCCAAAAGGCACTGCAGGCTTTGCAATATCGGCCGTAAGTACCTTAAGCCTGCTTCCTTGTCCTCCTGCCAGTAGCATAGCGATACAATTCTTTCGTCTTTTTAACATTTATATTAACCTCCTTGAGAATAGTATTTACTGATTTTTATCTTTTTTGTTAGGTGATTTTGTAACCTTATAAAATACTGTGGACAGCGGTGGAATTTGAACCGAAATGCTGTTTTTGTAGCCGTCATATTCTATAGGCTCGCTCTTTACTTTTGCAAGCTCGACGCCTGTACCGCCGTATTTTTTGTCGTCGCTTGATAATATCGGAGTGTATGTGCCTGCGTGTTCAACGCCCAGTCGGTATTCGGGCCTGTATATAGGACAGAAGTTACAGATAACTACGATTTCCTTACCTTTTTTGTCAATGCGCCTGAAGCTTATTATGCTTTGGGAGAAATCGTTGGGGTTAATCCACTTAAAGCCCTCCCAGTTTGCGTCGTTTTGCCAGAACGGCGAATTTTCAAGATACAGAAGGTTTATATCCCTTATGTAGTCCTTAAATTGCCTGTGCGCAGGGTAATCAAGAAGCATCCAGTCAAGCTCTTTTGTGAAATCCCACTCGTTAAACTGTGCAAATTCATTGCCCATAAAGCTTAGCTTTTTACCCGGGTGAGCAATCATATATCCGAAAAATGCACGCAAATTGTCAAATTTCTGCTGGTAAGAGCCGGGCATTTTGCTTATCATAGAGCACTTTCCGTAAACAACCTCATCGTGCGACAGCGGAAGTATAAAGTTTTCGCTGAAGGCATAGGTGAGAGAGAAGGTGATATTTTTGTGCATACCCTTGCGGTAAAGCGGGTCGGAGGACATATATTCAAGCATATCGTTCATCCAGCCCATATTCCACTTAAATAAGAATCCAAGTCCGCCGTCAAAGCCCGGTTTTGTAACCATTGGGAATGCGGTTGATTCCTCGGCTATCATAATCGGATTTTTTGTTTCGACAAAAACAGCTTCGTTTAGCTGTTTAAAAAATTCTACGGCCTCGAGATTTATGTTTTCGCCGTATTTATTGGCACGCCACTGACCGTCTTGTTTACCGTAATCGAGATATAACATAGAAGCAACTGCGTCAACTCTCAAGCCGTCTATGTGGTATTTTTCAAGCCAAAATACTGCGCTGGAGATTAAAAACGACAAAACTTCATTTCTGCCGAAGTCAAATATTCTCGTACCCCAGTCGGTATGCTCATTCTTTAACGGGTCGGAGTATTCATAACAAAAATCTCCGTCAAATTCGTAAAGACCTGCTTCGTCTTTAGGAAAATGAGCAGGTACCCAGTCGAGAATTACGCCTATTCCTGCCTCGTGGCACTTGTTTACAAAATCCATAAAGGCGTGCGGTGTACCGTAGCGTGAGGTCGGGGCGAAATAGCCCGTCACCTGATATCCCCACGAAGGATCGTAAGGATATTCGGTTATCGGCATAAACTCAATATGAGTGTAGCCCATTTCTTTAACATAGGGGATAACCTGCTCGGCTAAGCGTGTATAGCTTAAAAACTCGCCGTTTTCATACCTGCGCCACGAACCCAGATGCATTTCATAAATATTCATAGGGTTTGATAAAATATTCTTTCTCGCGGAAGAATTTCTGTATTTAGAATCGGTCCACTTAAAGCCCTCTATGTCGTATACCTTGCTGGCGTTTCCGGGTCGTGTTTCCGAGTGATATGCATAAGGGTCGGCTTTAAAGATATAATTTCCGTCTGATTTTTGAATATAGTATTTATATGCGTCGTAAATTTTAACGCCTTCTATAAAGCATTCCCAAATTTCATCGGAAATTTTATTCATTTCAAAGCCTCTGGAGCTGTCCCAGCCGTTAAAATCGCCGACAACTTTTATACTTTTTGCGTGAGGCGCCCATACTCTGAATACAAAACCCTCTTTACCGTCAACGCTTAGCGGATGACAGCCGAAAAACTCGTAAGCCTTACGGTTTTTGCCTTGATGAAACAGATAAACAGGCAGATCGTTTGGCGAAGCTTTTTTAGCGGAATTACCTTGTTTTTTTGTATTTGTTGTATCGTTTTTAGCATTCATAAAGTTTGCTCCGTTCAAAAAATTTATAGTATATATCATATTATACACTATAATATCAAAAATTACTATATATTTATCTCAAAAACCAAAAGGATTGTATATGTTTCACAAATAGCGTGCTCGAAATTTATAAGATTATAAACTCCGGCACTTATTTTAACGTATAATAAAAGCTATAATACAAGGATTTGATAAAGCCTTTTTGTAATTATAGTCCGCTTAAAATAGTTTTTATTCATATAGTATTTCATAGATAAATTGTTATATAATTGTAAATTTTACGATAGCCTCTTGATTTTATATAAAAAAGGGGCTATACTTTGTTTTAGCACTCAAAGTATAAGAGTGCTAAAACAAAAAGCTTTAACAAAAGGATGATTTATATGGCAAAAAAACAGTTTAAGGCGGAGTCAAAACGTCTGTTAGATATGATGATAAACTCCATTTACACTCACAAGGAGATATTTTTAAGAGAGCTTATCTCAAATGCGAGCGACGCTATAGACAAGCTTTATTTTAAATCTCTTACCGACTCAAATGTGGGTATTGCCAGAGAGGATTTTAAAATAACGCTTGCGATAAATAAACAAAACAGGACACTAACCATAACCGATAACGGTATCGGTATGACTGCAGATGAGCTTGAAAAGAACTTGGGCGTTATAGCAAAAAGCGGTTCGTTTGATTTTAAAGAACAAAATGAAAAGAAAGATAATATCGACATAATCGGTCAGTTTGGCGTGGGCTTTTACTCGGCGTTTATGGTAGCCTCAAAGGTTACCGTAAAAAGTAAGGCATACGGCAGCGACGAGGCGTTTGAATGGACTTCAAACGGTACTCAGGGCTATGAAGTAAAGGTATGCGATAAACAAAGTGTCGGCACTGAAATTGAGCTTGTAATTAAAGATAATACCGACGAAGAAAGCTATGACGAATACTTAGAGCAGTATCGCATAATGGGGATTGTAAAGAAGTATTCAAACTATATAAGATACCCGATTGTAATGGACGTTGAGCACGAAAAATTAAAAGAGGGAAGCGATAATGAATACGAAACCGAAATTGCCACCGAAACCTTAAACAGTATGGTGCCGATTTGGCGAAAGAATAAATCCGATATAACCTTAGACGAATATAACGCATTTTATAAGGAAACCTTTTTTGATACCGAAGAGCCCGTAGCGGTAATCCACTCAAAAACAGAGGGAAGCGCTACCTATAACGCACTTATGTATATTCCGTCAAGAGCGCCGTATAACTATTATACAAAGGATTTTGAAAAGGGCTTGCAGTTATATGCAAGCGGCGTTTTAATTATGGATAAGTGCAGTGATTTACTGCCTGATTATTTTAGCTTTGTAAAGGGTCTTGTTGATTCTGAGGATTTGTCCTTAAATATTTCCAGAGAGCTCCTGCAGCACGACAGACAATTAAAGCTTATTGCAAAGAGCATTGAAAAGAAAATCAAAAATGAGCTTGAAAAACTGCAAAAGACAGATAGAGATAAATATGTAAAATTCTTTGAGGCGTTTGGACTTCAGCTTAAATTTGGCCTTTATAATAACTACGGAATGAACAAGGATACGCTTAAGGACCTTGTAATGTTTTATTCCTCAAGCGAAAAGAAGCTTGTAACCCTTGCCGAATATACTCAGAGAATGAAGGAAGGACAGGAGTTTATCTTCTTTGCAAGCGGTGAAAGCATTGACAGAATAGATAACCTCCCGCAAACCGAGCTTTTAAAGGATAAGGGGTATGAGATATTATACCTTACCGATAACGTAGATGAGTTTGCGCTTCAAATGTTGTTTGAATATGACGGCAAAAAGTTTAAATCGGCTTCAGCGGGAGATCTTGACCTTGAAAGCACCGAGGAAAAAGAGCAAAACGAAAAAACCGCCGAGCAGAGTAAGGATTTGTTCACATTTATGCAAGAGGCGCTAAAGGATAAGGTAAGCACGGTAAGGCTTTCTCAAAGATTAAAAACCCACCCTGTTTGCATAACAAGCGACGGCGAGATTTCGCTGGAAATGGAAAAGGTAATAAACCAGATGCCGACCGATGCTAAGGTTAAGGCGAAAAGAGTGCTTGAGATAAATGCAAAGCACCCGATTTTTGAGAAATTAAAGTCGCTTTTTGAAAGCGATAAGGAGCTTTTAAAAACCTATTCGGAAATTCTTTATACCCAAGCTCTTATGATTGAGGGTATTTCGGTAGACGACCCGGTAGACTATTCAAATAAGGTATGCGAGCTTCTTGTAAAATAAAAAGTTTAAAGCCGTCTGCTTGTGAGATAATATAGTAGACGGCTTTAAAAATATGTGTTTAATTTTCAAATTATTTATATTGTCTTATCAAAAATTTATCACAAATGAAGTTTATTATGATACTTAACAGGAAAGATTACAACATTTCAATGTATTTGGAGGTAGAATGTTATGAGTAATGAAAACACAAACTTCGACGCTCAAAACGGTATGAATTTTGACACCACACCTGATATGAACGCTGATGTAAAGGAGGCTGCCGATTTGTCCGCAAATTTAAGCGAGACTGTATCGGAAGTTAAGGCTGACGCTGAAACCGAAAGCCAAAAGCTTAATATTACGCCTGACACTTCGGAATATAAAAAAGATACTGCTTCTGATGTTAGGACAAGCGGGGAATATCAAGACCTGCCTATCGAACAGCGCTTTACCAATGTGACGGTAAGGACTAAGGATAATCAAAAAGAGAAAAAGCCTAAGTTTCACTTTGCTTTAAAGGCGGTGGCACTATTGCTTTGTACGGCGATAATTGCGGCAGGCGCAGGCTACGGCGGGGCATATCTCTACGCTAAGCATAATAAAGATGGATCTCAAACGGTGGTTTATCAGACCTCAACCGAGGGTACGAGCGTTGCGGTAAGCGGTGACGCTACAATATCCGAGATTGCGGCTAAGGTGTCGACTTCGGTTGTTGAGATAACAACCGAATCGGTAGTAACGGGAATCTTTATGCAACAGGCAGTAAGCGAGGGCGCAGGAAGCGGTGTTATTATTTCGAGTGACGGATATATCGTAACCAACAACCACGTTATATCGGGAGCAGAAACCGTTACGGTAAGACTTACCGACGGCAGTGAATATGATGCCGCAGTTATAGGCAGTGACGCTCAAACCGACCTTGCCGTATTAAAGATAGACGCAAAAGATTTATCTGCCGTTACCTTTGGAGACTCCTCACTTTTAAATGTAGGCGACTTTGCGCTTGCTATAGGTAATCCTCTCGGAAGTCTGGGCGGAACCGTTACAAACGGCATCATAAGCGCACTTGACAGAGAGGTTACAATAGACGGCCAAACTATGAATTTGCTCCAAACCAATGCGGCAATAAACCCGGGTAACTCCGGTGGCGGTCTTTTTAACGCAAACGGCGAGCTTATCGGAATTGTAAACGCAAAATCTTTTGGTAGCGATATCGAAGGCTTAGGCTTTGCTATACCGATTAACACCGCTAAAAGCGTAATAGAGGATCTTATGACAAAGGGATATGTTGCGGGTCGTCCGGTGCTCGGCGTAAGCCTTGTTGACGTAACCGACAATCTTACCGCAATGATGTACAGAGTTAACACTCTCGGAGTTTACGTTTCGGCTATTGAGGAGGATTCTGCTGCAGCAAAAGCAGGACTTATCGTGGGCGACTGTATTACCGAAATAAATTCTACCGAGGTTTCCTCAACAAGTGAAATAAAAAGCATAATTTCGTCTTTAAACGTAGGGGATTCGGTTAAAATCACCGTTGTAAGAGGTAATGACACCATGACCTTGACTGCTGTTTTGAAAGAGGAAATTCCAAGCGTTTCCCAAGGTGAAGCTGCATAAATATATTATATTTTGACACAGTGACTGATAAAGTCGCTGTGTTTTTTATTTTCAATTTGTCGAAAAATGTTGAAAGTAAAGATGATATAACCTATAATCTAATTATGAATAGGTAAAGGAGGTTTTTGTTTGTGAAGGGCATAAAAGCAGATAAAAACCTCTTAATTTTATGTATAACAATAGTAGTGGTGGTAATATTCGGGATAGGCTATCAAAAAGAGTCCTCGGTACAGATTGTAAACAACACTGCCTCAAGTGTAGCTGAAAGCTCCTCTAAAGCAGGTAAAAATAAAACAAGCGGTGCAAATAAAGCTAAAGTGTCATCAGAAAAACAAACCTCTCAACCCGATGATGAGGTTTTAAGCGAAGAGCTTATATACGAGGAGGTAAATACTTATTCTTACTCTAATGAAAAGGAAAGCCCTTTTCCAGAGAATAATATATCCGATTATGTATCTCACAGCGAAGAGGTAACTTATAAGTCAGTACAAAGCTATACCGATAACATACAACCACAGATAAAAAGCACTTGTGAAAGCATAGCCTCATTTACTCACATATCGGTAACGGTATGTAGTTATTCTCAAAAGGTATGCGATATGGTAAGTGTTATATATGAGGATATGAGCTTACTCGAAAACGAAATTTTCGACGGAATTTATAATAAGGGTTACAGCATAAAAGTAAACATAGTAGACTACAAGCCTGACGGAGAGTATGCTAAGTTTTATGGTAACGGAAAAGATATAAGTATCAGCGTCTGTTCACTTACAGACGACTTTAACACATATTTTACCTTGGAATTTGCAAAAGCGTGCGAATATATGCTTTCGCAAAACGCAGATATAGATAAAATTTACTCTGACTTTTCGTCTTTAAATCCAAAGGGCTTTACCTATGGGGAATACAGTCCAAATTACATAGGAAAGAATGATAAAAGCAGTGCGTTTTTAAACATAGAATCACAACAGAGTATATATTTAGACAGAGTAAACCTCTTAGGGCTTTATCTGTGTAACTACATAACCCATACCGATATTCATAACAGTATGTATCTGCCCGATAAGCTAAACGCTGTGCTTTCAGACTTAAAAAC
>JAEDDN010000017.1 GCA_016298065.1 Oscillospiraceae bacterium
TAACCTATAAAATATGTTGACTGTAAGAGCCGACGGGGCTTCGCCCTTACAAAATCCTGTCGGATTTTACTAAGAACATTTTAACGAAAAAGCTTTCGTGCTAAAGCACGACCGAGGCTATCGCCTCACGCAAAGGCTTTGCCTTTGGCTTTGCGTTATAATAACCTATAAAATATGTTGACTGTAAGAGCCGACGGGGCTTCGCCCTTACAAAATGCTGTCGGATTTTATATGCCTCCCTTGTGTAAAGGGAGGTGGGTTTGCCTTAAGGCAAACTCGGAGGGATTGTAAACTTATCCTTACCGACAAAATGAAAAGTAAAGCGTAAAAGTAAAAAAACAATCCCTCAGTCAGCTTACGCTGACAGCTCCCTTTGCACAAGGGAGCCTAAGATTCTTCAATACACTCTTAAATGATAAGGCAGGTGAGATATTTGGGACTTAAAGAAATTTTAAAAAGCATGGGAATTACAGAATACGGCGTTTGCTCCTTTGAGGATATAAAGGAGTTTTTGCCCTGTAGAAATGCCGAAAGAATACCCAAAGGTGCTAAAAGCGTTATAGTCTGCGCATTTTCATATTATCTCGGTAAAAGTTTTGAAACTAACGTCGCCAAATACGCTATGCTACCCGATTATCACGATGTGGTAAGAGAAATTTTAAACGCTGCCGCCAAAAAACTAAAAGCCGAGTTTGGCGGTGAATACGAAGCGTTCAGCGACATTTCTGCCCTGCCCGAAAAACAGTGCAGCGAGCTTTCGGGTTTAGGCGTCAGAGGAAAAAATAACCTCATTATCAACAAAACCTTTGGCAGCTATTTTGTCATCGGCGAGATTATAACCGATATGTTTTTTGCGCCTACTCCCCCTCTTAGAAGGGGCTGTTTAAACTGCGGTGCCTGCGTTAAGGCGTGCCCGGTAGGAGCTATAAGCGAAAACGGAGTGGACTACACGAAATGTCTTTCCGCCGTCACACAGCGCAAGGGCGAGCTTTCTGACTATGAACAGCAAAAAATAAAGGAAAACAAGCTTATGTGGGGTTGCGATAGATGTCAGGACTGTTGCCCTATGAATAGGAACGCACAAAAAACCGACATAGAAGCATTTTTGCGTGATGTTGAGCCTCTGGTCACCAGAGAAAATTTATCCACGCTTATGAAAAACAGGGCCTTCGGTTACAAGGGCAAAAAGCTACTGCTTAGAAATCTTGACCTGACCGAAACGAAATAAAAAAATCTCTCTGCGAGTTTTACTCCGCAAAGAGATCTAAAAAAGCAGTTTACCCTCTAAGTTTTACTTAGAGGGTGGTTTTTATCACGGTCTGCCCTTATGGCTTGTGCGTTTTTCGGGATATCCCCAACCGTCTATACCTGCTCTGCGCATAGCGCCGAAAAGTCTGAGCGAAAAGCCGTTGTCAGCCCTTTCCCTATCTCTCAACCACTGCTTCGTCCTTTCTCTTACGGTGTTTCCGTCGGCAGGACATTTTGACTTGATAACGGGAAGTTCATTTTTTACCGCCGCCTTTTTAACCTCACGTTCAGGCGCTAAAACAAGCGGTCTTATCATATATAAATCCTTTCTGGAAAGATAACTCTTAGGCGCAAAACAACCTATTCTGCCCTCGATAAACAAGTTCATCACAAAGGTTTCCACAACATCGTCAAAGTTATGCCCCAAGGCGATTTTGTTACAGCCGTGTTCCTTTGCCAAGTCGTGAAGCGCACCCCTGCGCATTTTTGCGCACAAGCTACACGGGTGCGTTTCCTTTCTTATATCAAAAACTATCTTCCAGACGGGCGACCTTTCCACATAATACTCCACCCCAAGCTCGTCGCAAAGGTTTTGTATCGGAGTAAAGTCGCTCCACTCATCGTTAAAGCCCGGATCCAGCGTTAAGGCAACCACCTCATAATCTATACCGATAAAGCGCCTTAGGAGCACCAAACCCTTTAGTAAAACAAGCGAGTCTTTGCCTCCCGATACGCCGACTGCTATTCGGTCGCCGTTTTTAATTAAATCAAATTCGTGTATAGCCTTTCGCATATACCCCAACATCTTTTGCATACTAAATCTTTCCTTTTAAAGCCGATATGATTAAGATTATTTTAGCATATTATCTAAGCTAAGTCCAGTAACAAGCGTGCCAAAAGGCATTTTCTACAAATTTTCAAAAAATAAAATGAAGTGCGAGATTTAAAGAGAAATCGAGAAAAATAAAGAGATTTTGAGAGATATAGCGATTTATATTAAAATAACGGCGATTTTTGTGTTGACAAGTTTTAGTTTACATATTATAATAACCTGGTATTAAAAAATTTTTGGAGGAACAAATATGTCAACTACAATGCCAAAGGCTAACGAACAAAGCCGTAAATGGTATGTTATCGACGCTGAAGGTCAGTCCTTAGGCCGTGTTGCCGTTAAGGCTGCTCACGTTCTGCGTGGTAAACACAAACCAAGCTTCGCTCCACACTGTGACTGCGGAGACCATGTAATTATCATCAACTGTGACAAGGCTGTTTTAACAGGTAAAAAATTAGAACAGAAATTCTACCGTCACCACTCAGGCTGGATCGGCGGTCTTAAAGAAGTCAGCTACAAACACTTAATGGAAACAAATCCCGAAAAAGCTATGATGCTTGCAGTAAAAGGTATGCTTCCTGACACAGTTTTAGGCAGAAATCAGCTCCGTCGTTTAAGAGTTGTTAACGGCTCTGAACATAATCACGCAGCTCAAAAGCCTGAAGCTTACACATTATAATAAGGAGGCTATAACTAATGTACGAATCTAAACCATTTTTCTACGGCACAGGCAGAAGAAAAAGCTCTGTTGCCAGAGTAAGAGTATATGCCGGAAACGGAAACATCACAGTTAACGGCAGAAGCATTGATGACTACTTTGGTCTTGAAACCTTAAAGCTCATCGTAAGACAGCCTTTAACCTTAACCGATACTTTAGAAAAGTTCGACATCGTTTGCAACGTAAACGGCGGCGGTGTTACAGGTCAAGCCGGTGCTATCCGTCACGGCCTTTCAAGAGCACTTCTTCAGTATGACGAATCCTTACGTCCTGCACTTAAGAAAGCAGGCTTCTTAACTCGTGACCCGAGAATGAAAGAGCGTAAGAAATACGGTCTTAAAGCCGCTCGTAGAGCACCACAGTTTAGTAAGAGATAATT
>JAEDDN010000001.1 GCA_016298065.1 Oscillospiraceae bacterium
TTAGGCATACCGATAGAAGAAATAAATAATAAATACCGTAAATTCGTTGTAAAATCGTCTTCGCAGTCCTCTCAACAAGAGCTTAACGCTATGATGATAGAGCGTGAATGTGAGGACTGTTACAAAGCAGAATATATGTCGTCGCATATAGGCGAAAGCTTTGAGGGTATTATTTCATCGGTTGCAGGTCACGGCATTTATGTGCGCCTTGCCAATACCGTAGAGGGCTTAATAAGGATAGAAGCCTTACCTGAGGGCGAATATGAGTTTGACGGTTTGTTTCAGTTAAAACAGCTAAACGGCAAAAAAGCGTACAGAATAGGCGATAAAATATTGGTAAGATGTGTAAAAAGCGATATAAACAGCGGTAATATCGACTTTGAGATGCTTGACGAAACCGAGAATTTAGGTGTATAGTATTAAGGTCAAAGCATAAATGGGAGTGATAAGGTATGTTATTAGCTTTGGATATGGGAAACACAAATATAACAATAGGCGTGTTTGATGATAAAAAGCTTATTATGGAATCAAGACTTTCTACCGATTATACAAAGATGCAGGACCAGTACGCTATTGAGCTTATAAGTATATGCCGTTTAAACGGCGTTAATCCTGCCGATATTGACGGAGCAATCTTTTCTTCGGTTGTGCCGCCGCTTGAGAGTACCATAAAGTATGCCGTTAAAAAAATGACAGGTATCACTCCGATTGCAGTTGGCCCCGGCATAAAAACAGGTATAAATATAAGAATAGACAATCCTGCTCAGCTCGGTGCGGATTTATTAGTGGGTGCCGTTGCGGCGGCAGATAAGTACCCATTACCCTGTATAATTTGGGATTTGGGAACTGCGACCACCGTTTCGGTTGTGGACGAAAACAATGTATTTTTAGGCGGAGCGATTATTCCGGGTGTAAATACCGCAATAGAGTCGCTTAGCTCAAGGACCTCCTTGCTTCCACGTATTCGTATGGAAGCACCTGCTCACGCAATAGGCAAAAACACAATTGAATCTATGCAGTCGGGAGCAGTTTTAGGTACGGCGTCAACCATTGACGGTATGTGCGAGCGTTATGAAAACGAACTCGGCGGTAAAGCTACGATTATAGCAACAGGCGGTTTGGGACGAGATATAATCCCTCACTGTAAGTATGATATTGTGTATGATGAGCACTTGCTGTTAGACGGACTTCGCATTATATATGAAAAAAACCGCAGTTAAAAATATTACCCCTATCGGTTAGACATAACCGATAGGGGTTTATTTATTCTATTCTCCAGTCAATCGGCTCTTGACCGACGCTTTCTAAAAACTCATTTGTTTTGCTAAAGTGCTTACAGCCGAAAAATCCATTGTAAGCAGATAAGGGGCTTGGGTGAGCCGCCGTTAAAATTTTGTGAGAGGGATTTGTAATAAGATTTGCCTTTTTCTTTGCGTTAGCTCCCCAAAGTATAAAAACTATCGGCTTTTGACATTCATTTAATATAGATATAACCTTGTCGGTAAAGATTTCCCAGCCTATGTCTTTGTGAGAGTTCGGTTGACCCTCACGGACGGTAAGCACAGCGTTTAACAAAAGCACGCCGTTTTTTGCCCAAGAGGTAAGCTCGCCGTGTGAAGCGACAGGAATACCTAAATCGGACTGAAGCTCTTTAAATATATTTATAAGCGACGGCGGGCAGGGCACACCCTTTTTTACCGAAAAACAAAGCCCGTGAGCCTGACCTTTGCCGTGATATGGATCTTGACCTATAATAACTGCCTTTACGTCAGAGTAAGGAGTGCATTTTAAAGCGTTAAATATGTCATACATATCGGGATATATGGTTTTATGAGTATATTCATATTTTAAAATTCGCCTTAATTTAAGGTAATATTCTTTTTTAAATTCGTCTTTTAAAATCTCGTCCCAGTCGTTTTCAAGGTGTACCATAAAATTTGCCTCCTATATTCTTATAAGAGAATTTTATCACTTTTTCAGATAATAGGCAATTATTTGTCATAAGTAAAAACATACTGTTATATTTTTGTGAAAGCCCTTGATAGATATCGGCATAAATGTTATCATATAAAAAACGCAGAGTAAGAAAGAAGGAATAAAAATGCAATGCGAAAAATGTAATATGGAATATGAGGGCGAAAAATGTCCTAATTGCAATAAACCGAAAAACAAAAAAATAAAGGTAATAATTGCGGCTATAGTTGCAGTTATCGCAATAGTACTTTTAATATTAGGAATTTATAACGGCTTGTTAAAGGATAAAGATAACTTAATTTCTAAGGACGATACTTCGTCGGTTGTGTCTATTACTGATTTAGAGGAGCAGACCGATTCCAAAGAGGATAAAGCTGACTCTAAGGCAGATAGTAAAGAGCCGGAAGTTTCAAACGCTGTAACTTCGGATAACACCACAACTTCCGCATCGGATAATAAAAGCACTGATAACCAAAAAACTACGCAAGGCTCTAAAAGCATCGATACCGAGACTGCTCCAAAGCAGTCAGGTACAGCTTTAAACAGTGTACCCGAAAAGTCGTCAGATAAAAGGATAACTTTAGACGAATACAAAGCCTTAAAGCAGGGAATGAGCTATGAAGAAGCCGTAAAGGTAATAGGCGGAGAAGGCGAGCTTTTATCTGAGGCAGGAAGTCCGGGTGAAGAATATTATACCGCCATATACCTTTGGTACGGCGAGGACTTTGCCGATAATGACGGCGCAGTTGTCACAATAACCTTCCAGGACGGAAAGCTTCTTTCGAGCGTTCAAACAGGATTGGAATAACATAAAAAGCTGTCTTTTAAGACAGCTTTTTTATATTTTGATTAACTTATCTAAAAATGTGTAACACTATATTCGAGGTGTTACAGATGAATATTTTAAAAAAAATAAAATCAATACCGTTTTTATCAAGATTGGCGTTACTTTATGCGCTGTGTATTTTAGACTGGGCATTAACTCTTTTTCTCATAAACACAGGCTATTTTGCCGAGGCAAATCCTATTATGTCAAATGTTATGGATAATATGTTTTTGGGAGTGCTTGTAAAATGTGCTTTGCCGTTTTTGATGCTTACTGTTTTAGGTATAAGGCTTATAAACGCAAATGAAAAACAGCTAAAAATTGCGGGCGTTATTTTAGGCGTAGCCGTATGGGCATATCTTGTAATAAATATAATGCATATATTTTGGATTTTGCTTGCAGGCGCATTATCTTTTGTGTATTAGTTAGGGCGATTTGGTTAATGCTATTATCGGGGTGATAAAATGAGCAAGCCGAAAAAGTATAAAAATCTTACTTCGCTTATAGAAAATGATACTAAGGCGCAGGAATATTACGATACCTTGCCGCCGTATATAAAAGAGCAAATTTCTCAGCGTGATCACAATGTAAATTCTTATGCAAGCTTAAGAGATTACGCAGAGAATTTATTAAGAGGCGACGATTGAGGGTATTATTAAAAGCATATATGCTTTTTTTACAGCCGTTACTTTAACGGCTGTAATTTTTGTCTGTAACGTCACGCTTTAAATAAACTTGAAATTCTAAATTACAGGTGGCTGTGCTTCCCGCCGTGCTTGAACAATGGGGAACATCTTTCACCCTTTGCGGCTAACACTAATACTTGAAATGCTAAATTATAAATGCTCTATGCTTCCCACCGTGCTTGCACGGTGGGAAGTACCTTTTACCCTTTGCGACGAGCACTAATACTTGAAAAACGGATATATAAATGTTAGTATGTATTAAAGATATAATTTCGGCGTGCCGTTAAGCCGTAATTACGGCTGCTGTAAAAGGTTACAGCAAAATGGAGTTTAGTGTGAAAATTCACGCTAAATAGATTATATTGCCCGCTCATGTTTGTCGCTAGCGAGGCAACGAGCGATGGCGATAATTTATGCTTAACGCCTTGTCTGCCCTACAAGGCAAATGATAGGTGTGAATTATAATGATTTATTTGTGGGCAGAAAGGCTATGGGAATTATTATGAAATGTCCGTATTGCTCATCTGTCGAGAGTAAGGTTACCGATTCTCGTCCGACAGAGGATAATATGAAAATAAGACGTCGCAGAGAATGTATAAAATGCGGCGGACGCTTTACCACCTACGAGTGTATAGAGCATGCACCTTTGATAGTGGTAAAAAAGGACAAAACAAGACAGCCGTTTGACAGAAATAAAATGTTAAACGGGCTTTTGAGAGCGTGTGAAAAAAGAAACGTTTCGATAAATGCGCTCGAAAAAATAGTTGACGATATAGAGTATTACTACGCCAATAAATTAAGAAAAGAAATATCCTCAAAGGAATTAGGCGAAAAGGCGCTCGAGTATCTTAAAAATCTTGACGACGTAGCTTATGTACGTTTTGCATCGGTTTACAGAGAATTTGCGGATATAGATTCCTTTATGCAAGAGCTTAAAAACTTTAAAAAAGAGGGTTAAAATACATTTTTTAAGGTCGGAAGTTCGCTTTGATATATGTGGTCTAATCTGAATTTAATCTCGTCTATTGCTACCTTAGCTTTGTCGTAATCCGAGAGAACACAGTATCTTTTTAAAACGATAAGCTCCTTTTCAACATAGTCAATATCATCATGAGCTATATACATACTGATGTAGGTGGAGTGTTTATCCCACTCATCTATCATATTGTCGCATATTTTTGTGATAGTATCTAAATCCTTGTCGGCGTCAATATACTCGTTCACGGTGTCAAGCTTATTGGCGGTAGCCTCGGTAACCCTTGATATCTGCATTATACCCAAGATGGAAAGTATTAAAATCATACACACGATAGTAATAATTGTTATAAGTCTTTTCATAATCTCACCTAATTTGCCTTTCCTTTAGGGACAAGATAATATTCAAGTTTTTTATCTACAGTCATTAAGAAAACAGAGCTTAATGACTGTTTATTTTTTTTAAGGGTTTTGTTAAGCCAGTCCATAGGAATGTTATACTGTTGCAGCGACTGTTCAACAAGCTTTCCGTCGCTTATTACCACTATGGGAAAAGAATCGTTTTCTCCCTTTAAGTTTATCATTTTGGGCGTTACGGTTTGAGCTTCAAATTTTTGCAAAACGCTCACGGTACCGGTGGTTTCGACTATTGCGTAGTGAACGTCCTTTATGTCAAATACACCCTGCGAGCGCAAGCTTTCCATTAAATCGTCTATCGAAAATCTCAGCTTGTGCAAGGCTTTTTGGTCAACTACTCCTTCTGAGATTACTATAATCGGTCTGCCGGAAAGGAATAGCCTAAAATTTCTGTTTTTTAAGGCTACATTTGAAACAATAAGCTCGCAGGCAACCAAAACCATTATGGGAATAATACCTACGATCATAGGAATAGCGGTATTCTCAATAGGTAATGAGGCAAGATTTGAAATCAAAATTGTTATTACAAGCTCGGTAGGCTGAAGCTCACCGAGCTGTCTTTTTCCCATAAGCCTTAAGGAAAAGATAATAAGTATATATAAAAATATGGCACGAACAAATATAATTAGCATAAAAGTCTCCTGCAATTTAAAAACGTTATTTCTATTGTTTTAAAATAAAGTAAATATATGCAGATAATATTAAATGAATTTTACAAAAAATAAGGGAAATAACTATAACTAAACTTTGTGTTTTAAATACTGCCTGGAGATGATTTAAATATTAAACCTTTTTAATAAAAAAATGATAGAAAAAATGTATTCCTCTCATACCGGTCAAAACGCCGATAACCTAACAGACGATAAGCTAAAATTAAACTTAAATGAAAATATGATAAAAATATTTGAAAAGTCGTCCTCAAGCGCCGATTTAAACGTAAGAGAGCTTACTATAGGTACGGTTAATATAAATATACTGACTGCGGAGGCTATGACCGATACTTATTATATAAATAAGCTTGTAAGCGCACTTAATAAGAATTTTCCGGTAAATTCTACAGCAAAAGAAATATACGATTTTTTGGAAAATACGTCGCTTTTTTCCACCCAGCTTATAGACGTATATACCTTTGACGAGCTTTTCAGAGTTATGAATACGGGTATGGCTGTAGTGCTTATTGACGGTTTAAATAAGGCTATAGCGCTTACGGTAAATAACTTTGAGTTCAGAGCAGTTTCAGAGCCCACAAACGAGGTAAACGAGCGAGGCTCCAAAGAAAGCTTTACAGAGCCTATCAGAATAAATATGTCTCTTTTAAGACGCAGAATAAAATCCCCAACCCTTACCTTTGATATGTTTAGTATGGGGCAGGTGAGCAAAACCGATATATGCCTTGTGTATATGACCGACGCCGTATCAAAAAAGCTACTTAGAAACGTTAAGGCAAAGCTTAAAAAATCAAAACTAAAAATAATACTTGACTCGGGATATTTACAGCCTTTTTTGGAAAGCGACAGAGCCTCGCTTTTTTCCGATGTAGGCGTAACAGAACGTCCCGATACGCTTATTTCAAAAATCAGCGAGGGCAGAATAGGCATTTTGGTTGACGGTACACCCTTTGCGCTTATAGTTCCGTATTTGTTTTCCGAAAACTTTCAGAGTATGGACGATTACTGCTTTAAGCCTTACTATGCCACCTTTATAAGAATATTAAAGTATATTGCCTTTGCTATTGCGATTTTTCTTCCCGGCAGCTATGTGGCGATATGTACCTTTCACTTTGATTTAATACCAAACGCTATGCTTTTTAATATTTTGGCGTCGCAGGAAATGACTCCTTTTCCGATTATGGTCGAGGCGTTTGTGATACATTTTATTTACGAGATAATGCGTGAGGCAGGCATAAGACTGCCACGCCCGATAGGGCACGCCGTAAGCATTGTCGGAGCACTAGTAATAGGTGATGCGGCGGTAACCGCAGGGCTTATAAGCTCGCCTATGGTAATGGTGGTGGCGCTCACCGCAATATCGGGCTTTGTAGTGCCTACGGTACATCAGCCTGTTTTAATTTTACGATTTGCCTTTATTATAATAGGGGGCGAGTTAGGGCTTTACGGAATAGCCTTAGGCGGCGTGTTAATTTTGGTAAATGCTTGCTCGCTTGAGGATTTCGGGGTTCCGTTTTTCTCGCCGATTTCTCCGTTTAATGCATATTCAATGCGTGATACTTTCGCCAGAGCAAGCTTTAAAACGCTGCAAAATAAAACCGCTAAAATAGAGGATTTCAACGGCGTAGATATAAGCGAAACGGAATAAATTTTTCTAAAAGAGGTATAAGATGAAAAATAATAATATCGGAGCAGGTCAGCTTGTGCTGCTGCTTTTTGTTACAAGGACCTTTGCTGTTTTAACGCTTTCTCCGGATGTTGCCTCCGACATAAGCAGCATAAGCGTGCTTATAGGTGAATTTATAGCTGTGCCAATATCTTTTCTCTTAATGCTTCCCGTGTTTATGCTTTTTAAAAAACACCCCAATACCGATATAACCTCTCTTAGCATAAAAGGTCTTGGAAAGGGCGGATATGCGGTAAGCATAATATATATGCTTTTTTTCTTTGCGGTGCTCGTGAGCATAGTATCTGAGTTTGTATTTTTTATGTTAAACGCCATTTTCCCCGACGCAGAGGTACTATCTGTTTTAATAGTGTTTATTCTCGCTGTAGTTTATGCGGCAAAGATGGGGCTTAGCGGAGTAACAAGGGCGGCGTGTATAGTGAGCTTTTTTCTTGCCGTGATGCTTATTGCAATTTTTATAGCAGGTATAGGTAAGGCTAATTTTATAAACCTAAAACCCGTAAGCGAGACTTCTCTTTATCAGCTTATTTCAGCGGTGATTTTAATAGTGTCTAAGGATGTTGAACTTATATTTTTAATGTTCCTTTGCGTCAATGTGAAAGGCAATATGGTAAAAAGCACTGCCGCCTATATATTTGTTTCCTGCGCTATAATGGCTACGACCACATTTATAGGTATAGCGATATTCGGCGACTACGTCAGACAGCTTGAATATCCTATTTTTACGCTGACGAGTGTTTTGGAATTCGGCTTTTTACAAAGGATATATGCTATCGAAATGATGTTTTGGGTGGTTACCGCATTTTTCAGAGCGACGGTATGTATGATTGTTTTAACACATATCTCAAGCCTTATAATGCCAAAAAAAGCAAGACAGTTTTCGGTATGGATTATAGCTTTACTCGCTACAATATGCGTTTTAATCGTAACCTATAATGTAAGGAGTGTAAACGCTCCTTATCGCTTTGGGGTAAGAGGCATACCTACGATTTTGGTGTTGACCGTAATTCCGGCTATAGTGCTTATATCACTGCGTAAAAAAAGAGGTGATGTATCTTGAAAAAGAAACTTGCAGTCTTTTTAAGTGCTTTAGTAGTAGTTTTGGTTTTTGCTTCGCATATTCCCTCAAAGGACCTAAACGCCACAGCCATAGTACAGGCTATGGGTATAGATTTGCACGACGGAAATATAGAACTGACTCTGCAGATTTTTTCCTCGCAAAGCTCAGGCTCAAGAACGGCGATAGACATAAGCGTTAACAATGCCGTTATTATAACCTCCAAAGGCAAAACGGTGGCGGAGGCCTTAAATAACGCAACCATGCTTCAAGGTAAAAAAATATCAATGGGGCATAATAGGGCGGTCGTAATAGGCCGTGAGCTTGCCGAAAGCGGAATAGAAGGCGTTTTCAGATATCTTGACCGCAACAGCCTCGTAAGGCAAAACGTACAGTTTCTTTTAGCTGAAAATACCGCAAAGGAAATTGTAAGCGCCGACATAGTAGAGGATATTTTAGCGGCTGAGGTAATAGAAAAAATTATAAACAACGGCTCGGAAAACGGCTATATTTATAACTGCCCTTATTATATTTTAAGTGTAAAAATGTATTCCCACGACGGAGCAGGTGCTATGCCGATTATTTCGCTTCAGCCGGAGAAAAAGGAGGAGTCCTCTTCGGATAGCCAAGGCGACAGCGGTCAAAAAAGCACTATCACCTCAACAAATACCGTGAAAATAGATAAAGCTGGTGTATTTAAGGATTATAAGCTTATTGATACGCTCGATAACGCTCAGACCAGAGGACTTATATTTTTAAGCGACTATATTGAGGAAACCTTGCTTTTAGTTGAAGCCGAGGATTTAAAGGCGTCACTAAAAATTGTTTCGTATAATTCAAAGCTAAAGCCTACTCTTGACGATAAGGGGAACCCCGTATTTCTTTTTAAGGCAAACGTAAAGGTCACCATTGACGAGCTGCTAACTGAAAGGGAGGTTGTCTTAGACGAAGAAACAATAAGCTTTTTGGAGCAAAAGGCAATCGAGATAATAACCGAGGAATGTAAAAGCGCCTTCGAAAAGACGGTAAATAAGGATAAATGTGATCTGCTAAATATGTCTGATTTGCTTTTAAGATATGAAAAAGAATATTTTTATTCTATAAAGGATAATTTTAAGGAAAGCCTTAATAATATATCTCTTAAAACCGATATAGATTTAAGTATCAACAAAACGGGAATGGAAGCAAATCAGTAAAGATTTTTAAATAAAAAAAGCCTGCCTAAGTATTTTTAGGCAGGCTATGAAATTATAAGATTAAACTGATTAACCCTTTAGCTTATAATTTTTGTAGCTTAATTTGTTTATTAAAAGATTTCTTATTTTTGAAAAGTCGCTTTTTTGAATACAGCTTTTAGGCAGGGTTTTAGTTGATTTATCCTTCATATAAAATAAAAAGTAGTTTTTTGTTTCCCTGACGCTTAAAAATTTATTGTAGCCGTACTTTTTTTCTTCCTCGTCGCCTGATTTTACTGTGAGCCCCTCGTCGTTTAAGGTAAGAATATTGTTAACTGTAGCACCGGAGGTCTTTTTCTTTATCATTTTACTTAGTGAATATTCGTTAAATGCGATTATAAGTATAGGATAAGCGAAAAATATTACTGACAAAATAACCGGGAATTTTAAAATAATACAAGCTATCGCCAATAAAAGAGAAACTATGATAATGACTGTATTAACAGGTCTTTTAACATATACGCTGTAATAAAAAATATTGCGGTAATCGGCTTTTGTGAGGTTTGTGGTTACTTTTATCTCGTTCATTTTATCCTCCGATATAAAAATTTTCTTAAATAATTATACCAATAAAAAGGGCGAGTTTCAACTGCCGGTATACTTATATAATATTTTGTTTAAATTTAATTTACAAATATATAATAAACAGCACTTGACAATATAATGCAGTAGTGGTAAATTATATTTAGCACTCAAAGGTGTGGAGTGCTAAGAGGTTTTCAACTATACTGTCGATAGTTAACAGAAGGTGAGAATATGGAACTTGACGACAGAAAGCTTAAAATACTTGCCGCTATTATTGACGAATATATAAAAACAGGCGAGCCTGTAGGCTCAAAAACGCTTATGAATGTTTCGGGGCTAAATGTATCGTCCGCAACTATCAGAAACGATATGGCGTTACTCGAAAAAATGGGCTTTGTGGAACAGCCTCATACCTCGGCGGGCAGAGTGCCGACATATATGGGGTACAGGCTTTATATCGACAAGCTTATGAGTCCGTATGTACTTACCGATAAAGAGAAAAAAGACATAGACTCAAAAATAGCAGGTCAAAGCTATACGGCTCAAACGGTTATAGATAACGCAGTAAGTGCTCTTTCGGATTTAACCGAGCTTGCGGTGGTTAATACAAGCTTTGCGCCAAAGTTTTCGGTTATCACAAGGGTAGAGGTTATTCCTGCAGGTAAAAGGCTTTATGCGCTTTTAATTATCACTTCGTCGGGAGATATCAAAAATAAGATATGCAGAGTCGAATTTGATTTAACCGATGAACAGCTCGGATTTTTCGGAGAGTTTATAAATAAAAACCTTCACGGAATAAATATCGACAAATTAAATCCGGCAAGTTTTCAAAATCTTGCAATGGCGCTCGGAAGCTATATGATTACGCTTTCTCCGCTTCTTTATGCGGTGTATGAACTCAGCGAGGAGTTTCAGAAAAATAACGTAAATCTAAAGGGAGAAAGACTTCTTTTAGAGAAAAACGATTTTGACAGCGCCGAAATCATAAAGTTTTTGGACGAAAAGCAGGAGCTTGCAAATATGCTAAACGGTGCGTTAAGCGACATAAACATAGTATTCGGTAAGGAAAACGACCGCTTTGCGATAAGTAATTCGTCTATGATTATCACGCCGTATAAAATGGGCGACACACCGGTAGGCTCGCTTGGAGTAATAGGTCCTTTAAGGCTTGATTACAAGAGCGTTATACCTTATATGAGATACTTTTCCGACAGCGTTACACGCTTATTAAATAACTTAATAGAAAATGATGACGAAAGGTGAATGATATGGCAGAAAAAAAGCAAAAAAAGTCAGAGCCTCAAGAAGCAGAAAATAAAGAGGTAAAGGACACAAAGCTTGACGGCGAGGAAGAAACAGTAAATGAAACCCCGCAAAACGACGAACTCGAAGCCTTAAAAAAAGAAAACGACGACCTTAAAAATAAACTTTTAAGGAGTATGGCTGAGTTTGATAACTATAAAAAGCGCACCGTAAGGGAAAAAGAGGATTTGACTGTGTTTGTCAAATCGTCCTGTGCGCAAAGCATCATAACATTAGTGGATAACTTTGAAAGAGCGCTTGAATGTGAATGCTCCGACGAGAGCTTTAAAAAGGGAATCGAAATGCTTTTTAGTCAGTTTAACGATACTTTAAAACAGCTCGGCGTAGAAGAAATAGAAGCATTAAATAAGCCGTTTGATCCCGAGCTTCACTGTGCCGTAAATACGGTTTCGGACGATAGCTTTGATAAAAACACGGTTTGTCAGGTGTTCCAAAAGGGTTATAAAATAGGCGATAAGATTGTAAGACACGCTATGGTCGTGGTCGCAAATCCGTAAGCCGTTTACAAAACTTAATATATAAAATATTTTTCAGGAGGAATTTATTATGGGAAAAATTATCGGTATTGACTTAGGTACAACAAATTCATGCGTATCTGTTATGGAGGGTGGCGAGCCTGTAGTTATCACTAACTCTGAGGGTGCGAGAACAACACCGTCTGTAGTAGCTTTTACAAAGGACGGCGAAAGACTTGTAGGTACTGTTGCAAAACGTCAGGCAGTAACAAACCACGAAAGAACAATAAGCTCAATTAAACGTCACATGGGCAGTGACTACAAAGTAAATATAGACGGTAAGGATTTCTCACCTCAGATGATTTCGGCTATGATTTTACAAAAATTAAAGGCTGATGCAGAAAGCTATTTGGGTGAAACGGTAACCGAAGCGGTTATCACAGTACCGGCTTACTTTACCGACGCACAAAGACAGGCAACAAAAGACGCAGGTAAAATTGCAGGTCTTGACGTAAAGCGTATCATCAACGAGCCTACGGCTGCAGCTTTGGCATACGGCGTTGATAAGGAAGAAGAGCAAAAGATAATGGTATACGACTTGGGCGGTGGTACCTTCGATGTTTCAATCATTGAAATGGGCGACGGCGTTCAGGAGGTTTTAGCTACCGCAGGTAACAATAAGCTCGGCGGCGATGACTTTGACCAAAGAATTATCGACTGGCTTGTAAGTGAATTTAAACGTGAACAGGGTATAGATTTATCAGCCGATAAAATGGCTATGCAACGCTTAAAGGAAGCCGCAGAAAAAGCTAAAATCGAGCTTTCAAACGTTCCTACAAGCCAGATAAACCTTCCGTTTATCACAGCAGACGCAACAGGTCCTAAGCACCTTGACGTAACCTTGTCAAGAGCTAAATTTAACGAATTAACCTCTGACCTTGTAGAAGCAACAATGGGTCCTGTACGTCAGGCTTTGTCCGACTCCGGACTTTCAACCTCAGAGCTTAACAAGGTATTGATGGTAGGCGGTTCTTCCCGTATTCCTGCCGTTATAGACGCAGTTAAAAACTTAATCGGCAAAGATCCGTTTAAGGGCATTAACCCTGACGAATGTGTTGCAATCGGTGCGGCAATTCAGGGCGGTGTACTCGGCGGCGACGTTAAGGGCTTGCTCCTTTTGGACGTTACTCCGCTTTCACTCGGTATCGAAACCTTGGGCGGTGTTTGCACAAGAATGATTGAGCGTAACACTACAATTCCTACAAAGAAATCACAGGTATATTCTACTGCCGCAGACGGTCAAACTTCGGTTGAAATTCATATACTGCAAGGTGAACGTGAATTTGCAAAGGATAACAAAACCTTAGGTATGTTCAGACTTGACGGTATTCCGTCAGCTCCGAGAGGCGTTCCGCAAATCGAAGTTACCTTTGACATTGACGCAAACGGTATCGTTCACGTTTCCGCTAAGGATTTGGGCACAGGTAAAGAACAGCACATCACCATCACATCTTCAACCAATATGTCTAAGGAAGATATAGATAAGGCTGTTAAGGAAGCAGAACAGTTTGCCGCTGAAGATAAAAAGCGCAAGGAAGAGGTTGACGTAAGAAATAACGCCGATCAGATGGTATTCCAGTGCGAAAAAACCTTAAATGACGCAGGCGATAAGATTTCCGCAGAGGATAAGGCTACTGTAGAGCCTAAGATAAACGAACTCAAGGAAGCTTTAAAGGGCAGTGATATAGAAGCTATCAAAACAAAACAAGATGAGCTTCAAAAAGCCTTTTACGCTATAAGCGAAAAGCTTTATAAGGACGCTGCCGCACAGGCACAGGCTCAGCAGTCAGACGCTGCACAAGGTGCTTCCGGTGATAATAACGGTGCCGATTACGTTGATGCAGACTACACAGAGGTAGACGATGACAATAAATAGAGTAAATACGGCGTTTTGCAGTTGGATTTTTATCCAACTGCAAAAGCTATGTAAAAGGTGGTAAATTTCTTGGCAGACAAAAGAGATTACTATGAAGTTTTGGGCGTACAAAAGGGTGCGACCGATGACGAAATAAAAAAGGCTTACCGTAAGCTTGCAAAAAAATATCACCCCGACTTAAACCCCGACGATAAAACGGCTGAAAAAAACTTTAAAGAGGTAAACGAAGCATACGAGGTGCTGTCCGACTCTCAAAAGCGTTCCAGATACGACCAGTTCGGCCACGCAGGCGTAGATCCGAGCTACGGCGGCGGGGCAGGCGGATTTTCCGGCTTTGGCGGGTTTGGCTCATCAGGCGGTTTCAGCGACTTGGGCGACATATTTGACAGCTTTTTCGGCGGTGGCTTCGGCTCTTCACAGCGCAGAGCAAACCCCAATGCTCCGAGACAGGGTCAGGATATACACACAAGCGTTACTATCAGCTTTTTTGAAGCCTGTCACGGCGTTAAAAAGACAATCAACATAAAAAGGCAGGAAAACTGCCAAAAGTGTAACGGCAGCGGTTGTGAGCCGGGACACAGCGCCAAAACCTGTGGCGAATGTAACGGCACAGGTCAGGTAAAATACGTTCAGCGTACTCCGTTAGGCTCCATAAGCTCGTCAAGACCGTGCTCAAAGTGCGGCGGAAAGGGCAAGATAATTGAAAATCCGTGTACCACCTGTAAGGGTACGGGCAAGACGTTAAACCCAAAGACAATAGAGGTTTCAATTCCTGCAGGTATAGATGACGGTCAAACCTTGTCGGTAAGAGGTCAGGGACACGCAGGTACTAACGGCGGACCTGCCGGAAATTTAAACGTCACCGTTACTGTGCGCCCCGACGCTTTGTTTAGACGTGAAGGGTACGACGTATGGTGTGAAATCCCCATTACTTATTATCAAGCTGTCGTAGGCGATGAGATTACCGTGCCATCGATAGACGGCAAGATAAAATACACAGTTCCTGCCGGAACACAGCCGGGCACTGTATTCAGACTCAAGGAAAAGGGAATACAGCGCTTAAACGGCAGAGGCAGAGGAAATCAGTTCGTTCAGGTTTCGGTTGAGGTTCCCAAAAATCTAAATAAGGAACAATTAGGTATACTCTCAAACTTCGAAAATTCACTTAATGACAAAAATTATGCCAAAAGAAAATCGTTTTTCGATAAGCTAAAAGATACATTTAAAAATTAACACAAAAAACAATTTTTACTCTCGGCATAAGAAATTTTAATATGTCTATAATAATAAGGGTTGATTAAATATCAGTCCTTATTATTTTTTGATAAAAAGAGTGCGTTCATACATTTTATCGGAAAAAATCAAAAAATAAGACATATAATCGAATAAAATGATAAATTTGCTTTGCTTTTTTATAATTTTGTGGTATAATAATACATCATATATAAGTTGTTATAATTTAAAAATAGCTAAAGTTTTAAACATAGATACTATACTCTCAAAGCTTAAATACATATTAAGTGAAATAAAGGGGGAAGGTTGTTTGGGAAAATACGTTATTAACGGAGGACGTAAACTCACAGGCGAAGTTTCTATAAGCGGCGCAAAAAACGCAGTTGTAGGAATATTGCCGGCAACTATTTTGGCAGACGGTCCTTGTATAATAGAAAACATTCCGAACATCAGCGACGTTTCTGTAATAACAGATATTTTGTGTGACTTAGGCGCAAAGATAAAGGTAATAAATAAATCCACTCTTGAAATAGATACTACTCACATAAACACAACTGAGGTTCCTTACGACAGAGCTAAAAATTTAAGAGCTTCATATTATTTTTTGGGAGCCTTGCTCGGCAGATTTAATCACGCTAAGGTGGCATTGCCGGGAGGTTGTTATTTAGGTGTAAGACCTGTTGACTTGCACTTAAAAGGCTTTAACTGTCTCGGCGCAGATTGGAATCTCGAATACGGTATGATTGACGTTAAAGCCGATAAGCTTGTCGGCGGAAGAGTTTATTTTGACGTGGTGTCGGTAGGCGCTACCATTAACGTAATGCTTGCCGCTGTAAAGGCGCAGGGCACTACCATTCTCGAAAACGCCGCAAAAGAGCCTCACATAGTTGACGTAGCAAACTTTTTAAACTCTATGGGCGCTAACATTATGGGCGCAGGCACCGACGTAATAAAAATAAAGGGCGTTAAATCACTTCACGGTTCGGAATATTCCATTATTCCCGACCAAATCGAAGCAGGTACTTATATGATAGCCGCCGCCGCTACAAAGGGCGATGTGCTTGTAAAAAACGTAATCCCCAAGCACCTTGAAAGTATTACTTCAGAGCTTCAGCAAATAGGCGTTGAAATCACCGAATATGACGACAGCGTCAGAGTAAGATATAAAGGGCCTTTAAATAAGGCTGTAATAAAAACCAGACCTCATCCCGGTTTTCCTACCGATATGCAACCCCAGATAACTACCTTATTGTCGCTTGCAGACGGTGCCAGCATTATCACCGAGGGTATATGGGACAACCGCTTTAAATATGTTGACGAGCTCAGAAAGATGGGCGCAGATATTGCGGTTGACGGTAGAGTTGCTATAGTCGAGGGCATAGGTGAATACAGTCCGGCGCCTGTAAAGGCGACTGACTTGCGTGCGGGTGCGGCGCTTATTATTGCGGCTCTGTCCTGTTCGGGAACTACCGAGATTGAGGATATTCACCATGTAGAGCGAGGCTATGAGGATATAGAATTAAAGCTTCGCAATTTGGGCGCAGATATTAAAAAGGTATATGTTCCCGATAATACTGCCCTAAAAAAAGCATTATAGTATAAAAGACTGTATCAAAGCTTGAGTGACCGTAAATGTCATTTTTCTTTGAAACAGTCTTTTTTTATAAGATAGAGTTAACCTTATATAACTTTGGGAGGATTTATGTCTTTTATTTATACCTTGTGCAGTTCTTCTAAGGGAAACTGTACATATATAGGAACTAAAAAGTCCGGCGTTTTGATTGACGCAGGAATAGGAATAAAAAAGTTTGCCACTCATCTTAGTATGATAGACGTAAAAAAATCTGCTATAAAGGCAATTTTTGTAACGCATGAACACACCGACCACATAAGCGGACTCGCAAGGATACAAAAAGCTTTAAATATACCGCTTTATGCGTCAAAAGGCACTTTAAAACAGCTTGTCTTAAAGGGTACGGTCAGCGAAAGCGATAACTTAAATGAGATAAACGAGAGCGTTTTAATTGACGATATAAAAATCTCACCCTTTAAAACCCCTCACGACTGCGTAGAAAGCGTAGGATATGTTATAAACACACCGGATAATAAAAAGATAAGTATCTGCACAGACTTAGGATATGTAACCGACGGGATACATAATAGCATTTGTGGCAGTGATTTTGTACTTATAGAGAGTAACTACGACAAAGGACTTTTAGAGGTGTCTGATTACCCGTATATGTTAAAAAAGCGAATTGCAGGGGAGAAAGGTCATCTCTCAAACGAGGACTGTACAGCTGAAATTTTAAAGCTTTTTAGCGAGGGTACAAAAAATTTCCTATTAGGGCATTTAAGTGAGCAAAATAACCGTCCCGAGCTTGCGTATGCGCACGTTGTATCGGCGCTTGCAAAGCAAGGTGCAAAGGTGGCTGTTGACTACAACCTAAAGGTTGCGCCCAAAACAAACGTCGGAAATATTATAGAGGTAAAATAAAAATGCTATCGGTAAACATTATCTGTATAGGCAGTCTTAAAGAAAAGTATCTTACAATGGCGTGCGAGGAATACATAAAAAGGCTGGGAGCTTTTTGTAAGCTTAAAGTAACTGAGCTAAACGAATATAAATTACCTTCAAATCCAAGCTCCTCGCAGATACAAAAGGCGGTTTTGGAAGAGGGAAATAGTATACTTTCTGTTTTAAATGCAAAAAATAGCTACAATATAGCTATGTGCATTGAAGGAAAACACCTTTCCTCCGAACAGCTTGCCCGGCAGTTAGAAAAAATATCTGTTGGCGGACAAAGCAGTATATGTTTTTTAATAGGCGGCTCTTACGGACTTTATGACGAAGTAAAGAAAAAGGCAGACTTAAATCTTTCAATGTCGAGTATGACCTTTCCGCACCAGCTTGCAAGAGTTATGCTTTTAGAGCAGGTGTACAGGGCGTTTCAGATAAATAATAACGGTAAATATCATAAGTGATAGTAAAAAATATGACTTTAAAATAATAAAATTTTATAAAACTTTAAGGTTGCTTTCCGTATAACTAAGATATATTTGCAAACAATATTTTGGCAAACAATTTTCAAATAAAAAGGGAGATTCATATATGAAAGCAACAGGAATAGTTCGTAGAATAGACGACTTGGGAAGAGTCGTTATACCTAAAGAAATAAGACGAACAATGAGAATCAGAGAGGGTGACGCCTTGGAGATATATACATCTGCCGAAGGAGAGGTAATATTTAAAAAGTATTCCCCGATGGGTGAACTCAATCAGTTTGCCTCGCAGTATGCCGAAGCCCTGAGTAAGACCGGCGAATTGCCTGTAATTGTGTGCGATAAAGATCATGTAATTGCGGCGGCAGGTATGCCTAAAAAGGAGATAATCGAAAGAAGAGTTTCACCTGTTTTGGAGGAAACTATGTTAAAGCGCAAGATAATATCCTGCAAGGATGCAAACAGCGAGACCATTCGTCCTGTTGAGGGAATAGACAGAAAGGCGCTTGTAAGCTATCCTATCATTTCCGATTCGGAGGTGTGCGGAGCAGTGCTGTTTTTATCGGGAGATCACAACGAGGTGCCGAGTAAAACTCACATAAAGCTTATAGAAACCGCCGCAATGTTTTTAGGCAAGCAAATGGAGTAGGAAAGCGCTGATAAAGATAAATTAAATCCTCCTATGGCAAATTACCGTAGGAGGATTTTTAATTGTTATTCCAAAATGTCACTACCCTTATCGGCACCGATTTCAAAGTGATATTTTGCGATACCCAAGTCGGTTTTTACGTTAAATCCGAGCTTTACACCTGCCTTGACCTTATCGCCGTTTAGGGTAAACAAAAATTTTTGCTGATTTACGGCAGTCGGAGCTAAAAGTGCGGCTTCCACTCCTTTTTTAAACCAGTTCGGCACGGGAGAATTAACTACAGTAACATCTTCAAAGGCTTTTGATTTGTGGTTTACACCTTGGGCTTTGCCGTAGCCTATAGCGATTACCATAACCAATTTTTCGCCGTCGTCTATTACAAAAGCGTCGTCAATTTTTTTTATAGGTAAGCGCTACCCAACAGGTGTTTAACCCCAGCGTCTGAGCATATAGCACGATTTTCTCGCCGTAATATCCGCATTTTTCCTCAAGGTCTTTATCCTTTTTACCGATTAAGGCTAAGTAATTATTGACGCCGGAGAAATTTCCGTAATGCGCCATTTTGCTATCAAAAGCCTTAGGCTCGTTTGTCACAAGCTGAATATGAAGTCCGCTTTCACGGTTACATTGTCAATTACGGCTTTAAGCGAGCTTACCGTTTCGTCGTCTAAAGGCTTATCAATGTAACTGCGAACCGAGTGTCTTGCTAAAATAGCTTCTTTAATATCCATAAAAATTCTCCTTTTTAAGTTTATTAAATCTACATTCAATATAGCATAAACTCTTGCCATAGTAAATATCCCTTTTGCCGAATGACACGACCTGATTGCAAAAAGCAAGAATAGGTTAGGCGAATATTGCGCATAATACTATAAGAAAGCGAGGTAGTATTATGTTTAAACACGAAAAACAACTGTTTCATCCCGTATCGGTAGAACGTCCGAATCCGCAGTACGCAGTACTGCTTCAAGAACAGCTTGGCGGTGCCAACGGTGAGCTGAAAGCCGCACTGCAGTATATGTCGCAGAGCTTCAGAATAAAGGATCCCGACATCAAAGACCTTTTCCTTGACATTGCGGCAGAGGAGCTTGGGCACATGGAGATGGTTGCGGCTACAATCAATATGCTAAACGGTCACGAGGTAGACGCAACAACCGTTCCTGCCGGTGAGATTCAAACTCATGTGCTTTTGGGATTAAATCCCGGCTTAATCAATGCGTCAGGTTATTCGTGGACAAGCGATTATGTAAGCGTGACAGGAGATTTATGCGCAGATTTGCTCTCTAATATCGCTTCCGAGCAAAGAGCAAAAGTAGTTTACGAATATCTTTACAGGCAGATTGACGATAAAAAGGTAAAGGAAACAATCGACTTTCTTCTCAACCGAGAGGAAGCGCATAATCAGATGTTTAGAGAAGCGTTTAATAAGGTACAAAACAGCGGATCCAATCAGGATTTCGGTACAACAAAGGCGGCAAAAATGTATTTCAGTATGTCAGAGCCGTCGCCTGCCGACACTCCTTTTCCCGACACTAAGGTCACACCGCCGTCTTTTAAGTAAAAATAGCTTTCGGTGAATGCTTACACGAGTGGAGTAAAAAAAGAGCAATATCCTTTTTGGATATTGCTCTTTTTATTTTAGTTATGAGATGTGAAAAAATCGATATTTTTATTTTGTATAACTCATAATGATTTCTTTTTTTGCCTTGCTAAATATACAATCATAAATATGGAAATAATCGGAGGAATAAAAATAGAAAACCACCAATGAACATCACAGTCGTATGTGAAAGGAGCCGAGGAAATTATGGCTCCACCTACAAAGTTCCACACAGCAAATAAGAATGTAGCAATAATACAAATGTTATATTTTCCTAAAAATGCAGAAAATATCGTAACTATTAAGCAAAGTGATAAAATTATTCCTAAGGCATATCGCAAATATGCAGGAGAATAAACAGCCGCTTTCCAGTAGGAACCGCCGTATGCTTCGTTTAAGTTGGCAATTTCTTCACGGAAAAGATATAAGTAATAATTTTTATCACCACCATGATGAACTTTAAATTGCGCATACGGAACAAATATAACAAACAAAGCATTAATTACAGAGCAAATAAGTATAAATAAGGATACATTTGTCAGCTTAAAACGTAAAATATTTTCTCTTACGTTTTCTCGTGTTATTGAGTCGAATAGAGAAACATTGTGAGGTTTTACAATTTTTTCTCCGCATTTGATACAAAATTGATTATTATCCGAATTGTTATGTCCGCATTTATTACAATACATAATTATACCTCCTAAAAGATTTTAAATTATTGGTTGCTTTGTCTGCACAAGCAGTGGCAGATAATAAAGTTGTAAAAGCTAATACAAGCAATAAAAATTTTTTAATTCTTTTCATTTTATTATCCTTCTAAATTTATTGGGCTATCTTTAGCCTAATAGTATCATATATAGCCCACTTTTGTCAAGAATAATTTATATAATTTTTTTGAGATATAAAGGGGGATATTGGATGAATACTTATATTGATACAAAAAATCGGTTACTCTTTTTACTTGAACAATATCATATGTCAATACATGCTCTTGCTATAAAATCAGGTGTTGCACCGTCTACCATAAAAAACATTCTTTACGGAAAAAGTCAAAACCCCGGTATCGTAACAATAAAAATGTTATGTGATGGATTTGGCATTAGCATTTATGATTTTTTTAATACACAAGATTTTAAATCCATAGAACCTGAAAATATTTAAGTGTCATTTTACCGTTGTAATATCAGTAGGTGTATGTAAAAAAAGAGGTATGCAATACTTGCATACCTCTTTTTTGCAAAGGGATTCGCTCTCGCCTGCAGGCTCGGTCATCGGCGGCTCTGACAGTCCACCGGACTGTCATTCAGTACCGCCTTGGTTCGAATCCTTGCGTTTCACATAAAAATAAAAAGGAGCAATATCTTTCGATATCACTCCTTTTATTTTGGCGGAAAGAGAGGGATTCGAACCCTCGAAGCGCTATTAACGCTTACACGAGTTCCAGTTAATTTTTGTTATTTGTTTGAGTTTTTTATTTCAAGGGTGGCAACTTGTTCTACAGAACAAGTTAGACATACTCTTACAAGGATTTTTTTAAAAATTCTTGTAAGGGTGCTTGCCCTTGACTTAAAAAAACGATATTTATTTTTAGTGAGTTTATATAGTGAAAAAATAAAAACTTGTGGAATTGGGTTTATTTTAGAATAAAATCAACCAATTACACAAGTCCGACAAACGTGAGTGCGTCAGGATTTATAGCTTAAGATATTATTTAGATATGTTTCTACCTGTTCCGAGCTACCTTCTGTCATTAAAAAGTTATATCCTGCTGTTCTTAGGGCGTTAGCTACGAAGTTATCTCTTTCTATTCGGTCTATTCTTTCGTGTGAGCTGTCATTTAATTCGATTAAAGTAATTATATTCATATTACTGTCTGCTATTGCAAAATCTATATGTTTTGATTTTATTTTACTAAAGTATACATTCCATTCTTGCTTGGTTAATCCTTGATTTACGTCTATAAGGTCTGCCAGTCTTATTTTAGTTAATACTTGTAGGCCTTTTTCATTAGCAATTTGATTTATCTTTTTATAAAAATAATATTCATTTTTTGTAAGTAATTCCTTTTTATGATAAGGAAATATATTTGGACTAACTATGTTTTGTTGAACTGGATATTGCTGATATTGTGGATTTATGTATTGTGGATATATATTCGGTGGATATATGTATTGTATATATTCTGGTTGCTTTTGATTTTTATTTCTATATTGATTTGTTTTTTTCTTTCTTTTTTCTTTTGCTCTTGTATATTTAAGTACTGCCGCTACTACTAATAATGTCCATATTAATATAATTACTCCTGTTGCTCCACTATCCATTTTAATACTCCTTTATTTTATGTCAAAATTAGCGTTGTTGATATTTTTAATATTAACAACGTTTTTTGTTTGTTTTTTATCTTCATAAAGAGGTCTTTTGTAATTAATAAGTCCTGCTAAGTAATCTAAAGATACATTGTAATATTTTGCAAGTGCAATAAATAAATGCATTGGCATTTCATTTGCACCTCGTTCATATCTGCTATATTGCGTTTGTTGCATTTTTAATATTTCTGCTATTTCGGTTTGATTTTTATCATAATCTTCCCTAATATCTTTTAGCCTTTGATAATAGTACATTTTTACCTTACCTTTTTGTTTAATTTATACAATAATACCATAATGTATTAAAATTATGTTGACTTTAGTACATATTAGTACTATACTTAATTTAGTACTAATACGTACTAAGATTTTTAAAACAAAAAGAAAGAGGTAATTTAAAATGAAAGTAAAAATTTTTGGAAAAAGAAATGTTAGTTTTGTTGATGAAAAAACTGAAAAAGAGTTAAAAGGTATTACGCTTTATTTTGGCGGTAAAACGCCCGATAATGAAAATGTTTCGGGTTACATAACGGATAAAGTTTGGATAAGCTCCGATAGCGAGCTTTATGATAGGCTTTTAGATTTAGATTTAGATGATGAAGCTGTAGAAGCCGAGTTTGTTTATGATATTGTTCCCGGCGTTAAAAAGCCTTTGCTTACTGATATAGTAATTTATTGATAGTTAATTAAAATGCATATATATTAACTTTACTTTATTGGAAAGGGGGCTTTTTTGTGGAAGCAATTACAGGTGCAATTACAACTGCTGTAACCGTAGCTGGTGAATGTATTACATTCTTAACCAGTCAGCCGCTTTGTTTGTTACTCATAGGCTTAGGTCTCATTCCTGTAGGTCTTGGTATCTTTAAGTCTGCTAAACGTGCTGCAAGATAGTTTTGTCTTAATTTTTTAATTCTCTTTTTGAAAGGAATGGGGTTGGATTTTTTTGTTTGTCTTTATCCAGCCCCTTTTCTGTTAGGTGGTAAATTATGAAACTTAATAAAAAATTTAAAATATTGATTTCTATGTCATTAGTCATAATGACTTTATTTATAAATAGCGTTCAGGTGTTTGCTGAAACTGTTTCTTATGAAGCTAATATCATTTTTAATGGCTTAACTGTTCCTGACGGTAATCATTTATTAACTGTTCTTGATACTCCTTCTGTATCTCGTTCAAATACATTCGACTCGGACTACACCTATAACTATAGAATTGATTTTAGTCATTCCGATAGGGCGGTTTATACCGACGGAAGCTTTGGTAACTCCGATTTAAACGTAAATTTTACTACTGATGATGAGGGGCTTTGCTACTCTGGTGATTATGGTATCAATGTCAATAGTGGCGATTATCCTTTTTATTTTAAATCGAACTATGAAGCTTCTTTAGGTGAATATGATGAAATTGATAGTAGTCATTCAGTAGGCTATTCCGACGACTATATAAATCTTTATTTTTCGCAAGTAAGACCTAACATTGTTAATGATTATTTGAATTTGGAGGAATATCCATATTTTGTTATTAGACCTATTTACTCTTATATTAACGGTTATCCCAGTCATTTACAAGTAGTGATTTTACATTTTAAGTATGTTCCCATATTAGATTCTAATAGGATTTCATTAAATACTTTTTCAGAAAATTCTATAAATTCTGTTTATGGGCTTTATAACGACAATAAATATTTTCAGTGGGATACCTCTTCGGTATCTAATCTTAACAGTAGGTATTATGTTCAAACTTTGTTGAACTTTAACCTTGTAACTTCAGTTATGGGTCAAAATGTTTCTCCTTTTTTTGAATTAACTAAAGTTACTGAAAACTATGTTGGATCAACTGTTGGTGTTTATAGCTTTTCTGAATCTAATTTCACGCCTTATCTCTACGACAACAGCCATAACGATTTTTTAACAAATAACGATATAACTTTAAGTTCGTTTTATAATTTTGACTATAACATAACTTCTTATGGAAGCAGTAACCTTACTACAGGTCACGGTGGTTCAGGCGGTTCCATTGACGACCCTGAACACAACGGCGGTTCTTCCGACTTTGACGAAACGGATATCGAATATTTAAGAGAGAAAATAGCAAGTCGTTTTGACTTTCCGCCGTCTCCGTCCGAGGATAACGACCCCGATAACGACCACGATATTTTTGCTTGGATAAGTTGGATTTTTGCTGTCGTCATACAGGCTGTAACAGGTGTTTTTCTTGTTATAGGTGATGTTATAGTTTATATCACAAAGATTTTAGGTTCAGTATTTGAATCCATTTTAGATTTTTTCAATTTGGTAATTCAAAACGTCACTAATATTTTTAAAATGGCTTCGTCTTTATTTTCGTCTTTGCCCACTCCTGTTTCAATGCTGATTTCTGCATCATTATCAATTTTTATTGGCGTTTTTATTTTTAAATTAGTCTTGACTATTTTTAGGAAATAAGGTGATTTAATGTCTTTAGGTTTTTTTACTTCGTTTATGGGCTCTTTATGGTCTTTACTCGTTAATACAAGATTTTCGCTTTTAGGATTTAGCTTCTCTTTGTCTAACTTTTTCATAGCTTCGGTAGCTATTTTCTTAGTATTTTATTTAATTTTCGGTTTAATTCGTATGAGGTGATTATATGAATATGATTTTAAATTTTAACCCATATTTAATTTTTAAGGTGGTGAGATTATGCCTGCGGCTATTTCCGATAATGGCTTAAATTTAATTGATGAAAAAGTTTCATCTGAATTTTTAGAAAAATCTGCTATAGTGTTGCCGGAGTTAAGTTATAAAGATTTTCCGCAACCCGATACAGAAGTTTTATCAGGCGCACATACTGTTATTTACTTTAACGGTACTGATTATTACCTTTTAGATTTAGGTTCTTCTGAATGGTATCTTGAAACTTTTAATAATCAAATTTGTTTGCGCTACACTTCCAACGTTCAGCCTAGAAAATATATTTTTGATAAAGAATTAAAAGAATGGAATCAAGTCAGTCAAGGTTATACTTATAGGTTATTTCTTGGTTTTACTCCTAACTACCTTGATTACTATATTCTTTATTCAAATTATGACATTAAAGACTTTAACGATAAGGAAACTGTACTTTTCCCTCAAACAGTTTTACAAGATGATACTTCTACAGAGATAGGCGATACATATAACATCACCGTTCAGCTGGATGAAGAGCCTTTTCTCACTAAAGATTTTGATAAATATACAACAACTGATGGCTTTTTGCTTATAATAACTGTTTTGTTATTGTTTATATTTTTTAGAAAAATTTTTAATCTTGATACATTTAAAGGAGTGTAATAATGAGTAGTTTTTTACAATTTATTGGTCTTTTGGGTTTAGATCATTATCCTACGAATATGCAGGAGCTTATCCCATATCTGATTTTAGCAATTTTTACATTTTCATTTTTGTCTTATTTATTGCAATCGTTTTATCGCATTTGTACTTCAATTAAAGGGATTTAATTATGTTTATATTTTTCAGTAAACTTTTTCAGTATTTAAAACACCTTCCGCATTTTTTATTTGAAGTTTTTAGAGACCTTTATTTCTACATAAAAAATAAAGGTTGGAAAAACTTCGAAGGCTGGGGCTTACACCTTTATGTCGGCAAATTCGGCGCAGGTAAAACTTGTTCTATGGTGCGTAAAGCTTATAGCCTTTGCAGGCAATATCCTCAACTTACCATAGTTACAAATCTCAAATTAAATAATTTCCCGAAAACAACTAATGTTCTGCCTTTAAATTCTCCGCAGGATATTTTAAATGCTCCTGCAGATACTTTAGTTTTGATTGATGAAATTGGAACTATTTTTAATTCACGAGATTTTGCAAGTTCTAAAGAAAGCGTTCCTAAAATTCTTTTTCAGCATTTGTGTCAATGTCGAAAAAGAAAAATGATGATTTTAGCCACAACGCAAAGGTGGAATTTTCTCGATAAACAGTTAAGAGACATAACGGCAACAGTTAATGTTTCAAGTGTATTTTTTTCACACCCTTTCAGCCGTATGGCTACGGTGCTTAAATATGACGCTTTTGAATATGACCGCTCTTTCAATAATCCTTTAATTCCTTGTATGCCTTTAGGCGTTGAAGTTTATGTTCAAACTAATAAAATTCGTGAGCTCTACGATACTGAGGAGCTTATAAACAATATGCTTAATAAAGAGTACATAAGTGATAAAGAGATTATGGAAAATAGAGGAGAGCTTACGCAGTCGTTTGATAGCTTAGACAGGAAGCAGAAAAGACAACTTAGACATTCGGTAAGGTAGCGTTTGGCCGGCAAGCGAAGCTCGGCAACGCTACCGCCAAGTCCTTTAATTTTTCATTTAAGGGACGGATATGTAATACGTCCCATATATAATTTAATACTTTTGGCTTACTTACTTGCTTTAATGGCATTTTTCCGTGTAGTCAAAATTACTAAAAGAGGTTAAAAATATGATTCCTAAATACGTTTCTCGAAGTTTAGTTTATAAAGAATTTTCTAATTATTTTAAAGATGAATGGTTTAATCTTACTTCTAAAAAAGTGATACATAATATTGATACTTTCTACTATAATATTTTTTTAAAAGATGATGGATTTAATGAGGATAATATTTTTATAAAACACTTTATTGATTATTTAGAGGAATTAAAATCGGAAGCTTCTGCGACTACTAATAGAGAGATTTATATATCCGATAATATCGTATTTAAACCTTTTAGATTTACTATTTATGATTACAGATTTACTTACAATAACTTCTTTGACATATTTATAGCTCGTGTTATACCTAATAACGATACTCCGAGAATACAGGTTCAGCTTAGAAGTGTAGGAATATGGACTAAAGGCATTGAAGCTCTTATAAATGAAAGCTTTAACTTTTTAACTGATTTTTTAAACGCTAATAATGTTGAAATATCGGAAGTTAGAGAAAATAGAATAGATTTTTGTTACCATACTAATTCTATTCAAGATACTTCTAAGGTCTTTTCTACTGATAACGTGCAACGTCATTGTAAGTCAAGTTTCACTCTAGGTCAAAATGTTTTCCGCTTCGGTTCTAATGGTGTAACGGTTGATTATTTAGCGTTAGGTAAACGTCAATCAAATAATATTTTCTTTCGTGCTTATAACAAAGTTAGGGAAGTAATAGAGCAGAATTATAAAGGCTTTTTTATTGACTACTGGTATCAGTCCGGCTTAATAAATGCTTATGATAAATATGTCTACAGTTACGCTTTTGAAAAGAGAAGTTATAACGCTGTTCATATAGGCAGGATTAACTGGTATCTTGAATATGGTACCGATAATGGTTTAAAAGCTCGTTTGAAGCATATTTTAGATAAATATTCTCTTAAAAGTGATAATTCAATGTTTTTAGAAAAAAGCATAAAAGGTCTTTTGCCTAATGTAACTGCTGTAACAAATATTGAGTTTCAAACAAAGCGTAAATTTTATCATACAATGGATAAATTTATAAATGACTTGCCTTGTTCACTTGATAAGAGTAATAATCTATTTCGTCTTTTTCAGATAATAGATAATCGCAAGCCTTTTTTAAATTATTTAACAACTTTTACAGTTAGATTTGTAAAAAATCGTAGTGTAGCTTTAAAAGATGAAGTTTACTGCGACTTTTGGAAGCGCATAGTTTGTTGTACATTACCGTCTAAGGTTGATAATAGTGTTGTCCGTGATTATAGCCGAAGCATTGATATTAAGCGTGTTACGAATAATATAACTAATTCGATTGCTACTTTTTCAGTTTATAAGAATAAAACTAACTCTAAATCCTTTAAAGATGATTTCTGTGACTACCTTTCTTACTTAAATGATAATGATTTCAGCGGTCAGGGTGATTTGCTGGTTGACGTTTCATCCGGCGAAGCCTTTAGACTTAATAATTCAAATTATCTAAATATTAAAACACGTCATAACAGACGTTTAAAAGGAGTAGTTGATGATGTATAAGTATGATGATTATTTATTAAAGGATTTACTGATAGATTGGCTTGATGTGTATTCATATAAGCTGTCGAGGAATACATATAACGGTTATTGTGTGAATGTATATAAGCACATTATACCTAATATAGGACATATTAAGGTATCGGAGTTAGAGCCTTTAGATATAGAGTTTATGTATCGAGATTTAATTAGTAGTGGTCTTTCATCGACGACGGTGTTGTATGTTCATAACACTTTAAGAAGCTGTTTTACTTTCAGTTTTAAAAAGCGTATGATTTCTGATAACATAATGAATTATGTTGACTCTCCGAAAAAACGAAATTTTAAACCTAATGTTTTGACAGCTGATGAAATATCATCACTTTTAACCGTCTCTAAGGATTTACCTGTTTTTTTACCGATTGTTTTAGCTTTATTTTTAGGTTTAAGACGTGGTGAAGTATTAGGCTTGAAGTGGTCTGATGTCGATTTTAATAATAAGTCTATAGCTATTCAAAGAACGCTTACAAGGTATAAAAATGATGAATATGTTTTAAGTGACGTCAAAACGTCAAATAGTGAGCGTGTTCTGCTCCTGCCAGATAGCGTTTTGGATATACTTAAATTTGAAAATAATAGATGTTTGCATATCCGTAAAGTTATTTTTGGATATAACCCTAATGACTTAATTATAACTGACGCTAAAGGTGATTTTTTCAGCCCTAATGTTTTAGATAATAATTTTAAATTTGTTCTCTCTAAGGCTGGTATAACCAAGCGTATACGCTTTCACGACCTGCGCCATACAAATGCCACATTATTACTTAAAAATAACATTCCTGCTAAGATAGTAAGTTCAATGTTAGGGCATAGCTCGGTCGGTATAACTTTAGATATTTATTCTCACGTTTTAACTAATATGCAAGAGCCGGCTGTGACCGTTCTAGATGATATCTTACACGAGTGCTTACAGTATGCAAATGCCCAACCTGTCACACGGTGGTAGGTTAAAACTCGGAAATGGTTATAATTGGCGATTTATATTTTTGCCACTTTAAGCATTGCAGGGATTGCGGACAAGCGTTAGATTGGAGTGAATGATATGCCAAATATGAAAAATAAAGCGGTTTTAATAAGCATAAACCCGGAGTGGTGTGAACTTATAGCAAGCGGTGAGAAAACTATCGAACTTAGAAAAACAAAACCAAAACTTAAACCGCCGTTTAAGTGCTATATCTATATGACAAAAGATAAAAAGCAACAATACGGGAGTGGTAAGGTTATAGGAGAGTTTGTGTGCGACTGCATTTTAAGCCATTGTGAAATGGCTAATGCCGATATAGCGGAGCAACAAGGGTTTGTTCACAGAGAAAAGATACTGTCTTATTCAAAAGGGCAAGAAGTTTACGGTTGGCATATATCTGACCTTGTTATATACGACAATCCGAAAGCACTGCAACAGTTTAATCGTTATTGTAATAATTGCAGTTTTCCGATATTGCCGTTCCAAGTGCCTCCTTGCGACAACTGCCCTAGCAGAGAATTAACGCACCCACCACAAAGTTGGTGCTATGTTGAAGAACAAACAAGGAGTGAGCAAAATGCTAAAATGTAAAAACTGTGAAAACTGGAAAAAGGAAACACATTTTAAACCGTATAAAGGCAAGGAAATACATATCTGTGCTGAAAAGGACGAGCTTACTTGCGAAGATGATACTTGTACTTATGCGAAGAGTGAGGTTGAGAAAAGGAAGTGAATAAAGTGGCGGATGAAAAAACCATAACAAAGCAAATCGAGTTGATTGCAGATGAGATATGCACCTATTGTTGTAAATTTCCAGAGGAGTACTTTAATAAATATAATGACACCTATTCCGAGGACTATATAGCAGAAATACTTTGGATAGAAAAATACGGTGAGTGTCCTCTTATGAGACTTTAGAAGGATTGAAAAAGATGAGCTGACTTGTGAAGTAGATACTTGTACTTATGTGAAGGGTAAGGTGTTAACTGGAGGTCAATCAAATGAAAATTAGATTAAAAGATGATTTTGTTGGGTTGTTTGAATTTGAGAATGAGCTCTATTTTAAATCAGAGTACGGAGAAGTTTATACAGACAAAAACGGCGAAACAATGGTTAAACACGAAGCTTATAAAATAAAGAGGTATGCAAGTATTGCATACCTCTTTTTGGCGGAAAGAGAGGGATTCGAACCCTCGAAGCGCTATTAACGCTTACACGAGTTCCAGTCGTGCGCCTTAGACCAGCTCAGCCATCTTTCCAAAACCACTAAAATTTATTATACCGTTTACATACGGCTTTGTCAATCATAATTTTATTTTTAAGTGAAACATAAATCTTTTACTTTACTGCAAAAATAAAAGTGTAAGCATACCGCTATACAGATGAAAATATAATCGTTTTCAAATATATTTATAGACATAAGTATCCTAATTTGGTATAATTTATATAATGATAAATATTTTATATAAAGGAGTAGATCATTATGAGCAAAAAGTTAATCGCATATTTTTCCGCAAGCGGTACTACCGAAACGGTAGCTAAAAATCTCGCAAAAGCGTCGGGTAGTGACCTTTACGAAATAAAGCCCGAAACGCCGTATGAGCGCAAGGACTTAAACTGGATGAATCCGCTTTCCAGAAGCACAAAGGAAATGAAAAAGAAAATTAAACCAGCGCTTGCAGATAAAGATGCAAATATATCAGAATACGATACCATCTTTGTCGGATTTCCGATTTGGTGGTATATTGCCCCGACTATTATCAATAGCTTTTTGGAAGCGTATGATTTTAGCGGCAAAAAAATCGTTCTTTTTGCAACTTCGGGCGGCTCGGGCTTTGGCAATGCTGTCGAAAGCTTAAAGCCGAGTGCTCCGAATGCAGAGATTATCGAGGGCGAAATCTTAAACGGCAATCCTGATGAAGCAAAGTTAAAAGCCTTTGCCGATAAATTTTAATGATAAATTTAAAAAGCTGTGCAGACTAAAGTCTGCACAGCTTTTAGTATGGTACTTTTATAAATTTTATCTTATGTTAAGTTTCTTTCCATCGGCACACAGGTAAAAACCTCGCCCTTATAGGCTTTAGTCTCGTCAGCGGTGTAACCGAGCTTTTTGTAAAAGCCGACCTTTTGCTCTCTGCTGTGAATAACGCTTTTAGTAAAGCCTAATTCCCAAGCCCACTTTTCAGCTTCTCTTACAACAAGCGAGCCTAATCCTTTTTGACGGTATTCGCTAAGCACAACTATTCTGCCGAGCATTACAGAGCTTTCGTCTATCGCATAAAGACGGCAGGTGGCGACAGGGAATATCCCGTCGAGCAAAACTATGTACTTTGTATCGGGCGTGTCGTGCTCGTCAAATTCAGTTTCAAGCGAAATATTATACTTTCTTGCCATCGCCTGAATCCTTACATAATATGCGCCTGCCTGTTCGGCAGTTTTTGTAGCCCTTATCACTTTTATATCCATATTATTTTTCCTTAAAACAATTTTAGTTTAACTATATTTTAATATTTTTATCTTTAAAACGCAAATTAAAAATAAAAAGAATATACGGCTTACTGTGGCGCATACTAACGACGAGGTGATAAAATGTCAAAAAAGGGAATGAAACGTATAGATAAAACTCATACAAATTTTGGAAACGAACACGCTCCCGTACCTGAAATACAGGGTAAATCAAAGCATACAAAATCGAAAGCAAATCCCATTATATCAGGAACAACAGCTCCCTCTCAAAAGGTTTATCATACCTCTGTACACTCAAATGAAAGACCTATTTCAACGGTGTATAAGGCGATTGATAATGACCTTGCGAGAGATAACCTTGAAAATGACATTACTGCGGCGGACTTACAAGATTTATAAAATTAAATAAAAATAAAATCGGCTGTCACACTAAATGTCACTGCAGCCGATTAAATTTTAAAAATAAACTTGCCACAGCAGTCAAAAAAATTTATAATAAAATTAAAATATAAAGTTAGTCGAGGAGGCAATTATGAAGGATTTTTTAAAACTTGCAAAGGATAGATATTCTGTACGTCAGTTTGAAAAAGCTCAGATACCAAAAGAGGATATAGAAAAAATAATCGAATCCGCACTTTGCGCTCCTACAGGCGTCAACAGTCAGCCCTTTAAAATTTGGGCATTTGAGAGCGAGGAGGCAAAAAATAAGCTTTTGTCTTGCACAAAAATGAAGTTTATCGAGCCTGCAGGTGTGATTTTTGCTGTAGGTGCAGACGAAAATAAAGCGTGGGTAAGACCGTACGACAATAAAAACATAGCAGATATTGACGCCGCAATCGTCACAACTCACATGATGCTTGAAATTCACGATTTGGGCTACGGCTCGACATGGATAGGTCATTTTGATGCAGATGCCCTAAAGGAACTTTACCCTCAAATGAAAGGCTACAGCCTTATTGCTTTATTGCCTGTAGGCAAAATCGCAAAGGACTCAAAGCCCTCCGAAAGACACACTTTAAGTAAGTCTAAAGAGGAACTTATCGAAAAGCTTTAAAGCTCGGTTGTTGACAAATCTTACAAATAATGCTAATATATAAATGTAAAATTTCCCGTGGGGGAGTAGCAAGCGCATTTTAATGCGTAGCAAGTCAACAGACTCGGCCGTATATTACACGGTCTGGCTTGTTTTAAATTGCGAGACTCATGTATAACTTTAAAGCTATACATGACAATGTGTTTAAAACTTCACTCAGGTATAGCTAAATGCTGTGCCTGAGTTTTTATTTTACTTAGGTTTTCAAATAAAAAAAGGAGAGCATATATATGAAATATTATTGCGAAGACAAAAGCGCAGTACTAAAAGAGCTTGACGCTTCGGCTGACGGACTTACCTCCCAGAAAGCGCAAAAAAGGCTCGAACAATACGGCAAAAACCGCCTTGAAGCAGAAAAGGGCAAACCTATTATATTGCGCTTTTTTGAGCAGATGGCAGACCCTATGATAATTATTCTTTTGGTTGCCGCCTTAATAAGCGGTATACTTGCCGTGGCGCAAAACGACAGCTTTGCCGACGTTATCATTATTCTCATAGTGGTTATAGTAAATGCGGTTTTGGGCGTTTATCAGGAAAGTAAGGCCGAGAAAGCAATAGAGGCTTTACAGGAAATGTCTGCTGCGACCTCAAAGGTACTTCGTGACGGCAATCTTTTAACCGTTCCCAGCGAAGATTTGGTAATAGGGGATATAGTATTGCTCGAAGCAGGCGACGCAGTTCCTGCCGACGCAAGAATTTTGCAAAGTGCAAGCTTAAAGGTTGAAGAGTCGGCACTTACAGGTGAATCGGTACCGGTAAGCAAGTTTATAGATATTATAAACTTAAAGGAGAACCAAAAGGACGTTCCGCTCGGCGACCGCAAGAATATGGTTTATATGGGTAGTACGGTTGTGTACGGACGTGCTACAGTTGTTGTTACCGCTACCGGTATGGATACCGAAATGGGTAAAATCGCAGGTGCTCTTTCCCAGGCAAAGCAGGGCGAAACACCGCTTCAGATAAAATTAGGTCAGCTTTCAAAGGTGCTTACATGGCTTGTGCTTGCAATATGTGTTATCGTTTTCGGAGTACAGCTTTTAAGAGCAGGCGGGCTCGATTTTGAGCTTGTTTTAAATTCCTTTATGATTGCCGTGTCGCTGGCGGTTGCGGCTATACCCGAGGGACTTGTTGCGGTTGTTACCGTAGTGCTGTCTATCGGCGTTACAAATATGTCTAAGCGAAATGCGATTATACGTCGCCTTACCGCTGTAGAAACTCTCGGTTGCGCTCAGATTATCTGCTCTGATAAAACAGGTACGCTAACCCAGAATAAAATGACCGTTGTAGACTTTTTCGGCGAGGACGAAAAAAAGCTTGCCGTGGCTATGGCGCTTTGCAGTGACGCCGAATTAAACGAGGACCAAACCGTTACGGGCGAGCCTACCGAAGCCGCTTTAGTGGTGTGGGCAAATAAACTCGGAATGGACAAGCTAAGCCTAAAGGCAAAATACCTGCGTTGTGGCGAAGCACCGTTTGACTCTGCAAGAAAGATGATGTCAACCGTACACACTTCTGAGTCCGGTTTTATTCAGTACACAAAGGGTGCGCCGGACGTAGTAGTAAATAAGTGTGCTTATTATTTAAAAGACGGCGATATAGTGCCGATGGACGACGAGTATAGAAATAAGATTTTATCCGCTAACAAAGCTATGGCAGACAGGGCGCTCAGAGTGCTTGCCTGCGCACAGCGTGTTTGGGATAATAAACCGCAAAATTATGAGCCTCAAACGCTTGAAAACGAGCTTTGCTTTATGGGACTTTGCGGAATGATAGACCCTGTTCGCCCCGAGGTACAGGACGCTATCACCGAATGCAGACAGGCAGGCATAAGACCGATTATGATTACAGGCGACCACATTGATACTGCGGTTGCTATTGCAAAAGAGCTCGGCATACTTTCTTCGGGTATGAAGGCGATAACAGGCAGCGAGCTTGATGATATAAGCGACGAGGAATTTGATAAGGAAATTAAAAATATAAGCGTTTATGCTCGTGTTCAGCCGGAGCATAAGACGAGAATTGTTAACACTTGGCGCAAGGCAGGCTATGTTACTGCTATGACAGGCGACGGTGTTAACGATGCGCCTTCTATTAAATCTGCCGATATAGGCGTGGGTATGGGAATAACGGGTACCGACGTAACCAAAAATGTCGCCGATATGGTTTTGGCAGACGACAACTTTGCAACCATTGTCGGAGCAGTAGAAGAGGGCAGACGTATTTATGACAACATCAGAAAGTCAATTCAGTTTTTGTTAGGCTCAAACATCAGCGAGGTACTCGGTATATTTATCGCAACGCTCTTAGGCTTTACTCTTTTGAAGCCGGTTCACCTTTTGTGGATAAACCTTGTTACCGACTGTTTCCCGGCACTTGCGCTCGGAATGGAACGTGCCGAGCCCGACATTATGAAACGTAAGCCCCGTAGTGCAAAAGCAGGTATTTTTGCCGACGGTATGGGCTTTGACATTATATATCAGGGTGTGTTTGTAACTATATTAGTGCTTATTTCATACTTTATAGGAAGCTTTTTTGAAAACGGCGTATGGTCGCTTCAAAATAGTCTCCACGGCACTACAATGGCGTTTCTTACAATGTCTATGGCAGAGATTTTCCACAGCTTAAATATGCGCTCGCAACGAGGAAGTATCTTTAAGCTTCACACAAAAAACAAAATGCTTATTTTATCGACAATAGGCTCGCTTATAGCTACAACGATTGTATGCGAGATACCTTTGCTTGCCTCGGCATTTGAATTTACCGCCGTAGGAATTAAGGAATACGCTGTAGCGATTGCACTCGGATTTTTAATTATTCCGCTTGTAGAAACAGTAAAGCTTATTCAGAGAAAAGTCATTAAAAAGTAAGTAAAAATAAGAAAGCTCTCCGCCGACTAAGTCGGCGGAGAGCTTATTTTTTATTCGTTAAAATTATTTTGACAAAAGTCGATTTGCCATATTGACAAGTGCGTTTAGGTCATCGTCAGACATATTTTTGGTAAGAGAATATAGCTTTTGGGCTAATGCCGGATTTTCAATTTGTTCGTCAAAAAACTCTTTTGGAGTTACGCCCAAATAATCGCAAATGTATAAGAATTCGGACATTGACGGCAACGCTTTGCCGGACGTAATACTACGAATATAACTGTTGCTGTGCCCTAAATCTAAACTCATACGATATTCGGATACATTCTTTTTTATTCTCAATGTGGTAATTCTTTCAGGAATAAATTTTTCATTCACGATTTAATCACCTCTTTAACGGTAAAAATTATTTATATAACCGTTTTATTTACCGTTTTTCATCACTTTATCGGGAAATACTGACGCATCAATTAAATCTTTCGGATCAACCTCTAAAGCGTCTGCGATATCAAAGAAAACCTCAAGTGAAAATCCACGAGCTAATCTTGGTGCTTCTATAACACTTATCAGAGAACGGCTTACACCTGCTTTTTCAGCTAATTTTTCCTGAGATAAACCTCTGATTTTACGCAAGGTAGAAATAGCTATACCAAGCTGAATAAACCTATCACGATTTTTAAAACTTACTTCGACGGACATAAAAATCCCTTTCTTTTTAGAACTTTATTTAATTATAGGTTCAAGAAAATTTTAATGCAGTATTTATATATAAGCACTTGACTAAATTAGAAAGCATAAATATAATATTTGTATAAATATGATTGTTATTAAAGAAGAGTGATTTTATGCTGGATATTTTTACTGTTAGTTTTTTTGGGCACAGATATATTGAGGATTTAATTATATTAGAAATATTAGAACAAAAGGTTGAGAAAATAATAAGTGAACTTATTAACACAAAGGAATATGTTGAATTTTTAGTTGGGCGTGACGGCGAATTTGACCAAATTGTTTCTTCGGCTATTATTCGTTCAAAACGTGATGTGTTTGACGGCAATAGCTATCATGTATGTGTGTTACCATATACGAGAGCTGAATACACCAAAAATACAGAGGCATTTGATAAATATTATGATGAAGTGGAGATATGTGAAGAATCCTCTAAGGCACATCCAAAAGGCGCAATACAGATTAGAAATCGTAGTATGGTAGATAGGGCAGACCTTTGTATCTTTTATGTCAAAAGAAATAAAGGCGGAGCGTGGCAAACCTTTAACTATGCAAAAAAACAAGGCAAGGTATGTATAAACCTTGCCGATAATGTATTTTAATTTCTATAAAAAACGTTAAAACGCACCTTTGATAGAATATCAAAGGTGCGTTATTATTTTTTATTCACTTCGAGGGTAGGGCGCTTTTTCGTCGGTTAATCCTGCCAAATAATCCATACTCGTTCCCAACGCAACAGCAATTCTTCGGCATTGTTCAAAGGTATAATATCTTTTGCCGTTTTCAATTTTTGAATAATCGCTTTGGTCGATACCTGTTAAATGTTGCATTTTAATTTGCGTATAACCTTTTTGAGTGCGTAATCGTTTAAGTCTTAAATTATCATTCATAATTATCACCGATTTACCTTAAAGCATAAGCTGTTCGCCTAAATCCTCGTTTCTTATAATCGCTCCGACCGACGGTAAGGTCTTTGTCCTGAAGCGATGAGCGTTTGCGATAGTGTCAGCCTTAAATAGCTCTACCGACTCAATAAAGTCGTTTTTCTTTAAGGTTAAAACCGAAACGCCCTGAGTGTTTCGGGTAGTCTTTTCGCTTATAAGCGCAGGGTTAAAAATAAGTCTGCGCTTATTGTTGGTGGTAAATACATATTCCTCATTACCGCTGTATTCAAAAATATCGATAAGCCCGAATTTATCGCAGTATGCGTTTGATAATTTTTTGCGCTTTGTCTTGGTTTCGTATGCGCTAAGAGGCACCTTTGCAACCTTGCCGTTATCAAAGAAAAACAGTAAAATTTTGCTGTAATCCTTTGTGACAATCATTGTGACAACCTTTTCGCCCTCGTCAAAGCCAAGCTTTGCAGGGATATAGTCGCCCAGCACGCTTGCCTTTGTGTCGTCAAACTCGTAGGCAAAAGCCTTATAAACCTGACTTTTGTCGGTGAAGAAAAGAAGCTGTGCGTCAGCGGTGGTTTCAACGTGTATTTTAATGTTGTCGTTTTCCTTTAGCTTGTGCTCGCTGCTCATTCTAAGCGACTGCGGAGTTATCTTTTTAAAATATCCCTCGCTTGTTAAGAAAAGATTTACCGCATAGTTAGGCACTTCTTCGGGCTCTTCCTCATACTGAGTGTTGTCCGAGAATAAAATCATACTCTGGCGTGGCTTTGAGTGCTTTGCTATAACGTCCTTTAATTCGGAGATTATAATGGCCTTTACCTTTTTGGCGGAGGCTAAAATTTCCTCCATTTCGGCAATCTCTTTTGTTAAATCGCTTATGTCCTGAGTGCGCTTTAAAATGTATTCACGGTTTAAGTGGCGAAGCTTTATCTCAGCGACATATTCAGCCTGAACCTCGTCGATACCGAAGCCTATCATAAGGTTCATAACAACCTCTTTTTCCTCTTCGGTTTCTCTTACGATTTTTATCGCCTTGTCAATATCGAGAATAATGCGCTCCAAGCCTTTTAACAGGTGAAGTCTTTCTTTTTTCTTGTTTAAATCAAAATAAACTCTGCGCTTAATACATTCGGTACGGAAAGCTATCCATTCGGATAAAATTTCTCTTATGCCCATAACCTTAGGCTGACCTGCGATAAGCACATTGAAGTTTGCCGAAAAATTATCCTGTAGCGGAGTCATTTTAAATAATTTTTGCATAAACTTGTCGGGGTCTACCGCACGTTTTAAGTCAATGGTGAGCTTAAGTCCCGAAAGGTCGGTTTCATCTCTCATATCGGAGATTTCTCTAATCTTATTTTGCTTTATAAGCTCAACGATTTTATCCATTATGGCTTCAACCGTTGTTGTCGGCGGTATTTGGGTTATTTCAATGCAGTTTAACGCCTTGTCGTATTGATATTTACTGCGTACCTTAATACTGCCTCTGCCGGTTTCGTAAATCTGCTTAAAGGCGTTTTGGTCGTATAATATATATCCTCCGCCTGCAAAGTCAGGGCCCTGCAGAGTTTCCGATATATTAAAATTATCGTCCTTTATAAGACCTATTGTGGTTTCACAGATTTCTTTTAGGTTAAAAGGACAGATACAGCTTGCCATAGAAACGGCGATACCTACGTTTGAGTTTACCAAAATCGACGGGAACGAAGCAGGTAAAAGGGTAGGCTCGGTGGTGGAGTTATCATAGTTTGGGATAAAGTCAACGGTATCCTTGTCAATATCCTTAAAAAACTCGTTGCAGATTGGGTCGAGCTTTGCTTCGGTATAACGTGAAGCCGCATAAGCCATATCCCTTGAATAAGCCTTACCGAAGTTACCCTTTGAGTCAATATAAGGGTGTAAAAGGGCTTCGTATCCACGGGAAAGCCTTACCATAGTTTCGTAAATGGCAGCGTCGCCGTGAGGGTTTAAACGCATAGTTTGTCCGACTATGTTTGCGGATTTTGTCTTTTCGCCTGTTAATAAGCCCATTTTGTACATTGTATAAAGAAGCTTTCTGTGAGAGGGCTTAAAGCCGTCTATTTCGGGCAAGGCTCTCGAAACAATAACACTCATAGCGTAAGGCATATAGTTAGACTGTATTGTTTCGGTAATAGGTTGCTCTACAACTATGCCGCCGCCCTCTATGTAGGCGTCGGAATTTACCTTTTTGGGTGTGGTTTCTTTTTTGCTTTTTGCCATAATAATCACCGTAAGTAAGACCGTTTTCTTTGCGGTCACCGCTTTTGTGGCAAGCGGTAAGCCAAAGTATTATTTTAAGTTTATTTTAAGAAATATCGGCTAAATCGAGATAATCCTGACCGTATTCGGCGATAAAGTCCTTTCGGCCCTGAAGATTATCGCCAAGCAGTAAATCAAACATCTCGGCAGTTTTTTCAATATCCTCGGGCGTTACCTTAATAAGACGTCTGGTTTCGGGGTTCATAGTGGTAAGCCACATCATATCCGGCTCGTTTTCACCGAGACCCTTTGAACGCTGTATGGTGTATTTTGAGTTGCCTAACTTTTCTAATATATTTTGCTTTTCCTTTTCAGTGTATGCAAAATAGGTTTTACCCTTAGAGTTTATCTCATAAAGCGGAGATTCGGCTATATACACATATCCCTCGTTTATAAGAGTAGGGGTAAGGGTAAAAAGCATAGTCAAAATGAGCGTTCTTATCTGAAAGCCGTCAACGTCGGCATCGGTACAGATAACGATTTTATTCCATTTAAAATTTTCAAGGTTAAAGGTGGATAAATCCTTGTTTGCCTTTGAGGTAACCTCAACCCCGCAGCCCAAAACTTTAATAAGGTCGGTTATAATCTCGCTTTTAAAGATTTTATTAAGGTCTGCTTTTAAGCAGTTTAATATTTTACCTCTTACGGGCATAATAGCCTGAAACTCTGCGTCACGGCCGAGCTTACAAGCGCCTAAAGCCGAGTCACCCTCAACTATATATATTTCTCGCTTTGATAAGTCCTTGCTTCTGCAGTCAACAAATTTCTGTACACGGTTAGCCATATCTATGGTACCGGTGAGCTTCTTTTTAAGGTTAAGACGAGTTTTTTCCGCATTTTCACGGCTACGCTTGTTTATAAGTACCTGCTCGGCAATTTTATTTGCCTCGTCGGGATTTTCTATAAAATATACTTCAAGCTGGTGCTTTAAAAATTCGGTCATAGCCTCGTACACAAACTTGTTGGTAATAGCTTTTTTTGTTTGGTTTTCGTACGAGGTCTGGGTGGAAAACGACGACGAAACCAAAACAAGACAGTCTTCAATATCAACGTAGCTTATTTTTGACTCGTTTTTTAAGTATTTGTTGTTTTGCTTTAAAAAGCTGTCGATTTGCGATACAAAGGCTTGCTTTACGGCTCTTTCGGGAGAACCGCCGTGCTCAAGAAAGCTTGAGTTGTGATAATATTCGGTAAGCTTTATGCGATTTGAAAAAGCAAGCGCTACCGAAAGCTTTACCTTATATTCTGGCTTGTCTGCTCTGTCTTTGCCGACACGCTCTGCCTCCCAATACTGTACCGAGGTCATAGCCGTGTCGGAAACAATTTCCTTTACATAATCGGTAATACCGTCTAAATAGGTGAATTGCTTTTCTAAAAAGCCATCGTCTGTCTCGGATTTAAACACAAAAACAATGCCCTTGTTTACAACTGCCTGTCTTTTTAATACCTCTTCAAAATATTCGTCGCTTATGTTTATATCGGTAAAAACCTCTAAGTCAGGACGCCATTTTATCTTTGTACCCGTTTTTGTTAAACGTGTAGGCTGTTTGTCAAAGCTTATGTTTTCGCCCTTTTCAAAGTGCAGATTGTATTTTTGCTTGTCACGGTAAATCTCAACGTCCATATATTCCGACGCATATTGCGTAGCACAAAGACCTAAGCCGTTTAAGCCCAGCGAAAACTCATAGTTATCGGAGTTTTCTTTATATTTACCGCCTGCATACAATTCACAGAATACAAGCTCCCAGTTGTGGCAGTTTTCATTTTCGTTAAAGTCAACGGGAATACCACGCCCGAAATCCTCGATTTCTATAGAGTTATCCTTAAAACGAGTTACGTTAATGCTTGTACCAAAGCCCTCTCTTGCCTCGTCAATGGAGTTTGAGAGTATCTCAAATACGGAATGTTCGCAACCCTCAAGTCCGTCCGAACCGAAGATAACGGCAGGTCTTTTTCTAACCCTGTCGGCGCCTTTAAGAGAAACTATGCTATCGTTATTGTAATCGTTTGAAGCTTTGACGGCCATAAACTTTAGCCTACCTTTCAAAAAATAAAAAGATATGTTTAATATCATACATTTTCTATTAAGTTATACCGTTTAAGTATAAACAATATAATTTTATCAAAAGTTTTAAAAAAAGTCAAAATAAACCCTTGTTGCCATTATCTTGAAAATCACAGGGGATTGTAGTATAATAAGCGTTAAAGATTTAAGTAGGTTAATGAGGTGTTTATATGAGCTTTGATGCGCAAAAAATTAAAGACGAAGCAGTTTTATGGATAAAAAACTGGTTTGAACAAAACGGCAAAGACTGTAACGCAATAGTGGGTATATCGGGCGGTAAGGATAGCTCGGTTGTAGCGGCGCTTTGTGTCGAAGCCTTAGGTAAAGACAGGGTAATAGGAGTGCTTATGCCAAATGGTGTTCAGAGCGATATTGATATGGCGCATAAGCTTGTAAATCATTTAGGTATAGAAAATGTTACGGTAAATATAAAGGAAGCTTATGACGCACTTATTAAAAGCGTTACCGAGGCGGTAGGAGAGTTGCAAAATCAGACTTTGTATAACCTGCCGCCAAGACTTAGAATGTCTACGCTTTATGCTGTTGCACAGTCTAAAAATGGCAGGGTAGCAAATACCTGTAACTTGTCGGAGGACTGGGTAGGCTATTCCACAAGATACGGCGACAGCGTAGGTGACTTTAGCCCGCTTTCAAATCTTACCGTAGCGGAGGTAAGGAAAATCGGTAAGGTATTAAACTTACCCGATGAGCTTGTAAATAAAGTTCCCATAGACGGGCTTTGCGGAAAAACTGACGAAGATAATTTGGGCTTTACTTACGACACATTAGATAAATATATACGCACAGGCATTTGTGAGGACGAAAAAACAAAAGAAAAAATAGACCGTATGCACAGACAAAATAAGTTTAAATTAGAGCTTATGCAGGTGTTTGTGCCGAGTGAGGTGTAAGAATAACAAAAAAGCTGTTTTGCTTTCGCAAAACAGCTTTTATTTTTTTACCTGTAAATCAGTCTTTAAAAGGAACGCCGTTAGCGTCAGTGTTAATACTGCCGGCGAGGATTAAGATACCTTCTATAAAGCCCCAAATTCCTGCAATACCGCAACTGAAAATTGTCAGAAGAAGCTGAATAACACCTCTTGTTGTGTTGCCGATGTAGAAGTTATGTATACCCCAAGCTCCTAAGAAAATACCTAATAAACCCGCTGCCAATTTTGATTTTTGCTCGGTTTCAGGATAAGGACTCTGATTTTGAGCATAACTCTGATTAGGATTATAGCCGTTTAGCGCCGAACCGCAAGCAGTACATACTACAGCGTTAGGCATAGTGGGTTGACCGCAGTTTTGACAAAAAGATGTGCCGGTGCCGGTGCTTGCTCCGCAATTAGTGCAAAAAGCAGCATTGTTATCCATTTGATTCCCACAGTTTTTACAATACATAAAAAATACCTCCAAAACTTATTTAATGAATTTTGTCGAAAATTTATTATCTACCTTATATTTTAGCATAAAACATAAATCTTCACAATATATATATGCATATTTTTATAAACTTTATATGTCGTTTCTTACTAAATCCTCTAAGGTCTGACCTTTAACGGCTATATAGCTTCCCTTATTAGAAACCATAACTACGGCAGGAGTTCTTACACGGTTATAGTTATTTGACATAGAGTAGTTGTAAGCGCCTGTTGCACAAACCGCTAAAATGTCGCCTGCTTCGGCAGACTGTAGCTTTACGTCCTTTCCGAGCAGGTCTCCGCTTTCACAGCATCGTCCTGCAACGGTAACGGTGTCGACTTTAGGTAAAGAAGCTTTGTTTGCAATAACAAAGTCGTATTCCGATTCATAAAGCGCATATCGTATATTATCGGTCATACCGCCGTCAACCGATATATATTTGCGGATATTTTTAATATCCTTTACATTTCCTATTGTGTAAAGGGTGATACCTGCAGGACCTACTATAGAACGTCCCGGCTCGATAATTATAAACGGCAGTTTTAAATTAAGCTTATCAGATTTTTTCTTTACAACCTCAGATACTCTGCCCATATATTCGTCATAAGCTTTAGGGTCGTCGCTTTGAGTGTACTTTATTCCAAAGCCGCCGCCTAAGTTTAAGATTTCTATTTCATATCCGAGTTCGTTTTTAACCCTTGCGATAAACTCAAGCATTACATCGGCTGCATGTTCAAATGGGGTGATGTCAAAAATCTGAGAGCCTATGTGACAGTGAACGCCCATAAGCTTTATGTTTTTAAGCTCTAATGCCTTTTTAATGCCTTCCATAGCATCGCCGAGCTCAATAGCCATACCGAACTTTGAGTCAATTTTACCCGTTGCGATAAAGTCGTGGGTGTGTGCGTCAATACCGGGGGTTAATCTTAAAAGTACCTTTGCGGTAACGCCTAAATCCAAAGCGATATTATTTATAAGCTCAAGCTCGGTAATGTTATCTGCAATTATCTTTTCTACGCCGTAATTTAAAGCTAAGGTAATTTCCTCTGCGGTTTTGTTGTTGCCGTGATAACAGATTTTGTCTGCAGGGAACTCAACCTGCATAGCAGTGTAAAGCTCACCTATAGAAACAACGTCAACGCCGATACCTTCGTCCTTTGCAATGCGGTATATCTGCTTACAGCTAAACGCCTTTGAAGCATAACATACAAGACCGTTGCCGTTATAGTATTTTTCGATACTTGACTTAAACAGTCTGCAATTTTCTCTTATTAACTCCTCGTCCATTACATAAAGGGGAGTGGAATACTTTTTGGCAAGCTCCAGCGTATCAACCCCGCCGATAGTTAAATTTCCTTTTTGGTTTATATCAAGATTTTTTGAAACAAACATTTTTCTACTCCTCACAAAGTTCATTTATAATTTCTCTTAAATTTTCCACGCCGAGCCCCGTTTTAGATGAAAACGGAATAACCGTTATCTGTTCACCGCAGGGAATTTCCTCTTTTATTTTTTCAAGGCGTGCATTAAATTCGGTTTTATTTAGCTTGTCCGCTTTTGTAAGCACCACCACAAACGGAAACTCGTATTCGATAAGATAATTTATCATATCAATATCAAGTTTTGACGGAGGGTGCCTCATATCTATAAGCTGAAAAATAAGAGCTATCTTGCGGTCATCGTCAAAGTATTTTTGTATAAGCTTTGAAAAGCGTTCCTTTTCGCTTTTTGCAACCTTTGCGTATCCGTATCCCGGCAAATCCACAAAGTGAATGTTATCCGCCTTGTAAAAGTTTATTGTTATTGTTTTTCCGGGAACGGAAGAAACCCTTGCCAAATCCTTTCTGCCAAAAAGCTTATTTATCATAGAGGATTTTCCGACGTTGGAACGCCCCGAAAAAACAAATTCAAGGCTTTTTGACACAGGAAGCTGTGACGATACGCCGTAGGAGGCAAGATATTCTGTTTTATTAAAGTTTACAGCCATAAAAAAGCCTCCTTAAAGTTAAACATTTGCTGTTATTTTATGTAAAGCTATAATGCTTTACATAATCAAAATATGCTTAATTCCTTATTGTGAGCTCGCTATAGTTATCTGTAGTATCGGGAACAAAAAACTTTTCCTCATTACTTTTATCAGGCATAATTAACGCTATATCCAATACCTCTTTAATGGTTTTTACAGGGATAAAGTTTATATTTTCCTTTATAATATCGTCAAAGGTGTCTATATCCGGTTTGTTGTCGTAAGGGATAATAACCGTTTTAATACCTGCGGCAAAGGCTGCGATAGATTTTTCCTTTAGTCCGCCTATCTGCATAACCTTGCCTCTAAGCGAAATTTCACCTGTCATAGCAACCTTGCTGTTAACGGGAATACCGCTTAAAGCGCTCAAAAGTGCAGTTGTCATTGTAATGCCTGCCGACGGTCCGTCCTTTGGAACAGCACCTTCGCCTGCGTGAATGTGTATATCCATAGTCTTATAGAAATCCGCAGGTATGTTATATTCCTTTGCAAGCGTTCTTACGTTTGTAACCGCAAGCGAAGCGGATTCCTTCATAACGTCGCCCAAGTTACCGGTAACCTTAATCTTTCCGCTACCCTCAACACATACAGCTTCAAGCTCCATAGTTTCGCCGCCTACCGAAGTCCATGCAAGACCTGTAACAACGCCTATTTGATTTTGTTGAGATGCTAAATTTATACTATATTTTTTAGGGCCCAAAAATTCTTTAAGTAGCTTTTCATTTACTCTAACCTTTTTAAAGTTATCCGAAACCTTTAGCTTTGCACCCTTTCTGCAAATACCTGCAATCTCACGCTCTAAATTTCTTACGCCTGCTTCTCTGGTGTAGCTGTCTATTAAGCAGTAAATACCCTCGTTTAAAAAGGTTATATCCTTTGAGGATAAGCCGTGCTTTTTAACCTGTTTAGGCACAAGATGACGCTTTGCGATATTAAACTTTTCTTCACGGGTATAGCTTGAAAGCTCTATAAGCTCCATTCTGTCACGAAGCGGAGCAGGTATCATCGAAGCGTCGTTTGCGGTAGTGATAAATAAAACGTCGCTTAAATCAAACGGGATTTCTATGTAATGGTCTCTGAAGCTGTAGTTTTGCTCGCTGTCCAAAACCTCTAACATAGCGGAGGACGGGTCGCCCTTAAAGTCTGCGCCCATTTTATCTATCTCGTCCAATAATATAAGAGGATTATTTGATTTAGCCTGTTTTATGGCGGTGATTATACGTCCGGGCATTGCGCCTACATAGGTTTTTCTGTGACCTCTTATGTCCGATTCGTCTTTAACGCCGCCTAAGGAAACTCTTACATATTTTCTTCCCAGGGTTTCGGCAATACTTTTGCCGATAGAGGTTTTACCCACACCCGGAGGACCTACAAGACATATAATCTGCCCTTTTATATCGGGTACAAGCTGTCTTACCGCTAAAATTTCGAGTATTCTTTCTTTAACCTTTGTAAGCCCGTAATGGTCACGGTCAAGGATTTTCTTTGCCTTAGCGATATTTGCCGTATCCTTTGTGGAAATATCCCACGGAAGCGCAAGGCAAGCTTCAAGATACGAGCGTATAACGCTTGCCTCCTGCGAGGAAGCAGGCATTTTAGAAAGCTTGTCACACTCGCTAAAAAGCTTCTCTTTTGACTCTTGAGAGATGTTTTTTAGCTTTGCAATTTTATCCTTAAAATCTGCCGTCTCATCTTTTTGAGAATCGTCCTCTCCGAGCTGGTAGGAGATAGCTTTCATCTGCTCTCTTAAAAAGTATTCACGCTGGTTTTTGTCTATCTGTTCCTTTACCTGCTCGTAAATTTCGTGTTCAAGCGACATAATATCGCTTTCGCTGTGCAAAATATCAGCCAGCAGTCTAAGACGTTTGTAGGTGCTGTTTTGGCTTAAAAGAGCCTGTTTATCCTCATATCTTAAAACTAAATTAAAGGCAATAGCCTCAAAAAGCTTTTTCGGGTCGTCCTTACTCAAAGCGCTTAAAATAAGCTCCTTTGACATTTTCGGGATTAAACTGCCGTATATCTCGAATTCATTTTTAACCACACGCATGGTAGCTTCAATTTCGTCTGCGGAAACCGAGCTTCTTGCTGCTATGGGGTGCTTTTTGATTATAGCTTCCAAAAACGGCTGTGTCGATATTACGTCGATTAGCTTTGCACGGTAGATTCCCTTTACAAAAACCCTTACAACGTCGTCCGACGTTTTTAAAAGCTGGATGACGTTTGCCACAACGCCTATACTGTAAAGGTCGGATTTGTTTGGATTATCTACAGAAATGTCCTTTTGGGTTACCAAAAATATTTTTCTGTCATTTTCCATAGCATAATTAAGGGCGGCGATTGACTTTTTTCTGCCTACGTCAAAGTGCATAGTCATACCCTCAAACAGGACAATCCCTCTCATAGCGAGGGTAGGTATAATAATGTGATTGTCAGTTGACTGAACGCTGTTCATTTACGGACCTCCGTTAAAAATATATAAATAAAGATGTTTAAGCTAAAAATATATTTATTTTTACATTATACTAAAAAGCACGCTCTTTTGCAAGCTATTGACAGCACAAAGGCAAGCTATTAAAATATACTAAGACAAAAAGAGTATTTTTATGTATATTAGGAAAGAATATTATGGATAAGGTTTATATTTATACAGACGGTGCTTGCAGCGGTAATCCCGGGCCGGGCGGCTGGGGCGCAATACTAAAATACGGCGAGCATAAAAAAGAGCTCTCGGGCGGAGAGCAAAGTACCACTAATAACCGTATGGAATTAACGGCGGTAATAGAGGCTTTAAGCGCATTAAAAAGACCGTGCGAGGTAATACTTACAAGCGACTCGAAATATATAATAGACGCCGTCACTTTAGGCTGGGCAAAAAAGTGGCAAAGTAACAACTGGATGAGAACCAAAACTCAAAAAGCACTAAACGCTGACCTTTGGGAAAAGCTTTTAGAGCTTTTAAGTATTCACAATGTGGAGTTTATCTGGGTAAAGGGGCACGCAGGGCATCCCGAAAACGAGCGTTGTGACGAGCTTGCGGTCAAAGAGTCAAAAAAATTTAAATAATATTAAATAAACTATTGCAAAGCATACTAAAAAGGTATATAATAAGCATATGCTCATTGTTCTATAATTTTTATGAGCGTATGCTTTATTTAATATAAAAGTATTGGAGTAATAATTATGGGAAGATTTATATATGCGGATAACGCCGCTACTACCAAGCTTTCCGCTGAAGTTTTAAACGCTATGATGCCTTATCTTACCGATAACTACGGTAACGCTTCGAGCATTTATGAGGTAGGCAGAAGCGCAAGACGTACTGTTGAAAAAGCAAGACAGACAGTCGCTGAGGCACTGGGGGCTAAGACAAACGAAATTTATTTCACAAGCGGCGGCTCCGAAGCTGACAACTGGGCGATAAAGGGCGTTATGGATATCCTAAAGGATAAGGGTAAAACCCATATCATAACCACTAACTTTGAACATCACGCAGTACTTCACACCTGTCAGTTTATGCAAAAGCACGGCTTTGAGGTTACTTATCTTGAGGTGAACAGCGAGGGCTATGTTACACCTGGGCAGGTAGAAAACGCTATTACAGATAAAACCGGTTTAGTGACAATTATGTATGCAAATAACGAAATCGGTACAATTCAGCCTATATCCGAAATCGGAGAAGTATGTCGCAAAAAGGGAGTTATCTTTCATACCGACGCCGTACAGGCTATAGGTCATATTGATATAGACGTAGCAAAACAAAATATAGATATGCTGTCGCTTTCGGCACATAAATTCCACGGCCCGAAGGGAATAGGCGTACTTTATATAAGAAACGGTATAAGAATATCAAATCTAATTCACGGCGGAGCGCAGGAAAGAAATAAGCGTGCAAGTACCGAAAACGTAGCAGGAATTGTGGGACTTGCCCGTGCGATAGAAATTGCCACAAAGGATATTGACAAAAAAGCAAAGGAAATCTCCGAGAAAAGAGACTATCTTATCGAAAATCTTTTAAAGATAGAAAACACACGCTTAAACGGTGGCAGAAACAGACTTCCGGGAAATATAAACATTTCCTTTGAGGGCGTTGAGGGCGAAGCACTTCTTTTAATGTGTGATTTAAACGGCATTTGTGCTTCAAGCGGTTCGGCTTGTACTTCGGGCTCGCTCGATCCGTCACACGTTTTGCTTGCGATAGGCTTGCCTCACGAAATTGCGCACGGCTCGCTCAGACTTTCCATTACCGAGGAAACCTCGAAGGAGGATATTGATTATATCATAGAGATTGTGCCGAATGTCATTAAAAGACTGCGTTCAATGTCACCCGTATGGGAAAAGATTGAAAACGGCGAACAAAAAAGCTTATTATAAGGAGAGATAAAAGTGTTATATTCACAAAAGGTATTAGACCATTTTGCAAATCCGAGAAATGTCGGCGAGATAGCTGACGCAGACGGCATAGGTGAAATAGGAAACGCCAAGTGCGGAGATATAATGAAAATGTATATAAAGGTTTCGGGTGATGTTATAACCGACGTTAAATTTAAAACCTTCGGTTGCGGTGCGGCTATTGCTACAAGCTCAATGGCTACCGAAATAATAAAGGGACAAAAAATCGAAGATGCTTTAAAGCTTACAAACAAAGCAGTTGTCGAAGCTCTTGACGGCTTACCGCCGGCAAAAATACACTGTTCGGTTTTGGCGGAGCAGGCAATTAAGGCGGCTATTTCCGATTATTACACAAAACAGGGTATAGACCCGACATCAATAGTCGGAGAAATTCCCGATTGCTGTGAAGATTGTCACTAAAATTTCATATCACTTTAAAGTTAAAGGACTGTTTCAATCTGATAAAAAATCATTTTGAAACAGCCCTTATTTTTATACTTATCCTGCAAACACAATATAAGATAAGCATATACTTATTTTAAACGTAAAAATGAGTTTTAAACAAAGAAAAATTTTCCTTTAGTAAAGTTTGATAAAAAATATTGTCAAAATAGTAAAAATACTGATTTTTGCTTGAAAAGCGACTGATAAATTGTTAATATATAATTGTATAGGTATAAAAATTTAGCTGAAGACAAAAAGCTTTTTGGAAAGGGAAAAAATAAAATGATTGCAATTATCGAAAATTTCCTTTTATATGTTTACAGCGTGCTTAAAGGAATTGCATGGACAGATATAGTGGATATTTTAATTATCTCGTATCTTGTATATAAGTTAATAAAACTGGTAAGAGAAACAAGAGCGGAACAGCTTTTAAAAGGAATTTTGTTTCTTGTTATAAGCTATGCTTTGGTGTCAATATTAGACCTTAAAACCTTAAAGTATGTTTTGAGGGTAGTTTTAAATACGGGGCTTGTTGCAATAGTAGTATTATTCCAGCCGGAAATAAGACGTATACTCGAAAAGGTCGGAAGAACTAAGGTGGGCGGCTCGTTTTTAGGCGAAAACAACCGGCACGCTGACAAATGGGAAAAGGCTATACCGATTATAGTTGAGGCAACCGAAAAACTATCCGAGACCTCAACCGGTGCGCTTATAGTTTTGGAAAGAACCACAAAGCTCGGAGAGCTTATAAGCACAGGCGTTGAGATTGACGCAAGACCGAGCGTAGAGCTTTTCGGAAATATCTTTTATAACAAAACTCCCTTGCACGACGGCGCCGTAATTATGCGTGACGGTAGGGTATTGGTGGCGGCTTGTTATCTGCCTAAGCCTCAAAAGGAGGAGCTTATTGAGTCGTATCTCGGCTCACGCCACAGAGCAGCTATAGGACTAAGCGAAGTTTCCGATTCAGTTACCATTGTAGTATCAGAGGAAACGGGCGCTATATCAATCGCCTTTAACGGCAGGCTCGAAAGAGGCTTTACTAAAGAGAGTTTAAGTGAATATTTAAAGAAAAAACTTTTGTCGGAATCCGAAGATGAAAGCAAAAAATCTGTTTTCAAGAAGGGGAAGAAAAAATGAGAAAATTAGATTTTGATAAGCTTTTTAACTCTAAAAACTTCCTAATACCTTTTTCGATAGTTGTTGCAATTATTATTTGGTTTTTGGTTTCTACCGTTATCGACCCGAATACAACTTATGTTGTTCACAATGTTCCCGTGGATATGGCGCTGGATTCAACCGTTGCAAAAACAAACGGGCTTGATATAGTCAACAGCGATACTGTTTTGGTGGATATACAGGTTACGGGCAAGTCATATAAGGTAGGAAGACTTACCGCCGATGACTTTCACGCTTATGTCGACGCAAGTAAAGTTACCCAACCGGGCGTGTACGATCTGGAAGTGCTTGTATCAAAGGTAGCAAATGACGACGATTATGAGGTAGATTTTTCAAAAACAAAAACACTTTCCTTAGAGTTTGATTACTTTTCTGAAAAGACCTTTACCATCGAAATTTCAACTCCGAATAAAACCGTTTCAGACGGATATATAATTGACCAAAAAATAGTCTCACCCGACGAAATCACAATATATGGCAGGTCTGCTACAATAGATGCTATTTCAAGATGTGTAGTGGAAAACAGCGACAGTTTGGATATTGCGCAAACTACGGTGGTTGAGGGTACGCTCCTACTTTATGATGCAGACGCAAATCTAATATCCTTAGACAGCTTAAAGCTTAGTCAAGACGAATTTAAAATAACAATTCCGCTTTACAAGAAATCCAACTTACCGCTTACGGTTGAGTTTATAAATGTTCCCGACGGGGTAGACGCTAAAGAGCTTGAGTACACCTTGTCTGAAACCGAGATACAGGTAGGCATACCCGTTGACGCAACCTCCGAAGTAGAATCTATTTCTGCAGGTCAGATTGATTTCAGAAATATAGATATAGGAAGCTCATTTACCTTTGACGTATCGCTCCTTGCAGGTTACTTAAACTTAGATAACTTCACGCAGGTTACGGTTTCGTTCCCGGCAGAAAAAGACGGTATGGCTTCAACGAGCTTGTCTTCATCGAATATTGTGCTTAAAAACGCTCCTACAAATTATGACATAAGCTTAGTTACAACAAGGTTATCCGATATAAAATTTGTGGGTAAGGCTGATGTAATAGCGGCTCTTACCTCTGAGGACGTAGTAGTAACCGTAGATTTTGAAAATCAGGTTATCACCGAGGGCTCTCAGCGTGTAAGCGCAAGCATATCCCTTTTAGATAAGGAAATGGCTTGGGCGGTCGGAGAATATTCCGTAACCGTTACGGCTTCAAGTAAATAACAAATTAGCGTATGACCGTATTTTTTAAAATACGGTCATATATAATAAGGAAATATTATTATGGCAATTTTAGTTACCAATATAAAAATAGGCTTGGAAGAAAGCGATGATGTAGCTTTTTATAAGGCTATCTCAAAGCTTTCGGTTTCAAACGATAAGGTGAAAAGCATAAGTATATATAAAAGAAGCTTAGACGCAAGAAAACAAAATAACATTATGTTTGTGACTTCTGTGCTTGTAAATCTCGATTGCGATGAAGCTTTGGTTGTAAAAAAGCTAAAGGATAATAATGTAACCTATAAGCCTGCTTATGAGCTTAAGTTAAAAACGGGTACCGAGAAGCTAAACTCACCTATAGTTATCGCAGGCTTCGGACCTGCGGGGATTTTTTGCGGTTATATTTTGGCAAAGCTCGGCTATAAACCTATAATAATTGAGCGTGGAAAAGACGTGGACTCAAGGGTAGAGGCAGTAGAGACGTTCTTCAAAGAGCGCACGCTAAACAGCGAATGTAACGTGCAGTTTGGCGAGGGAGGCGCAGGTACTTTTTCGGACGGCAAATTAACTACCAGAATAAATGACGAGAGATGCAATTTTGTAATAGATACCTTTTTTAAGTTCGGCGCACCTAAGGAGATTTTAACAAGCGCAAAACCGCACATTGGAACCGACAAATTAAGAAGAGTTATAAAAAACATAAGAAAAGAAATTATAGCTTTAGGCGGAGAGGTTTTGTTTTCGCATAAGCTCGAAAATATTGTTGTAAAAAATTCAAGGGTGCAATCCGTTATAGTAAACAATAAGGAAATAAGGACCGAAAACTTAGTGCTGGCGGTAGGGCATAGCGCAAGAGATACCTTTGAAATGTTACTTGATAAAGGCGTTTTTATTGAGCCTAAGAGCTTTTCGGTAGGCGTAAGAATAGAGCATCTGCAAAGCGAAATAGATAAAGCCCTTTACGGAAAGCTTGCTTCCCATCCAAATCTGCCGAAGGGCGAATATCAGCTTTCTTATCGTGAAGCAGGCAGAGGCGTTTATACCTTTTGTATGTGTCCCGGCGGTACGGTAGTGCCGGCCGCCTCAGAGGAGGAGAGCGTAGTGACAAACGGTATGAGCGAATACAAAAGAGATAAATTAAACGCAAATTCCGCACTTGTGGTATCTGTCGGCGCAGACGACTACGGTAAGGGCGTCTTAGACGGAATGTATTTTCAAAGACACCTTGAAAAAACCGCTTTTAACCTCGGCGGTATGGATTACTGCGCTCCGGCGGTTACGGTAGGCGATTTCTTAAAAGGTAAGGCGGAACTTAATCTAAAAAGCGTTGAGCCCAGCTATTCGCTCGGAGTAAAAGCGTGTGATTTTGATAAGCTTTTTCCCGCCGTCGTAAACGATTTTTTAAAGAAAGGGCTTTTAAACTTCGATAAAAAAATAAAGGGCTTTGCCTGTGATGACGCAGTTATGACAGGCGTAGAAACAAGAACATCATCTCCGGTAAGGATAACAAGAAGTGATGACTTTAATGCTTTAGGCATAAACGGACTTTACCCCTGCGGCGAGGGAGCAGGTTATGCAGGCGGAATTGTGAGCGCCGCAGTAGACGGCATAAAGGTAGCCCAAAGTATAGCTTTGCGTTATCGCCCCGTAGAATAATCATTCACAAAACTTAAAGGCTTCTCGTAAAATGAAATATAAATTCATTTTACGAGAAGAGGTGATGGTGATGAAACTTGGAGTCGCTTTAACGGGAAGCGACAAAAATTATGAGATTTTACCCTGCGTTATTAACGCTTTTAAAAAATACAGCTTAGATATAAGCTCCTTTGCGGTCACAAATAATTTATTTACGCCTTTTTTATATGCTAATTTAAAGGACAAATACGGCTGTGTCCCTTATAAAGCACGAAAGCTTAAAAGGTTTATAAGACGCAAAGGGATAAATAATATAAATAAAATAAACGTGCCTTTACTGGTATGTAATAGGGATATAAACTTAAACTGCGATGTGTTTTTTGGCAATAAGATAAAGATAGACTGCTATAACTGCGCATACTTTAACGATATAAAGCTTACAAGGCTTATTAACCTTTATAAAAAGCATAAGGCAATAAGCTATAAAAGATATTTGCTTTCTTCGGGCTACATAAGTAAAAGTGAGCTTTTAAGAGCCCTGATGCTCTTAAAAAATGACAGTTATATCATAATTAACATTGTGCCCTTTATGCGTTTTAATGAAGCTGAGGAATATACCGAAAATTCCAATAGGTGCATAACCTTAAACCTTTATATCGACGAAAATAAACCTGCCATAGAGCAGGTTAATCAGATATTTGAAAAAAATATAAGCAAAATTTATGATTTTTTGTTTTTTTAAAAAAGGGGAGACTGTTTTTTAACAGTCTCCCTTAATGCTTTTATAAATTAAAATAACTCATCATAAAGCTTTATAGCGTCGTTTGCGTTAAAGTTGCCGGGCGAGTTTTTAAATATGCCGTTTACATTCCAGCGCTCAAACATTTTGGCTTTGTCCTCATCTGTAATAGTAACTTCGGGCAGGGTAGTGAACGCTTTTATTTTATCGGACAACTTCTCGGGCGAAAGGTTTATCTCAGAGAAAAGTTTTTGTGCCTTTTTCGGTTCGCTTGTAACGGCGTTTTTGATGTATGCAGGTAAAAACTCCGCACAGGCAAAGCCGTGTGATACATCAAAGTTTTCTGTAAGATAATAGCCTAAAGCGTGGCAAAATCCCGTGCCTGTTTTTGTGATAGAAAGTCCGCCGTAAATCGAAGCGGCGTAAAGCTTTTGTCTTTGTTCGTCTGTAAAGCATTCGTCCTTTAAGGAGTCAAGCACTTCGTAAACAAGCTTTATACCTGATGCGGCAAAGTCTTGAGAGATGGTATTGCTTTTAGGTGAGAAGTAGCTTTCAATGCAGTGAGATAAGCTGTCGAGCGCAGTAGAAACCGAAAAATGATAGTTAAGTGATACGGTATATCTGTAATCGCAAAAACATAAGTCCGCAAAAATATTATGCACGGTACGCTTTCTTGAGGTTTCGTCAACGGTGAGAACCGAATAAGGCGTAACCTCGCTTCCTGTTCCTGCGGTAGTGCCTATAAGCACAAGCGGCAGAGGCTTATTTTCATAAACCTCATTATATATGTCGATAGGCTTTAGGTCGTTTGAGGCAAATACGCTTATTGCTTTTGCGCTGTCAAGCGGAGAGCCACCGCCTATACCTACAATAAAGTCGGCGTTATTTTCCATAGCGATTTGACCGCCCTTTTTGCATACGGATAAAAGCGGATTTTGTAAAACTTCGTCAAAGATAATACTCTCGATATCAAAACGCTTAAAGGTTTTTAAAATATCATCTAACGCTCCGCATTCCTTTGCGCTGTGTTTGCCTGTTACAATAAGGCACTTTTTGCCTAAGGACTTAAAAACCTCGGCGTTATTTTCCACGCAGTTTTTGCCGTAAATAATCTTTGTCGGCATATAATAAGATAAATCAAACATAGTAAAACTCTCCCTTATAAACTTTAAGGATTGTTTTTTAAACAATCCTTAAACTGATTATGACGGTGAATTATTGTCAAATCCACAGCACTTTTTATACTTTTTACCGCTTCCGCATGGGCAAGGGTCATTCCTGCCTATTTTTTGTGAGCGTACGGGTTGCTTTTTAACCTTTACTTCGCCGTCGCCGTGTACAGCCGTAACAGGCTTTGCAACCTGTTCACGCTTAACGTCCTCGTCGGTTCTTATCTTAACTGTTAAAATAAGCTTTGTTGTATCCTCTCTGATTGTTGCAATCATTTCGTCAAACATATCAAAGCCTTCGAGTTTATACTCTGTAACAGGATCCTTTTGACCGTAAGAACGCAGGTATATACCACGCTTTAACTCGGTCATATTATCTATATGATCCATCCAGTAGCGGTCAACCGTCTTTAAAAGCACAACTCTTTCGAGCTCACGCATTCTGTCGGTGCCTAAAATCTTTTCACGCTCGTCATAAAGCTCCAAAGCTCTTTTCTTTAAAATGTCAACAAAGTCATCACTGCTCATATCTCCCAAGGTAACCATATCATAGCCGTCAAATTGATTTTCGGTAGTTAAGAAGCCTAAGAAATGGTCGCACAAGCCTTTGACATTCCATTCCTCGTGGAGCGACGATTTCGGCAGATACATCCCTACTGTTTCCTCGAGCATATCGTCGAGCATTTTCATAATGTAATCGTGAATATCCTCGCCCTCAAGCACCTTGTCACGTTGCTCGTAGATGATTTCACGCTGTTTATTCATAACGTCGTCAAACTGAAGCACGTTTTTACGAATGTTAAAGTTTTTGTCCTCAACCTTCTTTTGTGCGCTTTCAATTCTGTTTGTGAGCATTTTAGCTTCTATAGGCTGGTCTTCTTCAATTTTAAGTACTTCCATAAGGTTTTGCACTCTGTCTCCGCCGAAAAGACGCATAAGTTCGTCCTCAAGCGAGATGAAGAAACGGCTGGCACCCGGGTCGCCCTGACGTCCCGAACGACCTCTTAACTGGTTGTCGATACGTCTTGACTCGTGGCGTTCCGTACCTATTATAAATAAACCGCCTGCTTCACGAACCTTGTCAGCCTCATACTGAATTTCAGCCTTATATTTATCCAAAGCCTCGTGATAAGCCTTTCTTATAGCGATAATTTCCTCGTTGTCGGTTTCGCTGTAGCCGTCAGCCTCTGCTATAAGCTCATCAGTGTAGCCCTGCTTTTGAATGTATGCTTTTGCAAGATATTCTGCGTTACCGCCGAGCATAATATCGGTACCACGACCTGCCATATTTGTCGCTATGGTAACGGCACCGAGTTTACCTGCCTGCGCTATGATAGCGGCTTCTTTTTCGTGGTATTTTGCGTTTAACACCTCGTGCTTAATGCCCTTTTGACGAAGCATTTTGCTCAAAAGCTCGGACTTATCGATTGTAACGGTACCGACCAGTACAGGCTGGCCTTTTTCGTGGCACTCTAAAATCTGGTTTATTACTGCGTTATATTTACCTTTTTCGCTTTTGAAAACAGAATCCTCATAGTCCACTCTGATAACAGGCTTGTTCGTCGGGATTTCAATAACGTCAAGCTTGTAGATTTCTCTGAATTCGCTGTCCTCTGTTGAGGCGGTACCTGTCATACCGGAAAGCTTTTTATAGAGTCTGAAATAGTTTTGGAAGGTGATTGTAGCGAGAGTTTTAGACTCTCTTTCAACCTTAACGCCCTCCTTAGCCTCGATAGCCTGGTGCAAGCCCTCGCTGTAACGTCTGCCTATCATAAGACGGCCTGTGAATTCGTCAACAATTAAAACTTCGCCGTCTTTTACAACGTAGTCAACATCTCTGTGCATAATACCGTGAGCCTTAACGGCTTGGTTTATGTGGTGAAGTAAGGTCATATTGTCTGCGTCCATAAGATTTTCAACGTGGAAAAATTCCTCGGCACGCTTAACGCCCTTAGGGGTAAGGGTTGCGGTTTTACCTTTTTCATCTATAATGTAATCTGCGTCGATGTCGTCTTGCTCTTCTTTGTTGTCAACCTCGATAACCTTGTGAGCCTTTAGGCGCTTTGCAAACTGGTCTGCGAGCTGGTACATATCGGTGGACTTATCGCCCTGACCCGAAATGATAAGCGGAGTTCTTGCCTCATCAATAAGAATTGAGTCAACCTCATCGACAATCGCAAAGTTAAAAGGTCTTTGTACCTTTTGATTTTTATAGATAACCATATTGTCTCTAAGGTAGTCAAAGCCGAATTCATTGTTTGTACCGTAGGTGATGTCGGCGTTGTAAGCGGCTTGCTTTTTAACAGGGTCTTGGTCGTGAATAACAAGACCTACCGAAAGGCCTAACCATTTATAAACCTTACCCATCCACTCGGAGTCACGCTTTGCAAGATAATCGTTTACCGTTACGATATGAACGCCCTTTTCGGATAAAGCGTTTAGATAAGCGGGCAGGGTAGCAACCAATGTTTTACCTTCACCTGTACGCATTTCGGCAATTCTGCCCTGATGAAGAACAATACCGCCGATAACCTGAACACGAAAGTGCTTCATACCTAAAACTCTCCACGCAGCCTCACGGCATACGGCAAAAGCGTCGGGTAAAATATCGTCTAAGGTTTCACCGTCAGCCAGACGTTTCTTTAAAATATCTGTCTGTCCTTTAATCTCATTGTCGCTCATTTTTTCGTACACAGGCTCTAAATCCATAACCTTGTCGGCTATCGGGTTTATAAGCTTTAATTCCCTTGAGGAATATGTGCCGAATACCTTTTCAAAAAGTCCCATTTATTTCACCTCAAAAATGTTTGTCATCTTATTTTGTAGCTTTACAAAATTAAGAGGAAAGTTATTATAAATTATTAAAATCAATAAAAACTCTTTACTAATTATAATTTAACTATTATAGTATATAACGTAATGATTTTTGTTGCAAGTATTTTGTAATTATAAAACCGCATTTTTACAAAAATTTAAAAAAACGGGCGCAAAAAATATTTTTTCAAAAATACGAAAATTTTTCTTGCATTGTAAGAAATTATGTAGTATAATATATAAGCATTTAGTATGCCGCAAGGTGTTTAGGCGCTTTGTGGGGGTTAATGTGAAATAAAAATAATCATTAAAGCGGGCAGTCCTCTGTCACATAACGGCAAAAGCCGTATATAATCCTTGTGGGTAAGAATGTCTGAAAATTGGGAGGAAAAACAATGGATGCATTAAAAGCTATCAGCGACTCAAGCTTAAGAGCCCAAATGCCTGAACTTAACATCGGTGATACCGTAAAAGTTCACTGCAAAATTAAGGAAGGCGACAAAGAAAGAATACAGATTTTTGAAGGAACAATTATCGCCAAAAGACACGGCGGTATTAACGAAACCTTTACTGTTCGCCGTGTAGCATACGGCTGCGGAATTGAAAGAGTATTCCCGGTACATTCTCCGAATGTTGCAAAGGTTGAAGTTGTAAGATACGGTAAAGTTCGCAGAAGTAAAATTTACTACTTGCGTGACAGAGTCGGCAAAGCAGCTAAGGTTAAACAAAAAATCAAGTAATAGCGGTAAGGAAAGGACGGTTTTTACACTGTCCTTTTTTGCATTATAATGTTATAAAAATATACTGTTGTGAAAGGTTAAGATTAGTATATGAATGAAAACAGCACTGTAAAAAAAGAAATTTGTGACTGGCTTGAGTCGGTTTTTATAGCTGTTACCATTGCTATATGCATATTTTCTTTTGGTATCAGAAACGTCGTAGTTGACGGTCCTTCAATGATGCCGACCTTAGAGGATAAGGAAAGACTTATTATACTATCGTGTTTTTATAAGGTAGACGCAGGCGATATAGTTGTAATAAAAAGAGATAACGACACCAATATCGTAAAGCGTGTTATTGCAACCGAAGGACAAAAGGTAAATATAGACTTTGAAAAAGGCGAGGTTTATGTAGACGACGTGCTTTTAAAAGAGGACTATATTGCAGAGCTTACCACTAACAAAATAGGCGGCGAGCTTGTTGATTTTCCGTGCGTTGTTCCGCCTGATAGCGTATTTGTTTTGGGCGACAACCGCAATCGCTCGGTAGACAGTCGCTTTGAGTCAATCGGTATGGTAAAAAAAGACCATATTTTCGGCGAGGTAATCTTTAGATATTCACCGCTTGACAGAATAGGATTTATAGATTAGGAGTTATTTATGGCAGATACACCGTCAATTCAGTGGTTCCCGGGGCACATGGCGAAAACAAGACGTCTTATTACCGAAAGTCTTAAGATGGTCGATATAGTTTTGGAAATCACCGACGCCAGAATCCCTATGAGCAGTCGTAACCCCGAGCTCGATAAATGGGTAGGCGATAAAAAAAGAATAATAATGTTAAATAAGGCTGATTCTGCCGACGCAAATGTAACTAAGCAGTGGCTTGACTTTTATAAAAATAAAAACATACCTGCGCTTGCCTGCGACTGTAAATCAGGTAAAGGGCTTAACGTGTTTTTGCCTATGGTGAGAAATGAGCTTAGCGATTTAATCGAAAGACGCAAGAAAAAAGGTCTTATCGGCAGGGCAGTAAGAATTATGGTAGTGGGTATTCCAAATGTGGGCAAATCCTCCTTTATAAACCGAATGGCAGGCTCAAAGCGTGCGAAGGTAGAGGACAGACCGGGCGTTACCAGAGGCAGACAATGGGTGAATATAGGCACCGATATGGAATTACTTGATATGCCGGGAGTTTTGTGGCCTAAGTTTGAGGACGCCAAAGTGGGCGAGCGTTTGGCTTTTACGGGTGCCGTAAAGGATACCGTAGTTGACATAGAGCTTTTGGCTATGCGCTTTTTGGAATTTTTGCAAAAGGAATATCCGAAGGTGCTCACCCAGCGCTATAAGCTTGAAAATTTTGAGGACGCAGATGCGTACACGCTTTTGGAAATGGTCGGAAGAAAGCGTGGTATGCTTATTTCGGGCGGAGAAATAAATACCGAGCGTGCGGCGATAACGGTGCTTGACGAATACCGTGGAGGTAAGCTCGGGAAAATCACTCTTGAAAAACCTACAGAATGATTTAAAGGCTAATGACTTTACACCAAAAGCCATTAGCTTTATTTATAATTAGATAAAAGGGAAAAGGTATTATGGATTTATTTGAATTTGACGCTTCGCAGTACTGCTCGGTGCTTTGCGGAGTAGACGAAGCAGGCAGAGGACCGCTTGCGGGAGATGTGTATGCGGCGGCGGTAATACTGCCTAAAGATATAATTATCGAGGGGTTAAACGACTCCAAAAAGCTAAGCGAGAAAAAAAGAGAAGCCCTTTACGACGAGATAACAAAAAAGGCATTAACCTACTGCGTAGCAACTGCAAGTGTCGCCGAAATAGAAAAATATAATATTTTAAACGCTACATTTCTTGCAATGCAAAGGGCGGTTTCGGGGCTTAAAATTACACCTGAGCTTGTGCTTGTTGACGGAAACAAAAACCCTAAGCTCAATGTACATACAAAGTGCGTGGTAAAGGGTGACGGAAAATCCGCTTCTATTGCGGCTGCGTCTATACTTGCAAAGGTCGAAAGAGACAGGTATATGAAAAAGGTTGCTGAAAAATACCCTGAATATCAGTTTGAAAAGCATAAGGGCTACGGCACAAAGCTTCATTATGAAATGCTCGATAAATACGGCGAAAGCGACGTACACCGCCACAGCTATTTAAAAAGCTATTATGCAAGAAAAAATGAAACGCCTTCGCCGCAAAAAGACACGGGAAAGCACGGCGAGGATATGGTGTGCGAGTATCTTGTAAACAAAGGCTATGAGATAGTCGAAAGGAATTTCTCACGTCTTTACGGCGAGATAGACATTATTGCAAAAAACGATAACGTTATTGCCTTTGTCGAGGTAAAAACCAGAACTAAAAAAAGCGACTATAAGGCTGTGCTTGCGGTGACAAAATCAAAAAAGGACAAGCTTATAAAAACCGCAAAGTTATATTTACAGGACAATAAAACTACCCTTCAGCCGAGATTTGACGTTGCAGAGGTGTACCTTGAGGATAACGGCGACATAAACTATATCGAGAATGCGTTTGTTGAGGATTAGTTTAAGAGGTGTAATTTATGCGTGTTTTTGATTTGCATTGTGATACTGTGTCTACTGCGATGAATAAAAAAAGCTCTCTTTTTGAAAATAACCTTCATATCGACCTTAAAAGAGGGCTTAAAAATGAATGTTGGGTGCAGACCTTTGCCTTTTGGATAGACGATATTTATAAGGGCGAAAGCGCATGGGAAAATCTTTTGGCTCAGCATAGCTTTTTTAAAGAGCAGTTTAATAAGAATAAAGATAAAATGCACTACTTTGACGGTGAAGTAAAAAGTAGAGTTTGTAACTATATACTTTCCGTCGAGGGTGGCAGAGCTATTGCAGGTAAAATAGACAGGATTAAAACCCTAAAGGAAATGGGAATATCCTTTTTTACGCTTGTGTGGAACGGAAAAAACGAGCTTGCAAGCGGAGTTTTGGCTAAAGGCGGACTTACCGATTTGGGTAAAAAAGCTGTGGATATGCTCGAAAAAGAAGGCATAATAATAGACGTATCTCACCTAAATGAGCAGGGCTTTTACGATTTGGCAAGTATCGCAAAAAAGCCGTTTGTCGCCACACATTCCAATGCTTACAGTATATGCCCTCACAAAAGAAACTTAAAAAATGAGCAGATAAAGCATTTAATTACATCAGGCGGTATAATAGGGATAAATCTTTATCCGCTTTTTGTAAACGGCAAAGACGACTATACGATTGACGAAATAATAAAGCATATCGAGCATATTTTAGCGTTGGGCGGAGAAAATACGCTCGCTTTAGGTACCGATTTTGACGGAGCGGATATGCCCAAAGCGATAAATCAAATCACCGCACTTGAAAAACTATATAATAGTATGGTAAGATATTATAATGAGGATTTGACAGAAAAAATTATGTTTAATAATGCTTATCGTTTTGCACGGGAGAACATAAATTTTTAGGAGGAGAAAAATGCTTTATAAAAGTACCAGAAACAGCGATTTAAAGGTAGAATCTGCACAGGCTATCACTCAGGGCATTTCTAAAGACGGAGGTCTTTTTGTCCCCGATAAGCTACCGAAAATAGATTTGGATACAATAAATAATATAGGAAAGCTTAGCTATGTCGAAAGGGCAAAATATGTTTTGTCACTCTTTTTAACCGACTTTAGCGAGGACGAAATAAATTACTGCGCCGAAAGCGCTTATACCGATAAAAAATTTGCAACCGATAATATAGCCGAGCTTGCAAAGCTTTCGGATAATACATATATGCTGGAACTATGGCACGGTCCTACCTGTGCGTTTAAGGATATGGCGCTTCAGATACTTCCGTTTTTGCTTACCACCTCGGCAAAAAAAGTTGCAGGCGATAAAAAAATCGTAATTTTGGTTGCTACCAGCGGAGATACCGGCAAAGCGGCGCTCGAGGGCTTTAAGGACGTTGAGGGCACGCAGATACTTGTATTTTATCCGGTAGACGGCGTAAGCTCAATGCAAAAACGCCAGATGACAACGCAAGAGGGGGATAACGTAAGCGTTTGCGCTATAGAGGGTAACTTTGACGACGCCCAAACAGGCGTAAAGGCAATATTTACAGACGAAGCTTTTGCTAAAAGCCTTGAAAATAACGGTATGATGTTTAGCTCCGCAAACTCAATTAACTGGGGCAGACTCTTACCGCAGATAGTTTATTATGTATCGACATACGCAAAGCTTGTCGCCGACGGCGAGCTAACTCTCGGCGAAAAGCTTAACTTCGTTGTTCCCACAGGCAATTTCGGCAACATCTTAGCGGCTTATTACGCTAAAAAAATGGGCGTGCCGATAGGTAAGCTTATCTGTGCTTCAAATTCGAATAAGGTGCTTACCGACTTTATAAATACCGGCATTTATCAGAAAAACCGAGATTTTTATACAACCATATCGCCGTCTATGGATATACTTATCTCCTCAAACCTTGAAAGACTGCTTTATGATTTGTCGGGCTGTGACGATAAAAAGATAAACGAATGGTTCAGCCTTTTAAATTCTAAGGGAACTTACGAGGTAGACGATAAGGTTAAGACAACGCTTGGCGATTTATTCTACGGCGGATATTGCACCGATGAAGATACCAAAAAGACCATAAAGGAAATCTTTGAGAAATATTCTTATCTTTGCGATACTCACACTGCGGTAGCGGTAAAGGTTGCAAAGGAATATACTCAGAAAACCGGTGACAAAACCAAAATGGTTATTGTTTCGACTGCAAGCCCGTATAAATTCTCAGAAAGTGTACTTTCTGCAATTTCTAACGAGGTTATCTCGGACGAATACGAGCAGGTAAGCAAGATAAATGAGCTTTCGGGCTTAGAGATACCGAACGCACTTGCAAATCTTAAGGATAAGCAGGTAAGATTTTCAAAGGTTATAGATAAATCACAGATGCAATCGGCAGTATCCGAAATGCTTGGAATATAATAAAATTAAAGAGCTGACAAGACATAATGTCAGCTCTTATTAGCTTTAACTATTTAGCGCTTTTATAGGTGTCGCATACCGTATCGTTTGTAGATGTGGCAAAGCTCGGTCCAACCTTGATTTTGCCTGCGGTACAACCGAGCTGGTGGTTGTTGTGAATACAGCTTACAACATCACAGGAAATACCGTTTATGCAGTCTTTATCACAGCCTGCAAGAGGATTACTTTTGCTCTTTGACATAATTAGCCCCTTTTCTCCAATGGCTTAAAATTAAGGTCTTTATATTGCCATTGGAAAATATAAAGACCTTAATGGCGGAAAAATAACCGTCAGTAATATTGTTGTCAAAGCTCAAAGGTTTTATGTATAGCATTTTATGTGGAGTGTTCATTTTATGAGCTTATATGTAATCGGAGATTTGCATTTGTCGTTAGGCACAGATAAGCCTATGGATATTTTCAGAGGCTGGGATAACTATGTAAAACTCATTGAACAAACTTGGAATTATATAGTAGACGATAACGACACGGTAGTGATTGTCGGCGATATTTCGTGGGCTTTAAAGCTCGAAGAAACCTACGAGGATTTTAAGTTTATAAACAATTTAAAGGGTCAAAAAATAATTTTAAAAGGCAATCACGATTTATGGTTTTCGACTAAGACAAAGGTGGAAAAATACCTTGCCGATAACGGCTTTGATACTATAAAAGTTCTCTTTAACAATTCCTATGAATACGGCGATTATGTTTTGTGCGGTACAAGGGGATGGATAAACGAACCGGGTGAAGCAGTTAACAAAAAGGTATTAGACCGTGAAGCCGGCAGGCTAAGGCTTTCCTTAGAGGACGGCAAAAAAAGTAAAAAAACGCCGATAGCGTTTTTACATTATCCGCCGATTTACGCAAGCAACGAATGTTACGAGATACTTGATGTGCTTATTGAGTACGGTGTGAAAAGGTGCTATTACGGTCACATACACGGCAAAAGCTGTGAATATGCAATAAACGGAATAAGAAACGGTATTGACTTTAGGCTTGTTTCGTGTGATTTTGTACAGTTTACGCCCCAAAAGGTGCTGTAAATGTAACGGTTATTTAACAATTTATTAAAACTGCTACAAAATATTTGATTTATATATTAGTTATGTGCTATAATTATTTAGATTTAGAATTTTAACTTAGCAAAAGCAAAAATTGGAGGATACAAAATGTTGGCAGAAAGCAAAAAAATCGAAACAAATAAGCACGAGTTGACTGTAAAGGTTGACAGCGAAAAGTTTGAGGAAGCTTTACAAAGAGCTTATAAGAAAAACGGCAAGAAAATAAATGTTCAGGGCTTTAGACCGGGTAAAGCTCCGAGAAAAATTATCGAAAAAACTTACGGTGAAGGCGTATTTTTTGAGGACGCTATAAACGATTTATATCCGAGCGCATTAAACGAGGCTATTATCGAATCAAAGCTTGAGGTTGTAGCTCCGCCCGATGTTGAAATAACAGACGTAAGCAAGGCAGACGGCTTTACCTTTAAAGCTATATGCGTTGTTAAGCCTGAAGTTACAGTAAAGGATTATAAAGGTATAGAAGTTAAAAAAGAAGTCAAAACTGTAACTGACGATGAGGTTGACGCAAGACTTAAAGCTATGCAAAACCAAAACGCAAGAATTATAGACGTAGACGACAGAGCAGCACAAAACGGCGATACTGTTGTTATTGACTTTGAAGGCTTTGTTGATGATAAGGCTTTTGAAGGCGGAAAAGCAGAAAAATATTCATTGGTACTTGGTTCGGGGCAGTTTATACCGGGCTTTGAAGAGCAAATAGAAGGCAAAAATATCGGTGAGGAATTTGACGTAAACGTAACCTTCCCCGAGGATTATCAGGCAGAAGAGTTAAAGGGCAAAGCAGTAGTATTTAAGTGTAAGCTTCACGAAATTTCAGCAAAGGAATTGCCTGAACTCGACGATGAATTTGCAAAGGACGTAAGCGAATTTGATACTCTCGATCAGTTAAAGGCTGACCAAAAGGCAAAAATCGAAGAAGCTAACGAAAAAGCCGCAAACGATCAAGTAGAAAATGCGCTTATAGATAATATTATTGACAATATGGAAGGCGAAATTCCCGAAGAAATGTATGAAGCACGCATCGACGATATAATGAGAGATTTCTCATACCGTTTACAGATGCAGGGAATGGATCTTGATACATATCTCAAATATATGGGTATGGACGCTACCGCTTTCAGAAAGACCTTCAGAGAGCAGGCTGAAAAGCAGGTTAAAATCCGCTTGGCACTTGAAAAGATTGTCGAGCTTGAAAACATTACTCCTACAGACGAAGAGATTGATGCAGAATATGATAAACTCGCAGAGAACTATAAGATGGAAGCTCAAAAGGTTCGTGATATAGTTCCTGTCGAGGATATTAGCAAGGATTTAGCCGTTAATAAGGCTATTGAGCTTGTAAAAGAATCTGCTGTAATCAAGTAAAAATAATTTAAGGTAATAATCTTTCGGGTATATGTCTTGGAGCGATGCTGCAAGGCATATATTTGCAATTAGTGATATTACAATAATTTGTCAAAAAACCGTATTTAATCATTGAAAGGATGATATAAAATGAGTTTAGTACCTTATGTAGTAGAACAAACAAACAGAGGCGAACGTTCATACGACATTTTTTCGAGACTTTTAAACGACAGAATTATTATGCTTTGCGACGAGGTAAACGACACAACTGCAAGCTTGGTTGTAGCTCAGTTATTATACCTTGAAAGCCAAGACCCCGATAAAGATATTTCGCTTTATATAAACAGCCCCGGCGGTTCAATTACCGCAGGTATGGCAATTTACGATACAATGCAGTACATTAAATGCGACGTATCCACAATATGTATCGGTATGGCGGCTTCGATGGGTGCGTTTTTATTAACCGCAGGCGCTAAGGGTAAGCGTTACGCACTGCCTAACAGCGAGATTATGATCCATCAGCCTTTAGGCGGCACTCAGGGACAGGCGAGCGATATAAAAATTCACGCTGAGAGAATTATAAAAATCAGAGAGAATTTAAATAAGCTTATGGCAGAAGCTACAGGACAACCGCTTGAAAAAATCGAACAGGATACAGAAAGAGATAACTTTATGTCAGCTGACGAAGCTTGTGCATACGGCTTAATTGACAAGGTTATAACCAAACGATAGAAGCGAGGCTTTATTATGGCTAATTTTACAGAAAAATCAAGCCCAAGGTGTAGCTTTTGCGGCAAAAGCGATGTAGAGGTTGACAGACTTTTATTCGGAAGCGGCGCATATATTTGTAATGAATGTGTGGAGCTTTGCTACCAGATGTTGTTTGAGGACAGCGACCTTTTCCCGACAAAATCGGCAAAGAAGGAAAACGGCGAGGTGTCGCTTTTAAAGCCTGCCGAGATAAAGGCTCATCTTGACCAGTATGTAGTAGGGCAGGAGGAGGCTAAGATTGCCTTATCCGTAGCGGTTTATAATCATTATAAGCGCATAAACTACGACAAAAAGTTAGACGTTGATATAAAAAAGAGCAACGTTTTGTTATTAGGTCCTACAGGTGTGGGTAAAACCCACTTGGCACAGACCTTGGCTAAGATTTTAGATGTGCCCTTTGCAATAGCAGACGCCACTACCGTAACCGAAGCGGGTTATGTGGGCGACGACGTTGAAAATGTGCTGGTAAGACTTATTCAGGCGGCTGATTATGACATTAAAGCTGCTGAACACGGTATCATTTACATTGATGAAATCGACAAAATTACACGCAAATCCGAAAATCCGTCCATAACACGAGATGTAAGCGGAGAGGGCGTACAGCAGGCGCTTCTTAAAATTTTAGAGGGTACTGTTTCAAATGTTCCGCCACAGGGAGGCAGAAAGCATCCTCATCAGGATATGATTCAGATAGACACCTCTAATATCTTGTTTATTTGCGGCGGTGCTTTTGAAGGCATAGACAAAATAATAGAAAAACGCTCAAATAAATCATCGCTCGGTTTTGGCTCGGATCTTTACAGTAAAGCAGAGCTTTCACAGATAGATATTATGAAGCAGGTTGAGCCTCGTGACTTGGTAAAATACGGGCTTATCCCCGAACTTGTGGGAAGACTTCCGGTAATCACACCGCTTTCCGATTTGGACGAGGATTCTTTGGTAAGAATTTTAACCGAGCCGAAAGACTCTATTGTCAAGCAGTATGAAGCCCTTTTTGAAATGGACGGGGTAAAGCTTGAATTTTCCGATAAAGCATTAAGACTTATCGCTCAAAAGGCAATCGAAAGAAAAACCGGAGCAAGAGGCTTAAGAGGTATTATGGAGGATATTTTAAGCGGACTTATGTTTGACATTCCTTCGGACAATACGGTTAAAAAGGTAAAAATAACCGCTGAAGCCGTAGAGGATATAAAAAAGGTGCAAATTGTAAGAAGCACTAAAAAGATAAGCTGATAATTAAAAATGCGAATAAAAAACCGCCTTAACAAAAATTTTGTTAAGGCGGTTTTCTTTCTTTTTCTTATAAAAGTTTTAAGCTGAAAACAATAATATATATAGCGCAAAGGATAATTGCCAAAATGACAAATACCGAGGAGAAATATTTTAAGTAAGGCTTGTCAATTGAGATAATATTGTCGCTTTTTAATGATTCGGGACTGTCGGACTTAAACTTAATTTTACGGAAGTTTGCAATTAAAATAATTGCCGATACGACAATGCATATCGCCAAAATCCCATAGTCAAAGGTAGCTATCAGCAATTTTTTGTCCGGCATAAAGGTGTAAAGTGCTTCCTCAATACAGGAAAACGTATTATTGATAAAATGTAGTAATACCGAAGTCTTTATAGAGCCCGTTTTTATTGTAGCATAGCTAAACACCAAACCCAATAAAAAGGCCATTGGCATTTGCTGAAAATTCATATGAAAAAGCCCGAAAAGTATCGAGGAAATTACAGCCGCAAATACAGTGCCGTATCTTTTAAGCGAATGAAGTATTGCGCCTCTGAAAAGCAGCTCTTCGCCTATGGGAGCAACGATACAAACTGCAAAAAAATAAAATATAATCGCTACTACAGACGACTGTGGCATTGTAAGGGCGTCGTTTCCGGTTGCCTCGATTCCCACAAGGTTAAAAAGATAATTTATATATACATAAATAAGACTGCCTATAAAATTAAGTGCAAACATAACTGCCGTACATTTTACCACCAAGCCGAAAGAGGAGTTTTTGTATCCGTTTATTACACTCTTGAGCTTAACGCCTGTTCGGTTCATACATATAAGCGCCGCAAATATATGCGATAAAAGCAGTACAAACGCTATATATACCCACTGGCCTTCGCCTACAAGCCATTCGTTTGACATAAGGTTAGAAATGCTGTCTAAAGAAAAATCTCCCGAAGCCGTTTTAACTGCGATGAATACAAGTAAAAATATTATCTCAAATACGAAAGCCAAAACGTTTTGAAATACTATGTCTAAAATAAGAGCCAAAGCAGTATGGTTTGCGTTTTTCTTAAAAAACTTATCCTGTTGTTTTTTAATATAATCGTTTTGCACATTTAAATTTTGGTTAGTATAATATTCGTTCAACTTTTAAATAATCCTTTCTTAAAATACTAAGTTAGAGTATACCATAAAAATCTCCCGAAGTATAGCACTTCGGGAGATAAATTTAATTGTTCTTTGAGATATAATTCCAAGAATCCTTGCACATACGCTCAATGTCAAACTCTGCTTTCCAGCCCAAAACCTCTCTTGCTTTGGTAGGGTCTGCGTAACATTCGGCAATATCGCCTGCACGTCTGGGGGCAATAACATAAGGAATTTTTATGTTGTTTGCACTTTCAAATGCCTTTACAATATCGAGTACCGAATATCCGTTGCCTGTACCTAAGTTAAACACCGAAACGCCTGTGGTTTTGCGTGCGTTGAAAAGCGCTTTTAAGTGACCCTTTGCCAAATCAACTACATGAATGTAATCCCTTACACCCGTGCCGTCGTGGGTGGGGTAATCGTTGCCGAAAACATTTAAGCAGTCAAGCTTTCTTATTGCAACCTGACATATATACGGCATAAGGTTATTTGGTATGCCGTTAGGATTTTCTCCGATAAGACCGCTTTCGTGAGCGCCTATAGGGTTAAAATATCTCAGAAGCGTTACGCAAAAATCCTTATCGGGAACACATAAGTCCGATAAAATACGCTCTAACATAAGCTTTGTAGTGCCGTAAGGATTGGTGGTAGACAGCGGAAAATCCTCTTTTATCGGAACTGTTTTCGGGCTTCCGTAAACAGTAGCAGAGGAGCTGAACACAATGCGCTTACAGCCGTAAGCTTTCATAACCTCGCATAAAATCAAAGTGCCGGTGATGTTGTTGTGATAATACATTAAAGGCTTTTCAACCGATTCGCCTACAGCCTTAAACCCTGCGAAGTGAATTACCGTATCAATATCGTTTTCCTTAAAAACCTTCTCGACATTATCTTTATCGAGTAAATCAACCTCGTAAAACTTAAAATCCTTGCCGGTAATTGTTCTTATTTTATCGAGAACGTCGGGCTTGCTATTGGAAAAGTTATCTAAAATAACGATATCTTCGCCTGCATTTAAAAGCTCAACACAGGTGTGAGAGCCTATAAAGCCTGCGCCTCCGGTAACTAAAACTGACATAATGAAACTCTCCTTAAAATAAAGCGAAATTACTTATTTTATTATAGTAATTTTACGATATATTGTCAAATAATCTGTGCCTTGTATGATTAAAGGATAAATGTCAATAATAACTAAATAAAATAAAACACATTTTCGCTTAAAAAGAGGGTTTTATATGAAAATTAAAAATTATAAATCATCTTACTGTACGGCTTACGGCTTAAAGAGGATATTAAAAAGGTCGCTTAAAAAGATAACAAAATACTATAAAACGCTTTCCTACAAAAAATCCAAGACAAAAAGCGACGAGCATATATACGATAGCTTTTATTTAATATCAAAAAAAGCTTCGCAAACGGCAAAAGCCTTAAAAGATATTCACCTTGTAAAAGCCGAAAGCGAAAAGCTTCCACGTATGTATCTGCTTTTGCGTGAAGAAGTGCGTGATTTTTCGTTTTGTATAGATACGAAAAATATAATAGATAAGCTTTCTTGCGTTGAAAAGAAAGCTTACATCACAAATGAGGAGCTTGAGTTTATACCGCTTGGTATAAAAATTGCGGCAATAGAGCTTATAGCCGATTCAATAGAAAAAAGCGACGAGGGAATAGATAGGGGAGTAGAGCTTTTATATACTGCCGAAGATATAGATTTAAGGCGTATTCACGATGAAAAAAATAACCTGCAAAAGCTTCTTTATCAGGATAGCGTTTTTGAAGCTATGGACACAGAAACCCAAAACCTTTATAAGTATATGGTCGAAAAAACCGCCGCTAAATTAAAAACCGATGAGCTTGAGCTTGTAAGAGAATATCTTAATGCTTCTAAAGGCGAGCATATAGGTAAGCTAATATATAAAAATTATAAAAAATACGTCTTAAAAAAAGCGGTAGGTAAAAAAGTTTTCTGGCTTATGGCGGTTTTATCGTTTTTTATTACTTTAATTATTTGCAAGTTTACAACCTTTTATATTTTCGTGCCGATACTTTTTTTAAGCTATGAAATCGTAAGACCTTTAGCAGAATATCTTGCGCTTTTTAAAGCAAGCGGAGAACTGCCGCCAAGACTTAAAGTAAAAAGAGTAGATAAAGACAGTAAAACCCTTGTTACCCTAAGCACGCTTATTCCGTCGCTTAAAGATTTGCCTGAGCTTGAAAAAAAGTTAGAAAGGCTTTATCTTACAAACGATATAGGGGAGATAGGCTTTTGTGTGCTGGCAGACTTAAAGGAAGCTAATTTGCCGACCTTGCACGACGATAAAATTTTAATAAACGCCGCAAAAGGCGTGATAAATAAGTTAAACGAGAAATACGGCAATAAGTTTTTGCTTGCAGTAAGAAGCAGAAGCTATAGCAAAACACAGGATAAGTATACAGGCTCAGAGCGAAAGCGTGGAGCTATAAGCGAACTTGTAAATGTTATTATGGGAGAAAGGACAGACAGCTTAAAGCTTTACGGCAACAAAGCTCTTTTAAATAACGTAAAATATATTTTAGCACTCGACTATGATACAAAAATAATGCTCGACAGCGTTGCAAAGCTTGTAAGTGTGGCAAACCACCCTTTAAATAAGCCGGTTATAGATGATAAGAAAAATATCGTAACAAAAGGCTACGGCATACTGTCGCCCAGAATAGTAAACGACCTTAAAACCTCTTTTAAAACGCCTTTTTCAAAAATAATGGGCGGAATAGCAGGCATATCCTCTTACGAACAGCGAAGCGCAAATCTTTACGGCGATTTATTCGGTATAGGAATTTTCAGCGGTAAGGGGCTTATAAACGTCGAGTGTTTTTATAAGGTGCTTAAAAACCGCTTTCCGCCGGAAACGGTACTGTCGCATGATATTTTAGAGGGCGGATATTTAAGAACGCTTTATGTACCCGACGTGGAGTTTATAGACTCCTTCCCGGAGGACTCTACCTCATATTTTAAACGGTTGCACCGCTGGATAAGAGGCGACTTTCAGAATATTTTGTTCTTAAAGAAAAAGATAAACTATGCCGGTAAGACATATATAAACAGTCTTCCGAAAATAAATAAATATCAGCTTTTTGATAATATACGCAGAGCGCTTATCCCGATAGTAGCGTTGCTTTGCACAATATCTGCGCTGTTTGTCGGCGGTTATACAAGGCTTGTGCTGATAATATTCTCCGTTTTAAGCGTTATCTTTTCGTATCTTTTCAGTATTTTTGTAACCACACTTTACACAGGGCTTTTCGACTTTAAGCGAAAATATTATTCCGACGCTGTTTCGCAGGTTTCTTTAAGTATGGCGCAGATGTTATATACGCTTGTCTTTTTGCCGCAAAGTGCGCTTATATCGCTTGACGCTTCCCTAAGAGCGCTGTACAGACTTTTTATATCGCATAAAAATTTGCTTGAGTGGCAAACGGCAAAACAGGTATCAAGCAGTAAATCGAAAGCTATATCCACAATAAAATATTATATGCCGGCTCAAATTATAGGACTTATACTTTTTATTTTCGGTACGGGGCTTTTAAGGCTTATAGGGATACTTTTTAGCGGAGTAATACTTTTAGCCTTTACCTCAAAAAGAAAGGTAAAAACCATAAGGCACGAGCTTTCCGATACTTCTAAGCAGCAGCTTATTTCAGACCTTATGCTAATGTGTTCTTTTTATGACGACTTGGCAGGTAAAAAGGATAACTTTTTACCTCCCGACAATATTATGCTTGCGCCCAAAAGGAAGGTGGCGCACCGTACCTCTCCCACTAATATAGGGCTTATGCTTTTGTCGTTGCTGACGGCGAGAGATTTTAACTTAATTGATACGCCGACCCTTTTTGATAAGGTAGACGCTACGATATGCACTATAGAAAAGCTCAAAAAATTTCACGGAAACCTATATAACTGGTATGATACTCAAACCTTAGAGGTTTTAAAGCCTGAGTATGTATCTACGGTGGACAGCGGAAATTTTGTGTGCGCTCTTGTAGCTTTAAAGGAGGGATTAAAGGAATATGAAAAAGAGGATAAGCGAATGGAGGCGCTTATATCTTCTGTCGAAAGGATTATCTCACAAACCGACATAGGTATATTTTATAACGAACAAAAACAGCTTTTCAGCATAGGCTATGATATTTCTCAAAATAAGCTTAGTAAATCACATTACGATATGCTTATGAGCGAAGCGAGAATGACAAGCTATTTTGCCATAGCCAAAAGAATGGTACCGCAAAAGCACTGGGGAGCATTGTCAAAAACACTTGCAAGACAGGGTAATTTTACAGGTCCGGTATCGTGGACAGGTACAATGTTCGAGTATTTTATGCCTGAGCTTTTGCTTCATAATATTGAAGGCTCCTTAGGCTATGAAGCGCTTAGATTTTGTATTCACTGCCAAAAAAGACGCACTCAAAAGTTAGGCGTGCCTTTTGGTATATCCGAAAGCTGTTTTTATGCCTTTGACGCAGAGTTTAACTATCAGTATAAGGCAAACGGAGTGCAAAAAATAGCATTAAAACGTGGTATGAACGAGGATATAGTAATTTCGCCTTATTCGAGCTATCTTGTTATGCCGTTTGACAGACTTTCCGCTTATAAGAATTTAAATAGACTGAGAGATTTAGGCGCATATTCAAAATACGGCTTTTACGAGGCGGTGGATTTTACTCCCGAAAGAGTCGGTAAAAGCGAATATAAGCTTATAAAAAGCTATATGGCTCACCATTTGGGTATGAGTATCTGTGCCGTTAATAATACCTTAAACGATAACATTCTCCAAAAGCGTTTTATGGCGGACAAGGATATGAAAAAGGCAAAGGAGCTTTTGCAGGAAAAAATATCAGTTGGAGATATTATGTTTAAGGATGTTGATGTAAGATATATTAAAAGCCCTAATAAACCTAAAAGCGAAGAAGAGGTGCTTTTAAACTTAAACCCGGTAACGCCGAGGGTAAAGCTTATCTCAAACGAAGAAGTTACTTGCGTTACTACCGATGTAGGTACACAGCACATTATGTATCAGGGCTTAGACGCAACTGTCCGCACAACCGATATTCTCACAAATCCAAAGGGAACCTTTAGCTTTATCAAAGTGGATAATACCGTTATACCCTTTAGCTTTGCGCCGATGTATGACAATAAGTTTTATTACAATACTTCTTTTGATAACGACAGCGTTACCTATACGACAGCTTTCGGAGGCATTCAGGCAGGCTTTAGAATAACCGAACATCGAAGCTTGCCGGTAGTACAATATAGATTTGCCGTAAAAAACACCTCGCACTTAAATAAAAAAGGTACGCTTTTAACGCTTATAGAGCCGATTTTGTGCGCTCATAAGGATTTTGTTGCTCATCCTGCTTTTAGTAAGCTTTTTGTAAGCGTCCAAAAATGTGAGGATTTTGACAATTTAAAAATACTGATTGTACAGAGAAAGACAAGAAAAAACGAGCCTTTAATGTATATGGGTATAGCGTTTTTGGAGAATATACCTTTTAGTTACGAAACAAAGCGCGAAAACATTTTAAAAAGAGGGCTTTATTTTACACTTTGCGACGATATATTTGAAAGACCGCTTAAAGAGGGAAGCGGTGCGCCAGATGTAATGCTCGCTTTAAGGACAAAGCTGAATTTACCCCCTAACGTGCAAAAGTCACTCACCTTACTTGTAGGAGTCGGAAGCAGTAAAAAGGAAGTGATAAATAACCTTTTAAGGATAAGAAAGGACGGTATGATAGATTCGAGTTTGTCGGCAAAATCAAAAATTGCAAGCGGAAGCATAGAAAGCCTTATTATAAAAAGTCTTTTGCCTAAACTTTTGTTTGGCACAAGGGATTTGCCCACCGATTTAAATATAAATAAAGAGGATATGCTGCCTAAAAATGCTTTGTGGGGACTTTCGATTTCTGCCGATTACCCGATAGTACTGGTGGAGGTAATAGGTAAAAACGACACCGACAGGGTAGCGGCGTATTTAAACGTATATATGCTTTTAAAGCTTCAGGGGATAGATTTTGACCTTGTGTTTTCATATAAAGACGATAATACTCTTGAGATGATAAATCGTCAGCTTCAAATTTACGGCTGTATGTCAAGGCTTAAAAAGAATGCAGGCATACACCTTGTGAATGCTTTAAATACGGATAAAAAGGTTTATGAGCTTTTAAAGATAATGGCGTGCAGCAAAGCAACAAAATCTATCGTAAAGCTCGATATACCTGCAAAGCCGTTTGAGAAAGTGACATTTAATCGAGTAAATAAAATTAAGCCGCAAAGTAAAATATGCCTTGAAGTACAGGGCTGTGAGTTTGACGAAAAAAGCGTATATATAGTAGATACTCCAAAGCTTCCGTGGTGCCATATACTTGCAAACGCCACCTTCGGCACACTCTTGTCGGATAGGGCTTTGGGCTTTACCTTTGCGATAAATGCAAGGGAAAATAAGCTCACCAAATGGACTAACGATATAATAGCCGACAATAACGGAGAAATGCTTTTGGCTCAGATAGGGGATAAGTATTATAACTTGCTCTCAAATGTAACCGCACGCTTTTCGCCTGATTTTGCAATATATTACGGCGAGGTCTGCGGTATAGAGTATAGTATAAAGGTTACCGTCCCCAAAAAAGGAATGTATAAGGATATTGAACTTAAGCTAAATAACACGTTAGAAGACAGAATATCCTTAAAGCTTTGCTTTTATTTTGAGGTTTGTCTTGACGTAACAAGAGACGGTTCAAAAAATATTTTCTGTGAGCAGCAGGAAAATTATGTTTATCTTTATAATCCCAACAATATAAGTATACCGTCTCATGCGGCGATTTCACTTGACAGGATTTTTAACGTCGTATGCGAAAAATCCGACGTGCTTTGCGGACGATGGGATAAGATAAAGCTTACTGCGACAAACAGCTTTTGCAGTGCGCTCATTACAAAAATGAGCCTTAAAGGGAATCAAGGCGATAAAGTAAAATGCAGATTAAGTTTCGGAAAAACAAAGCAGTCTGCATTAAAAATGCTTGAGTTAAATGATGAGCAGGTAAACACTGATAAACCAAACAGTCTAAGGGTAAATTTACCTGATAAAGAGCTTGAAATTATGGTAAACACATGGCTTTGGCATCAAACCTTAGCTTCAAGATTTTATGCCAGAACAGGCTTTTATCAGTGTAGCGGTGCGTATGGGTTCAGAGATCAGCTACAGGATGTAAACGCCCTTATAACTATATACCCATTGATTGCAAAAAGGCATATTTTAAGGTGCTGTTTAAGTCAGTTCGAGGAGGGCGACGTACTGCATTGGTGGCATAACTTGGGTGGTTTTGGCGGCGGTAAAAAAGGTGTGAGAACTCACTATTCCGACGATATGCTGTGGCTTGCCTTTACGCTTTGCGAATATATAGATAAAACGGGCGATATGTCGATATTAAATTTAAAGGTACGGTATATAAAAGAACCACCTCTTAAAGATGATGAACACGACCGCTATATAAGCGCAAAATATACCGACTATAAGGAAAGCGTTTATATGCACTCTGTTAAAGCGATAGAACGTGCGCTCGACTTAGGCGAGCACGGCTTGCCGAAAATAAAGGGCGGTGACTGGAACGACGGCTATAACGAGGTCGGTGCTTTGGGTAAGGGCGAGAGCGTTTGGCTTGCACAGTTTTTAAGCATAGTGCTAAAAAAGATGAGCTTTATTTGCGATAAGGTAGGCGATAACCTTAAGGCAGAGCTTTATAGAGATAAAGCAGCTAAACTTATAGAAAATGTGGACAAATATTGCTACGAAAACGGATATTATATAAGAGCGTTTTTTGATAACGGCGATAAATTGGGAGCTAAGGACAATATCGAATGCAGTATAGATAGCCTTACCCAAAGCTTTAGCGCAATAGCCGATATGCCTGACAAAGATAGGGTAAACAGTGCACTTAATATGGCTTATGACAAGCTTGTAGATGAGGGTAATAACCTTATAAAGCTTTTTAAGGAGCCGTTTGATATATCCGAGCAAAACGTAGGCTATGTCAAGGCATACCCAAAAGGAATACGGGAAAATGGCGGACAGTATACCCATGCGGCTGTATGGCTTGCGCTCGCATTTTTAAAAAATAATGACTCAAAGCGTGGATATGAGCTTATAAAAATGCTAAACCCATTAACTCACGCTAAAGACGAGAGGTATATGCTCGAGCCTTATTATATTGCAGGAGATATTTATACAAACCAAAACGCCTTCGGCAGAGGAGGCTGGAGTATGTATACAGGTGCGGCAGGCTGGTATTACCTGACAATAACCGAGTATCTGCTGGGTATAAAATTAAGACAAAACGAGCTGATACTTGCCCCCAATATTCCAAAAGAGTGGGAGGGTTACAGTGCAAATTTGCACTACAACGGTATGGATATCAGTCTTAGGGTTATAAACAAAAATAAAACAAAAGGCTATGAGAAGAGCTTTTTGCTTGATAAGCCCAAAATGGACCTGACAGTTGAAATTTAACGGAATAATTACACTTTTAAAGGCACGGTATTTTTGCCGTGCCTTTAAGTTAACATTATGTAATTTTTTAAGGGAAGTGTTATGAGAAAAATTATAGATTATAAATCTATTTTTGGATGTGTTTCACATATTTTTAAAGGCATTTTTGTGCAACAATTTTTGCATTTTTTTAAAAGTTAACAAATCGTAAACAAATCTTAAAAATAAGGTCGTTTTGCGCTTATTTTGCACAAAATACTATTGACATCAATTTTAAAAATATGATATTATAACAATAGGTTTAGGGATAATTTTGCTTTTTAGTTTTGACTGGAAAATGTAATTTTTTACTTAAAACTCTTTAGTATTATATCTCTAATTTTTTTCGCAAAATTTTATTTGAAAGTTTTGCGAAAAAACGTGTAAAACATGTAAAAAATTTAACAGAGGGGAATTTTTTTATGAGAATTAAAGCTATCATCTTAGCTGTTGCCGTTACCTTGGCAAGCGTAGTTACATCATTTGCAGCTGTAACACCTGCATCGGTAAGCGCAGCTACCTTGAGCGGAACAACAAAAATTATCGGTAGCTCCGAGGCGGAGGGCTTAGCAAGCTTCGTTTCCACCAACGGCGTTACTGCAAAAAAAGACTTTATGTGGGTTGAACAAACCGACGTAAACAACGTAACAAAAACAGGTCTTAACTTTGCACCGGGAAGCGGTTCATGGCTTGAGATTTCACCTGAAGTATTAAAGGGCTCAAATGCACTTACATTTGCAGGCTGGTTATACTGGAAGGGTGACTCCGAAGGCGGAAGCCAGCTTCACTGGCAGCGTGTATTTGACTTTGGTTATTCAAATGCAGACGGTACAGAAAGTGCATTCTACTTCACACCGTTCGGTTACAAACAAGGTGAAATCGGAAGCTTTAAAGATACTTGGATGATTAACGGTATGGGCTTCTGTATGTATAAAAACACTTCGTCTTCAACAACAGTTGCCGACGACTATGTTTGTCAGAACCCTGCAACCGAAACTCCTATGGCAGGCGGTACATGGGTACACGTTGCATGTACGGTTACAGGCAATACTGCTAAGCTTTACTACAACGGTCAGCTTTTCGCTACAGGTAACGGTATTGCCGCAAACAACTCAAACGGCGGTATCTCCACAAGCTATGCTGAAACAGCAGCAAATTTCAAAACACTTTACATAGGACGTTCAAATAAATTAACCGATACAGCTATGGGCTTCGTTGGTTATATGAGCGACGTATATATTTCAACTTCTGCTTTGTCACAAGGTGAAATCGTTAAGCTTATGAACGGTTCAGGTTCAGGCGGTTCTTCAGGCGGCGGTTCAACTGCAGGTTCAACCACAACTACAGGCGGTGGTTCATCCACAACTACTACAAAGGTAGAGGGTAGCGGTTCAGCAGCTGAAACAGTAACTGTTGAAGTTGATTCAAAGCTCGACAACAAAAAGGTTATCTCGGAAATCAAAGCAGCTGACGAAACTGCTGAAATCGCTGTATTAAATCCGGGCACACTTTCAAGCGAAGTTTTTGCTTTGTTAAAGGACAGCGAAAAGAATCTTTTGGTTGATATAGTTGACAAGTCAAACGCTATTCAGTATAGCTGGAATTTCAAAGGCGCTGACGTAAAGAACGACGAAGTTGACTTTGATTTAACTGCTACACGTGGCGCATCAAACGATAAAATTTCCGAACTTGTTGATGATAGCTTATATCCATACATAATAAACATTGCCAATGACGGCGAAATGCCGGGCACAGCTTCCTTTAAAGCTTATGTAGGCGATATGTATGCCGACGACCAGCCGATATATGTCTACTATTATAATGCAGAGGAAGACAAACTTGAACTCGTAGCAGCAGATTTATCTGTTGATTCAGGTTATATTACATTTAATGTTGACAAACCGGGCGACTATGTTCTTACTATTTCGAGCATAGGCGGCGGCGAAACAGTAACAGAAACAACAACTTCCGAAGTAGAAACCGAGGATTCATCTCAGGTTATCGAAAAGCACGACCACAAGACAGCTATAATCGTTTTATGGTGCATCGTAGGTGCATTAGCTGCTTTAGGTACTGCAGGAATTGTTGCACTTCAATTAAAAGCTCGTAAAAAATCAGACTTCTAAGTAATCGCATACACTTTATTTTATAAGGAGGAATAGAAAGTGCTGGATAAATTGCAAAACTTTTTTTCCAATAAGACTAACGCAATTTCAGCGGCAATCGGTTGGATAGCCGTACTCGGAATTGTCGGAAGTATTATAAATATAGCTCTTTTAAATGGTTACGATGTTGTCGAGAATACAGTTAAAACAAAGACTACTTATACAACTGTTACTGAAACCACTGCAGGTGGCGCAGGCTCATTGCTTGACAATCTGCGTGAGAGCTTAACTATGGACGGAAGCACTCAGACCGGTACCGGAGATACTTACTATACAACTACTACAACAACACCAAGCACAACTACTACAACACCCGGTTACACATCACCGGCAACACTTGCCGCTAAGAGAATTATCAGAAACCACTTAAGAATTAACCCGTTTGATTTCGACTTAGAAACCTTAAAGGTTGAGTTTGGTGTTACAGACAGCTCTACTTTCGGCAGACTTAACGCACACGACGTTGCGGTTGTTTACGATCCAAAAACAAAAATGTATTATTCATACGGTACAGATGCTGAGATCGGCGTAGGTCTTCCAAACACCGTACTCGGTCTTCAGGTAAGAAAATCAAAAGACCTCGTAAACTGGGAATATGTAGGTCATGCTATTCCTGAAGCAGAAGCAGAAGCTATATATATTCTGCAAAATTATAATTACAAAACATCTTATGCTAACGGTCAGCACTCATTCTGGGCACCTGACGTTCAGGTAATTTATGATGAAGCTACAGGTACATATAAATATCGTATGTACTTTAGCTGTACTGCAACCTTCGGTTCACAGCACTCTGTAATTTATGTTGCCGAATCGGATAATCCTGCCGGTGGCTTTACTCTTAACAGAAACGGCAGCGATATTGTCGGCTTAACTGTTAAAGCATTCGGCATAAATAAGAGCGATTTGGTTGCAAGCGGATTAAGCGGCGTAACATTAAGCGTTGCTGACAATGTTGCTTACAATCAGGCACAGGCTATAAGAAAAGCTACAGAGGTAGTAAATTCTTACGAACAGTCAACATATAACGCTATTGACCCGAGCCTTTGCTATTCTTATGCAGCTGACGGTAAAACCGTTACAGGAACATACTTATCCTACGGTTCATTCTTCGGCGGTATTCAAGTAAGACAACTTGATCCTGCTACAGGCTTAACCTTAGGTGGAAGCACTGATGTTAATGGTACCCTAATCGCTAAGGTAAATGTACCCAGCGGAAATGACGTTAACGGACCTGAAGGTTCTTCAATCCTTTATCATGACGGTTACTACTACCTATTCTTGTCATACGGTGATTTGTACTCTACTTATGATGTAAGAGTGGGCCGTTCAACAAGCATAACAGGTCCTTATACTGATTATGACGGAGTAGATTTAACAGTCGCTAAAGAAGTTAAGGATCAAAGCAGTAAGAAAAATGTTAACATAAACTCCGGTACAAAGTTAATGTGCAGCTACTACTTTAAGTCAAGCGTAGTAGGGGGCTACAGCGTTCACGGTAATGGCGTTTGGTCTTTTGCAGGCTTTATTGCTCCCGGACACGGAACATGGTTCTATGATAAAGACGGCAACGTAATGTTTGCTCACCACACCAGAGAGGGTGGCTCAAAGAGCGTTTCGGGCGATACAGTAAGATATAATAACCACTACTTAGTAATTAGAGCTATGGACTTTATCACAGCTGACGGTTCCGAAGATAATACTTGGCCGGTATTAAGCCCGGGTTGGTATGACGGTGAAGATATTTCTACAACTATTCCACAGTCACAGATATACGGTAGTTGGGAATACATAGTATTTACTAAGGGCAGTACGACACCTAAGATGTCTAATACTATGACTATCAATAAAGACGGTACTGTAAACTACGGTGATGTAAAGGGCACTTGGACATATAGTGGAAGAAATCTTGTTATTAATCTTGATACAGGCGTTACATTAACTGCTAAAGTAATGGCAGGCTGGGATATAGAAAATTCCAAGGAAACCATTTTAATAAGCGGTATTGACGACAAAGGTATTGCACACTGGGCAAAGAAGACTTATAACTAAACAGTAATTTTCCTGTCCGCTTGGGTGCGGACAGGAAAAGGAATATAAATCAATTTGATATTATTTTTAGATTAGGAGGAAGATGCTCTTATGACAAATAAGCGTTATATAAATAAGATTTTGTCGATTATCTTAGCCTTAAGCTTAGTTATAGGTATCTGGGCACAATGCCTGTCTGTTTTTGCCTTAACAATGGACGACATTCGTAGCGACACTGAAAACTATATGCTTCTTACAAAAGAAGCAGGCAAATGGCAAGCAAAGACATCGACAAAAGATATTTCCGGCTTTATTACCGGCGATAATTTTTCAGTATCCGGTTGGGTACACTGGAACAGCGATCAAGGAGCAAGTTTAAGCAACATTTTTGCTTTACAAAATGATGATGCTTCTTCGTATGTAAGACTTTTGCAAAAAAGCTCCGGTAATAACGACAGTACAGCATTAGTAGCACATACTGCGTTAGATGGTGATGTTACAAAAGCTTCAAAAAATAAAATAGCATTGGATTCAGCCGACTATAAGGATAAAGACGTATTTGTTGTAGTAAACTATGACTATACAAATAAATTAGTATCAATTTATTTTAACGGTACAAATATTTGTTCAGGAGGAAAGCTTAACAAATTACCGTCTGCGTCCGCATTGAATTTAACAAAAGCATTGATCGGAAAATCTCCTTTAGGTGACGATAAATTTGACGGCTTAATCTCTGATGTTTATTTGAGCAAAAACTTAATGGATCTTGATACAATGCAAAATATTATAGATGCAGGAGCACCTACTGATACTATTGCTGATGAACAGGACGAAGAAGGGGAAGCGGAACCTGTTATAGACCCCGATAATTATCTGTGCAACGCAGGTACAATAAACGAACAAGGCCATATGTTGCTTACAAAAGATGCTGACAAGTGGCAGATAATTAACGGTGATGATAATCAGGTAACAACCGTTCCAATTGATGATGATTTTATTGATGGTGATAACTATACACTTTACGGCTGGGCATATCTAAATACAGCTGCTGCAAACGCACACCTTGTTTTATTAACCTGTGGTGATGTATGGAATAGATTTTATCTTTCATCTGTAAGTACTCTTAACCATAACTCCTACAACGGTTCGGTTGACTACTATGCAGGAAATGCCGGCGGATTTTCAGCCAAAACTCCGTTCTTTTTTACCTTGGTTTATGACGCTACCAATAAAACACAATCTATTTATATAAATGGTGAACTTAAATCTTCTGCTACTAATCAGAGTTTAAGCGCCGCTAAAAACTTGGGAATAGCTTCGGCTACACTCGGTCAGTCTTTATGGGCTGCAGACCCGATATTAAACGGTAGCTTGGCAGGCGTTTATCTTGCAAACGGAGCATTTAGCAATGCAGAAATTGAAGAGTTGATGAATAATAATCCTCAACCTGCTTTAACTGCTACCAGTACAAAAAATCCGGTTCCTGTAGTACCGGATACAATTAAAGTTGAGGCTAATACATACGATGATGACGGCAATCTTCTTGAAGACAGAAGTATACTTACAGATTCGCTTTATAATGAAATTGTTTTAACTCCGGTCAATAAGTATAAAGATGCCGGTTACAGAATATTTGATACCGAAGAATTTTTAGATGATGCTGATGACTTTTCATTTACAACTTATGTAAGATGGTATGGTAATAAAAACTGGTACAACAAGAGTTTGTTGGCGTTAAATGATCAGAGATTATTTGATTTGTTCAGCAGCGACTCAACCCTTACTGAAACGTCGAGTGGTTCTGAGGCAAATAATTATACCAATGAATTTTACTATAATGGTTGGGAGGAAGACTTTACAACCAGAAACCCATCATTATCTACTCAAACAGAAATTGATATGGCTGACGAAGAAGCAGCTAAAATCAGTGCAGGCACACTTGCAAGAGCTGACGCAAAATCAACTGCATTTTTGGCAGGTGCAATTACAGGCGTTAGATTGTTGGGCGTATCAGAGCCTACCTTTAAGCCAAGACAAACTTGGGCTGCTACACAAAGCGCTAACAACCTGCCTTATGCATGGGCTCACGTAGCCGTTGTATATGACCATGACGGTTATGTTGACGCTAACGGAAACGTAATCGGCGCTAAGATTTCTTACTATCTTGACGGTGACCTTTACGCTTATCGTTACGCTGCTTATAAAGATGGTAAAACCGAAGAAGACTATAAGGTTAAAAACTTAGATCTTGATACGCTTTATTTAGGTAAATCAACTGCTACAAAGGTATTGTTTAACGGTTATGTTAAAAATACATACTTATATAAAACAGCTGTATCAACAGACGATATTGCGGTATTATATCAAGACCTTATTAAGTCTCTTGAATTTACCTCAGAATCTCCTGACAAAAATCCGTTTGAAGTTGACGGTAACGCTTATGCACTTGTTGATACCGAATCAAGCTTCAGTAAGTATTTAAAGACAGGCTTTAACTCATCTTGGTTAAATTCTGACTATGCAAGAAATAAAAACGCATTACTCTTAAAGGGTAACGGAAGCTATGTTGACATTCCTTCTGCATTTGTTTCAGGTGATGTTAACAGCAATGTAAGCTCCGATAAGCTTACATTCTCAACTTGGCTTAAAGTCAGAGAGGATATTAACTGGGGACGTTTACTTGATATTAAGTGTGAAAACGGTGGTTTATTCTTAACTTCTCATGGTTACTTCAACGGTGACTCTGATGTCGGACTTGGTATCAGACAGTACACGGTTGACGAAAACGGAAACGAGATCACAAGCGAGAATGTTGATATTTATGCTGCTCCTGCGCTTCCTACAAATGTTTGGGCAAATGTTGCGGTAGTAATTGACGGCAAAACCGTAAAGATTTATCTGCAAGGCGAGCTTTGCGTTACACAGGAAATGAGCATGACTCTTTCCGAAATGGGAGAAATTCAGAGTATCTATATCGGTCGTTCCGGTGCTGTTGACGAACACTACAAATTACCTGTAGATGACGATAACAATATCCTTATCGACCAGACCTTTATTTTCCAAAGCGCACTTACAGATCAGAATATTCATGACTTGGCTGTATACGGCTACAATGCACCGTCCAGCCCATATAGTGAAGATCCTCACGCTATTGAAGCTATTGATATTGACGAGTTAATTAACGGTGAAGACGATAGAATGTTCATCACTATTACCGAGAGTAAAACTCTGTCAACAGAAGCATTAAAGCTTCTTAAAGACAATCCTGAAAAGACCTTATATGTTGAGGTTAAAAAGGGTATCAGTATTGACTTTGTATGGGAAATCAAAGCTTCAAGTATTACAGACACAACAAAGCCAATGGAATTGTTTGTAAGCGAAACTTCGGCTAACGCTTCTACTATAGCTAAGCTTCAAAACGGTAAAGCTGCCGAGAACTTATACATTAAGCACAGCGGCGCATTACCCGGCAAGTTCAAGCTCTATATTAACTACAGTAAAGACTTCATAGACAATAACCTTACAGGTCAGCTTAAATTATATTCGGTAAATACAGGCTTAACAGCTTTAACCTTACACACTAAGTTACCGATTGATAATACAAACAGACCTATTGATATTGAAGATCAACCGGGTTATGCTTATGCAACGATTTCTGCAGGCGGAGAGTACCTTGTAACTGCTGAAACAATGTAAAATTAAACTTTAAAAGCTGTTGCACTTTTAGTGCAACAGCTTTTTTGTGCTTTGGTAATAAATATAGACTTTTTATAAGGGTTAGGTTATACTTATTATAGTAAAATTATGTCTTGAAGGAATGTGACTTAATGAAAAAAACTCCTGTTTTAATTGATACCGATCCGGGCGTAGATGATACCTATGCGCTTTTACTTGCACATTTATCCTCAAATATCGAGGTAAAGGCGATAACCGTATCAGCAGGAAATGTCGGCTTAAAATATACACTAAAAAACGCACTTGGGCTCTGTGATGCATTAGCGTGGGAGGTACCTGTATATAAGGGCGCAGATAAACCTTTAAAGATATCTCTGGAGGATGCGGAAGACATACACGGACAAAATGGTTTATGTGGATTCGAATATAAAAATGTTTTAAAAAAATCGGAGGATTTATCTGCTGTTGATGCAATCTATAAAACTGCAAAGGAGTATGCTTCAGAGCTTGTAGTTATATCGTTAGCTCCGCCTACAAATATTGCTATGGCACTTTTAAAATACCCCGAACTTAAAACGCTTATAAAAGAGCTTGTAATAATGGGAGGCTCGACAGATAAGGGAAATGTAACTCCTTACGCTGAGTTTAATTTTTGGTGCGATCCCGATGCGGCCAAAATCCTCTTGGAGTCGGGGATAGAAACTAAGCTTATAGGGCTAAACGTAACTATGAAGGCACTCTTGACCGCTGATGATATTGACAGTATAAAGAGCGAAAATAAGCAGATAAACGATATGATGAAAAAGGTCAACACCTTTTACTATCATTCTTATGATGAAGATAAAAATGTAAAGCTATATCATATTCCCGACGCTGTAGCGATTTTTGCGGCTATTAACCCTAATGGTTTTGAGTATAAAAAAATGAATGTTACATGTGAGACTGCCCAAAACGAATATAGAGGTATGTGTAAAATTTTCGAGGATAGTCCCAATATAAATGTGGCGATAGAAGTAGATAGCGATAAGTTTAAAGCGCAAATGAAAAAAATAAAATAATACTAAAAAAGCCCCCGATACATTGTATCGGGGAATTTAAGTTATCTTAATTTAAAGTATATTAACTATCGTCAAATTCATAATCAAAGGTTTCCATAATACCTTTTGCAATAGCCTTAGCTATAGCTTTTAGGTTATTGTCTAAAAGCGCATTATCTGAGGCATTTGTTATATATCCAAGCTCAATTAAACAGCTTGGCATATTTGTGCGCCTGTTTACCGTATAGTCCTCGGAGGTATCACCGCCACCGCCTGAGCCTTCTCTGATAAACCTTTTGGTGTAGCCTACGCTTGCAAGCTCATTCATAAGATTTTCGCAAAGAATGGGATCTACCTCGTGCTTGTTAGAATCGGCTGAATGGGTAGGTCTTATCGTTTCGTCAGTACTATTGTCATTAGCAGGATTATGCGTATAAATTTCAAGTCCTGATACATAAGAACTCGAGGCCGAATTTCTGTGGATTGAAACAAAAACGTCACAACCGGCAGCATTTGCCAAGTCAGTTCTTGCATATAAATCGAGCTTGCTGTTTGAGTCAACAAGCCTTGTGTCTCCTGAACGAGTCATTGTAACTGTAACGCCTTGCTCAAGGAGTACACGTTTTACCTCTAATGCAACTCTTAACGTGTCGTTTTTCTCATAACGTGAGCCGCTTATAGCACCCGGGTCCGATCCGCCGTGACCTGCGTCAATGCAGACGTGCAAATCCACGTCGGAAAGCTTGCCTTTGCGGTTAAAGTAATATTCTACGCCGTCGATTATAATGTGACCGACAGCCATTTGACCGCTTGACACATAAAAGAAATAAGTATCTCCGTCTAATGTGAGCCAACCTCTTTGCATAACGCCTGTATCAGCGTCAAAATACCAATATGCGCCCTTGCCATCGGTGAACCAGCCCTTAGTCATTTGACCGCTTGTTCTGTTAAAGAAATAGGTATCACCGTAATAATCAATCCAGCCCTTTTGCATAATACCGGTATCCAAATCAAAATACCAGTAGGTACCTTTACCATCGGTAAACATACCTTTTGCAGCCTGACCGCTTGTCTTGCTAAAGAAATAGGTGTTGCCGTTTGCGGTAATCCAGCCTGTTTTCATAATACCCGTAGCAGTATCAAAATACCAGTAAGTACCGTTGCCGTCAGAGAATAGACCCTTTGTAGCCTGACCGCTTGTTCTGTTAAAGAAATAGGTGTTGCCGTTTTCGGTAACCCAGCCGGTTTTCATAATGCCGGTAGCGGTGTCAAAATACCAGTAAGTACCGTTGCCGTCAGAGAATAAACCCTTTGTAGCCTGACCGCTTGTCCTGTTAAAGAAATAGGTGTTGCCGTTTGCGGTAATCCAGCCTTTTTGCATAATTCCGGTAGCAGTATCAAAATACCAGTAAGTACCGTTACCGTCGGTAAAAAGCCCTGTTTTCATAATACCGCTTGTCTTGTCAAAATAATATGTATCGCCGTTTATTGTAACCCAGCCGGTTTTCATCTGACCGCTTTGAGCGTCAAAATAACGTGTACCGTCTGAAGTATTTACAAGCCCTTTCTGCATAATACCGCTTTGAGTGTCAAAATACCAAGATGAAGTTCCACTTGTAAAAAGTCCTTTAACCATAGTGCCTGTCTGACGGTCAAAGAAATAAAAATTACCGTCTAAATTAAGCCAGCCGACATACATCTGATCATTTATGTAATAATATGTTTTACCGTCTTGTTCTATAAAACCTGTACTGCTCTGACTTTCGGCAAGTGTGCTTACACTAACTGCACTAAAAAGCAAGCATAAGCAAAACACAAAACTAAGAAGTAACTTTAAAGATTTTTTCATTTAAAATCCCCCGTAAATTATTGAAAAACAATTTGTAATTTAAGTATAACATAAATAAAGCTTATATAAAAGAACTAAATCAATATCTCTTTTAAAAAACTTAATTTATACATCATTATAGGTTTTTTTAATATAGACAAAATAAATTATGAAAACCGCTAAAAATGGAAAATATAGATTGAAAAATAAAATGAAGTGATGTATAATTAGTACATTGAGCATTTTATAGTAAATTAAAGATAAATTTATTCATATATATGGAGGCAGTTTTACGAATGATTGATTGGAGTTTCGTATTAGCTATCGTCTTTACAGGCTTAGTTGTCGTTTTTTTAGCGCTTATTATTTTGATTGTTTTTTTAAGCATTATGGGCGCAATTATTAAGTTTGCAGAAAAAATGAAAAATAAAGGCAAGGATACTTCTACTATAGAAGAAAATTCCCATGAAGTTACCGAGACTGATGTTTTAACTAGTAGTGATACCTCTCAGATAAACGATGAAGTTATAGCGGTTATTACTGCGGCTGTAGCTTATATAATGACTAAAGAGGGAAATAAAAAGCCTTTTGTCATAAAGAGCGTTAAAAAGTCATCTAACAATACAAGGTCAGCTTGGAGTATGGCAGGAATAAACGAAAACGTACAGCCTTTTTAATTTAAGGCAAAGGTTTTTAAGAAAGGGTATTACAAATGTTTGATATTTTCATACAGACAATTAAAGATTTGTTATTTGATTCCGGCTTTGCTCAACTCGGCTCAATAGATGGGCTTAAATCGCTTATTATGATAGGCATAGCCTGTGTTTGTATATATGCGGCTATTGCAAAGGGCTATGAGCCTCTTTTGTTATTACCGATAGGCTTTGGTATGCTGCTTGTAAATATTCCGCTTAGCGGACTTATGGATTATCCTACTATGGTTTTAGAGCCGATGGGCGAAACTGTAAAGCATTTTCCCGAAATAGTGCTAAGGGATATTGACGGGAACATAATAACCGACGCCGCAGGAAATGCAATACAGTTTTATCAAAATACTGAAAAAACCGTAACAGGCGGACTTTTATACTATCTTTATCAGGGCGTTAAGCTCGGTATATATCCTCCGCTTATATTCTTAGGCATAGGTACAATGACCGACTTTGGTCCTCTTATTGCAAACCCAAAATCACTTTTACTCGGTGCAGCAGCACAGGCAGGTATTTTCTTAACTTTTATCGGTGCGGTAGTGTTAGGCTTTAGCTATAACGAAGCGGCTTCTATCGCTATAATCGGCGGTGCAGACGGCCCTACGGCTATTTATACAACAGGTAAGCTCGCTCCCGACCTTTTAGGTCCTATAGCAGTTGCGGCATACTCGTATATGGCGTTAGTACCTGTTATTCAGCCGCCTATAATGAAGCTTTTAACTACCAAAAAAGAACGAAGCGTTGTAATGCAACAGCTTAGACCTGTATCAAGAGTAGAAAAACTCATTTTCCCGATAGCAGTTACCCTTATAGTATCGCTTTTGGTACCTTCCTCAGCTCCTCTTATCGGTATGCTGATGCTGGGTAATCTTTTCAGAGAAAGCGGAGTGGTTGACCGTCTTGTAAAGACGGCGCAAAACGAGCTTATGAATATTATCACTATCTTCTTGGGCGTTACCGTAGGCGCAACGGCTACAGCAGAGAAGTTCTTAACCTTCCAGACTTTAGGAATTGTTGCCTTGGGACTTATCGCTTTCTGTGTAGGTACTGCGTGCGGAGTGCTGTTTGGTAAGCTTATGTATCTTGTTACCGGCGGTAAGGTAAATCCTCTTATCGGTTCGGCAGGCGTATCGGCTGTGCCTATGGCGGCAAGAGTTTCTCAAAAGGTAGGACAAAAGGAAGTACCTACAAACTTCCTTTTGATGCACGCTATGGGACCTAACGTAGCAGGCGTTATCGGTTCGGCAGTTGCCGCCGGTATACTTATAAGTGCATTCGGATAATGGAGTAAATTAAAGCGTATAAATCCATCGGCTAAGCCGATGGATTTTTTAGTTATTTACATTTTTAGTACAAAAAGTGAGAGCTTTTTCAGATTGAAATAAACGCTTTTATGTGTTAAAATAATTATTATGAATTTTTAGGTTAAGGGGAATAAAAATGCAGTTAAGCATTAACGAAATAAAAAACAAGGCCTTGGAAAAAAATTACGATAAACTAAATTCTATGCAACAAAAAGCCGTTTTTACCGTAAACGGACCGCTTTTGATACTCGCAGGCGCAGGAAGCGGAAAGACAACGGTTTTGGTAAACAGAATAGCGCATATTTTAGCCTTCGGTAATGCATATAATGAGGATTTTGATGGTAAAAACTTTTCGGATGATGACATTTTATTTTTAAAGGATTTCGCTTCGGGTAAAACTGATGACGTAAGCTATCTTCGCTCACTTATATCCTCACAGGTTGTAAATGCCTGGAACGTACTTGCAATAACCTTTACAAATAAGGCGGCAAACGAGCTAAAAGACCGTCTGCAAAGCCTTTTGGGCGAGGAGGGCAGTAAGGTAAACGCAGGTACCTTTCACTCAATTTGCGTTAGGATATTAAGACGAGAGATAACATCACTCGGGTATACATCCTCCTTTACCATTTACGACACCGACGACAGTGTCAGGGTTATAAAGGATTGCATTAAGGATTTGGGTATCAGCGATAAGATGTTTCCGCCTAAGAGTTGCCTTAATGAGATAAGCCGTCAAAAAGACCGAATGATAGAGCCTGACGAGCTTATAGCTATGGCTGAAGCAGACTTTAGATTAAAGACAATAGCAAATGTGTATAAGCTTTATCAGTCTAGGCTTAAAAACGCAAATGCACTTGATTTTGACGATATAATAATGCTCACCGTTAAGATATTTGAACAAGACGACGAAGTATTAAGACACTATCAAAACCTCTATAAATATATACTTGTGGACGAATATCAGGACACAAACGAGCTTCAGTACCGTTTAGTAAGCCTTTTGTCTAAAAGGCATAATAACCTTTGCGTTGTGGGAGACGATGACCAGAGTATATATAAGTTCAGAGGAGCAACAATAGAAAATATTCTAAGCTTTGAGAGGCAGTTTAAAAATGCCGTTGTAATAAGGCTTGAACAAAACTATCGTTCCACTCAGAACATTTTGGACGGAGCAAATAAGGTTATCGCAAACAACTTAGGCAGAAAGGGCAAAAGCCTTTGGACCGATAACGGAAAAGGTGAAAAAATAACTGTATTCAGAGCAAATAACGACTCTGAGGAGTGTGCGTTCATCACCGACACTATAGAAAAAAACGTACAACAGGGCTTAAAGCTTTCCGATCACGCAATACTTTATCGTATGAACGCTTTGTCAAACGGCATAGAGCGTCAGCTCATACGCTCAGGCATAGATTACCGAATCGTAGGCGGAAAGAAGTTTTTTGACCGCAAGGAAATAAAGGATATGACAGCATATCTGTCGGTAATAAATAATCCTGCCGATTCGGTTAGGCTTAAAAGAATAGTAAATGAGCCAAAGCGTGGCATAGGTGAGAGCAGTGTAAAAAATGTTGAGGCTATTTCGCTTCAGACAGGGCTTTCTATGTCAGACGTTATGAAAGACGCAGATAACTTTGCGCTTATTTCAAAAAAAGCTTCGGCTTTGCAAGGCTTTGTACAGATGATAGACGAGCTTAGGGATTTGTCGCTCAGCATACCGCTTGACGAGCTTTTAGACGAGCTTTTGGATAAAACCGGCTATCGTTTAAGCCTGCAGGCACAGGGTGTTGAGGGCAAGGTAAGGCTCGAAAACATAGAGGAATTAAAGTCCAATATGGTAAAGTATAGCGAGGAAAATCCTGACGGCAGTTTGTCGGGCTTTTTAGAGGAAATAGCCTTGTACACCGATTTGGACAGTATGAATGAAAGTGACGACAGGGTAACTCTTATGACGCTTCATTCAGCTAAGGGTCTTGAGTTTGAGTGCGTATTTATAATGGGAACAGAGGATAATATATTCCCAAGTTATCTTTCAAAGCAAAGCGAGGAGGAGCTTGAGGAGGAACGCAGACTTGCCTATGTCGGCATTACCAGGGCAAAGAAAAAGCTTTATATAACAAGCTCTGCCGAGCGTATGCTTTTCGGAAACACAAGCAGAAATCTCCCGTCGGTATTTATAAAAGAGCTTCCCGAGGAAGTTATTGATATGAAGGACAATACCGTAAATACATATCATTCGCAAAAGGTTAACGGCTTTGCTCCTCGCAACACTTATGCTGCGGAGCACAGTTCTGTCGGCGTATCGGCTCAAAAACAACAGGCTAAGATTGATTATGCGCCGGGTGATACCGTAACCCATAAAATTTTCGGCAGAGGTCTTGTGCTTTCAATGCAGCCTATGGCAAACGATACGCTGGTGGAGATTGCCTTTGAAAAGGTAGGCACTAAAAAAATTATGGCAAACTTTGCAAAGCTTACCAAAGTATAGGTGTAAAGATATATACCTTTACATAGTATCACAAAGGGGAAAGTCAAGGTGCAGGATATATATTATAAGGTTAAAAAAATAAACGGCGACTATGTGATTATGGAAAGCGAAAACGGCGTGGAGAATACTGTGGCAATGGCGCTTTTGCCGATTGAAATATGCGAGGGCGATACCGTGGTGTACTCAAACTTTACCTACAGTATAGTAAAAAAATAATATTTTTTATAAAACTGCTCAAACTAAATAATGAATTTATTTTGCGGGGTAGAGGTATGAAAAGACTTGTTGCGTTGGGAGATCTAAAAAGCGAGTTTGCCAAAACGCTTACAACATATCTGTCGAACATTACACCTTTATCGGTCTTGGGCAGTAAGGTTGTTTTAGATAACTCTAAGGACGTATCTTTAGAGCTTATACTAAGCGATACTTTAGAGGAAATAAATTCTGCCGATACGGTTTTGATGCTTACTAAAAATGCGGATTTGTCTAAGTTAAAGCATATTTCCGATAAAGTAGCAGTAATAGTTGATTCGGAAAATAACCTCCATACCTCATATTTATCGAAATTTAAAATAAATGCGGTGACCTGCGGACTTCATTCAAAGGACACCGTAACCTTTTCGAGCAAGACAGAGGATATGGTTGTAGTATCGCTTCAGCGCTCTTTAAAAGCTGTTGATAACGCCGTAATCGAGCCTATGGAAATTCCCTGTAAAATAAAAGGTGAGTACGATGATTACAGCATACTTTCCTTTGTGGCTATGTTAATACTTCTTAATATGTTAAACTTAAACGACAGCGGTTTTATAAGTTTTTAAATTAAAGGAGTTACATACGCTTTTACAGTTATTTAATATTATCGCTATAGAAATTTTAAGTTTAAAGTGATATAATTTATAAATATACAATACTTATAAAATAAAATTAACTTATTTTTAATTGACAGAAACGGAGTCTTATATGTCTAAGAATATGCTTTTTATTTATAATGCTTCTGCCGGAAAAGGACAGATAAAACTAAAGCTATCCGAAATACTGGATAACTTTACAAAACACGGCTATGAAGTAATGGCTCACCCGACTCAGTCGAGGCTCGACGCATATAAAACAGTTAAAGAAAAAGGCAAAAGTTACGATATAATAGTCTGCTCGGGAGGCGACGGAACGCTAAACGAAGTTGTAAAGGGAATTATGGAAAGCGATGCCGCTACAGATATAGGCTACATACCTGCAGGCACAGTAAACGATTTTGCAAACAGTCTCGGAATCTCCAAAAATATGGTTACTGCGTCAAGACAAATTGTGACTGGCAGTCCTTTTGCGATAGATATAGGTAAATTTAACAACGATTATTTTACCTATGTGGCGGCTTTCGGAGCGTTTACCGACGTGTCTTATGAAACTCCGCAACAGTCTAAAAACATTTTCGGTAAGCTTGCTTATATTATGGAAGGAATAAAGCGACTTCCCGAGATTAAATCGTATAAAATCAAGGTGGAGTATGACGGAGGCGAAATAGAGGACGAGTTTATCGTAGGAATGATAACAAATTCAGAATCCGTAGCAGGCATAAAAAACCTAAGCGTTATGGATATGAGCTTTAACGACGGGCTTTTTGAAATGCTCCTTATAAAAATGCCGAATGACGTTTTTGAGCTTAATAACATCATAACTGCGCTTGCCACACAAAAGGCAAATTATAACTATATGTACTGTATTCGCTCAAATAAATTTCATATAACAAGCGAACAGGAACTGCCGTGGACCATTGACGGAGAATACGGCGGCGATAAAAAAGACGTGAATATAGAGGTAATAAACGAAGCGATTTCTATAGTTTTACATAATAAAAACAGTAAAGCGTTATAAATAAGCATTTATTTATTAAAATTTCCAATATGCTAATTTATTTCCACTTATAAAGTTAAAAAGTTTGAAAACACTATAATTGCAAACACATTAAATAAACTTTTTAATGGGAGTGAAAAAGAATTATGTCAAACAATAGAAGCAATAGACTCGTTGTTCCACAGGCTAAAGAAGCTATGAACAAGTTTAAAATGGAAGCTGCAAACGAAGTAGGCGTAAACCTTAAGGAAGGTTATAACGGCGACTTAACTTCAAGACAAGCCGGTTCTGTTGGCGGTCAGATGGTAAAGAAAATGATCGAATCTTATGAAAACGGCTTAAAGTAGTAAGTTTATAAAATTTTAAAAAAAGGCGTAACTGAAATTACGCAATTTACAGGACAACTGAACACAAAAATAGCATAGAAAAAGAGCTGAGTTTATCTCGGCTCTTTTCTTTTGTCCTCGACATTGTGATGCGAAAATGATAAAATAGTATTACACTTTTGAAACAGTTGCATAAATCTATGCATCTTTTTGCGATATCTCACTTATAGTGAAGGGGTATACTACTCTTCTGACTATAATTAGGAGATGATTCTTATTGTATATTAAGAAAACACAAGGTTATGTTATTAAACATAATAAGAGGTCGCTTAATAAGAATTTATTGAGTGGTATTAAAAACTTATTTATTGATAAAAGTGTTCACTTTCTTAATTGGGTTGCAATTCCCGATGAAAAACTATGTGTGAATTGCAACGAAATGAGTGGTAAGGTTTATGATAGGAATGAACTAATATTTCCTGTCCCTCCATTACATTTACACTGTCGCTGTTGTATAAAACCTATCAAAACGATTGAAGCAGGAAAATCTACAAATCAAGGTAATAACGGAGCTGACTGGTGGCTTAAAAATAAAAACAAACTGCCGAATAATTATATTACTTTAGAAGAAGCACTTAAACTCGGATTTAGATTTAAAAAAGGTAATTTAGCTGAAGTTGCCCCGGATAAAATACTCACAAGAGGTCAGTATTATAATCGAAATGGTCATTTACCGACTAAACCGGGAAGGATTTGGTATGAAGCTGATATCAATTATAACAGTGGTTTTCGAAACGAGCAAAGAATTCTCTACTCAAATGATGGATTATTATTTGTGACTTACGACCATTACAGGACATTTATTGAGATTATATAGGGAGAAAGATAATGAAAAACATAACATTAAATTTTGAAAACTGTAAGTATATTTCTGAAATCCACAAGGTACTAAAAACCGGCTTCGATCTTCCGGATTATTACGGAGAAAATTGGGACGCACTATGGGACTGCCTTGACGGATTATTTTATGATGAGGGTAAAGTCGTTGTAGAAATTCACAACTTGAATTCCTTAAAAGATGAATTGCAACACGCAATAAAGCCTATGTTGGAGGTATTTAAGGATGTTCATATCAATACGCCGAATGTAGAATTTAGGCTTGTTTCATAATGGCTTAATTATTATAAAGAGCTATTAAAGAAGTATAGAAAAACGGTGTAGTAGGTTTATAAAAACTACTACACCGTTTTTATTATTTTTAGAGTAAATGTCAGATAGATTACGTCTTTTTAATTTTATATAATCATAAAAATATTTCACAGCATACCTAATATGACAAAATTTACCAGTAAACTATATTATACTTAAACCGTCAAAACAAATTTTAAGAAAGGTATGTTTGCTAATGAAAGTGGAGGCAGTAAAAGCAAAGGAAGTTAAAACAAAATATATGAAGGCGAAAGTAATAAAGATTATATTTACTGCTTTTGCGTCATTTGTTTTTTCAAGAGGAAGCGTTGTGGGGGTGTTAAACCCGTTTGCAGTTGCGTTTACTGCCGGGCAACCCTTTAACCTTGCGATTATAACATATATAGGAAGCGTGCTGGGATTTCTCACTATGGGGATAAATACCGAACGCATACTGTCTGTTTTAATGCTCACGGTTTTAATGGCGATAAAGTTTATATTTAAAAGCGTTAAGTTTTCAGACACAAAAGCCTTTACCTGTGCGAGCGCCTTTTTTGCGAGCCTTGTAGTAAATATAGGAGGCTTTATGATACTTGATTTCGGCGTCACGGATATGGTGATACGAATTTGCGAAACAGTGTTGACAGGCGGACTTACTTATTTTGTAAAGGTTTGTGCCGAAACCGATTATTTTGCAAAAAAACCGTTTAACAGACTTCAGATGTCCTCGCTTGTTATTTTACTTATGATTTTTTCCCTTTCACTTTTTAATATTAGCTTTTCGGGGTTTAATATAGGGATAATATTCTCTCTTATATTAGTGCTTACAGCAGGCTTTCATTACAATATTACAGGCGGCGCAATTTCAGGCATACTTTTTGCCGTTACAATACTGTCTTACGATACGTCGTATATATATCTGAGTATGGTGATAATTATAGCGTCGCTTATTTCGAGTATTTTTTCGCCTTTAGGCAAAATCGTGCAGGCGGGCACCTTTTTATCGGTGTCTGTTTTCAGTATACTGATTGTCGGTGTGGATATAAATATGCTTTTTAACTTTTTGAGTTTAGCGGCAGGTGCAGGGCTTTACCTTGTAATCCCACGCAGTGTGACAAAGGCTTTTGAGCCGAGCATACCAAATAAGAATAACGACACCGATATAAAAATGAATGTAGAACAAAGGCTCTCCTTTGCTTCGGAAACAATAAAGGACTTGCAGGCGTCTCTTCAAAAGGTATCGGGCAGGATGAACGATATAACCGAAAAGCCTTTGACTTCGCTTTACAATTCAACCGTCAATAATCTTTGCAAAAACTGCGGGATGAGGATTTTCTGCTGGGACGATAACTATAATTCCACCGCCGACAGCTTTTACAAAATGGTGGATATAATGAAGAAAAACGGCTCTGTAACAAAAGATGATTTGGCAGAAGATAAAAAGTTTAGCTGTGCTAAAGAGGACGAGCTTTTAAAAAGATTAAATAAAAGCTACGGCGAATATAAGGCAAATCAGGCAAATAAAAGGCGTTTGCATCAGATACAGTCTTTAGCTATAGAACAGCTTTCGGGCGTATCTCAAATGCTTATGGAGGTAAGCGAGGAAATATCGCTTATGAAGGAAAACGACGATGAATCTGCCCAAAAGGTAAGAGAGCTTTTTGATTATTTGGAAATATCGGTGACGGGTGTTTTTTGTACCAAAAATCAGTTTGACCGAATGGAAATAGATATTTATTTGTCTTCACAAACCGAGCTTGATTTGGAGGAGATACAAGCAGAGCTTTCACTAAGCTTACAAAGGAGCTTTGCGCTTCCTATAATATCTCAGGTAAACTCGAAAATAAGAATGTCGGTGTTTGAAAAAGCAAATTATACTTTGTCGTTCGGCGTTTGTCAAAGTGCCTATTCCGATAAAGGCACAAGCGGCGACAGCTATGAATATTTTATCGACAATAAGGGCAACGCCTTCTTAGTATTAAGCGACGGTATGGGCACCGGAAAAAGAGCAGCGCTGGACAGTAAAATGACCTGCTCGATTATTTTAAAGCTTATAAAAGCAGGCTTCGGGCTTTCCTCGATAATAAAATTTGTAAATTCTTCACTTCAGATAAAATCCTCAGATGAGAGTCTTTCTACCATAGATTTAAGCAAGTTGGATTTGTATACAGGGCAGATAGACTTTTACAAAGCGGGCAGCGCAGTATCGTATCTTATTATGGGAGATAATTTTGTAAGGGTTAATACCGATTCTTTGCCGGTAGGTATCTTGCAGGGTATAGATTTTGATAAACACAGCTTTATCTTAAAGGATTCCGATATGGTTGTAATGCTGTCTGACGGGCTTTGTTGCGTAGACGAACAACTTTTAAAAAGAGCCATAATATCCTTTAAAAATCTTCCGCCTCAAATAATTGCGCAGAATTTGTGCGAGATTGCAAAACGCTTTTCCAAAGAGGAGGATAAGGACGATATTACCGTTGCAATTTTAAAAGTTAAGGAGAGTAAGATATAGACATAAAATAAAGATTGTTATATAATAAGAATAAACTTTAAAGGTTAATTTATTAAAAAGGGTGATAGCGGTGAAAAATATTAAAAAACTACTAGCCGTTATCACTCTTTTTGCAGTTTTAAATATGCCTATACTTACCCTTGCGGAAGAAGCCGACATATCCTCAGACGAATCGCAAAGTATTACTTCTTCCGAAACCGATACTTCGGATAGCTCCGACACACAAAGCAAGCAAACCGACACATCTTCAGATGAAAGTGAGAGCATATCGGGAAAAACCTCATCAGATACACAGAGTAATAATGAAGCGGATGCACAGATAAATGAAAGCACCGCACAGGAAGTGCCGAATACTACCGAAAGTACACCATATTCTTATTCTCAAAGAGCAGGCAGAACCCAAAGAATATCATCAGAGTTTGAGGATTACGATACCTCGCAGACAATAGCAGGGAACACTTTGTGGAACAATACGCTTAATAATACCTTGTCCTTTGCGTGCGACTGGCTTAGTAGTTACGATAGGGGAAACCTTTACTTTTTCTGTATGGGCGTTTCGGGTAAAAGCGCCTCGTCAAGCGACGTTACGAAATATATTGTACACTCGTCAGAGCTTGAAACCAACGACATTATAGACATAGAATATGCGGTTTTAAACACCACCTTTTGCGGATATGACGCCACCGATTTATACGGGACAAATCTTGTAAGAGAAATATATGAGTATGACGGCTTTCAAAATGAGGGCATTAAAGTTTTAGTATATGCATTGTTGTCGCTTGACAGCAATGGTTATAAGATAGGCGATATAGCTTCTGTTTCACGAGATGAACTTTGCGAGTATATATTAAATCGTCAGAATGACGACGGAGGCTTTTGTGAGAAAGAAAATATGCAAAGCGATGTAATTTCCACCGCTTTGGCTGTTACTGCGCTTAGCGGTTATAAAAATGACGCCGAGATTTCTCGGGCAATATCAAAGGCGATAACTTATTTATCAGCGGTTCAACAAGCCGACGCAGGCTTTATAATTAACGAAAATGAAAGCTTAGAGGCTTGCGCAGACGTTATTGTTGCACTTTATTCTTTAGGGCTTTCGGCTAATGACGAGCGTTTTGTAAAAAACGATTATACCTTAATAGATGAGCTTTTAAACTACACAAATGCAGACGGAGGCTTTTGTCTTTTTGAGGGCGAGTTAAGCTCTGCTCAGGCAACAGAGTCGGCCGTTTTGGCGCTAAACAGTATTAAAAAAGCCTCAAGCGTTTATACTATGTCAAACGAGCTTGTCGGTAAAGATACTGCCGACGCTATAGAAAACGTTATAAACACGGTAAAAGGACATAAAAAAGCCGCCGTTTTAATTTTAGTAATAGTAGTTTTGGTTATTGCGGCGATAGTGGGCGTGATTTTAACCTTGATGAAAAAGAAAAGGTTAAAAAAGCCGTCGGAGAGTGACGAAGCGTCAGAAGATGACATTGAAGTTTACGATACAAATGACGAGTAAAATTTTATGCCTTAGAGCAAAGGAATTTAGCCCCTTTGCTCTAAGGCGTTTTTATTTAAGTACTATTGCATAAAATAAATATATGTGTTAAAATTTATGTAAATATTCAAAAAAATATAGTATAAATTCTGTTTTGGGAGGCTTACTATGAAAAATGTTTTAAGGATTTTATCCTTATGTATGGTAATGCTTTTGGCTGTGGGAGTAATCTTTTCTTTCGCCGCCTGCGGTAAGGATAATTCCGATGACATCTACTCAAATATAAGCGGCTCGGAAGACTCGTGGAATGGCGTTAAGCTAAAAACAGGCGATATTTTAAGCGTTGTTCCGCCCGTGAATAATACTGTAGCGTACTGGGAAACAAATTACGGTAAAAAGAGTGAGGCGGTTACACTTTACTTTGCGGTAGATATTGAGCAGTTTCAGGAGTATGCAGACAGCCTTTTAAACGACGGCTGGGAGATAAATAACGGCAATAATATTGACACGGCAATATATAAAAGAGGCACAAATTACTATGCCGATTTTATAAAGGGCAACAGAGAAATTCACATTTCCTACAGTGACGGCGGAGGGCTTACCTCGCTTGACTGGTCCTATAGTATGTCTGTGGAAGTAATTTATAATTATTAGAGGGGAAGATTATAATGGAAAAAATAAAAATTACCTGCGATTCTACCTGTGATTTAGGACAAGAATTATACGATAAATACGACATAGAAGTCGTGCCTTTACATGTAATAATGGGCGACAAAGACTTAATGGACGGCATAGAGGTATCCCCAAGCGAAATATTTGATTTTGTAAGTAAAACGGGAGTATTGCCGAAAACTGCGGCACGCTCGGTTGACGAATATATGAGTGTATTTTCTAAATACACCGATGAAGGCTATAGCGTAATACATATAAGTATAAGCAGTGATATGTCGTCATCTCACCAAAACGCTTTAATTGCGGCAGGAGAGCTACAAAATGTATATGTTATAGACAGTAAGAATCTTTCTACCGGCTCGGGACACCTTGCCGTAGCTGCTGCAGAGCTTATAAAGGAAGGCTTAACAGCAACTGAAATTGTCGACAAGGTAAACGAAATGAAAGAGCGTCTTGACGTGAGCTTTGTTATCGATACCTTGGAATATCTGCATAAGGGCGGACGTTGTTCCTCGGTAGCGGCACTCGGCGCAAACCTTTTAAAATTAAAGCCTTGTATACTTGTAAAAGACGGTACAATGAGCGTCGGCAAAAAGTACAGAGGCTCTTTAGACAAATGCCTTGCGGAGTATATTGCCGATAAGCTAAAAGACAGAGACGATATCAAGACTAACCGTATATTTATAACCCATACCTGCCTTGATGATAAGTATGTAGAGCTTGCAAAGCAAGAGGTGCAAAAATATCATCAGTTTGATGAGATTTTGGAAACCCGTGCAGGCGGCACAATAGCGTCACATTGCGGACCTAATACCTTGGGAATTTTATTCTTTAAAAAGTGATTTTAAAGACTGTAATTGTTTAAAACAATTACAGTCTTTTTATTGTAAAACTAAAAGATAAGTGTTAAAATAATATTATGTATATCATTGAAGGAGGGATATTTATGTCGATAAAAAGCTGGAAAATTCCTAAGACGGATAAATTGCAGGCACAAATGCTTTCTCAGTCGGCACAGATACCGCCTTTTTTGGCTGAGCTTCTTGTAAACAGAGGCTACACTATGAAAAATCAGCTTTCGGATTTTCTCTCAGACGAAGGTATATTAGACGATCCTTTTGATTTATGCGATATGGATATCGCCGTAGACAGAATAAAAAGAGCCCTTGATAATCGTGAAAAAATAGCGGTGTACGGCGACTATGACTGTGACGGAGTAACCTCTACGGCTATACTTACCTCCTATCTTCAGACAATAGGTGCAGATGTAATTTACTATATCCCAAGCCGTGATACCGAAGGATACGGGCTTAACACCTCGGCTATAGAGCTTTTAGGCAGTAAGGGAATAAACCTCATTATCACGGTAGACAACGGAATTTCTGCTATAGACGAGGTTTCGTATGCTAATAATTTAGGAATAGACGTAATTATAACCGATCACCATCAGGTTCCAAAAGTTTTGCCCGACGCTTTGGCAGTAATAAACCCACACAGAAAGGACTGCCGGTCAGCCTTTAAGGAACTTGCAGGGGTAGGAGTGGCATTTAAACTTATTACTGCGCTTGAGGGCGGAGAATACGAATACACCTTAGAGCAGTATGCCGACTTAGTTGCAATAGGCACAATAGGCGACGTTGTATCGCTTGTGGAGGAAAACAGAACTATTGTTAAATACGGGCTTGATATGCTTAAACTTACCGATAATATAGGGCTTTGCGCCCTTATGGATATAGCGGGCATAAAGCGAGAAAAATTAAAGGCAGAAAGCATAGCCTTTGGAATATGCCCCAGAATTAACGCCGCAGGAAGAATGGCGGACGCTTCTCTGGCGGTAGAACTTTTACTCTGTGACGATACTGCAAAGGCAATAAAGCTTGCGCAAGAAATAAACGACCTTAATATTAAACGCAAAGATATAGAAGAAACTACGCTTGAGGATATAGATAAAATTATCTTTAAAAATCCCGAATGTCTAAACGACAGAGTTCTTACCTTTGTCGGTAAGGACTGGCATCACGGCGTTATCGGCATAGCTTCGTCAAGACTTGTAGAAAAATACGGCAAGCCCAATATCTTATTATCTGAAACGGACGGAGTTTTAAGAGGAAGCGCCAGGAGCGTTGAAAACTTTTTGTTATATAATGCTCTAAGTGCCTGTTCAGAGCACTTAAAGCAGTTTGGCGGTCATACTATGGCGGCGGGAATGACGCTTGATAAAGAGGATTTTAATGCCTTTAAAAAGTCGCTCGACTTATATACCGATACATACTACAAGGTTATGCCTCAGTACACCTATCAGGTGGATAAAATTATAGAAAAAAATGAACTTACCATAGAAAACATAAAAAGTCTAAGTATTCTTGAGCCCTTTGGAGCAGGTAATCCCGAACCGATTTTTTTAATTAAAGGCGCAAGAATAACCGACATTTTGCCCGTATCCGAAAACAAGCACACAAGGGTGAGAATTAACTTTAACGGCTTGGAATTCGGCGCAATACAGTTTAATACTCCGACCGAGAGCTTTTCGTTTAATATCGGAAATACTATTGATATTCTTTGTAATATTTCGGTAAACCCTTATAACAATAAGGAATACCTCTCGCTTGTTATAAAGGATATTCACCTGACGGGCTTTGATCAGTATAAATTCTTTAATGCAAAGACATATTATGAAATGTACTCACGAAGCGAACATTTAGACGAAAACATCATAAATAAAGCCGTTCCAAACAGGGATAAAACGGCGGTGGTTTATAAATATCTTATGAAATCAAAGGGCTATAACGGAAATATTGACCTTCTTTATAACAGCTTTATAAAAGACGGTATCAATTATTTTCAGTTTAGGCTTATACTGGATATATTAAGCGATGTAAAGCTTATTACGGTAAGCCCTATGCTCGATGAAATCAAGCTGTTAAAGGTTGACTCAAAGGTCGATTTAAACTCAGCCGAAACCTTTAATAAGCTTAAGCGATGTGCCGAAAAAATTTAGTGAAAGGAGAGCTTAAAATGCATAAAACCCCCGAAAGCGTATATGAAGAATTATCTGAAAAGATAAAAAGCACAGGCAAAAAATATGACACAGACAGAATAAATAAAGCGTATAATATGGCGAAAACTGCTCACGAAGGGCAGTTTAGAGCTTCGGGTGAGCCGTATATCTTACACCCTGTAAGCGTTGCAATTATACTTGTTGAGCTGGGTATGGATACCGACTGCGTATGTGCAGCTTTGCTTCACGATGTAGTTGAAGATACGCCTATTACCTTAGAGGAACTTCAAAGTGATTTCGGCGATGATATTGCGCTTTTGGTTGACGGCGTTACAAAGCTCGAAAAAGTGCCGCTTTCCTCAAAGGAGGAACAACAGGCTGAAAATATACGCAAAATGTTGCTTGCAATGTCGCAGGATATAAGGGTTATTATTATAAAGCTTGCGGACAGACTGCACAATATGCGTACTTTGCAGTATATGGTGCCTGAAAAGCAACTTTCGATTTCACTTGAAACAATGGAAATATATGCGCCCATAGCAAACCGCTTGGGTATGCGTGATATTAAGGAAAAGTTAGAGGACTTAGCGATAAATTATCTTGACCCTGTAGGCTGTGAGGAGATAAAAAAGCTTATAGCCACACGCTCTAACGGCAATAAAGAGGTGCTTGAATCAATAATCGAGCGCATAAGTCAAAGGCTTAAAAAATACGGAATAGAGCCTTATATATACGGCAGGGTAAAGAGCCTTTACGGTATATACCGCAAGGTTTATCTTGCAGGCAGAGGCTTTGACGAAGTTTACGATATATATGCCGTGCGCATAATAGTAAATACCGATATAGAGTGCTACAACATTTTAGGTATAATCCACGATATGTTTACGCCTATTCCTACAAGATTTAAAGACTATATCTCAACCCCAAAGCCAAATATGTATCAGTCGCTTCATACAACCGTTTTGGGTAAAGAGGGTATACCCTTTGAAATCCAGATACGCACATGGAATATGCATTATACCGCCGAATACGGAATTGCTGCGCACTGGAAGTATAAAGAGGGCATAAAAAACGATAAGTTAGAGGATAGACTTGCTTGGGTAAGACAGATGATAGAAGCCCAACAGGAATCCGAAAACGCAGAAGATATAGTAAAAAACATAAAAACCGACTTGGTTCCCGACGACGTTTATGCCTTTACTCCAAACGGCGATGTAAAAAGCCTGCCGGCAGGGTCAACCGTTGTGGACTTTGCATACGCAATTCACAGCGAGGTCGGCAACAAAATGATAGGCGCTAAGGTAAACGGCAGAATGGTATCTCTTGACCACAAGATAGAAACAGGCCAGATTATCGAGATACTTACCACAAAGTCGGTTACACACGGACCGAGCAGAGAGTGGATTAAGCTTGCAAAAACCAGTGAAGCACGCTCAAAGATAAGAAGCTGGTTTAAAAAGGAACGCCGAGAAGAAAATGTCTTAGAGGGCAAAATGGAGTTTGACCGTGAACTTAAGCGAAACTACATTCACTTTGACGACATTCAGTACAGCGAGCTTGTTGATAAGCTTTGTAAGCGATATAACTATACCCATGAGGACTTTTATGCGGCAATAGGCTACGGCGGAGTTTCGGTAGCAAAAATAATGCCTCAGATAAAGGAAGAATACGCAAGGCGCATAAAACTTGAAAACGAAAGAGCTTCCTCAGACGATATAGCTGCAATTATGCCCGAAAAGAGCGGTCGAAGCGGAGGCGTTATAGTAGAGAATATAGATAACTGCCTTGTAAAGTTCGCTCAGTGCTGTAATCCGTTGCCGGGCGATGAAATTACAGGCTTTATCACTCGTGGTCACGGCGTATCGGTACACAAAAAAGACTGTATCAATGTAATAAACTCTCAAAACGATCCCGAACAGGCACAGCGTTGGGTAAAAGTATACTGGACAGGCGACATTAAAAAAGACTATAAGTGTACGCTTGACATTATTGCTCACGACAGAACAGGGCTTTTTACCGATGTAAGCCTTGCGCTTTCAAATATGCATGTTCCTATTCACGAGATAAACGCAAGACAGCTTAAAAACGGCAACGCAATTATTATCGTGACAATAAGCATTAACGGGGTGGAGCATTTAAAGAATATTATGCACAAGCTCGATAAGGTAGAAAGCGTTATATCGGTAGAAAGAAAGGGTAAGTAAGCTTATGAGAGCAGTTTTACAGCGTGTTAGTAAGGCTGAGATTTTAATTGATAAAACAAAAGTAAGAAAAATCTCCTACGGGCTTGTGGTGCTTTTGTGCGTTATGGAGTCGGACAGCGAAAAAGAAGCCGAGTTTTTGGCAAAAAAGATTGCCGAAATGAGAATTTTCTCTGACGAAAACGACAAGCTAAACCTTTCTATAACCGACATTGACGGCGATATGCTAATAGTATCTAACTTCACCTTAGGCGCAAAATGGAAAAAGGGTAGAAGACCGAGCTTTGCTGAGTCTGCAAGCCCAAGTAAAGCTAAAAACCTTTACAGCTATTTTGTGGAGTGTATGAAAAAATACAACATAAAAAATATCAAAACAGGCGAGTTTGGAGCCGATATGCAGATAAATCTTATAAATGACGGACCTGTAACAATAATGATGGATACCGAATATGAATAATTGTGAGAGGAATAAATAAAAATTATGAAGATAACTTCAATGCCTTTAGGGATTTTAAAGGCAAACTGCTATATAATCACAAGCCAAAAAAATAACGCCGTTGTAATAGACCCCGGCGGACAGTCACATAAGCTAATGAAATTTTTAGATGAAAACGGCATTACTTTAAAAAAGATTTTATTAACTCACGGGCATTTTGACCACGCAGGAGCCGTAAACGATCTTATGGCAAAAACTAGAGCCGAAGTATATATACATCGCTTGGACGGTGAATTTTTAACCGATATAGATAAGTTTTTTTGCACCCATAGACCGCTTTTTGACTTTGAGCCGATAAGGGATTATATACCGCTTGAGGATAACGATGTTATTGAGCTTGACGAAATAAAAATCAAGGTTTTGCATACTCCGGGGCACTCCAAAGGCTCGAGCATTTTCATAATTGACGATGTTATTTTCAGCGGAGATACGCTTTTTAAGGATAGCTGCGGACGCACAGACCTTTACGGCGGAAATTATTCTCAAATTTTAGCCTCGCTTAAAAAGATAGCGGCTCTGACGGGCGACTATAAAATATATACGGGGCACGGCGAAGCAACAACCCTTAATTACGAAAGACAGTATAACGAGTTTATGAATATGTAGGGATATAAAAATGACTCTTATTTTTATCAATCATACTTATAAATACGAAACCGAAAGTCTTGTAAAAATGTTTTTTCCCTGCGACAGATTTGAGCACGAGTATAACTCAAAAGACTTAGACCGTGATGACATTATCGTAACAAGGGTAAAAAAGGGAAGAAAGCATTACTTTTTGCTGGCTGTTGTAAAGCTAAACTCGAAGATAGCTTATTTTCACACAAAACTTAGTGTTAACAGCGAAAACTTAGAGTTTGAGCTTCAGAGAATGCTTGCCATAGCACTTTATAATGCGCTTAAAGAGATTACCGCATTTGACAGCAAATGGGGTATAATGACGGGCATAAGACCGGTTAAAAATATGAATTTTTACATAAAACACGGCAAGACATTAGATGAGGCAAAAGAAATCTTTTCTAAGGACTTTTTGGTGTCCGAGCAAAAAATAAAGCTTTGCGAGAAAACCTTAAAAAACCAGACGGACATTATAAAAATCTCTAACGATAATTCATATAGCCTTTATATTTCCATTCCGTTTTGTCCGTCAAGATGTTCGTACTGCTCGTTTGTATCTCATTCCATAGCGAACGACAAAGCCGCAAAAATCGTGGAAGATTATATAATAAAGTTAATTGAGGAGTTAAAGTTTATCTCAAATCAGGCGGGCTTACTTAACCTTAACTTAGAAACCGTATATATAGGCGGAGGTACGCCTGTGGCGCTTAGTGCAGAGCAGTTAAAGCTTTTGTGCGATGCAGTAAAAGAATATTTCCCCTTAGATAAGGTAAGGGAATATACCATAGAAGCAGGCAGGGCAGACGCAATAACTTTAGAAAAACTAAAGGTTATAAAAAATTCAGGTGCTAATAGAATAAGCATAAACCCGCAAAGCTTTAACGACGAGGTATTAAAAGCTATAGGCAGACGCCACACCGCAAAGGACGTATATAACGCTTTTAATATGGCAAAGAGCGTAGGGCTTAATGAAATAAATATGGATTTTATAGCAGGACTTCCGAACGATACTTTAGATAGCTTTAAGATGAGTATCGACAAAGCGATAGCCTTAGACCCCTGTAACATAACTGTACATACCTTAACGATAAAGCGCTCGTCGGATTTGTATTTCGGCTTAAAGCAAGGCTTGCCGCAAGAGAGCATTGCCGATATGGTAAACTACGCATATAAAGCCCTTACCGATAACGGCTATGAGCCATATTACCTATATAGGCAAAAGAATACCCTGCAGAACTTAGAAAATGTGGGCTACGCTAAAAAAGGGTATGAATGTTTATATAACATCTTTATGATGGAGGAGGTACATACCGTTTTGGCGGCAGGTGCAGGCAGTGTTTCAAAGCTTATTTTAAAAGACTCCGGTGTAGAGAGGATATTTAATTATAAATATCCGTTTGAGTACATAAAACGCTTTGATAATGTGCCGGAAAGAAAAAAAGCTGTGTATGATTTTTACAAAACATATAATAATTGTTAATACTTATATATAAATTGTTCATTAAAAGTTATTGAATTACAGTAAGTTTTGACCTATAATAAAATTATAATATACGGGGTATATTTAATTTAAATATTTTTTTAAATAGGAGGATTATTTATGGAAAGCAAAGTTTTTGACGATATTTATGAAAAAGCAAAAAGCGTGGTTGACGCTACAGCTAAAAAGACAAGCGATATGGTGGAAATTTCAAAGCTAAAGATTGAAGCTGCTAAGGTGGAAAGAGCAATTTCGTCTCGTTACGAGGAACTCGGAAGCAACGTTTATCTTATGAAAAAAGGCGATGATTATGACGAGGAGCTTGTAAATTACATTTGCACCGAGATAGATGAGCTTAAAGATACCCTCGCAGAATTAAAGGGCATTATTGCCGATAAAAGAAATATGGTAATTTGTCCTGAATGCGGAGCAAAAAATGCTAAGGGAAGTATCTTTTGCTCAAAATGCGGCGACAAGTTAACTAAAGAAGCTGAAACTACTTGTGAAGCTTGCGTAAAAGAAACTGTAGCAGAAGAGGTAAAGGAAGATACTACTTCTGAAAATAACGAATAATTTTTTAAAGCTTTAAGCCCTGTCAAATCAAAAATGATTTGACAGGGCATTATTTGTCTATACGGCTTAGAGTTGACAAAAAAAGGCTATAATGATAAAATTATTTGATAGATTTTTTACGTTTAAGGGTGATTTACAGATGTCAGAAAAGAAAGTAAGAACAAGATTTGCGCCCAGTCCTACAGGCTATATGCATGTCGGAAATTTGAGAACGGCGCTTTATGCATATTTACTTGCAAAAAAATACGACGGCGACTTTATTTTAAGAATAGAGGACACCGACAGAGAACGCTATGTTGAGGGCGCAGTTGATATTATTTACGATACGCTCAGAAAAACAGGTCTTATTTGGGATGAGGGCCCTGATATAGGCGGACCTGTAGGTCCTTATATTCAAAGCGAGCGTATGGGTATGTTTAAGGATTATGCACTTAAACTGGTTGAGTCAGGGCATGCATATTTTTGCTTTTGCGATAAGGACAGGCTCACCGAATTAAGAGAAATTCAGCAAGCTTCGGGTATTGCGCCGAAATATGACGGACATTGCCGTAATTTAACGCCTGAAGAAATCAAAGAAAAATTAGACGCAGGTATACCTTACGTTATACGTCAAAAGATGCCTACGGAAGGCGAAACTTATTTTGATGATGAGGTTTTCGGCAGAATTACTGTTGATAATTCCACACTTGACGATCAAATTTTAATAAAGACCGACGGTATGCCGACCTATAACTTTGCAAATGTTGTAGACGATCATACAATGGGCATTACCCACGTTATCAGAGGTAATGAATATTTATCATCAACTCCTAAATATAACCTGCTTTACGAGGCTTTCGGCTGGGATATACCGACATATATTCACTGCTCGCCTGTAATGAAAACCTCAACAGAAAAGCTTTCCAAGCGTAACGGCGACGCTTCCTTTGAGGATTTGCTTAAAAAGGGATATTTAACCGAGGCGGTAATAAACTATATTGCGCTTCTTGGCTGGGCGCCTAAGGGAGAAAACGAAATCTTTACCCTTCAAGAGCTTGTAAAGGAATTTGACGTAAGCGGTATTTCAAAATCGCCTGCGATTTTCGATAACCAGAAATTAAAGGCTATAAACGGCGCATATATAAGAAAGTTCAGCGTAGATGAGTTTACAAAGCTTGCCTTGCCGTATATCAGACAGACCTGCAAGCGAGAGGATATTGACATAAAAATACTCGCCGAGATGTTACAGCCTCGCTGTGAGCTTTTTACCGATATACCTGAGCAGGTTGACTTTATAGATACGTTACCTGACTATAATATTGACCTTTTTGTTCACAAAAAGATGAAAACAAATTACGAAAATTCGCTCGAAGCTCTAAAAGCTCTTTTACCGGTACTCGAGCAGATAGACGAAAAGGACTGGAATATAGATGCCATACACGAAAAATGCTTTGAGGTTATCGCTAAGCTTGAGGTTAAAAACGGCGTTGTGCTGTGGCCTTTAAGAACCGCCTTAAGCGGTAAACAGTTCACTCCGGGCGGAGGAATTGACTTAGCGGCTATACTGGGCAAAAACGACTCTGTAGAGCGCATAAAAATAGGAATAGATAAGCTTCAAAACGCTTAAAATAACGCTTACTTTAAAACCGTAAAAATCTCTTTTCAGAGAATTTTACGGTTTTTATTTTTATAATGTTTTTTATTTTATGTTCGTTGATTTTTGATATATTTACTGATATAATATTTACATACGACAATAATTTGCTTAAGGGGGATAAAAATGGATTACAGTATAAATTTTAACACATATAAAAATAATTTTTGTCTGCCTGAGCTTATTATTGACGACGACTTTAAGGATATGGATTCCGACTTTTTAAAGGTAATACTCCTTATCTTTAAAAACCCCGATAAAAGCTACAGCGTAAGCCTTATTTCAAGCCTTCTATCAATGGACGATAAAAAGGTCGAAAAAGCACTTTTATATTGGATAGACAAGGGAGTGCTTTTAACCTCTGATAAGCCAAAGAAGGCTGAGGTTACGGTTGTAAGCGAGAGTGTAAGCACTACAGGTGTAAACAAAACAAACGACGCCGAGCTTAAATTTTTAATAGACAATATGGAAAATTTACTCTGCAGAGGACTTACCTCGACCGATATAAAGACCATTACATATATTTATGAGTATTACAGAATGCCTGTTGACGTTATTTTAATGGCGATACAGTATTCGGTATCTAAGGGCAAAAAGGATATACGTTATATCGAAAAGGTGTGCGTAAACTGGGTTGATAATGATATTAACACTCATACTAAAGCAGAACAGCACCTTAATATGCTAAAACGCCAAAAGGACAATGAAAATAAAATTATAAAGCTTTTCGGAATAAAAGACAGAAACCTTATTCCGTCCGAGAAAAAATTTATAGACGAATGGTTTAATACCTTAAATTATGACGTTGATATAATAAAAATAGCGTTTGAGCGTACCGTAGAGCATACGGGTAAGGTTGCGTTTGCTTACATAAATAAGATACTTGTCTCGTGGCATTCAAACGGCTATAAAACAGTAGCGGATATAGATAAATACGACGGCAAAAAACAAAAAAAGAAAAGCTCTCAAAATACCTCTTATGACATTGACGAGCTTGATGAGTTTTGGAATAGAATTCCGTCACTTGATTGAGGTGAGATAAATTGACATCAAAAAAACGTTATGAAACTGCTATCAATGAGATAAGTAATCGCAGACAGCAGGCGGTGATTGAAGCCGGACAAAGACGAAACGAGGTTATAAAGAAAATCCCCGAAATTCAAACGCTCGAAAATGCTCTTTCGGCCACAACAATAAACTTAACAAAGCTTGTGCTTCAAAAGGCAGAAAATATAAACGACATAATTCCTAAGATAATGGCCGAAAATCTTGAAATACAGGATAAGATAAAATCACTTTTAACCGAGAACGGATTTAGTGAGGATTATCTTGATATAAAATATACCTGCCCAAAATGTAATGATACGGGTATTTTGGAAAACGGTTACTGCGACTGCTTAAAGGAGCTTGTTAAAAAGCTTAATATAGACGACTTTAATAAGAATAACTATATGTCACTTTGTTCGTTTGACGATTTTTCTCTGGAATACTACACTAATCTCAAAGGCGAAAACGGCAAGGAAACACCGCTTGAGATTATGACTAAGGTATATAGATTCTGTGTGGGTTATGCACAAAGGTTTTCCGAAAATTCACCGAGCATTTTAATGATGGGAAATACGGGGCTAGGCAAGACGCATCTTTCTTTTGCAATAGCAAAGTCTGCTATGGAAAAGGGATATAGCGTTTTATACGGCAGCGCACAGGACTTTTTCGGCAAGGTGCAAAGAGAGTATTTCGGCAGATCCGACTCCGATACCGATACTATGGCTACAATACTTGATGCGGATTTGCTTATAATTGACGATTTGGGCGCAGAATACGAAAGCGCCTTTAACACCTCTACCTTTTATACAATAGTAAACTCACGCCTTAACGAAGGTAAGCCCACTATAATAAACACAAACCTTACTCCTTATGAAATTGAGGCAAGATATACTGCCCGTGTTGCTTCGAGGCTTTTGACGCTTTATAAGATACTTAAGTTTTCGGGAACGGATATAAGGGCACTAAAATTAAAAAGCTTAGATAACATATAAAAAACCGATGTCTTTTTAGACATCGGTTTTTGCTTTTAGCTTTCTTTAATAGCCTCGTTTACACGGTAATGCAAGGTCAAAAGGCTGTCGCTTATATGAATATTTTCCACCACGATATTGTCGTTATTAAGCGCTAAGTCATAGTGACTAAAGTTTAAAAAGCCCTTTATGCCATAACCTATAAGCTCATCGCTCATATCCTCGGCAGCTTTTTTAGGAATACATATTATCGCTACGGCAGGACGGTTTTTCTTGCAAAAATCGTCAAGCACCTCATCAGACAGTACCTTAAGTCCCAAAAAGCTTTGACCGATAATATTCTTATCCTTTTCAAAGATTCCTATAATGTTATATCCGAGAGTGTCAAAATCCATAGAGGTTAAAATCGCTTTACCTAAATTACCGCAACCGATAAAAATGGTATCGAGCTTTTTGTTAAGCCCCAAAATATCCTTAATTTCGGAATGTAAGGATTCCACATTATATCCGTAGCCCTGTTGACCAAAGCCACCGAAGCAGTTTAAATCCTGTCTTATCTGCGAAGCTCCGAGCCCCATTCTTTGTGAAAGCTCTTTTGAGGAAATCCTTAAACAGCCTGATTTTATAAGCTCGCCTAAAAATCTGTAATATCGGGGCAGTCTGCGAATAACAGAAAGCGATACATTTGATTTATTAGCCATAAATAATCTCCGTTCCGCATAAATGACAGTGTGAAAATCACACTGTCATTCAAACTTATTTATAAACTTATAAAAGCTTTTGCAAGCGGTTATTTATCTCGATAAGGAAGGTTTCGGTATCTGCTTTTTGTTTGTTTTCCAGCGAAGATAAAGGAATTAAATCGCCGGTCATAATACCGTCCTCGATTGTCTGAATAGTCGCTTTTTCGAGCTTGTCGGCAAAGGAAATAAGATCCTGTACATTATCAAGCTCGCCACGCTTTCTTAAAGCGCCTGTCCAGGCAAAAATCGTAGCAACAGAGTTTGAAGAGGTGGTTTCGCCCTTTAGGTATTTGTAGTAGTGTCTTTGTACTGTGCCGTGTGCAGCTTCGTATTCGTAAACTCCGTCGGGAGATACAAGCACAGAGGACATAAGACCTAAGCTTCCGAAAGAAGTTGCAACCATATCCGACATAACGTCGCCGTCATAGTTTTTACAAGCCCAGATATATCCGCCCTTTGAACGTACAACTCTTGCAACAGCGTCGTCTATAAGGGTGTAGAAATATTCTATACCTGCTGCTTCAAACTTATCCTTATATTCGTTTGCATATATCTCGTTAAAAATATCCTTAAATCTGTGGTCGTATTTCTTTGAGATAGTATCTTTGCTGGCAAACCAAATATCTTTTTTAACGTCCAGCGCATAGTTAAAGCAGGTTCTTGCAAAGCTTGCGATACTCTTGTCGATATTGTGCACACCCTGAATAATACCGGGAGAGGTAAACTCGTGAATAAGCTGTCTTGTTTCGTTTCCGTTTTTGTCGGTAACAACAAGCTCTGCTTTGCAGTCTGCCTCAACGGTCATTTCGGAGTTTTTATATATATCGCCGTAAGCGTGACGCGCGATAGTTATAGGCTTTTCCCAAGTGGGAATAAAAGGAGTAATACCCTTTACCACGATAGGAGTTCTGAATACTGTACCGTCAAGTATAGCACGAATAGTGCCGTTAGGGGATTTCCACATCTTAGACAGATTATATTCTTTTACACGGTCGGCATTAGGCGTAATTGTAGCACACTTTACTGCAACGCCGTGTTTTTTTGTGGCCTCTGCGGCGTCTATTGTTACTTGGTCTAAGGTTTCGTTTCTGTGAACAAGCCCTAAGTCATAGTAATCGGTATTGAGCTCGATATAAGGAAGCAGGAGAATATCCTTTATCATCTTCCACATAATTCTTGTCATTTCATCGCCGTCCATCTCAACGATGGGATTAGGCATTTTTATTTTATCGCTCATCTTAACTATCCTTCCTTATATTACTTTGATTGCTCTTTAGTGTAGTTTAAAAGTCCGCCTGCAAGAAGAATGTCCTTAGCTCTGCCCGAAAGCTCGCTCTTAACGGGGATAACAGTACCCTTTGTAACATTCTTTATTAAAATAGGCTTGTCGTTTATAATACATTCTCTTACATCAGGCATTTCGAGTGTGTCGCCTTGGTCAATAGCATCGTAGTCAGCTTCGTACTCAAAGGTCAAAGGCAAGATACCTGCGTTAATGAGATTTGAACGGTGAATACGAGCAAAGCTCTTTACCAAAACAGCCTTAATGCCCAAGTATAAAGGAACAAGCGCTGCGTGCTCACGAGAGGAGCCTTGTCCGTAGTTTGCACCGCCTACAACAATTCCTTTGCCTGCTTCTAAAGCACGTTTAGGGAAGGTAGTATCGCAAACGCCGAAGCAGAACTGTGAAAGGTAAGGAATGTTTGAACGGTAAGGCAAAATTTTTGCACCCGCAGGCATAATGTGGTCGGTTGTTATGTTGTCGCCAACCTTTAAGATAACGTCGGCGTTAATGCTTTCGTCCAGCGGAGTTGTAACAGGGAAAGGCTTTATGTTAGGACCTCTTAAAATTTCGACTTTGTCAGCGTCCTCAACCGAAGCAGGAGGCTCAACCATATTGTCGTTTATGAGGAAGTGTTCGGGAATTTTAAATTCGGGCATTTCGCCTAAATATTCGGTCGGGTCGGTGAATACACCTGTTAAAGCACTTACAGCCGCAACCTCAGGGCTTACTAAGTAAACCTGACCGTCGGCAGTACCTGAACGACCCTCAAAGTTACGGTTAAAGGTACGAAGAGAAACGCCGTTTGAGTTAGGCGACTGTCCCATACCGATACAAGGACCGCAAGCACATTCGAGTATTCTCGCACCTGCGCTTATAAGGTCAGCCAAAGCACCGTTTTGAGCGAGCATTGTAAATACCTGCTTTGAGCCCGGAGCAATAGCCAGGCTTACATCAGGGTGACAGGTTTTGCCCTTTAATATAGTAGCAACCTTCATTAAATCAATAAACGAAGAGTTTGTACATGAGCCTATACAAACCTGATCTATTTTTTTGCTGCCAAGCTCTTTTATAGCCTTTATGTTATCAGGTGAATGAGGACATGCAGCCATAGGCTTTAGAGCCGCTAAATCAATCTCAATAACCTTGTCGTATACTGCGTCGTCGTCAGCTTTAATCTCTACCCAGTCCTCAGCTCTGCCCTGAGCCTTTAAAAATTCTAATGTAATTTCATCGGAAGGGAAGATAGAAGTAGTAGCTCCTAATTCTGCGCCCATATTTGTAATTGTAGCTCTTTCGGGAACGGTAAGCGATTTAACACCTTCACCGCCGTATTCGATAACCTTGCCGACGCCGCCTTTAACGGTAAGTATGCGAAGCACCTCTAAGATAACGTCCTTAGCGGAAACCCAATCGGAAAGCTTGTTTTTTAAGTTTACCCTTACACATTCGGGGCAGGTTATATAATATGCGCCGCCGCCCATAGCAACTGCAACGTCAAGTCCTCCTGCACCGCAGGCAAACATACCGATACCGCCGCCTGTGGGGGTATGGCTGTCCGAGCCTATTAAGGTTTTACCGGGCTTGCCGAATCTTTCAAGGTGTACCTGATGACAGATACCGTTACCGGGTCTTGAAAAATAAATGCCGTGTTTTTTAGCTATAGAGCCGATAAATCTGTGGTCGTCTGCATTCTCAAAGCCCGACTGAAGCGTGTTGTGGTCGATATATGCTACCGAGCGTTCGGTTTTAACCCTGTCAACGCCCATAGCCTCAAACTCAAGATATGCCATAGTACCTGTAGCATCCTGAGTTAAAGTCTGGTCTATGCGGATACCTATTTCGGTACCCTTAATCATTTCTCCGTCAACGATATGCTGACTTAATATTTTTTCAGCTATAGTAAGTCCCATTCATTCCTACCTCTTTCTAAACATTTATATCCTTATAATTTTATAACATTCATATAAATATGTCAATATTTCGGGGGTAGTTATATACTTAATATTTCGCGGATATTTTTGCTTTAAATAAAGGAAATTTAAGCGTAAATTACAAGAAAATAAAAACTGTTGACAGATAAGTTTTTTTATGGTATACTCAAAAGGCCGCATGAATCGGGCTTTTAAACAGCATTTGCTGTGCCTTGTACTCAGCGAGATTATAGAAAAGGCAGGTGCCTTGTAAGATGTATGCAGTTTTAGAAACAGGCGGTAAGCAATACCGTGTTAACGAAGGTGACGTTATCTTTATTGAAAAGCTTGAAGCCCAAGCTAACGATAAGGTTACTTTTGACAAAATCAATGCTGTAGCAACCGACAACGGTTTAGTTGTAGGTACTCCGTACGTTGACGGAGCTAAGGTTGAAGCAACGGTTTTGAAAAACGGCAAAGGTAAGAAAATCACAGTATTTACCTACAAGCCAAAGAAATCTTCTGCTCGCAAGATGGGACACAGACAAGCTTACACACAGGTAAGAATCGAATCTATTAAAGCTTAATGTTATGATTAACGTAAGCTTTGAAAAGCGTGAAGGCGCTTTAGTGGGATTTAAAATCAGCGGACACGCCGGCTATGACGATTACGGAAGCGATATTGTATGCGCAAGCGTAACTTCGGCAGTTCAGCTTACAGTCAATGCTGTTTGTGAGATTTTAAAATGCAAAGCTGATGTAAAGGTTTTAGATAACGAAATAACGTTAAGATTATCTTGTTATGAAAAAGAAGCAGTTAGCTTTTTAGAGGCCTTACATTTGCATTTGGAAATTTTATCACAGGATTACAGAGGAACAATTAAAATTACCGAAACGGAGGTATAAGTTATGTTAAGATTAGATATGCAGTTCTTCGCTCATAAAAAGGGCGTTGGTTCTACAAAAAACGGACGTGATTCCGAATCTAAACGTCTCGGCGCAAAGCGTGCAGACGGTCAGTTTGTTTTAGCAGGTAACATTTTATACCGTCAAAGAGGAACTCACATTCACCCGGGTGAAAATGTAGGACGTGGTAAGGACGATACCTTATTCGCAAAGATTGACGGAACAGTTAAATTTGAACGTTTAGGACGTGACCGTAAAAAAGTCAGCGTTTATCCTGTTCAGTAAAATGACTTTAAGCTCTTTGGGTTATCCAAAGAGCTTTTTTACTGCCATTAAAAATTTTTTAAATTGGGTATTGACAACATAAAAAACTTGTGATAATATACTTGATAATAAAGGCTGTGACGAAAAGGTCAGGCTTCTTGATTTTTAAGAGAGTCGGCGGTTGCTGTGAGCCGATAAATCGGGTTTCCTATATGACTATCATTTCTGAGCTGTATTTCCGAAAGTGTAAAATGAGTAGGGAATAACGTGGCTGTCGCGTTAAGACAAGGGGCTTGTTAGAGTCAGTGAGGTGGCGCAATAAATATTTGCGCAATTTGAGTGGTAACGCGGATTATTTCGTCTCAAAGTTTTCTTTGAGGCGTTTTTTTATTTTAATTTTACATAGAGAAAGGAAAGGTACTTTATGGCAACACCAACAGTTGAAAACAAAATCAAAGAGGTTGCAAGCAGAATTATTGCAATCAGAGAAGACTTAGGCATTTCAGCTCAGGAGATGGCAGAGCGAATACAACTTCCTTTTGAAGAATATCAAAAGTTAGAGTTGGGCGAAGAGGATTTCTCTTTCACCTTTATATATAAAATCGCACAGGTTTGCGGTGTGGAAATTACCGATATAATGGAGGGCGAAAGTCCTAATCTTTCCACCTATACCGTTACCAGAGCAGGTGAGGGCACGCCTATCGTAAGACGTGAGGGCTTTAATTACAGCCGTCTTGCACCGATGTTTAAAAATAAAATCGCCGAGCCGTTTTTGGTAACAATTCCGTACAGCGAAAAAACCGCTCAGTCTCCGTATCATTTTGCAAGTCACGAGGGACAGGAGATAAACATTGTTGTAAAGGGTACTATGAAAATTCAGCTCGGTAACCAAAGCGAGATACTTCATGAGGGCGACTGTGTTTATTTTGACAGCTCAACTCCTCACGATGAAATTGCTATCGGCGGCGAGGACTGTCAGATTTACGCAATAGTAATGCACCCTGACAAAAACCCTATTTCCGAATATAAGGAAAGCTTTAGCACAGTAACCGATACAAATGTAGATTTAGCGAATTTAACAGACCCTATATATGAAAGATACATAGAAACCACCACCGACGAAAACAATGTTTTAAACGGCATTAGCTTTAAAAACTGCGAGCATTTTAACTTTGCGTTTGACGTTGTTGACGAGATGGCAAAAAAATCTCCGAATAAGCTTGCTATGATTCATCTTTCAAACGAAAAAGAGGAAACACGCTTTACTTTCCGGGATATGAGCAAATACTCCTCTATGACCGCTAATTACTTTAAAGCACTCGGCATTAAAAAGGGCGACAGAGTTATGCTGGTGTTAAAAAGACACTATCAGTTCTGGTTTTCGATACTTGCTCTTCATAAAATCGGCGCAATAGTTATACCTGCAACAAATCAGCTTGTTGACCACGACTTTGAATACCGTTTTAACGCTGCAGGAGTTAAAGCTATCGTATGTACTGCCGACGGAGATACCGCACATCAGGTTGAGCTTGCAGAGAAAAATTGTCCCGAGCTTGAGACAAAAATCATAGTAAACGGTAAGCGTGACGGCTGGCATAGCTTTGAAGAAGAATTTAAAGAGTATTCCGATGTATTTGAGAAACCGTCTTTAAGCGAAGGAGGCTTCGGCGACGATACAATGCTTATGTTCTTTACATCGGGAACAACAGGTTATCCGAAAATTGCAGCTCATGACTTCAGATATCCTTTAGGCCATTTTATTACCGCAAAATACTGGCATAATGTTGATCCTAACGGAATACACTTTACAATTTCCGATACAGGTTGGGGTAAGGCGTTATGGGGTAAGCTTTACGGTCAATGGCTTTGCGAAACGGCTACCTTTGTATATGACTTTGACAGATTTAATGCAGACGATATATTGGGACTTTTCTCAAAATACAATATCACAACCTTCTGCGCACCTCCGACAATGTACCGTTTCTTTATAAAAGAGGACTTGGCAAATTATGATTTGACATCGGTTAAATACGCTACCGTTGCAGGTGAGGCGTTAAACCCCGAGGTATTCTATCAATTTTACAACGCTACAGGCGTAAAGCTTATGGAGGGCTTCGGTCAGACCGAAACAACACTTACCATAGGTAACTTTGTGGGTAACACCGTAAAGGTCGGCTCTATGGGTAAACCGTCTCCGCTTTACGACGTTGATATTCTCTTACCTGACGGCACCTCCGCAGGGGTAGGCGAAGTCGGCGAAATCGTAGTAAGAACCGACAAGGGTAAACCTTACGGACTATATAAGGAATATTATCGCAACGAAGAGCTTACAAAACAGGCTTGGTACGATAACGCTTATCATACAGGCGATACTGCCTTCAGAGATGAAAACGGTTACTTTACCTATGTGGGAAGAGCAGACGACTTAATTAAGTCATCAGGCTACCGCATCGGACCTTTTGAGATTGAAAGCGTTATTATGGAATTGCCTTTTGTACTCGAATGTGCAGTTATCGGTGCACCTGATGAGATAAGAGGTCAGGTTGTTAAGGCGGTAGTTGTTTTGACGCCTAACACCGAAAAAACAGATGAGCTTAAAAAAGAAATACAGCAATATGTAAAAAAGCACACTGCGCCTTATAAATATCCGAGAATAGTTGAGTTTGTGGACGATTTACCTAAAACCATAAGCGGAAAAATCATAAGAGCAGAGCTTAGATAGTTTTTAAAGCTTAGTAAAAATCTGCCGAACATATACGTTCGGCAGATTTTTTATTTGTTTTTATTTTCAGACGGTTTTATGCTTTGGCGGTTATGATTTTTGTGGTCTTTATCGTCGCTTAAAGGAATATCGTAAATTTGGCAGTAAGCCTTTACCTCCTCCTCGCTTGTCGGTGCAGCGGCAACAAGACCGGTACATTCGGTTTGAGATACGACCGATTCGTTACCCGAAAAAATGTCGTTTTCTATATTGTAAGTATTATTTTTATCCGTATTTTTGTTTTTCACTTTATCACCCTTTCAAAAATATTATCTCCAAAAGGTAAAAATATATTTATAAGTGCAGAATAAATACAAAAACTAAAAACAAAAATTAAATTTTCCTTACAGGCATTTTTTGATAGAAAAAGCCCCGTATTTATGGTATACTAAAATTTAATAGGGAAATTCACCCCAAAAGCTTTTGAAAGGATTAAAAAAATGAGTGAGCTTAAAAGAAATAAACTGCTTGACGGCATATATTTTAACTGTGTGTTTGACGATAGATTTAAAACCAACAGAATAGCGGTAAATATGATTACAAGGCTTGATAAAAAAGATGCTTCGCAAAATGCTTTGTTATCGTATTTATTGGTAAAGGGATATGATAAATATCCTGATTTTGCAGAGTTTAACCGCTATTTAGACGAGCTTTACGGCGCAGTGGTTTACTCCGATATTTATAAGGCAGGCGACTGTCAGGTTATTTCTTTGGGAATATCGGGTATAGACGACCGCTTTACCCTTGAAAACGAAGGTATTACAAAAACGCTTTGTGAAATACTCTCAAAAATGCTTTTAAGCCCTGCTTTAGAGGGCGGTAAGTTTCGTGAAAGCGAGGTCGAGCTTGAAAAAAACACCCTTATTGACACAATAAACGCTCAGATAAACGATAAGCGTTCCTTTGCGCTTAATAAAGCGAGCGAAATTATGTGTGAGTCTGAGCCGTTTGGACTAAATGAATGCGGTGAAATTCAGTCGGTTAAGGCTTTAGACGCACAAAGCGTAACAAAGGCTTACTATGACCTTCTTGAAAGCGCAAGAATAGAGATAATGTTTGTCGGCAGCGGCGACTGTAAGGTGGCTGAAGAGATATTTAAAAGCGCATTTAGTAATGTAAAAAGAAACTTTAAAAAAGAAACTCTTGCCGATATTCATATTGAAAAGGGTGAAATAAAAGAAGTAACCGAGCGCTTTGACGTTGCACAGTCAAAGATGGTGCTTGGGTTTGCCTGCGAAAATAAAGACGAAAAGGTAGACTTTGCGCTTAGCTTACTTTGTGCGGTTTACGGCGGTACGCCTATGTCAAAGTTATTTTTAAACGTAAGGGAAAAATTAAGCTTATGCTACTATTGCGCCGCACGATATAATAAGACAAAATCGTTAATGTTTGTTGACTGCGGAGTTGAAAGTGAAAATATTTTAAAGGCTAAGGAGGAAATACTCCGCCAGCTTGATGAGATTAAAAATGGTAATATAACCGATGAGGAAATAAAAAACGCCGTTATGAGCTTAGAAAACGCCTACAGAACGATAAACGACAGCAACTCATCTGTAATGAGATATTATTTTATGCAGATATTATCCGATAAAGACTATACTCCCGAACAGCAAATCGAGTTTATAAAAAATGTTACCAAAGAAGATATTGTAAAAGCGGCTAACCGCATAAAACTCGAAACGGTATATCTGCTCACAGGTAAGGAGGAAGCCTAATGGACGGTAAAATTATAAGAAACGAAAAACTAAACGAGCAGTATTACGAATATAAGCACGAAAGCGGACTTGAAATTTTACTTTATCCAATGAAGGGTTATAGTTCGTCTTATGCGCTTTTCGGTACAAAATACGGTTCTATAGATACTGCGTTTAAAACCGATAAGGAAGATGACTTTGTCACGGTTCCCGAGGGTATAGCTCACTTTTTGGAGCATAAGCTGTTTGAAAGCGAGGAGCTTGATGCCTTTGAGCTTTTTGCAAAAACAGGTGCGAGTGCCAATGCTTATACCTCTTTTGAAAAGACCTGTTATCTTTTCAGCACTACCGATAATTTCGGCGAGTCGCTTAAAAATCTTTTGGATTTTGTACAGTCACCTTACTTCACAGAAAAGACCGTTCAAAAAGAACAGGGCATAATCGCACAGGAGATAAGAATGTATGATGACAGCCCGGGCTGGCTTGTGTTCTTTAACCTGTTAAAAGCGCTTTATGTAAACCATCCGGTAAAGGTAGATATAGCAGGTACTGTAGAGAGTATAGCTAAGATTAACGCAGATTTGCTTTACCGCTGTTATAATACCTTTTATAACTTAAACAATATGGTTTTGGCTATAGCGGGCAACTTTAAGGTTGACGAAGCATTGTCTGTGATAGAAAATAACCTTAAAACTAAAGAAAAGCTTACCGTAAAAGCCAAGAGTATAGACGAGCCTGATGATATAAGCACTCCGAGAATAAGCGCAGCTTTAAGCGTGTCCACACCGCTTTTTAGTATAGGCTATAAGGAAAAATCGCTTAGTGGTTACGATATGTTAAAAGCAGAGCTTACCTATGAGGTACTGCTTGATATAATGTTCGGAAAGGGAAGTGCCTTTTACAAAAACCTTTACGAAAAAGGGCTTATAAATCAGACCTTTGATTTTGAGGTTTTCTGCGGCAGAGATTATTTTTCTGTTATTCTTGACGGCGAGTCCAAAGATCCCGATAAGGTATACGAAAGTGTAAATGAGTGTATAGCTTACTTTAAACAAAACGGTGTTGCAAAAGAGGATTTTGTGCGTTCAAAAAAATCCCTGTACGGCAGACTTGTCAAGGGCTTTAACAACGTAGAAAACGTCGCAAATAACCTTGTAAACTTTAATTTTTGGGGTGTGGGAATTTACGACAATATAGACGTGGTCGAAAAGATGGAGTTAGAGGATGTACTTTCTTTGCTTCAAAACGGTCTTAGAAAAGAAAAGTCTGCCTTGTCTATAGTTTTCCCGTCGGATAAATAGTATTTTAGGCTTTTGGAGGTAGTTATGAACAATGTATCTTTTCCGAAGCTTGGACTTGAATTTAACCTTAAAAGGTATATTTCGGTGTTCGGCTTTGATATAGCGTGGTATGCGATTATTATTGCCTTAGGGCTTATTCTGGCACTGATTTATGCTATGCGCAGAATGAAATCCTTCGGGCTTAATCCCGACAAGGCGCTTGACGCAATACTGGTGGGAATTTTCGGCGGAATAATCGGCGCAAGGCTTTATTACGTTATCTTTTCGTGGGATAATTATAAAGACGACTTAGTTTCCATATTTAAAATCCGAGAGGGCGGACTTGCCATATACGGCGGAATAATCGGAAGTGTTTTGTTTGGCGTAATTATGTGCAAGATTTTAAAGATAAAAATACTTCCTATGCTCGATATAGCTTCACTTGGCTTTTTAATAGGCCAGGGGATAGGCAGATGGGGTAATTTCGTAAATGCAGAAGCCTTCGGCGGAGAATATAACGGTATTCTCGGTATGTCGATTAACGGTGGGGCTACCGTACACCCTTGCTTTTTATATGAGTCTGTTTGGTGCCTTTTGGGCTTTGTACTGCTTCATATTTACTCCAAAAGGCGTAGGTTTGACGGCGAGGTAGTGCTGCTTTACCTTATATGGTACGGCTTGGGCAGAGCCTTTATAGAAGGAATGCGCTCAGACAGCCTTTATTTAGGTAGCTTTAGAGTGTCACAGGTTTTATCGGTACTAATTGTAATTGCAGCTTTAATTACCATTATCGTTGTTCGCTCAAAGATAAAGAGAAATAACGATCCCGAATACTTAAAGCTTTATGTAGATGTGGTAAAGGAAAGTCAGACGCCTGCTTATCATACGGATATGTTAAATATCCCGACTGAAGCGGATTTAACTGCTAACCAAAATCAAAAAGACGATAAAAACGAAAGTAACGATAATTAAAATAAAGATAGGAGAAAATTTTTATGGCACAAATAATTGACGGAAAGAAAATATCATCAGATGTAAAAATGATGGTCGCAAAGGAAGCGAAAGCTTTAACTCAAAAGGGCATAAATATATGTCTTGCGGTTGTTATTGTAGGCGACGATCCTGCTTCAAGAGTATATGTAAACTCAAAAAAGAAAGCCTGCGAGCTTGTGGGCTTTGAGTCAAGAGAATTTGCACTCGACAAAAACACAACCGAGCAAGAGCTTCTTAATTTAGTGGATAAATTAAATGCAGACGATACGGTAAACGGTATACTTGTACAATTACCGCTTCCAAAGCAAATTGATGAAAACAAAATTATCGAGAGAATATCTCCGCTGAAGGATGTTGACGCTTTCCACGCAAGCAACGTCGGTAAAATAATGATAGGCGACTATAATTTCCTGCCCTGCACTCCGTCAGGCTGTATGGACCTTATAAAGTCAACAGGTGTTAAGATTACCGGTAAAAACGCAGTTGTAGTAGGCAGAAGCAACATAGTAGGCAAGCCTATGGCGATGCTTTTACTGCACGAGAGCGCAACTGTTACTATATGCCATTCAAAGACTAAGGACTTAGCTAAGGCTTGTAAGGAAGCGGATATTTTAGTTGCCGCAGTAGGCGTACCTAAGCTTATAAAGGGCGATATGATAAAAGAAGGCGCTGTAGTAATCGACGTAGGTATGAATCGCTTAGAGGACGGTAAGCTTTGCGGTGACGTTGATTTTGAAAGCGCTAAGGAGGTTGCAGGCTACATTACTCCCGTACCCGGCGGCGTAGGGCCTATGACTATAGCAACTCTTATGAGAAACACCTTAACAGCGGCAAAAATCCAAAACGGGATAACCGAATAAATGAAATTTATACATAAAAAAGGCATATCAGTTTTATAAACTGATATGCCTTTTAAATTTAAACTTAACCTATAGTAGATTTAATATAATCTTAACTAAGCAAACCAAAACAAAAAGTATAACGCCGACATTTAAAAATACTGTGGCAAAGAAAGCCCCTTTCGGTATAATAACGCTTCCCTTTGAAAAGCTCGGGAATTTGCGTTTTGCAAGCCTTACTATAAAGATTATAAGTCCTGCTACGCAGATTGCAAAAATCACAAACAAAAACGCCATAAGCAAAAGCATCATAGGAAAAAGCTTATCCATTTGCGACATAATAAATTCGGTATCGTTAGGGTTTGCGTAAATATTCATCAAAGTGTCTAAATCAAAGCCGTATAACAAAATTGCATTAGCGGTTGCACCGGTTAGGTTTATTGTAAAGTGCATTATTATTGTGTATATAATTTTACCTGTTTTAACGTATGTGTAGGCGAATATACCGCCTAAAACAAACGCATAAAAAATCTGATATAAATTGCCGTGAAACAAGCTAAAGAAAAGCGCAGATAAAAGCACGCTTACAAACTGACCGTAACGAATGGTTTTTGAGATAAGAAGCTTTCTGAAAATGAGCTCCTCCACAACAGGCGCAATAACTACCGAATAAATAAGCACCCACACCATGCCCGATTCGGAAAAAGCAGTTTGAAGCGGATTTAAAACAGGCGCACCCTTTATCATTGAAATTATAAAATTAAGCACTAAGCTAAATATATTTGCCACATACATCAGAGGAAAGCATATAAGTAAATTCTCAATAACCTCTAAAAAGCCTGCACCCGTTTTTTCTATCTTTTCGGATTTGATTTTCCTTAAAAACAAATACGCTATGGGGAAGGCGATTACATAAAAAGATACTATAATTAAACCTACTGAATAAAAGTCACTTTCGGTAATAAAGCTAAAATATTTTTTTGCGATATTACTTAAAATAAGCTGTGAAGCCAGCGAAATAAGCGCAAACACGAAAAAACCGATTCCTAATTTTGAAAAGTTTTTTTTATCGTCTTTATTGCTTATGGCAGATTCGTTATATAAAGTGTTTGTTTTGTCCATTTAGGTTCTCCTTAAATTATTCTTTGGTGAATACTACTTCAGAACCGTCCATTACAAGTGTAAGGGTATCTCCCTTTACAGAGTATTCATAAGTAACGGTAGTTGGCTCGGTGACGCCTTCATCATTTTCATAGGAGGTGGTAATGCTTACGGTGTTGCCGCTAATTTCGTAGGTAAAATCCTCCGCTACATTTGAAGTACCGAAAAAACCGGTACCGTCCTCGTTAAAGGTATAGGTAACGTCTATGCTTGAAATAGCCGTTACGGTAGTAACCCAAGAACCGACTATGGAGGAACTTTTACCGCAGGCTGTAAGTGAGAAAACAGCTAAAATAAATGTAAGAGATAATGCAAATAATTTTTTCATAACTGATACTCCTTAAAAATGTTATTATTTTTCCGGCAACCATACACGCATTTGATGTTCGCCTCTGTTGCCCCAGGTGTAATAAGGAACTGCAGTGAGGGTATATTCTTTTTCTTCGGGACGACTTGAGGTATAAAGCTCATCGGACACGGTATATTTTACACCGCTTACCTTTAATTTAACCGTACCGTTTAAAAGGTCTTTGTCAAAGCCTGTAATTTCAATTTCAGCGTTACGGTCAACAGCGAGCGACAATACGTCACTATCGTTATCTACTCCCTCAAAGCAGTAAACCAAAGGTCCTCTTTTTATTGCGACGAAACCTGTGTTATCAGCAACCTTAGTGGAGGTAAATACCTTTTTAACGCTGCCGTCTAAGGTGAGCACAATTTCGTCACCGCTTTTTAATTTTAAATCTATGTAAGCGTAGCCTTTTTTAACACCCGCCTCAAAAGGATTACCGTTTACCGTTACTTTAAAACTGTCGCTCCAACTTGGAATACGAAGCGCTAACTTTTTATCAAGGTCGCCGTTTATTTTGTAGCTTATATTAAAGTCATACGGATACAGAGTTTTACAGGATATTGACGCACCGCTATTTAATTTTACTTCGCCCGAAGCGTATAAATTACAGATAACACAGTCGTCACTTTCGTTATAAGCATACTGTCCTATTGAGGATAAAAGCCTTGCAACATTCGGCGGACATCAGGCGCAGGCGTACCATTCGGGACGTTTTGGTAAAACGTGCTTGTGAGTAGCGGCAACGCCTGAAATTCCGGGGATTACTTCAAGCGGATTTACATAGAAAAAGCGTTTGCCGTCAAGCTGCATACCTGCCAAAACGGTGTTATAGAGCGCAAGCTCCATTATGTCGGCATACTTTGAGTCGCCGTCAATTTCGAGCATTTTCTGCGCAAAAAAGATAAGTCCTATCGAAGCGCAGGTTTCGCCGTATACGGTGTCGTTAGGGAGGTTATAGTCAACGGTAAAAGCCTCGCCCATGTGGGTAGAGCCGATAGCGCCGGTTATGTACATTCTCCTTTGAGTAATGCTTTCCCAAAGCTTATCGCAGGCATTTTTTAATTCTTTATCGTCAGTAAGCGCACTAAGATGAGCCATAGCGGTGTAAAGATAAACTGCTCTTACGCTGTGACCTACGGCGTCAAACTGTTCTCTTACAGGCTTGGAGGACTGGTTGTAGTCAGTGTCCTCGGGAATCATTCCCCATACCTTCCAGTCACGCTTTTTAGCTTCTTCTATAAAGAAATCTGGGTTTTGACCTCTGGTGTCAACAAAATATTTTGCAAGCTCGAGATAGTTTTTATTCTCGGTTACTTCGTAAAGACGAAGGAGTGCAAGCTCTATTTCAGGGTGACCGGGAATACCGTCATTTTTCTTGGTGATAAAGTGGTCATAGATGTGGTCTGCATTTTTACACATAACCTTTAAAAGCGTATCCTTGCCCGTAGCCTTAAAATAGCTTACAGCCGCTTCAATCATATGCCCCGAGCAGTAAAGCTCGTGCCCCTCTAAAAGATTGGTCCAGCGTTTATCCTTATCCTTTATGGTGTAATAGGTGTTTAGATAGCCGTCTGAATCCTGGGCGCCTTTTACTAATTCTATTACCTCGTCAGCTTTTGCCTCAAGCTCTTTATCGGGAAAGATTATAAGCGAATAGGCAACTGCTTCGAGCCATTTTGCAACGTCGCTGTCCTGGAAAACCATACCGTAAAAGGTATCGTTTATTTCTTCGCCTCTTAAAACCTTGCCTGCCAAGCGAAAGTTTTCTATGGCGTGACTCTTTTATGCACCCTTTACATTATCGCACAAAATCTCGTACTGGTAGGGGATAACGACATCTTTAATAAGCTTCTGATAATTATATATAAAGCCGTCGTTAGCTTTAAAAGTATGAATAGAAATAGGTTTAATGTTTTTCATATATACCCTCCGAAAAATATTTAATAACAATATTATATATGAGCTAATATAAAAACGCAATGAGTATTTAAGCGGACTTCGGCATATATTATAAAATAACGTTTTTAATTTTAAACATTTAGTATATTGACGATAAATAAAGTAATATATTATAATAATAGTACAAAATTTTTTGAAAAGGGGAAAGACATCATGCAATATGAAATTAAAGGAACACCACTACCGTCAGTTATTTGTACATTACAGGCAGGCGAAACACTCAAAACCGAAAAGGGCGCTATGAGCTGGATGTCGCCGAATATGGAAATGAAAACAAACGGCGGCGGCGTAGGCAAAATGCTCTCCAGAGCTTTTTCGGGCGAATCAATGTTCCAAAACACCTATACAGCTGTAGGCGGCGACGGCTTAATAGCATTTGCTTCAAGCTTCCCGGGCGAAATCTTAGCTGTAGAGGTTACTCCGGACAAACCAATTATCGCACAAAAATCCGCATATTTAGCTTGTCAAAGCAGCGTTGAAATGTCGGTACACTTCCAAAAGAAGTTGGGCGCAGGCTTCTTCGGCGGCGAAGGCTTTATTATGCAAAAATTCTCAGGCAACGGTATAGTTTTCCTCGAAATAGACGGTTCTTTAGTAGAATACGATTTACAGCCGGGTCAAACTATGATACTTGATACAGGTTATCTTGCCGCTATGGACAGTACCGTTAAAATGGATATTACTACAGTAAAGGGCTTAGGCAATAAATTGTTAGGCGGAGAAGGCTTCTTTAATACTACGGTTACAGGACCGGGTAAAATATGGATTCAGACTATGCCGGCAAGCAAGCTCGCAGGAGCTGTAAAGCCTTTTATAGTTACGGGTAATAAGTAATAATTTTATTTAAAAATCAAAATTATTTAATTCAATCTCCGAAATTTAGATTTTTGGTCTAATTTTCGGAGATTTATTTTTTAGACAGAAAAAGCTATAAATCTTTTTAAGGCTTCCCCTTAAGGGGAAGCTGTCACCGTAGGTGACTGATGAGGTGGAGAAAATAACGCAGCTTCGCAGCTACACCTCATCCGACGCTTCGCCGCCACCCTCTCCTTAAGGAGAAGGCATATTCATACAACTCCCGATTTGTTTTAAATTATAAGGATAAACTTAAACCTCATTCACATTCTTTACTATATTGGTAAATTAGAAGCTATCGGATAGTTAAAGGCTTCCCCTTAAGGGGAAGCTGTCACCGTAGGTGACTGATGAGGTGGAGAAAATAACGCAGCTTCGCAGCTACACCTCATCCGACGCTTCGCCGCCACCCTCTCCTTAAGGAGAAGGCATATTCATACAACTCCCGATTTGTTTTAAATTATAAAGAAAATTGTAAAATAATTCGCATTTTTTAAAAGTTTGTGTTAAAATAAATATATCATATTTGATATATAACATATAATACTTGGAGACATATTAAATGAAATGGCTTATCGCATCGGATATACACGGCTCGGCGTACTACTGTAAAAAGCTTATTGAAAGCTATAAAAAGGAAAAGGCAAATAAGCTTTTATTGCTCGGCGATATTCTTTATCACGGGCCCAGAAACTACCTGCCGAAAGACTATGACCCCAAAAAAGTAATAGAAATGCTAAATGAGCTTAGTAATGATATTTTGTGCGTCAGAGGAAACTGCGATACCGAAGTGGATCAGATGGTGCTTGACTTTCCCATTATGGCGGATTATGAAGTTATATGTGAGGGTGAGAGAATGATTTTTGCTACTCATGGGCATAAATTTAATAAAGATAACCTGCCGCCGCTTCATAAAGGCGATATTTTACTAAACGGTCATACCCATATCTCTGCGTGCGAGCAATATGAAGATTATATTTACTGTAATCCGGGCTCTGTATCGCTTCCTAAGGAAAATACCGTGCACTCATATATGACGCTAAAGGACGGCGTTTTAAAATTTAAAACTCTAAACGGCGAAGAATATATGAAATATACCTTATAAGGAGAAAAGTATGAATATATTACACATGAAATATGCGGTTGAAGTAGCCAAGGCAGGCTCTATCAACAAGGCTTCGGAAACGCTTCTTATTGCACAGCCTAACCTAAGCCGTTCCATTAAGGAATTGGAGACGGATTTAGGTATAACTATATTTGACCGTTCCGCTAAGGGTATGTTTCTAACTCCTGAGGGTAGAGAATTTATAGGGTATGCTCAAAAAATCCTAAAGCAGATTGACGATGTGGAAAACATTTATAAGTCGGGCTCTGTTATAAGGCAAAAATTTTCAATTTCCGTTCCGAGAGCTACATATATTTCGGAGGCGTTTGGTGCGTTTTCCAAAAATATATCTTCAAGTCCTGCGGATATTTACTATAAGGAAACAAACTCCTCACGAACACTAAAGAATGTAATCTCCTCGGATTATAAGCTGGGGATTGTCCGCTACGCCGAAAACTACGACAAGTATTTTGAATCAATGTTTGACGAAAAAAGTCTCACTTATGAAACGGTTGCGGAGTTTAAGCACCTTTTCATTATGCATAAAAGCAGTCCTCTGGCAAAGAAAGAAAAGCTATGCTTTGAAGATTTAAGACCATATATCGAGCTTGTATACGGAGATCCGTTTGTACCGTATCTGCCGTCGGCAGAGGTAAAAAAACAGGAGTTTCCAAAGGATATTGAACGCCGTATATTTGTGTTTGAACGCTCCAGCAGGTTTGATTTGCTGTGTCAGAATAACGAAACCTTTATGCGAGCCTGTCCGCTTAACGAAAGCACTCTAAACCGATACGGGCTTGTTCAAAAAGAATGCGCCGATGTTAAGAAAGTTTACAGAGATGTACTGATTCATAAAAAGGACTATAAGCTTTCGATGTTAGACGAGATGTTTATAAAAGAATTAAAAAGCGCAAAAGAAAAATATCTTTAAAAATATCTTTAATATAAAAAAGACCGATTACATCGGTCTTTTATTTTGCCGTAAAACGTTATTTAGGGTAGGGTATATATCAATTCAATATTAGGTATATCGATAAATGTAATACCGATATACTTTTTTTGTAATTCCCAATAGTATAAAAGTTTGATAAAATATTAACGAATGGCTGGAGGTGAGAATATGAAACAGCCTGCCATTACCAAAGCAACGCTCGGAAGACTGCCGATATATTTGCAGTATATTAAGTCGTCCGTGCAAAGTGAAACGGTATCGGCAACAACTATTTCAAAAGCGTTGGGGCTCGGCGAGGTTCAGGTCAGAAAGGATCTAAATCTTATCTGTGAAGAGGGAAAGCCAAAAATAGGCTATCAGACCGAGAGGCTGGTATCCGATTTGGAAAAGGCTTTGGGAGTTCACAATAAAGTGCCTGCAGTTATAGTAGGCGCCGGTAAGCTGGGGCTTGCTTTACAGGGCTACGACGGATTTTTGGAATACGGCTTAGAGATATTAGCCTCTTTTGACAGCGACAGCGAAAAGAGGAATATGCAGTACTCAGGCAAAACCATTTTTCCAATGGAGCAGTTTACACACTACTGTCAGATGCATGACGTTCATATAGGTATTCTTACAGTACCGGCGGCGTCGGCGCAAAGCGTGTGTGACAAAATGGTGCAAAGCGGTATAACGGCTATATGGAATTTTGCCCCGTGCACGCTTAAAGTACCCGAAAATGTTATAGTACAGCAGGAGAACTTAGCTTTATCTCTTGCACATTTAAATTTGTTAGCCAATCATAAATTATAAAACGTATAAAAACGGGAGGATTCATTATGAAAACCAAAACCTATGAAATTATTGACGGCGTAGAAAAGCTCGAAGCAGCTATCGAAAGCGTCAAAGCCGCACAAAAGGTTTTTGCAACCTATACTCAAGAGCAGGTTGATAAAATCTTTTTAGCTGCTGCTTCAGCTGCAAATAAACAAAGAATTCCTTTGGCAAAGCTCGCTGTAGAAGAAACAGGTATGGGCGTTGTAGAGGATAAGGTTATTAAAAACCACTATGCCAGCGAGTATATTTACAATGCTTACCGCAACGTAAAGACCTGTGGCGTAATAGAGGAAGATAAGTCTTACGGTATTAAAAAGATTGCTGAACCTATAGGTATAATCGGCGCAGTAATCCCGACTACAAACCCGACTTCAACTGCTATTTTCAAAGCCTTGATTGCTTTGAAAACAAGAAACGGTATCATTATAAGCCCTCACCCGAGAGCAAAGACCTCTACAATAGAAGCCGCTAAGGTTGTACTCGAAGCCGCTGTAGAAGCAGGTGCTCCCGAAGGTATTATAAACTGGATAGACGTACCTACGCTCGAAATGACAAACCTTCTTATGAAGGAATCCGATATTATTTTGGCTACCGGCGGACCGGGTATGGTAAAGGCTGCTTATTCAAGCGGTAAACCTGCAGTAGGCGTTGGCGCAGGTAACACTCCTGCAATTATTGATGATTCTGCCGATCTTATTTTAGCCGTAAACTCTATCATTCACTCAAAGACCTTTGATAACGGTATGATATGTGCTTCTGAGCAGTCTGTAATAGTACTTGACAGCGTTTACGATAAAGTAAAGGCTGAATTTGCCGCAAGAGGCTGTTACTTCTTAAACGAAGAAGAAACTCAAAAGGTTAGAGAAACAATCCTTATAAACGGCTCCTTAAACGCTAAGATAGTAGGTCAAAAAGCCGCAACTATTGCAGAGCTTGCAGGCGTTAAGGTGCCCGAGGGTACAAAGGTGTTAATCGGCGAGGTTGAGTCGGTTGACATTTCCGAAGAATTTGCACACGAAAAGCTTTCTCCCGTACTTGCTATGTATCGTGCAAAGGATATAAAGGACGCCTTTGATAAAGCAGAACACCTTATCGCAGACGGCGGTTACGGTCATACCTCATCTATCTATATAAACACTATTACCGAAGCCGAAAAACTCAGTGAGTTTTACGCTCGTATGAAAACCTGTCGTGTGCTTGTTAATACACCTTCTTCTCAGGGCGGTATCGGCGACCTTTATAACTTTAAGCTCGCACCGTCGCTCACCTTGGGCTGTGGCTCATGGGGAGGCAACTCTGTCAGCGAAAACGTTGGCGTAAAACACCTTATCAACATAAAAACTGTTGCCGAGAGGAGAGAAAATATGCTTTGGTTCAGAGCACCTGAAAAGGTTTATATAAAGAAGGGCTGTTTACCTGTTGCCCTTGATGAATTAAAAACAGTTATGGGCAAAAAACGTGCCTTTATCGTAACAGATGGCTTCCTTTACTCTAACGGTCACACAAAGCCGATTACAGATAAGCTTGATGAAATGGGCATACAGCACACAACCTTCTTTGATGTTGCTCCCGACCCGACACTTGAATGTGCTATTCGTGGTGCAGAACAAATGAAAGCATTTAAGCCTGATACCATTATCGCTTTGGGTGGCGGTAGTGCTATGGACGCAGGTAAGATTATGTGGGTATTGTACGAACACCCTGAAGCTGACTTTATGGATATGGCAATGAGATTTGTTGATATTCGTAAACGTATCTATACTTTCCCGAAAATGGGCGAGAAGGCATACTTTATCGCAATCCCGACCTCTGCAGGTACAGGTTCCGAGGTTACTCCTTTTGCTGTTATTACAGACGAAAAGACAGGAACAAAATATCCGCTTGCAGATTACGAGCTTATGCCTGATATGGCAATCGTTGACGCAGACTTCCATATGACTGCGCCTAAGGGTCTTACCGCCGCTTCAGGTATCGACGCCGTAACTCACGCATTAGAGGCTTATGCTTCTATGATGGCTACCGACTATACCGACGGCTTAGCATTAAAGGCATTAAAGACAATATTTGAATATCTGCCTCGTGCATATGATAACGGTCAAAACGATCCTATCGCTCGTGAAAAGATGGCAAATGCCGCTACAATGGCAGGTATGGCTTTCGCAAACGCCTTCCTCGGAGTTTGTCACTCTATGGCACATAAGTTAGGTGCCTTCCACCACTTACCGCACGGCGTTGCAAATGCGCTTATGATTGACGAGGTGCTTCGCTTTAATGCAGCAGAAGTTCCTGCTAAGATGGGTACTTTCCCGCAATACGACCATCCGCATACCTTGGCTCGTTATGCAGAGGTTGCAGATTATCTCGGTATTAAGGGTAAAAATGATTCAGAAAAGCTTGATAACCTTATAAAAGCTATTGACGAACTTAAAGAAAGAGTTGGCATTAAGGCTACAATTAAAGATTACGTTGCAGACGAAAAAGATTTCTTAGACCGTCTTGACGCTATGACCGAGCAGGCCTTCGACGACCAGTGCACAGGTGCAAACCCACGTTATCCGCTTATGAGCGAGATTAAGCAAATGTACCTTAACGCTTATTACGGAAAGACCTTTGTTGAGGACAAAACCCCAAACCAGTCTCAAATAGCTCCGGCTAAAAAGACTGCTACCCGTAAAAAAAGCAGTAAGTAAAAATTAAATAGGTATAATAAGCTCCCCATAGGTTAAAAACCTGTGGGGAGCATTTCTTTTAAATAACTTTTATTCGCCTTTAAATAGAGAAAGAGTTTTATTGTCGTCACATATTCCGAGAAAAATTTCTTTTACATTATGATAACCTTGATTTTTTATCTGTTTTTCAAGCCATACCGAGTCTAGCCCCATTCTCTTTAGATTTTCGTCTAAAATTTCACCGTCCATAATAACCTCCGTAAAGATATATTCACTTTCGGGAGTAATGTTCATATCATTAGGATTAAGCGGACGTTTTGTGCTGATAGGAAGAATTGTAAGCTTGCCGTTACATTCAAAAATGGCGGTTTTAATATCGTTTAAGTTAAAATATCCGTTTTGTCTGCACATAATCATAAATTCACTTAGCTCAAGCTTTGCCTTTTTCATGTTTTTGCGATATAACTTTCCGTTATTCATAACGATTGTGGGAGTGCCGTTAATATATTTTCGTGTTTTTGGAAATCTTGAGGTGACGACACTAAGCATATACGTCACCGTGCCGTAAACAATCATAGAAATAATAGGCTTCCACCAAGGATTTTCAAGAGTGGTGGCAATCTCTGCCGCAATAGAGCCGATGGTAATTCCGGTAATATAATCGAAAAAATCAAGCTGTGAAATCTGCTTGTGACCTATGATTTTTGCTGTAACAAACAGCACAGCGGCAGAAAATAAAGAAGCGAGTATAACCTTTAAAATTTCCATTTTAGACCTCCTTGGTATATTAAAAGTATATCCAAGACAGAGGTGTAATAAACGGTAAAACTTAAAATCGTATAAAACTGATAATTAAATAAAAAAAGTCAAAGCAGTATAAAAACTGCTTTGACTTTTGGTGCCGGTGGCCGGACTCGAACCGGCACGGTGTCGCCACCGGTGGATTTTGAGTCCACTACGTCTGCCAATTCCATCACACCGGCAAATTACTAAAATAGTATATCATACGAAAAGGCTAATTGCAAGAGTTTTTTACAAAATAAATTGTCGGGTCAAAGCACTAAGTTTAAGTTAAAATTTTAAGGAATTTTTTTAGTGTATTATAGATAATAAATCGGGTATTTGGAAGACTTTTTTAAATAATCTGTTAAATTACAGACAAGCACTTGTATTATTTGGATTTTTGTTATAAAATATAATAGTAAAAAATATTTTGGAGGTCTTTTAAATGGCTATTAAAGTTGGTATCAATGGTTTTGGCCGTATAGGCAGACTGGTTTTCCGTGCTGCTATGGCTCAACCGGACGTTTTCGAGGTTGTAGGTGTTAATGATCCGTTCATCGATTTAGATTATATGGTTTATATGACTAAATACGATACAATTCACGGCGCATTCAAAGGCACAGTTGCAGTAGAAGACGGCAAATTTGTTGTTAACGGTAAAGAAGTTAAGGTTTATGATTGTATGAACCCTGCTGAAATTCCTTGGTCAGAATGCGGTGCTGAATACATTGTTGAATCAACAGGTGTATTCACAACTACAGAAAAAGCAAGCGCACACTTTAAAGGCGGTGCTAAGAAGGTTGTTATTTCTGCTCCGAGTGCAGACGCTCCTATGTTCGTTATGGGCGTAAACAACGACAAGTACACAACAGATATGAACGTTGTATCTAACGCTTCATGTACAACAAACTGCTTGGCTCCTTTGGCTAAGGTTATCAACGATAACTTCGGTATTGTTGACGGTCTTATGACTACAGTTCACTCAACAACAGCTACACAAAAAACTGTTGACGGTCCTTCAAAGAAAGACTGGAGAGGCGGACGTGCTGCTGCAGGTAACATCATTCCTTCATCAACAGGTGCTGCTAAGGCTGTAGGTAAGGTTATCCCTGAATTAAACGGCAAATTAACAGGTATGGCATTCAGAGTTCCTACTTTGGACGTTTCTGTTGTTGACTTAACAGTTAACCTTGCAAAACCTGCAAGCTATGAAGAAATCTGTGCTGCTGTAAAGGCTGCTTCCGAAGGTCCTATGAAGGGTATCTTAGGTTATACTGAAGATGCTGTTGTTTCTTCTGATTTCTATTCAGACGCAAGAACTTCTATCTTTGACGCTACAGCAGGTATCGCTTTAACAGATAAGTTTGTTAAATTAGTTTCTTGGTATGACAATGAGTGGGGTTACTCAAACAAAGTATTGATGTTAATCCAACACATGAGCAGTGTTGACAACGCTTAATTGTAATAAAAATACTTTAAAGACAGTCGCTTTTGGCGACTGTCTTTTTTCTTATGAGCAGTGTTGATAACTCTTATTTGTAATAAAAAGTCTTTTAAATGCAGTCGCTTTTGGCGACTGCATTTTTTGCTTAATAGGGGAGTTTAAAGCGTGTAAAAACCCCACGCTTTATTTGACATCATTTTACTTATTTGATAGAATGTATTATATAAAAAGGTAGTTTCGGTAAAAGATAAATCGCTTCCGATAATTTTGTTATCCAATATAAGACCTTATGCATGTAGTAGTGAAGATGTGTTTACGCCTGACAAAAAACAAAAAATAATAGAAGAATTTATGGATAAAAATAGTTACACGTCGTATTACACCGATGAGAATATATCGGTTTATATACCACAGTAAAGATAATAAAAATGCCCTGCGCAAAAAGCGCAGGGCATTTTTTGTTTTAACTATTTAATAGATACTACAGTGTATCCGGCTTCTTCAACTGCTGACTTTAATATATCGTCGGATAAGTCATTATTAAGCGTAACAAACGCAGTCTTTTTCTCAAGGTCTACCTTAGCGCTTACACCCTCGATAGCGTTAAGCGCCGTTTCAACTCTCCCTGAGCAGTGACTGCAGCTCATACCCTCGATAATTATTTCCTTTTTCATAATACTTCCTTCTTTCGTATCGTTTTGTTTATTATTATCTGTAGCAATAGGTTTAAAATATCTCAACCTAAGCGCATTACTTACCACACAAACCGAGCTTAAGCTCATAGCCGCCGCCGCAAACATAGGGCTTAAGGCTAAGTTAAACAGTGTATAAAATACTCCTCCGGCAAGAGGAATACAAAGTGCATTGTAAAAAAACGCCCAAAACAGATTTTGCTTAATATTTCGCATAACCGCTTTGCTTAACCTTATTGAGTTTACTACGTCCAAAAGGTCGTTTTTTACCAAAACAATGTCTGCGGCGTCAAGCGCAACATCTGTACCTGCTCCTATCGCAATTCCCACGTCGGCTGAAACCAAAGCAGGCGCATCGTTAATGCCGTCGCCGACCATCGCAACACAATTTTTATCCTTTACAAGTCCGCTTACAAAAGCTTCCTTGTCTTGCGGCAGTACCTCACAGATAACCCTATCGACCTTTAATTTTTTTCCAACTGCTTCGGCGGTAGCCTTGTTATCGCCTGTGAGCATTATAACATTTATTTTAAGCTTTTGTAACAGGCTTATTGCACGCTCGCTTGTAGGCTTTATTTCGTCTTCTGCGATAATAATGCCGAGGATTTTAGTTTCTGATGCAAGTATAAGGGGCGTTTTTGCGCCTTTTGCCTTGTCGGAATATATACTTTCTATATTCGAGGTGTCAATACCATTACTTTTAAGTAGCTTTAGGTTACCTAAAAAGTGTTTTTCGCCCGATATTTTACCGCTTATTCCAAGCCCCGAAATATTTTCAAATTCGGTGGTTTGAGTTTTTTCGACTTTTAACTCGTCACCCTTTTTGATTATGGCTTCTGCAAAGGGGTGCTTTGAGTTTTGTTCTAAGGAGCAGGCAAGTGAGATAATATATTTTTCGTCGGCGTTAACGGCTATAACCTCGCTGACAGAGGGCTTGCCTTTAGTTATCGTACCTGTTTTATCAAGTACCACGGTGTCTATTTTATGCGCCGCTTCAAGCGCAGACGCTGATTTTATCAGTATACCATTTGCCGCACCTTGTCCTGTTCCGACCATCACCGCAACGGGAGTAGCAAGACCTAATGCACACGGACAGGAAATTACAAGTACGCTTATACCTGTAGAAAGCGCAAAGCTAAAGGAATGCCCTAAAAGAAGCCATATAACCGTAACTACCAGAGCAATACTCAGTACAATCGGAACAAATATACCGCTTACTTTATCGGCAAGCTTTGCAATAGGCGCCTTAGAGGAGCTTGCCTTTTCGACTAAGCTTATTATTTGCGATAGGGTAGTTTCCTTTCCTACCTGTGTGGCTTCAAACTCAAATGAGCCGTTTTGATTTACGGTAGCGCAGATAACCTTATCGCCGATATTTTTGGCAACCGGTATGCTTTCACCTGTTATAACCGACTCGTCAACGGAGGAATAACCCTTTGTAACAATGCCGTCAACCGGAATGACATCTCCGGGCTTTATAAATACTATGTCGCCTTTAGCTATGTTTTCGGTTTTTACGGTAACGTACTTTGAATCTTTTACAATAACGGCGGTTTTAGGAGAAAGCTTTAAAAGCTTTTCGATAGCGCCGGTTGTGTTTTTCTTTGAGCGTGCTTCTAAATATTTACCCAAGGTTACCAGCGTTAAAATCATAGCGGAGGATTCAAAATATAAATCCATCGCATATTTGTGCATAATTGCATGGTCGCCTTTAATAAAGCCTAAAACTATATTTATAACCGCAAACACTCCGTATATAAATGCAAAAGAGGAGCCTATGGCAATAAGCGAATCCATATTGGGACTTCTCTTTATAAGCTTTTTAAAGCCCGAGGTAAAATATCTGCGGTTTATAATAATTACGGGTATTGTTATAAAAAGCTCAAAAAGCGAGAACACAAGAGGATTTTTATGAGCGCTTAAAAAAGAGGGAAGAGGTAAACCTATCATACCGCCCATAGAAACATAAAAAAGCGGTATTAAAAAGATAAGCGAAATTAAAAACTGCTTTTTTAACCTATCTGCCTCGGACGAGGTCTTTTTCTCAAGGTATGAGCTTTTTTCATTTTCGTCTATAAGTGAAGCACCGTACCCGGATTTCCGGACAGCAGTTATTATATCACCGACCGAAACTTCATTTTCGTTAAAGCTAACCTCCATTTTATTGGCGAGCAGGTTAACTTCTGCTTTTTCAACTCCGCTAAGCTTTGAAACTGCATTTTGAACATGTGCCGCACAGGCACCGCAGCTCATACCGGTTATATTAAAACTCGAATTTATGCTAATCACCTTGCTTTCAATAAAGTATACAATATAAGTATAATTAAAAACACTTATATTGTCAACCTATATAGATACTGCGCTTTAAAAAGGGAATTAACCCTTTAGGCTATACTAATAAAAAAACACTTGACTTTTACATTAAAAAGACGTATTATCATTACTGGTACGCACAATTTTTGCATCTGTGCTTCTAACCCTTGTTAAAGGCAGTTTAACAAAGGGTATTCCAACATCTAAACTTAATAATGATGTTCATGTTACGCAGTTCTTAACAGGAACCGTGACTTTTTTCATTTAAGTCTGTGAAGCTTATATACTGCAAATAGCTAAAAGGCTATTTTGCAAAAACTCTTTGCGGGGGATATAGGCTAGCGTAGCGTGGGTTCGCGCAGAGCTGTACTGGCTATACGTGGTCTTTGGCCGCAAAGGGGGATGCAAAAAATGAAAGAAAATAATAATATCATAGAGTTAAAAAATATCGTTGTCGAATTTGACGGCGAAAGAGTGCTTGATAATTTATCACTTGCGATTAAGGATAAGGAATTTGTCACTCTTTTAGGTCCGTCAGGTTGCGGAAAAACTACTACATTACGCATAATTGCCGGTTTCATTGAGCCGCAGGCGGGCGATGTTTTATTTCTCGGGGATAAAATCAATGGTGTTCCGCCTTACAAAAGGTCGGTTAACACCATTTTTCAGCGTTATGCGCTGTTTCCGCATTACAATGTTTTTGAAAACATTGCGTTTGGCTTAAGGGTTAAAAAGACTCCCGAAGCCGAAGTTAAAAAACAGGTTAGCGAAATGTTAAAGCTTGTAAACTTAGAGGGCTTTGAAAAGCGTAATGTTTCCAAGCTTTCGGGTGGTCAGCAACAACGTGTTGCCATAGCGAGAGCAGTTATCAATAAGCCTAAGGTGCTTTTGCTTGACGAGCCTTTGGCAGCACTTGATTTAAAGCTTAGAAAGGATATGCAAAACGAGCTTAAAAATATACAAAAGAAGCTCGGCATTACCTTTATTTTCGTTACTCACGATCAAGAGGAAGCCCTTTCAATGTCTGATACCATTGTCGTTATGAACGAGGGTAAAATCCAGCAGATAGGAACTCCGCAGGATATATATAACGAGCCTAAAAATGCGTTTGTCGCTGACTTTATAGGCGAGTCTAATATTATAGACGGCGTTATGGTAAAAGATTTTGTAGTAAAATTAGACGGACGTGAGTTTTCCTGCTTTGACAGCGGATTTGAAGAAAACGAAGAGGTAGACGTTGTAATAAGACCAGAGGACGTCGATATAGTGCCACCGATGCAGGGTATGCTTGAGGGTGAGGTTACTTCTCTTACCTTCAAAGGCGTACATTATGAGATAATAGTCGATATTGAAGGCTTTAAGTGGATGATTCAGACTACCGACGAACATAAGGTAGGGGAAACGGTAGGGCTTTATATAGAGCCTGACGCAATACATATAATGAAAAAATCCGAATATTCAGGTAAATACGGTGACTACAGCTCTTATAGCGATGAGATTGATATGCTAAATGAGCTTGAGGAGGACGAGTAATGAAGCCTTCTCTTTTAAACAGGATAATAAATGCGCCATATATTTTGTGGTCGGCAATTTTCATCGTAATACCGCTTTTTATCGTAGTTTATTATGCCTTTACCGACGCAAACGGAGCTTTAACCCTTCATAATATTTTTGAGCTTAAGGAATATAAGCACACATTCTTAATTTCTATATGGTATTCGGTTATAGCTACAGTTATAACGCTTATCATCTCTTATCCGTTTGCTTATATTATGTCCAGAAAAAGTGTCAACAAACAGCAAATGATGATGATGCTTGTTATGCTCCCGATGTGGATGAACTTACTTATCAGGACATATTCGTGGATGAATATTTTAGAAAAAACAGGCATTATAAACACACTGCTCGGATATATGGGGCTTTCACCGTTAAAACTAATAGGTACACCGGGTGCGGTTATTTTAGGTATGGTTTACAACTATGTGCCATATATGATTTTGCCGATTTATTCGGTTATGTCTAAAATTGAGCCGTCACTTTTGGAGGCGGCGGAGGACTTGGGCTCAAACGGCTTTATGAAGCTTAAAAAGGTCATTTTTCCTTTAAGTCTGCCCGGCGTTGTATCCGGTATTACTATGGTGTTTGTACCTTCTGTCAGTACCTTTTACATTTCACAAAAGCTCGGCGGCGGCAAAATAATGCTTATAGGCGACGCCATAGAGCGACAGATACAAACCTCTTACAACTATAATTTAGGCGCATCTTTGTCGCTTATACTTATGATACTTATTCTAATCAGTATGGCTATAATGAATAGGTTTACTTCCTCAGAGGACGGAGGTATCATAGTATGAAGACGCTCTCAAAAATCTTTACGGCGCTTATGTTCTTATTTTTGTACGCTCCGCTTTTGGTTATGGTGTTTTTCTCTTTTAACGAATCAAAAAGCACCTCGGTGTTTACTGGATTTTCGCTTAAATGGTACAGCGAGCTTTTAAACAGCAGCGACACAATAACTGCTTTAAAAAACACCCTTATATTAGCGGTGCTTTCGGCGGTTATTGCAACCTTGCTCGGTACGCTTGCGGCGGTGGGTATTTATAATATGCGCTCTAAGGTATGGAGTAGCTCTATAATGAGCGTAACCAATATCCCTATGATGAACCCGGATATTGTTACAGGTGTTTCGCTTATGCTTTTGTTTGTGTTTGTGGGCAGACTTATAGGGGCGATAACCTCGCTTAACTTTTTTACCTTGCTCATAGCGCATATAACCTTTAACTTACCGTATGTAATATTAAATGTTTTACCTAAGTTAAATCAAACCGATCCGCATCTGGCGGAGGCGGCGCAGGATTTAGGCTGTACTCCGATAAAATCCTTTTTCAAGGTGGTTTTACCGGCGATTTATTCGGGAATATTATCGGGCTTTTTAATGGCGTTTACTTTATCGCTTGACGATTTTGTAATCAGCTATTATACAACAGGTGCAGATTTTCAGACCCTGCCCTTAAAAATATTCTCAATGACCAAAAAGGTAGTAAAGCCCGATATGTATGCGCTGTCATCGGTTATTTTTATAACGGTTTTGGTATTGCTTTTAATTATTAACATAGGGCAAATACGCACAAGAAAGTCAAATTAAAATTTATTGTTTTTGAAAGGAATAAAAAATGAAAAAAATCTTATCTTTATTTGTTTCGGTATGTCTTATAGCTACAATGTGTACTTTATTTACAGGTTGCGGAGCAGATAATAACAAGCTCGAAAACGTAACAGGAACTTACACCAGAGATTACGAGGGAACAACTTTAAACGTGTTTAACTGGGGAGAATACATCTCCAACGGAAGCGAAGGCTCGCTTGACGTTAACAAGGCGTTTGAAAATTTAACAGGCATTAAGGTTAATTACACAACCTTTGAAAGCAACGAGGCTATGTACTCAAAATTAAAAAGCGGTGCGGTATCTTATGATATAGTAATCCCGTCCGACTATATGATTGAGCGTATGATAAGCGAGGATATGCTTCAAAAGGTTGACCTATCAAAGATTGATAACTATAAATATATTGCTGACGATTATAAAGGACTTTACTTTGACCCTAATGATGAATATTCCGTACCCTATAACGTAGGTATGGTAGGACTTATCTACAACACCACAATGGTAGACGATGAGGTAGATAGCTGGAGTATTTTATGGGACGAAAAGTATAAAGACGAGATACTTACCTTTAATAATCCCCGTGACGCTTTTGCAATCGCACAGTTCTTGCTCGGACAGGACATTAACTCTACAGACAAAGCTGACTGGGATAAGGCGGCTGACTTATTAAAGGAGCAGTCAGACGTTTTGCAGGCAAGGGTAATGGACGAGGTTTACAACAAGATGGAATCGGCAAACGCCGCCATAGCTCCTTACTACGCAGGCGACTATCTGACGATGTATGAAAACAACGAGGATTTAGCATTTGTATACCCAAAAGAGGGAACAAATATATTTGTAGACTCTGTTTGTATTCCGTCCAATGCAAAAAACTATGAAGCGGCTTTAATGTATATAAACTTTTTGCTTGAACCTGAAATAGCGCTTGCAAACGCAGAATATATCTGCTACGCTTCGCCAAATACTTCGGTTATAAACAATGACGATTACACCTTTAAGGGAAATGAGATTTTATATCCTACAGAAGATAAAAAACCTAAAACCGAATACTTCCACGATTTAGACAGCGATATTCGTTCATACTATGAATCCCTTTGGGAAGAAGTATTAAGGTCATAATAGTTCTAAAAAAGCCCTCCTGCATAAAGCAGGAGGGCTTTTATGTTTTAATTAAGCTTTAGTAGAGCCGTGTTTTTCGGCTACAATAGGAATAAACGATACGATAACTGCAACTATTGTCGTTATTATAATTTCCGGTACCATATAAAGTCCGTTATAAACGGCCGAATACAAAAGATATAAAGGTTGTCCGCTAAAATGGTCTAACACTGTTTGACCAAAGGTGTAACCCTCTTGACTGAAGAACCACTCAGCCCACTGACCGAAGAATATGTATCCGGAAATAAAGTGGCATAAAAATCTTGCAAGCAAAGCAATAAGTGTACCGAAAAGATAAGCAAACTGCGGACGTTTAAACTTGTTTCTGAACATTCCTCCGATACCTATTACCGTGTAGGCTAAAAGATAATCGAAAATAACAGCTCCGATAACAGTTGCTACGGAAAGACCTTTTAAATCGCCGAAGCTAATTCCTTGTATAAGCTGTAAAAGGCTGTATACAAAGGCAGAAAACAGTCCCCATTTTACACCGTAGCGGTATGAAACAATAATTAACGGTAACATACTGCAAAGCGTAACCGTTCCGCCGAAGGGCAGGTGAAACAGCGGTACAAACGACAGTATTACCGCTATCGCAATAAGCAAAGCTGTCTCAACTAACTTGCGTGTTTGTGTGTTTGTGTTTGACATAGAAATTCCTCATTTCAAATAAATTTGAAACCCCTTTGTAAATAGTCATTAAAAAAACTCACAAGATAAACCCTTGTGAGCCAAATAGTAAAGTATTGAAAATAACAATCTTCCTACGTTGGGATTATCCACTCAGGTTAAAAGGGTTGAAAGCGTGCGCTTTCTCTCAGCCGTTTAAAGCACCCCTGATTTCAAAAGATATTATATATAAAATACATTTTCTTGTCAAGTGCTTTGTTTTTAAGCAAGAGAATTAAGGTAATTTAATTGCTATTATATGTTGTTTATGTTATAATAACCTTAGTTTAGTCTGCACCTTTGGTGCCGACAAGCTTACGCTTAAAAAATCCTTTAAGGATTTTAACTAAGAACATTTTAACTAAAAAGATGCCGTGATAAACACGGCTGTGGCTAAACGCCACCGACAAAGGCTTGCGCCTTTGGTTTTATGTTATAATAACCTTAGTTTAGTCTGCACCTTATGCGCAAACAGACTTAGTCTAAAAAACTTTATAATAACTTTAACTGTAGCAATATTTTTACTTTAAAAACAATTATTTATGTTTTGGGGGAATAATAAAATGAAAAGCGATATCGAAATTGCTCAAAGCGCAACGATGAAACCTATTACCGAGATAGCAGAGGGTTTGGGAATAAATCCTGATTATCTTGAACCCTACGGAAAATATAAAGCAAAATTAAGTGATGAGCTTTATGAGTCGTTAAAGGATAAACAAAACGGCAAGCTTATTTTGGTAACAGCAGTAAACCCAACTCCTGCAGGTGAAGGTAAAACCACAATTTCCGTAGGCTTGGGACAATCGCTTTCAAAAACAGGCAGAAAAGCAGTAATTGCTTTAAGAGAGCCGTCTTTAGGACCGGTATTCGGCTTAAAGGGCGGTGCGGCCGGAGGCGGTTACGCTCAGGTAGTGCCGATGGAGGATATAAACCTGCACTTTACGGGCGATATGCACGCCATTACTACGGCAAACAGCTTGCTTAGTGCGGTTATTGATAATCACCTTCATTTCGGGAATGAGCTTAACATAGATACAAGGCGCATTTTGTTTAAACGTGCAGTTGATATGAACGACAGAGCTTTGCGCTTTGTAACGGTGGGTCTCGGCGGTAAAATAAACGGCTATCCGAGAGAGGACGGCTATCAGATTACCGTTGCCAGCGAAATTATGGCTATCCTTTGCCTTGCAAGCGATATTCACGACCTAAAGGAAAGACTCGGCAACATCTTAATAGCTTACAGCACGGATAATAAGCCGATATTTGCAAGAGATTTGGGCGTTCACGGCGCTATGGCGGCTGTTTTAAAGGACGCTATAAAGCCTAATCTTGTACAGACGCTCGAAAATACTCCTGCCATTGTTCACGGCGGACCTTTTGCCAATATAGCTCACGGCTGTAACTCTGTAAAAGCTACAAAGCTTGCTTTAAAGCTTGCAGATTACGTTGTAACCGAAGCAGGTTTCGGCTCTGACTTAGGCGCTGAAAAGTTTTTTGACATCAAGTGCCGTAAAGCCGGTTTATCACCCGACTGTGTGGTTTTGGTAGCTACAATAAGAGCTATGAAATATAACGGCGGTGTTTTAAAGGAAAACTTAATCGAAGAAAACACCGAAGCACTTAAAAAAGGTATAGTAAACCTAAAGGTACACATTGAAAATATGCGTAAGTTCGGAGTACCTGTAGTTGTAGCAATAAACCGCTTTACCAAAGATACCGAAGCAGAAATTCAGATTGTAAAAGATTTTTGTCGTGAAATGGGCGTTAAGGTTTCCTTGGCGGAAATCTTTAAAAAAGGCTCTGCGGGCGGAGTTGAGCTTGCAGATATGGTTTGCGATACAATAGAAGAAAATAAAGGCACAACACACTTTGCTCCGATATATGATGAGAACCTTTCTATTGAGGAAAAGGTTTTAACCTTAGCTAAAGAAATTTATCGTGCGGATAATGTTATCTATACAAAAAAAGCTCAAAAGGCTATAGCCGATATTAAAGCAATCGGTCTTGATAAAATGCCTATTTGCGTTGCGAAAACACAGTATTCGCTGTCGGACGATCCTACAAAATTAGGCGCACCGACAAACTTTGACATAACGGTAAGCGACGTAAAGGTGTCCGCAGGCGCAGGCTTTATAGTAATCTATACCGGCGATATTATGACAATGCCGGGCTTGCCGAAATCTCCTGCGGCTTTAAAGATAGACATTGATGACAAGGGTAAGATAGTAGGATTATTCTAAAAATACGAAAGGGCTTATGTTGTCAGGTGAGAAACAAGTTAAATGTTTTTTTAAATATGGTAAAAACAACCGATAAGGTACTTTTACTTATATGTATCTGCTTGTCGGGTATAAGTTGTCTTATGATGGTTTCTATTGTTTATCAGGGCTTTGAGGAACAAAGAACCTTTATAGTACAGCTTGTATCGGTTTTTATAGGTATAATTGCCGCTATAGGAATATCCTTTTTAGACTACAGAATTGTGGCGAGAATGTGGCCTGTTTATACATTTTTAGTGCTTCTTTTGCTGTTGCTCGTAAGGTTTTCGCCTTTAGGGTATCAGGTGCCGGGAAGCGACAATAAAGCGTGGCTTCAAATAGGTCCTATACTTTTTCAGCCGTCAGAGCTTTTAAAGCTGGCCTTTATATATACTTTTTCGCTTCATCTGTCAAGGGTGAAGGAAAGAATAAATTATTTATCCACCTTTTTGCTTTTGTGCCTTCACGGTGCAGTACCCACTATGCTTATAGTTTTGCTTCAAAAGGATTACGGCTCGGCGCTTGTATTTGTGGCAATTTTTATTGTTATGCTTTTTTCCGCAGGCTTATCGTGGAAGCTCTTTGCAATAGGCATAGGAGCAACGGCGCTTATATCGCCGATAGTGTGGATTTATCTTGTCCCGGATTATATAAAAACAAGGTTTGAGGTTGCTTGGTCGCCCCAAATCGACAAAGCCGGAGCAGGTATGCAACAGTATAAAGGGCGTATTGCCTTAGGCTCGGGCAAGCTTACCGGCAGAGGACTTTTTACCGACGGACTTTATAATTTCCCTGCAAGACACAATGATATGATATTTGCTTATATAGGTCAAACCTTAGGCTTTGTGGGCTGTATGATAGTGGCTATCGGGCTTGTGGTTTTGATGACTAAAATATTATTTGTAGGCAAAAAAGCAGTTGACGACGAGGGCAGGTTTATCTGCGTAGGAGTATTTGCGGTTTTGTTTTTCCAGTCCATAATAAATATAGGCTTAGTACTTTGCGTAATTCCCGTTATAGGAGTTACTTTGCCGTTTGTAAGTGCCGGAGGTTCGTCTGCGCTTGTGTCGTATATGGCTATAGGTATGGTCTTGGGAGTTCACAGGCAGTACGCAAACCAAACGCTGTATGAGAATAAATAAAGAGGTGCTAAGTATGCGTGTAATTTCAGGCAGTGCCAGAGGAAGAAAGCTAAAAACCCTCGAAGGTATGGATACAAGACCCACGACCGACAGAGTTAAGGAGGGCTTTTTTAACATAGTGCAGTTTGACGTTCCGGCAAGCAGGTTTTTAGACTTGTTTTCGGGTTCCGGTCAGATAGGAATAGAAGCGTTAAGCAGAGGTGCAGATTACGTTTGGTTTAATGACCAAAGCAAAAACGCAAGACAGATAATTTCAGAAAATTTAAATCACGTCGGCTTTTTAAAAAATGCGAAGGTAACCTCGCTTGATTATAAAGCCTTGCTTTCAAACTGTAAGGAAACGTTTGATATAGCATATCTTGATCCGCCGTATAACATGGGGATATTAAACGAAGCCCTGCCACTGACGGCAAAACTTATGTCAGACAGAGGAATAATAGTGTGCGAGCATTTACTTTCCGATACACTTCCCGAAAAGATAGAGGATTTTGTCTTAAAAAAGAGATATAAATACGGAAAAATACATTTAAGTCTTTACAAAAAGGAGGAAGTTATTTAAAATGAGATTAGCGGTATGCCCGGGAAGCTTTGACCCGATAACAAAAGGTCACCTTGATATAATAAAAAGGGCGTCGTATCTGTTTGACGAGGTTATCGTTTTGGTTTCGGTTAACGCAAACAAAACCTGTGTGTTTTCCGAGCAAGAGAGGGTAGAGCTTATAAAGGACAGTATTACGGATTTAAAAAACGTCAAAGTTGACACATTTTCGGGACTTTTGGCGGATTATATCAAAAAGGTAAACGCCTGCGCTATAGTTAAGGGCTTAAGGGCAGTTTCGGACTTTGAATATGAATTTCAACAAGCGCTTGCAAATAAAGCGCTAAACGGTGACGCCGAAACAGTTTTCTTAACAACTTCCGCCGAGAATATGTTTTTGAGTTCAAATCTGGTAAGACAGTTAGCCGGTTTCGGAGGAGATATATCACATCTCGTACCCGACGCTGTTTTAGATAAAATTAACCATAAGCTTATGAATCATTAAGGGGAGGATTTCAAAATGAACGTAAACGAAATTTTAAACGAAATGGACGATATGCTTGACAGCGCATGGAGTGTGCCGTTGTCAGGAGGAAAGTGTGTAGTTGATGTTGATAAGATCAGAGATTTTATCGACGATATAAGACTTAACCTGCCGCAGGAAATCAAGCAGGCTAAGCTTATCGTAGACGACAGAAAAATTATTTTGGACGACGCCAAAAAGGAAGCTGACAATATAGTAAAAACTGCTCAGGAAAAGGCAAAAAGACTTGTTGACCAAACAGAAATTGTAAAAGAAGCAAACCAAAAAGCAAACGAAACTTTAGCTACTGCTACTCAACAGTCTAAGGAGCTTAAAAAAGCTGCAAACGAATTTGCCGAAAACGTATTGAAATCATCTGAGCAAAACCTCATTGAAGCATTAAATCAGATTAAATCTGCTAAATCGGCAATAAGAAACACAAATACAGTAAAATAACTTTTAACAAAGTTATTTTAAGATTTTTATAGCCTTTCGATTCGGCTTAAAAAGCCTCACGAAAATGGCTGATTTTACCGCAAGCAAAAAGCTTACGGTAAAATAACTTTTAACAAAGTTAAGGTTTGGAAATTAAAGGCGAATAGCTTTTTAAGCTATTCGCCTTAACCGTATGTTTTTAATTTTTATTTTAGGGCATATTTATAATTACGGAGGTGATAAAGCTGTATACAAACGAACAAAAACCTCAAACTGCCGTGCTTGTAGGCGTTAATACGTCCGCTTATGATGCAGATGAGTCGATAGACGAGCTAAAAGAGCTTGCCGTATCAGCCGGCGCTTATGTTGCGGCTACGGTGCTTCAGAACTTGCAAAGCATAAATAACGCAACCTATGTAGGTATGGGCAAGCTTTATGAGATAAAGGATATATGCTTACAAAGCGAGGCGGATATAGCTATATTTGACGACGAGCTTACAGGCACACAGATAAGAAATATCGAAAAGGTACTTGATATAAGAGTTGTAGACCGAACTACCTTAATACTCGATATATTTGCTCAAAGGGCAATCTCTAAAGAGGGCAAGCTTCAGGTAGAGCTTGCACAGCAAAAATACCTTTTGCCGAGACTTATAGGCTTAGGAAACAGTCTGTCACGTCAGGGCGGCGGTATCGGAACAAGAGGCCCGGGTGAAACAAAGCTTGAAAGCGACAGACGTCATATCCGTCGCAGAATAGAAGTCCTTACGAATGAGCTTAGGGAACTTGAGAAGCGCAGAGAAAGAGTGCGTCTTAGAAGAAACAAAAACGACGCCCTTACCGTAGCTATTATAGGCTATACAAACGCAGGAAAATCTACCCTTTTAAACCTGCTCACAAATGCGGGCGTACTCGAAGAAGATAAACTTTTTGCAACGCTTGATCCTACGGCGAGAGAATTAAAGCTAAAAAGCGGACAAAAGATTATACTCATAGATACCGTAGGCTTTATAAGACGGCTTCCTCATAAGCTTATAGAGGCGTTTAAATCCACCTTAGAGGAGGCTTCAAGCGCAGATTTAATACTAAATGTCTGCGATGTGTCGGACAAGGATTTTGAAAGTAAGTTAAACGTGACAAAAGCCCTTATGGGAGAGCTAAACTGTTTAAGTATTCCCACCATAACCGTTTATAACAAAGCGGATTTAATGGATAGGATACCTCATTCCGACAACTTAAACAGGGTATATATTTCTGCGAAAACCGGCTACGGAATAGAAAATCTTTTAAATGCAGTAGAAAAAAATCTCGAAAAGTTTACAAAGACTCTAACGCTTCTTATACCGTATAATAACGGTACGCTTTCAGACAAAATACGAAAAAGCGGAAATGTTATAGAAGAAAGCTATGAAAACGACGGGATAAAAATAAAAGCAAGCGTAGATGTTAAAATGATAAAGGAGCTTGAAGAATATATAATATAGCGATTATTTGTAAGGGTTTTCCTTGCAAACGACATAGCCCTATGGTATAATTTGTTAAAAGTTAAAAAAATAGAGCGTTACTATAAATAAAAAGGAGCAGTATATTATGAGCAAATTAACAGTAAACGGATACACCAGAAAGGATAAAATAAGTAAAGAAATTTACGGCCATTTTTCCGAGCACTTGGGAAGATGTATTTACGGCGGTATTTATGTCGGCGAAGATTCTTCTATTCCAAATGTCAACGGTATGAGATGTGACGTTGTAGAGGCTCTTAAAGAGATAAAAATCCCCGTACTTCGCTGGCCGGGCGGTTGCTTTGCCGACGAATATCACTGGAAGGACGGTATAGGTCCTAAAGAAAACCGTAAAAAGATGATAAATACTCACTGGGGCGGCGTTGTCGAGGATAATAGCTTTGGTACCCACGAGTTTATGGAATTATGCCGTCAGCTCGAATGTGAGCCTTATATAAACGGTAACGTTGGAAGCGGAACAGTTCAGGAAATGTCCGAATGGGTAGAATATATGACCTTTGACGGCGTTTCACCTATGTCAGAGCTTAGAAAAGCAAACGGCAAAGAAGATGCGTGGAAGCTAAAATATTTCGGTATCGGTAACGAAAACTGGGGTTGCGGCGGTAATATGCGCCCTGAATATTACGGCGATTTATTCAGACGTTTCCAGACCTATGTAAGAAACTATGGCGATAACGTTATCTACAGAATAGCCTGCGGAGCAAATATTGACGACTATAACTGGACAGAGGGCGTTATGAAGGTCGCTTCAAGATTTATGAACGCCATAACGCTTCACTACTATACTCACCCATTGGGCTGGGAGTTAAAGGGCAGCGCTACAAAGTTTGATAACGACGAATACTATATGACCTTGCAAAAAACTCTTAGAATTGATGAGCTTATAAGTAAACATCTTGAGGTTATGGATAAATACGACCCTGAACACAATGTTGACCTTATAATTGACGAATGGGGAACATGGTTTACGGTTGAGCCGGGAACAAATCCGGGATTTTTATATCAGCAAAACACAATGCGTGACGCAATCGTAGCGGCAATTAACTTAAATATTTTCAATAAACACTGCGACAGAGTAAAAATGGCTAATATCGCTCAGGTAGTAAATGTACTCCAGTCGGTTATTCTCACCGAGGGCGATAAGATGATTAAAACTCCTACATATCATGTATTCAATATGTATAAAAATCACCAAGAAGCAACCCTTCTTGAAAGCAAGATTGAAACCGAGAATATCGGAACTCCGTTTATTCACGTTTGTAACTTACATGAATCTGCTTCTATTTCAGACGACGGTACAGTGAATATTACCGTTACAAACCTTTCCTGCACAGACGATTATCCTGTTGAGGCAGAGCTTATCGGCATAAATAAGGATAACATCACCGCTACAATTCTCACCGATAAAAAAGACGCTTACAATACCTTTGAAAATCCTGACGTAGTAGCTCCTAAAGAATTTAAGGACTTCAAGGTTACTGACAAGGGAATTGACTTTACAGCACCTGCCTGCAGTGTAATACTCTTTACAATCAAACAGTAATGGCAAAGGTAATCTGCAAAAGGTGTCTTTTAAAGGACCTTTCGAGCGAAGAGTATTTTAAAAACGTTTATGAGTATATCTCTCAGCTACCTGAGGATATTAAAGCGCCTGATGAGGTTTATGAAAGCCGTCTTGGCGAGTGTAAAAAATGTAATAACCTTGTAAACGGTATGTGCTCGCTTTGCGGCTGTTTTGTGGAAACAAGGGCGGCCAAAAAGCTAAGCTACTGTCCCGATACGCCTAAGCATTGGGAAAAGGTATAAATAAATTTCTGCATAGCTAAAAAGCTATGCAGATTTTCTTTTACCACTTTATTTAATCATAAAAACGTGTTATCATATAGTTATTATTTAATGGTTATTGACTTAAAGCTAAAAAAAGGCGAAAATATAATAAAAGTATTTAACTATAATTCTTAGCTTAAAGATAAAAGCTTCTTAGTCAAAAAATAATTTAATGTGAGGCTATATATATGGCGAAAGCAAAAAATAAATATAAATCTCTGCTTGAGAATACTGCGATATTTGCTATAGGAACCTTTAGCTCTAAGTTTTTAGTGTATCTGTTGTTGCCGATATACACTATTGCTATGGCTACAGGTGAGTTCGGTACTGCGGATATACTGGTTCAGACGACAAACCTACTTGTACCTCTTGTGACTATCGGTATAATTAACTCTATAATTCGCTTCGGGCTTGATAAAAGCTACAGAAAAAGCGATGTATTTACTACAGGCTTAATCTGCGTCGGCATAGGCTTTGCTTTTATACTTTTATTTATACCGCTTGTATTGTCGATAGATAAGATTTCTAATTATACGCTTATACTTTATCTGTCGGTGCTTATGTCGTCGTTAAGACAGCTTTGCAACCAGTTTGTAAGGGCAAAGGGATATATAAAGCTATATGCTTTTGACGGATTTTTCGCTACGGTAACTACCTGCTTGCTTACAATTTTATTTTTGCTTGTATTTAAGCTCGGTATCACAGGCTATATGTTAGCGATAATCGTTACCGATTTTCTGTCATCAACAGGACTTTTTATAATAGCAAGCCTTTATAAGCATATAAAGTTTAAGGGGCTTAACCTTTCGGTTTCAAAATCTATGATAAAATACGCCTTACCGCTTATCCCGACCACTACAATGTGGTGGATAATAAACGTATCGGACAGATACCTTGTAACATATTTTTGCGGAAGCGATACAAACGGACTTTATGCCCTGGCGTCAAAAATCCCGTCAATCGTTGTGCTTATTTCAACCGTGTTTATAGAGGCGTGGCAGGTGTCTGCTGTTACCGAAAGCCAAAAAGGAAAACAGGATAAGTTTTTTTCTACGGTATTTAACGCCTATAGCTCAATAGTGTTTTTAGCTGCTTCGGGCATAACGATGTTTTGTAAACTGCTTATATACATTATGTCAAGCTCAAGCTATCACAGCGCATGGGAGTATATACCGTTTTTGGTAATAGCTACGAGCTTTAACTGCTTTGTCACCTTTGTGGGAAGCATTTATATAGTCGAAAAGAAAAGCGTTATGTCATTTCTCACAACGCTTTTGGGTGCGGTTACAAATATAGTGCTAAACCTTATTCTTATTCCGATATTCGGCGCAAACGGAGCCGCTTTTGCAACCTTTGTAAGCTATTTTGCGGTATATGCGGCAAGAATGATAGATACAAAGAAATATATGAAGCTTAATGTAAACAAGGGCAAGTTTTACTTTAACCTTTTTGTTTTACTTTTGCAGGCAATTCTTATGATATTAAACACTGAGCACTGGTGGGTATTCCAAATAATACTCTTCGTCATTATAGTGATTGCAAATATGAAATTTATAATAATGACGGTGCAAAAGATAATGCCGAAAGTAAAGGGAGCATTTAATAAGCTTAGACGTAAAGGCAAACATAAGAAAGAAATCACAAAAACGGAGGTAGCGGAAATTGAAGAGAATAGCACAGTTTTATAAAGTTAGCTTTGAAAGGTTTTTTGAGGACTTTAAAAAGCTGTTTGGCGATATAGAAAAAAATAAATGCAAGAGCATTTATGACGATATAAAATTACCTAAAAGAGCGACTTTGGGCTCAGCGGGGTATGATTTTTATTCTCCGGTGGAATTTACTTTAAGCCCCGGCGAACAAATCACAATACCTACAGGTATAAGGGTAAAAATTGACGAAGGCTGGGTGTTAAAATGCTATCCGAGAAGCGGGCTTGGCTTTAAATATCGCCTACAGCTTAACAACACTGTGGGCATAATAGACAGCGACTATTATTACTCCGATAACGAAGGTCATATTATGTGTAAGCTTACAAACGACTCTAAGGACCAAAAGGAACTTGTAGTACAAAAGGGGACAGGTTTTTCGCAAGGCGTTTTTGTAGAGTACGGCATTACATACGATGATGACGCAGTCGCTTTAAGAAACGGCGGCTTCGGCAGTACAGATAAATAAACTTAGCCTCACACCGATTTATTAGGTGTGAGGCTATATTTATGCTATATTTTCGATTACCGTATTAGGATAATAATGCGCTATTATTTCCTCATAAGTTTTGCCTTCGTTTGCCATAGCGTTTGCGCCGTATTGGCTAAGCCCTACGCCGTGACCGTAGCCTTTGGTGGTTATGGTGAAGGTATCATCATTAAACGAAACCTCAAAGCAAGCGCTCTTTAAGGAAAAGATAGATCTAAACTGCTGACCTGACAAGGTTTTATTGAGTACATTTACCGTTTTTACATAACCCGAGGAAGTGTATTCGCTTATTGTTATCCAGTTTTCCTTGTCGCTTGTAAAAATAATATCAGGATAGTTTTGATATAAAATGTTTTTGACTTCCTGCAGGGTAAATGTGACACTGCTTTCATAATTGGGCGAACTTATATCCTCCGAGCTTTCGGCAGGTACAAGATAAGCAACGTTTTGTCCCCAAACGTTTTCGCTCGACTCGGTGCTTCCCGAGGAAATGGCGTGAAACGCCGCTATAATAGGTTCATCTTCATAGGTTATGACCTTGTTAAAAACGCTGTCCACCAAATTGGAAATACGGCTGTATTTTTGCTCGTAATCGTCTTTGTAAAGCTCTTTTATCTGCTCTTTTGAATAATACGACTGATGTACATTGGGGTCTGTCGAAATAACTCCACCCTTTAGCGACTCGGTGGGGCTTTTAAGCTCGCCTGCAATAATTCTGAGTGCATAGGTATGCGCAATAACCGCTTGCGCTTTTATGGCTTCATCACTGTAGCTGTAGGGAATCTCCGCACAGACAACCCCTTTAATGTAATCCGACATTAAAATATTTTCGGTTTCATTGGTTAAGTGATTAAATATGCAAATTTCAGAGTCAATACCGCTTATATTGTTATCCGGCGTAGTATTATCTGTTTCGGAATTATTGGGTTTACTCTGATAGCTTACTGCTTGTGCATAATTTTCACTTTTTTCCTGCAAATAACCATTATCTTTCCCAATGGCAATAAAGGGAATGGCTATAACTAATCCTATGGAAATTACCGATAATCTAAACTGCTTGTTCACTTTAAAAATCTCCTTTGTTTTACGTTTATGCAAGAAAAAATAATGTTTCTTGCAAAGCGATTGACTTTTATGTCACATTATGTTAAAATATATATTACTTATCTTGATATAAGGAGGCACTTTATGGCTTACAATAACGAAAATATAAAGCTTGATTTCATTAAACAGTTATGCGAAGAATACGAAAAATATAACTACATAGACCCTAAATATTATGAAAGAATTAACATAAAAAGAGGACTCAGAAACAGCGACGGCACAGGTGTACTTGCAGGCTTAACCCGTATTTGTAATGTACACGGTTACGTTATGGACGAGGGAGAAAAGCGTGCCCAAGAGGGTAGACTTACCTACAGGGGAATTGACATAGCAGATATTGTAAGTCATTGTAATGAGGAGGACCGTTTCGGCTTTGAGGAAACGGTATATCTTCTTATTTTCGGCTCGCTTCCGACTGCCTCTGAGCTTAAAAGCTTCAGACAGATGATGAGCAAATTCAGAGAGCTTCCCGATAACTTTTTTGAGGATATGATTTTAAAGGCACCCTCAAAAAACATTATGAATAAGCTTGCTCGCTCGGTATTGGCACTTTACTCTTATGACGAGAATGCCGAGGAGCAGGGAATTGACTTTGAAATATTAAAGGCGCTAAAGCTTATAGCTCAGCTCCCAAACGTTATGGTAAAGGCATATCAGGTTAAAAACAGCCACTTTAACGGCGGTTCTATGATACTTCATCCGCTTATCGAGGGCCACAGTACCTCTGAAATGATTTTGTCGCTTTTAAGACCTGACAGAAAGTTTACAAAACAAGAGGCGCTTTTGCTTGATACCTGTATGATTTTGCATGCAGAACACGGCGGAGGAAATAACTCAACCTTTACCTGTAGAGTACTTACCTCATCGGGTACAGACGCATACGCTGCTTATGCAGGCGCTATAAGCTCGCTCAAAGGGCACAGACACGGCGGTGCAAACAAAAAGGTGACCGCAATGCTCGAATGTATAAAAAAAGGCGTTAAAAATTATGACGACGAGGACGAAATGCTTGAGTTCTTAAAAAAGATTATCAGCAAAAAAGCAGGCGACGGCACAGGACTTATTTACGGTATGGGTCACGCAGTTTACACAAAATCCGACCCGAGAGCAGTTATCTTAAAGAAAAACGCCGGAAAGCTTGCTAAGGGAAGCGAATTTGAAGAGGAATTTAACATATTGCAAGCAGTAGAAAAGCTTACCCCGATAGCTTTTAAAGAGGTTAAACAAAGCGATAAGGTTATGTGTGCAAACGTAGATTTGTACTCCGGATTTGTGTATAGAATGTTAAAGATTCCCGACGACCTTTTCACACCGCTTTTTGCTTGTTCTCGTATGGCGGGCTGGGCGGCTCACCGAATGGAAGCTATGTATAACGACAAGCGTATAATAAGACCTGCGTATAAGGCAATTTCATCAGAACGTGATTATGTTCCTATTGCAGAAAGATAGATTAAAAACCATCGGCTACACCGATGGTTTTTGTGTTTTTAAGCCACCCCAATAGACTAATAATTCTCGTGCTTTAGCTATGCCTTAATACTTGTAAATTAAACGTCATTATGGTATAATAAGCTAAATAGATTTTGCTTAAAAATTAAGATTAAACATAAGCCTTTACGGCTTTTTATCACATAAAAAGGGAGGTGCGGTATATGAAGTTTAAAATAGCTATAATGCTCCTTATGGTACTTTTTTTAACCACAGGCTGTGATTTTAACCCTTATAACATAGAAGATTTGCTTTTGCCTCCCAAACTTTCCGACGAGCAGCAATATATCGACGCCGCCTTGAGCGAGAGTATAAAGGGAAATTACAATCTCGTATACCCACGCTCGGGAGAGTATAAATCAGCGTTTATTATGAAGGATATTGACGGCGACGATATGGAGGAGGCAATAGCCTTTTACAGAAAAAATAATTCTCTCTCCAATACCTCCTCGCTCAGAATAACCTTTTTAAATAAGGATACCGATAACGATAAATGGTATTGCGAATACGACCTTGATGCCAGGGCAGGAAGCGGAGTGGACAAGCTCATTTTCGTAAGCTGTGACAACAAGGTATATATAGCTGTAACCTACGACAACTCGGCGTCAACCGATAATATTTTAAAGATATACGCTTATTCAAACGACTCGGTAGAGGAGATTTTCTCAACAAACTGTATAGATTTTACTGCCTACGATATGAACTTAGACGGTACTGACGAGATAATTTATATGTCAGCCTTGCCATACGGCGATAACGAAAATTATACCCGCACCAAAGCGACTATGATAAGGATAAACGACGGCGGCGTTGAAACTATGGCGGACACATATATGAACAGCAGTACCACAAGCTATCTTAATATGTATAACGGCTTTGTAGGAAACAATACGCCGGCAATTTATCTTGACGCACAGATAGGCAATCGCTTCGAGGGCACTGAAATACTTATGGTAATAGGCAACGAGCTTGTAAATATGATGAGCGATGATTCGGTTGAGTTGTTTTTAAACACCTACAGAATGTATGGATATTCGTCTATGGATTTGGATTCGGATAAAATATACGAAATCCCGTCCTTTATAACAGTACCCGGATACGAAAACGTATCAGAGGACGAACGACTTTATTATATAAACTGGCAAAATTATGAGCGTGGCGAGCTTGTTAAAAAGTTTATAACCTATGTCGATTATCCTTTCGGATATTTACTTAACGTTCCTGAAGAGTGGCTAAGTAAGGTTACGGTAAAGCTCGATAAGGAAAATAATGAGCTTAGCTTTTATGAATATAAAGACGCTTCGAATGAAAGCGCAAAAATACTATTTACAATAAAGGTATTCACAAGAACCGACTGGGAAAGCCAAAAGGATACATCGGCTTACAACCTTATCACCTATGGAGGCGGACAGCTTGTTTATACCTGTAAGGTTTACAAAAATTCCACACAATATGACGTAAGCTTATCTGATGTAACTAATATGTTCGGATTACTGGAAAGTCACTAAAGTGTATTAAAGTATAGGAGAGGTAATATGAAAAAGATTCTTGTATGCGAAGATGAAGACGTTATAAGAGATTTTGTGGTTATAAATCTTAAACGATCGGGATATGAGGTTACAGACGTATCCTGCGGAGAGGACGCACTAGAGAAGTTTGAGGAGCATAACGGTCAGTTTGATATAGTTTTGCTCGATATTATGATGCCGGGTATAGACGGCTTTACGGTGTGTAAAAAGATAAGGGAAAAGAGCAATACCATAGGCATAATCTTACTTTCTGCAAAAACTCAGGAGATGGATAAAGTAGGCGGACTTATGATAGGCGCAGACGATTATATAACAAAGCCTTTTAGCCCGTCGGAGCTTGTTGCAAGGGTTGACGCTTTGTCAAGAAGAGTAGGTTTAAGTCAGGCCTCGACAAAAGACAATATAGCTATCGAGTCAGGACCTTTCGTATTGTCGCCAAAAAGCAGAACTCTTACCAAAAACGGCGAAATTATCGATTTAACTCAGGTTGAGTATCAAATTATGGATTTGCTTTTAAGAAATAAAAATACCGCATTAGAGAGAAGCAAAATTCTCGAAGAAATATGGGGTGACAATTATTACGGCGATTTAAAGATTGTAGACGTAAACATAAGACGACTCAGAATGAAGGTAGAGGACGAGCCTTCAAATCCCGAATATATACAGACGGTTTGGGGCTACGGCTATAAATGGTACGATAAAGACTGATTGTTTTTAAATTTTAAGTTAAGGCGGTGAGGGTATGGCTTATAAAAGCATAACAAAAAGATGGCTTTTTAACAGCTTCGGCATAATAGTCATAGTGGTTTTGTTAATTGATATAGCCGTACTTTTTGCCGTTAGAAATTACTATTATTCCTATACAAACAGCTTTTTAAAGTCTGCCGTTAACGGTGCCGAAACCTTAATGCAGCAATACTATAACGATTCTAACGTAAACCTAAATACAAAGCTTCGCTCTATGGTAGAGGAATTTAGCTACAAAGACCGCATAGAGATGATGTTAATTGACTTTAACGGCGATATTGTAATGACCTCAAGCGGCTTTGAAACTACAAACCTAAATCCCGATGAGGAACAGATGCCCGATTATGAAAAGGCGCTTTCTTCCGCTGACGGTACGGGAAGCTATGTAGGCAAGATGTCTGTCACAGGCGAAAAAATAATGGCAATCAGCGTGGTTTGCCCCGACGTTACAAGCGATTATTCGGCTATCAGATATGTGGTGTCGCTTAAAAAGGTAGACAATACAGTAATGTTACTTATGCTTGTAATAAACTTAGCATTTTTGGCAGTAATAGTACTTATATTCATTTCAAATTTTTATTTCATAAAGTCAATCGTTATACCTATAAGAAAGATTGGAAATACCGCCAGAAAATTTGCCGCAGGCGATATGAGCGAGAGAATAAATAAACATTCAAACGACGAGGTAGGCGAACTTGGCGATATATTAAACTATATGGCTGACGAGATACAAAATACCGAAAAGATGAAAAACGAGTTTATCTCTTCCGTATCGCACGAGCTTAGAACTCCGCTTACGGCTATTAAGGGCTGGAGCGAAACGCTTATGACAACTAACCCCGAAGAAACGCAGATGATAACAAAGGGTATGCGTGTTATAAATAACGAAACTCAAAGACTTGCAGACATGGTTGAGGATTTGCTTGACTTTTCCAGAATGCAAAGCGGCGGCTTTAAATTCACTATGGCAAAAATGGACGTGCTGGCAGAGCTTGGCGACGCAGTGCTTATGTACACCGAAAAGGCACGCAGAGAAAATATTAAGCTTATTTATAACGAACCGCAAAGCTTACCGTTTATATTCGGCGACAAAAACCGTATAAAGCAGGTGTTTATAAACGTAATAGATAACGCCCTTAAATACACCGAAAGCGGCGGTACAATTACGGTAAGCGCCTTAGAAGATGGTGAGAGAATAAAGGTTACCGTTAAGGATACGGGTTGCGGAATTTCAAAAGAGGATTTACCTAAAGTTAAACAAAAGTTTTATAAGGCAAACCACACAAAACACGGCTCCGGTATAGGACTTGCGGTGGTAAATGAAATTATCACAATGCACGAGGGCGAGCTTTTAATTGACAGTAAGCTAAGTAAAGGAACCACCGTTACTGTTGTGTTGCCGTCAAATGCAAAAAATCACGGTTAAAATAATAAGCTTAAAGTATGGAAGGAAAAAATATGGCTGGTAGTAAGCATAAAAGTAAAATCGGAGGGCAAGCCTTAATCGAAGGAATAATGATGAGAGGCGTTTATAAATCCGCTATGGCGGTAAGACTTCCCGATAAAACAATAGATGTTGAAGAGTGGGATACACAAAGCGGTAAAAAAAGATTGAAAGTTTTAAGACTGCCGTTTATAAGAGGAATTTTTAACTTTATAGATAGCCTTGTGTCAGGCTATAGATGCCTTATGAAGTCCGCAGAAAAGTCGGGAATGGATCTTGAAATGGACGAAGAGCCTACTAAATTTGAAAAATGGCTTGATGATAAATTCGGCGATAATATCGTAAAGATAGTTACCTATATAGGTGCGGCTTTAGGTGTAATATTAGCGCTGGTTTTATTTATGTATCTGCCTGCACTTATAGTAAAGGGCATAAACAGTGTTGCAGACGTAGGTATATTCCGTTCACTTATTGAGGGCATTATAAAGATAATAGTGTTTATTATTTATTTGTGGCTTACCTCAAAATTAAGCGATATAGCAAGGGTATATAAATATCACGGAGCTGAGCATAAAACCATAGCTTGCTTTGAAGCAGGTGAGGAGCTTACCGTCGAAAACATAAAAAAACAAAGTCGCTTTCATCCAAGATGCGGTACAAGCTTTATCATTATAGTTTTGATAATAAGTATACTTGTCTTTTCGGTTGTTACCTGGTCAAGCTTACTTATAAGGGTGCTTTTAAAGCTTTTGTTACTGCCTGTTGTTGTGGGCATTTCTTATGAAATAATTATGCTTGCAGGGCGTTATGATAACATTGTAACCCGCATAATTTCTTTCCCGGGCTTAATGCTTCAAAGGCTTACCACAAACGAGCCTGACGACGACCAGATAGAAGTCGCTATCGAGGCAATAAAGCCGTGTATACCTCAAAATCTTGAAGATGACAGGTGGTAAGGCTTTGTATATTAAAGAAGCTTTTAATTTAATTTGCGATAAACTAAAAAGCGGTAATATTGTGGATTATGAATTTGAAGCAAAACAGCTTTTAAGGTTTAGAGCAGGCTTTGAAATTTCGGATATTCTCCTTAATGAAAAGGATTTTAACGATGATGATTTACAGCTTATCCTTAATGACTGTAATAAAAGGCTTACAGGCTATCCCTTGCAGTATATACTGGGCGAGTGGGAGTTTTATTCCTTGCCCTTTAAGGTGGGCGAGGGCGTTTTAATACCTCGTGCAGATACAGAGTGCCTTTGCGAATATCTGCTTGAGAAAGTAAAGGGAAAAGAAGGACTTAAAATACTTGATTTATGTAGCGGCACAGGGTGTATAGGCATATGCCTTGACAGCTACACACAGCACAAAAATAGGGTATTTTTACTCGAAAAATACCCTAAGGCACAACAATATATAAAGGAAAATATAGCTTTAAATAATTCTGCGGCAATACTTATATCCGATGACGCTCTAAATCCGAAATGCGAGGAAACAGACTTTGACATTATAGTCTCAAATCCGCCTTATCTTACAAAGGAGGATATGCGCTCTTTGCAAAAGGAGGTTTCCTTTGAGCCGAAAGAAGCGCTTTACGGCTTAGATGAGGACGGCTTAGAGTTTTACAGACGCTTAACGTCAGTTTGGAAAAATAAGCTTAAAAAGGGCGGAATACTTGCCTTTGAAGTAGGTATAAACCAGCATAATGCCGTTAGCGATATATTAAAGAAAAATCATTTTAAAAACATTTGCTTTAATAAGGACTTGTGTGGTATAATAAGAAATGTAATAGCAGAACGTTAGTTCTTTTTATAAATTTAAGTAAAAATAAAGTGGAGGAATTATAAATGGCAGTAAAGGCAAAATCAAAACCGGCAGTAGAAAGAGTTGCAGACGAAGATAAGAAAAAGGCTCTTGATACTGCAATAGCACAAATAGAAAAACAGTTCGGTAAAGGCTCGGTTATGAAGCTCGGCGAAGCAAAAACCATGAACGTAGACCACATCTCAACAGGCTCTTTAGGTCTTGATATGGCGCTCGGAATAGGCGGAGTACCCAGAGGCAGAATAGTAGAGATATACGGTCCTGAATCTTCCGGTAAAACCACAGTAGCGCTTCAGATAGTTGCCGAAGCACAAAAAAACGGCGGTGAAGCTGCCTTTATTGACGTAGAGCACGCTTTAGACCCTGTATATGCAAGAGCATTGGGCGTTGATATAGACTCGCTTTTAGTATCTCAACCCGATACAGGCGAGCAGGCGCTTGAAATAATGGAAGCGCTTATACGCTCGGGCGCTATTGACGTAATAGTGCTTGACTCGGTTGCCGCAATGGTAACCAGAGCAGAAATAGACGGCGAGATGGGTGACAGCCATGTAGGCTTACAGGCAAGACTTATGTCGCAGGCTTTAAGAAAGCTCACAAGCGTAGTTTCAAAATCAAACTGCGTTGCCGTATTTATAAATCAGGTTCGTGAAAAAATCGGCGTTATGTACGGAAATCCCGAAACAACACCCGGAGGCAGAGCGCTTAAATTCTATTCCTCTGTTCGTATAGAGGTAAGAAAAGGCGAAGCAATTAAAAACGGAACCGAAGTTATAGGCAACAAAACCAAGTGTAAGATTGTTAAAAATAAGGTTGCACCTCCGTTTAAAGAGGCTGTATTTGATATTATGTACGGCGAGGGCGTAAGCCGTGTAGGCGAGATTATCGACTATGCGGTAGAGCTTGATATAATCGAAAAAAGCGGAGCTTGGTTTAGCTATAACGGCGAAAGAATAGGTCAGGGCAGAGATAAGGTTAAAAAGCTTTTAACTGAAAACACCGCACTTTGTGAAGAGATAGCAGATAAGATTTACGCTCATCAAAACGAAGCTATGGAAAAAACCAGAAATCTTGAGAAGCCCTCTGCACCGGCAGAGCCTAAAGCAGACGAAAAGCCCGTAAATCAAAACGATGTATTTTTGGATATTGACCCGGACGACGAGGATTTTCAATAATATAAAATGAAAATAACAAGTATTGAAAAGAAAAGCGGTACACGCTATAATGTAGATGTTGACGGTGAGTACTTTTACATTTTAGACATTGAAATTATAGCGAAAAATAATCTGTCGGTCGGCAAAGAGGTTACATACGAGCAGTTAGAAGACTTAAAACTGCAGGCCGAGAAGCGCCGTGCAAGAGAAAGAGCATATTATCTTTTATCTTATCGTGACCACTCGGGTAAGGAGCTTTACGATAAGCTTTGTAAAAACGTAAGCAGTCAAATTGCGGCGCAAACTGTCGCAAATATGGTAGAGCAAGGCTTTGTAAACGATGAGCAGTACGCTAAAAAATTAGCGGCATATTTTCTTAAAACAAAATGCGTCGGTCAAAAAAAGGCGTTTTTTGAAATGCGAAAAAGAGGGCTTGATACCGCTCTTATACAAGAGGCTCTTAATGAGTGTGACGTAGACCCTACCGAGCAGATAACAAAGCTCATTGATAAAAAATATTATCGTTACTTGGGCGACTATAAAGGCAACCAAAAAGGTATTGCGGCTCTTTTAAGACAGGGCTTTTCATACGATGATATAAAGTCTGCGATAGAAAGATACAATATAGAGATTGAGGAAGATTAAATTGGCTATTAACGTAGGAATGGTATCGCTCGGATGTCCTAAAAATCAGGTTGACGCCGAGATGATGTTAAGCAAGATAAAAAATTACGGCTATGAGATAAAAGGCGACGCCGCACTTTGTGATGTGGTTATAATAAACACCTGTGGTTTTATCGAGTCCGCAAAGGCTGAAGCAATAGAAAACATAATGGAATTTATAACCTTAAAAAACGAGGGCAGAATAAAGCATATTATAGTCACAGGCTGTCTTGCCGAACGTTATAAGGAGCAGATTTTAGAGGAAATGCCCGAGGTTGACGCCGTTGTAGGTATCGGCTCAAACGATAAAATTTGCGAGGTAGTCGACAGGGTATGCGCCGATGAAAAGCTTCAAAGCTACGGCGAAAAAGAAGACTTATCCTTGTGCGGCGACAGAATACTTACAACTCTTCCTTTTTACGCATATTTAAAAATTGCCGAGGGCTGTGATAACTGTTGCAGTTATTGCGCTATCCCTAAAATAAGAGGGCGTTTCAGAAGCAAGCCTATGGAGGAAGTTATAAAGGAAGCTCAAACGCTTGCCAAAGAGGGCGTTAAAGAGCTTGTGCTTATAGCACAGGACACCACACGCTACGGCGAAGATTTATACGGCGAATATTCACTTGCAAAGCTTCTAAAGGAGCTTTGCAAAATAGACGGCTTTGAATGGATAAGGGTGCTTTACTGTTATCCTGATAAAATTACCGACGAGCTGTTAGATGTTATTGCTTCAGAGGATAAGGTTGCAAAATATATAGATATGCCACTGCAACATTGTAACGACGAAATTTTATCGGCTATGAACCGCCCCGTAAATAAAAAAGATACGGTTAAGCTCATCCAAAAGATTCGTAAAAAAATCCCTGACATTACGCTTAGAACTACCTTGATAGCAGGTTTCCCGGGCGAGAGTGAAGAGCAGTTTGAGGAGCTTTGTGAATTTGTAAAACAGACAAAATTTAATCGCTTAGGCTGTTTTGCTTATTCTCAAGAGGAGGATACTGTAGCAGGCGAAATGCCAAACCAAATAGACGAAGAAATAAGGGCAAAAAGAGCCGAAATCATAATGCAAGAGCAAACTGTCATTATGCAGAGAGATAATGAAAACAAGCTCGGCAAAACCATAAAGGTTGTGCTCGAAGGCGCAGATAAATATGCCGGCTGTTACTTTGGCAGAAGCGAAGCCGACGCACCCGATATTGACGGAAAGGTGTTTTTCACAACCGATAAACAGCACACTATGGGCGACTTTATAAATGTAAAGGTCACCGAAATACTTGATTACGATTTGTTTGGCGAAGAAATATAATATACATAAAGGAGTATTCTATGAATTTACCTAATAAGCTTACGATATTAAGAGTAATACTTGTACCTGTTTTTTTGGTGTTTTTACTTATAGACTCGATACCGCTTAATTTCCTTTGGGCTACTATTGTCTTTGCGGTATCATCTATTACAGACACCTTAGACGGTCATATTGCAAGAAAGCATAATCTAATTACTAACTTCGGAAAGTTTTTAGATCCGCTTGCCGACAAAATACTGGTGCTTTCGGCACTTATAAGCTTTATTAAGCTTGGGCTTTCAGGCGCAGTACCTGTTATAATAGTGGTTGCAAGAGAGTTTTTGGTAACTTCAATAAGACTTGTTGCAGCAGCCGACGGAACGGTTATTGCGGCGAGCATTTACGGCAAAATAAAAACCGTTATTCAGATGTTTTCCATAGTTGCAATACTGATTATGCTCACAGTTAATTCTTTTGTTACCCTTAATTTTGACATAGAGCTTGTAAGCAACATTTTAATGTGGGTTACCGCCGCTATAACGGTAATTTCGGGAATAGATTACCTGATAAAAAATAAAAGCTGTATTGACACGACAAAATAGTGCTTGAAATTTTTATTTGTTTATGTTAAATTATTTAATATAGATTTAACTTATATCTAAAAAGCGAAGATAAGAAAGAGTAGCATATTATCTTTTTACAGAGAGTAGACCTATGCTTGCTGAGAGGGTTTATATTTTGAAGGTTTATGCGAAGTGCGTCTTTGAGCTTACAGTCGGAACTCATTTTTGTAATGAAAGTATAGCTGTACGGGTTATTTCCGTTAAAGAATAAAAAAGTAATAAATTGAAGTGGAACCGTAGCTTAGTCTGCCTTCATATAATGCAAGTGTGCATTGTATGAAGGTTTTTTTATTATGGAGGAACTTTATGTTTTCTAAAATCAGATATGATATAAACTCAATAAAAAAGAGAGACCCTGCGGCAAGAAGCTCTCTTGAGGTAATTTTACTATACCCCGGTTTTCACGCAGTATTTTGGTATAGAGTGGCGCATTGGTTCTTTAAGCATAAGCGCTTTTTTATAGCAAGATTTATCTCTCAGCGTGCAAAATATAAAACGGGTATAGAAATTCACCCCGGAGCCGTAATCGGTAAGGGACTTTTTATAGATCACGGCACAGGCGTTGTAATAGGCGAAACCACCGTAATAGGCGATGATTGTACCATATATCAGGGCGCAACCTTAGGCGGTACGGGTAAGGATAAGGGAAAAAGACACCCAACTATCGGCAACAACGTAATGGTAGGCTGTGGCGCAAAAATTTTAGGACCTTTTAAGGTAGGCGATAACGTAAAAATTGCGTCAAACGCAGTTGTGTTAACCGAAATACCTGCAAATTCCACCGCTGTGGGCGTACCTGCAAGGGTGGTAAGATATAACGGCGAGCGTGTGGAATACGACTTGGATCAGGTACACATTCCGGACCCGCTTTCTCAGGAGCTGTGCAAGTTGCAGTTCGAGATAGAAAAACTGCAAAAGCGTCTTGAAAAATACGAGAAGGAATAATAAAACCAAACTGTAGAAGGGAAACGACTTATGGTAATTTATAATACGCTTACAAAACAAAAGGAAGAGTTTAAGACCTTAACCGAAGGCAAGGTAAATATGTATGCGTGCGGACCTACTGTGTATAATTATATACACATAGGAAACGCTCGTCCTATAATTGTATTTGACGTTTTGAGAAACTACCTTGAGTATAGAGGCAATGAGGTTAATTTTGTCCAGAATTTCACCGATGTAGACGATAAAATTATAAATAAGGCAAACGAGGAAGGTGTGCCTGCAAGCGAGATTTCCGAAAGGTATATTGCGGAATATAAAAAGGACGCAGAGGGCTTAAATGTAAAAGCTGCGACATATCACCCGCAGGTTACAAAGCACATGGACGATATTATAGATATTGTCAAGGTGCTGGTTGATAAGGGATATGCTTATGAAGTAAACGGCGACGTTTATTTTTCTGCTACTAAATTTGAAGAATACGGCAAGCTTTCTCATATGCCCTTAGAGGATTTGGAAGCAGGTGCGAGAATCGCTACCGGCGACATTAAAAAGCACCCTATGGATTTTGCGCTTTGGAAAGCCGCAAAACCGGGTGAACCGAGCTGGTCATCTCCGTGGGGAGAGGGCAGACCCGGCTGGCATATAGAGTGCTCCGCTATGTCGAGGAGCATTTTGGGCGATACGATTGATTTACATTGCGGCGGTCAGGACCTTATTTTCCCGCACCACGAAAATGAAATTGCTCAAAGCGAATGTGCTACAGGCAAGACCTTTGCAAACTACTGGATGCATAACGGTTATATTAACGTAGAAAATAAAAAGATGTCAAAATCCTTAGGTAACTTCTTTACCGTAAGAGAGGTAGCCGAAAAATTCGGCTATGAGCCTATAAGATTTATGATGCTTCAAGCTCATTACAGAAGCCCGATTAACTATTCCTTAGAGGTAATTAAACAGTGCCAATCTGCGCTTGAACGCCTTTATAACTGCAAGGAAAGCATAGAATTTGCGCTTACAAAGGCTCAAAGCGGCGAATTCACAAAGGAACAAAAAGCCACCTTGCTTTCTTATAAGGAAAGCTTTATTAAGGCTATGGACGACGACTTAAATACTGCTGACGCCATTTCCGCAATATTTGAGCTTGTAAGAGAAATAAACACAAATATTTCTTCCTCCACACCTGCTTCAAAGGAATATATCGAGTTTGCAAATAGCGTGTTCTGCGAGCTTACAGGTGTTTTGGGTCTTCTTTATAACAAAAAGGAAAACGACATACCAAAGGAAGTCTTAGAGCTTGTAGAAAAAAGAATAGAAGCAAGAAAGCAAAAGGATTTTGCCGCAGCCGACGCTATAAGAGATGAGATTACTGCTTTGGGCTACGAGGTTTTGGAAACAAGACAGGGCACTAAGATAAATAAGCTTTAATACTTAAGCCTAATATAAGAATGGAGCTTTTATGAAAAGGATTTTAAAAATAATACTATCATCTGTTTTAATAGCCTTGTTATGCGCAGGCTGTATGGCGTCGGACGCAGAGCCTGTCACCGACGAGACCATAGAGCTTGTTCAGCTTGAGGATATAAAGGAAGGCCAGCCGATAGCCATAGTAAATACAAGCTACGGCGAAATAAGGTTTGTGCTTTATGAAGAGTATGCACCAAATACCGTCGAAAATTTTAAAGAGCTTGTAAAGTCGGGCTTTTATGACGACACTCTTATTTGGGGAGTGGAACAGGGCAATGTCTTTGCAGGCGCTACCGATAAAACGGGAAGTAAAGGCGAGATTTTAACGGGCGATACCGATGGAATAGAGCCAGAAATAAACTATAATTTGTGGCATTTTACAGGTGCAGTTTCCGCTTACGGAGAGCGTGACGGCGTATATACTAAAAAGGTTTTGTCCGACAGCAGATTTTTCTTTGTAAGCTACATTGAGCCTGACGAAAACGTAAGCGCAAAATTAGAGGAAAACGATTATCCTCAAAAGGTGATAGACGCCTACAATGATGTCGGCGGTTCACCTTTGGCAAGCGGTAATTTTACCGTATTCGGTCAGGTTTACGAGGGAATGGACGTAGTCAATAAAATTGCCGAAGCAGAAATCATATCCGACACAATAGCGCCAAAAGAGGATATAAGGATAAAAAATATTACTCTTTCGACCTATTCTTTAGACGAGTAGCTTTTAGTTAAAAAAGAAACGGAGAAAAATTATGAAAAGGATAATAGCGGTTATATTGTCGGCAATTCTTATTATGTCTGTGTTCATATCCTGTGAAGCAAAACAAAAAGGTACCGACGATACCGTTTCAAAAAACACTTCCTCTAATTCGACCGATACCGACGAAAACGACGAGGATAACGAATTTTTAAAGACAAATTTCCCGTCAGGAAGTAATGTTAAGGTACTAAATACAAATAAAGTAGCCGAAGGCGAAACGGTTGCAATAGTTACCACCAATATGGGTGTGTTTAAAATACGTTTTTTCAGTGATGTTGCGCCCAAAACGGTGGAGAATTTTATTAACCTTGCAAATGAGGGCAAGTATAACAACACAAAAATCTTTCGTGTTGTATCAAACTTTGCGATACAGGGCGGAGATACTACCAATACAGGAAGCGGCTTTGAAAGCTCCTTTGGCGGTACTTTTGAGGACGAGTTTTCCGAGCAGGCATTAAATTTGCGTGGCGCAGTAGGTATGGCAAATAAAGGCGAAGCCGATACAAACGGCTGTCAGTTTTATGTAGTGCAAGCACCTGCCGATGCTTTGGTTTCGGGTATATGGGACATATTAAAGCAAAAACAGGACAAGGTATTTCCTGCGTCGGTAAGAGAGCTTTATGAGCAAATGGGCGGCGCACCTTGGCTTGACTTTTCACATACGGTATTCGGTCAGGTTTACGAGGGTATGGACGTAATAGACGCTATTGCGAAAGTACAAACCGACGCCAATGATATTCCGCTTGAAGATGTTTTTATATTATCTGTACAGATTACGACTTATACACCTAATGCTCAAGAGCCTACGGAGAATACTTCCGAAAGTCCTGATGCTACATCGTCGGGCACAGATAGCGAGGCTTAAAAATTATAAACATAAATAAAAAATGACTCGGATTATAAAAATAATCCGAGTCATTTTTTTAGCTTAAATTAGCATCCGCAACCGTTGTTGCAGCCACAATCGCCATTTGAACCATTCCAGCCGCCGCAGCAAACTAAGAGTAAGATAATGATAAGTATCCAGCTGCAGTTTCCGTTGTTATTACACATAATAATACTCCGTTTCTCCAGGACACCGAAAAATTTAATAACACCTTAATTACCGTCACTGGTGAATAATCAAGGTAGCTTTAAAAGCCCGAAAGCTTTTTAAGCTAACAGTTATTACACCTTATACTATGTCGGTATTTATTTTTGTGTTACAAAAACTGCATTCAAAAAACTTATATTTAAAAAACAAGTAATGTTCATAATTAAGTAACAAATTATTAAGAAAATTGACCTTTTTAGACCTTGACTTTATTTGACTTTTAATTTACAATAATATTAAAGGTTAGGAAAGGTCAAAAGAGGTGAGCAAAATGAAAATCACAGATTTAATAGCTATTCATATAAATAAAATGCTCGAAGAGGACGGAGGCGAGGTAAAAATTCAGCGTAATGAGTTGGCAAATGCCTTGGGATGTGTGCCGAGTCAGATAAACTACGTTATAGCAAACAGATTTACCGCCGAGCAGGGATATTTGGTAGAAAGCCGACGAGGCGGCGGAGGTTATATAAAAATAATAAAGCTTAACTATTCAAATAAAGAGGCTATTTTCCACGTTATAAATTCTATAGGCCGATTTATTGACGAGTATTCGGCGAGAATAATTTTACAAAACCTGACTTACGACAAAATTTTATCACCGTCAGAGAGTAAGATTATTATGTCGGCGCTGTCTGATGCAAATTTCAGAGGACTTAACGATGATTTAAAACAGGCGATAAGAGCAAATCTTTTAAAGGTTATGCTTTTAAGTACCATAGAATAAAAGGAGAGATAGGTTATGTTATGTGAAAAATGCAAAAAGAATAATGCTACATCTATTTTCAAACAGACAATCAACGGCAAAAGCACAACCTTACATCTGTGTTCGGAATGTGCAAGCTCGATTTTGAATACAAATTTATTTTCCGATTTCGGTATAAATAACTTTTTCGGTTCGGGAGCAGGTCTTTTTAAGGGCACAGATAAAAGATGCGCTAAATGCAATACCGGTTTAGACGAGATAACAAAGGGTATAATCGGCTGCGACGAATGTTACAGCACCTTTGCAGACGAGCTTTTTGGCACAATAGAGCAAATGCACGGCAAGTCAACTCATATAGGTAAAAGACCGAAAAATATCTTAAACAGCTCTTTAACCTACGTTGAGGATAATAACTCCGAAATTCAAAAACCAAAAGAGGAAAATACAAAACTCGATGAGTTAGCAGAAAACAAAGCTTTACTCAAAAAGCTTATCGAAAACGAGGAGTTTGAAAAGGCAGCCGAGATACGAGACAAGATAAAAGAGCTTGAAGGCGGAGGACAAAAAGATGACTAAATGGTACCAGACACAAGGAGAATATTCAGACATAGTTTTAAGCAGCAGAATAAGGCTTGCAAGAAATATAAAGAATATTCCGTTTAATAATAAGCTTACCTCCGAACAGCGAAAACAGATAAATAAATCGGTAAAGCAAGCGCTTGCTAACATAAACTTGGGCGATAATAAACTTAAATTTATAGATATGTCGTCGCTTAGCGATTTTGAAAGGTATGAACTCGTTGAAAAACATTCAATAAGTATAGAATTTGCCAAAAATCCCAAGGACAGAATGCTTGTGCTCTCAGAGGATTTGGGAATAAGTATTATGGTAAACGAGGAGGATCACATAAGAATACAGGTTTTAAACAGCGGGCTTGAGCTTAATAAGGCTTATGAAATCTGCAATATGCTCGACGATGTTATAAACGAAGTTTTACCTTATGCATATGATGAAAAGTTAGGTTACTTAACAAGTTGTCCTTCAAACTTAGGCACAGGGCTTAGAGCGTCGGTTATGTTACACTTGCCGGGGCTTGAAAGTACAGGTCTTATTTCAAGGCTAAGCTCTGCCGTATCAAAATTAGGTCTTACCATAAGAGGAACCTACGGCGAGGGCAGTAAGGTTTTAGGCTCGGTTTATCAGCTTTCAAATCAGATAACGCTCGGCATTACCGAAAAATCCGCTATAGAAAATCTGCAAAACGTAGTTATGCAGGTAATTGAAAGCGAAAAAAGAGCGCAAGAGATGCTTGCAAAGGACAAAACAGCCTTGGAGGACAAAGTGTACAGAAGCTTAGGAACATTAAAATATGCACGGGTAATGTCAAGTAAGGAGCTTGTAGAAAACATCTCTAATGTAAGGCTCGGCGTTTGTATGGGCATAATCAAAGATGTGCCGATAAATATATTAAACGAGCTTACAATGACCACCGGCACAGCAGGTATCTGCGCTATGGAAAACAAAGAGCTTTCACCTGCACAGAGGGATTTAATAAGGGCAAAAACAGTAAGAGAAAAATTAAACGGTTAAATCTATCTATATTAAGAGAGGAGAATAGATATGTATATGTTTAACGGATTTACTCAAAAGGCAAACGAAGCTATAAACGACGCTATTATTACTGCGTCGCAGTTAGGACATACCTTTATAGGTACAGAGCATTTGCTGGTAGGGCTTATGGCAGACGATAGCTTTGTTTCGGCTATGCTCCTTGAAAAAAAGGGAGTTACAAGAGAGGAAATTATAAATAAACTAAAGCAAAACATAGGTCAGGGCGAAAAGTCAAATTTAACACCCAACCAGCTTACTCCGAGGGCAAAAAGAGTTTTGGAAAGAGCCGTTTATGAGGCAAGAAACTTAGGTCACGGCTATGTGGGAACAGAGCACATATTACTTGCAATTTTAATTCAACAGGACGGCTATGCCGCAATGTTTTTAAATGAGTGCGGAGTTGACTGCAAGGATTTATATAACGAAACCGTGCGTGAGATTATGGGAAACTCAAGTCTTGCCGATAATTATGCCGAAAATATGTACCCGCATTCACAGGGTACTTCTAAAACAGGCGACGGCAGTACAAAAAATTTGCTTAAGTACGGTAAAGACTTAACCTCGCTTGCAAAGGATAATAAAATCGACCCCGTAATCGGCAGACAAACCGAAATTGACAGGGTAATTCAGATTCTTTCCAGAAGAACTAAAAATAACCCTTGTCTTATAGGTGAACCGGGCGTAGGTAAAACCGCTATCGCAGAGGGCTTGGCTCAAAAGATACAAAAAGGCGAGGTACCGGAAATACTTAAAAATAAGAGAATAATCGCCCTTGATTTAACCTCAATGCTCGCAGGCGCAAAATACAGAGGCGACTTTGAGGAAAGGATAAAGGACTGTATTGACGAGGTGACAAAAAGCTCCAACATAATACTGTTTATTGATGAAATTCATAACATTATCGGAGCAGGTGCCGCCGAAGGAGCAATAGACGCCGCAAATATATTAAAGCCACAGCTTGCAAGAGGAGATATACAGGTTATAGGCGCTACCACCTTAGACGAATATAGAAAATATATCGAAAAGGATTCGGCATTAGAGCGTCGTTTCCAGCCTGTTACCGTTGACGAGCCGAGCAAGGAGGACGCAGAAAAAATACTCTTTGGCTTAAGAGATAAATACGAAGCACACCATAACGTAAAAATAACCGACGAAGCTATAAAAGCGGCAGTTGACTTGTCATCAAGATATATAAACGATAGATTTTTACCCGATAAGGCAATCGACCTTATAGACGAAGCTGCCGCTAAGGTAAGATTAAAGGCATATACCGCACCAAACGACGTTAAGGATTTAGAGGATAAGCTAAAGGTTTTGGCACAGGAAAAGGCCGCAGCAGTTAATGCACAGGACTTTGAGCTTGCCGCAAAATATCGTGACGAGGAAAAGGAACTAACCGAACAGCTCGAAAAGCAAAAGCTTCAGTGGACAGAAAAAACCGCAGGTATTACAAGCGAGGTTTTACCTTTGGATATAGCCGATATAGTTTCTAACTGGACAGGTGTACCTGTAACCCAGCTTACCGAAGAGGAAAGTGAGCGTCTTTTAAAATTAGAGGAAATTATGCACAACAGGGTAGTAGGACAAGACGAAGCCGTAAGTGCAGTCAGCAAGGCAATAAGAAGGGGCAGAGTAGGCTTAAAGGACCCAAACAGACCTATGGGCTCGTTTTTGTTCTTAGGTCCTACAGGCGTAGGTAAAACCGAGCTTTGTAAAACCTTAGCCGAAGCACTTTTCGGCGAGGAGGACGCAATGATACGCCTTGATATGTCGGAATATATGGAAAAGCACTCCGTTTCGAGAATGGTAGGCTCGCCTCCGGGATATGTAGGCTTTGACGAGGGCGGTCAACTAACCGAAAAAATCAGAAGAAAGCCTTATTCGGTAGTCTTGTTCGACGAAGTGGAAAAAGCTCACCCTGACGTATTTAACCTTTTGCTTCAAATACTTGAGGACGGTATACTCACCGATTCACAGGGCAGAAAAGTTGACTTTAAAAACACCGTTATAATTATGACCTCAAATATCGGCGCAAGACTTATCGACGAGCATAAGAGCGTGGGATTTAGTACCGACGATAATAAAAAGTCGTCCGACGAGGAAAACAGAAGCATTATAATGGGTGAATTAAAGCGTTACTTCCGCCCGGAGCTTTTAAACAGAATTGACGACATTATCATATTCCATAAATTAAGTCAAGAGGACATAAAGCTAATCGCAGGTAAAATGTTAGCTAACCTTCAAAACAGACTTAATGACCTTGATATAAACATTACCTTTACCGACAACGCTATTGAAAAAATAAGCAAGATAGGCTTTGACGAGGTTTACGGCGCAAGACCGCTAAGACGTGCTATCACTTCACAGATAGAGGATAAAATCTCCGAGCTTATGTTAGAGGGCAAGATAAATAAAAATGATAATGTTACGGTAGATGTAAAAGACGACGAATTTGAGTTTGTGACAAAATAATTTATTCCCCTTATCGCATTTTTGGCGATAAGGGGAATTTTCCTTGTTTAAGGCTTTGTTAAGTGATTGATGTTTGCATATTCTTTTGTTTATTACAAACAATATATAAAACTTTATCGTTAAGAGGAAAATATATGTTTGATGAAAGAAACCCAAATGAAACCGAAATACAAAAAGACGACAATTCTTTAGAACAAGCTGAGCTTAACAGAGAAAATATAAAAGACTTCGGCTGTATAAGAACTACAGGCGAGCGAATAATTCACTGCCTTACTATTATCGGACAGGTAGAGGGGCATTATATACTTCCGCCTCAAAATAAAACCACAAAATATGAGCATGTAATACCTCAGCTTGTCGCCATAGAAGAGGATAAGGATATCGAAGGTCTTATAATAATGATAAATACCGTCGGCGGTGACGTTGAGGCGGGTCTTGCGATAGCCGAGCTTATTGCAGGTATGAAAAAGCCGACTGTTTCTCTCGTATTAGGCGGCGGTCATTCAATAGGCGTACCGCTTGCAGTAAGCGCAAAACGTTCTTTTATAGTGCCGTCCGCTACAATGACAATTCACCCTGTCAGAATGAGCGGACTTGTTTTGGGCGTGCCTCAAACCTTTTCTTATTTTGAAAAAATGCAGGACAGAATAGTGCAGTTTGTGGAAAATAACTCTAAAATTACAAAAGAGCGTTTTATCGAGCTTATGATGAAAACGGGGGAGCTTGCTATGGACGTGGGTACTGTGATAAACGGAATAGACGCAGTAAATGAAGGGCTTATCGACTCGCTCGGCGGACTTTCAGACGCTATAGAGTGTTTATATGGACTTATAGACGACAAAAGAGCTATAAAGGAAAGGGAAAACTAATGCTTTATACAATAGTTGATATAGACGAGATATTTAACTGTGATAAAAATTATGAATATTATTACAAAAAGGTTGATAATTGTATACTGCAGGGTGTAAAATGTAATAAGATAACTACAATTAACAGGATTATTTCCACAAATCCTAAGGATTATTTAAACCCCGACTATTCGTTGGGGAACAGACTTTTTTAAACTAAGGCTATTTTGGAGGATTATTTTATGTCAATTTTAGAAGCGTTTATTCAGGCGGTAATTCAGGGGCTTACCGAGTTTTTGCCTGTTTCCAGTTCGGGACATTTATCGCTGTTTCAGCACTTTACGGGGCTTAGCGGAGAAAGCGGTATAATGTTTTCGATTATTTTACATATCGGTACTTTGGTTGCCGTTGTCGGCGCATTTTATAAGCTTATTTGGGCTTTGATAAAAGAATTTTTTGTTATGCTAAAGGATATTTTTACAGGTAAATTCTCCTTTAAGAATATGAATCCCGAAAGAAATATGATTATAATGATAATCGTAGCACTTTTGCCTTTGGTAGTATTTTATCTTTTGCTGGGCGACGTTTATAAGGCTGTAGCCTCCGATAATGACATTATAGTTGAGGGCTGTTGCTTTTTGATTACCGCTTTGCTTTTGTTTGTTGCCGACAGACGTTTAAACGGCAAAAAAACAAAGGGCGATATTACCGCAAAGGACGCTTTAATTATCGGTACCTTGCAGGGTATAGCTCCGCTTCCGGGCGTATCACGTTCAGGTTCTACCATTTCCGCAGGACTTATGCGTGGACTTGACAAGGCTACAGCCGTTGCGTTTTCCTTTATTTTAGGTATACCTGCTATTCTCGGCGGAAGCGTTATGGAACTAAAGGAAGTTACTCCTGCCGATTTAAACCTCTCTATACCTGTAATAATTGTGGGCCTTGTGGTGTCTGCCGTAGTCGGCTTTTTATCAATAAAAATGGTTCAGTGGCTTTTAAATTCCGATAAGTTTAAGATTTTTATGATATACACTTTTATTTTAGGCGTAGTTGTGCTTACAGTAGGAATTATAGAGCTTGTTTCGGGTCAAAGCATAGTAACTCTTCTATTTTAGATAAAACATAAGCTTTCGAAAGGAATTTTAAAATGGACGGACTTATACATATTTATTGCGGTGACGGCAAGGGCAAGACTACTGCGGCAGTAGGCTTGGGCGTAAGAGCTGCGGGTTGCGGAATGAAGGTTTTAATGCTGCAGTTTCTTAAAAACCCAATATCAAGCGAGTTTATTGCATTAAAAAATATCCCTGAAATAACGGTGGTAAACTGTAATTTAAACTCTAAATTTACCTTCCAGATGAATAAAGATGAGCTCAAGGCACTTTGTAAAGCAAATAATGAAATGCTAAATGACGCAATAAAAAGTATAGATGACGGTAAGTACGATATGCTTATTCTTGACGAGGTGCTTGACGCTTATAATATTGAGGTAATTGATAAAAATGCCCTTGAGGAATTTATAAAAAATAAGCCGAAAAGCTTAGAGCTTGTTTTAACAGGTCGCAATCCGTCCGAAACTATGAAAGAGTGCGCCGATTATATCTCTTTTATAGAAAAGAAAAAGCACCCGTTTGACAAAGGAATATCGGCAAGAAAAGGCATCGAGCTTTAAACGGAGGAAACAAAAGTGTCAGACAATATGTTTGATAAAATAATAAGTGCTTTTCCAATTAACACTAAAAGGCGAAAGCTTATTATAATTATAGCCGAATATATGCCTTTAGCGGTGTTTGCGGTATATGTAGCAGTGGCTTTATTTTTAATGTTTACAAAGGATACTCTGCTTTTAAGATTTATTATTATACCCTTGGCAGTGCTTATTTTTAATACCGTATTACGTCAAATCGTAAACAGAAAAAGACCTTTTGAAAAATATAACTTTACGCCCTTAATAGATAAAAAAGGCGGTAAATCTTTTCCCAGTAACCATACTGCCAGCGCATTTGTTATAGCCTTAGCTTGTATGCAGGTGAATATGTTACTTGGGATTATAATGCTTATTGTTGCCGTTATAATAGCCACCTCAAGACTTTTGGTCGGCGTTCACTATATAAGCGACGTTTTTTTAGCGGCTTTAATAGGCATAATCGGCGGAATAATAGGTTTTATAATAATATAAATATAAAAAAATTCTTGCATTTATATTTATAATGTTGTATAATATATTTCGTTAAATATATTGGGCTATGGCCAAGTGGTAAGGCGATAGATTCTGACTCTATTATTCCGAAGGTTCGAATCCTTCTAGCCCAGCCAAAAATCCTGTGAATTTTATTTACAGGATTTTTAATTTTCGGTCGGTTATCTTTGGCGGTTAATGATAATCACCGAATACAAATTGCCCCAAAAGGCAAAATAATAAGCGGTGCATCTTTTTTGGAGCACCAGCAAGGAGAAATTATTATGGGAAATCAAAGTTCAAAAACAAAATTCGACACAGGTAAGATTACAGGTCTCGCATTACTTACCGCTATTGTCGTAGTACTTCAGGTATTAGCAGTACTCATAAGACCGTCAGGCGTATTTAACATTTCACTTGTTTTGGCACCGATAATTATAGGAGCAGCTCTTTACGGCTATAAAGCAGGAGCTTGGCTCGGCTTGGTATTCGGTGTTGTTGTACTTATAACCGATGCAAATGCATTTTTGATGATAAGTGTTCCGGGCACTATTATAACGGTTCTTTTAAAAGGCATACTCGCAGGCTTGGCTGCAGGCGCAGTTTATAAGCTTTTGGAAAAGGTAAACAATTTATTTGCCGTTATAGTTGCAGGTATAGTGTGCCCTGTAGTAAATACAGGTATTTTCCTTCTCGGCTGTTTAGTATTCTTTATGGATACAATAAACACTTGGGCACAGGCAAGCGGATTTGAAAACGCAGGAGCTTATATGATTTTAGGCCTTGTAGGAGTAAATTTCCTCATTGAACTTGCCGTAAACCTTGTATTGAGCTCGGTAATAGTAAGAATAATACAAGTTGCCAAGTCTAATAAAAAACTTAGTTAAGAATAAAAATTATAATAGATTAAAAGTAAATACGCTATAAAAAAGCTAAAAAGGTATATTTACATTATCCTTCTCAATATATTGATTGAGGAGGGGATTATATGAAAAAAACATTATTTAAACCGTATATTATTTCGGTTTTGTTGGCTTTGTTGGTTGGAATTTTAGCCGCACTGCTTTCGGGTAACATATCGGATGCTTTTAATACGCTTGTAAAACCGCCTTTATCACCGCCGTCTGTTTTGTTTCCGATAGTTTGGAGTATTTTGTATATACTTATGGGTATAAGCTCTGCAAGAATTTTTACGGCCATATCGGCAAATGGTAATGATAAATCAGAAGCGTTAAAAATATATCTGATACAGCTTTTTGTAAATTTCTTATGGCCGATAATATTTTTTAGATTTGGTTTTAGATTTATAGCTTTTTTGTGGATTGTACTGCTTGTCATATTGATAGCAGATATGATTGCGAGATTTTATAAAGTTTCTAAAAAAGCGGCGTATTTACAGATACCGTATTTCGTATGGAGTATTTTTGCTACATATCTTAATATCGGGTTTTACATATTAAACAGATAAAAACAGTTGTTATTAAACAACTGTTTTTAATTTAAACTGTATTTATGAAAATAAAGCGGAAAAATAAGCATATACGAGATTTTTTGCAAAAAAGTATTAACAAAACAAGATTATTGTGATAAAATATAATTTGTGAATTTGTGTAAAATGAGGACTTGAAGATTTTGAATTTTAAACGAATTTCTGTTATAACAGGTCATTACGGCTCAGGTAAAACCAATACGGCGGTTAATTTAGCGCTTAAAATGGCAAGTGAAGGTAAAAAGGTAACGATAGTTGACCTTGATATTGTAAACCCGTATTTTCGTACTGCGGATTTTAAGGAACTTTTCGAGGGTAACAATATAAACGCAGTTTTACCGCAGTTTGCAAATACAAATTTAGATATACCCTGTTTACCCGGTACAATAAATACTGTTTTTGACCAAAAAGACAGCTTTGTTATAATCGACGTCGGAGGAGACGACGCAGGTGCTATTGCCTTGGGGCGCTTTGCAAAACAAATCGTAAATGACGACTACGATTTTTTCTATGTGGTAAATTCGTACCGCTATCTTACCGCTACCCCTGAGGAAGCCTTAGCGTCGCTTCGTGATATTGAAGCCGCTGCTCGAATTAAAGCTACGGGGATAATAAATAACTCAAACTTAGGTAATCAGACCGATATAGAGATTATAAAAAGCTCGCTTGAGTTTGCTGAAAATTTCTCGGATATATCGGGCTTACCTATAAAGCTTACCTGTGTTAACAAAAAATATATTGACAAAATATCTGTAAATGCAGGCGAAATTTTGCCCGTTGATATTTTTGTAAAAACCGTTTGGGAATAATTTGCTTAAAAAAAGCAATTATATATTATTACTTTTTAAGGAAAGGGATAATTGTTATGGCAAAGATTACTATTAAATCTGACAAATGTAAGGGCTGCGGTCTTTGTACTGCCGTATGTCCTAAAAAAATTCTGAAAATCGGCGACAAGCTAAATGTTAAGGGATATTTACCTGTTGATATTACCGATATGGATCAATGTATAGGTTGCGCTATGTGTGCTACTATGTGTCCCGATTGCATAATTACAGTAGAAAGGTAGAGGAAAAAGTTATGGCAGAAAAATTTTTGATGAAGGGTAACGAAGCTTTAGGCGAGGCCGCTATCAGAAGCGGATGTAAGCATTTCTTCGGCTATCCTATAACTCCTCAGACAGAGCTTTCCGCTTATATGGCAAAGCAAATGCCTAAAATAAACGGAACCTTCTTACAGGCAGAATCCGAAATTGCCGCCGCAAATATGGTTTTAGGAGCAGCAAGCGCAGGCGTAAGAGCGATGACATCTTCATCGTCACCCGGAATAAGCTTAAAGAGCGAAGCAGTTTCTTACATAGCGGGTAGTGACCTGCCGTGTCTTATTGTAAATGTTATGCGTGGAGGTCCGGGTCTTGGTGGCATTCAGCCTTCACAGGCTGACTACTGGCAGGCTACAAAGGCTTTAGGTCACGGTGACTATCAGCTTTTAGTATATGCTCCTGCAAGCGTTCAGGAAATGGTTGACTTGGTTGGCAAAGCGTTTGATACTGCCGATAAATACAGAATGCCTGCAATGATTTTGGCAGATGGTATGCTCGGACAAATGATGGAGCCTGTTGCATTTCCGGATAAGATAGAGCCCGAAGATTTACCTAAAAAGGAATGGGCAACCACAGGAACAAAAGGTGAGCGTGAACACAATATTGTAAACTCGCTTTATTTAAAGCCTGAAATTTTGGAAAAAATGGTTGTTGAACGCTTTAAGAGATATGAAACAGTTAAGCAAAACGAGGTTATGGTAGAGGAATATCTCACCGAGGACGCAGATATCATCACCGTAGCTTACGGCGCAAGCGCAAGAGTTACAAGAAGCGCTGTAAATATGGCAAGAGAAAAGGGCATAAAAGTAGGTATGATAAGACCTATTACCTTGTGGCCGTTCCCTGAAAAGACTATATCAGCTACGGCAGATAAGGTTAATAAAATGCTTGTTGTCGAAATGAGTATGGGTCAAATGGTTGAGGATGTAAAGCTTGCCGTAAACGGAAAATGTGACGTTGAGTTCTATGGCAGAACAGGCGGTATTATTCCTAAGCCTCGTGAAGTATTTGAACAAATAGAATTATTGGCAAAGTAATTTACTGTTCGGAAAGGGTTTGAATAAAATGGCTATAGTTTTTGAAAAGACAAAAGGCTTAACCGACGCTGATTTGCACTACTGTCCGGGATGTACACACGGTATTATCCACCGCATAGTTGCAGAAAGCTTGGTAGAGCTTGATATATTGGAAAAATCGGTTATAATTTGTCCTGTAGGATGTTCGGTTATGGCATACGACTACTTTACCTGTGACGCTATCGAAGCACCTCACGGTCGTGCTCCTGCAGTTGCTACAGGCGTTAAGCGTGCATTACCCGATAACTTTGTATTTACATATCAGGGCGACGGCGACCTTGCCGCTATCGGTACTGCAGAAACCGTACACGCCGCAACAAGAGGCGAGAATATAACTGTTATTTTCGTAAACAACACAATTTACGGTATGACAGGTGGTCAGATGGCACCGACAAGCTTGCCGGGTCAGGTAACACAGACAACTCCTTACGGAAGAAATCCGAAGGAAGCAGGCTACCCTGTAAAAGTATGCGAAATGCTTTCAACACTTGACGGCGTTGCATTTGCACAAAGAGTTTCGGTAGATACTCCTAAAAATATAAATGAAGCTAAAAAGGCTATCAAAAAAGCTTTTAAAGCTCAGCTTGATAAAAAAGGCTTCTCAATTATCGAAGTTTTGTCAACCTGTCCTACCAACTGGGGTATGACTCCGATTGACGCTTTAGAGCGTTTGAGAACCGAAATGATGCCTTATTATCCGCTTGGCGTATATAAAGACAGAACAGAGGAGGGCGTATTCTAATGAGCATGGATATTATTATTGCAGGCTTCGGCGGACAGGGTATACTGTTTGCAGGAAAGATGATTGCATATTGCGGTATGTTAGAAGAAAAATACGTTTCGTGGTTACCTTCTTACGGACCTGAAATGCGTGGCGGTACAGCAAGCTGTTCTGTTTGCGTTGACGAAAAAAATCCTATCGGATGTCCTATGGTATCTGAGCCTAAGCTTTTAATGGCTATGAATTTACCGTCCTTCAATAAGTACATAAACGACGTTGCCGCTGACGGTTACGTTGTATATGACAGCGCACTTATAAATGCAGAGGTTGAGCGCAAGGATTTAAAGGTATATGCTATTCCGGCTACAAATATGGCTATGGAAAACGGCTTAAAGGGCTTAGCTAACATTATACTTTTAGGTCAGGCTATAAAGGCAGCGGGCTTTACAACACTTGACAGTATGATTGACGCTATAACTAAATCAATACCTGCTAAAAAAGCACATTTATTAGAGCCGAATATTAAGGCTTTAAAGATGGGATATGAATATTAAAAAGTAATTTAAGCCTACGGTAATTTATTTTTGGTTTGCCGTAGGCTTAATAATTTGCACACTTTAGACAAATTATAGGTTTTGCCGTTAAGATATGTTTACTTGCAAAAGGTGCGTTTTAGTGGTAAAATAATTAAGATAATTAAATACTTAAAAAAGCTTTTAAAGGAGTACGGTTTATGAGTTTAGAAAGTTTTGACTTTAATAACTTTGGCAGTAATGTATTTAATGATGCCGTAATGCGAGAGAAATTGCCTAAATCTACATATAATGAACTTAAAAGGTCCATTATTGAGGGTTTACCGTTAAAGCCTGATATTGCGGATATAGTAGCCGAAGCAATGAAGGACTGGGCGGTAGAAAAGGGAGTAACACACTTTACTCACTGGTTCCAGCCTATGACAAATATCACCGCAGGTAAGCACGACAGCTTTATTGTACCGACAAAAGACGGCAGAGTAATGCTCGAATTTTCGGGAAAAGAGTTAATAAAGGGCGAGCCTGATGCTTCGAGCTTTCCGAACGGCGGGCTTAGAAACACCTTTGAGGCAAGAGGCTATACGGCGTGGGACTGCACCTCGCCTGCATTTATAAAAGATCGTACTTTATATATTCCTACAGCTTTTTGCTCATATACAGGCGAAGCCTTAGATACCAAAACTCCGCTTTTGAGATCTATGGAGGTTATTTCCGAGCAGGCAATGAGAGTGTTAAGCCTTTTCGGCAACACCACATCTGCAAAGGTTATACCTACAGTTGGAGCAGAGCAGGAATACTTCCTTATAGACAGAGCGCTTTATGAAAAAAGGCTTGACCTAAAGATTTGCGGAAGAACTTTATTCGGTGCAAATCCTCCTAAAGGTCAGGAAATGGACGACCACTATTTTGGCAGAATCAGAATAAGAGTGGCAAAATTTATGAGCGAGCTCGACGAAGAGCTTTGGAAATTGGGCGTAACCTCAAAGACCGAACACAATGAGGTTGCTCCTGCACAGCACGAATTAGCTCCTATTTTTGACTCGGTTAATATAGCTTGCGATCACAACCAGCTCACAATGGAAACCATGCGTGTGATAGCTAAGAAAAACTCACTTGCGTGTCTTTTGCACGAAAAGCCGTTTAACGGAATAAACGGTTCGGGTAAGCACAATAACTGGTCGCTTTCTACCGACGACGGTATAAACTTGTTTGAACCGGGTAAAAACCCTTACGAAAATATGCAGTTTTTGATATTCCTTTGTGCTGTTATCAGCGGTGTGGACGATTATGCAGATTTACTTCGTATGTCTGCCGCTAATGTAGGCAACGACCACCGCTTAGGCGGAAACGAAGCTCCTCCTGCAATTATTTCTATTTTCTTAGGCGAGCAGCTTACAGATGTGCTTAAATCTATTGCTAACGGAGATGTGCCGGACTTGCACGCTTCAAGCATACTTCAGATGGGCGTTGAAACCCTGCCTAAATTACAGCGTGACGGAAGCGACAGAAACCGTACTTCGCCGTTTGCGTTTACAGGCAACAAGTTTGAGTTCAGAATGGTTGGCTCGAGCGCATCTATCGCTTGTGCAAACTGGGTGCTTAACACAATAGTTGCAGAAAGCTTAAGCAAAATGGCTGACAGACTTGAAGATGCGCCTGACTTTGACAATGAAGTAAAACTTATCGTTAAGGACACTATAAAAAATCACGGAAAAATTATCTTTAACGGTAATAACTATACTAAGGATTGGGTTGACGAAGCTCAAAAAAGAGGCTTACCGAATCTTAAGGATACTGTTGACGCCGCAGGCGCTTATATAAATCCGAAAAACATTGAGGTTTTAAATAAGTACAAGGTGCTTACTCCGATAGAGTGCCAGTCAAGATATGAAATTACTCTTGAAAACTATTCAAAGATAATAAATATCGAAGCTAACACAATGCTTGAAATGATAAACAGACAGATATTGCCTGCTACGATTGATTATATCGGCGGTATTGCCGAAAGCTATTATAAGCTTACTAAGGCAGGTATTGATAACAATAGTATGAAACAGATGTTAGCTAACCTTTCTGATTTAACTGATAAGTTAAGCATTAGCGCAAATGAACTTGAAAAATTGCTCTTTAACGCTCGCTCGCTTTCAAGTGTAGAGGAAGCTACATACTACAGAGATAACGTTTTAGTTAAGATGAACGAGGTAAGAAAAATAGCAGACAGTATAGAGGTAATCACCGCTGATTCAAGCTGGCCTATGCCAAGCTATACCGATTTGCTTCACAGAGTATAAGTATAAAAAAGCTTCGCTTATGCGAAGCTTTTTTAATTAAAAGGCATAATTTTATTATGCCTTTTAATTTTTTGCTTTTTTTCGGAATATATATAACTAAAAAACGAAAAGGAGCAGTATATGAGTCAGCTTTTGGAACGCTTGGATAAATTTATATGGGGCCCTGTAACGCTTTTGTTTATGGCAGGAGTGGGGATTTACTTTACTTTTCGCACCGGATTTTTTCAGATTTTTAATATAAAGGATATATTCTCTCAAACTATCGGTTCGGCATTTAAAAAGAAAAATAAGTCTGATAAAAATTCGATTTCACCCTTTGCGGCTACTGCTACGGCGCTTGCAGGAACAATGGGAACAGGCAATATCGTAGGTATAGCCACAGCGCTTGTCGCAGGCGGTGCAGGCGCAATTTTTTGGATGTGGGTAAGCTCATTTTTCGGTATGATGACAAAATATGCGGAAATAGTTTTAGCGGTACATTTTAGGACTAAAAACCAAAAGGGAGAAAACGTCGGCGGACCTATGTATTACATAGAAAACGGTTTGGGTAAAAGGTGGCTTGCCGTACTTTTTGCGGTATTTTGCATAATAGCCTCATTTGGTATAGGCAATATGACTCAGGTAAATTCCATTGTGCTTTCTATGAATTCCTCACTTAATACAAATAATCTTATTATAGGAATAATTGTCGCTTTGTTTGCAGGAATAGCCTTAATCGGCGGAGTAAAGCGTATTGCAGGGATAACCTCTGCCATAATACCGTTTTTGTCGATATTTTATTTTGTAGGCTCTGCTGTAGCGCTTATTATAAATGCAGATAAACTCCCACAGGCGTTTAATCAAATTATAACCGAAGCTTTTGATATAAAAGCTGTTTCGGGTGGGGTATTCGGATATGCTTTTTTAAATTCCGTAAGGCTCGGTTTTTCACGAGGCGTATTTTCAAACGAAGCAGGCTTAGGCTCTGCGCCTATTGCACACGCTGCTTCAGCTCAAACAAGCCCCGTAAAACAGGGAATGTGGGGGATTTTTGAAGTCTTTTTGGATACTGTAGTGGTATGTACGATAACCGCCCTTGTAATAATAACTTCCGGAATGTTAGACACTACATATGACGGAGCCGGTTTAACGCTTGCCTCTTATTCTCAGTCCTTAGGTAGCTTTGCTTCGTACTTTTTAATGTTTTCTATAGTGCTTTTTGCATTTGCTACGATAATAGGCTGGGCGTATTACGGCGAAAAAAGCGTGGAATATTTATCGGGAAATAAAAATATGATACTACTTTACAGATGCGTTTATATAGCGTGTATCGTTATCGGCTCGGTGATGAGCCTTAATACCGTTTGGTGTATAAGCGACATATTTAACGGACTTATGGCAATACCTAACCTCATAGCAGTAACCGTTTTAAGTCCTGTGGTTATAAGCCTTACAAAAGACTATAAAAAAGGCTTATCAAAGGGAAAAAGTATGAAAAAAAGCCCTGAAAGTAAGTAAAATCCAAAAAAATAGGCTCAAAGATAAAAATTTAGAGTAAAAAACGCTAAAATTTAAAGAAATATAAAGAAAATCAGCAAAAATATGATATAATATTAAAATAAAAGCTTATAATCTTAAATATACCGCTAAAAGTGCTAAAAATAAACATTGTATATAATTTGGCTTAATGTTATAGTGTATTTATTATGTATACACTTGTTTTTGGGTGGTGGACTGTATGGAGAATGAAACCAAAAAGCTTGTGATTAGTTCAGAGGTTTTGCCGGCGGTGTTTTTAAAGGTGCTGGAAGCAAAAAAACTGCTTTCCAAGGGAGTGGCAAAAAACTCCACCGATGCGTGTAAAATGGTAGGTGTATCAAGAAGCGCATTTTATAAATATAAAGACTGCGTTTCACCTTATGACGATAAACACCAAAGCAAAACAATAACCATTTATTTAAGGTTAAGCGATGAGCCGGGCGTGCTTTCATCGGTACTTACAACGCTATACCGTTATGAAGCGAACATCTTAACGCTCAATCAAAATATACCTATTGAAAGGGTAGCGGACGTTACCGTTACAATTCGTATAAATCCCTCAAAAACAAATTTCAATGAAATAAAAAGCGACGTTAAGCAGATTGACGGCGTTGTGGAATGTAAAAAAATATAGGATAAAGAAGGTTTTAATATGGTTAATATAGCGGTTTTAGGTCACGGCGTAGTTGGCTCGGGCGTAGTTGAGGTAATAGATACAAACTACGGCCATATAGCAAAAAATCTCGGCCAGGCAATAAATATAAAAAGAATCCTTGATTTAAGAGAATTTGACGTGCCTTATTCTTATAAGTTTACAAAAGACTTTGACGATATATTAAACGACGACGAGATTTCTATTGTAGTTGAGGTTATGGGCGGAATAAACCCCGCATACGATTTTGCAAAGAAGGCTTTAAGCCGTAAAAAAAGCGTTGTAACTTCAAATAAAGAGCTGGTTGCGGCTAAGGGCGCAGAGCTACTTAAAATAGCAAAGGAAAATAACGTAAACTTTTATTTCGAAGCAAGCGTAGGCGGCGGTATTCCGATTATAATGCCTATGCACTCCTGTCTTGCGGCAAATGTTATCGATGAGGTTGCAGGTATCCTAAACGGAACCACAAACTATATTTTAACTAAAATGATAAGAGAGAATATGTCCTTTGAGGATGCTTTAAAATTAGCACAGCATTTGGGATATGCCGAAAGAAATCCTTCGGCAGACGTTGACGGTCACGACGCCTGCAGAAAGATATGTATACTTGCATCACTTGCTTACGGAAAGCATATATATCCCGAAAACGTATACACTCAAGGTATTACCGATATATCGCTTGAGGACGTTGAGTATGCAGATAACTGTGGCTGTGTGGTAAAACTTATCGGCAGAACTAAAAAGCTCAGTAATGAAAGCGGAGATATACTCTGTATGGTATCTCCGGCGTTTATCAGCAATCAAAGCCAACTCGGCGTAATAGACGACGTGTTTAACGGTATTATGGTAAGAGGAAACGCCACAGGCGACGTTGTATTTTACGGTAAGGGAGCAGGTAAACTGCCTACCGCAAGCGCAGTTGTAGGTGACGTTATAGCCGCCGCTAAGAGATTTAAAACCACCGAGTCGCTTACTTGGGAGGACGACGGCAAAAATCACGTTGTAGATTATAAAACTACCAGCGTGCCGTTTTATGTAAGATGTAAAGGTGAAAACGCCGAAAGCATTATATGCGAAATTTTTGATGATATAGAATTTTTGTCAAGAAAAAATAAACCCGATAACGAGCAGGCATTTATAACTGCAGAGCTTTTAGAAAGCGATTTTGACAGTAAGATAGAAAAGCTGTCACAAAAGGGTATTGAGGTCATAAATTACATCAGGGTATTAAACTATTAGTGTTGGTTATTTACCCGTAAAAATATATTGGAGGTTAACAAATGGGCTTAGTAGTTCAAAAGTTCGGAGGAACTTCGGTTAAAGACGCCGAGAGAATAAAAAATGTGGCAAAAATCGTAACCGATACCTACGCAAAGGGAAACAATGTAGTGGTTGTTGTGTCTGCACAAGGTGATACAACCGATGATTTAATTGAAAAGGCGGCTGAAATAAATCCAAATCCTTCAAAAAGGGAAATGGACGTACTCCTTTCAACAGGTGAGCAAATTTCGATATCACTGCTTGCAATGGCCATAGAGAAATTAGGTTATCCTGTAGTTTCCTTAACAGGCTGGCAGGCAGGCTTTATGACAAATTCCAATTATTCAAACGCCAGAATAAGAAAAATTGAAAGCGAAAGACTGCACATTGAGCTTGACAAGAAAAACATAGTTATTGTTGCAGGATTTCAGGGCATAAACCGCTATGACGATATAACTACCTTGGGCAGAGGCGGTTCTGATACCAGCGCAGTTGCCCTGGCGGCAACCCTGCACGCTGATATTTGCCAGATTTACACCGACGTTGACGGAGTATATACGGCAGACCCGAGAATTGTGCCGAATGCTGTTAAATTAGACGAGATTTCTTATGACGAAATGCTTGAGCTTGCATCTTTGGGCGCACAGGTTTTGCATAACCGTTCGGTAGAAATGGCAAAGAAATATAACGTAAAGCTTGAAGTGTTGTCAAGCTATGAGAATAAACCGGGAACTGAGGTTAAGGAGGTAATTAAAGTGGAAAAAATGTTAATTAAGGGTGTTGCAAAGGATGACGATGTAGCAAGAGTTGCGATAGTGGGTTTACCTGACAGACCGGGTGTTGCGTTCCAGGTATTTTCTCAGCTTGCAAAGGCAAAAATCAATGTAGATATTATCTTGCAATCTATAGGACGTGACGGCAAAAAGGACATAAGCATTACGGTGCCTACCTCTCAAAAGGACAGCGCAATAGAGTGCTTAAATGAGTGTAAGGATTTACTCAATGCCGAAAAAATCGAGCTTGACGACAATGTTTCAAAAGTTTCAATAGTCGGAGCAGGTATGCAGTCAAATCCGGGCGTTGCCGCAAAAATGTTTGAGGCTTTGTTTGAAGCAGACATAAACATAAAGATGATTTCCACAAGTGAAATAAAGATTTCCGTGCTTATTGATAAGGATAAGAGCAAAAAAGCTATCAGCGTTATTCACGACGCTTTTGAATTTTAAATTAAATTTTTACGGGGCGACCTATATTGTGTCGCCCTGTGATTTTTAAAGAGGGTTAGATAATGATTAAGCTTGTTATATTCGATTTGGACGGAACTATCATAGATTCACTGCAGGATTTAGCGGATTCGGTGAATTTTGCGCTGAAAAAATCCTCTCTTGAACAAAAAACCTTAGACCAAATAAGAAGCTTTATCGGAAACGGTGTAAATAAGTTAATTGAACGCTCGATTTATCCGAAAAAGGATAAAGAGCTGTTTTTAAAAGTAAGAGCAGATTTTAAAAATTATTATGAAGAAAACTGTGTAACAAATTCCAAAGCCTTTGACGGAATATCGGATTTATTTAAAGCGCTTAATGAAAGTAAAATCGCTGTAGCAGTGCTCACAAATAAAACCGAGGTGTTTGCAAAAAAGATAATATATGATGTTTTTGACGACTGCGAAATTTATAAAGTAGTAGGTCAAAGTGAAATAATTCCTCCAAAGCCGGATACAAAAGGACTTGCCTTACTGCTTGAAGATATGGGAGTATCGGCTTCGGAGTGTTTATATGTAGGTGACAGCGAGGTTGATGTTATAACTGCCCATGCTATGAATATAGAGTGTATAGGTGTGTCGTGGGGCTACAGAAGCGTAGACGAGCTAAAAAGTGCGAATGCCGACTATATAGCTTATAGTTCTGATGAGGTGTTAAAAATAATTTGCGAAAAAATCTAAAAAGCACTTGCTAAATGGCAAATTTTTCTTTATAATAAAGGTAAATTTAAGTTTAGTAGGGAGGAAGTATAATGAGTAATAATATATGTTCCTGTTGCGGTCAAATATTAGAAGACGGCGTAAAGTTTTGCACCTTTTGCGGAATGGAAGTACCTCATAATAAAAATAACGAGGCTAAAAATAACGCAGAAGAAATTAAAGATAAAGAAAGTGCAAATATAAAGCCTGACGAAAGTACGACAGAAGATAACACTACCGAAAATATAAGCTTTGATACAGTAGAACCTGATGACGATTCTGATGAAGGTTTTACGGAAAGCGAAATACCCGATATAACAACAACTACCGTAAGCGCTTATAATGAACGTTCGTATTATACGCCTGATAATACTTCTTTTAGTCAAATAAACACAGACGAAAAACCGCCTAAAAAGAGCAAATACTATCCTATATCAAGCTTTGGATATGTAGGATATACTATTCTTTTTTGTGTTCCTGTAATCGGCTGGATTTTTGCGATTGTATGGGCGTGCGGAGGTACCAAAAACATAAATCGCCGCCGTTATGCAAGGGCTACAATAATAATGGCTCTGATAAGTATAATGCTTTGGGTAGGTGCTTATTTCTTATTTATAAAGGTCTATACACACTATAAGGATAAGAGCTTAAAAGAATTAGCAGGTAATGCTACTCAAATAACAAATGTTATAACCGGCGACAGTGAAGCTACAGCTGACACCTCTACAGACAAGGCTTTAAACGAAACAAGCAGTCAAGTGACCTCACAACAGATAAGCGAAGAAGCATCAGATGAGACAGCCGATGCTGTAGATAATATGGATACACAGCGTGGGCTTAGTAACTAAACAAACTAAAAAGACCTGAAAGCGTTTAGCTTTCAGGTCTTTTTTATGCTCAAATTTATTATTACTGATTTTGTTGTTTTTTAGCTTCAATATCAGCCAAAGCGTCTTTTCTTGAAAGATTTATTCTGCCTTGGTCATCTATTTCAACAACCTTAACAACGATTTCGTCGCCTACCGAAACAACGTCTTCAACCTTTTCAACACGTCTGTTTTCAAGCTTTGAAATGTGTACCAAGCCTTCCTTGCCCGGAGCAATTTCAACAAAAGCACCGAAGTTCATAATTCTTGTTACTATACCTTTGTAAATCGAGCCAACCTCAGGATCGTTTGCGATAGTTTCAACCATATATAAAGCTCTTTTTGCATTGTCAATGTCAACGCCCATAATTACGCACGAGCCGTCGTCGTCAATGTCAATTATAACATCACATTCAGCACAAATCTTTTGGATAACCTTACCGCCTGTACCGATAACGTCTCTGATTTTATCAGCGTCAATTCTGGTTTGAAGCACTTTAGGAGCATATTTGCTTACTTCGCTTCTGTATTCAGGGATAGCCTTTAACATAATTTCGTCTAAGATATAAAATCTTGCTTTTCTTGTCTTTTCAAAAGCTTCACGGATAATATCCATTGTAAGTCCGTCAACCTTTATATCCACCTGAATAGCAGTTATACCCTTATGAGTACCGCCAACCTTAAAGTCCATATCGCCGTAGAAGTCTTCAAGACCCTGAATATCAACCATAGTTGTGAAGGTACCGTCCTCTTTGGTGATAAGACCGCAGGAGATACCTGCAACAGGTGCTTTTATAGGAACGCCTGCGTCCATAAGCGAGAGGGTAGAGCCACAGATTGAGCCTTGAGAAGTAGAACCGTTTGAAGATAATACTTCGGATACAACTCTTATTGCATAAGGGAATTCCTCAACGCTCGGAAGTACAGGAACTAAAGCTCTTTCTGCCAATGCACCGTGACCTATTTCACGTCTGCCCGGACCTCTTGAAGGACGGGTTTCGCCAACAGAATATGAAGGGAAGTTGTACTGGTGCATATATCTTTTTGAATCAATCTCATCAATACTGTCAAGAAGCTGCATATCACGCAGAGGACCTAAGGTTGTTATTGATAAAACCTGAGTTTGTCCACGGGTGAAAAGACCTGAACCGTGTACTCTCGGCAAAACGCCTACTTCTGAAGCCAAAGGTCTTATTTCGTCCATACCTCTGCCGTCTACACGTTTGCCTTCGAGCAACCAGTTTCTAACGATGTATTTTTGAAGTTTATACATACACTCGTCAAGCTTAACCTGACTGTCGGGATATTCTTCTTCAAGCTCCTCATATACCTTAGCGTAAATAGGGAGAAGTCTTTCGTCACGAATGAGCTTATCGTCTGTATCCAAAGCAAGCTTTGTTTCCTCAAGAGCGATATCCTTAACCTTTTGGAACATTTCCGGATCAAGCTCTTGGGACTCAAAGGTAAACTTTTCTTTACCTACTTCAGCCTGAATTTCGCTGATGAACTTAACCATTTTCTTGATTTCCTCGTGGCCTGTTTCAATAGCCTTGAGCATAGTTTCATCGTCAACCTCGTTTGCGCCTGCTTCAATCATAACGATTTTTTCGGCAGAGCCTGCAACGGTAAGCTGTAAATCCGATTTTTCACGGTCAGCAGTCATAGGGTTAACTATAAGCTCGCCGTCAACCAAGCCTACGCTTACTGTAGCGATAGGGCCGTTAAAAGGAACGTCGGAGATGCTTACTGCGATAGAAGCTGCAATAGAAGCTGTTATTTCCGGAGCATTGTCTATATCTGTAGCAAGTACTGTCATAACAATGCTTACGTCGTTTCTCATATCCTTAGGGAAAAGCGGACGCATAGGTCTGTCAACCATACGGGAAGTAAGTATAGCGTTTTCACTCGGTTTTGCTTCTCTTCTTAAGAAAGAGCCCGGGATTTTGCCTACTGCATATAATTTTTCTTCATAGTCAACTGACAAAGGGAAAAAGTCAACGCCTTCTCTCGGCTTTGCAGAAGCCGTAACGTTTGCCATAACTACGGTTTCACCGTAGCGCACCCAACATGAGCCGTTTGCAAGCTCACAGGTTTTACCTGTTTCAACAACTAAAGGTCTTCCTGCAAAGGTGGTTTCAAATCTTCTTGGATTTTTTAACATAAAAATGCCTCCTTAAAATATATCCTGAATAGGTGGCAGGGGTTAGCAAAAAATCCTGAAATTAAAAGAATTTAATTGCACGATTTAATGCTAAATACCCGCCTTATCCTAATACAGTTAAAAGTTATAAAAACACTTTAAGGCAGATGAGATAATTCATCTGCCTTAAAAATAAATTACTTACGTAAACCTAATTTAGAGATACAAGCTCTGTAACGCTCGATATCGGTTTTCTTTAAGTAGCCTAAAAGGTTACGACGGTGACCAACCATTTTTAATAAGCCTCTTCTTGAGTGGTGGTCATGCGGATGTGCCTTAAAGTGCTCTTGTAAGTCGTTGATTCTCTTTGTAAGAACAGCAATTTGAACTTCCGGAGAACCTGTGTCTGTCTCATGGATTCTGTTTGCAGCGATAACTGCGTCTTTTTCTTCTTTTCTTAACATTTTTTCACCTCATTTAAAATTGCTATATCCGAGTAAGAGGTTAGGTGAATTCCCCGCATTTAAAGGGGCTATATACCGTCAAACCAAGATACAGTAATTAAAAGTATATCATAATTATTTAAAGTTGTAAATACCTAATTTAATTAAATTTTATATTTATTTAAATAATGGCGTTAAGGGGATTTTTTTGTACTGAAATGTTGAAAAAAGACAGTAAAAATGATAAAATAAATATAATTATATTTATTTTTCGGAGGGGTAGGAATGTCTAAGCTTTCACCTATGATGCAACAGTATCTTGATATAAAGGCAGAACATAAAGATCACATAGTATTTTTCCGCTTGGGTGACTTTTACGAAATGTTTTTTGACGATGCGGTAAACATATCTAAGGAATTAGAGCTTACCCTTACGGGAAAGGATTGCGGTTTACCTGAACGTGCGCCAATGTGCGGAATACCGTATCACGCAAGCGACACATATATAAAAAGGCTTATAGATAAAGGATATAAGGTTGCCATTGTGGAACAAACCGAAGACCCTGCAAAAGCAAAGGGTCTTGTAAAGCGTGAGATAACAAGAATTGTTACTCCGGGCACTGTAATAGAGGGCGAAATGCTCGATGAGGCTAAAAACAACTATATTGCCACAGCTTATGTCGAGGGCAAAAGCTTTGCTTTGTGCTTTGCCGATATTTCTACGGGTGAAGTGCATTTAACCGAACAACACGGCAGTAATATAACGCTTGATATTATAAATGAGCTTTCTAAATTTATGCCCTCGGAAATACTTTATAATAAGGGCTTTTTGAAAAACAGAGAGGTTAAAAAATATATTGACGATAAGATAGGCTGTGTGTGCTGTTTATTTGACGACGAACAGATAAGCTTATTTAACGCCGAAGATGTTATATTAAAGCATTTTAACTCTACCTTAAAGGAACTTGGCTTGGAGGGAAAAGAGCTTGCTACTAATGCTTTGTGCGGACTTATAAAATATCTTAATAAAACTCAAACCGACGGTGCAAGGCGAATAGAAAAGATTAACTTTTATAAAGAAAATCAGTTTATGAATATCGACATCACCGCTAAAAGAAACCTTGAGATAACCCAAACTATGCGCTCAAACGATAAAAAAAGGGGTACGCTTTTATGGGTGCTTGATAAAACAAAAACCTCTATGGGCAAACGCTATATGAGAAAGGCCTTAGAGCTTCCGTTAGTAAATCTTGCGCAGATTACAAGACGTCAAAATGCAGTAGGCGAGCTTTGTGAGGATACTATAAGACTTTCAGACATTTGCGATAATCTTTCGGGTGTGTACGATTTAGAGCGTCTTATGACAAGGGTGATTTACTCCTCGGCAACCCCGAGGGAATTAAAAGCGCTTGCCGATACTGCTAAGAAACTACCGGAAATAAAGAGACTGTCCGAGAGCTTTAAATGTGATATATTGTCTAAGGTATATAACGATATTGACCTGCTCGAAGATATCTCTGCGCTTGTTGATAATTCTATTGCAGATGAGCCGCCCGCAAACACTAAGGACGGAGGCTATATAAAGCAAGGCTTTAATGCTGACCTTGACGAACTTAGAGAAATTTGCACAAACGCAAAGGATTATATAAAACGCATAGAAGACGATGAAAAAGAAAAAACAGGAATCAGAAATCTTAAAATAAAGTATAATAAGGTTTTCGGATATTATATCGAGGTTACAAATTCCTTTTTGTCGCAGGTTCCCGACAGATATATAAGAAAACAAACGCTGACAAACTGCGAAAGGTATATTACCCAAGAATTAAAGGAACTTGAAAGCAAGGTATTAACTTCGAGTGAAAAGATACTAAGCCTTGAAGCCGAAATTTTAAACGAGGTAAGGCAGTATATTGCGTCTCGCTTGGAGGTAATTCAAAAAACAGCTAACGCCATAGCAGAGCTTGACTTTTTGTGCTCGCTTGCAAATGTGGCTATAGAAAATAACTATGTTTGCCCTGATATTGTTGTTGACGGACGTCTTGAAATAAAAGGCGGCAGACACCCCGTAGTAGAAAAAATGCTCGACGGTGCGCCTTTTGTGCCAAATGATACAGTTATGGACGTTAAGAATAACCAGATGCTTGTCATAACAGGTCCTAATATGGCAGGTAAATCAACATATATGAGGCAAATTGCACTAATAAACATAATGGCGCAGATAGGAAGCTTTATACCTGCTCAAAGCGCAACTATCAGCATAGTGGACAGAATTTTTACAAGAGTCGGGGCGTCAGACGATTTATCGGCAGGTCAGTCTACCTTTATGGTGGAAATGAGCGAGGTGGCTCATATACTTAAATTTGCCACGCCGAAAAGCCTTGTGATTTTAGACGAAATCGGCAGAGGTACTTCCACATACGACGGTATGAGTATCGCCAGAGCAGTTATAGAGTATATAGTGCAAAACAGTAAAATTCGCTGTAAGACGCTGTTTGCAACTCATTATCACGAGCTTACCGAGCTTGAAAACGAGTTAAACGGTATTAAAAATTATAATATCGCTGTTAAAAAACGTGGCGACGATATAACCTTCCTTAGAAAAATCGTTCCCGGAGGAGCAGACGATAGCTTTGGTATAGAGGTAGCAAAGCTTGCGGGAGTTCCCGAAAAGGTTATTTCTCGTGCCAAGGAAATATTAAGTGAGCTTGAAAGTCAAGGCGTTCCCGTTAAGGCAAAATCGGATAGCGACAATAAAGCTTCTGAAGAGCAGGTTAGCTTTATGAACTTAAAAAGCGAAGTTGAGGAAAAGATAAAAAATACCGATATAGATATCTTGACACCTATCGAAGCTCTCAATATGCTTTATGAACTTAAAAAGCTACTGTAAAAGAGGAAAAACGTATGGGCAAAATAAATGTACTTGATAAAAATGTGTCCGAGCTTATTGCGGCAGGCGAGGTTGTAGAACGTCCGCTTTCTGTTGTAAAGGAGCTTTTGGAAAACGCCATAGACGCCGATGCAACCGCCATTACTGTCGAAATAAAGCGAGGCGGCATAGATTTTATAAGAATTACCGATAACGGTACGGGTATTGAAGCTACAGACGTACCTGTTGCGTTTTTGCGCCATGCTACAAGTAAGCTTAAAAATCAAAGCGATTTGGAAAGCATTTCTACCTTAGGCTTTAGAGGCGAGGCGTTAGCGTCTATTGCTTCGGTATCAAGGCTCGAAATGATAACAAAGACAAAAAACGACGAGTTTGGTACAAGAATAGAGTTTGAGGGCGGTACACAAAAGGATTTGTCGAAAGCAGGCTGTCCCAACGGCACTACCATTATTGTGAGAAACTTATTTTATAACGTACCTGCAAGGCTTAAATTTTTGAAAAAGGATTCGACAGAATCCGGCGCAGTACAAAATATAGTTGAAAAATTAGCTTTAAGTCACCCTGAAATTTCCTTTAGATTTATAAAGGATAACAAAAGCGTTATTCACACCGCAGGGGACGGGAAGCTTTTATCGGCAATTTACGCTGTTATGGGTAAGGATTTTGCCAAAAATTTAATTGAGGTAGGCTATAGCTATAACGGGGTAGAAGTTTCGGGATATATCTCAAAGCCCGAAGCCGCTCAAAACAATCGCAAAATGCAAAACTTTTTCGTAAACAACAGATATGTTCGTTCAGGTACATGTATTGCAGCGCTTGAGGAGGGCTATAAAAATTCGATTATGGTATCGAAATTTCCTGCCTGTGTGCTAAAATTAAACATGGCTTTTAACACAGTTGACGTAAACGTACACCCTGCAAAGACTGAGGTTAGGTTTGTAAACGAAAAATCTGTTTACGAATGCGTTTATTTTGCGGTAAAAACAGCGCTTACAAAAGAGGATATACTCATTAGTCAAAATAATGATAAAAATACTTCTAACCCTAATCTTTTATCTTCCTTTAGGGAAACACCTGCTACTCAAACTAAAATTCAAAATGGTGGCAATGTTATAAGAATTAACGCCGATAGCTTAAGTAATAAAGGCAGTATGGTTTTTAGAGCTCCACAGGTGAAGTTAAAGGATGAGACCGAAAAAAATACAGGTGAAAGCTCTGTAAAGAATAATAGCTTTACACATAATTTGACCGATTACAGCGAGCCCAAAAGTGAAGCAGAGCAAAAAGAAAAAAGCAATTTAGACGAATTTAGCTTTATTAACGCTAAGGCGTTTGAAAAAAAGAGGTCAGATGAAATAAACACCGAACCGCCTACCATTACCATTGAGGTTGACGACGATAATACCGAAACAATAGACATTAAAATGATAGGTGAAGTGTTTAAAACCTACATTCTTTTTGAGGCAAACGACACTTTTGTAATGATTGATAAGCACGCCGCCCACGAAAGAATACTTTTTGAGGAGCTAAAAAAGAACACCGACCTAAAACAAAGTCAAGTGCTTCTTGTGCCTCTTACGCTTAATATAACCGCAGTGGAATACGATACCTTAAAAAATAACAGTGAGATTTTTACACAGTTTGGTTTTAGATTTGAGTTTACAGCTGACGATAAGGCTTTGCTTTTAGAAGCACCGCTTATTTTACACTCTTATGACTTAGGCGAGATAGTACAGAATATTATAAAAAATATATCCGAAAACAAGATGGATTTAACGCCTGATGTTTTTGAAAACCTTCTTCATTCAATGGCGTGCCGTTCGGCTATAAAAGCAGGGGCAGACAACACTTTAGAGGAGCTTGAAACCTTAGTGAGACAGGTTTATCTCGATAAAAAAATAAGGCATTGTCCTCACGGCAGACCTGTAGGAATAGTTATGAGTAAATACGAAATAGATAAAAAGTTCGGAAGGATAGTTTAACGCTATGGAAAAAACAAAGCTGCTGGCAGTAGTAGGACCTACGGCTTCGGGCAAAACAAAGCTTGCCGTTTCGCTTGCGCAAAAGTATGACGGTGAAGTAGTGTCCTGCGACAGTATGCAGATATATAAGTCAATGGATATTGCCACGGCTAAGCCTACAAGGGAGGAAATGGGAGGTATTGCTCATCACCTTATTGACTTTGTAGACTTAAATCACAGCTTCAGCGTTTCGGAATATGTACTCTTAGCGCATAAGACCATTGACGACATTAAAAAAAGAGGCAAGCTTCCTATCTTAGCGGGAGGAACGGGGCTTTATTATATGAGCCTTATTGATAATTTGACCTTTTCCGAAGAAGAATGTGACCTAAAGCTTCGTGACGAACTTCTAAAAAAAGCTAAGGCGGACGGAGGAGAAAAGCTTCACAGTTATCTTAAAAGCATTGATCCGCAAGCGGCAAAGGAAATTCACCCTAATAACCTTGTAAGGCTTGTGCGTGCGGTGGAGGTATATGAAACCACCGGTATTACACTTACCGAGCATAAAAAAAGAAGCAGACAAACCCCAAGCCCTTATGAGCCGTATGTTATAGGACTTAGCTTTAACGACCGCCAAAAGCTATACGATAGGATAAATTTAAGGGTGGATATGATGATGTCTGCCGGGCTTTTGAAGGAAGCAAAAGAAATTCTGTCAAAGGATCATATAAAAACTGCGTATAACGCTATAGGCTATAAGGAGCTTGAAGCATATTTTAACGGTGAAGTCACACTCGAAGAAGCGGTGGATACCATTAAAAAGGAATCCCGACATTACGCCAAGCGACAGCTTACATGGTTTAGAAAAGATAAGCGTATCAACTGGATAAATGTTGACGAGTATGATGATTTTTGCGAAGTTATAAAAAAATCTTGTGATATGATAGAAAATGCGAGGTTTTTATGATATAATAACCTTAGTTATATCGGCTGTGGTAGCCGATGGGGCTTTGCCCCTACAAAATCCTTACGGATTTTAACTAAGAACATTTTAACTTACAAACCTGCCGTGATAAACACGGCTACGGCTTATCACCGCAATCAAAGGCTTACGCCTTTGGGTTTGAGTTATAATAACCTTAGTCAGTCTGCACCTTTGGTGCCGACAAGCTTGCGCTTTTAAAATCCTTACGGATTTTGACTAAGAACATTTTAACTTAGACTATAAGATTTTAATTAGATTTACACTTTATGAGCAGGTGAGGGGTTTATGAACTCTGTTGTATCTAAAATTATTGCCGCTTTACTTTCGGTATTTGCAATAGTATATTTCGGCTATCAGGTTTATCAGTTTCTTTACAATCCTTATGAGACCAAAGAAGCCACCGTTTATGGCTATACCGAACAAGTTGAGCTAAACGGCGTTGTAATAAAAGAAGAAACTATAATAAATCAGTCCTTTGACGGCGTGATAAAATATCAGTATGAAAACGCTCAAAAGGTTACTGCCGGCTCAAAAATAGCAGAGCTTTATGCTACCGAGGACGACCTTATAGGTAATCAGAAAATATTAAAGCTAAACAATAGAATAGAGCTTTTAAACAGCGTAAAAGATTTAGGTAAGGCGTCGCTTAGCACCAGCGCTCAGGGGGTAATTTCAAATACTTCCAAATATCAGGCTGACGTTTTAAAGGAAGTTCGTTATAACGACTTTTCAAATCTTGATAATTTGTCGGACAAGTTCTTGGAGGCGTTATTAAAACAAAAAATTATTCTAAACGATAATGCAGATTTAGATAATGCTATTTTAAACCTTAATTCCGAAGTAAATGAAATTTCCTCACAGATAAACGGTGTATCGGTGGAAATTACCGCACCGTCATCAGGATATTTTACAAATCAGATTGACGGCTACGAGGGAATAATAGCTTTAGACGCTTTAAATAATCTTTCTTTACAGAGTGTTAAAGCGCTGATAAACGATACTGCTCCTGCAACCGATAACGAAGGCTATATAGGAAAGCTTATAACAAAAACCGACTGGTACTTTGTATCTTTGGTAGAAAGCAAAAACATTTCCTATTTTAGTGAAGGTGAAAAAATATCGCTTGTATTTGACGATGATACCAAGAATAAGGTTTCTGCCCAGGTTATAAATATAATCCCTTATCTTGACGAGGATTACAGCGTAGTTGTGTTATCAAGCGAAATTTTAAACAATAAAATAATAAATTATCGTAAAGAAACTCCGGCTGCACTTTTCTCAAGCGGAAAGGGCTTAAAGGTTGACCGAAGCGCTGTAAGAATAGTAAACGGTCAAATAGGAGTATACATAAATATGGGGCAGGTAGTTAAATTTAAAAAGCTCGATGTAGTTTATGAAACAGACGACTATGTTATAAGCAGAATGATTCAAAACTCCGACGAAATCGTTTTGGACGACAACGGCGAGCAGATAAACGCTGACGATTATTTACAGCTTTATGATGAAATTATCGTAAAAGGTGAGGATTTATATGACAACAAGCCCTTATAACAACGAAATTGCCGATAATCTTAAAAGAATAAAGGAAAACGTATATAATGCGGCTGTAAATTCAAATCGCTCACCGCAGGATATAAAAATTATGGCGGTTACAAAAACCGTAGACCCAAAGCGTGTTAATATGGCTATTGACGCAGGAATAGAGCTTCTGGGTGAAAACAGAGTACAGGAATTTTTATCAAAACGTGACGAATATAATTTATCTGCGGCAAGGGTGGACTTTATCGGACATTTACAGACAAACAAGGTAAAATACATAATAGATAAAGTAAGTATGATACAGTCGGTATCTTCTTTAAAGCTTGCAAAAGAAATAAATAAATGCGCAAATAAAAATAATATTGTTATGGATATTCTTTTGGAGGTAAACATAGGAAACGAGGGCTCAAAAAGCGGATTTTTAAAAGATGAGATTACTTTGACCGAAACCTTAGAAGCGTTAGCTAATCTTTCAAACGTAAATATAAAAGGGCTGATGTGTATACCGCCTGTTTTTGATGCAGAAAAGTATTTATATGAAACATATAAATTATTTGTTGACATTAGAGAGAAAAAATTAGATAATATAAATATGGATATATTATCTATGGGTATGTCAAACGATTATGAACTTGCCGTAAAGCACGGCTCTAATTTAGTCAGATTGGGAACCGCCTTGTTCGGTACCCGAAAATAATAAAGACGTTAAATTAAGGAGGATTTATAAATGAATCTGGTTGATAAAATTAAGGACATTTTTACACCTGAAGATGAAGAAATGGACGAAGATATAGACGCAATAGATATATCTTCAAAAAACACCGAAAAAGAGGACAGACTTATGAATTATGATGAGCCTATGCAAACAGGTAAGAAAAACAAGGTAGTTAACATTCACGCTACAACTCAACTGCAGGTTGTTTTGGTTAAGCCTGAGCAATTCGAGGACGCCAGCGGTATAGCCGATCATCTTAACGAGAGAAGAACGGTTGTATTAAATCTTGAATCTACAAGCAAGGATTTGGCAAGACGTTTGGTTGACTTTTTAAGCGGTGTTGCTTATGCTAACAACGGTCAGATTAAAAGAGTTGCCAACAGCACCTTTATTATCACTCCGTACAATGTTGATATTATGGGCGATCTTCTTGATGAGCTTGAAAACAGCGGAGTATATTTTTAATAAATGAGCGATAAATCCGACGAGATATTTGAAGCAAAAATCAAAAATATCGTCAATACGGTAAAAAACAAGAATTACCCTAAGCATTCACTTTTTTTGGACGACAGTCAGGTCTTTAAGGCAAAGGAAATTTTAAAACAGCTTAAATGCGAGAATTTCCTTTTCTACGGAGGCTACGATAATGCGCAAAGAGTTATGCTTGGGGTTTATCCTGATTATATGAGCTCAAATGAGGTTATATTTCCCATAACTGCTATTGAGTTTTCCTATCCTAAAGCATATGAGTTAAAGCATAAGGATTTTTTGGGTGCTTTAATGTCTTTGCAGATAAAAAGGGAAACCTTAGGCGATATAATAGTATCGTCGGGGAAAACGATAGTATTTGCTCAAAATGTCATTTCGGAATTTATTTTGCAAAACTTAACAAAAGTAGGAAACGTAGGCATAAAAGCTAAAATTTCCGAAAATGCGGATATAATCCGAGAGGAAAATTACAAGCAGATAAGCGGCAGCGTATCCTCGCTTAGAATTGACTGCATTTTAGCGTTAATTACGCACAAAAGCAGAACACAAAACGCTTATCTTATCTCGTCACATACGGTTTTTGTGAATTATAAAGAAGTGAAAAATCAGTCTATGCTTGTAAAGCCCGGAGACATTATTACGGTCAGAGGGTTTGGAAAGCATATCTTATCTGATGAAATTAAACGCACAAAAAAGGATAGATATCATATCACTTTAAAAAAGTTCGTTTAAAGGGGGAAGGTAAAATGACAGCAAAAGATATTAAAAAAGCAGAATTTTCCGAAAGCAAGCGTGGTTATAACGTTCAGGAAATAGACAGCTATTTGGCAGAAGTCAGCGATTATGCTGCCGAGCTTGAGGGTAAAAACGAGGAACTGCAGCAAAAATTAGAGATTTTAGCTAAAAAGGTTGAGGAATACAGGGAAGACGAGGAAAGCATAAGAGAGGCTTTGCTCGGAGCGCAAAAACTCGGTAAAAGCGTAGTTTCCGAAGCCAACGAAAAAGCACAAAAGATAACCGACGAAGCAAATGAAAAAGCTAAGATTACCGTAGAGGAGGCTCAAAAGAAGGCCAACGAGATACTTAGCACTTCAAATGAAAAAGCCGATAAAATCGTAAACGAAGCTTCAACCTCTGCAACCAGTCAGCTAAAGCAAATAAAATACGATATTGAAAAAGAACAAAAATATTTAGACAGACTTAAAAGGGAAGTTTCTAAGTTTAAAACAGAACTTTTGGATATATATAAGGATCATATCGACCTTATAAAAAGACTTCCGTCCGCAGAAGAAGATACTGAGGAAGAGGAAAAGGAAGTTAAAAATTTAGATAAAGATATTTACGAGCAAAAGACAGAAGCTAAAGTTAATGTTTCAGAGGAATCAGAAACCGAAGAAGCTTCTGAAAATGAGGAAGTTTCCGAAAATCAAGAGGCTAAAGATGAAATTCCTATGTCTCCGGGACTTGCCGCTATAAAGGCACAGGAAAATCAGGCAACAAAAGAATATAATAAATCGGATATTAAAAATACTTCGGATAATGCTCAAAATTCCGAAGCAAATGAAGATAACACTTCAGACGATACTGCTAAGCCGAAAAACCCAAAATTTTCAAACCTGCAGTTTGGTATGAACGGTAAAAAAGAATAATTATTAACTATTTAAGGAGCGTCTTAATTCATGGCACAGGACTACAATAACACTATAAATCTTCCGCAGTCGGATTTCCCGATGAGAGGTAATCTTCCCAAAAGAGAACCCGATATGTTAGACGTATGGGAAAAAGAAGATGTTTACAAAAAACTTATGGAGAAAAACGAAGGTAAACCTCTTTATATCCTTCACGACGGACCTCCGTACGCAAACGGAAATATCCACATGGGTACTGCGCTCAACAAGGTATTAAAGGATATTATCTTAAAATATAAAAATATGAGCGGATTTAAGGCTCCGTATGTTCCGGGCTGGGATACTCACGGGCTTCCGATAGAGCTTAAAGCTCTTAAAAAAGACGGCGTAAATCCCACTACCATTTCAAAGGTAGAGTTAAGAAAGCTTTGTAAGGAATTTGCCGAGTCGTTTATAGGCTCTATGACAAATCAGTTTAAGCGAATCGGTATTTTGGGTGAATGGGATAATCCGTATATGACCTTAAAGCCTGAGTTTGAAGCAAAGCAGATTGAAGTTTTCGGGGCAATGGCTAAAAAGGACTTTATCTATAAGGGTTTAAAGCCTGTTTACTGGTGCCCTGAGTGTAAAACTGCTTTAGCGGAAGCTGAGATAGAATATTCCGACGATAAGTGCCATTCTATTTACGTTAAATTTAATGTAACAGATGATAAGGGCTTCTTTGAGGGTATGGGAATAGACAAAAAAGACGTTTATTTCGTAATTTGGACTACTACCACTTGGACTATTCCGGGTAACGTAGCGGTTTGCTTGGGCCCTGAATATGAATATACTCTTGTGAAGGTAAACGGCGAATATCTTGTTATGGCAAGAGAGCTTGTCGACAGCACTATGAAAGCTGCCGACATTTCAGAGTATGAAACAGTAGGCTCGTTTAAGGGCAGTGATGTCGAGCTTATGAAGGTTCGCCACCCGCTGTTTGACAGAGAATCGTTAGTAATTTGCGGCGATCATGTAACGCTCGAAAGCGGTACGGGTTGCGTTCATACCGCACCCGGTCACGGCGTTGAGGACTTTGAGGTTTGCCAAAACTATGACGATATTCCGATAATTGTGCCTGTTGACGCAGACGGTAAAATGACCGAGCTTGCAGGCGAGTTTGAGGGTCTTACCACAGACGAGGCAAATAAAGCCATAGCCTTAAAATTAGAAGAAAACGGTGCGCTTTTTGCGCTTCAAAAAATTGTTCACCAATATCCGCACTGCTGGAGATGTAAAAATCCTGTTCTTTTCAGAGCTACAGAGCAATGGTTCTGTTCGGTAGACGGCTTTAAAGACGACGCTGTAAAAGCCATAAAGAACGTTGAGTGGATTCCTTCGTGGGGCGAGGGAAGAATAGAGGGAATGGTAAAAGACCGTAGCGACTGGTGTATTTCACGTCAGCGTACCTGGGGCGTGCCTATCCCGATAATTTACTGTAAAAACTGTGGTAAAACAATAGTAAACGATAAAACAATATCGGCAATTTCCGACCTTTTCAGAAAAGAGGGCGCAGACGCTTGGTTTACAAAAGACGCAAGCGAATTTATTCCTGCCGATGTAAAATGTGAATGCGGTTGCAGTGAATTTACAAAAGAATCCGACATTATGGACGTTTGGTTTGACAGCGGTGTTTCTCATGCGGCTGTATTGGCAGAGAGAGACTACTTAAAATGGCCTGCTGATTTATACTTAGAGGGTGCAGACCAGTACAGAGGTTGGTTCCAGTCATCGCTTCTTACCTCTGTTGCTTGGAAGGGCGTAGCTCCTTACAAGGCAGTTTGTACTCACGGCTGGGTTGTTGACGGTGAAGGCAGAAAGATGTCAAAATCGCTCGGCAACGGTATCGAAGCTGATGAAATTATAAATCAGTTCGGTGCAGATATTTTAAGACTTTGGGTTGCTTCCTCCGACTATCACGCTGATATAAGAATTTCACAGGATATATTAAAGCAGTTAAGCGATACCTACAGAAAAATCAGAAATACAGCTAAATATATCTTAGGTAACTTAAGCGACTTTAATCCCGATACAGATATGGTTGAGCTTGAAGAGCTTGAAGAGCTTGATAAATTAGCTCTTGTAAAGTTAAACGCTTTAATTAACAAGGCTTATAAGGCTTATAATGCCTTTGATTTCCATATTGTATATCACGCTGTTCACAATTTCTGCGTAGTAGATATGTCTAACTTCTATCTTGATATTTTAAAGGACAGACTTTACTGCGAAGAAAAAGAGGGTAAATTAAGACGTTCTGCTCAGACAGCTATGTATATCATTTTAGACAGCTTAACAAAGCTTATTGCACCTATCTTGGCTTATACTTCCGATGAGATATGGCAGTTTATGCCTCACGCTTCGGGCGTTGACGCTTCGCATGTATTCTTTAACGAAATGTCTAAGCCGGTTGAAATTTCAGTACCTGACGGCTTTACTGAAAAGTGGGATAAACTTCAAAGTATCGCTTCGGACGTTCAGAAAGCGCTCGAAATTAAGCGTACCGATAAAATTATCGGTAAGTCTCTTGAAGCTAAGGTTATATTGGGCTGTGAGGGAGATTTATATGATTTCTTATCAGAGCAAAAGGATAATCTTAAGACAATCTTTATCTGTTCAGGGGTAGATATTGTAAAAGATACCTGTGAATTTAGCGGAGATGTAGAAGGACTTACAATTACTATCGAGAAAGCAACAGGCGAAAAGTGCGAACGTTGCTGGAGCTTTGACGAAACAGTAGGACAAAATCCACAGCATAAGACCTTGTGTGCAAGATGTGCAAGCGTATTAAGCAAATAAAATTATCGTTTTATGCTTATCATAGATTAGCGCTGTGATAAGCATAAATTTTTTAAGGAATGAATTATGTTGAAAAAAATTAAATGCAGTATGAAGTACATAGTGCTTTTAGCGTCGCTTATATTTGTTTTGCTGGATCAGTGGTTTAAGTATCTTGCTATAAAGCATTTATCCGCTATAACCACAATCCCGTTAATAAAAAACATTTTGCATTTAACCTATCTTGAAAATAAAGGCGCAGCCTTCGGTATATTTGAGGGCAGGTTATTTATACTGGTAGGAATCACGGCGTTAATAGTTTTAATTCTTATAATCTTAATACTTTCGGGAAAAGTAAAAAATAATCTTGCACTTTGGAGTATGTCGCTTATTATTGCAGGCGGAATAGGAAATCTTATTGACAGAGTCGCAAGGCATTATGTAATCGACTACATTCACGTTAAGCTAATAAATTTCCCGATATTTAATTTTGCTGACTGCTGTGTAGTTGTCGGAGTTATTTTGTTTGTAGTGTTCTTTTTGTTTTTTGATAAGCCTGAAGTAAAGGTTACACAAGAAGACAAAAAAGAGCACACCACCATACTGGAATTAAGTGATATAGATGACAAAGATTAACGATTTATCGGACTGTGAGATTATTGTTGCCGACAGTAATGATGAGGGCGAGAGAATTGACCGTGTGTTAATTTCGCACTTACCGCAGTTTACAAGAAGCAGTATTCAAAATCAGATACTTGCAGGAGATATACTTGTAAACGAAAAAATTACTTCAAAAAACTACAAGCTCAAATTGGGTGATAAGATAACCGTTCTTTTAAAAGAGCCTGTAGAGCTTAATATTACCGAGCAGGACATACCGCTTGATATAGTCTATGAGGATAACGACCTTTTGGTTGTAAATAAGCCTAAGGGTATGGTAGTTCACCCTGCGGCAGGGCATTATGAAAACACCCTTGTAAATGCGCTTTTGTTTCACTGCAAAGGCTCGCTTTCGGGTATAAACGGCGTTATAAGACCCGGGATTGTCCATAGGATAGATAAAGATACCTCAGGGCTTTTGCTGGTGGCAAAAAACGATAATGCACACAATAGTTTAGCCGCACAAATAAAAGAACACACCCTTTTAAGAGAATATCAAGGTGTGGTTTACGGCAATGTAAAAGAAGAAAACGGCGTTATTAACTTACCTATAGGCAGAAGCAAGCAGGACAGAAAAAAGATGTGCGTTACCGATATAAATTCTAAGGAAGCTTACACTTATTTTGAAGTGATAGAACGCTATGAGGGCTTTACTCACATGCGCTTTAAGCTTAAAACGGGGCGTACTCATCAGATAAGAGTGCACATGGCACATTTAGGACACGCTTTAGCAGGCGATGAGGTTTACGGACCTAAAAAGGTGATAAAAAAGCTAAACGGGCAGTGTTTGCATGCAAAGACCATAGGCTTTAACCACCCTGTAACAAATGAGTGGCTGGAGTTTGACAGTAATCTTCCCGAATATTTTACCGATTTTTTAAAAGGCTTAAAAAAGCGTTAGATAAAGGCTTTTTTTATTGACAAAACGGCATAATTCATATATAATATAATTCTATTATTTTACATTATTATATGGAGGTTTAAAAATGAGTAAGGATTACAGCAAACCGATTGTAGAACAACGTGCAGATCCGTATCTTTTAAAGCATACTGACGGATATTATTACTTTACAGGTTCTGTACCTGCGTACGACTGTATTGAATTAAGACGTTCGAAAACAATCGACGGCTTGGCTGAGGCCGAAACCGTTGTAGTTTGGAGAAAGCACGAAAGCGGTATAATGAGCCAGCATATATGGGCTCCGGAATTACATATGTTAAACGGCAAATGGTATATTTACTTTGCCGCAAGCAAGGCAGACGACATTTGGGCATTAAGACCTTATGTGCTTGAATGTAAGGGCGACGACCCGTTAAAAGACGAGTGGGTAGAATTAGGTATGATGCAGCGTGCAGACGACGACAACAAATCCTTTACCGACTTTTCACTCGACGCTACAATTTTTGAAAACAAGGGCAAGAATTATTATATCTGGGCTGAAAAGGTTGGCGGAGAAAAGGGTATATCAAACCTTTACATTGCTGAAATGGAATCTCCGATAAAGCTAAAGACCGTACAATTTTTATTAACTACTCCCGATTACGACTGGGAAAGAGTTGACTTTTGGGTTAACGAAGGCCCTGCTGTTATAAAAAATAACGGTAAGATCTATGTAACTTTCTCGGCAAGCGGTACAGGTGCTTGTTACTGTATGGGTATGATGGAAGCCGACGAAAATGCGGATTTATTTGACCGTAATTCCTGGAAAAAATCAAGATACCCGGTACTTAAAACCGATTACGAAAAAGGTCTTTTCGGACCCGGTCACAACAGCTTCAGCGTTGACGAGGACGGCAATCCGATTTGTGTATACCACGCAAGACCTTATGAAAAGATAGTAGGCGATCCGCTTTATGATCCAAACCGTCATGCTATGGTTATGCCGATAAAGTGGAACGAGGACGGAAGCCCTAAATTTGAGTTTTAATAATTTTAATCAGAGTAGCATATTTTTGTTACTCTGATTTTTAATTTATGCTTGACAAAGTGATTTTAGTGTGGTAAAGTATTACTATGCTAATATTGTGAAGTAATATAAGGGGCAACGAAAAGTATGAATAAAAACAAACTTATAACTCCGGAAGGAACAAAGGATTATTTATTTGAAGAGGCTTTACTTAAAAAGAATATAGAAAACAGCCTAAGGAGCGTGTTTCATTACAGAGGCTATAACGAGGTTGTAACTCCGTGTCTTGAATTTTTAGACGTGTTTACCGCAGGAGTAGGCTCGCAGTCTGTAGAGCAGATGTATAAGCTTGTGGATTCGAAGGGCAGACTTATGGTTTTGCGTCCCGATTCCACAATGCCTATAGCAAGGCTGTCTGCCACAAGGCTTAAAAACGAGCAGATACCGCTTAGATTATATTATAATCAGTCGGTATTTTCGGTTAATCCTGCTATGAGAGGCAGAAGCAACGAGTCTGTACAGGCAGGTATAGAGCTTATAGGCGTATCAAATAAAAAGTCGGATATCGAGGTTTTGGTTACCGCTACAAAGGCGCTCCAAAATCTTAATATAGATAATTTCAGAATAGAAATAGGACATATAGAAATATTTAATTCCTTAGTATCTGCACTTAATATTTCGGATTCCACAAAAGAGGAAATTCGCTTTTTTATAGAGTCAAAAAACTTTCCTGCGCTTAATGATTTGCTTGATGATTTCGGCGACAGACAGGAAGCTGTAGTGCTTAAAACCTTACCGAGATTATTCGGCGGATATGAGGTATTCGATAAGGCAAGAAAGCTTATAAACGATAAAAAGACCGCTTCGGTTTTGAGCTATCTTGAGGACTTATATAAATCCATATCCGAATTAGGCCTTGAGGATAAAATCACCGTTGACTTAGGTATAGTAAACCGCAACGATTACTATACAGGAATTGTGTTTAAGGGCTATGTTGAGGGCTACGGCGAGGAAGTACTTTCTGGCGGCAGATACGACGGTCTTATTAAGGACTTTGGCGAGGATTTAGGCGCGATAGGCTTTGCGGTTAATATCGATTCTGTTGTTAAGGCACTTTTAAACAGTAAAGATCATTCGGTTGAGCCTGTAACAGCTTTGGTATTTTCTAAGGGTGAGTATCAGATAAAGGCATTAGAATATATTGATTCTTTGGCAGAAAAAAATATTGTCACCGAGTATAGCCTTTGCGATACCTTAGACGAGGCGATAGCTTATGCCAAATCCAAAAACATAGGCAGAATTGACGTTGTAGACGAAAATATAAAAACCATAAATTTGTAATACGGGGGTAAGAAATATATATGAGACCAGTAAGAATTGCGCTTACAAAAGGGCGTTTGGAAAAAGATACAGTTAAGCTTTTTGAGAAGTTAGGCTATGACTGTGAGCAGCTTCACAACAAAGGCAGAAAGCTCATTTTACAAATCCCCGACGCAAATATCGAGGTAGTGCTTGCTAAGGCGGCAGACGTAATTACATATATTGAAAACGGCGTTTGTGATATAGGAGTTGTCGGCAAGGACACCATTATGGAATACGGCGGTTCGTTTTTTGAGGTTTGTGATTTAGGCTTCGGAAAATGTAAATTTGCGCTTGCAGGTAAAAAGGGAGCCGACTTTTATGCAGGACATTCCGAAAAAACCATCGCTACAAAATATCCGAATATTGCAAGACGATTCTTTAACGGCAAGGGAATGGACATAAGAATAGTAAAAATCGAAGGCTCTGTAGAATTAGCGCCGTTATTGTCGCTTGCAGACGCCATTGTGGATATAGTTGAAACAGGCTCGACCTTAAAGGAAAACGGCTTAGAGGTTTTTGAGGATATTGCGCCGATTTCGGCAAGACTTATAGTTAATACCGCAAGCCTTAAAATGAATAAAGAGGCTGTGGAAAACATTATAAATCAAATTGAATCTGTAAAATAAGGAAAGTGTTTTGTTATGATACAAATAATTAAAGCTGACGGTACAAATGAAAAAAAATACATTGATATTTTAAAGAGCAGAAGCACACAGGTAAATAAAGCCGTTACAGAGTCGGTTCAGAGCATAATAAACGACGTTAAAGAAAACGGCGATGAGGCTGTTTTAGAATATACAAAAAAGTTTGACGGCAAGCTTCCAAAGTTTATAGAAGTACCCCGTGAGGAGATACAAAACGCTCTTACCGAAGCTGACGAGGACTATGTAAATGCGCTTTTGAACGCAATAGAAAATATCACCGATTTCCACTCAAGACAAAAACATCAGAGTATGATAAACACAAAGGAAAACGGAGTTATATTAGGTCAGCGTATAAGAGGGCTTGAAAGGGTAGGAATTTACGTTCCGGGCGGTACTGCGGCTTATCCGTCATCAGTCTTGATGAACGCTATACCTGCTAAGATTGCAGGCGTAAAGGAAATTGTTATGATGACGCCGCCTACATCTGACGGCACACCTAATCCCGATATACTTGTTGCCGCAGCGCTTTGCGGTGTTGACAGAGTATTTACTTTAGGAGGTGCTCAGGCTATTGCCGCATTGGCTTACGGTACCGAGTCTGTACCAAAGGTCGATAAAATCGTAGGTCCGGGTAACATTTATGTTGCTACCGCTAAAAAGCTGCTTTACGGTATTGTAGATATTGATATGATAGCAGGTCCGAGCGAAATTTTAATACTGGCTGACGAAACTGCACCGGCAAAATTTGTTGCCGCAGACCTTATGAGTCAGGCAGAGCACGACGTTTTGGCTTCGGCTATACTTGTTACTACCTCTTTAGAGCTTGCAAAACAAACGGTAGAGGAAATTAAAAAGCAGTCCGAAAGTCTTTCGAGAAAAGAAATAATCCAAAAGTCGCTTAAGGATTACGGCGCAATATTTGTGTGCGACAACATAGATTACGCTGTTAAAATGGCAAATGATTTTGCCCCCGAGCACTTAGAGGTTATGGTTAAAAACCCTATGGAATATATCGGAAAGCTTGATAACGCAGGCTCTGTATTCTTAGGCAACTATGCGCCTGAACCGTTAGGGGATTACTATGCAGGTCCTAACCACGTTTTACCCACAAGCGGTACTGCAAGATTTTTCTCACCTTTGTCGGTAGACGCTTTTGTGAAAAAATCGAGCTATATTTACTATACAGACGAGGCTTTAAGAGAGGCTCACGACGATATTGTTTTACTTGCAAACCGTGAGGGACTTACTGCTCACGCAAATTCAATCATAGTACGTTATAAATAAAGGGAGCTTTTAAATGAAATATAACATACCCGACAGGATAAAAAGCCTAACCCCTTATGAGCCTATAACCGAAAAATACGACACAAGGCTTGACGCAAATGAATCCTGCTTTAATTTAAAAGATGAACAGTTAAATAAAATAGCTAAGCGTGTGAAGTCACTCGAATTTAACCGTTATCCCGACCCTTATGCAAACGCAGTAAGAGAAAAATTCGCTGACTATTACAATATAGATAAAAACCTTATAACTGTAGGCAACGGCTCGGACGAGCTTATCGCCTTGATGATGGGAACTTTATTCAGCACGGGTGATAAGTTAGCCGTACTTTCAAATGACTTTAGTATGTACAGGGTATATGCTCAAAGCTACGGCTTAGAATGCGACGTTATACCTAAAAGAGAGGATTTAACTGTTGACATTGACACTGTTTTAGATTACATTGATAATAACGGTATATCGGGCATTGTGTTTTCAAATCCCTGTAACCCGACCTCGCTCGGAGTAAAAAGGGAAGAGATTATCCGCTTGTTAGACTCTACCGATGCTTTGGTAATATTAGACGAAGCATATATGGACTTTTGGGATCAGTCGGTAATAGATAAGGTTAATTGTTATGATAATCTTATAATCTTAAAGACCTGCTCTAAGGCGATAGGGCTTGCAGGAGTAAGGCTTGGTTTTGCCATAGCTAATAAGACGCTTACCGATGTTTTACAGGCGGTAAAATCGCCCTATAACGTAAACGTCTTATCACAGCTTGTAGGCGAAGAGGTTTTAAGCGACAAGGAGTATTTAAGCTTTGCTTCAAAAACGCTTGCACTTCAAACCAAAAGCTTATACGCCGAAATTTTAAAGCTATCAAAAGAGTATAGTAATATTCTTAAAACGGTATATGAACCGTGTACAAATTTTGTGTTTGTAAAAACTGCGTATAGCGACAAAATCTTTAACGCTATGCTTAATGAATCGGTAGCTATAAGAAATATGAACGGATATATAAGAATCTGTACCGGCACCGAAGAGGAAAACAAAATATTCATAAGTAAGCTAAATGAGTTTTTAAATACTTTATAAAATAAAGATGTGAAAGGAGCTTTTTATGAGAACTTCCGAAGTATCTAGAAAGACAAAAGAAACTGACATTTCCGTTAGCATAAACCTTGACGGAAATAAAAACAACAGAATAAGCACTAATATAGGCTTTTTTGACCACATGTTAAATGCGCTCGCCGTACACTCGGGAATTGATATGCAGATAAGGACCGAAGGCGACATATATGTGGATTGTCATCATTCTATTGAGGATACGGGCATTGTATTAGGTAAGGCGTTAGCCGAAGCACTTGGAGATAAAAGCGGTATCGCACGTTACGGAAGTGCGTTTATTCCTATGGACGAAGCACTTGGCTTTGCTTCGGTCGACATAAGCGGCAGACCGTATTTGGTTTTTGACTGTGAATTTGAAAACGACAGCATAGGCGATATGGATACTCAAATGGTTGAGGAATTTTTCAGAGCCTTAGCGTTTAACGCAGGTATTACCTTGCACATAAAATGCGAATACGGCAAAAACGAGCACCACAAGGTAGAGGCTATATTTAAGGCTGTTGCTTATGCCTTAAAGCAGGCTATAAAGCCTTTAGATGACGACAGCCCTTTATCCACTAAGGGAATATTATAAGCATTAAGGAGAAAAAGCTTTAATGATTGCAATAATAGATTACGGAGCAGGTAATTTATTCAGTGTAAAAAATGCGCTCGAATATATAGGAGAAAGCTATATAATTACAAATAAAAAATCTGATATCGAAAAAGCAGACAGCCTTATTCTGCCGGGCGTAGGCGCTTATCCCTACGCTATGAAAATGTTAAAGGACACAGGGCTTATATCGCTCATTAAAGAGCAGGTAGCTACAAAACCCTTACTTGGAATTTGTCTTGGTATGCAGATGTTATTTGACGAAAGTACGGAATTTGAGCTTACAAAGGGTTTAGGACTTATTAACGGTAGGGTAGACGATATAGTTACCTCGCCTGAACTGAAGATACCTCACATGGGTTGGAACGAGCTTATAATAAACGATAAGTCAAATCCGCTTTTAAAAGGTATTTCAGACGGTGACTGCGTTTACTTTGTGCATTCCTTTATGGCGTATACCGACGATGAAAACATTACTGCTCACTGTGATTACGGTGTAAAGGTACCTGCCTTAACATCAAAAGACAATGTATACGGTGCGCAATTTCACCCTGAAAAAAGCGGAGAAACCGGTCTTACTATCCTAAGAAACTTCGGAGGCTTAACAAAATGATAATTTTACCTGCAATAGATATAAAAGACGGTAGCTGCGTAAGACTTGTAAAGGGCGATTATAATACTGCACATAAGGTTGCCGAAGATCCGTTTGTAACAGCAAAAAACTTTGAAAAAGCAGGCGCTGAGTATCTTCATATGGTTGACTTGGACGGTGCAAAGGACGCTAAAACCGTAAACAGAGATTTGTTTTATGAAATGGCAAAAAGCACCTCTTTAAAGATTGAACTCGGCGGAGGAATAAGAAACCTTGATACTATAGAGGACTACCTTAAAAACGGCATAAACAGGGTTATATTAGGCTCTGTAGCTATAAAAAATCCCACCCTTGTAAAGACTGCGATTAAGGAATTCGGTGCAGAGAGAATAGTTGTAGGAATTGATGCAAAGAACGAAATGGTGGCTACTGAGGGCTGGCTTGATACCTCTGATGTAAATTATATTGATTTGGCTTGTCAAATGGAAAAAGCAGGCGTTAAATATATAGTTTTCACCGATATTTCCAAAGACGGAACGCTAAAGGGACCTAATTTAAAACAGCTTGATAACATAAATAAGGCTGTAGGCTGCAATATTATTGCGAGTGGCGGAATAAGGGATATAAGCAATATAAGCGCTTGTAAAGCACTTAATTTGTACGGCGTTATATGCGGTAAGTCGCTTTATGAGGGTACCCTTGACTTAAAAACGGCCATTGATTTATCAAAAGGAGAATAATATATGCTGACAAAAAGAATAATCCCTTGTCTTGATGTTCGAGGCGGACGTGTGGTAAAGGGAATTAACTTTGTTGGAATAAAAGATGTCGGCGACCCTGTAGAATGTGCAAAAATGTATAACGAGCAGGGCGCAGATGAAATAGTTTTTTTGGATATTACCGCTTCCCACGAGGGCAGGGGCACGATACTCGATGTCGTTGAAAGAACGGCTAAAGAGGTTTTTGTACCATTAACTGTAGGCGGTGGAATAAGAACCATAGACGATTTTAAAAGTACCTTGCGTGCAGGTGCCGATAAAGTATCGGTAAACTCTGCGGCGGTACACAATCCCAATCTTATATATGAAGCCGCCGACAAATTCGGCAGTCAGTGCGTTGTGTGCGCTATAGATGCAAAGCGTATAAACGGCAAATTCAACGTGGTTATAAACGGTGGCAGAATTGATACCGGTTTAGACGCTATCGAGTGGGCAAAAAAGGCGGTTGAGCTTGGCGCAGGTGAGCTTTTGGTAACTTCAATGGATACCGACGGCACTAAGAGCGGATTTGACATAGAGCTTTTAAATGAGATATGTCCTCTTGTAAACGTACCTGTAATTGCAAGCGGCGGTTGCGGTACTTTAGAGCATTTTTCAGACGTGTTTTTAAAAACAGGTACTGACGCTGCGCTTGCGGCTTCGCTTTTTCACTACAGAGAGCTGACTGTTCCCGAAGTAAAAAATCACTTAAAATCAAAGGGCATACCTGTCAGACTTAGTAAATAAGGAGTTTATTATGGATTTTGATAAATATTTTGTAAAGGACAAGCTTATTCCCGCAATAGTGGTTGAGGAAACAAACGGCGAGGTTTTAATGCTTGCGTATATGAATAGGGAAAGCCTTGAAAAAACCTTTCAGACAGGCTATACTTGGTTTTACAGCCGTTCACGCAAGGAGCTTTGGAACAAAGGCGCTACAAGCGGTAATTTACAAAAGGTTGTAAGCATTACCGCCGACTGTGACGATGATACCTTGCTTGTAAAGGTACATCAAACGGGAGTAGCCTGTCATACAGGTAATTATTCCTGCTTTTTTAAAGAAATATATAAGGGAGAGTAAATAAAATGACAAACGATACTTTAAAGGGCTTATATGAAGTTGTAAAACAGCGCAAGGAAAATTATGAGGAAGGCTCTTACACCTGTTATCTTTTTGATAAGGGACTTGATAAAATCTTAAAAAAATGCGGTGAAGAGTGTTCGGAAATGATTATAGCATCAAAAAACACCGATAAAGGCGAGCTTGAGGGCGAAATTTGCGACCTTATTTATCATATGATGGTGCTTATGGTCGAAAAGGGCGTCGAGCTTGACGATATTATTGCCGTACTCGAAAAGCGCAGACAAAAAATCGGCAATCTTAAAAAGTTTCATGTAGTTGATAAGGATTCTTAATATAAAAAAATCGTGGTTTTTTTAACCACGATTTTTTGTTTCTTTAAAAAGAAATTAGGAATATATTTACAGCAAAAAGGGGAGAGGGGAAGACTATTTTTTACTTTTAAAATTAAGAGGAGAGTTTTCTATTGCTTCTTTTACCTGACTGTTGGAAATATGGGTATATATCTGAGTAGTTCCTAAGTTGTTGTGTCCCAAAATTTCCTGCAAAACTCTTATATCAACGCCTGCGTGCTGATACATCATTGTGGCGGCGGTGTGTCTGAGCTTATGCGTGGAAAATCCCATACCTGAAAGTCCTGCTTTTTGCAAGCAGTTATCAATTATACGCTCTACCTGTCTTGCACAGATTCTATTTCCATTTCTTGACAAAAACAATGCTTTCTTATCTAAATGCTTGGCATTTTGATAGTGGTCACGCTTAAATATAAGATAATCGTTAAGAGCCGATAGGCAAGCGTCGTTAAGATATACTATGCGTTCTTTATTTCCTTTACCTCTAAGCAAAAGACGGTTGTTGTTTTCACAAATGCTTATATCGTTTAAATTTATACCTACAAGCTCACTTAAACGCATACCGCAGTTTAAAAATAATGTTACCATACAATAATCACGAGCCTTAAAAGGTCCGTCAATGCTGTTTAAAAGCTGTAAGCATTGTTCGAGATTTAGATATTTAGGCAGTGATTTTTTTATTTTCGGAAGCTCTAAATTTTCAGTAGGATTTTTATCTATAGCGTTTATATTGTACATATGCTTATAAAAGGTTCTTAAGCAGGAAGCCTTACGGGCTATTGTAGACGATTGATTGGTGCTGTTTACATAATGAAAAAATTCATAAATATCAGATAAGGTAACAGATTTTATAAGATCTATAGAAACATCTTCGATAGAGATATTTTCAAAATCGGTTTGTTTATCACAAAGACCTTTATGAAGTTTTATAAACCTAAAGAAATATCTGATGTCTTTGTAATAAGCATAAACGGTATTTTTAGAACGTCCTTTAACGGTTTCCAAATAAAACAGGAATTCACGGATTTCGGGCGAACAATCGTTATACATCTTTTTACCTCCTCTGTATGTCGGTAAATATCAATTTCCCGACATAAGCTTTATTTTATTATAGCACTCTCCTACGATATATGTCAATAGATTTTATGTACTTTTATAAAAAGCTGTTTTCTGAAATATACTAACTAATATCCAAACTAATACCCTTTGATATAATTTAACCTCTAAAATTTAAAACCTCATTTTGAAATTACTGTTTTACATTAAAATGTTTTTTAGCTTTATAAAGCTTTTATAAATTTTATAAAAATCACTTTTAAAAATTTTTCTAATCTATCTTCTAATTTATATTATTCTTAAACTTAAATAAACTTTTATATAAGTATGTAGCTTTTGAGGTTATCTGATGTAAGTAATAAATATAATATAAAATACCGCTTATAGCCTATCTTTTATTTCCCTGCTTATTATCTCCCCTATAGTAGTTATGTTTGAAAAAATTTTTAAAAAATACTTGACAAACCTCATTTTTGGGTATATACTAAAGAAAAAGAACAAATGTTCTTTAGAGAAATATATATCTTTCCCGGAGGTAATCTTATGAAAAAATTATTTATGTTTTTAGGATTTGCAGGCTTTATATATTTAATCGGTACAGCAGGAGCAAGCGACGCCGGCAGTATAGCCTTTTCGAGAATTATTTTGCAGTGCCTGATAAGCTTTTTGGTAATGGGTGCCGGCTATATAGGCTATTGTGCTTGTGATTCCGCCAAGAAAAAGGCTGAAAATAAGGTTATATATTTAAAAAAGCGTGAAGCTGCAAGAAAGAGCTTTGACGATTATTGCTCAAAAGCCGCTTAAAATTAAGCCTTTTATTTTTTTAGACTATAAAGAACAAAAGTTCCACCTCTTTATTTTATAGAGAAAAATAAAAATAAGGGGCGTAAAGCCCCTTATAATATAAAGTGTAAAATTTCTTAATCTACAATAGGAATTAAAATCATTCCCCTTGCGGTTATATTTTGCGATTCAAGCGAGTTTTCTTCAAGTATTGCGTCAACCGAAGTATTATAGCGTTTTGCTATATCCCATATACTTTCGTTTTCGTCCGCAAAATATAATCTCAAAGCGCTGTTATCCTTACGGCTTTTAGGGTTTTGTTCATCTACCGTTACTTCGTTTATGTATTTTAAAGATACGTTTTCGTATATAATACCGCTTACAATAAGCTCTGCCCTAATCTCGATTTCATCTACCGACATAATGGTATATCCTGCGGAATAAACGGTTATATTCGGCTCAAACTTAATGTTGTTATTACCTTTTATATCATCTATTGAAAGCTCGCAGGGTATTAACTGGTCAAATGCCAGCGGAATATTATCGTTATCGAATGCCAGCATAGACATTTTAAGATTGCACATAACGCCTATTTTGTCGTCTTCATACTGCCATGTGACATTTTCTGCACTTAAACTTAAGTCGCAGATACTGTTTATATTGTTTTGATTTAGTTTAACGGATTTTTTGATGATAATATTTTGGTTTATCGCTTTTTGTACCCTGTCTAAATTTATGTCGGAAAAACTGCAAACCGTTTCATAATTTGTTGAATAGCAGTCGTCCACAACCTGCACGGTCTTGTTTATGCAAGCCTCGCAGGTTATTTTTATGCCCAATTCTACAATAAATGAATTACAGCGATCATCATCGTCTACCTGAAGGTCTATATCATACTTTGTTATATCAAGGATATTGTTGCAGATATAATCCTCGTCTATACCGGCTAAATCTACAATTTGACTTATCTGAAGTTTATGCTCCATAATTTCGGGATTACCGCTGTTATCTGCCGGCAGATAAAGTGTGTTAAGCAGTACCTCACCTTTTACAACAACCTTATTTGCAAGTATCTTGGAATCAACCGAAAGCGCCACTGCCTCATAGCTTAGTATATCCGAAATTGCGGGCTTGCCCTGCCCTATCATCAGCTCATCTTTTACGGTAAAATCCTTAACAGCGCACAGCTTTTGACTGCACACCGACACCTCATTTTTATGAAGCTGAACGTTGTTGCAGTCCACAATAATAGGTATTGTTTTAGTGTTTGTTACGGTAACGGTTATGGTAAGCGCACCTTTTATATCAAGTCTTCTTTGGTTAACCGCACGGCAGTTTACATAATCGGTGCGTATTTTTGCGATTACCGCCGCATTTGTGCCGTCGCTTTTAAGCTCTATTGTTTTGGTGAAGTTTTGCTTTTGTTCCAAAGCCTTTATATCACTTGGATTTTCGCCTATATAAAGTATTTTAATATAAGCTACTCCGTCTATTGTAAGCTTGTTGGCTACTGTTTTAGTGCTCAGTACCTTACCTGTTATCTGAGATTTTAAAATTTTAAAAATTTCGGGACAATAATCCGGCAAAACATAGTCTAATTCTACCGTTTGTTCTATAGCGCCGTTAAATATAACCTCATTAACAGAAATGTTTTCTTTGCTCATACTAAAATCCACTTTTAACCTCTCCTTTTTGATTTTATATTTTTCTACCACATTTATATTAGCGTTAATATTAAATTATGACAGCATATAAAATATAGGTTAAAAGCTAAAAGAACGGGCGTTCTATACGATTAAACCCCCTCATTATTAAATTCGGGAATAAAGCTTTCGTCTGCAGTGTCGCCCTCTTGTATAAAGGCGTTTTTTACTCCGAGCTTTAGTGCAAAGTCTATTACGTCATTATATTCCTTATCGGTTATTTTTCGGTTTAATTCTCTAAATGTATCAGACGTATTTACCGGCGTATACTGATTCATAATGCTTAAATAAATATCGTCGCCGTAGGTTTCGTAGAGATATTTTATTATTTGTTTTGAATCCTCTGTGCAACCGGGTAGTACAAGATGCCTTACAATTACGCCTTTTTTCATCATTCCGTCCTTATCGAACAAAGGTTTCCCTGCCCTATTTACCATCTCGTCTATTGCCGCTTTGGCGATTTCGGGGTAATCGGGCGCATTAGAATACCGCTTACTTAAGGCGCTATTTAAGTATTTAAAATCAGGCATGTATATATCTACATATGAGCTTAATGCTTTAATCGCATTAACCTTTTCATAAGAGCTTGTATTGTAGACTATCGGCAAACTAAGCCCGTTTTGCTTTGATAAAGTTATAGCTTTAATTATTTGCGGAAGATAGTGAGAAGGCGTTACAAGGTTTATATTATGCGCTTTCTTTTCCTCGAGCTCTAAAAATATCTGCGAGAGCCTTTTTATGCTTATAATCTTGCCGTTTTGTGCAGAAGCTATTTTTGAGTTTTGGCAATATACACATCTTAAATTACAGCCTGAAAAAAATACGGCCCCTGAACCTCTTGTACCGGAAATACAAGGCTCCTCCCAAAAGTGAAGAGCAGCTCTTGCTATCATTATTTCGTTTGCAGTAAGGCAAAAGCCTCTTTTTTCATCTCGGTTTACGTTGCAGTTTCTCGGGCACAAATTGCAAGTATTTATATTTTCTTTTAGCACTAAGCCACTTCCCTTTTGTTTAATATTTGTCTTTTTTTCATTCTTTGCCAGCTAACAAAACCATATAGGTCATTTATAAAAAATACTATAAAACATACAACCATAGGAAAGTATGATATATCGTTTAATGTTGCAAATATCCACAATATAATAAGTACAATATCATTAGCTGCATATCCTAAGGCGTAATATGAGCTTCGCATAAAGGTCATATATGACGCCAAAAAGCTGGTTGTAACCGATAATGTACTAAAAAATAAATTTGCGGTATTAAGTGCTTTTAAAACAAAGTAAAAAACAGCGGTAACTAAAACAGTAAGCATAAGCATAACGATAACCTGTATATAGGTCATACGGTGTACTTTGACCTCAGCAGTCTTTTTGTAAGGGTGTTTAAGCCACGAAATAACCGCTAAAACAGCAATGGGAGAAGTCATACCGAGATAAGTTATCATTTCACCGTAATAATTAAAATAAAAAGATATAATACCGTAGAAAACTGAAAAAATAACGATTAAGATTTGACCTATTACATATCCCTTAGCCAAAAATATGAGTGCAGTAACTCCTATAAAAGAAGCTATAAGCGTTAAATAATTGTCGGACGAACAAACAAAAAAAGAAGCTGTAACAATAATTAAAGAGGTAATCCAAAGACTTAACTCAAACCGTGTAAACTGTTTAAATAAATTTTTAAATTGCAATACATACACCTTCTAAAAAAGCATTCGCCAACACATCTTCAAAGACCTAACGATGTGCTAACGAATGCTTTAACATTCTGCTGCCCGGTGGTAGCTTTATAATGAATTTTTAAATTACTTTTTTACTGCGTTTGCAACAGCTTTAGCTACGCTGTCGGCAACTTTTGGATTAAACGGATCCGGCAAGATGTATTCCGGGCACAATTCCTCATCAGAAACAATGCTTGCGATTCCGTAAGAAGCAGAAAGCTTCATTTCTTCTGTAATATCAGTTGCTCTTGCAGCTAATGCGCCTTTAAAGATTCCCGGGAAAGCTAATACGTTATTTATCTGGTTAGGATAATCGCTTCTGCCGGTACCTATAATGTATGCGCCGGCTTCCTTAGCAACCTCAGGCATAATTTCAGGAGTAGGATTAGACATAGCAAAAATGATAGGCTTATCAGACATAGATTTTACCATATCGGCAGTAACTACGTTAGGAGCCGAAACACCTATAAATACGTCAGCACCAACCATAGCGTCTGCAAGCTTGCCCTTTAAGTTTTTGTGATTAGTGATTTTAGCCATTTCGGCTTGTGCTTCGTTCATATATTCTGCGCCCTCGTAAAGAATACCCTTACTGTTGCACATAATTATATTTTTAACGCCGAGCTTCATTATAAGCTTAGCTATAGCGATACCTGCGGCACCTGCACCGTTTACTACTACGTTAAACTCGTCAAGTGATTTACCTACAAGCTTTGCGCTGTTAATCATTGCGGCGCCTACTATGATAGCGGTTCCGTGCTGGTCATCGTGGAATACCGGGATATTTAACTTGTCATTTAAACGCTTTTCAATTTCAAAACATCTCGGAGCGGCAATATCCTCTAAGTTAATTCCGCCGAAGCTAAGTGAGATAAGCTCAATGGTTTTTACAATCTCGTCCACATCTTTTGAATTAACGCAGATAGGAATAGCGTCTACGTCGCCGAAGGTTTTAAACAGTGCGCACTTACCCTCCATAACAGGCATTGCGGCTAAAGGACCTATATCGCCTAAGCCGAGTACTGCGGTACCGTCTGTTATAACAGCAACTAAGTTACCTCTTCTTGTGTATTCATAAGACAAGGAAGGATCTTTTTCTATTTCAAGACAAGGTGCAGCAACTCCGGGTGTATATGCAACCGAAAGCTCTTCCTTGTTTTTGATTGAAGCTCTTGAAACAACTTCAATTTTACCTTTCCATTCCTTGTGCTTTTCGCAAGCAATCTTCTTTTGTTCGTCCATTTTTATTACTCCTTTTATGTTATTATAAATATTTAAATATTTTATTTACCGAATTTTAATTTATGCCTTTTTTCAAGTTCAGCTAAGGCTTCGCCTGTAGTATATCTACTGCCTAAAGGACAGGGCTTTGACGAATAATATCCGTGAAAATCCGAGCCGCCCGTCTTTACAAGAGAATACTTATCGGCTATTTTAATGAGCTCATCCTCTCCCTGTTTCTCGCAACGGCTGTGATAAACTTCGACTCCGTCGATTAGGTTTTTCTCACCAAGTTCCTCTAAAAGCTCCAAGCTTTCATATTCATAAGGATGTGCCAGCACAGCCATTCCCTCAGCCTGATTTATAAGCTCCAAAATTTCGTATACATCAGGATACTGAACCGGAACATATATTTTACCTGTCTTAGGATTAAAAAGCTCGTTATAAAGACCGCCGAAAATTCTTGAGGTATAGCTGTAACACATTAAAGCGTGCATAATATGCTGTTTGTAAATAGATGTGCTGTGAGAAGCAAAGCGCATAACGTCATCAGCAGTAATGGGAAAATACTTCATTGTTTTAGCAATAAGCTCTTTTCCTACCTTTTTTCTCTTATCGCATATTTGCGCACAAATAACCTCTAACATTACAGGTTTATTTGGCATATAGCAAAGCATATGTACACGTCTGTTTCGCTTGTAATCATAACAGGAAAGCTCTACGCCCGAAACGGTTTTAATGCCGTATCTTTCGCCTAAGACCTTTACCCGTGAGACAGAAGCTATAGTATCGTGATCGGTTATAGCTATAAAATCGAGCCCTAACTTTTTAGCCATAGAAATTACATTTTCTATGCCCTCAGAGCCGTCAGACAGTCTGGTATGACAATGTAAATCACCTTTCATAATGTTCACCGTATACCTTAAAAATATATGTTATTTAATATTATAGTACATTTTATAGAAAAATGCAAAATAATATGATATTTTCGTTTAACTATTTATCTCAAAAATTCTTGCGGTTTTAGGCTTTAAGGTTACATTTAAAATCCAGTTTAAGCTGTCATAAGAATAATCGGTGTCTAAGTCCTTGGGATAAGCGCATAAAGCCTTAGAATTTGAGGAAATATTTTTTATCGGCAGTGAAATCCCCTTGTTTAAATCCTCACCCTTCATACGCCATACTGCGATGTATTTTTTGTCCTTGCAGTCAAGACCTACACTTATATACTCATCATTCATATCGGCAAGCCCTATAGGCCAAAACGGAAGTGCGGATTTAATGTCATCTCTTATAGTCTTGTAATACGCTATTCCCTCTTTTACATATTTAAGACGTTCCTTATCTATCTCGGCAAGATGTCCGCTTTGGTGTATTCTCAAAAGCATAGCGTTTACCATATTGTATACGGTTTCTTCTATATCGCCTTTTTTTAGAGGATATGACCATATTGCCGCTTGTTCGGGAGCGCAGGCAGTCATACAGTTTGCGGCGATTGCAGACATTAAGATATAGTCCTCTTGGTCTGTTACAGACTGAATGCTGTATCTTGAAAGATGAGAATAGTCCATTCTCATACCGCCGCTGCTGCAGTTTTCTATAACGAGATTTGGGTACATTTCAAATATACTGTCAAGCCACGCAAGATATGCTCTTGTGTGAGATAGAAGCCCCTCACCTGTGCTGTCGGCATTATAATCGGTTCCCACGCCTACATCTATGTTGTAGTCCATTTTTATGTAGCCTACGCCGTAATCCTCTATAACTCTTTTTATTATGCCTGTGGCATATTCCCTGACAGCCGGATTTCTAAAATCAAGCTGATACCTATTTTGGTCTATGATACGTCTGCCGTTTCTCATAAAAAACCAGTCGTCAGGAAGCTTATTTGCAAGCGGACATTTTATCCCCATAACCTCTAATTCGAGCCATAAGCCTGCTGTCATACCCTTAGAACGAATATAGTCAAAAACCTCTTTTATGCTGTTTGGAAAGCGTTTTTTTGAAGGTAACCACTCGCCTACTGTGTCCCACCAAAAGCCGTCGGCATACCAACCGCAGTCGACGCAAAAGTATTCACACCCTGCATCAAATGCGGCGTCTATAAGCGGTATAAGAGCTTCGGTTGTAGGGTTGCCCATAAGGCAGTTCATATAGTCGTTAAAGATTACGTTTAACTTTTCGTTGTCCTCGTTTTTTCTGCGTATAGCACGCCTGTACTTAGTAAGCTCTGCTATGGATTTTTCAAAATCTCCGTTTACTAAAGCGATAGCACACGGCACACTTTCAAAGCTTTCACCCGGCTTTAAAAGCTTAACGAAAGAGTTTTCTTCTAAAGTCGGACCTGAAAGTTGCAGGTATAATTCATTTGGTATCTCGCCTATTTCCCAATGCCACGAGGCAGAGGTTTCTATCTGCCAGGTAAGCGTACTGCCCGAAAACTTGTTTTCAAAGCTTCCCATAGGCAAATACTCTGCACAGCTCCAAGAGCCTGTGTTAGATAAGGCTATTCTCTTTACCGAGGCTTCTCTTAAAATGTCGTAGCCGAGAGAATGTATGTCATAGCTTTTCCACTGTGCTTCGCCAAACCATGTGTTATGCGGAATATGTATAATAACATCTTGATTTCGCTTATTCGGAGTATTTGAGGATATGCCGTAAAGCGACAAAGATGAGATATATTCTATAGGTTCTGTCTCTTTTGAACCGTTTTCGATACCATTCCAACTTCTTATAACCGAAATATTGTCGAAAAACTGAAAATGGCTGACAAGTAAAATACCTTTATACTCTTGTGTAATTTCAAGCTTTCTGCCAAAGTTATTTTGATAATCTCTGTGAGAAAGATATTTCATCAAAGAAGCTCCGGAACAGTAAGTATGCTTGTTGCCGTGATGATCGTCGTGGTCATATCCGGAAATTTGAAGCTCGGCAATACTATAATATTTTATATCCTTTGGTTCATTTTCAAGCTTATTGGGCGACAAGTTAATTAACTTTACACTTTTATCCTCTAAAACCTTTATATCTAGATAAATCCCGTTTTCATATACGCTTATATACATAATATTTTCCTCACTTTAGGGCTTATTTTAAGAATTCTTCTATAATAAACTTAGGTCTTGCTTTGGTTTCGAGATAAGCCTTGCCTATATATTCCCCTATTATGCCTATAGCTAAAAGTTCAAGAGAGCCTACAGCCCAAACGGATATTAAAGTAAATGCCCAGGTCGCAGAGCATACCCCTATACAAAACAGTATAAGGTAGATAATAAACGCTATAACGCTTAAGATAAGCATAATACCACCAAGTGATGAAATCATACGGATAGGTTTTACGCTAAAGGACGTTATGCCGTCAAAGGCAAAGTTGAGCATTTTTTTAAGCGGATACTTAGATTCTCCTGCAAAACGCTCGTGACGCTCATAATAAACCTTATCGCTTTTAAATCCTATTAAAGGCACAATACCTCTTAAAAATAAATTGACTTCTTTAAAGTTTTCGAGCTCGTCTAATGCCCTTTTTGACAGTAAACGATAATCAGCGTGGTCGTTTACTATCTCAACTCCAAAAGCTTTCATAAGCTTATAAAAGCTCTGTGCGGTAAAGCGCTTAAAAAAGGTGTCTGTTTGCCTTTTGCTCCTAACACCGTAAACTACCTCACAGCCTTCGTAATATTTTTTCACAAACTCGTCCAAAACGCCTATATCGTCCTGCAAATCTGCGTCTAAAGATATAGCCATATCACAGTGCTCTTTTACTGTCATAAGACCGCCGAGCAAAGCGTTTTGGTGACCTTTGTTTCGGGAAAGCTTTATTCCGCAAATCATATCGTTGTCGCTGTGGAGCCTTGTGATAATTTCCCACGTTTTATCCTTAGAACCGTCGTTTACAAAGGCAATTTTACTGTCTTTTGATATAAGACCGCTTTGTATCATTGAGTCCATTTTTGCAGTGAGCTGTGCGGCGGTTTCGTCTAAAACCTCTTGCTCGTTATAACAAGGTATAACCAAATATAAAATCTTTGGGCTTTGGTCAGTCATAATGCTTTAACTCCTTAACTGTATTTTATTTTTTGAGGTATTTTTTTAAATACTTGCCTGTATATGAATTTTCGGTTTCCGATACCTCTTCGGGAGTACCCTCTGCAACGATATTACCGCCTTCATCTCCCCCTTCGGGGCCTAAGTCGATAATATGGTCGGCAATCTTTATTACATCAAGGTTATGCTCAATTATAATCATACTGTTTCCGTTGTCAACAAGTATTTGAAGCATCTCAATAAGCTTGTGTATATCAGCAGTATGAAGCCCTGTAGTAGGCTCGTCCAAAATATAAAGTGTTTTTCCCGTTGACCTTTTTGAAAGCTCTGTAGCAAGCTTTACCCTTTGAGCCTCACCGCCCGAAAGGGTTGTTGCAGGCTGACCGAGCTTAACATAGCTTAAACCTACGTCACATAAAGTTTTTAATTTATTTGCGATTTTCGGCACATTCTCAAAGAAGTAATATGCTTCCTCACAGGTCATCTCCAAAACGTCGTGAATGGATTTACCCTTATATTTTATTTCAAGCGTTTCACGGTTATAGCGTTTACCCTTACAAACGTCGCAAGGCACATATATATCGGGCAAAAAGTGCATTTCTATCTGTAAAATGCCGTCACCCTCGCAGGCTTCACAACGACCGCCCTTTACATTAAAGGAAAATCTACCGGAGTTATAACCTCTTACCTTTGCTTCCTGAGTCATGGCAAAAAGCTCTCGTATATCGGTGAAAACGCCCGTATAGGTCGCAGGATTTGAACGTGGAGTTCTGCCTATAGGCGACTGGTTTATGTCTATTACCTTGTCTAAATGCTCTATGCCCTTTATCTGACGGTAGCTTCCCGGTTTTAGCTTTGATTTATTAAGCTCTTTTGAAAGTGCTTTAAAAATAATTTCGTTTACAAGCGAGGATTTACCCGAGCCTGATACTCCTGTAACGCAGGTAAGCACACCCAAAGGAATTTTTACATTTATGTTTTTAAGGTTATTTTGACCGGCACCCATAACAGTTAGATATTTACCGTTACCTTTACGGCGCTTTTTAGGCACTTCTATCTTTTTCTTACCTGATAAATACTGCCCTGTAACCGACCTTTCGCAGTTAATTATATCATCTACACTTCCTGCGCATACGATTTCACCGCCGTGAACACCTGCTCCCGGACCTACGTCAACTATATAATCCGCCGCAAGCATTGTGTCCTCATCGTGTTCTACTACAATAAGGGTGTTGCCCAAATCTCTTAAATGCTTTAAGGTGGCAAGCAGCTTATCATTATCACGCTGATGCAAACCTATACTCGGCTCGTCGAGTATATATATAACTCCCATTAAGGAGGAGCCTATCTGTGTTGCAAGGCGTATACGCTGGCTTTCACCGCCTGAAAGAGTACCCGAAGAACGAGATAAGGTAAGATATCCGAGCCCTACATTTTCTAAAAAGCCCATTCTTTCTTTTATCTCTTTTAAAATTTGACCTCCGATAAACTCTTTGTTTTTGGTAAGCTTTAGGTTATCAATAAATTTTAGTGCGTTTGAAATAGACATCTTACAAAAGTCGCTTATATTTAAATCCCCTACAGTAACCGAAAGCATTTCTTTTTTAAGTCTTTCTCCGTGACATTCAGGACAAGGTACTGCGCTCATTACAAGCGTTATCTCATCACGCATCCAACTGCTTTTTGTTTCTCTGAAACGGCGTTCAAGGTTATTTATAACCCCCTCAAAAGCTTGGGTGTATTTACTTGTGCCGTTATCGGTAACTCTTACAAGCTTTATCGCTTCACCATTAGAGCCGTATAATAAAATATCCTTAATATTATCGGGCAAATCCTTAAACGGCGTATCAAGGCTAAAGCCGTAGTGTTTAGCTAAGCCCTCAAAATACATCTGTGTAATACCGCCTTCGGCATAATACCAACCGCTTGCCTTGATAGCACCTTGTGAGATAGAAAGCTCTTTATTCGGCACTACCATATCGGGATCAACTCTCATAAAAGTTCCAAGCCCCGTACAAATAGGACAGGCGCCGATAGGATTATTAAACGAAAACATTGTAGGTGTAAGCTCCTCAATGCTGATACCGTGCTCGGGGCAAGCATAATTGAGAGAAAAAAGCATTTCTTCGCCACCGATAACGTCGGCTATAACCAAGCCGTCGGTAAGCGCAACAGCAGTTTCTAAGGAATCTGCAAGTCTTGAAGTGACGTCAGGCTTTATAACAATTCTGTCTACAATAACTTCAATGCTGTGCTTTTTGTTTTTTTCCATTTTAATTTCTTCTGACAAGTCGTAAAGATTACCGTCTACTCTTACTCTTACATAACCCGAACGGCGTGCGCTGTCAAGCTCTTTTACATGCTCGCCCTTTCTCTGACGTACTATAGGAGCTAAAATTTGAAGCTTTGTGCCCTCGTCTAAGGACATAAGCTTATCCACTATCATATCTATTGTTTGCTGTTTTATTTCCCTACCGCAAACCGGGCAGTGAGGCACGCCGATTCTGGCGTACAAAAGTCTCAGGTAATCGTATATTTCGGTTACCGTTCCCACGGTGGAACGTGGGTTTTTAGAGGTCGTTTTCTGGTCAATGGATATAGCAGGAGAAAGTCCCTCAATACTGTCTACATCGGGCTTTTCCATTTGTCCTAAAAATTGTCTTGCATAGGAAGAAAGGCTTTCCATATACCTTCTTTGGCCGTCTGCATATATAGTGTCAAAAGCAAGCGAGGATTTACCTGAGCCAGAAAGGCCTGTCATAACCACTAATTTGTCACGTGGGATTTCAACATCAACATTTTTAAGGTTATGTTCTCTCGCACCTTTTATAACAATCTTATCACTTGCCAAATCTAACACTCCTTAAAATTTATTTTTCGTTTTTAAGTTTTTCTATTCTGTCTCTGATTTCTGCGGCATATTCAAATTCCAAAATCTTAGCTGCATTTTTCATTTCTTGGGTTAAACGCTTTATAGTTTCGAGCTTTTCCTTTTCGCTCATACGCTTTTTAAGCTTACGAACGTCACTGTCTTCAGCTTTTTTAGAGATTTCGAGAATATCACGCACATCTTTTTTGATGGTTTTCGGGGTAATGCCGTGCTCTTTGTTATAAGCAATTTGTAAGCTTCTGCGCCTCTCGGTTTCGGTTATTGCCCTTTCCATTGACGGCGTTACGCTGTCAGCATACATAATAACCTTACCTTCGGCGTTACGAGCTGCACGTCCTACCGTCTGTATAAGCGAGGTTTCGCTTCTTAAAAATCCCTCTTTGTCGGCGTCAAGTATGCAAACAAGCGAAATTTCGGGGATGTCAAGACCTTCTCGCAAAAGGTTAATTCCGACTAAAACGTCAAACTCACCTAAACGCAAATCCCTTATGATTTCCATACGCTCTATAGTGTCAATGTCGTGGTGCATATATCTTACTTTTATGCCTACGTTTTCAAGATAAGCGGTTAAATCCTCTGCCATCTTTTTGGTAAGCGTAGTTATAAGTATACGCTCATTTTTAGGTACACGCTCGTTTATCTCAAAGATAATGTCCTCAATTTGTCCCTCGACAGGCTTTACGATAATCTCGGGGTCAACCAGTCCTGTTGGGCGAATAACCTGCTCAACCGTTTTTTCGCTGTGTTCTTTTTCAAATTCACCCGGAGTAGCCGAAACATATATAACCTGATTTATCTTTCCGTAAAATTCGTCAAAGTCAAGAGGACGGTTATCGTAAGCGGACGGCAATCTAAAGCCATAATCTATAAGGGTCTTTTTTCTGGCTCTGTCGCCGAAATACATTCCCCTTACCTGTGGTACAGATACATGCGATTCGTCAACTATAAGCAAAAAATCCTTCGGAAAGTGGTCCAAAAGCGTATACGGTACACTTCCTGCAGGCCTGCCCGAGAGTATTCTCGAATAGTTTTCTATGCCCTTGCAAAAGCCTATTTCTTCGAGCATTTCCATATCGTATTTTGTGCGCTGTTCAATGCGCTGGGCTTCAAGGTACATTTCGTTATCCTTAAAATATTTTACACGCTCGTTAAGTTCACTCGATATTTCCTCTATACCCAAAAGAAGCTTGTCTCTGGGCACAATATAGTGAGAAGCAGGATAAATCGCAACGTGAGAAAGGGTTGCCTTTACCTCGCCCGTAAGGACGTTTATTTCACTTATTCTGTCTATTTCGTCGCCGAAAAATTCTACTCTTATAGCCTGTTCGCCCGAATATGCAGGGAATATTTCTACAACGTCTCCCCTAACCCTAAACTTGTTTCTGATAAAGTTTATATCATTTCGCTCATACTGTATTTCAACAAGTTTTTTTAAAAGCTCGTCTCTGCTTTTTTCCATACCTGTGCGCAGAGATATAACCATATTTCTGTAATCTATAGGGCTTCCCAGCGAATAAATACACGATACGCTCGCAACGATAATGACGTCATTTCGCTCCGAAAGCGCAGATGTAGCAGAGTGTCTTAGCTTATCTATTTCATCGTTTATGGCGCTGTCTTTCTCTATATAGGTATCTGTACTGGGGATATATGCTTCCGGCTGATAATAGTCGTAATAAGAAACAAAATACTCCACCGCATTTTCCGGGAAAAGCTCCCTAAACTCCGTACAAAGCTGGGCGGCGAGAGTTTTATTGTGCGCAAGCACCAAAGTAGGTTTATTGACCTTAGCTATTACATTTGCCATAGTAAAAGTTTTACCTGAGCCCGTAACTCCGAGAAGAGTTTGTCCTTTATACCCTTTTTTAATTCCGTCAACTAATTTGTCTATTGCTTGAGGTTGGTCGCCTGTGGGTTTATATTCTGAATGTATTATAAACTTGTCCAATATTCCCACACCTGCCTTTTTAAGAGTAATTATAAGTAGTCATAATAAATTATTATACCATAAAATAAGCTAAAAATAAAGAGCTTAAACTGTTTAAAGTCTAAGCTCATTTAAAGTAAAATTAGTGGCAGCCACCGCAGGTGCTACAGCTTCCGCCGCAGGAATGCTCTACGTCACAGGTTTCGGGGTCTTCTCCGTTAACGCTTGCGGTTAAAACCATCTGAACCTTATTCATTATAGCGTCAAGCTCCATTTTAGCGGTGTTAAAAGCGGCTAAGCTTTCGTTTGACATAACCTTTTGGTAAAGCTCTTTTAATTCTTTATCAAGGCTTGTGATTTTTTCTTCGTCTTTATTTTCCTCTTGCATAGCGGAAGATAAGTCCATTCTCTTTATGTTAAATTGTGCGATTAAGTCTTGAAGCTCTTTATCCTCGTCGCTTGCTTTTCTGGCAACCTGTAAGTTTTTATACTCCTCGGTCTGCTGTATTTGTTTACCCATTTCTCTGGCTAATTGTACGATATCCATTTTTTATTTTCCTTTCTCTTTTAAAATCTATATCATTAAGCTCGGCTTATATAATTTCGCCGAGTAATGCCCAGTTTAACGCTTTTGTGATTTTAACATTAACAAAGCTTCCTATTAAGCTTTTGTCGCCGATAAAATCCACTATTATAAAGTTGTCCGTTCTGCCTGTTAAATATTCTTTGCCGGACTTGCCTTCACCGTCAACTAAAACCTTAACGGTTTTTCCTACATAACGGTTATATCTGTTTATACCTATCTCCTTTTGAACCTCCAAAAGCTCTCTAAACCATCTGCCCTTGTCCTCATCAGAGGTGGTATCAACCATTTCGGCGGCCTTTGTACCGACCCTTTTTGAATATATAAAGCTAAACATAGAATCGTATTCTACCTGTTTTATAAGGCTTAAAGTAGCTTCAAAATCCTCACGGGTTTCATTGGGAAAACCTACTATAATGTCAGTGGTAAAGGAGGCTTCGGGGATTTTTTCTTTAGCATAAGAGATAAGCTTTAAATAATCGGCTCTTGTGTAGTGCCTGTTCATAAGCTTTAGTATTCTGTCGCTTCCCGACTGGACGGGCAGATGTATGTGCTTACAAACCTTCCGGCATTCAGCTATTGTGTCAATAAGCTCTTTGCTTGCGTCTTTCGGGTGCGAAGTCATAAAGCGTATTCTAAAGTCTCCGTCAAGGTCGTTTATACGTCTTAAAAGCTTAGAAAAGTTAATTTCCTCCTCCAAGCCCTTGCCATAGGAATTTACGTTTTGACCTAAAAGGGTTATTTCTTTATATCCGTCTTTTATCAGAGCTTTTATCTCGTTTATAATGTCCTCGGATTTTCGGCTTCTTTCCCTTCCCCTTACATACGGTACTATGCAGTAGGTGCAAAAGTTATTACAGCCGTACATAATAGGTACCCAAGCTTTTATTTTGCCGTCACGCCTTACAGGTAAATCCTCTACAATAACTCCCTTTGACTGTGGAGTTTCAAATACCCTTTTTCCCGAAGTATAAGCCTCATAAACTATTTCGGGCATTTTATGTAAAACGTGAGTTCCGAAAATCATATCTACATAAGGGAAGCTCTTTTTTAGCTTTTCTACAATATGAGGCTGTTGCATCATACAACCGCAAAGACCGATTATCATATCGGGGTTACGGCGTTTATAATGCTTTAGAGCTCCTACGTTTCCGTAAATTCTGTCCTCTGCATTTTCACGAACTGCACAGGTATTGTAAAGCACAAAATCGGCGTTATCAGCCGTATCGGTAAAGCCAAAGCCCATATTAGCCGCCATACCTTTTAGCTTCTCGCCGTCTGCGACGTTACCCTGACAACCGTAGGATTTTATATATGCAAGTCTTTGATACCCGTTTTTATCAAAAAATTCCTGATTTAAAGCAAAGACCTTTTCGGTAAACTCTTTTTGCTCTAAAATTTCTTTTTCGGAAACGGAAAAATTGTTTTTTTCGGACATAACATCTCTCCAAAAATTACTGACCTTAATATTATACTAAAATATACTTAATATGTCAACTTTACCGAAATTCGCCCATAGCTTTATCGAGCAGGTAACTTAAATTGGTAAAGCGCACGCTTTTTATATTGTTGTTTACCATAAACTTTACCCTGTCTGCACTTCCGACTATTATGAGCAGTTTTTTTGCTCTGGTTATTGCCGTATAAAGTAAATTACGGTAATAAAGCTTATCATAGCCCTCTAAAACAGGAAGTATAACTGCGTCAAATTCGCTACCCTGACTTTTATGTACCGTTACCGCATAAGCAAGCTCAAGCTCTGTCGCCATATCAAAGGTGTAAAACGCCACCCTTTCTTCAAAGTCAATAGCAAGAGTTTGAGAGCCCCTATCAATCATCTTTATGATACCTATATCACCGTTAAATATGCCCTCGCCTTTTTCCTCGCCCTTAGTCCATATTATGTCGTAGTTATTTTTGGTCTGCATAACCTTATCCCCTACTCTGTAGGTGTAATAGGTCGATTTAAACTGTGTTTTTGATTTGTCATAAGGATTTAGCTTTTCCTGCAATCTGCGGTTTAGCTCCATAACGCCTAAATCTCCCTTGCGCTGAGGGCATAACACCTGTATATCCTCGGTCGGCGAGAAGTTATAGCTTTTTGGCAGGCGGTTTGTAACAAGGTCAATAACCGTAGCCGAAGCGGCAGCGGAGTTTAATCTTTTCAAGAAGAAAAAATCGCCCTCATTTGCGGTTATATCGGGCATTTCGCCGTCAATTATAGAGTGTGCGTATGTGACGATTTTACTCTGTGCCGCCTGACGAAAAATCTGCTTTAGCGTTACAGTCGGCACATTGTCGTTTTTAAGTAAATCGTGAAGCACGTTACCTGCTCCGACGCTCGGAAGCTGGTTATAATCCCCTACAAGTATAAGCTTGCAGGTAGGCTTTGCGGCCTTTAAAAGCGACTCAAAAAGCAAAACGTCAACCATAGACATTTCGTCTACGATAATAACGTCGCTATCAAGCGGATTTTGCTCGTTTTTTGAAAATTTTAGTAAGCTATCGGTATAATCGACCTCTAAAAGACGGTGTATGGTTTTCGCTTCGGTATTTGTTACCTCGCTTATTCTTTTAGCGGCTCGTCCCGTAGGCGCACAAACAGATATAACCTTGCCCTGTGACTGCAATATGTCTATTATGGCGTTGAGGGTTGTGGTTTTACCTGTACCGGGACCTCCCGTTAAGATAAATACCTCATTTAAAAGCGCAAACTTAATCGCCTTTTTCTGCAAGGCTTCATAAACGATGTTGTTCTTTTTTTCGTTGTAGTCGATTATGTAGTCAACGTCGGTCTGAATATCGGGCGGTATCGACGCCATAAGAGAAATTCTGTTTGATATATAAAGCTCTGCCTCGTAAAGCTCAGGTAAAGCGATAAAGGGCTTGTTTTTTGTTATAGATACCAAATCTTTTTTGGATATAGCCTCGTCAAGACGGGAAAGTATAGTTTCTCTTTCTATCATCAAAAGTTTTTCGGACATAGCGATAAGCTTGTCCTGCGGCAAGCAGGTGTGTCCGTTATTCATATTGTGCATAAGCACATACTTTATTGCGGCGCTGACACGCTCATAACAGTCTAAGGGGTGAGAATATTTTTTAGCTATGTTGTCTGCAGTTTGAAAGGAAATTTTTAACTGATCATCGCACAAAAGATAAGGATTTCCCGATATAATATCCACTGCCATATTGCCCCAGCGTTTCCAAATCTTTATGCTTTGGGCAGGGTTTACGCTAAATTCCGACAAAAAGAGCATAAGCGTCCTTACGCCGAATACCTGTTTAAATTCGTCGGTTATGGTTTTTAACTTTTTAGGGCTAAGACCTTTTATTTCGGCTAACTTTTCGGGCTCGCTTTCAATAACTCTAAGCGTATCATCACCGAATTTATCTACTATACGTCTTGCTATAACAGGGCCTATTCCCTTTACTACTCCCGAAGAAAGATATTTAAATATTGCGCTTGAGGTTGCGGGAAGCTGATGCTCACAAAGCTCTGCCTTAAACTGATAGCCATAGGTGGAATGGGTGGTAAAGGAGCCTGTAAGCTTTAGCTCCTCACCTATATTTACATCATAAAACTCTCCGACAACATTGATAAGCTCGTTGTCGGAGGATAAATATAATACCGTAAATCCGTTATCGGGATTTTTATAAATTATTTCTTCTACCGTGCCGATAATCTCGGTAAATTTAGTTTCTTCCATAAGACTTCCTCATAAGCGCAAAGCATTTATAACTAAAAAATATTATAATACTTTTTTACTTTGTTTGCAAATCGAATAAGCCCAAAATCTTATCACAAACGTTATCCTTATCAGCTAAAATAATGCGGTCGTTTTCCCTGTCTAAAATCTCCATAATTTGCTTTGTGGTATCGTTTGCGTTTATATCGAGTAAGCATATATCCGTATAGGTGCTTTTGCCGGCCGACATATCCTTAATAAGAAGACGCACTGTGTATTCTAAATTTTGGTCGTTATCGCAAACCGGTACTACCGCCAGTATATTAGTGGGCTTAGTAAATTTTAAAATGCGCTTTAAAAGAATATAAATAATGCTTATAACCCCTATAAAAGCAAAAACTATTAAAACAGCTTCTAAAATCATCTTTAACATTTTACCCACCCTTTTTCGTTTTTTATATTATATGAGTAAGAGTGTAAAAATGTTATTTGTGTTTGAGGGATAAACGTTGTTATCGACACATTGGAAAGCAACAAAGATAATTTGAGTATATATTGTAGCAGACGGACAATGCAGAAATAACAGTATTTAATATCACATTTATATGATATATTATTGAAATTAGACATAAAGTATGCTATAATATATTTTACATTTTTATGGTTATTTAATGGCGGAGGGAAAGTGTATGACATACAGCTATAACCGCTTATGGGAATTATTTATAGATAGGTACATAACGAAAAAACAAACGCGCAAGGCGGCGGGTATCATTACAAACATTCTAGCAAAAATATGCGTTGTGCTTGATTGTTCGCTTGATGATATTGTTGAAATACAGATGAAGAATTGAGGTAGAAATATGGCTATCCACAACAAGTCACATCATAATCATGCTTTAATGTCTTTGAACAAAATGCGAAAAGACAACACGCTTAAACTTAAAACATCGACGGATTTTGTTGCCCCCGATAGAACCATGCTGTGTCTAAACATTATGGACTGTTGCGATTTCTTAAAATCAATACCTGACAATTCCATTCAGCTAATATGCATTGACCCGCCTTACAATCTTGAACTTGCAGGTTGGGATATTTATGATAACTATATTGAATGGGCTGCAAAATGGCTTGATGAGGCGTACAGGGTTCTTTCACCAAATGGCAGTATGGTTATTTTTGGTGGTATTCAGTTTAGAGATGTAAAGTCGGGTGATTTGATTGATATAATCCATTATGTTCGGCACAATACAAAATTCAAATTGATAAACACGATAATATGGCGATACAAGAATGGTATGTCTGCACATAGGTATTTTGCTAATAGGCACGAAGAAGTTATTTGGCTTGCCAAATCAAACGACTATTATTTTGACTTAGACGCGGTTCGAGAACCTTATTCAGAAAAAGACCTTGAAGCGGCGTTGAAAGATAAACGGTTAAACCCCGAAAATACTATGAAAGGGAAAAACCCTACAAACGTGTGGGAAATCAACAGACTAAATGGCAACAGCAAGGAACGTGTCGGACACCCAACGCAAAAGCCTGTTGAAATAATAGACCGTTTTGTAAAAGCCTTATCTTATCCGGGCTCTATTGTGCTTGACTTTTTTGCAGGGAGTGGAACTGTTGGGCGTGTTTGTATCACAGAATGGCGTCATTGTTTAATGTGTGACAGCGACCCAACAACAATTGAGTATTTCAAAAAGCACCTTGAACTAATGAAAAACTTAGGGCAAGAGACAGAATATATAGAAATTCAGAGCGTTGACAAATTCTTCAATGCTGTGCAGGGAGTGGAAAAACATGAAGAAAGGGCAATCTAACAGGCTGACAGTACAGCAGAAAGAGGGTCAAGGACCAATTACTATTTTTCATGAGGACGCACAAATACACGATAAAGAGGTTGGAAATACTTCCCTTTTCGTTATAAAGCAGCTTGAATTTGAATTTCCCATGTTGAGATTTCGGTATAGAAAAGACCTTTCAAAGAAAGAAATCAATGAAGCCTTGCAACGTGTCGATGAATACCTTGGACAGACCCTTTTTGTTGAAAGTGCAAGCATAAGACCCGACGGGGGTCTTATTGAGGTACAAGATGACAAAGGCAAGTGGCGTGTTATATTAGTGTCGGAGGCAAAACATCAAGGAAAAGATATAGAAAACATTAGAGCCGGAAAACTTGTCGGCAAAAGGAACAATCAAGACCTTATGTCAGCAGGAAATGCAATCGAAAGAGCTTACAAGAATGTAAACGAAATAGCTAATTTCATGTTGTCGGAACGTTATTTCCCGTATATCCTGTTTTTAGAGGGTTCCAATTTTCTAACACAGAACGTCACCGTTACACGACCTGACGGCAGAGAAGTGACGTTGGTGTACAATGACGGTACATTAAACAGGCTTGACAGATTGACTGCCGCAAACTACGGTATGCCTATTAACACAAATTTGTGCGAAAACAGATTTGTAAAGTGTAAAGGTGCAACTATCATGCTGCAAGCAGCGTCAATCTACACAAAAGGCGAAGGCGGGCATTGGAATGATGAAGATATGATAATGGTAATGCTTGACGTTGCACGAACTTCTTTGAAAATGTTAGGGTCAGATTTGTTTGAACAACTTAGTAAAAGGTAACACTTTCACGGAAGAAAGCAAGTACCCATGAACCTATATTGTCCACTATCTTTTAGTATCTGATTGCAGATTTAAGCGACAAACAAGCGACAAATCAGCATGGAAAAACGGCGGAACTCCTTAGTTTACAAGGGCTTCCGCCGTTCTTAATATACTCCTTCTCAGAGGATAAAATTACGGCAGATATAAACTATATCTGCCGTAAACATTAACTGTTTTCTATAAATTTTAAAATCATTTCCTTCATTTTTGAAGGGTTGCCTTGTCCTTTTGTTGCCTTCATACACTGCCCTGTTAAGTAACCGAGAGCATTTGTCTTTCCGTTTTTATAGTCCTCAATAGACTTTGAGTTTTCGCTCATAACCTTGTTTACTATTTGCTCAAGCTCACTGTCATCGGAAATCTGTAAAAGACCTTTTTGCTCAACTACCTCTAAAGGCTCTTTATCTTCCGTTACAAGCACCTCAAACGCCTGCTTTGCGGCGGCGTTTGAAATTTTACCGCTTTCTATCATAGAGATAAGCTCGGCTAATTTTTCGGGGGTTAGCATTATATCCGAAAGCTCTTTATGCGTTTCGTTAAGATACTTTGTAATATCGCCCAAAATCCAGTTGCAAACAGCCTTTGGCGAACATTTGTTAAGCGATACCGCTTTTTCAAAGAAGGTAGATTTATCTACGCTTTCAACAATAAGTCCTGCGTCGTTTTGCTTTAGACCATACTCGCTTGTATAGCGCAGAAGCTTCTTATTAGGAAGCTCAGGAATGGTGTCTTTAAGAGCGTTTACATAGTCTTCTTCCAACACAATGGTGAGTAAATCGGGCTCCGGGAAATATCTGTAGTCGTGGGCGTCCTCCTTGCTTCTTAAAAGCACATTTTCGCCCTTGGCGTCGTCCCAACGTCTTGTTTCCTGAGTTATCTCTCCGCCCTCGTCAAGTACCTTCATTTGCCTGTTTGCTTCATACTCAATAGCACGCACGGCACCGCTGAAGGAGTTTATGTTTTTCATTTCAACTCTGGTACCGAATTCACTCGAACCCTTTTTCATTACAGAAACGTTTACGTCACATCTGATAGAGCCTTCTTGCATCTTACAGTCGGAAATGTCGATATACTGTAAAATCGACTTAATTGTTTCGAGATATGCCTTAGCGTCGGCAGAGCTTCTGAAATCAGGCTCGGATACAATCTCGATAAGCGGTACACCGCAACGGTTAAAATCAACAAGCGAGCCGTCAAAGTTATTGCTGTGAAGCAGTTTTCCTGCGTCCTCTTCGATGTGTATTCTGGTAACGCCTATTCTCTTTTCTACGCCGTCCACCAAAATATCTACATATCCGTTTTCACAAAGCGGAATATCAAACTGTGAAATTTGATACGCTTTAGGAAGGTCGGGATAAAAATAATTTTTTCTGTCCTGCTTGCAAATTCTGTTTATGGAGCAGTTTAAGGCGTGTCCCATTTTTATTGCGTATTCTACTACCTTTTCGTTAAGAGTAGGTAAAGTACCCGGCATACCCATACAAACCGGACAGCACTGTGTATTGACCTCTAAGCCGAATTTATTGTTACAGCTACAGTATATTTTTGATTTTGTATTTAACTCTGCGTGGACTTCAAGTCCTACTACAATTTCGTAGTCACTTGCACTCATTTACCTTACCTCCTTACTTTATTGACGCAACAGTATTAAATTCGCCTACAGCCTTTTCATAACAGTAAGCAGTATTTAAAAGATTTTGTTCGCTGAATTTATTGCCGATAAGCTGCATACCTATAGGCATACCGTTTGCGCCCTTACCGCAAGGTAAGCTTATTGCAGGAAGCCCTGCGATATTAACGGTTGTGGTACAAATGTCTGCGGCATACATCTTTAGCGGATCGCCGAAGTTTTCTCCTATCTTAAATGCAGTATCGGGCGCTGTAGGAGTAAGAATAACGTCGCAAGAAGTAAATTCACCCGAAAACTCTTTTAAAATTCTTTGCTGTAATAATTTTGCCTTTTTATAATAAGCGTCGTAATAACCCGAGCTTAATACGAAAGTACCGAGTAAAATTCTGCGTTTAACCTCGTCGCCAAAGCCTTCGCTTCTGGTGTTTTCATACATTTCGGTTAAGCTATTATAATCTTTTGCTCTAAATCCGTACTTAACGCCGTCAAATCTAGCTAAGTTTGAAGAGGCTTCTGCAGAAGAAATTATATAGTATGCGTTAAGTGCAAAATCGGTGCTCGGGAGCGAAATTTCCTTTAATACAGCACCGTTTTCTTCTAAAACCTTAGACGCCGACATAACGTTTTTTTTGACTTCATCGGAAATACCGTCAGAAAAATATTCTTTCGGTAAGCCTATAACCTTGCCTTTAATGTCAGCGCTTAAGTCTGCTTTAAAATCAGCATATTCTCTGTTTGCAGTAGTAGCGTCTTTATTATCTTTTCCGCAAATAGCAGAGTAAAGCATAGCTACGTCGCTTACGCTTCTACCGATAGGACCTATCTGGTCTAAGCTTGAAGCAAAGGCTATAAGGCCGTATCTTGAAACAGAGCTGTATGTAGGCTTTAAGCCCACAACTCCGCAGTATGCTGACGGCAGACGTATAGATCCGCCTGTATCCGAGCCTAATGATAAAGGCGCTTCACCGGCGCTTACGCAAGCGGCACTTCCGCCTGACGAACCGCCCGGAACATATTCGGTATTATGAGGATTTGAAGTTTTCTTAAAATAAGAGGTTTCACAGGACGAGCCCATAGCAAATTCGTCCATATTAACCTTGCCCAAAGGAACGTAATCCAAGCTATTTAGCTTTTCGATAACCGTAGCGTTATACGGAGGTACAAACTCGCTTAGCATCTTAGACGAGCAGGTTGTAAGTATGTCCTTTGTACAGATATTATCCTTTATAGCTATCGGTATACCTGCAAGGTCGCTTAAAGCCTCGCCTGCGGCTAACTTTTTATCAACTTCTTCTGCCTTAGCTAAAGCAAGGTCTTTTGTCACTGTCACAAATGCGTTTATTTTATCGTCCACAGCGTCAATTCTGTCGGTAAACGCTTTTGTAATTTCGGCGGCACTTACCTTTTTTTCCTTTAGCATATCCGATAATTCGGTTGCGGTAAAATTATAAAGTTCCATTTTACTACCTCCTATTCTACGACCTTGGGAACAACTACACAGCCTGCTTTTGTGGCTGGGGCGTTCTTTAAAAGCTCGTCACGTTTAAAGTTTTGCTCTGCTTTGTCTTCCCTTAAGGTCATAGGATTATCGGGATCAATGAGCGCACCATTATCGTCAAGCTCAGGTAAGTTTTGTACCATACTTAAAATGTTCTCAACGTCCTTTTCAAATTTAGGTATCTGTTCTTCCTCGATTTTTAATCTCGAAAGCTTTGCGATATGCATAATATCAACCTTCATATTTATCTCCATTCTGCCGTTTGTACGGCTAAAAATAATTAACTGTTTTTAAGCATATTCTCAAATTCGTCTTCCGACAAAATCTTAACGCCCAAATCCTCTGCCTTTTTAAGCTTGCTTCCTGCAGCTTCACCTGCTAAAAGATAGCTTGTCTTTTTAGAAACACTTGAGGACACCTTGCCGCCGTTCTGCTCAATAAGGGCTTTTACCTGCTCTCTTGAGTATTTTTCGAGCGTGCCTGTTACCACAAAGGTAAGACCGTTAAGTGTATCAAATGCGACATTTGACTCATGCGTCATATTTACGCCTGCGGCTTTTAGCCTTTCGATAAGCGTTTTTGTTTGAGATAAGCTAAAGTATTCGGTAATGTTCACCGCCATTATTTCGCCTATTCCCTCAATAGCTTCTATATCCTTTGTTTCAGCAGACATAAGCTTATCCATACTGTCAAGCTTATCGCAAATAAGCTCTGACGCTTTTTTGCCTATATTTCTTATACCAAATGAGAAAAGAAGCCTTGATAAATCGTTTTGCTTTGAGTTTTTAATAGAATTAAGCAGATTATCTGCGCTTTTGTCTCCCATTCTTTCAAGGCTTAGTAAATCCTCTTTTTTAAGGTAATATAAATCGGCAGGACTCTTAATAAGCTTGTTTTCAACAAGAGCCTCAACAATGGCAGGTCCTAAGCCGTCTATATTCATAGCGTCTCTGCTTGCAAAGTGAGTAAGATTTTTTAAAAGCGTTGCAGGGCAAGCAGGATTTACGCACCTTAACGCTGCTTCGCCGTCAAATCTTATCGCGCGGGTATGACAGGACGGACAAACATCGGGAATTATAAAAGGCGTGCTGTTAAGTCCGTGACTTACGGATTTTACAACCTCCGGAATAATATCCCCTGCTTTTCTTACCAAAATGGTATCGCCTATTCTTATATCCTTTTCGGAAATAAAATCCTGATTGTGAAGCACGGCTCTTGATACACTTGTACCTGCCAGCAAAACAGGCTCAAATATCGCCGTAGGAGTAAGCACTCCCGTTCTTCCGACGCTTATTTCTATATCCAGTAAGGTTGTACTTTTTTCTTCGGGCGGATATTTATACGCCACCGCCCATTTAGGATATTTAGCGGTAGAGCCAAGTGCTTCTCTATCTGTTAAGTTGTTTACCTTTACAACTGCGCCGTCCATATCGAAAGGATAGCTTTTCTTGTTTTCGCCGATAGTCTCTATATCCTTTATAGCCTTTTCTATATCGTCGGTTAGGTTATACATCGGCGAAACCTTAAAGCCGAGCTCTTTTAAGTAGTCAAGAGCTTCTTTATGAGTAGTGAGCCTTTTTCCCTCTATACGCTGAATGTTAAACACAAAAATGTCGAGCTCTCTTTGAGCGGTAATTTTGCTGTCTTTTTGCCTTAAAGAGCCTGCCGCCGCATTTCTCGGATTTTTAAAGGGTACTTCGCCGTTTTCTTCTTGTGCGTTAGCAAGTTTTGCAAACACGGACTTCGGCATATATACCTCGCCTCTTACTTCGAGATAAGGCAAAGTATCGGGCAATACCTTTGGTATAGATTTTATTGTCATAAGGTTTTGGGTGACGTCCTCGCCTATAAATCCGTCGCCCCTGGTAGAGCCTTTTGTAAATACGCCGTTTACATATTCGAGCGATACCGAAAGACCGTCTATTTTTATTTCGGTCACATACTGCGGGGTGATTTCCTTTCTTACTCTTGCGTCAAATGCTCTTACCTCGTCGTAGGAAAATACGTCCTGTAAGCTTGCCATCTGAACTATATGCTCAACCTTACTAAATAAATTAGACGCTTTTCCCCCAACCTTTTGGGTAGGAGAATCTTCTGTTACAAATTCGGGATATTCGCTTTCGAGCGACTTTAGCTGATTCATCAGCATATCGTATTCATAATCGCTTACAGAAGGATTGTCGTTTTCGTAATATTCTTTTGAATAAATATTTATCTGTTCTCTCAGCTTAGAGATCCTATCAAAAATTTCTTTGTTCATATATTCACCTAAAAAGAATTTAGTTTTATAAGTTAGTATAAAAACTAAGATTAAATAACATACATAAAATTATTATAGCATTTTGTAGAATTTATTTCAATTATTTCTTGTTATAAGTTTACTTTTATAAAAAAACAGAGTAAGATTATCTTATAGTAATTTTTTAAGAGGTTATTTATGAAAGTTTTACATACTGCCGACTGGCATATCGGAAAATACTTAAACGGCTATTCTCTTTTAGAGGATCAGGAGTATTTTTTAGAAAAATTTACGGGGTATCTAAAGAAAAATAAGCCAGACGTTATTATAATTGCAGGCGATATCTATGACCGCAGTGTGCCTCCGGCAGAAGCGGTAAAGCTCTTTAGCAACGCCTTAAATACCATTATAAACGAGCTTAAAATAAAGGTTATAGTTATTGCGGGAAACCACGATTCAAAAGACCGTTTAGCCTTTGGAAGCGAGATTTTAGAAAAATCGGGACTTTTTGTTATCTCAAGACCTGAGCGCAACATTAAAAAGATTACCTTATCCGACGAATACGGAAATATAAACTTCTACGCTGTGCCTTATTTGGATGTTTATGACGCAAAAAGCCTTTTCCCCGATGAAAAAATTATTTCGGATAACGAGGCTTTCGAAATTATATGCTCCGATATGCTTAAAAATTTAAATGCCGACGAGCGAAATATACTTATTGCACACGGATTTTTTGCAAATACCGATGACCTTATTAAAAACGACGGTACTACTGTGGGCGCAGGCGAGCTTATAAGCCTTAAAAAGTTCGGTGGCTTTGATTATATCGCCTTGGGGCATATACATTCCCCACGAAAAACAGGGCTTGACAGCGCAAGATATTCCGGCTCTATGTTAAAATACTCGGTTGACGAAGCAAATTCCGACAAGATATTTTATATGCTTGATGTAAAGGAAAAAGGCAAAATAGAAATTACCGAGGAAAAAATAAGTCCGCTAAGAGATATAGTAATAATTGAGGATAGCTTTGATAATGTACTCTCTATGAATCCGAGTGACGACTACATATTTTTAAAGCTTACCGATAAAACGCCTGTAGTAAATGCTGTAAGTATGTTAAAGGCTGTTTTTCCGAATATTTTAGGGCTAAGCTATCCTGCTTTAAAAACGTCGTCTGAGGTAAGCGAAGAAACAGTTAAGGGAATAAAAGAAAAATCCCCCTTAGAGCTTTTCGACGGCTTTTTTAACGACATAACGGGTATAAATTTAAGCGAGTTTCAAAAGAAAATCGTGTCGGATATTTTTAAAAAAAGAGGTGAATAAGGCGTTATGATACCTATAAAGCTTAAAATGCAGGCTTTTTTGCCGTTTAATGAGGAGCAAGTTATTGACTTTAACGTAATTGAAAACGATAAAATATTCCTTATTACAGGTAATACGGGCGCCGGCAAAACCGCTGTTTTTGACGCTATATTTTTCGCTCTTTACGGTTGTGCCAGCGGTTCGGAGCGTGAAAAGGACAGCTTTAAAAGCCTTTTTGCCGATGACGCTACCCTATCATACGTTGAGTTTACCTTTAAAAATAAGGGTAAGATTTATACGGTATATAGAACCCCTGCACAGCTAAGATTAAGGCGAAACGGACACCTTACAGGCGAAAATGCCACTGCTACCATTACTCTCGAAAGCGGCGAGATTATAAGCGGAGTTAACTCTGTAAATGCATATATAGAAAGTATTATAGGACTAAACGCCGAGCAATTTAAAAAGATTGTAATGTTACCGCAAGGCGAATTTAGGCGCTTTTTAAGCGATAACAGCAGCGAAAAGCAGGAGATTTTGCGCAAAATTTTCTCAACTGATATTTTTGAGGAGTTTACCTTAAAATTAAAAGAGAAAAACTCAGAGCTTTCACTAAAGTCTCAAAAAGCAGAGGCTTCAAGAGAAAATTTTTGCAGTAGCATTATACCTTTACCCGATTCTTCCCTTGCCGAAGCCTTGACAGCGGAAAATAAAAATTACGAAAAAATCGTTTCTCTTTGCGAGGAATATAACGCTTATTTAGATGAGCTTATAGCTAAACAAAACAGTAAAATAAACTCGCTTACCGAAAGAAAATTTTATCTTGATATAGAAAAATTTAAGGAAACCAATAAAAAACTTGATGGTTTTAAAAAGGTAAAAAGCGAGTATGCGCTCCTTTTAGATAAAAAAGATGAGTTTTCAGCAAAGCGCAAGGAGCTTGCGCTTTTGGAAAAAGCTAAGGAAATTAAAGCTATATTCGATAGCCTTAAAGATACCGAAAAACAAATTGACATAAAAAATAAAGACTTACCTATCCTTAAAAAGAATTACGAGTTATCAAATGCAGAGTATGAAAAAAGCTTTGAAAGCTTTAATACCATAGCGGATATATCTGAGGAAATTTCACGCTTAAAAGCTATCTCGGAAATTTTTGAAAGCTTAAAGGCGCAAAACTTAAAACTAAAAAAACTAAATGAGCAAATATCCGAAGCACAAGAGTATTTCGACGCCTTTAAAATAAAAGCCGAGAACCAAAAGATAAATAATATTTTGTCGCTTATAAGTAAGCTCGATAATACTTTTGAGGAAAGCAATGAGCTTAACCAAGCTTTTAAAGAAGATAGCTTTAAATATCAAAACGCCTTTAACATATTTATTAAAAATCAGGCACACAATTTAGCTGTTACTTTAAAGGAAAATGAGCCCTGCCCTGTTTGCGGTTCTACTCATCATCCGAGCCCTGCCTTAAAAAATGACGATAAACATATAGACGAAAATGAGCTAAAGCGCTTAAAGGAAGCTTATGAAACGAGCGCAAATAGGCTTCGGGAAAGTAACGAAAAGCTAAACGAAATTAAATTTACACTCAAAGAGTATGTAAGCGACGATATAATCCAAAAAGACATACCTAAATTAACCGAAAGCTTTAGCGCTAAGCTTAAGGAGGAAAATAACGCTTTAGCTAAAAACGAGCTTTATTCCTCGCTTGATGATGAAGGCTTTGCCTCGCTTTTAACAAAGCTTAACGCAAATAAAGAAAGTATAAATGAGCAGGCTTTATCCTTAGAAAAAGAAATTTTACAGTTTAATATAACTGAAGAACAACTAAATAATAAGCTAAAAGAAAAATCCGCACTTATTGAAAAAATAAAAGCCGAGTTTAAAGCGGCTCAGGAAAAAAAGGATAAAGATAAAGCCGAGTTTGAAAGGAATAATGAAGCTTTAAAACAGCTTTTATCCTCAAAAGAGGAGCTTAAAGTTAAGTTTAAAAATATGCTTTCGGAAAGTAAGATAGACGATAATGCCCTACCTTCCCTTTTTGATAAACTTGATTCCTTTGAGGAGTTAAAAAAGGAAATTTCCGAATACGAGATTTCGTTTATACGGTATGAGGAACAGCTAAAAGCATATACTAAGGAGCTTAAAGACGCAAGCTATACCGATATAGAAAAAGCCGAAAAAGAATTAGAAGATGTAAAAGAAAAGCTAAACGGGCTTACCGATGAGTATGAAAAGAATTTAAGTGTTGTAAACACTAACCGTGCTATGTGTGAAAAGTTAAATAATCTAAACGAGCAGTTTAAGGAAATCTCGTATAATTACAATCAGGTAAATCAGCTTTATCAAATTGCCAGCGGTAAAAACAAGTCAAAGGTATCCTTTGAGAGATATGTATTAGGTGTTTACTTTGACAGCGTTATACAAAACGCAAATCTGCGTCTTGTAAAGATCACAGGCGGCAGATATTATTTAAGGCGCAGAGCCGATAAGGAACGTGGCAACTCGCCTTCGGGACTGGAGCTTGAAATATTTGATTCCTTTAACGGCAAGTTTAGACACGTTAACACGCTATCAGGGGGTGAAAGCTTTAAAACTGCGCTTTGTCTTGCGCTGGGACTTGCCGATACCGTAACACAAAATTCCGGCGGAATTGAGATAAACACAATCTTTATCGATGAGGGCTTCGGTACGCTCGATTCTGACGCCTTAGACAGCGCAGTCGAATGTTTATACTCGATAAAAGCGTCAGGCAGATATATCGGCGTTATTTCTCATGTAAACGAGCTTTGTGAAAAAATACCGCTTAAACTATATGTATCCGAAGGCAAAAACGGAAGTAAAGTTTCCTTTAAAGAAAGTAATTAGCTACAAATAAAAATCTCCGCTTTAAATAAGCGGAGATTTTTTATATTATTTTTTCCAGTTCTGACTTTAGTCTTTTTATTATACGTTTTTCAAGCCTTGAAATATATGACTGGGATATACCTATAGCGTCCGCTACCTCTTTTTGAGTCATTTCCACGCCATTTATAAGCCCAAAACGCATCTGCATTATTACCCTTTCCCTATCGTTTAGCTTGTTTACACATTTATTGAGCATACTTTTTTCCACTTCAAGCTCGATATCCTTGTTTACACAATCATTATCGGTACCCAAAATATCGGATAAAAGCAGTTCGTTGCCGTCCCAGTCAATATTTAACGGTTCGTCTATTGATATATCGTTTTTTGATTGTGTATTTTTTCTTAAGTACATTAGTATTTCGTTTTCTATACAGCGTGAAGCGTATGTTGCAAGCTTTATATTCTTTTGCGGCGAAAAGGTGTTTACCGCCTTTATAAGCCCGATTGTGCCTATTGAGATAAGATCCTCTACGCATATACCCGTAGACTCAAACTTTTTTGCTATATAAACAACAAGACGCAGATTATGTACTATCAGAGTATCTCTTGCGTTTTGAGGATCGGTTTCGAGCTTTTTAAATACTATCTGCTCCTCCTCTTTATTAAGCGGAGGCGGCAGAGTTTGAGGCCCGTTTATATAATGAATGGTATTTAAAAAGCCTATGTTTTCTAATAATTTTTCTAACTTCTTGCGAGTTAATGATAATACTTGCACATAAAACACTCCTAAATTCATTCTTTTAAAATAAAATCTCCCGTTATGGCGTTAAAATCGCCGTCTGATAAGCGTTTGTCGATAATGCCCACAATAACGCTTATCTCTCTTTTTGAGTTGTCGGGTAATATTAAATAAGCGTTGTCCGGCGTAAGTGCAGTAACAATACTGCTTCCTGTCACCGTTTTTATCGGTATCAGTCTTATACGTCTGCGCCATAAATTTGAAGTTATATTATCAAGCTTTAAACTCAAAATAAGGCTTTGATATTCCTTGGGGATTAAATCCTTTATCGCCTCAAATTCACACACTACTACGGGCTTGCCCGTAATTACGTCCAAAAGCTTGTTGCCCGTATCTACAAATGCACTAACCAAAGCCTCGTTCCCGTCAAGTGAAAATATTATTTCCTTTATTTCGTTTTGAGGTATGTTTTTAGTCATAAAATAACTCACTATCCTTATAATCAGGTAAGCAATTATTGTGCATACGGCAAGCGATAAAGCCGATATATCAAAGTAAACCACGCTGTTGTTATAAGCCATATTTTCGGGAGAAAGCTTATAGTAAATTAAAAACATAAATCCTGCAAACATAAAGTTAATCACATAAAAGGTCACTACTCTTTTTATGAAAATTTTTATTTTACACCTGCCGAATGCCGTGAATACAAGCAGTATAGCCATAAGTATCTTTAAAAGGTTAAATAATAAGGGATTTATGTAATCTATAAGTATCAAAAGTGAATATATCCCGCCTAAAAGACAAGCCGAAATAAGCCTTATCCTCTTAGTCTTTAGCTTTAAAAATATTCGTACAGAACTAAGTAAAAAATATGTGACAAATATATTTGTAAGTATGAGTATATCAACATATATTGTCATATCATCACCGCAATTTTTTTGTGTTCAAGCTTATTCTATAACTTGTAAATAACAAAAAATGTCATAACGTGTAGCAGATAAAAAATTTTTAAAGCATATTAAGGCACAAAAAATGGATTGCATAAATTTATGCAATCCATTTTTAGATTATATTTAGTTTATACCGTGACTACATTTTCTTTTGTTTCGCTTTTAGCGATACTTTTCTTTTTGTCTAAAATTTTCTTTAGCTTATTTCTACAGTAAAAGTAAGCCGGAATCAAAAACATATCGGCTAAAACCCAAGCAATAGGACTTGCAAAGCATACCGCAGTAAACTTAAATATAGGTACTAAAATAATACCCGACAAAGAACGGGCTATCATCTCGCATACTCCCGAAAAAATCGAAAGCTTACTAAATCCCATACCCTGAATAAGATACCTTATAATATCGACAAGCGCTAAGGTAAAGTAAAACGCCGCATTTATAAACAGATACTGGTAAACGGCATCTAATAGTTCTGCTTCCTTAGAATCAATAAATATAAGCGCAAAATATTTTGCAAAAAGCGCTAATATAATAAAGGCAAAAAGCGAATAAACAGCGCCTAAAATAATGCTTGATTTTAAGCCTTTGTCAAGCCTTTTTATGTTGCCTGCGCCTGTATTTTGTCCTCCGTAAGTAGACATAGTAGCGCCCAAAGCGTCATAAGGGCAGGTAAAAAACATTCCCACCTTATTCGCCGCAGTTACCGCCGCTACCGCTACAGATCCCAAAACATTTACCGAGGTCTGCAATATTACGCTTCCTATTGCGGTGATGGAAAACTGTAGCCCCATAGGCACGCCCATAGAAAAAAGATTTTTTATGTATGAAAAACGAAGCTTTAAATCATCTTTTGCAAGCCTTACAATTTCAAACTTTTTAATCATATAGATAAGACTTAAAACTCCCGATATTCCCTGGGCAATAACGGTGGCAAGCCCTGCTCCTGCAAGACGCATATTAAATACCAAAATAAAGAGTAAATCTAAAAATATGTTGATAATAGAAGCTATTACAAGAAAGATAACTGGCGTCTTGCTGTCGCCCAAAGCTCTTATAATACCTGCAACTATATTATAAAGGAAAATAACAGGTATACCTGCAAAAATTATTACTATGTAGCTGTATGCCCCGTCTATAATGTTTTCGGGCGTTTTCATAACTTCTAAAATCCATCTGCACAATATTACGGTAAGCACGGTTATCACCGCAGAAAAAATAATCGCAAGCCACATACTGTTTGCGACATATTTTTTAAGAGCCCTATAATCCTTCGCACCGAAGCATTGAGCTATAGGTATTGAAAAACCGCTGCAAATACCCACGCAAAAACCTATTATAAGAAAGTTTATAGATCCTGTTGAGCCTATAGCGGCAAGGTCGTCAACGCCTAAGAATTTACCTACTATTACAGTATCCACTAAATTATAAAGCTGTTGGAACAAATACCCGAAAAGCATAGGAATGGAAAATCCGATTATTAACTTTGTGGGAGAACCGGTTGTCAAGTCTTTAGTCAACAATAACACCTCATATAATCATCATCACTTATAACAATTTAGAAAAATATTATATCACTTAGATTGTTTTGGTGCAATAACTTTAACTGCAAAATTTTAGAAGTATTGTTTTTATTGTGTTTTTCTGCTAAAATATCTTTAGGAATTTACGGTGGTGAAGAAAAATGGATAAACACGCATATCTTATTATGGCGTTTAATAATTTTTATATACTCGAAAAACAGCTTATGATGCTCGATGACGAGCGTAACGACTTATATCTTCACATAGACGCTAAAACCGAAAACTTTGATTTTGAGCACTTTAAAAATATTCCTAAAAAATCAAAACTTTATTTTGCAGATCGCAAAAAAATGTTTTGGGCAGACTATTCCCAGGTGGATATAACCTTGGATTTACTTGATATGGCTTCAAAAAATCATAAATACAAATATTATCATATGTTTTCGGGCGTGGATTTACCTATTAAAACTCAGGACGAAATACACTCCTTCTTTGACAGTAAAGACTGCGAATTTTTAGGTATAGTTCCAAAAGTTCAAAGCTACAGCATTAACAGGGTAAAATATTATTATAACTTTACAAATAATGTGCATTATAAAAACTGTAAGCCGCTAAAGGCGCTTGACAGACTTTTAGCCTATGCGCAAAGACTTATTTTTATAAACAGACTAAGAGGCTCTGATTTAAAAATTATAGACGGCTGGGACTGGTGCTCTATAACAGACGACTTTGCAAGGTATCTTTTAAAAAATCGTGAGCTTATCGAAAAAACCTTTAGGAAAGCTTTGTGCCCTATCGAGCTTTATCATCACACTATGGCGTATAATTCAGAGTTTTTTGATAAGATTTATTGTAAAAACGACTTAAAAAAAGGTACTATGCGATTTATTGACTGGGGTCGCGGAAAGCCTTATGTGTTTACCTCAAATGATTTTGACGAGCTTGTGGAAAGCGAGTATATGTTCGCAAGAAAGTTTGACGAAAAGGTAGATGTAAAAATTGTAGATATGCTTTATGAAAAGTTAAGCGGTAAATAATAAAAAGCAGTTCATTTTGAACTGCTTTTTTGTTATTCTTCTCCGTCCCAGAGATATTTTTTAAGGTCTACTCTGCCGTCAGGTAAAAATTTTACGCCATCGTTTTTTAAAAGTCTTACCTGCTCGTTTTCACCGCCGAAAACAAATGCTTTTGATACTTCGCCGAAACGGTTTACCACACGGTAACACGGTATATTTTCGGGGTCGGGATTTGCATGCAGTGCATACCCTACCACCTGTGACCAATGTCTGTTACCTGCCATTAAGGCTATTTGCCCGTAGGTCGCTACTTTGCCTTTCGGTATCTTTTTAACGACGTCATAAATTATCTCAAAGGTATTTTTCACACTTATACTCCTTTTAAAACAAATCCTCATTGTAGATTGCTCTTTCACCTCCGACAAACTTCGGACGTGTCCTTGCACATATAATATTTGCCATACCTATTTTATTTATACTTAGCCTTACCGGAACTGCTACAGATTTTAAATGCATGCCTATTAAAGTCCCGCCTATATCTATACCGCAGTTTGCTTTTACGCTTTCGATAGCGACTGCGTCTTTAATGTTTTGATAACAGGTAGTAGCAAAAGCTCCGCCTGCCTTTTTTTGAGGCATAACATTTACCCTCTCGAAATTATAATATTTTAATGCGTCTTTACTTATAATTATTGCTCGGTTTAAGTGTTCACAGCACTGCGCCGCTAAGAATACTCCGTTTTTTTCGAGTACGGGATATATGCCGTTAAAAATAGCTTTTGCTACCTCTAAATCGGAATATGTACCTATTTTTTCGCCTGCAACCTCGCTTGTGGAACAGCCTACGACAAAAATATCGTTTTTCTCAAGGCGAGAAACCTTTATTAACTCCTCCGTAACAATTTTTGCCTGATTTTCGATTTCTCTTAACATAAATCATTCTCCTTTTACTTCTAACACAAGTATATATCAGTTTTGACTATAAGTAAAGGCATGTAAAAAAAGCCCAAGGTTTGTTTTTCCTTGAGCCTTTTAAAAAATTATGTTTTATTCCCGTTATTCTTCAGAAATATTTTCCTTAGTATTTTCAGTGCCCGAGGCATTAGTCTGAGCTTCAACTTCTCTCATATAAGCCTCTAAAATGGTCTGCTCCATATATTCTCTCGCTTTGGCGGAAATCGGATGTACAATATCCCTGAACGTGCCGTTTTCTTCACGGCGGCTCGGCATAGCTACAAACAGACGGTTTGGACCTTCGATAACTTTTATATCGTGAATGGCAAGCGTTTCGTCTATAGTAACCGAAACAACTGCTCTTAGTCTTCCCTCTGTTAACAATTTTCTGATTCTGACATCTGTAATATTCATAATTTAAGTCCTCCATAAATGATAATGTTTATTATCCTACAATCAATAGCATAAACTAAAAAAATAAAATTTATTCTATGAATTTATTTATTTTCTTTTAATTTTTATATATAATGGTAATGGTATTGTAATATTTCTATGAATAAATTATGAACAGCGTTTCTTTATACGATTTTATATGTATAATAAAAATAGGTTTAAAATTCATTTTATTTAAGAAAGGACATTTTAGGCTATGAATTTAAACGACAGCATTTTAAAGGATAAAAAGCATATTCACTTTATCGGTATAGGCGGTTCGGGAATGTATCCTTTGGCGCAGATACTCCATTCCGAAGGTTATCATCTTACCGGCTCTGACAATAATCCCACCGATACTTTGGAAAAAATAAAAGCTTTGGGAATAAAGGTTACTATGGGACAATCTGCCGAAAACATAAAAGGCGCAGACCTTATAGTACATACGGCTGCTATAATGAATGATAACCCCGAGCTTATCGCCGCAAGAGAAAGCGGTGTGCCTGTGCTGGAAAGAAGCGAGCTTTTGGGAATTTTAAGCGAGCATTTTTCTAACTGTATATGCGTAAGCGGTACTCACGGCAAAACCACCACATCAGCTATGCTTACTCAAATTATGGTTGACGCCGATACCTCCCCTACCGCTGTTATCGGAGGAAAGCTAAAATCCATAGGCGGAAGCGGTATTGTCGGAAAAAGTGAAAATATGGTTTGTGAAGCGTGCGAATTTGTGGATACCTTTTTAAAGCTGTCGCCTGATATAGCGCTTGTTTTAAATATAGATGAAGATCACATGGATTACTTTAAAAATATGGATAACCTTATCGCTTCCTTTAGAAAATTCTGCTCTAACGCCTCTAAAAAGGTTATAATAAACGGTGATGATGAAAATTCGCTTAAAGCTGTAAAAGGACTTAATAAGGAAATTATAACTATAGGCTTTAGCACCTCAAACGACTATTATCCCGAAAATATCACAAAGCACGCAGGGGTTCACACCACCTTTACGCTTATGCACAAAGGTAAAGCGTTGAGTGATATTGACTTATTTGTACCGGGTATTCACAACGTACTAAACGCTACTGCCGCTTGTGCGTGTGCGATTGAGTCTGGCGTTGACGCTAAATTATTAAACAAGGGTATGTCTAACTTTAAAGGTGCAGACAGACGCTTCGAGGTGCTTTACAGAGATGAAAATGTAACCGTTGTTGACGATTATGCTCATCACCCTGCGGAAATTAAAGTAACGCTCGAAGCGGCAAAATCTATGAATTTTAAACGTGTAATTGCCGTCCACCAGCCGTTTACCTATTCCCGTACCGCAAGCTTGCTCGACGATTTTGCCGAAGTTTTGCAAATTGCAGACGTTGTAGTGTTGTCAGAAATAATGGGCTCGAGAGAGAAAAACACCATTGGCATTTATTCAAAGGACTTAGCCGCAAAAATCCCCGGATGTGAATGGAGAACTACCTTGCAAGAGGTTGCCGATTACGTTTTAAGTATCGTTCAAAAAGGCGATATTATTATAACTCTCGGCTGCGGTGACGTAAATAAATGCGCCAATATGATTATTGATAAGTTAAAATAGTTTAAAAGACCGTTTTTAAAGGATTTAATTTCACTTTTTAAAGCGGTCTTTTTTATTTTTGTTTTATGCAAAAAACGACTTAATATTTCTGTATATACCTACATTATATTTTCATTGTGAATAATCACTATTTTACAAGATAAAATTACATTATTTTAAATGTTTTTGATATTGCGCTTTTTGCTAAAAAAAGTTATAATATATATTGTTTCACAATATATCTAAAAGGTGATTTTTGATGTTTTTATTTAATGTAATAAATTCTTTCAATATGTCCTCGTCTTTCGGAATAAGAGAATGTTATTCCGCTTTATTGTGTTACGGTAAAAAAACAAGTGTATTTTCACCCTGCACAAATGCACCACTATACCTGTAAGTTTTAAAAGCTATGGTTTTAAACCGTAGCTTTTATTTAATTTTAAATCACTTAAAATGACGGAAACGGAGAGAAAATTATGTCTACAACAAAAAAAGTTGCAATCATTATGGGCAGTGACAGCGACCTGCCGGTACTTAAAAATGCGATAAAGATTTTAAAAGGCTTTGATATACCTGTTGAAGTTCGCATTATGTCTGCTCACAGAACTCCTGCCGAGGCTTGTAGTTTTGCTTCGAGCGCTAAGGAAAACGGATTTGGCGTTATTATCGCCGCCGCAGGAAAAGCTGCTCACTTAGCAGGCGTTTTAGCGGCTCACACTACCCTGCCCGTTATAGGCGTTCCCGTAAAATCGTCTACGCTTGACGGACTTGACGCTTTGCTTTCAACAGTACAAATGCCCAAGGGTATTCCCGTTGCAACAGTTGCGATAGACGGCGCTGACAATGCGGCTTATCTTGCTGTTCAAATTCTCGGAGTTTATGATGACAGATTAGCTGACGCCTTAACAAAGATGAAAGCCGATATGACCAATGAAGTTATAAGAAAAGATGAGGCGCTTCAAAGTCAAATAGATAATTTATAAAGTAAAATTATTTTGTTAAAAACAAAAGTATTATAAATTTTTAGGAATGAGGTATTTATTATGAAAAAAGTAAAAGAGCTTTACGAAGGAAAAGCAAAAAAGGTATGGACTACAGAAGATCCTGAAGTGTTAATCGTTGATTACAAGGACGACGCTACAGCAGGAAACGGTGCCAAAAAAGGTACTATTCACGACAAGGGTATCATCAATAACAGAGTTACAAACCACCTTATGAAGATTTTAGAAAAAGAAGGTATTCCTACTCACCTTATCGAAGAAATCTCCGACAGAGAAACCGTTGTAAAAAAGGTTTCAATCGTTCCGTTAGAGGTAATTGTAAGAAATATTGCCGCAGGTTCTCTTGCAAACCGCTTAGGACTTGAAGAAGGCACACCTTTAGGCAAAACCGTTTTGGAATACTGCTATAAAGACGACGCTTTAGGCGACCCTATGGTTAATGAATATCACATTATGGCTATGGATTGGTGTACTAAAGAAGAACTTGATCTTATCGCCGAATATTCCTTAAAGATAAATAAAATACTTTCCGCTTATCTTAAGGACTTAAACATTGAGCTTATTGACTTTAAACTTGAATACGGCAGACTTTCCGACGGCACTATCGTTTTAGCTGACGAAATTTCACCTGATACCTGCAGATTCTGGGACAGCGTTACTAAAGAAAAGCTCGATAAAGACCGTTTCAGACGTGATATGGGCGGCGAAGAAGACGCTTACAAAGAAGTTATGAAGAGATTGCTCGGCGAATAAGCCTTTTATTTCATTTAGGAGGAACATTAAATGTTTGATAACCTTCACGAAGAATGCGGTGTTTTCGGCATATATGAGCCAAAATCCTCAAACGTTGCAAGCTCAACATATTTTGCTCTTTACGCCTTGCAACACAGAGGACAGGAAAGCTGTGGTATTGCCGTAAACGACGACGGCATTATCACCTATCACAGAGATGTCGGACTTGTCCACGAAGTTTTTGACAGAGAAAGACTTAATAAACTCGGCAAAGGTAATATGGCCGTAGGTCATGTAAGATATTCCACTACAGGCGTGCCAAAAAGACACAATGCTCAGCCTCTTGTTATCCGTCATGTAAAAGGCCCTATGGCTTTAGCTCATAACGGAAACATTGTAAATTCCTTTGAACTCAGAGAGCAGTTTGAGTTAGAGGGAGCTATTTTCCACGGTACAAACGACAGCGAGGTTATAGCTTATGCAATAACCAAAAACCGTATCAACTCCCCTTCCATAGAAGCCGCTATTGAAAAAGCAATGTACCAAATTAAAGGTGCTTATTCGATAGTTTGTATGAGTGCCACAAAGCTTATTGCCGCTCGTGACCCTAACGGATTCAGACCTTTATGTATAGGTAAATGCGATGACGGAGCTATTGTGTTTGCTTCGGAAACCTGTGCGCTTGACAGCATAGGCGCCGAATTTGTAAGAGATGTAAAGCCCGGTGAAATTGTTGTTGTAAAAGACGGTAATATGACCTCTATCGAAACACATTGCGGTTCAAAGGGCAATTTATGTATATTTGAGTTTGTTTACTTTGCACGTCCCGACTCGATTGTAGACGGCGCAAGCGTACAAAATGCAAGACACAGAGCAGGTGCATTTTTAGCTAAGGAACACCCTGTTGACGCAGACGTTGTAATCGGATGTCCTGATTCAGGCTTAGAGGCTGCTATGGGATATGCAAAGGAATCGGGTATTCCCTACGCTGTAGGCTTTATCAAAAACCGCTATGTCGGCAGAACCTTTATAAAGCCTACTCAGGGCGAACGTGAGGACGCTGTCAGAATTAAGCTTAACGCTGTTAAAAATACCGTTAAAGGTAAACGTGTTATAATGGTTGACGACTCTATCGTAAGAGGTACAACCAGCAGTAAAATCATTAAGCTTTTAAGAGACGCAGGCGCTACCGAAGTTCACGTTAGAATTTCATGTCCTCCGTTTATAAGCGAATGTTATTTCGGAACAGATATAGACAGTAAAGAACACCTTATTGCCTGCAAGATGAACGTAGACGAAATTTGTAAGCACATAGGCGCAGACAGCTTAGGCTATTTAAGCCTTGAAGCCTTAAGAAAAATCCCCGAGGGTGCAGGCTGTGGCTTCTGCGACGGTTGCTTTACCGGTAAATATCCTATTGAAGTACCTAAAACCTTCGCTAAGGATAAATTTGAAACTAAACTTTCCGAATCAGGCAAAAAGAAATAATTATGCGGAGAATGGAGATTTTTTATGAAAAGCTTTAGTAACAGTTATAAAGATGCAGGCGTTGACGTAACCGCAGGATACAAGGCTGTAGAGCTTATGAAAAAGCACGTTGCCAAAACCTTAACAGACGGTGCTTTGGGTGCGATAGGCGGTTTCGGCGGTTTATTTGAGCTTGACGTTACAGGTATTAAAAAGCCTGTATTATGCTCCGGTACCGACGGCGTAGGCACAAAGCTTAAGCTTGCCTTTTTAATGGACAAGCACGATACTGTCGGCATAGACTGCGTAGCTATGTGCGTAAACGATATTATTTGTTGCGGCGCAAAGCCACTCGTATTTTTAGATTACATTGCAGTAGGCAAAAACTATCCCGAAAAGGTTGCTCAAATCGTATCGGGCGTTGCTGACGGCTGTGTTCAGGCAGGCTGTAGCTTAGTCGGCGGTGAAACTGCCGAAATGCCGGGCTTTTATCCTGTAGACGAATATGACTTGGCAGGTTTTAGCGTTGGTGTAGTAGATAAGGAAAAAATCCTTAACCCCGACTCTCAAAAAAGCTCAGACGTGCTTATCGGTATTGCTTCAAGCGGTGTTCATTCAAACGGCTTTTCTCTTGTAAGAAAGGTTTTTGACGTTGAAAACACCGACTTACATAAGCCTGTAGAGGAGCTCGGCGGCAAGGGCTTAGGCGAAACTCTTCTCACCCCCACAAAAATATATGTTAAATCTATTTTGGCATTACTTAGTGAAGTTAACGTAAAATCTATCGCTCACATTACAGGCGGAGGATTTTATGAAAATATTCCTCGTTCAATTCCTAAAAATTTAAATGCCCAAATTGACAGAAATGCTATCAAGGTACTTCCTATTTTCGATTATATAGCTAAGGTAGGAAATATTCCCGAAAGAGATATGTTTAATACCTTTAATATGGGCGTTGGTATGACTGTTTGCGTTGATAAAAACGATGTAGATAAAACCCTCGAAATCTTAAAATCAAACGGCGAGGACGCTTATGTAATAGGCTATCTTACCGAGGGCGATAACAGCGTTGTTATTAAGTAGCTTTGAGAAAATAAAAATTATTGCCTTGTTTTAAAATAAGGCAGAACGGAGATTATTATGCTCAATATAGTAGTTTTAGTCAGCGGAGGCGGAACTAATCTTCAGGCATTGATAGACGCTCAAAATAAAGGTGAGATAAAAAACGGAAAAATAACCTGTGTTATCTCCTCTAAAGAGGACGTTTATGCTCTGACACGAGCTAAAAATTACGGTATACCCACTAAGGTTATACCGAGAAAAGACTTTGAGGATTCAAAAAGCTTTAGTAAAGCTTTACTTAAAGAACTTAAAGCGCAAAAAGCGGATTTAGTAGTATATGCAGGCTTTATGACTATCGTTGACAAAATCGTAAGCGATGAATTTTTAAACAAAATGATAAACGTACACCCTGCTCTTATTCCGAGCTTTTGCGGCAAAGGCTTTTATGGACTAAAAGTACACGAGGCTGTGTTGCAAAGCGGAGTAAAAATTACAGGCGCTACCGTTCATTTTGTAAACGACGTTTGCGACGGCGGACCGATAATTTTGCAAAAGGCAACCGATGTATTAAATTACGATACACCAGAAACCTTGCAAAAACGTGTTATGGAAAATTGTGAATGGATTATCTTGCCTAAAGCCGTTTCCCTTTTTTGCGAAGGCAAAATTAAGGTTTTAGGAAATAAAACCATTATAGAAGAGTAATAAATATTGGAGGATAAAAAATTGAAAAAGATTGATGTATTTGAAGATTTAAAGAGCAATTCATATCCCGGCAGAGGTATTATAATCGGCAAAAGTGCCGATGCTGACACAGCCGTTATAGCTTACTTTATTATGGGCAGAAGCGAAAACAGCCGCAACCGTATTTTTGTTGCGGAAAACGACAATATGAAAACCGAAGCTTTTGACCCTGCTAAGCTTGTAGATCCGTCGCTTATCATTTATTACCCTATCCGCAGCTTAGATAACACTACAATAGTTACAAACGGTGACCAAACAGATACTGTTTATGAGTATTTATCAAACTCCAAAAGCTTTGAAGAAGCACTAAGAACACGCACCTTTGAGCCTGACCCCGATAATTATACTCCTCGTATATCAGGCGTTGTTTCGGTAGACGGGGGCGAACTTAACTACAAGCTCTCTATCTTAAAGAGTGCAAATAATAACCCTGATTCCGTGCAAAGATTTTTCTTTGAATATAATTCCCCACTATCAGGTGAAGGACATTTCATTCACACCTATGAATGTGACGGTAACCCTATCCCCTCCTTTAGCGGAGAACCTAAGCTTATAAGCATTGATGGAGATATAGATACATTTACAAATAAGCTTTGGGAAAGCTTAAATAATGACAACAAGGTTTCTCTTTTCACAAGATTTATTGACATCAAAACCGGCAAATCCACAACCAGAATTATAAACAAAAATAAATAATCGGAGGCGTTTAATATGGCAAAGGAACTTTCTTTAAAATACGGTTGTAACCCAAATCAGAAGCCGTCAAGAATTTTTATAAATAACGGCGAGCTGCCTATCGAGGTTTTAAACGGTAAACCCGGATATATTAACTTTCTCGACGCATTTAACAGCTGGCAGCTTGTAAGAGAATTAAAGTTGGCTACAGATTTACCTGCGGCAGCATCATTTAAGCATGTAAGCCCTGCAGGAGCTGCAGTAGGCGTTCCTATGAGCGATACACTTAAAAAGATTTATTTCGTTGATGATTTGCCTCTTTCCCCTCTCGCTACCGCTTATGCAAGAGCAAGAGGCGCTGACAGAATGTCATCATACGGTGATTTTATAGCTTTATCGGATATTTGCGACAAAGAAACTGCTACCCTTATTAAAAGAGAGGTTTCAGACGGAATTATCGCTCCCGGCTATACCGACGAAGCTTTGGAAATCTTAAAGTCAAAGAGAAAAGGTACTTACAACATAGTAAAGATAGACGAAAATTACGTTCCAGAAGCTATTGAGCACAAGGATTGCTTCGGCATAACCTTTGAGCAAGGCAGAAACGAGCTTAAAATTGATAACGATATGCTTACTAATATTGTTACCGAAAATAAAGACCTGCCCGAAGAAGCAAAACGTGACCTTATCATATCTTTGATCACCTTAAAATACACACAGTCAAATTCAGTTTGTTACGCAAAGGACGGTCAAGCTATCGGTATAGGCGCAGGTCAGCAGTCTCGTATTCACTGCACCCGTCTTGCAGGAAATAAGGCTGACAACTGGTTTTTACGTCAGCACCCGAAAGTATTGGCTTTGCCGTTTAAGGACACTATCGGCAGACCTGACCGTGACAACACCATTGACGTTTATATTTCCGACGATTATGAGGACGTTTTGGCTGACGGTGCTTGGGAATATGCTTTTACTCAAAAGCCCGAGCCTTTAACCCGTGAAGAAAAGAAAGAATGGCTTAAAAAGTTAAGCGGCGTTTCGGTAGGCTCTGACGCTTTCTTCCCGTTTGGAGATAATATTGAAAGAGCTCGCAGAAGCGGAGTTGAGTATATTGCTCAGCCGGGTGGTTCTATCAGAGACGACAACGTTATTGAAACCTGCAATAAATACTCAATGACTATGGCGTTTACAGGTATCAGACTTTTCCACCACTAATATTTTAAAGGTAGATTTTTATTATGAACATTTTAGTAATAGGCTCAGGCGGACGTGAACACGCCATCATAAAAAAACTAAAGGAAAGTAAAAAGGTTAGCAAAATATATGCTGCCCCGGGTAACGGCGGTATCTCTAAAGACGCAGAATGTGTTAATATAGGCGCTTGCGACATTGAAAAGATGACGTCGTTTTGCGTGGATAACAACATAGATTTTGCGGTAGTCGCACCTGATGATCCGTTGGTTTTAGGTATGGTTGACGCCTTAAATCAAAAAGGTATCAAAACCTTTGGACCTAACAAAGCCGCCGCCACTTTAGAAGGCAGTAAGGTTTTTTCAAAGGATCTTATGAAAAAATACGGCATACCAACCGCCGAATATGAGGTTTTTGATAACCCCGAAAATGCTATAGCATATTTAAAAACTAAAAACTCCTACCCTATCGTTATAAAGGCTGACGGCTTAGCTTTGGGAAAAGGCGTTATTATAGCCGAAAGTTTTGACGAAGCCGAAAGTGCAGTAATTTCCATTATGAAGGACAAACAGTTCGGCGAAAGCGGTAATAACATTGTTATCGAAGAGTTTTTAACAGGTCCGGAAGTTTCGGTTTTATCCTTTACAGACGGAAAAACCATAATTCCTATGGTATCTTCTATGGATCACAAGCGTGCTTTGGATAACGATAAAGGCCTTAATACAGGCGGTATGGGTACTGTAGCTCCAAATCCGCATTATACGCCTGAGGTTGCAAAGGTGTGTATGGATACCATTTTCCTGCCTACAGTTGAAGCTATGAACAAAGAAGGCAGAAAGTTTAAGGGTTGTATCTTCTTTGGACTTATGATTACGCCAAAAGGACCTAAGGTTATAGAATATAACTGCAGATTCGGCGACCCTGAAACTCAGGTTGTACTTCCCCTTTTGGAAAGCGATTTACTCGAAATATTCGAGGCAGTATATAACGAAACCTTATCAGAGTGTGAGGTTAAGTTTTCGGAAAATAAATCTGCCGCTTGCGTTGTAGTAGCTTCCGGCGGTTATCCGCTAAGTTATGAAAAAGGCAAGGTTATAAACGGTCTTGACGAAAACGGACAGTCTGATAAAGCTATAGTATATCACGCAGGGACTAAGTTTGAGGATAATCAGTTTAAAACAAACGGCGGCAGAGTTTTAGGTCTTACAAACGTTGCAGACACTCTGCAAGAAGCGCTTGATAAGTCTTATGAAGCTGTTCATTCTATAAGCTTTGATAAGATGCACTACAGAAAAGATATAGGTAAAAGAGCGTTAAATAAGTAGATATAAGATAAGCCATCGGCGTTAGGCCGATGGCTTTTTCTTTTACTATTCGCTAAAAAGCTTTTTACTAAGCGATTTTATACGTTCTCTTCTTAACATAGTTTCATTTTCATCCTTAAAGAATTTATCGTTTTGTCTTTTTACAACGTCGCCTTCTTTAACTTCAAAATCAAAACACTCAGTGCTTACCTCTAAATTCGTTTTATCATAGCTTTGTAAAATAACTATTCCTGCTTCTATTCTGTCAACAATATAATACATAATGTTACTCCTTTATATAATTTATTTTGAAGTTTTTACAGTTAGATTTTTGCCGTCTGAATAAAATATAACCGTTCCCGATTCATCACATCTATATAGCTTGCCGTTTAATTTTGCTACCTTTTGCAGTGTTTCTACATTTGGGTGACCGTATTTATTTCCGATACCCGACTGTATAACATAATACTTAGCATTTATTAAGTTTAAGAAATTTTCGCTATTAGAGGTATTACTGCCGTGATGTCCCATAAGAAATACATCGGCAGACAAATCTATATTATATGTAATAAGCACTTTTTCAGCAGAGGTTTCCATATCTGCGGTACTCAAAAACGAGGTGTCGCCGTAAACGAATTTTATCGCCACCGACATATTGTTAAGGTCGTTAAAGTCTCCGCTTGGACCTAAAACTACAAAATATCCACCGCCTAAGGAATAGGTTTTCCCTACAACAGCTTTTATAACCTTTACGTTATTTGTGTCGATTGCCACAAGCAAATCCTCGTAGGTTATGGAAGTGGGAATAATGCTGTCCTTTAGTTCGGGCATAATGATATTCTCAGTCTCAATAGAATTTATTACAACGTCAAGCCCGCCGATATGGTCTGAATGCGGGTGCGACGCCACTACATAGTCAAGTTTAGTAATACCTAAATCGGTTAAATAATTTAAAATAAGGTTTCCTTTATCGTTTTCGCCTGCGTCGATAAGCATATAATGCCCGTCACAGCAAATAAGCGTACAGTTTCCCTGCCCTACATCAATATAATGTACCGAGCAGTCGCCGTCTAAGACGACATTATCATTATTTTTAGATTTATTTTCGTTCGCCCATTTTTTAAAGGGATTATCTGATTCATAGTCTGATAAATCCACATCAGAGCTCATATATTCGCTGAACGCACCCTTTAAATCTTTAAAAGTCGGCAAGGAACTCGAAAAATTAAAACAGGAATTTAAAACAATAAGTAAAAAGAAAATTGCAATTACAGTTAAGGCTAACTTTAAATTACCGCCGGTTTTCTTTTTAGAATTGTTTGATTTTGAAGATTTGCCTGACATTTTTACTTTCCTTTTCTTTTACCGTTAAAGCGTTTTTTACTGTTTTGTTTACGGTTATTACCGCCGGACTTAATTTGTTTGTTTTGTTCTGCTACAAGACAGTTTTTCCCGTTACCTATTAAATCATATCTCTTGGCTCTTTTTAGAGCCATTAAAACAAGTTCCTTGTTTTTGGGGTTAAAATACTGCAAAAGTGCTCGTTGCATAGCCTTTTCGTGTTTATCGGTGGCGACATAAACTTCTTGCATAGTCATAGGGTTTATCCCGGTATAGTACATACAGGTTGAAACGGTACCCGGTGTCGGATAAAAGTCCTGCACCTGTTCGGGACGAATGTTTTCACGTTTTAAAAAGAGCGCAAGCTCAATAGCGTCGTTTAAAGTAGAGCCGGGGTGTGAGGACATAAGATACGGCACAAGATACTGCTCTTTGGCGGCTTGTTTTGTCTTTTGATAAAACTTTCTTTGGAACTTGATATAAGTTTCTATATGTGGTTTTCCCATAAAATCAAGTACGTTATTACTGCAATGTTCGGGAGCAACCTTTAGCTGACCGCTTATATGATATTTTACAAGCTCGTCAAAAAATTCCTCGTTTTTATCTGCAACAAGGTAATCGTAACGTATACCTGAACGGATAAAGACCTTTTTTACTCCGTCAATAGCTCTTATCTTTCTAAGTAAGTTGAGATATTCGCTGTGGTCTACCTTGACCGACGGACAGATTTCGGGTGCTAAGCATTTTTTGTTTTTGCAAAGCCCTTTTGTAAGCTGTTTTTCGCAAGACGGGTTTCTGAAATTTGCTGTAGGTCCGCCTACATCGTGTATATATCCTTTGAAATTAGGGCTTTTTGTAAGCTTTTTAGCTTCCTCCAAAACCGATTCTTCGCTTCTTGAGGTTACACGTCTGCCCTGATGAAAAGCTATAGCACAAAAGTTACACGCTCCGAAACAACCTCGGTTATGCGCTATGGAAAATTCAACTTCCTTTATCGCAGGTACTCCGCCCAAGCTTTCATAGCTTGGGTGATAGGTGCGCATATATGGCAAGGCATATACCTTGTCAAGCTCTTTCTTATCAAGGCTTCTCATAGGCGGATTTTGTACAAGCATCATATCCGCATTACGCTGTATTACCGTTCTTCCGTAAACCTCGTCTTGCTCGTCCATTTGCAGTCTTACGGCTTTTGCATAGCTTTTTTTATTATTTGAAACTATGTCAAAGCTCGGGCATTCTACCGCACCAAACGGCGTATTAACAGGCTTTGTAAGATAACAAGTACCTCTTACGTCTGTAATGGAGTGTATGTTCTCACCACTTTTTAAGCGACGTGCAATCTCTACAGAGGCAAGCTCTCCCATACCGTAAATAAGTAAATCCGCTTTGGAGTCATATAAAATAGATTTTCTTACCTTATCGTCCCAATAATCATAGTGCGCAAAACGCCTTAGTGAAGCTTCGAGTCCGCCTATTACAATAGGTATGTCGCCAAAAAGCGACCTTATTTTATTACAATAAGCTATTACTGCTCTGTCAGGGCGTTTTCCCATTACGCCTCCGGGAGTATAGGCGTCGGTACTGCGAAGCCTTTTGGCAACGGTATAATGAGCTACCATTGAATCTATGTTGCCTGAATTAACTAAAAAAGCAAGGTTTGGCGTACCGAGTTTTAAAAAATCCTTATCGCTTTTAATATCCGGCTGAGAAATAATACCTACCGTAAAGCCTGCGTCCTCAAGTACACGGGAAATTATAGCCAAACCAAAGGACGGGTGATCCACATAAGCATCACCCGTTATGAATACAAAGTCTAAGCTTTCTATTCCCCTTAGTTTCATATCCTCTTTACTTATAGGTAAAAAATCTGACATTATACTTCCCTGCCAAAGTTTATTCCTCACCGCTATCGGTGTTATTATTGTTATTTAAGCTCATTTCAATCCACTGATTTTTTGTGATAAGTACCTGCCTTGGTTTACTTCCCTCAAAAGCTCCGACTATTCCCTTTGCTTCCATATCGTCTATAAGCCTTGCGGCTCTTGCATAGCCGACCTTAAGCTTTCTTTGCAGATAAGAGGTTGAAGCCTGATTTGCTTCAATTACACATTCGATAGCACTAGGTAAAAGCTCGTCCTCATCGTCAAAGCCTCCCCCGCTGTCCTTAGAGGATTTTTTATCCTTAACAGCTTGTTTTTCAATTTCTTCCTTTATGTTTTCGTCATAATCTGCTTCGGTGGAGGATTTTATAAATTCCATTACACTTTCGACCTCTTTTGAGGTTACAAAACAGCCCTGAACACGAACAGGCTTTGCGGCGCCTACAGGATTAAATAGCATATCGCCCTTACCTAAAAGCTTTTCTGCTCCGCCTTGGTCTAAAATAGTTCGTGAATCAACCTGAGACGATACCGCAAATGCTATTCTTGACGGAATATTAGCCTTGATAAGACCCGTAATTACGTCAACCGACGGTCTTTGAGTAGCTATTACAAGGTGCATTCCTGCTGCTCTTGCCATTTGTGCCAAACGGCAGATAGCGTCTTCAACCTCGCTGGGAGCCGCCATCATCAAGTCGGCAAGCTCGTCTATAATTATAACTATTTGCGGCATAGGATCAAGCTCGTCCTTAGTTTTTGCCAAAGCGTTGTAAGACTGTAAGTCTCTCACGCCGTTGTCCGCAAACACCTTATAGCGATTGAGCATTTCGGTAACCGCCCAGCTTAATGCTCCTGCCGCTTTTCTCGGGTCGGTAACAACAGGTATAAGCAGGTGTGGCATACCGTTATATACGCCGAGCTCAACTACCTTAGGGTCAACCATTAAAAGCTTTACTTCGTCCGGTGTAGCTCTGTAAAGAATACTCATAATGATAGAGTTTATACAAACCGATTTACCCGAACCGGTAGAGCCTGCAATAAGCAAGTGAGGCATTTGTGCTAAGTCGAGCATAACCTCGTCGCCAGCAATATTTTTACCTAATGCAACGGCTATTTTACTCTTTTCCTTAATAAAGGCATTTGACTCTATTATCTCACGCAGTGTAACAACAGAAGTGTTTTTGTTAGGTACTTCTATTCCTACGGCGGCTTTGTTTGGAATAGGCGCTTCTATTCTCACGCCTGCCGAAGCAAGATTTAATGCAATATCGTCTGCAAGACCGGTAATCTTACTTATTTTAACGCCGGCCGACGGCTGAAGCTCATATCTTGTTACTGTAGGGCCTCTGCTTATATCTACAACTCTGGTTTGAACGCCGAAGCTTTTAAGAGTATTTACTAAAAGCTCTGCGTTTTGTTTTAGCTCGTTTGAAAGGTTTTCGCCTTTTTTAACCGGTTGAGCTCTTAAAAGCTCTATCGGAGGATATTTATATGTAGGCTTCAAAAGGTCATTTTCGTTAAATATATCCGTTGTCTTATCGGTATCGGTTTTAGTATTATTATCATCTGACGGCATAGCCTTTTTAATAAGGTCGTCAAGAGGAGTAGCTGCCTTTGATTTTGAGCTTTTGTTTGCCTTAGCTTCTGCTTTAGTCTTTTTATCATTTCTGTCGTCAAAATCATTTTGAGCATATTTATCAAAATCATATGCTCCCTTAGGCGATGACACAGGGTGAAGCGGCATATTGTCGTCAGTGTCAATAGGTATATCAATCTGAGTTTTCTCTCGATTTTCACGCATATTTTGATACTTATTGCCTATTGATTTAGCAGGCTTTGATACCGTTTTAAAAGCGTCGAACAAAGTCGCTCCCGAAACAAGTAAAATAAATACGAACATAAATAAGGCAATGAAAATTATAGTTCCTACACGCCCAAAGGCTACAAGAAGCGGCCAACCTATGAGTGCGCTGTAAACGCCGCCGCCGTTTATATTTTTACCTGCTTCAAACAGATTTTTGATAACCTCTATGAAGGTCTGCCCGCTGTATTTGCCGACCGATATAATCTGTATCAGCGCACAAACTAAAGCTACGAGCACAAAGCTTTGCCATACTTTATGCTTTAGCTTGCCATACATTTTTCCCATAGCCATTCTTATGGAAATATATATAATTACTATCGGCACTATAAATGCGCCGATACCGAAAAAGCCGTATAAAGAGTGTTTTATCATTGCCCATACGTTTTGTCCCGGTACTAAAATAAACGCCGTTACAAGTAAGCCTAACGCAAACAACACTATGGCTAAAGCTTGAGATTTGCGTGAAGCAGCAGACTGCATATCATTTTTTGAAGAAGTGCTTTTGTTTTTTGCAGTTTGAGCTTTAGAGGTATTTTTATTTGTTGCCTGAGAAGATTTTCTTTTATTTTTACTTCCCGCCATTATTACACCACCTTATTATTTCTTCTATTATACTACATAAAAGAAATTTTAACAATATTGACTAAAGTGTAATTTAATACTAAAATAATTATAAAGTAAAGGAGAAATACTATGTCGGATTTTTTAAAATTTTTATATAATCATCTGCCCACAATTATTTCCTGCGGTATTATCGCTGTAGTCGGTTTAATTTTAATAAAAATTTTTGACCGGCTGGCAAGACGTACGCTTGATAAAAGCAAAATTAACAGCAGTATGCATAAGTTCATTTTAACTTTAAATAAAATCACTCTTCTTATAATACTGACCGTTGTAATACTTCAGACCGCAGGTATTGAAATGACAGCAATCGTAGCGGTTATAAGCGTTGCAGGGCTTGCAGTAAGTTTGGCGGTACAGGACAGTCTTGCAAATGTTGCCGGCGGAATTATAATACTTTTTACAAAACCGTTTGAAGCAGACGACTTTGTAAAAATAGATGATATTGAAGGAAACGTCCGCCAGATAGGCATTATAAACACAAAGATAAGTACGCTGGATAATAAAGCAGTATTTATTCCAAACAGCTTAATTGCCGCAGGTAAGGTTATAAACTATTCGAGGGATAAAAAGCGCAGATTAGACCTTACCTTCAGCGTTAGCTACAGCGACGATTTTGAGCTTGCCAAAAAAATTATTCTTGAAGTTATAGACAAAAACCCCTTAGCCCTTAAAGACCCAAAGCCTACGGTAAGAGTAAACGAATACTCTCAAAGCTCTATTGATATAGTAGCTTTTATATGGGTATATCACGAAAATTACTTTGAATTAAAGTATAGTTTGCTCGAAGGCGTCAAGCCTGCATTTGATAAAAATAATATCTCAATACCGTTTAACAAGCTTGACGTAAATATTGTTTCAAAATAATAAATTAACGCATATAAGTTTTTACACTTGTATGCGTTTTATTATGCTTATTTTTTCTCTATCGGGTTATTTTTAATATATTCTTCCATTATTTCCGTCGCCATGCCGACAAGCTCCTTACAAGGCGCCTTTTTTGCCTTTACCTGTCCGTTAGGCATTTTGGTGTCGGAAATGCCTAAAAGCTCCCTACATATTATGGAGCCGTTTTGTTCTTTAAATTTATCCGCAAGTTCTCTTATGCGTGCATAATGTGCTGATTTAGCCGTATTGCCTTCACTGCCGTCATAGCCATATAACATACCTGCCACCATAAACATACCTGTTACAGTTCCGCATACCTCTCTTAATCTGCCCATACCTCCGCCAAAGGAGCTTGAAAGCATAGCTAAAGTGTTTTTATCTATACTTAGCATATCTTCAAAGGCTAATACCACAGCTTGCGCACAGTTATACCCTTTTTCAAAATTTTTCATAGCAATTTCTTTTCTGCTTGTCATATTGTATTGCTCCTTTATAATAAATTATTCTTATTATATTTATCATAAATTATATTAGTACTCGCTTTTAGTGGTTATCAGTGCTTTGTAGTCATTTCAAGCTCAATACTAAAAAAGCCCTGCTCAATCTGACCGGGAATAATTTTATTGCCGGGAACAGTAATCTCAGTTGCGTCCGAAAATACAAAAGTGAGGCTCTTTTCATAGTCAAAACCGTATTCTCTGTCAGGCAAATCCGACCATGCGAGAATACCTGTAGCTTCGATATTATTTTTGATTGCGTCTATAGTTTCTTTTTCTACCGGCTTTACGCTTTCGTAAACCTTTGGATCGTTGTAACGGGACTTTTTTTCATTTATCCCCGTTTTGTCTGTATTTATTGTCAAGGTAGCTTTTGTAAAACCGCCGTTTTTTCTGTTTTCCTCAAAACGTATGGTTTTGAGCATAGAAACATCCGGCAGTTGTATCTTTTCTCCTTTCATTGCCTCGTCAAATAATTTTACAATCCTCATTCCCGTTTCAAAAGAGAGTATCGGTGTTTGATTATTCGAAAAGCTAATCCTTTCACCACTTGCGTAACGAATATTTACGCTTCCTCCGAAGTTTTCAGGCAAACCGTGCGTTTGAGAGTGAAAGCCGTTATTCTTAGCTATATCGCATTCTCTCACAAGCTCCACGAGCTCAGGTAAAACATTATCCTTTACAAAAGCCCACGACCTTGTCTTTTCTTCTCGGCGGTGAAAGCTTCTGCCTTTCTCAATAAACATGAATGTACCATTTGCGCACGGTGCCGCAAATGCGCTTACAAATCCGAGAGGGTCAAGACGGTTAGTTTCTTCATCAGATTTCATATATCCTCTGCTAAGCGCTGAAGTTACATCAAAAAGGATCATATCCTTCGAATTTATTACTTTAGGCGCATTTGTATCTTGTGTTGCATCGGTTCCGCCGCACATACCAGGCTCAGTTTTTTTAAGTATTATAATTCCGTTGTCTTGTTCGTCTTTATTTTTACCTAACGACTTTTTTATAAACATATCTCATTCACTCCATTCCAAATACATCTTCACTGTCACATTACCGTCTCCGAGTGTGTTGAGTAACTTTTGTTTTGTTACATTGCCGATTTCGGCAAGACGAGTGAGGTTGTCTGTGAATTTGTCATAATATATGATGATTTTATTTCCTTGATACAGGCTTATATCACCGGGAATTGTTGTAATAAGCTCATCATTTTGAGGCAATTCCCACGGTAAATCACATTCCTTACCCGAATTGCCGTAATCATACATATCCATCGTAATACCGGAAGAATTCAGCTTTTGAATAAACGCTTCTGCAGAAGAATTAGCTTTAAGCGTTGCATAAAACTTTTTATCGCCAACGTCAATGACAAGCGCCGGAACAGGCTTAACGTAACCCAAATCCATATTCATATCCTCCCCTTTTAGTTGTCCGCACACATAAGATTAACATATAAATATTTTTGATTATTGTCTGTTATAATATGAAATACCGTCGTCGGGGCTAAAATACGTTCTTATGTAACCGTCTTGTGACACTATTACAAGCTCGTTTGTATCCTCTAAATAATAAACGTCGTCGCCGTCCTCTGCTTCGTGTTTATGCAAGGCTTTACCGTTATTTACAACCTCGCCTGCCGCTTTTTCGTAAGCCTGAGCTGAAGAAAAGCCCATATCTACGCCGTGTTTATCATAATGCTCGTTTAAAAGCTCACTGTTTCTGAAATAAACTTCTTGCGTCTGAGCAGTGTTGAAAGAATTGTCTATACCGTCATTTTGCGGTTTTATTATGATAATTAAAGCGATTATTAAGGCTATAATTAAAACTGCACCAAGGGTATACTTTGTGAAATTAGGCTTACTTTTATTTAAAACGCTAACCTCATTTACAGGTTGTAATGGGACGTTATCGGCTTCTCTTTTAAGCTTATTTTGTTCCCTACATTCCTTACAGCGTTTAGGTAAACTTAAATTCTTACTTTTATAAAAATCTATCTCTGACTTTGTAAGCTCAAATTCCTTACCGCATTGTTTACAGGTGTATTTCATTTATGCTTATCCTCCGAATTGTTTTCTGCTGTATAGGTAAATCCTTATAAAAAACGCATGCACAAATACTACAGATACTGCAATATTCAAATACATTTGTTCACGCAGAAGAATCATAGCCACCACAAATATTATCGTTATACTGACAATCGGAATAACGAAACGTCGGCAAATCCCCATATTCTTTTTTGAATATCGCATAAGCGCAAAAAGACAGAAATAGAAAAGCAAAAACGAAAAAACAAGAAACAGTGTTTTCGGCCACAAGGCGACTTTCTCCTCTCGCATAAACTCCAGCGCTGTCGTAAGGTTATTCATAGCAAATATCAGAAAAATGTGAATTAACATATATCCCATACCGCTTGTTTTTAATTCACGGTCAATGATTTTATTATAAAGCATTTCATAGCTTAAAAAAAGAGCCGCAACAATCAAAAATCCCATTAAAGAAAAGTAAAAGGAGCTCAACGTGAAATTACCTTCAAAGTAGCCTGCCATTGCAATAATCATCTCTCCAAACGTAAACACAACATAAAGCATTGCTCGCTCGGACAAATGAGTGAAATCAATAAGTTCCTCCCTATTGCTGCCGGCAAAAAGCCACGTCATTATAACGCCGAATAAAATTGCAACTATAGATATCCAAAACGATGAGAAAATAGCTATCACAACTAATATCGCTTCACCAAAAAGGACAAAAGCCATACGCCTAATTGTTCTCCTAATATCTGCGTCTTCTTTATGATTTGTCATTTCAATCAAATACTGAACACCGATATTGATAAGTATTAACGCCCACGCAATATGATACTGTGTTCTAAAACTTGCCCAGCCAAGATGCGTTCCCTCACCCATATAATATAACAGGTACATATTGATAAACATAAAAATGTGATCACGAATACTGTTTCTGCCAAACATATTGGTGTAGAAAGTCGAAAAATTCCAAATCTGAATGACAGCAAGCGTAGCAAACACATAGACGGCAAACTGAACGGCAGGAACAAAGCCGTTATCTATCTCTTGCAGCAATAAATTATTCCTGCCAATGATATATACAAAAATCAGGTCGTAAATCAGTTCCAGATATTCAACCTTCTTTTCATCATTATGTAATTTAAGCTTTTCTCTCAAATCTTAATCCTCCATTTATGATATTGCAACCTCATTGGTTTTTAGAAACAAATCCACCGCAGGCTCCCCGCCGCCGGTGATGGCAGTGTGGGAGCCTTGTGGCAAGTTCCTATACCTTTTTCTCAATCATCTCTTTACAAATAACGTGATTTCCTGCTCCAAGAGCCTAAATACATTTGCCACCAGATAACCATCAGCAATCGCATGATTTAGACGGACAGTCACAGGCATCACAAGTCTGCCGTTTTCCTCCCTGTATTTTCCCCAGTTGATGACAGGCGCAAAAAACATATGAACATCGGGCAGTTCAAGATGCATGGCATCATAAGACAGCCACGGTATACATGACGCATCAAACCAGTTGGGATGATTCATAATATCAAAACCATATTCTCTGGTCTTTTTTGCCTCTTCAGCATCACGCAGAGCTGCTGCGTAGAATTTCTCATAATCTTCATCGTATTCTGTATAGACAAGCGTGAAGGTTTCTGTATCATCATGAAAGATATACTGTATGGGATTGATCACATCATAACAGATCAGTTCGTCCGTTTCCCTAAGATACCCCATCCTGTAATCCTCGCGGGAATTCAGAACCTTTGACAGGATAAAAAGAAAGTTGATGTAAAACTTTGTCCCGGTCTCTTTGGAATGATGAACAAGATCGGTAACATCAATCCTCGCTGTCATGGAAGTCGAACACGCACAATCTTCTGTGAAATGACGGAACACGCCTTTTCTATAGTAAGTTTCTTTATCGATCACCTTATAATTCATACTGCGTCAACCTCCGAAATAATGATCCGTTATTCCCTTTAATATATGGCCGCCTGTTGGTGCCGGCAATGTGGGAGCCTCTTTTTCCGACATCCAAACCACAGTGTCAACCCTGCCTCAAAAACATCCAAACCGAAGCCTCAACCCTCTGACATCCAAACCGGCCACTCAACCCTCCGGCAAAATACCTTTGATAAGTTCCCACGGAGCGATTTTTGCGGTCTGAGCGAGACCTCGGCGCTGATGGGCATATGCCCGAAAAGCCTTATTTTAAGCCATTTTATCACACTTTACTTCTCAACCCGTGACATCAATACTACCGTCTCGACTGTGTTTTCAAAATTCGGAACAAACATATCGGCTTCGTTCCCTTGATAATACACAGGAAAACGAAATTGTATACTCTTTAATATCTGACCGTTTTCCAACGGTTCGGGATATATCTCGATTTTCTTTATAAAACTGTGAAGAAATTCTTTCTTCTCAAATTCGGTAAATTCATTATATATTATATCAAATAACTCTAAAAATTCAAATATTCGTTTCTGAGAGATTTTTTGTTCCTTTATAGCCTTGATTTGTGTTTGCACAGTTTCAAGATTTTCGGTTGCCTCTGCAATCTCATCATATAATGAATTTATACGGTTTTGCATATCGGTATATTTTTGCTCATAATGCCTGTCGGAACAGTCGAGCCTGTCAATTTGCGAGCCGAGACGTTCCTTTGCGTCAGTAAGCTGCCTTATCTGTGAAATGAAATATGCTTCTTCTTTTTCATACTTAGATAAATCTACGCTTGCATCTAATTTTTCTTTTATTGCAGAATCAAACTTTGAATTTTT
>JAEDDN010000013.1 GCA_016298065.1 Oscillospiraceae bacterium
TTATTTGGCGTAATGAATAAACCCCGCCGGCTATGCCGGCGGGGTAAGTTATTTTAATATATCTAATTTTTAAGCGATTGCAACGGCGCAGGAATAAGTCCGCCCCTATTTATAAAGGCTGCCGAAGATTTTTTATTTATCTTCATAATAGGTCCGTAACCGAGAAGCCCGCCAAAGTCGAGCTCCTCGCCCTCTTTTAATCCGATAGCAGGTATAAGCCTTACCGCTGTGGTTTTTGAGTTTACCATACCGATAGCCGCCTCGTCGGCTATAATAGCCGAAATGGTTTCGGCAGGCGTATCACCCGGCACTACTATCATATCAAGACCTACCGAGCAAACCGCAGTCATAGCCTCTAACTTTTCTATACTTAAAGCTCCGCTTCTTGCGGCGTCAATCATACCTGCGTCCTCGGTTACGGGTATAAATGCGCCCGAAAGTCCGCCTACCCTTGACGACGCCATAACTCCGCCCTTTTTAACTGCATCATTTAGCATAGCAAGTGCGGCGGTTGTACCGTGAGTACCGCATTGTTCGAGACCTAATTCCTCAAGTATGTGAGCAACCGAATCGCCTATTGCAGGTGTCGGAGCTAAGGACAAATCCACTATTCCGAAAGGCACTCCCAAGCGTTTGCCTGCTTGGGTACCTACGAGCTGTCCCATTCTTGTTATTTTAAAGGCTGTTTTCTTTATTATATCGGCACATTCGGTGATGTTTGCGTTTGGTGCCTTTTTTAAAGCCGCCCTAACAACTCCCGGGCCTGAAACGCCGACATTTATAATACAGTCAGGCTCGCCCACGCCGTGAAAGGCGCCTGCCATAAACGGATTATCCTCGGGTGCATTACAAAAAACAACCAACTTTGCCGCACCTATACAGTTTTTGTCGGCAGTAAGCTCACTGCATTCTCTTATAATTTTACCCATAAGCTTACAAGCGTCAAGGTTAATTCCTGTTTTTGTAGAGCCGATATTTACCGACGAGCAGACGTTTTCTGTCATAGAAAGCGCTCTGGGGATAGACTCAATAAGCCTTTTATCGCCTGCGCTGAAACCCTTTTGCACAAGTGCCGAATACCCGCCGATAAAATTAACGTTACAGTCCTTCGCCGCACGGTCAAGGGTAAGCGCAAATTTTACGGGATCACCCTCGCAAGCCGCAGAAATTATTGCAATAGGCGTTACCGAAATTCTTTTATTTATTATCGGAATACCGTATTCCTTTTCGATACCCTCGCCCACCTCAACAAGTTTTCCTGCCTTAGAGATGATTTTGTTATATATTTTTTCACAAGCCACATCTATATCGGAATCTATACAGTCAAGAAGCGAAATACCCATAGTGATGGTTCGTATATCGAGGTTTTCATCTTGAATCATCTGTATGGTTTCCAAAATATCGTTTGTGTTGAGCATAATCTAAATCGTCCTTTCAGTATCGGATTAAATGTGATGCATAGTGGTAAACAAATCCTCATGCATAACGTGAATTTGCAGGTTGTTTTTTTCGGCATAGACCTCTAAAGCTTTTCTGAAGTCCTCCAAATCGGTTTTTAATTTATCGATTTCGGTAAGCATAACCATACAAAACATATCCTGCATAACCGTCTGATTAACGTCTATAATATTTGCGTCATATTCAGCGCAGATATTGCTCACCTTTGCCAAAATCCCTATTGTATCCTGTCCTACCACGGTAATAACAGCTTTCATAATTAACCTCCTGATATCCTAAAAGGAATTATAGTATAATATTATCACATAACAAAATAAAAGCAAAGCCCTATTTTATATTTGACTTGTAACCTACTCCGATTTGGCGTATAATAACCTTAAAAGTATAAAAAGGAGGTATATTATGCAGTATATAGACTGCCACACTCATTCGGATAATTCCTTTGACGGCAAAAGCTCTTTGGCTCATATGTGCGCTAAGGCGTTTAAACTGGGGCTTAGCGTTTATGCGATTACCGATCACTTTGAAAGCAATATGGAATTAGTACCCGAATTTGATTTTTTTAAGGCGATAGATACCTCCGTAAAACAAGCCGAAAGCCTAAAAGCGATATATGAAAAAAAAGGCCTTACCGTCTTAACGGGAATAGAGCTTGGGCAAGCCGTGCAAAACAGTCAAAACGCAAAAAAAGCATTAGAATATAACTACGATATGGTTATCGGCTCGCTTCACAACAATAAAGGCGAAGAGGATTTTTATTTTATCCCCTATAAAGAGATGACCCTAAAGGAAATATATGACCTTTTAGAGCGTTATTTTTCGGAGCTTTTTGAAATTTCAAAGCTTAGCTTCTTTGATACCTTGGCTCATCTTAACTATCCTTTAAGATATATAATCGGAAACCATAAAATAGATGTAGACATAACCCGATTTTACGACATAATAAGCGAGATTTTAAAAACACTTATAAGAAACGATAAATCGCTTGAGCTTAATACCTCCGGATTAAGACAAAACATAAAGGATTTTTTACCCGGTAAGGATATAATGAAGCTTTATTACGACTTGGGCGGCAGGCTTGTTACAATAGGCTCTGACGCACACAATACCGAGGATTTGGCAAAGGGCATAAAGGAAGGGTATGAGCTTCTTGGCGAAATAGGCTTTAGTCATATAACCTATTATAAAGAAAGGAAGCCCTGTTATATCGAGCTAAAATAGCTTTGTGCTGGACTAAATAAAAAGTGTTTGATATAATTATTTTATTAGGCTAAAAGGCATTTGTGCCATAAATTTTTATGAAGTTTTTTTAAAAAGGAGTTACTCATAATGGACAGATTATTAACATTATTACAGCAAAACGCACGCATTTCCACAAAACAGCTTGCGGTTATGCTTGAAACTACCGAACAAGAGGTTATAGAGCAAATCGAAAAATACGAAGCCGACGGAATTATAAAGGGCTACACCGCTGTTATTAACAGAGAAAAGGCAGACAAAAACTATGTTGCCGCCATTATTGAGTTAAAGGTTACTCCTAAAACCGACTTCGGCTTTGACGAAATCGCAAAGAAAATTACCGAATATGACGAGGTTGAAAGCGTTTACCTAATGTCAGGCGGCTATGACCTTGCGGTAATAGTTACCGGACAAAATTTTAAGGATATAGCTATGTTTGTAGCAAAAAGGCTGTCGCTTCTTGATTCTGTTGTATCTACGGCAACCCACTTCTTGCTTACAAGATATAAGGATAGAGGCATTATTATGAGTAATGAAGAAAAAGACGAGAGGAGCATTTTGTTTTAAATTATGGACTATAACAAAATCCTGTCGAAAAAGATAACTCAGATAAAGCCTTCGGGAATACGAAAATTTTTCGACATAGCAGAACAAATGTCGGGAGTAATCTCTCTTGGCGTGGGCGAACCCGACTTTAAGACCCCGTATAATATTCGTCAAGAGGCTATCTCCGTGCTTGAAGCGGGCAGAACAAAATACACCTCAAACGCAGGTCTTATAGAGCTTCGCAAGGAAATCTGCAAATATTTAGAGCGCAAAAATAATTTAAAATATGACCCTGCACATCAGGTCGTTGTCACCGTAGGCGGTTCGGAAGCCATAGATTTATGCGTAAGAGCGATTATAGGAAACGGCGACGAGGTAATTATCCCCGAGCCGAGCTTTGTATGCTATTCGCCTATAGTTACCCTTGCAGGCGGAGTAAGTGTGCCGATTAGGATGAAGGCGGAAAATGAGTTTCGCCTTACAGCCGAAGAATTAAAGGAAAAGATAACCGATAAAACAAAGCTTTTAATTCTTCCTTTCCCAAATAATCCTACGGGCGCAATTATGGAAAAAGAGGACCTTGAAAAAATTGCAAAGGTGCTTGAGGGTACCGATATAATGGTGCTTTCCGACGAAATATATTCAGAGCTTACATATGGGAAAAAACACGTTTCCATCGCTGAGATTGACGGTATGTACGAGCGCACCATAGTTATAAACGGCTTTTCAAAGGCGTTTGCCATGACAGGCTGGCGTTTAGGCTTTGCCGTAGGTGCCGCACCGATAATCGAGCAGATGACTAAAATACATCAGTTTGGCATTATGAGCTCGCCTACCGTAAGCCAGTATGCCGCTATAGAAGCGCTTAGAAACGGTGAGGAAAGTATAGTTAGTATGCGCAAGGAATACGATATGCGCCGTCGTTATCTTGTAGACGCCTTTAACAAGATGGGGCTTGAATGTTTTGAGCCTCTCGGAGCATTTTACATATTCCCGTCTATTAAGAGCACTAAGTTATCGTCAAACGATTTTTGCGAAAAGCTTTTATACAGTCAAAAGGTAGCGGTGGTTCCGGGAGACGCTTTCGGCGAAAGCGGAGAAGGACACATAAGAATTTCCTATGCTTATTCCATAAATCACCTTATGGAAGCCGTAAAGCGCATTGACCGCTTTATAAATTCGCTTTAAACGGAGAAATTTATGCAATCAGTAAAGATAAAGGTTCCTGCAAAATTAAATCTTGCTTTGGAAATCACAGGCGTTGAAAACAAAGGGTATCATCTTATGAATATGGTTATGCAAACCGTATCGCTTTTTGATTACATCACCATTACCCAAACCGATACAAAGAGCATTACCATAAGCTGTACCGACGATATAATACCCTGTGATGAAAAAAATATCTGTTATAAATGTGCGGCAGCGTTTTTTGAGCACGCAAAAATACTCAATACGGGAATACATATACATATCCAAAAGCATATTCCTCAACAGGCAGGTATGGCAGGAGGAAGCGCAGACGGAGCAGGTGTGCTTGTGGGCTTAAATGAGATGTTCGGTATCGGGCTTTCAAAATCGACGCTTTGCTCAATAGGTAAAAACATAGGCGCAGATATACCGTTTTGTATAAAAGGCGGTACTGCCTTGGTGCAGGGTATTGGCGAGGTTATCACAAAAATAAAGGATATTCCCGACTGCGATATTGTTATCGCTAAGCCAAAGCTCGGCATAAGCACAAAAAAATCCTTCCGTAATTTTGACAAATTATCGGACAAGCCCGACTACGATATAAATAACATTTTAAACGCCATAGATAAGGGCGACATAGAGCTTATGGGCAAATATTTATATAACGATTTAGAGCTTGTCTGCGACATAAACGACGTTAGCTCGATAAAAAATATTATGTTAAATTACAGAGCTAAGGGTGCGGTTATGACAGGAAGCGGCTCGGCGGTTTTTGGTATTTTTACAAACAGGGGCAAGGCCTTTGACTGCCAGAAGCGTTTGAGCGAGCGTTATAACGACTGCTTTTTGACAAAGCCGGTAAATTACGGTGCAACTTTAATAAACGAGTAATTTTTATATATCTGCCGAAAGGAGAAAATATGGCTAAAACCGTATTGATAACAGGTGCTTCAAGAGGTATAGGCAAGGCTGTGGCAACGCTGTTTGCAAAGTCAGGATACCAAGTTGCTGTGAACTATTTAAATTCCGAAATCGAAGCCAAAAACCTTTGCGAAGATTTATGCGCACAAGGATATTTTATAAAACCTTTTAAGGCGGATGTATCCGACAAAGCTGAAGTTTTAGGTATGGTGGAGGATATACACTCTCACTTCGGGGATATAGATGTACTCGTAAATAACGCAGGCGTTGCAAAGCAAATTCTCTTTAACGATATTGACGAGGCCGAATGGGACAGAATGTTTGATGTAAACATAAAGGGAATGTATAACTGCACACAGGCTGTCCTTCCCGAAATGATACACAAAAAAAGCGGAAGGATAATAAATATCTCTTCTATGTGGGGCGTTTGCGGAGCGTCGTGCGAGGTGCATTATTCGGCGTCAAAGGCGGCGGTAATAGGCTTTACCAAAGCGCTTGCCAAGGAGTTAGGTCCCAGCAACATAAACGTAAACTGCGTAGCTCCGGGGCTTATTGATACACAGATGAATAATAACTTATCTTTCGATACGATAGCCGAACTTAAAGAGGAAATCCCGTTAGGCAGAATAGGCACTCCAGGCGATATAGCCCAGGCAGTTTTATTTTTAGCCGACGAGCGTTCAAGCTTTATTACCGGAGAAGTTTTAAACGTAAACGGCGGTATGGTTATATAAAAAACCCCAACAGCTAACGCTGTTGGGATTTTTGCGTCTAACATTACTTAGAATATAAGCTTTTTTTCGATAAACTCACAAAGAGAAGTGATAGGTATTCTCTCCTGAGCCATACTGTCACGGTCTCTTACCGTTACACAGCCGTCTGTTTCGGTGTCAAAATCGTAGGTAATACAAAACGGCGTTCCGATTTCGTCCTGACGGCGATATCTTTTACCGATAGAGCCGGTCTCGTCAAACTCTACCATAAACTTTCTGGATAAGGTTTCATAAACTTCAAGAGCCTTGTCGCTTAATTTTTTGGAAAGCGGCAACACCGCAGCTTTTATCGGTGCAAGAGCCGGGTGGAAATGCATAACCGTACGCACATCTCCCTCGGAAATTTCCTCCTCGTCATACGCTTCGGTAACGATAGCAAGAAACAGTCTTTCAACGCCTAAGGACGGCTCTATTACATAAGGAATATATCTCTCGTTTGTTTCGGGGTCGAAATAATCAAGCTGTTTTGAGCTTGTTTTGATGTGTTGCGTTAAGTCGTAATCGGTTCTGTCGGCAATACCCCAAAGCTCGCCCCAGCCAAACGGGAATAAGTACTCAAAGTCGGTTGTAGCCTTAGAATAAAAGCTAAGCTCTTCTTTATCGTGGTCGCGAAGTCTTAAATTTTCACTCTTTATATCTAAGGATAAAAGCCAGTCACGGCAGAAGCTTCTCCAATAGTCAAACCACTCTAAATCGGTGCCCGGCTTACAGAAAAATTCAAGCTCCATCTGTTCAAATTCACGCACACGGAAAATAAAGTTACCCGGAGTGATTTCGTTTCTAAACGACTTACCTATCTGCGCTACGCCAAAGGGAAGTTTTTTTCTGGTGGTACGCTGAATATTTGCAAAGTTTACAAAGATACCCTGCGCCGTTTCAGGTCTTAAATAAAGCTCGTTTTTAGAGTCCTCGGTAACGCCCTGAAAGGTTTTAAACATAAGGTTAAATTGTCTTATATCGGTAAAATTGTGTTTACCGCAATCGGGGCAGGGAATACACTTTTCCTCTATATACTGCATCATCTGCTCATTTGTCCAGCCTGCAGGATTTGTGCCGTCAAAGTCCTCGATAAGATTATCTGCACGGTGACGGGTTTTACATTCCTTACAGTCCATAAGCGGATCGGAAAATCCGCCGATATGTCCGGAAGCAACCCAGGTTTGAGGGTTCATTAAGATTGCGCTGTCAAGGCCTACGTTATATTTATTTTCCATAATAAACTTTTTGCGCCACGCATCTTTTATGTTTTGCTTTAATTCCACGCCTAAGGGACCGTAATCCCAGGTGTTAGCAAGACCTCCGTATATTTCGCTTCCTGCGTAAACAAAGCCTCTGCCCTTACACAAGGCAACGATTTTTTCCATTGTTTTTTCGCTGTTTTTTAGCATTACTGTCTCCGTTTCCGCACGTTTTACCGCTTTAAAAAATTCATATTTTTGCGGTACGCTCGTACTGTTTGCATTTTAGCTTTTAAGATGTCTAAGGTTAAAATAGGACATCATATTTACATTATTTTTATTTTAAAGCAAAGATTATATTTAGTCAATATAAAGCGGAAGTTTTTCGTTGAAAAAATAATATGAGTATGTTATACTTTATGATAGTAATGTAATATAGGTTAATTGTACGCTTTTTTCGGAGAAAAGATTATGGAATGGACAAAGGTTAAGCTTTTTACAACCACCGAAGCTATTGAAATTGTATCGGGATATATTATATCAAACGGACTTAGAGGTATTGTCATTGAGGACGCAAAGGATTTTAACGACTTTTTAGAAGATACCTCTGTTTACTGGGATTATATTGATGATGAGCTTATGAAGCTTACAGAATGCGAAACCTCTATAGCGTTTTATATCCCCGACAACATTCAGGGAAGAGAAATGTTCGGCGCAATAAAATCGGGAATAGGTAAACTAAGACTTGACAATCCCGATGTCGATATGGGTAGACTCGAATTTGAAATTGAAAGCGTAAACGAGCAAGACTGGTCTACTGCCTGGAAAAAATATTATCATCCCACAAGAATAGGTGAAAAAATAGTGGTTTGTCCGTGCTGGGAAACCTGCGATTTAAAAGACGGCGATGTAAAGGTTACCTTAGATCCGGGAATGGCTTTCGGAACGGGAACACACGAAACGACCTCGCTTTGTATGGCGCTTATCGAAGAAAATCTCAAAAAGGGCGATACAGTGCTTGATATAGGCACAGGCAGCGGTATACTTTCCATTACCTCTTTGCTTCTCGGAGCAAAAAGTGCAGTCGGCGTCGATATAGACGAGCTTGCCGTAAAGATAGCGCACGAAAACGCCGAGTTAAACGGAGTAAGCGACAAAGCAGAGTTTGTCTGCGGAGATTTAACCGAAAAGATAAGCTCAAAATTTGATTTAATCTGTGCAAATATCGTCGCAGATGTTATAATAAGGCTGTGTGACAGCGTTACAAATTATATGCATAAAAATACTACGTTCATAGTATCGGGTATAATAAACGACAGATGTGATGACGTTTTAGGCGCACTGCAAAACGCAGGGCTTAAAATAACTCAAAAAAAAGAGCTTAACGACTGGGTTGCAGTTTGTTGTAAGCTTGAGAATAACTGATTATAACGAAATTTACCTGCAAGTGATACTGCAAGGAGGTTTATACTGATGAATAATAAACGCAAGGGCATTATTATAGGCATAATAGCGGCAGTAGTTATTTGCCTTATAGCTGTTTTGGCAATATTATTGTTGCGAAATAACGCTTCCGATAAGGTTACTCACGAGTTTGAAAACTCAAACTATAAAAAATACTGGTATGCAAATCTTCCGGAAACTATTTCGGCTCACAACGACCTTATAGACTCTACTTCAATAAAGCTTTTAGACCCTCTTTACACAAACCACAAGGTATATTTGGACGACGATAAAAAGCCCTTTATCATTTCGGGCGTAACAAAGATTTACTTAAATGACTTAGGCGAGGATATTTATGATATCCCCGAAGAATATTTAGAGAACCTAAAAAGCGAGCTTAATGCCTCGAGTATAGTTATATATGACAGCGAGGAGGATTTGCAGTCGGCAGTCGCTTCGCTTAAAAAGGGCAACATAACAATAAACGAGGGCGACGGTGTAAATGCTGCGGTAGAATATTTAGACGACGAAGCGTTTATTGCCTGTAATGACGTTTTTGAGGCTTTAGGCGTAGAAGTTAATAAAAGCGACGACGCACTCGATATTTCTTACAAAACCGTCGGAGGTACAAAGCTTAGCTTTAGCCTGCCGATAGGCAAAAAAGGCGACACCTTTACTCAAAAGGATTTCGGTGTTTTCTATTGTCCTTACATAAATTCGGACGGTGAATTTATGATACACCCGGACATAATAAAACACCTTTTGGGCTTCGAGATTACCTGCGAGAATGATAAAAAACAAAGCGATAATTTCAGTATTATTTCCGACGACGCTGACATAGCCTTAAGAGTGATTAAGGCTTTAAAGGCACTTGATTTTTCACAATATGCAGACAAAACCGAGGACGGCGGCTGGATAGACGAAGCACCTGTTCCCGATGAATTTAAAAGCGATGTAGTAAGCGAATCCGGTGATTTAACCGATAATTCTACCGGCTCATCAGATAAGAGCAGTTCGTCAAAACACTCGTCAAGCTCGTCTAAATCATCAAGCTCATCAAAGTCTTCGAGCTCCTCTAAATCTTCTTCATCTTCTTCAAGCTCTTCGGATAGCTCGTCATCTTCCTCCTCTATATCTCCGAACAGCAGAGTACAATCTCCTACCACAGTATCCACCTGTGTGGGCGATGTTGAGATAAGCGGTACTCCAGAGCAATGTGCGCTTAAAGTGGTTGACGCCTTTAAGGCGGCGCATCCCGACTGGGCAGTAACCTATATGGCTTCTAATTCGAGCTTTAAGGTCGAGTATAAATTTGCGGACTCAAACGGAACATTAGTTGACGCAGTAAATTTCTGCAACGGTAGCCCCGACAATATCGCAGGTATGACTCAAGAACAGCTTTACACACTAAGCAGCTATTTAAGGTCTACTTCAAGCGCTTCGTATGACTATAGAGCTGCGCTTAATATTGCGTGGGCAGAAAAGATGACCTTTCAGTACACCATACCGAATTAAAGGGTTAAAGGAGATAATAACTTACCTTGAACTATGATGTCATTTTATTTGATTTAGACGGAACCTTAACCGATTCCGCCCCCGGTATTATAAACTGCGTTAAATACGCCTTAGAAAAATTAAACTTAGAAATTCCGACCGACAAAGTTTTAAAAGCCTTTGTCGGTCCGTCTCTTGATTATTCCTTTAAGCACTTTTGCGGACTGGACGATACTCTTTCCGATAAGGCTATTACTCTTTACAGAGAACGATACGCTCAAAAGGGACTTTTTGAAAACAGGCTTTTTGACGGCATATACGAGTGCCTAAGTGCACTTTATGAAAACGGCGCTACGCTTTGTATAGCTTCGTCAAAGCCTACGGTGTTTGTGACAAAGATACTTGAGGAATTTGAAATCGCAGACTTTTTTGAAGTAGTAGTGGGAACCGAGCTTGACAAAAAGGATATGACAAAGGCAGACGTCATAAATCTCGCTTTAAATCTTGCGGGCGACAGCAACGCCGTTATGGTGGGCGACAGATATTTTGACTCTATAGGCGCTAAGGACAATAACCTTGATTTTATAGGCGTTACCTATGGCTACGGCGGATATGAGGAGCTTTGCGATTATGATAGCGTCGCTTTGGTTGATACTCCCGAAGAGCTTTTGGAGTTTTTATCCTTTTAAATTACATATACTGTCTTTTAAAACTCTTTAAGGATAAAATACCCCTTTATTTTTTTACGAAAAGCTCATTTTATTGTTTGAACGCAAAGAAATGAGTGTCTATAATTGTATGATTTGCCCAATCTTTTTAAAGAGGACAAATTGTTTATTGACCTTTTAATTTATTTAAGGTAAACTATGTTTATGCGATGTATTTGAGGTAATATCGGTGAACGAAGTATTTAAAAACGACGAGGATTTAGTCAGAAAATATCATAACGGCGACAATTCGGGGCTCATTGAGCTTTTTTCCCGATATGTTGACGTTATAGATAAAAAAATAGCGTCGGCAAAATATTCTGTTGCAGACAAGGACGACGTAAAGCAAGAGGCTTTAATCTCGCTTTTAAACGCCGTCAAAACCTTTGACGCAAATAAAGGCGCTTCCTTTCACACTTATGCAAATATCTGCATAGACAACGCCGTAAAGAATTCTCTTACCAAAGCCTCTGCTCGCAAGGTTAGGATTCTCTCCGAAGCCGTGTCGCTTGATGAAATCGGCAAAGATAAAACCGTTTTTGACGAAGGCGACAACCCCGAAAAGTTATATATTGATAAGGAAGGGTACTTAAGCTTGCTTTCCAAAATTGATATTCATCTTTCGGATTTTGAAAAAACCGTATTGTTTTGTTATCTTGACGGTAATAGTTATGAGCAAATAGCTAATAAGCTTGGCTCCTCACAAAAAGCTGTGGATAATGCGCTCCAAAGAGTAAGAAAAAAGCTAAAAACGGTATTTTTATAAAAGTTATAAACGCTTATGCGTTTAAATATGCCCTGATAGCTTAACTCAGAGCGTTGACAAAATCAAAGGTAACGGTTTAAATCCGTTAACGGGCAAAGAAAATTTATTTATCCAAGCGAGGTTATTGAAAATGTATCAAGACAAAACATTAGTATGCAAGGACTGCCAAAATGAATTTGTATTCACAGCAGGCGAACAGGAATTCTATGCTGAAAAGGGCTTTGAAAACGAGCCTCAAAGATGTAAAGAATGCCGTATGGCTCGTAAGAATGCAAACAGAGCTCCGAGAGAGATGTTTACAGCAACTTGTGCTTCTTGCGGCGGCGAGGCTAAGGTTCCTTTTGAACCGAGAGAAGACAGACCTGTTTATTGCAGTGAGTGCTTTGCCAAAATGAGAGAAGAATAATTTTAAGGCTGTCGGATACCCGACAGCCTTTATTGTTATCTAAAGCACAAAAAGGTCCTATGGCTATTTAGCCGCAGGACCTTTTATTATTCTTCGTTTTTATTCGGCTTTTTTAAACTGCCAAACAATAGTTTCAAAACAACTACTATGCCTATAAAAAATAAAACATATTTATTTTGCGCAAGACCTAAAATAAAGCCCATATTATGAAGCTTATAGTCCGATATCTTACCTAAAACGCTTTGATAACTCACAGGGTCTTGATATACGTTATCGGGATTTTCATTTGTATTGGTTTTAAAGGTTTTTGCCAGTTCGTTCTTGGTTACTACCTTTCGCAAAACCTTGCTGTTATCTCTTTGCTCGGTAAAGATGATAACATCGCCTTCGGATATATCTTCAAAATCGGTTTGCTTATAGTATGCTATATCTCCGCTTTGATAAGCGGGCGCCATTTCACCCGAAGATATTACCTCAATCTGATAGCCTGATAATTTCGGCACCAGTATAACAAGCACTAATATAAGAAATAAAGCGCAAACTGCGAGCAAAATATTTAATATAACATTAAAGACTTTCATTAAAAACCTTCCCTTAGCGTGTATGTAATTTATAACACATTATCTATAAAGTATCACATATTTTACTGATGTGTCAAGTGAGCATAAGGCAGGGTTTTACATTACGCCAAATAG
>JAEDDN010000002.1 GCA_016298065.1 Oscillospiraceae bacterium
AAATTTCTTTTGAAAACAAAAAAATCTCCTCCCGATTTATCGAACCGAGAGGAGAAAGTGGGTGGAGAGTTATAAAATTGTAAAGTGTCGTTCAGAAACGGAAGCGTTACAAATCAACTTCCCAAATTTGAAAATTTGTTGATTTTGGGAAACAAAACGGCAAAAATGGGTTTAAGCCATTTTGTTTCACTACTATGCTTTTTGTCTGTAAGTTTTTCGGACTGTAAATACAAAATATTGGTGTTTGCAAACTTATTGTATTGAAAATAGATCTGCTTGATGTTATAATAGATTCATATCGGCAAGGAGGTCAGTTATGAAAGTAAGTTACGATAAACTATGGAAAATATTGATTGATAAAAAGATGAAAAAATATCAATTAAGAGAACAGGCCCATATAAGCAGTAATTCCGTTGCAAAACTCAGTAAGGACGAACTTGTCAGTATGGAAGTTCTGATGAAAATATGCGAGACACTTGAATGTGACATAGGTGATATATGCGGCTTTTATAACGACAGCGAGGAAAAAACCGATGCATAAAACAAAAGAGCAAATCACTTACAATATGCAACAGGTTAAATCCCAAGATACAAAAATTGAGGTAATGTTAAGAAAAGAACTTTGGTCAAGGGGCTTGCGCTATCAGAAGAATTGCAAGAAGGTGTTTGGAAAGCCCGATATTGTTTTTATCGGTAAAAAAGTTGCGGTCTTTTGTGACAGCGAGTTTTGGCACGGTTACGATTGGGACAACAAGAAAAATGAATTCAAATCAAATCAAGAATTTTGGATTCCCAAAATCGAAAGAAATATCGCCCGAGATGACGAAGTAAATGCAACACTCAAAAATTTGGGCTGGACGGTGTTGAGATTTTGGGGTAATGACATCAAAAAGAACTTACAGGCGTGTGCCGATGAAATTGAAAGGACGGTAAAAAGTAATAATGGCTAAATATAAATCTATTGATTTATTTGCGGGAATCGGCGGCATTCGCCTTGGATTTGACAGAGCATTCGGGGATGAAATCAGTACTGTTTTTGTAAGTGAATGGGATGAATATGCACAAAAAACATATAAAGCAAATTTTGACGATAGTTTTGAAATTTCCGGTGATATAACAAAAATCAACGAAAGCGATATTCCAAAATTCGATATATGTCTGGCAGGTTTTCCATGCCAGGCATTCAGTCTTGCGGGAAAAAGACAAGGTTTTGACGACAATTACAAAGGACTTTGCAGAGGTACTTTGTTTATGGATGTTGCAAGAATTTGCGAATATCATAAACCGAGAGTGATTTTTTGCGAAAATGTTAAAGGGCTTAAAATTCACGACAGGGGCAGAACATTTGAAATAATCAGAAAAACATTTGAAGATTTGGGATATAAAGTATTCAGCGAAGTTTTGAACAGTAAGGACTTCGGTGTTCCTCAAAACAGAGAAAGAATATATATTGTTGCTTTCAGAAACGATATAGCGCCGGAAGAATTTGAATTTCCAAAGGCAACCGACGATACAAAACGAATTAAAGATATTGTTGAGGAAAAACCGGTACCCGCAAAATACTATTTGAGTGATGTTTATGTGGAAACCTTACGAAGACACAAAGCACGTCACGAAGCGAAGGGAAACGGTTTCGGATATGAAATCCGAGAGTGGGACGGTATAGCAGGTGCAATAGTATGCGGCGGAATGGGCAGAGAACGAAATCTCCTTATAGATAAGCGTCAAAAGGATTTAACACCTACAACACATATCAAAGGTGAAATTAATAAAGAAGGCATCCGAAAAATGACTCCGCGTGAGTGGGCTCGTTTACAAGGATTTCCCGATACATTCAATCTTCCGCTTGCAGATGTTCATCTGTATAAACAATTCGGAAACAGCGTTACGGTAAATGTTATTGAAGCCATTGCAAAGCAAATTAAGGAGGTACTTGAAAATGCCTAAATTATCCGGCAACAAAGGCGAATGGAGTGAAATTTATGCTTTTCTTCGTTTGCTTGAAGTGAAAAAACTATTTGCGGCGGATGCCGAACTTAATAAAAAAGACGAAATGTTTTATAACATTATAAACATCATTCGTACCGAGCCTATCGGCACTCTTGAGTTTAGAATAAACAGATTTGACGATACAATTTCTGTTGTAAAAATCGATGACAATAACATATTGCTCACATTGCCTTGCAGTGAATTCAAAAATGCCGCCGATGTTCTTTATCAAGAAATAATAGGCACGACTGCTTCTGCTTTTGGATTGCCCGATACAGAAGAATTTCTTGACACTCTTAAAATCGGTGTACTTAAAGCAAAATCAACCGATAAAGCCGATATTCGAATAAAAATTCACGATATAAATACCGGATATGAAACCGTTCAAGGATTCAGTATAAAATCAAGATTGGGTAGTCCTTCTACTCTTGTTAATGCCGGAAAAACAACAAACTTTATTTTTGAAGTAACTGGTAATATCAATGATGATGTAATGAATGAGTTTAATACCTGTTCAAAGAAATTCAAGGATAAGTTTGATGTACTGAACAGTAATTACTGTGATATTAAATACAACTCAATGGAAAACGGAATTTTTGAAAGCAATTTGCAACTAATTGACGGAGACCTACCGGAAATTTGTGCTTATATGCTTAAAGAGTATTATTCATCTGGGGTCAATACCGTAAAGAATTCTCTTGAATCATTGAGTTTACATAATCCTATCGGATACGATTTATCAAAAGGTCATCCGTTTTACGAATATAAATTCAAAAAATTTCTTGCCGAATGCGCTCTTGGTATGCTTCCGTCAAAAGTTTGGGACGGTACTGCAGATGCAACGGGAGGCTATATTATAGTAAGAGAAGACGGAGAAGTGTTGTGTTACCATCTGTTTAACAGAAACGAATTTGAAACATATTTGATAAATAATACAAAATTCGAGACTGCAAGTACATCACGCCACGAATTCGGTTATATTTATAAAGATAACGGAAGATATCATCTTAAGCTGAATTTACAGGTCAGATTTATAAAATGACAGTTGCAAAACCAAAAGTATGTAGTTTATTTGCAGGCATCGGCGGAATAGATTTAGCGTTTGCACAAGCGGGATTTGAAATTGTTTGGGCAAATGAAATAGATAAAGATGCCTGTAAAACATATCGACATAATTTCCCCGACACGATACTGTCCGAATGCGATATAAGAAAAATCAAGGCTTCGTCTATTCCCGATTTCAACATTTTGACTGCCGGCTTTCCGTGCCAATCCTTTTCGGTGTGCGGAAATAAGAAAGGCTTTGCAGATGAGCGTGGCAATCTGTTCTTTGAAATAATGAGATTTGCGGACGAAAAGAAACCGGAAGTAATTTTTCTTGAGAATGTTGCAAACATTACGGAACACGACAATGGAAAAACTTTTAACCGTATTCACAACGAACTGTCGGAAAGAAACTACTACATAAGATATATTATTGCAGATGCCTGTAATTACGGAATACCGCAACACAGAACGAGAACATATATCGTCGCTTTTAAGGATTTTGAAATGTGTAACAGATTCAAATTTCCCGAAGAACAGCCTTTGAAAAAGCATATATTTGATGTTATTGACCGTTCGATTCGTGCGGACGATAAATACTATCTTTATGAAAAGTCGGTACAATATCAAAAAATGAAAGCCGCAATTACCGATGAAAATCAAATATACAGATTTTCCGATTACGGCATTCAAAAAAGTAAGGACGGAATATCTTTTACGCTTAAAGCAAATATGGGAACGTGGTATAACCGTGTGCCTATTATCAAAGACAACTTCGGGATAAGAACAATAACACCGAAAGAGTGTCTTGCTTTACAGGGGTTTCCGGCAACTTTCGATTTTCTGGATATACCGATAAAAAGTATGTATAAACAGTGTGGAAATACGGTGGTTGTTCCGATTATCAAAAAAATTGCAGTTCGAATTTTAATTGCATAAAAATATTTCAATTTATAATATTTGTTTTTTAATGAATTACTAATGAGGTGAAATGACAAATGAAAATTGACCTTCATTGCCATACGAAGAGAATAAAAAGCGGTGATGGCCCGGGAAGAAATGTGACGAAAGATTTGTTTCGAAAGAAAATATACGATTCTGATGTGAAAATTGTGGCAATTACAAATCATAATACTTTTGATAAGGAGCAATTTTGTGATTTTAGAGATGCCGTTTCTGAGAATTGCCAATTATGGCCTGGTGTAGAGATTGATATTCAACAGTTTAATCGCTCACGTTGGCACTTAATTGTGATAGCTAATCCTGATAATTTGAATGTTTTTTCGGAATCGGTCAATTTGTTGTTTAATGGAAAAAATTTGGAGACATGCACTCATACCATCAAAGAAGTTTATGATTGTTTAAATAAATGCGATGTTATATACATAGCACATTTTCATAAAAAACCTGCAATTTCAGAGGAAGATAGACAGGATTTACTTGATATTGTGGGAGATAATTCTCGTGTTTTCAATGAAGCTCCCGATAATAGAACATTGGGTGTTTTTGCTAATTACGGATATAATGTTATGATTGGAAGCGATGTTAGTGATTGGGGAGAATATGAACATTCAACATTTGCTGATTTGAGATTACCAATATCCAATTTTCATCAATTTTGTATGTTGGCTAAAAGAGACGAAACAATTATAAATACTCTTTTAAACAAACGAGAATCTTATAAACTCGTAGCAAGTCCTCACAAATCTGTTAAAATTCCCATCACAATATTTCAAGATGTCAATATAATATTTGGGCAAAAAGGAACAGGTAAAAGCGAAATCTTATCATCTCTATATGAACAAATGCTTGCAAAAGGAATGAACTGCAAAAAATATACCGGCTCTGAAAAAGATAACGATTTTAAATCACTCTTAAAAACGCAAGATATGGATAGAAATTTGTCATATTTGCAAGTCGATGGTTGTGAAAAAGAATTCAGTGAAATATTAGAATGGAAAGACACAAATCCGACAATGTTTCAAAATTATATAGATTGGTATAAGACAAAAGACAATAATAAGAACAAAAGCAGAATGAAAATTACTGACTCTACGAAATTATTAAATAATCCACCAGAGTCATTTACAACTTATAGTTCGGACAGAACAAACATAAAAAAATTGCTTAAAACTTTTAACAGTATCAGCTACAAATTATATTTGGATAACAACGATATTTCTTTAATAGAAAAATTATTAACAAAAATTGAACAGAGCAATCTTGAATTGTTAGCAAAGGATGTAATTGACTCAAAATCAACAGATTTGACAAATTATAGCATCGAAAAAATCAAAAATATTGCCGATAGAAATTCTGATACTGTTTCTAAGCCTTCTTCCACCGGATTTATTGAATTTGCAACTAATCGTTTAACATTATTAAAGAATATAAAGAAGATAAAAGAAAATCTTTCAAAGCCAGAGTATAATGAAAAAAATCATCTTGGAACAATTGAAGAAAAAGGCAATTTATACATAAACAAAAAATACCGTCTAATATGCGAGAATTCTAAAACAACAGAGTTTTCTATCGGAATAAAAAAATTGAAAGCAGTAATTGATACAATCAATGATATTGAGAGTCATATTGAAGCATCAACCATTTCTGCCGAAATTGATATACTGAGGCAATTGTGCAGCGAAGATAATATAACATCCTTAAAACCGTTTATAGGTTTGTCTAAACAAATTGTCACCGAATCAAACGAAGAATATACCCCTTCTAACGGCGAAAAAGGTATTTTGTTACTCGAAAGAACTTTATCCGAAGAGGCTGATGCGTATTTTTTGGACGAGCCTGAGCTCGGTATGGGAAACTCTTTCATTGACACGAATATCAGACCGATTATTTCTGCACTTGCTAAACAACATAAAACAGTGGTTATAGCTACACATAATGCAAATATAGCTGTTCGTACATTGCCATATATGTCAATTCTTAGAACACATCAAAATGGTAATTATAATACATATATCGGCAATCCCTTTGATGATAAGTTAAAAAACATAAATGATGAAAACGATATAAAAAGCTGGACTACCGAAAGTTTACATACATTAGAAGGTGGAAAAGAGGCTTTTTATGAAAGGAAGAGTATATATGAAACAAGTGGAGAATAAACAAATCAAAGTAATATTAACTGTTCAAGGAGAAACTGATGTGTTAGTTTTTTTACTTGATGACGAAAGCCCTGAAAAATATACAATTAATTTGAATGATTCCTCATCTCAACTACAAATTAAAGAAGTTTTTTCAAAACTTCTGGAAGAATTATTATCATTTGATATTGATTTGGTTTTAGAGATACAAGAAGGTTATTCAAAAGGACTTTATAAAGATGTATTCACAGAATATATATCAGAACTTAATAAGGAGTTGAAACAAACAAGAAGTTTGATGAAAAAAGAGTTGGAATAATTACAATCATAATATCCGAAGAAAACATATATCAACAAGCACATTTAACTGTTACAGGTCTTAGGGCGTAACCCTAACGAGGTATTTATGGGATGTATCCATAAATACACTGCTCGCTGAAAGTACGAGCGACAGCACCGTTTTGGACAACCTGTCCATAAAGGGTCTGCTCGCTCAGTATGTGCAGAAAGCGGGCAGATTACCGTTTGGTTATCCAACCGGTCTGCTCGCTAAGATTGCACACACCTTTTACCTAAGACAGTTTTTACATTCAAAAGTAAATATCAAACAAAAAATAGGCACGGACAACAGAGTATCTCTGCAATCCGTGCTCAATTTTTCATGCGTATCCGATATAGAATTCATATTGTGTATCGGATAATTTTTCTGCCCATATCCACACAGAAGTAAAGCCTTCAATATTCTTGTATCTATTCAATCTGCTTTCTATATCGTCACCGATATTTTTGTTGTTTGCATTAGCAGATATGGGGTTGTCCCAACATTCAGTGGCTGTTTCATCAAGAGTTAAACCAATACTTTGAGCATAATTCTGTGCGTAAGAAATCCAATAGGATATATCAAATTCTTCACTTTGCTCAACTGCTGTTGTAACTTCCGAAACAGTATTTGTTGTGATTTCAGGCTCAGATTTTTCGCTTTTGGGCGGTTCTGTTTGCGTATGAGTATCTTGCTTCGGCTCGGTATTTGCTGTTGTGGTTTGAGAAAAAATCGGCTCTTCTGATACCTTTTCTGTACCAATTTTAGTGGCAGGCGACTGTGTTGTTTCTTCCGCAAATGTACTTTTATAAACGGTTTCGTCTTCTGTTTTCTCGGACAAATCTTCCGCTTGCGTTGTATCAATCACAGCGTTAGCCGATGAACTTTCACTCGCTTTTTTATCCGGCTCGCTATGGGCAGTACAACCTGCCATAGCGAAAATGACGGTCAATATCATAGTAAATATTACGATTTTTCTCATACAAAAATCACCTCGCTATTCACAATGTCCATTGCTCTGTTACGGATATTGTTCATCTTTCGCACCCATAGCATAGGATTATCCAACTTCAATTTTTCCGATACATTTTCTTTTTCGGCGAGTAATTTGACGAGCTGTGAAAACATTGTTTGTGCCTGTTCCTCAATTTCGGCAAGATAAGGATACAGTCTTTCCGATGTGAGCAGATTATAGTATCTGATACAATGATGTTGTTTAAGATACTGTCTGTGACGGTTTGCCCACACACCGATATGCAGTTCATTTTGCTCTTTTGTTGTGATACAAGGCAGTTGATAATTGCCATGTATTACATAACTTACATTTTGATTTTCGTATTCTTTGCTCATAATGAAACCTCCTTGTATTTGGTAAAACAATTTTACAAGGAGGTCTTTGTTTTGTCGAATGTGCGGATTTTTAAGCATAGAAAAAGACACCAACCTTTCGATTGATGTCTTCCCGCTATGCGATTAAGGTATCATCTTAAAATGTCGTAACGCTTCCTCAATCAACGTTACCTTTTCAGGCGGACATTGAGGTTGTTTTGGGTTATCTTTCTTAGAATTGTTGTAACAATCTCTTTCGATAATACCGTGTTTTTGCTTTACCTGAGCAACATAAAGCGAAGATACTTTGACACGATGTTTATCGAATATGTAATCTTTTATTTCATCATAGGTTGCCTTTGCTTCGGATGATGTTAAATCCAGCTCGTCCATGTCAACGGTAATGTCAATATATGTATCCGGCTTTTTTCTAACCAACTGAACAACCGTCTCGACGTGCCCTGTTCTCGGGAACATATCTACAGGGGTATATTCGACTACCTTATACCCTCTCTCACTAAGTAGCTTACAGTCTCTGGCGGCGGTTGCAGGGTTACAGGACACCATAACTATTCTTTTCGGTGCAAAGTCACAAAGCGCCTCAATTACCTCTATATCACAGCCCTTTCTTGGAGGGTCTATTATAATTACATCGGGCTTTATATTTTTACTAAGCAAAGTTTTTACCGCACCCTTGCAGTCGTCGCATAAAAACTCTGCGTTTTGTATATCATTTTGCTTAGCGTTTATCTTAGCGTCTTTAATTGCTTGGGGAATAATCTCAACGCCTATCAGCTTCTTTACCTTATCGGCGGCGCTAAGCCCTATTGTACCTATACCGCAATATAAATCAAGCAGTATATCTCCTTTTTTTAGGCTTGCGTACTCTATCGCTTTATTGTAAAGTATTTCAGCTTGACACTTATTTACCTGATAAAATGCCTGTGCCGAAATATTTACCCTTATACCGCACATTATGTCGGTTATATATTCCTTACCGTAAACAAGATAAGACTCTTTACCGAGTATTACGTTTGTTTTTTCGGGGTTATAATTTAACATTACGCTTTTAATTTGAGGGTATTTCTTTACTATTTGTGACGCTAAATTCTCAATACCCGATAGCTTTTTAACAGCACTTACAAGACACAGCATTATTTCCCCTGTGCTCTCGGCATACCGCAAATAAATATGTCTTATTGCGCCCTTGTGTGCAGTTTCGTCATAAACGCTTATGTCATTATCCTTAATAAGTGTTAAAGTATCCGTAACTATATCCGAAAATATTTCGGGCTGCAAGCTACAGCTTTCACTCGGAATTATCCTATGACTGCGCTTTGCGAAAAAGCCTGCTACAATATTGCCGTTATCGTCTTTACCTACAGGGTACTGCGCCTTATTTCTGTAATGCGAGCTTTTGTTACTGCCTATTATTTCTTTTGGCAAAATATCAAATCCGCCTATTCTTTTAAAGCAGTCATACACGGTCTTTTGCTTTAATTTAAGCTCCGCCTCATAGGAAATATGCTTAAAGGTACACCCACCGCATTTTTTATAAACCGAGCAGTCGCTTATCACTCTGTCTTCTGACGGAGTGATAAGCTCTGTCACTATTCCGTAGCCGTAATTTTTTAGCACCTTTACGACCTTTATTATTGCCTTATCGCCTACTGCGGTATTTGGAATAAACACAGTAAACCCGTCTATTTTAGCTACGCCGTTTCCTTCAGAAGTAACGTCTGTTATCTCTACCTCGTATTCTAAGTTTTTCTTAATTTCCATAATACCTCTTAAAGTATTTTAATTTTTTCATATAGGCTTGTCAGTACCTCGCCGTCTACCTTGGCGACAGCTTTTATCTCGTCTATGGAAGCTTCCTTTAAAGCCTTTTTGGTTTTAAAGTGCTTTATCAGGGCTTGTGCTTTTTTCTCGCCTATTCCCTTTACTGTGGTAAGCCCCATAGAAAAAGTAACCTTTTTATGTTTATTTCTCTGATAGCTTATGGCAAAGCGGTGTACCTCGTCCTGAATTTGAGTTACAAGTCTAAACGCAGATTTATGAGAGGAAATCTGTATTTCTCCGCCATTTACCGCTATAGCTCTTGTACGGTGCTTTGAATCCTTAACCATACCAAAGGTTGGGGTATCAAGTCCAAAGCTTTTTAACACAGGCAGTACTACTCCAACGTGGCCGTTTCCGCCGTCTAATAAAATAAGGTCGGGTTTTCGCTTAAAGCCTTCGTCGGTTACGCTCTCGTCAAAATACTTATTAAAACGCCTTGTTATCACTTCACGCATACACGCATAGTCGTCCTGAGTTACGGTTTCTTTCATAGAAAAACGCTTATATGCGCTTTTTTTGGGTTTTCCGTTTTCAAAAACCACCATACCTGCTACCATATAGTCGTTTTGAAGGTTTGAAATATCATAGCTTTCGATATACTCAGGTATTTTGGGAAGTCCTAAAAGCCCTGCAAGCTCTTTTAGAGCCACAACCTCTCTTGAGGCTCTGTTTAGCTTTTGAGAAAGCTCCTCTAAAGCATTATTTTGCACCATATCAATAAGCTTTTTCTGCTCGCCCTTTTGCGGGGAGGTAATGCTTACTTTATGCTCTGCAAGCTTTGACAAATAGCTTTCATAAAGCTCGTTATCCTCAAGCTCAAACTTAGCAGATATAACTTTGGGAATATAGTTCCCTTTTTGATAATACTGGGTTATAAAATCACTAAAAAGCGCCTTTTCATCATAGCAATCCTCAAAGGTAAAGTCGTCCTTATCGTTTAAAGAGCCGTCACGAAACTTCATAACAACCACAAGAGCCGTAGTGTTTATCGTTATAATTCCGATAAAATCCTGACTTTTATGCGAGGTGGAAAAGACCTTTTGGGTTTCGCTTAAATTTTTAATCGCATTTATTCTGTCACGAAGCTTTGCCGCCTTTTCAAAATTTAAATTTTCGGAAGCTTCATACATTTGATTTGTAAGCTTCTGGATAGAGTCGGTGCTACCGTTTTTTAGGTAATCCACAGCCTGTTCTATAATCTGATTATATTCCTCTTCACTTATATTTCCCTTACAGATACCCGCACAGTTATTTATATAATAATTAAGACAAGGTCTTGTTTTCTTAAAATCTTTGGGAAATTTTTTATTACAATGAGGCAGCATAAAGGCTTTGTTAACGTCGTCTACAGCCTGTTTTACCCAAAAAGAGCTGGTATATGGACCCAAATAGGTGGCATTTTTATCTGTTTTTTGTTTTACCGCCTTTATTTTAGGGTAAGGCTCGTTTGTTATCTGAACATAATGATAGCCTTTATCGTCCTTGAGAAGTATATTGTATTTAGGCGTGTACTGCTTAATAAGGCTACATTCGAGCACCAGCGCTTCAAATTCGCTGTCGGTTACTATATAATCAAAATCATCAACCAAAGATACCATTTTAAGCACTTTATTGTTATGCGACTTATTGTGCCTGAAATAGCTTACTACTCTGTTTTTTAAGTTTTTTGCCTTGCCGATATATATAATATTGCCGTCAATATCCTTCATAAGATATACTCCGGGCTTTGTAACAAGCGTGAGCGCTTTATTTTTAAGAATATCTATTTTTTCGTTAACCATAAAGCTACTCTCCTTTTTAAATTAAAATAAACCGACATTTTAACACTATATATTATATGATAACACGTTTATAAGCATTTTTCCATTTAAAAATTATTTTTTCTCAAAAGGCAAAATCTATTGCGGAAAAAACACCGATATGGTATACTTGTATCAAATTAAAGGATAAGAAAATATCTTATCCGCCGTGGAGTCGGTAAGAAAAAACATACCGAAAAATGCGCCTTTTGCTACTTATGGTGAGCTTTTATTTTTCGGCTGTGTTAAAAAATATATTTTTAAGTAGCAGAAACGGAGTTTTTATTATGAAAAAATTTGTATGTCCAGTATGTGGTTATGTTCACGAGGGAGACAGCGCACCAGAATTTTGTCCTCAATGTAAGGTTCCGGGCTCAAAGTTCAAGGAAATGACCGAAGAAAAGGTTACATACGCTACCGAACACGTTGTAGGCATAGCTAAGGATATCCCGGAAGATATTTTAGAAGGTTTAAAGCAAAACTTTACCGCTGAATGTTCAGAAGTCGGTATGTATCTTGCTATGGCAAGAGTTGCTGACAGAGAGGGTTATCCCGAAATTTCCGCAGCTTTCACAAAATATGCTTTTGAAGAAGCTGAACACGCTGCAAAATTTGCTGAGCTTTTAGGCGAGGTTGTAACACCCTCCACCAAGAAAAATCTTGAGTTAAGAGCTACTGCCGAACACGGTGCTTGTGCAGGTAAAATGGATCTTGCAAAGCGTGCTAAGGCAATGGATCTTGACGCTATTCACGATACCGTTCACGAAATGGCAAAAGACGAAGCTCGTCACGGCTGTGGCTTTGCAGGTCTTTTAAAGAGATATTTCGGTTAAAGCTTAATAATAAAAGACTAAACCCCTCCGCCGCTTTTAGCGGCGGAGGGGTTTTACAGTATTGCTCTAAATTTGAGAATAGCCGAAGCTATTTACAAGTGCGTCAATTTTAACACCCTCTTTACACTTAGGACAATCCCTCATACTGTAGGTTGTGTAATGCGGAATATCCTCAGGAGTAAACAGTGCATTTATCTTTATTCCCTCAATTTCGGGGATTGCGCTGAATATTGCCGAAATTCCTGCAACTTTACCGTTATAATAATTTATACATTCTATAGAGCGCTTTATGGTTTTACCTGTAGTGATAGACGCAATAAGCAAAATGATACTCTTACCCTCAACCATAGGCATTAAATTTTCACGGAAAATCATCTGATTGTTTGCATTAAATTCAGGTGCTATAACATTGATATTTTTACTTCTGTTCATTGAAAGAATAGTAGCGTCAGATAAATCCTTTGCCAAGAAGCTTCCGATAACTTCACTTCCGTCCATACAAACAATGGTATCAACCACTGTGCTTTGCTTATATTGTGAAGCCATAGTTTCTGCCGCAGCTAAAGCCATCATATGTCTGTGTTTAATTTTTGTGATGTCAATGTAAAAGTTGATGTGAGAGTGGCTGGTAACAAAATGCCCCGGTATAGCTGAAATTTTAAGCTGTGGATTGGTTCTTGAGATGATTTCAATAGCATTTCTTGTATTCATTTATGTTGCTCCTTTCGCCCATATTATTGCGCTTATTGCAAAATACGGACTCTAATTTTTAATGCTCAAAAGTTTATATCGACTATCACATCAGTTATGCCCTTTTGATAAAAATATTATAACATTTTAACTTAAATTTTGCAATATATACTACAAAAAATTATGTATATTCACCTAAAACCATTTCCATTTTTACACAAAAATGATAAAAGCCTTCCTTAACGGGAAGGCTTTTAGACTGTACAGCCTTTTTTTATCACTACGGGATATTTATCTATTCCCACAAGCAGTCTGCTGTCATTTATTACAGAGTCCTTATCAATTATACAGTATTCTATATTTGCGTTTTCGCCTATTTCGGAGGACTGCATAACAATAGAATTTTTAACAAATGCTCCTTTTTTAACCTTAACTCCTCTGAAAAGTATGCTGTTTATCACATTTCCGTCTATTACACAGCCGTCTGCTATAAGCGAATTTGATACATTTGCGTTAGCCTTATACATTATCGGAGTATCGTCTAAAATTTTAGTATAAATAGGACGATCTGAGTTAAACACCTCGTCACGAATCTCACTGCTTAAAAACTCAAGACTGTTTAAAAAATAACTTCTTATAGAATCTATTTTTGCAGTATATCCTTTAAATTCATAAGCATATATCTTTAAGTCTTTATATTTGTCCTGAATAATGTTCTTCTCCAAATTTATATTGTTTAGCGAATGTGCTTCCTTTATAAGCTCTAAAAGCAAGCTGCGCTTTATTATATACATATTAAGCCCGCATAGCACTTTTCCCTCTACAAAATAATTTATCAGCACATTGTTTATCCTGCCTGACTTATCGGTATATAAAAGTACATTTTTGTTGCTCTGCTCTTCCTTGTCCATCTTTTCGGTTTTGCACACAACCGTTATATCCGCTTTATTTTTCTTATGAAACTTTAACACCTTATTATAATCTATATTGCATATTATATTCGAGTCTGCAAGCAATACATATTCGTCGCTGCTGTGCTCCAAAAACTTTATTGCTCCGTATAATGCCTCTAACTTTCCCTTATACATAAAAGAGGTTTTTGTGCCGAACGGAGGTAAAATATAAAGGCCTCCCTTTTTTCTGTCTAAATCCCAAGCCATTCCGTTGCCCAAATGATCCATAAGCGACTGGTAATTTTGTTTTGTGATAATACCTATATTTGTTATCCCGGAATTTACAGCATTGGAAAGCACAAAATCTATAAGCCTGTATCTTGCAAGCGTCGGCAACGAGCCCATAGTTCTGTATTCGGTAAGTTCCTTTAAATTTTCATCATATACATTTGAAAAAATTACACTCATTAAGCTCAATACTATCCCCCATTTTATCAAGACGTCTTTTGTAATTAAATGTCGTTTACGCATTTTAGTTAAACTACCATAGCGCCCGTTTATATGTACGTCTAAATCTTTACTTATAATCTTTATGCTATATAATTATGATATATGTTTTGGGCTTTAATTATTACTGTAAAATATTTTTCAAAAATAAATATATTGACAAAAAAATTTTGATAAAATAAAATTATATTAACCGAATTAGGCAAAGGTTTCGGCTTTATACAAACTGATTTTTATAAACAAATTTAAAAAATTTGTTGCAAATAAAAAGGAGGTAAATTATGAATTCCATTTTAGAATGTGTAGATTTAACAAAAGCATATTCCTCAAGGACCGTCTTAAAAATTCCGAGTTTAAGTCTGCCTAAGGGAAAAATCATAGGCTTATTAGGGCCTAACGGAAGCGGTAAAACGACCTTTATAAAAATGGCGTGCGGTATTCTTACCGCCACCACGGGAAGTATCAGTATTGACGGATTGCCGGTAGGAACAGAAAGTAAAAAAATAGTTTCTTACCTGCCCGATAATACATATTTGAGCGATTATATGAGCGTTAAAGAAACAATAAGCTTTTTTGCTGATTTTTATGAGGACTTTGATGTTAATAAAGCTTATTCAATGCTTCAAAGCCTTAATATAAACCCTGAGGACAAATTAAAAACGCTTTCAAAAGGCACAAAGGAAAAGGTTCAGCTTATTCTTGTTATGAGCAGAAACGCAAAAATTTATTTTCTTGACGAGCCGATAGGCGGGGTTGACCCTGCGTCAAGAGATTATATCTTAAACACAATAATCTCTAACTATAATCTTGACGCAACCATAGTAATATCCACTCACCTTATTTACGACATTGAATCGGTTTTAGACGACGTTATCTTTATAAAAAACGGACAGATTATGCTGGCTTCAAGCGTAAAAGACATTAAAGAAAAATATCAAAAATCGGTTGATGCGCTGTTCAGGGAGGTATTTAGATGTTAGGCAAACTTTTAAAACACGAATTTAAAGCAACTTCAAGACTTATGCTTCCTCTGTATCTTATCTGTATAGCCGTTACGATTTTAAATAAGCTTGTGTCTGTTTTTGAATTTTTCGATTATCCCGAAACTGTTTTTTATTTAATGAATTCCTTTAAGACCTTAACTGTTGCACTTTATATATTCGTTCTGTTATCTATAATGGTGGCAACGCTTATTATATGCATTATAAGGTTTTATAAAAATATGTTGGGCTCACAGGGATATCTTACATTTACCCTGCCTGTAAAAACGTATGAGCATATTCTCTCAAAGGGCATTACTTCGGTTATTTGGTTTTTGATAAGCAGCGTTGTAGTTATTATTTCTATCTTTATAACGATTGTTGATAAGGATGTAATAGCCGAGCTTAGTAAATTTAGCTATCATAATCTTGACCACGCAGTTTATTACAGCATAGGAATACATCTTATCCCATTTTTAATTTTAGTTTTATTACTTTTTATAGTGTATTTTTCGGGTATTGTAGTGATAATGTATTCTTCGCTTTCAATAGGTAATTTATTTAACAAAAATAAAATCTTAGGCTCCTTCTTAGGCTATCTCATCATTAAGATAATAAACTCTGCTATCAGCAGTATTCTTATACTGCCTCTGATGATTTTTATGGAATCTCACATTGACAGCAGTTTTGAGTTTACCCTGCCGTATTTAATCTTTATGATAGTATATAACGCTTTGATTACCGTATTATATTTCTTTGTGGCAAATTATATATTAAGTAAAAAATTAAATTTACAGTAAAAATACTTTCAAAAAGTTAAGAGGCTGTTTCACATAAGTGAAACAGCCTCTTTTATAATGCTTTTTAAGCCGTTACTATTTTACTTTCTGCCTGAAGCCCTAACTTTTCGACTGCAGCCTCACGCATTTTATATTTTAATATTTTACCTGCCGCATTCATCGGAAATTCTTCTACGAAATCAACGTATTTAGGTACCTTATGCTTTGCCATATTCTTATATACATAGTCCTTTATCTCGTCTTCGGTAGCGCTAACACCTTCCTTTAAGATAACGCAAGCCATAATTTCTTCACCGTATTGCTTATCTGGAACGCCTATAACCTGAACGTCTGATACCTTTTCGTGAGTATAAATAAAGTCCTCAATTTCCTTAGGATATATATTTTCACCGCCACGAATGATCATATCCTTGATTCTGCCTGTGATTTTATAGTATCCTTCAGGTGTACGTCTTGCAAGGTCACCTGTATGGAGCCAACCGTCCTCGTCAATAGCGGCAGCGGTAGCTTCGGGCATTTTATAATAGCCCTTCATAATGTTATAGCCTCTTGCAACAAATTCGCCGTCTGTATTATCGGGAAGCTCCTCATAGGTTTCAGGGTCTACAATCTTACACTCTACGCCGAAAATTTCGCTTCCTACGGTATTTACTCTTACGTCAAGCGAATCGTCGGTTTTACTCATTGTACAACCCGGTGAAGCTTCGGTTTGACCGTATGTAATACAAATTTCAGGCATATGCATTTTTTCTACAACGTCCTGCATTACCTTAACAGGACACGGGCTTCCTGCCATAATACCGGTTCTCATATAAGAGAAATCCGTCTTTTCAAAGTCAGGGTGAGAAAGCATAGCAATAAACATTGTAGGTACGCCGTGAAATGCGGTTATCTTTTCCTTGTTGATACAAGCAAGCGATTTTCTCGGAGAGAATACAGTTATCGGTGACATTGTAGTACCGTGAGTCATCGAGGCTGTCATCGCAAGTACCATTCCGAAACAGTGGAACATAGGAACGTGAATCATCATTCTGTCTGCAGTAGATAAATCCATACAGTCGCCTATGGCTTTACCGTTGTTTACTACATTGTAGTGTGTGAGCATAACGCCCTTCGGGAAGCCTGTAGTGCCTGAGGTATACTGCATATTGCAGACGTCGTTTTTATTTACGTTGCGTCTCATTTCCTCAACTGCGCTTATAGGCACCGATTTACCGAGCTCAATAGCCTCGTCCCAAGTATAACAGCCCGGTTGCTTGCTTTCAACCGTAACGATATTTTTAAGCATCGGCAGTCTCTCTGCGTGAAGCTTACCCGGTTCAGAGGTTTTAAGCTCAGGGCAAAGTTGATTTATGATCTCAACATAGTTTGAATCCTTACAACTATCCACCATTACAAGCGTATGTGTATCTGACTGGCGGAGAAGATATTCCGCCTCGTGAACTTTATATGCGGTGTTCACCGTAACAAGTACAGCGCCTATTTTTGTAGTTGCCCAGAAGGTTATATACCACGCAGGTACGTTTGTCGCCCAAATAGCTACGTTATCACCCTTTTTAACGCCCATAGCGATAAGAGATTTTGCAAATGCGTCTACATCGTCTCTAAACTGCGGGTAAGTTCTTGTATAGTCAAGCTCGGTATATCTAAAGGCATACTGCTCGGGAAATTCCTTGCATATTCTGTCTAATACATCGGGGAAGGTTTCGTCGATAAGCATTTGCTTTTTCCAAACATATTTACCTGTTTTTGTGTTATTATCCTGCAATATGCTTTTATTTTTATAACGGCTCATATAATGAGTAAACTGTGGGAACACGACGCCTGCGTCGCTTAAATTATTTGCCCAGCGCTTCAACCATTCTAAAGAAACATATCCGTCATATCCTGTTGCAAGTAAAGCGTTAAGCATTTCACTTATAGGCAAGTCGCCTTCGCCCATAAGCTTATATTCTATTTTTCCGTTTACATTAACACTATCCTTAACGTGAACATATTTTATGTAGCTACCTAAGTTTTCGATAGTTTCCTTACCTGTTTCATTCATATAACGAGACGGGTGGTGCATATCCCAAAGCGCCGCTACGCTGTTGTCATTTACGTTATCAAGCAGTTTCCTTAAACGCTTTGTATCGCTGTAAACGCCGTTTGTTTCTACTAAAAGCGTTACCGAACAATCCCCCGCTTTTTTAGCTAAACTTTTAAGCACCTTTGCAATATATTCGTCATCCACATCGCCGGTAGGCTCGGGCTCTAAATCAGCAAGAACACGAATATACGGAGTACCGAGCTTTTGAGCCAATTCACAGTACTGAGAAATCTCGGAAACTATATTGTCGTAATTATCCTTGTCCTTTAAACAACAACCCGAAGAAAGACACGGAATTTTAAGACCTAATGAATTAAGTTTATTTATGGTTTTAGGTAGATGGGCCTCCTTAAAGGGATGCGCATTTACCGCAAATATATCTTCGCCGAGTCCTCGTATTTCAATGCCGTCAAAGCCCAAATCCTTAGCCATAGAATAAATATCAGTCCAGCTGAAATCAGGACAACCCAACGTAGAAAAGCTTAATTTCATTTTATATCAACCTCTCTGAACTTTAAAAAATACTTACTAAATATATTACCATATTTCTGTATAATTTGCAATAAAAAAGCTTCAATTGAATAACTATCTTTTTTCGCTTTCTTTCAAAAGCCTTATCATATCGTCTTTACCGAAAACATATTTTTTATCGCAAAAATGGCACTCAACCTGTACCGTTTCCTGCTCTTCGATAAGACTTTTTATCTCTTTGCTTCCCAGACTTATAAGCGCTCTTTCGATTCTTTTTTTTGAGCAATCGCACTTATATTCGGTGTCAAACTCATCGAGCACATCATGCGGTATATCTTTAAGGAGCATATCGCATACCTGTGTCGGTGTTAAGCCGTCATCAAACATTTTTGAAACAGAAGGCATTACCTTTAAATTATTTTCAATAACATCAATAACCGACTCGTCTGCAAAAGGTAAAAGCTGTAATAAATAACCGCCTGCCGCCTTTACGCTTAAATCGGGATTTACCAAAACCCCCAAGCCGCAAACCGTAGGCGTTTGCTCGCTTGTAGCGTAATAATGCGTTATATCTTCTGCTATTTCGCCCGTAGCTATAGGTACTTGGCCTATAAAGGGTTCTTTTAAGCCTAAATCTTTAACTACGCTTAGTACGCCATCTTTTCCGACTGCACCGGAAACATCAAGCTTACCTTGACTGTTAAGCGGTATCTCAACTATAGGGTTGTCTACATAAGACTTAACGTTTCCCTTGCTGTTTGCAACCGCAATAAGCGTACCTGTCTTTCCGGAGCCATTCATTCTAAGCGTTACAGTATCGTCTTTTCCTTTTAGCATAGCTCCCATAATTGAAGCTGCCGTGGTAAGCCTGCCCAAAGCCGCCGTTACTACAGCTGATGGTTTGTGTATCTGCTCCATTTTGGCAATCATATCCGTCGAATTAACGGCGCACACCATAACACTACCGTCGTCAGATATTGCCCTTATCATATTCCCCATTCTTAAACTCCTTATTTCTCGTTACATAAATAAGTCTTTGAGTATTTTCACTCGGCTCACAAAAGCTATCGTCGCCGTATAGGGCTATAAGCTCAAGCCCCGCAGTTTCCATAAACGAAAGTATCTCCTCGTGAGTATAAGCACGCTCGCAAAAACTTTCTTTATATCTGTAATACGAGTTAGTTTTATCGTCATACTCAAAAAAGTCCAGCGATATTTCGGTGATGTTATTTTCCTTAGGCGTATTTTGCCAAACGCAGTATACGTCTTCGCAGTCGTACACAAAGGTATTGTCCGACAAAACCTCTTTTTGTTTATATACGCTGTTTACATCAAATATAAAAATTCCGTCTTCACTTAAAAAAAGCGAAACCCTCAAAAATGCACTTATTACATCTTCGGGCTTTGTCAGGTGATTTATGCTGTCAAGAGCGCACACGGCTATATCTATAGTACCGAATAAGTCAAGCTCCTGCATAGACTGGTTTAAATAAATAATATTACTTTGTTTATTAAACTTTTTATCCATCGCAACAGATAACATCTGTTCGGATATATCGACGCCCACAACGTCATAGCCCAAATCTTCAAAGCATTCACTGAGCGTACCTGTGCCGCACGCCAAGTCAACAAGTATTTTACCCGAAACTTTATTTTGTTTTATTATTTTATCAAAATATTCGGCTCGTTTTTTATAGTCTATATTTTGAGTGAGCAAATCGTAGCAGCTTGCAAAACGATTATAGCTACTCATTTTTATTTAACCTTTCAAATACAATGCTATAGCCGTCAGAGCCGTAATTCAACGAACGGTTTACCCTGCTTATAGTGGCGGTGGAAGCACCTGTTTCATTCACTATTTCGCTGTAAACACGGTTTTCGCTTAGCATCTTTGCAACTTCAATTCTTTGTGACATTGCTTTTAATTCCTGAATTGTACATAAGTCCTCAAAAAACTTATAACATTCCTCAATATTCTCAAGAGTAAGAATTGCCTTAAAAAGATATTCAATGTTCATATCCTTTAGCTTGCTGGTCATAATATTATCCATTCCGTTTACCTCCGAATATATTAAATTTATTTTAACACACTAATAAAACTTCAAGCAGTAATGTTTAGTGTTAAACCATTAAACTTTTATCGCAATAACACTTTATCACGCTAATACTTAAGTTTATAATAAAACGCCCAAGCCTGTAACTCGGGCGTTTTACCATAATATAAAATTATTCGTCTTCAGAAGGAGCACCTACAGGACATACGCCTGCACAAGCACCACAACCTATACAAGTATCTGCATCAATTTCATACTTGGAATCGCCTGCTGCAATAGCGCTTACAGGACATTCAGCTTCACAAGCACCACAGCTGATACATTCATCACTAATTTTGTAAGCCATACATTTCCCTCCTTCCGTCCTTATCCGTCGATTTTATTTTATCACAAAATATACCGATAAAGCAATACCAAATCTTTAATTTTTATTGGAATTTTAACCTTATTTATCCTCCAGCTGTTTTAAGGCTGCTATTTCATCTTTATTAAGACGAATACGTCCGTCCTTAATAACCTTTACGTCTTCTCTTTTATATTTTTTAGGCGCAGCGTCAGGATTATCACTAAGACTTACCTTTAATTCTCCTGTTAATACGTTTGCTTCAACAACATTACCCTTGCCGTCCGGAGTATTTACATAAGCGTTTACCTTAGGGGTTATTGATAAAAGCTCCTCGTACACATCTTGCTCGTATTTTAAACAGCACATAAGTCGTCCGCATGTTCCCGAAATTTTTACGGGGTTTAACGATAAGCCCTGTTCCTTAGCCATTTTTATAGATACCGGCTGAAATTCGCCGAGATATGTCGCACAACAAAACGGTCTTCCGCAAACGCCGAGTCCTCCCATCATCTTAGACTCGTCACGAACTCCTATTTGTCTTAACTCTATTCTGGTTTTGAAAATGCCTGCCAAATCCTTTACAAGCTCTCTGAAGTCCACACGTCCGTCGGCGGTAAAATAGAATAAAATCTTGTTGTTGTCGAAGGTATATTCGGCGTCTACAAGCTTCATATCAAGCTTGTGTTTGTCGATTTTCTCCTGACATATACGTAAAGCTTCTTTTTCTTTTTCTTTATTTTTTTCTATTGTTTCCAAATCTTTTGGCGTTGCAATTCTGATTACAGGCTTCAAATCCTTAACAATCTCATCATCGCTCACCTCACGGTTTGAAAGCATAACCTCACCGCATTCTACACCTCTTGCGGTTTCTACTATTACATACTCGCCTTTTTTAAGGTTTTTGCCCTTTGGGTCAAAATAATATACCTTACCGACGCTTTTAAATCTAACTCCTATAACCTCTGCCATAAAAACTCCTAATCTATTATCTTTTTTATACCGCCGCAAATGTAAGCAATCATAAGATTCATCTTTACATTTGTATCAAGCTTAAGTTTAACCTCTTGAGAAAATTCTATAAGATCCATCGTCTGTTTAAGTGTTAAAGCAGATGCAAGCCTTGTAATATTTTTGGATTTTATATCACTTGACTTTAATTTTATTAACATTACCTCTCTTAAACAATCGGTAAACTGCGAGAGCATTTGTATTAAGCTTAATCTGTCCTTTTCGTATACGTTAAGCGACTTTAAAATAAAATACTCTTTTTTTGAAATTATACTTTCGCATAGATTCTCGGTGTTTTTTATAAGTAATGAAAAATTTTCGTCCGATATCCTGTTAAGTGCACTGCCTAGATTTCCCTTAGACATTACGGTAATATTTGATATCGTTTCGTCGTCAAGCTCAGGGTGCCGTTTAGAAATACATTCCCTAACAGCGTTATCCGATATAGGAAAAAGCTCTATTGGGGTAAGCCTTGACGCTATCGTTTGAGGCAAGGCTTCGATATTGTTTGCCGTAAGCAAAAATACCGCATGCTCAGGTGTCTCCTCCAAGGTCTTTAAAAACGCATTGTACGCCGAAATTGTCATATTCTGAGCGTTTGTTATAATGTATATTTTTTTATCGCTCTCGTTTGGCTTTATATAACAGTCGCTTCTTATCTCACGCACCGTTTGGATATGTATGGAGTTTTTAGCTTCAGCGCCTAAAACCACCTTTATATCAGGGTGAGAATTATTTATAAGCTTGTTGCAGGACGAACACTCAAAACAGGGCTTTATTCCCTTTCCCTTGCACAAAATTGCCGCCGCAAAGCGATAAGCAAAGGTTTTTTTGCCGAGTCCGTCATCGCCGTAAATAAGATATGCGTGACTTAAATTATTATTGTTTACGGTATTTTCAATTATTTTCAGTGCAATCTCATTACCGTAAAAATCTTTTTGATAATTCAATATATCCATAAGCTTATTTTTATCTTTCGACATTTTAATGTTTGGCGTTTTGCCTTAAAAAGCCTTACAACAATATTATTTTAACACTTTTATTGTTTTATTTCCATAGTATTTATAATTTTTTTTGACCTGCTCGGTTATTTTTTCTCCGCCTACTGCTATCGGCACTCCCGGCGGACAGCAAAACACTGTTTGAGCGCATATTCTGCCCACAGCTTCGTCTATATTTATGTATTCACTGTCTTTAGTCATAGCTTCTTTTGGGGTTAAGCATTTTTCTGGCAATTTATACTCTATGGCAGTTTTATTTCCTTTAGCTTTTAGCGGCAGCTTTTCAAGGGCGTTATAAAAACGCTCAAAATCCTTTTTTGAATTAAACGGAGAAATTAAAAACACCATATATTCGTCGTTATAAAACTCACATTCTATTTTGTTACGAGCAAAATATCTGTAAAGCTCTTCGCCTTTATAACCTGTGCTGAACACATCAATCGTTATCTTTGCAAAATCGGTTTCATTATTAAGAAAAGAAATGCCACGTTTTTTTAGTAAATCTTTTATTTTATCGGAATATTGCCTTAACTTTAAAAAATCCTCTTTTGCTTTTTCGGATAAATATTTATTGCATAAGTCAAGCGACATTAACGTCAAGTAAGACGGACTTGTAGAAGCAAATAAGCTCATTGCATACTTTGCCTCTTTTTTGGAAACACTACATTTATCTGATATATGAAGATAAGCACCCGAGGTAAGCACAGGTAAAGTTTTATGTGCGCTGTCACAGCACATTGTAACGCCTAAATCTATAGGATGCGCTGAGGGCTCACAAAATTTAAGATAACTACCGTGAGCGTTATCGCAAATAAGCGGTACACAATAGCTGTCACATATCTTTGCCACAGCTTTTATATCAACGGTATTTCCGAGATAATCGGGCGAAGTTATATAAACTGCGCAAGCGTCAGGATTTTCTTTTAACGCTTTTTCTATCTGCTTAGGGCTTACCTGACCGTAAATACCAAAGGTGTCTGTATTTTCGGGCAATATCCATATAGGGTCTAAGTCTAAAATAAAACACCCGTTTACAAAAGCCGAATGTGCGTTTCTTACCGCTATTATTTTATCGTGCGGTTTTGAAATTAACTTTAACATCGTAAAAATACAAAGCGTAGAGCCTTGGGTACTGTAAAGGGTGTATTTTGAGGAAAAAATCTCACTTGCATTTTGTTCCGACATTCCTATAATCGAATCGGCGCAAAAAAGAGCGTCTGCCCCCTTTATTTCGGTAATGTCGTAAGGCAAAACAAAATCCAGAGGAGTAGACAAGCTTTCCCCCTTATGCCCCGGCATATAAAAACGGCTTTTTTTAAGATTTATATTATCTTTTAAAAAATCATATATGGGTAAATTCATATAATATCTCCAATGTAAAGGATTGAATTTTATGTCAAAAATATCGGTTAAAACCGCAAATATCCTATCCGCCTTAATACTCTTAACCATTATTACTTTAGTTTGCTCTGCCATATATATAACAAATCTGCTTAATAATGACGCAAAGGCAACTGACAACACCACAAATGCCGTTATATCTACCTCAAATGAAGCTCAAAGCAAGCAAAAAAAAGAGGAATGGAATTTAAGGCTTGTAAACGAACAAAATCCTCTGCCCGAGGACTTTGTAATAGAAACCTCAAGCTTACCTAACGGCCTTGAAGTTGATTCTCGTATTTACGAAAATTTAACCTTACTTTTAAACGACGCAAAAGAACAAGGCTTCGAAATGGTAGTTTGCTCGGCATACAGAAGTATCGACTATCAAAACGAGCTTTTTGCCAAAGAGGTAATGTCATATATGTCTCAAGGCTATTCACCGAGCGGCGCATTAAATATGGCTAAAACCGCCGTAGCTATACCCGGGACGAGTGAGCATAATTCGGGTCTTGCCATAGATATTGTGCCGCTTTCCCACCAAACCTTAGACGAAGCTGTTGAACAAACCGAAGAGATAAAATGGCTTATGGAAAACTGTCAAAATTACGGTTTTATTTTAAGATACCCAAAAGGCAAATCTCAAGTTACAGGCATAATTTATGAGCCCTGGCACTACAGGTATGTCGGCGTAGAGGCTGCAAAGGAAATTATGCAAAAAGGTATCACCTTAGAAGAATATCTTAACTTATCAGAGTAATTCGTAGCTGTCGAGTACCTGCTCTCTGCAAAGCCAACTTAAAGATTCTTCAAGCATAACGCCGTATCTTGTGTCGGTAGAATAACTAAAGGTAGTTTTTATTGCAAGCTCTAAAAATCTCGTCGCACGTTCCATAGCTATAGGCAGGCTGTCACCCTTTAAAAGAGAGCCTACTACAATACTTGCAAACATATCCCCTGTTCCGGGATAGCTTACGGGAGCATAACTGCACCTTACACGCCAAAAAGAGCCTGTATTTTTATCGTAGCCTACATTATTTATACTCATATCTGCAAGCTGAAGCCCGGTAATAATAACGGTTGACGGGCCTAACTCGCTTAATTTTAAAAGCTTTGTTTTACATTCTTGTGCGGTCATAGGCGTTACGTTATATTTTTCGCCTAAAAGCAGGCTTACCTCGGTAGGATTAGGAGTAATTATATCTGCTTTTGATACAAGGGAACGCATAAGCGTACACATATTCTTATCATAGGTCTTATACATTTTTCCGTGATCGCCCATAACCGGGTCAACTACCTTTAAGGCGTCGGGATATTCCTTAAAAAATTCAAGACAGCAGTCTATCTGTTCAGGACTGTTTAAAAAACCTGTGTATACACATTCAAAGGATATGTCCTCTTTTTTATACTGGTTTAGCGTAGGCAAAATATAATCGGTTAAATCCCTTAAAGCTATGTCGCTAAATCCTCCCGTATGAGTGGATAAAACCGCTGTAGGCACAGGAACACACTGCACGCCCATAACGGAAAGTAATGGCAATATAACAGCAAGCGAACAACGTCCAAAGCCCGATAAATCGTGAATTGCAGCAACTCTCGGCGGTCTTTTAAGCATAAAAATCCCTCTTATAATCAAAATTTTTCAAATAATTTTTTTACCTTCTAAGGATATAATATAACTGTCATCATTTATATTTAGATGATGTTTAGGAGGTAGTAATATGAAAGCATCTTCCGGTTCGGTAATAGCCGGCGTAACAATCGGTGCGGTTGCAGGTACTGTCACATATATGATGACTTCCAAGAAAAAAAGCGCAATAAAAACAGTAAAGAAAAATACCGGCAAAGCCTTAAAAACTGTAGGCGGTATTATGGAAAATATGTCGTATATGTGTAAATAACCTAAGCTAAAAAAGAGGTTGTAATAAAAAGGGCTTTATCCCTTTATTACAACCCCTTTTTATTATCTGTTAAAATATTTCTTTAATTCGTCTGCCTTATCGGTCTTTTCCCACTTCACGCCTAAATCCTCACGACCCATATGTCCGTAAGCCGCAAGCTTTTTATAAATCGGCTTTCTAAGCTCAAGCGTATTTATAATTGCGGTAGGTCTTAAATCAAATATACTTTCTACCGCTTTTGCAAGCTCGTCATCAGCTACTGTACCGGTAGAGAAGGTGTCAACCATTATAGATACGGGTTTTGCAACGCCTATAGCATAAGCAAGCTCAACCTCGCATTTTTTAGCAAGTCCTGCCGCTACGATATTTTTTGCAACCCATCTTGCCGCATAAGCAGCCGAACGGTCAACCTTAGTAGGATCCTTACCCGAAAATGCTCCGCCGCCGTGACGTGCATATCCGCCGTAGGTGTCAACTATGATTTTTCGTCCTGTCAAGCCGCTGTCACCCTGCGGACCGCCTATAACAAAACGGCCTGTAGGATTTATATAATATATGGTATTTTCGTCAAGAAGCTCACCCGGGATAACAGGCTTTACTACATATTCGATAAGATCTTCTCTGATTTTTTCTAGCGAAACAGAATCGTTGTGCTGAGTTGAAATAACAACCGTATCAACCCTTACAGGCTTACCGTCGTCATATTCCACCGTAACCTGAGTTTTTCCGTCAGGACGAAGATAGTCTAAGGTTGAGTCTTTGCGTACTTTAGTTAATCTTAAAGCTAATTTATGAGCAAGCGAAATAGGAAGCGGCATAAGCTCAGGTGTTTCGTCGCATGCAAAGCCAAACATCATACCCTGATCGCCTGCGCCGTTTGAGTTATCATTAGTATCCTCACCGTTTTTAGCTTCAAGCGCTTTATCAACGCCCATAGCTATATCGCCCGACTGCTCGTCAATCGAGGTGATTATACCGCAGGTATGGCCGTCAAAGCCGTATTTTGCTCGGTCATAACCTATTTCGATAACCGTTTCTCTTACTATTTTTGGTATATCCACATAAGCGTTTGTGGTTATCTCGCCCATTACAAGCACTAACCCTGTAGTACAAGCGGTTTCACAGGCAACTCTCGCATTGGGATCTTCCTTTAAAATTGCGTCAAGCACCGAATCTGAAATCTGGTCGCAGATTTTATCGGGATGTCCTTCGGTAACGCTTTCAGAGGTAAATAAAACTTTCGACATCTTAAATTATCTTTCCCTTCAAATATTTATATAAAATAAAAATCACTCTGTATCTTAATAATACAACTACAATGGTAAAAAGTCAATTAAATAAAACGTATTGACCTTGATGTTTTTATTTTATATAATTAACTTAAAAATTAAGTTTCGGAGAAAATAATATGCAAAATTTTGAGTTTCAGTGTGATACCAAGATAATTTTCGGCAAAGGTGCTCAGTCAAGAGTCGGCGAACTTACCGCACAGCATAGCAAAAATATCCTTTTAGTTTACGGAGGAAACTCTGTAAAAAGAATAGGTCTTTTAGACGAAGTTAAGGCTTCGCTCACCCAAAACGGCGTTAACTTTACAGAGTTTGGCGGTGTCGTGGCAAACCCAAGAGTTTCGCTTATAAGAGAAGGTATAAAAATAGTAAGAGAAAAGAATATCGACTTTTTACTCGCTGTAGGCGGAGGAAGCGTTATTGATACCGCTAAGGGCATAGGTCTCGGCGCTTTATATGACGGCGACGTATGGGATATTTATATTCAGAAAGCTTTTCCTGACAAAATGTTGCCAGTAGGCTGTGTTTTGACCATTCCCGCAGCAGGAAGCGAAAGCAGTGACAGCAACGTAGTTACAAACGAAGAAACTACCGAGAAAAATGCTTACGGTCATCCTTGTATGCGTCCGAGATTTGCTATAATGAACCCTGAGCTTACCTTTAGCTTGCCTAACTATCAAACTGCCTGCGGTGGTATGGACATTATGGCTCATATTATGGAGCGTTATTTCACAAACGAAAAGTTTGTCGAAACCTCCGACAGAATTTGTGAGGGTATGCTCAAAACAATGATTCACAATATACCGATAGCGCTGAAAGAAAACGATAACTACAACGCAAGAGCAGAAATTATGTGGATGGGTTCTATTGCTCACAACGGCTTTAACGGTATGGGCAGAATTGAGGAATGGACAAATCACGGTATGGAGCATCAGTTAAGCGCAATCTACGATATAGCTCACGGAGCAGGTCTTGCCATTATGTTCCCTGCTTGGATGAAGTTTGTTGTAAAGAAAAATCCCGACAAGCTTATTCAGTTTGCAAGAGAGGTATTCAATATAGACTATAACTACTATTCACCGATAAATACCGCCTTAGCAGGAATTGAAGCACTTGAAAATTATATTAAGTCTACAGGATTAGCCACCAGACTTTCTGATGTAAACATAGGTGACGAAAACATTGAAAAAATGGCTGATATGCTTACAAACGGCGGAAAACACAATGTCGGCAGTTATGTTTCTCTTTCAAAAGAGGATGTAATGGAAATTTATAAATTGGCTTTATAATAAACATCTATAATAAAAAAGCGATAGAGCAAAATGCTCTATCGCTTTTTATTTTTTTAGCCCTCTATTACTTTCTTTGCAAATGCCTTTACCTTTTTAATATCTTCGGCATTCGGGCGTCCTTTATGCATAATTCCGAAAGTACCTCTACAGTGAAATTCCTCATCAGACAAAGCTACACCGTTTTCATCGGTAACTTTTTTTATCATTTTTTGTGTTGAGCCAAGAAGTGCAGATGTACCGAAATTGACAACTGTGCCGATATTTTCTTTATTAGCTTTAATAAAAGCCTTTACTGCATTATCTACATCAAAGCCATAATATGAGCTTCCTAAAAACAGTATGTCTGCTTTTTCATTAAGCGGAGTCTCAATATTCTTAGCTTCAACGCCTATAGCTTCTGAAATAGCGTCAGCAAGCTTTTTGGTGTTTCCCGATCTTGTGTAATAACGTATTGCAATTTTCATATTAATCCTTCTTTCTGTCTTTTAGATGTTTTTGTGAACAGGTATTTTCTATAATGTTCATAATGATTACCTGAGAATTGCAATTTAAATTAAGTTAAATTAAATTGTTCTCAATTTAATTATAACGACTGCTTTCTCTTTTGTCAATACTTTATTTTAACCAATAATATAAAATTTAAAAAAGTGACAGAGATTTCTCTCTGCCACTTACCTATTATTTTTACAAAAGCTGTCTGTCATCGCAATAATCGCAGACAATTAAATCTCCGCTTTGTTTATATGATTTTTCCAAGTAAACCTCGTGGTTTGTTATACACTTTGGATTTTTGCATATTGTACTGCTGTGATTATGAGAAATAAGCGAGCCTTTAGGCTTCATTTCAAGCAAGGTCATAATAAGAGCCATTCTCGCATAAACACCGTAGACCGCCTGTTTAAAATACATAGCTCTCGGGTCTTTATCCACACTAAGCTCAATCTCGTCAACTCTCGGAAGCGGGTGTAATATTATTAAGTCCTTTTTGGCGTTAAAAAGCTTTTTGGTATCAAGCACATAAACGTTTTTTTGTCTTTCATATTCCTCAGGCGATTCAAAACGCTCACGCTGAATACGTGTCATATAAAGCACATCAAGTTCCGCCATAGCTTCCGAAAGCGAAAATACTTCTTTGTAAGGACAGTTATATTTATCCATCCAGTCCTTAATATATTGCGGAACACAAAGCTCTTTTGTAGAGATTAACACGAAGCTGTTATTTTTATACATTGAAAGCGCCTTTATAAGCGAATGAACCGTTCTGCCGTTTTTTAAATCTCCGCAAAGACCTATTTTAAGGTCAGTGAGTCTCCCCTTTTCGCTTTGCAGAGTAACTAAATCGGTAAGCGTTTGAGTCGGGTGAAGATGCCCTCCGTCACCTGCGTTTATTACAGGACAATCCGCATACATAGCAGCTGCTTTGGCAGAGCCCTCAAGCATATGTCGCATAACTAAAATATCGGCGTAACCGCTGACTATTTTTATTGTATCGGTAAGATTTTCACCCTTTGCAACAGATGAGTTTTGAGGATTATCAAAACCTATAATCTGACCGCCTAATTTTATCATAGCAGTCTGAAATGACATTTGCGTTCTGGTGGACGGCTCATAAAAAAGCGTCGCCATAATCTTATTTTCGCATACTTTCGAGTATTTTTTCTCGTCTTTCTTTATATCAAGCGCCAGGCTTATAATGTCGTTCCACTGCTTGACAGAAAAATCGTTTAAATCTATAAGATGTTCAAAAGGCACTTTTATCACTCCGAATAATGCTTTTTATTTTTAGTAATGATACCATATTTCGACTTTAAAGTCAATTAAGTGAGGAGTGTATTAACTTTTACTTAATTTCCCTGATAATCCATAAATAACTTGATTTTTTCGCCTTTTTGCACCCTTTATAATATTGTTTTTGGCAAAGTATTGTGTTAATATATACTTAATAGTTTTGCCTTTGGAGGAAATTATTATATGCGCAGTATATTAAAAGGCTTTTATTTAAGCATAGTTTCTTTTATAATTATATTTTGCTCTGTTTTTATAAACGTAAGTGCAACTACCTTTCCGGATAATGTGAGGGGCTGGTATACCGATTCGGGAAATACATATTTTTTTGACAAAACTACAGGTATAATGCAAAAAGGCTGGTTTACCGATAATAAGGGTACTTGGTGGTTTTTTGACAAAACCACGGGGATAATGCAAAAAGGACTTATGACCATTTCGGGTGTTTCGTGGTATTTTGATACCTCAAGCGGCCAGATGAAAAAAGGCTTTGTAAGCATTGACTCTGATACCTACTTTTTCGATTATTCAAGCGGGCAAATGAGAAAAGGGCTTGTAAATTATAATAACGATACATATTATTTTGATACTTCTGAAGGTAAGCTGTTAAAGGGCAAATTTACCGTAAGCGATAATACTTATTATGCTGATGAAAACGGCAAGCTTATTTCCGGCTGGGTTTTTGAAGATGACAACACATATTTTTATAACCGTTTAAACTTTACTTTAACTAAGGGCTTTTTTACTTCAAATGGAGTTACTTGGTATTTCGATAAAACCTCAGGCGCTATGGCAAAGGGCTTTAAGGTAATAGATTCTGCTTTATATTACTTTAATACTTCAAGCGGACAAATGGTTAAAGGATATGCAGTTATTGACGGCGAGGAATACTATTTTGACGAGCAGACAGGAAAGTCCCCTATCGTTTTAAGCGGTTTTGTAACCATAGGCGCAAACACTTATTATTACGACGAAAACTGTGAACTTTATAAAGGCTGGCTCACACAAGACGGCAACACCTATTTCTTTGACAGAACTACAGGTATTATGAAAACCGGATTTTTTACCGCAAACGGTGTAACCTGGTACTTTGACAAGAGTACAGGCATTATGGCAACGGGGCTTACCCAAATAGACGGCGATACATATTACTTTAATACTACAAGCGGTCAGATGGAAAAAGGCTATGTCACAGTAGACGGTAAGGAATACTATTTTGACGAGCAAACAGGAAAGCGCACTATAGTTTTAAGCGGTTTTGTCACTATAGACGCAAATACATATTATTACGACGAAAATAATGAACTTTATAAAGGCTGGCTTACCGTAAGTGGTAACACATATTTCTTTGACAGGACTACAGGTATTATGCAAAAAGGCTGGTTTGGCGACCAAAACGGCAACTGGTGGTTTTTTGATAAAACCACAGGCGTAATGCAAAAGGGCTTTATGAAAGTCGGTGACGCAACTTGGTATTTTGACGAAATAAGCGGTCAGATGAAAAAAGGCTTTATAACACTAAACGACAATATTACAAGATATTTTGACTCTTCAAGCGGTCAAATGGCTAAGGGCTGGTTTAGTATAAACTCTCAAAACTACTATTTTGATACAAAAACAGGCGAAATGGCTGTAGGCTTTACCTTTGCAGGCGACGAAAAATGCGCCTTTAAATCTACGGGCGAACTTATAGCAAGAAATGTATTAACAGGCATTGATATATCAAAATGGCAAGGCAGTAATATTGACTGGAGCGCCGTTAAGGGCGAAGGCGTTGACTTTGTAATGATAAGGGCGTTTAACAGAGGTAGTGGTATTCCGTTAAACTCTAAGGATTTATATTTTGACTACAACGTAAGCGAAGCTATAAAAGCAGGTATTGATGTAGGGCTTTATGTTTACTCGCAGGCTATGACTGTAGAGGAAGCAAAAAAAGAAGCCACCGACCTTTTAGCTCTTATAAAAAATTATAATATTACCTTCCCCATCGCTTACGATATCGAAAGCGGTGTTCAGGAAGGAAACCTCACAATGAAACAGCGTACCGATATTGTTATAGCTTTTTGTGAGGAAATAAAAAATGCCGGCTATTATCCTTGTATATACGCAAATAAATACTGGCTTACGACCCTTTTAGACCTTACAAGACTTACAGATTACGACAAATGGGTGGCACAATACGCCGACAAATGTACCTTTTCGGAAGAATATACTATGTGGCAGTATTCCTCCACAGGTGCAATAAACGGTATAAATGCCATAGACGTTGACAAAAATGTTTGCTTTGTTAACTATGCGAGCATAATAAGCGAAGGCGGATATAATCATTTAAGTTAATGTATAAAAGCTAATCCCCCCGATAATATCGGGGGGATTTTTATATGCTTTTTTCCAATGCTTTAAAGCCGTCGCCGACCACCTCCGAAGCGGTGGTAGTTATAATAAAAGCACTTTTATCAATCTCGTTTACTATACGCTTTACCCTGTAATATTCGTTTGTTCTTACTGCGCACATTAGCATACTGTTTTCGGAATTTGTATATGCGCCTGTACTTTTTAGCTTGGTTACACCTCTGGAAAGCTTTTTAAGGATCACATCAGATACCTCATCGCCCTTAGAGGTAATTATTATAATTAACTTACCTACGTCTAAGCCATAGGTAAAAAGATCTATTACCTTTGCCGATACGAACATTGCTACTATCGCATACATTGCGGCGTCTATTGTTTTAAATACAAATGCCGATATGCTTACTATAATAAAATCCGAAACAAACACCAGTACCCCTATATTAAAAAAAGGGTACTTTTTTTGTATAATCATATTCGGTATATCAAGTCCGCCTGTAGAGCATTCGCACATAAATGAAAGTCCTAACCCTGCACCTAAAAGCACTCCGCCAAATAAGCACGCCAAGAGCTTATTAGAGGTATATACCGGAAATGAAGTAAAAAGATAATCGCTAAAAACGGAAATTGCCGCAACACTTAACATTGTTTTTAATATAAAGCGTTTACCAAGATAAATAAGCCCCAGCAAAAACATAGGTATATTCATTATAAAAATCGCAAGACCAACAGGCACTCCGAAAAGATAATTGAGCATTACTGCTACTCCCGACAGCCCTCCCGGTACTATCTGACTGGGAGCTATAAAGAAGTAAAGTCCTGCAGAAAATAAAACTGCACCAAATAAAATAAGTATAATCTGAACAAAGAGATTATACTTATACGATTTTTTCATAACCTAAGCCTCCAAAATAAACTATATTTATATTGTTGCTTTTAGTTTATGAATTATTATTTTTAATTGTGCTTTAGTTTGTTTTTTACTGTAGCCTCTAATTTTAAAAATGAAGTCATATTGTAGGCGTTTAGAAGTAAGTATATCTTATCCTTAAAAGATACCTTTTTGGAGCTTAGCACAAAAGATATATTCTTTCTAAGAAGCCTTCTTGCGCATTTTATATACTCACGGTTAAGTTTAACCGTGCCGACGTTATAAGCGTGATTTAACCAAGAAGAAATTTCCTTTAACATACCTGCGACAATCTGCTTTTTTTCTTCGTCGGTATAGTCACAGCCTTTAATAAAGTCTATGTTTCGCTCAACGGCATAAACCAAATCAACGCTTATCTTTTCCATTGACTGACCCATAATGCTGTCTTCTCGCACACGGTAGTAGTAATAGGATTTGTGATACATATATACCTTTTTACAGCTATTTATAAGCTCCGGCAAAATATTTATATCTTCATATAGCTTACCGACTTCAAAGCGGTTTCCCTCGAAAAGCTTTGCCTTACAAAAATTACCCGTAACATTCCACCTTGACGTTACGTTAAAAATATACACAAGCGCTTCGGCAGGAGTGCATTCCTTTATTTCACCCGTAGGCTTTAAGGTGTTATTAGTTACGGTTTTGTCACCGCTAAACTTTGAGTATGACGTTGTCATAACCATATCGCAATCAGTCTTTTTTGCAAGCGCTGACATTTGCTCAAACATATTTTTATCGACATAATCGTCGCTGTCAATAAAGGTAAGATACTCGCCTTTTGCTAAATCAATTCCCGTGTTTCTTGCATCGGAAAGCCCACCGTTATCTTTATGGCAAACTATTATTCTGTTGTCCTTTTGAGCATATTCATCGCAAATTTTTCCGCTTTGGTCGTCAGAACCGTCGTCTACTAAAATAAGCTCATAATCCTTAAAGCTTTGTGCTAATATGCTGTCTATACATTTGCCCAAATACTGCTTTACATTATACACAGGCACAATCACGGATAAAAACGGTTTCATACTTTTCCCCTTTTACATTAGAGCAAAAATTATTTTATTTAAGTTAAGTTTCATTAAAAAAATTAAAAGCTTCTTTTTTAAAGGCATACCGGATGTCTTTAAATTTCTTTTTGCCTCCAAGGCAAAATCACTCGAAATTATATTTTTAAACTCTTTGTCTTTTTCGCTTTTATTAAGCGTACAGTCGCTTCTTTTTATGTTTTTTACTGCAAAAACAAGGCAATCTATAACCTCATTATAAAAGCAGACATACGCTTTTTTAGGCAAATTTTCACGCTTTATGATTTCTTTTTTTACTTTTAATACCTCGTAAATTTCCTTCCAAAAATTACGTCTGTAATGATTTGTAAGCGAGCCTTGCTCATAAACGTAGTTAATTAACGCTTTATTTATAACCGCTACCCTGTCGGCTTTTAAATAAGCGTTAATGTTAAAAAGCGTGTCCTCCATAATACTTGTTTTCTCGCTAAAGGTTAAGTCCTTTACAATGTCGCTTTTATATATATTTCGCCAGACAAAACCGCCTATATTTTCTTTTTTATTTTTATAATCGGCGCCTATAAGAGATAAGACAAAATTATCGGTTATCTCGTCTTTTTCATACACATCTTTATCATAAGGCAAAAGATGAGGAGATATATTATCGCCGTTTACGGTGTTATAACCGCAAATACATATATCGGCTAAATTTAACTTAGCTTTATTAAAAAGCATTTCAAACATATCTTTATTTACAAAATCGTCTGAATCCACAAAGCCGATATACTCACCTACTGCGTGCCTTAGCCCCTCGTTTCTTGCCGAGGAAACGCCGCCGTTTAACTTTGTAATAGCGGTAACCCTTTTGTCTTTTTCGGCAAAGGATTTGCAAATCTCAAAAGAATTATCCTTTGAGCCGTCGTCAACTAAAATAATTTGTATATCATCAAGGGTTTGAGCCAAAAGAGAATTAACACAGCGTGATATGTTGTCCTTAGCATTATAAACAGGCACTATAACGCTTACCTTAACGCTCATTATACTCTCCCCTTTAATAAAGCTTATTTTTTCTTTAGCCAGTCAAAGCAATGCTCTCCGAAAAATCTGTGAAAAACTCTGGTTATTTTACTTTTTATAATACTGCCCTTACTAAGCCAGCTTTTTGCATACCAGTGTATCGTATATGTATTTTTTGTCTTTTTAAGCACGCCTGTTGCATTATTGAAAGGACAAAAATACTCTCTCGGATAAAGCGTAAAGTTGCCGCACACCTGTAGCGTATCATTACCCCCAAAGCCGTATTCCTTTAAAACTTTAGTGAAATATATACACACCGTATCGGTGTCAAGACTGCCGTCAGGCTTAATAAAAGAGCGGTCAGTATATGAGGCGAGCATTTTTTCTATTATTTCGTTATGAGGATTTTTAGCCCATAAAACAAGTCCCGGGTTTACATAATCCACCGTTTCAAAACCTGCAAAAGCTTCCTTTTCAAATAAATTGTCTAAGGGCTTTATAACCTCAACATCGGTGTCAAAATATAAACCGCCGTAAAGACTTAACACATAAAACCTAACGTAATCAGATACAAAGGCATATTTCTTTTGAGCATAAGCCTCGCTTACATATTTGTTGCAGTTTATATCAAAGTTATCCTCGTTCCACTCGATTATCTCAAAATCGGGCAAAAACCTTTTCCAGCTTGCTATGCATTTTTTAATAAGCTTAGGCTTTTGGGCATAACCAAACCAACAGTAATGTATCACTTTTTTTGTCATTTTGCCCATCCTTTCTTTAATTAGAGTAACTAAACGTTAGCAGAGGTAGCTACACGAGCTGCCATTTTTATCATAGTTTCCGCCGAGCCTGTTATTCCTAAGATTTCACTTACATAATCAAGCTCCATAGTAACCGAAAGCTGATAATAAAACCAAAAACAAAACGCAAAGATAATTGCAACATATAACACAAGCTTAACCCTGTCGCTGTAAAGCTTTTTTAAAATAAAAGGATAAACCAAAATGTTAAATATGTCAAAATACGCCGCTATTCTTCCAAAGAACACGCTTCCTGCCGACGTTGAAAGTATCATAAAGCATAAATTAAAAATAGACATATTTACGCATACATTCATAACCTTGTCGTCTAACTCAAGTAGCTTTCTACGTTTTATCAGCACAAGCACCACAGGTATAGCCGCTACCACAAGTCTAAGTATATTAGAGCCGTCAATGTCCATAATAGCTTCGCTGTATTCCGAAAAGCTTGTGTTTTCAAACAACTCTCCGGTAATACTTAAGAAGGTAGACATTGAGAAAAATATCATTACGCTTGCGCCTAAGATAACCCATATAGGAACCGAAAACGGTTTTAGTCTGCTTAAGAAAACAAACGGTATTATAAGCAGTGCCGACGAGTGAAAGGTAGATAATAAAATTAAGATAATCACCATAAGTATAAAACGCTTATTTGCAATTAAATCCACACACGCAAACACAACGGCTATAGCTACATACTGCCTTATTCCGTTAAATATCCATAAAAACTGAGCCGAACCCATAAAGACAAATATGCTTATTTCGTACATATCAGAATGCTTATATAACGGTATCATTGTTATAACACCGCTTATAAGAGCTATTACAAAAAGCCACAACTGATAGTCGTCAGCTATGTAGTATTTCATAAAGTGTGTAAAATACCAAAAGCCCTTTTCATCTATGCCTGAAATGAAATTCTCTCCCATAACGTCCTGCGGCATATTTTGAAAGTATAATATATACACATGCGTATCGATAATGTTGCTTCTCAATCCTGCAAAAAATATAATTATTGAAAATGATACTAAAACAACCCAAAGCCTAGGTCGGTATTCGACTGCTTTATTTTGCAGAGTGACCTCTCTCGGAGAAAGACGCCATAAAAAGCCAAACGCATACGTCCATATAAGCATTATCCAAAAGACTTTCACTTACAAATTCTGCTCCTTAAGATTTTTTTGATGTAGTAGTTTATATACCGGTGCAGGTATTAAGCCCACTACAAGCGGTCTAAAAGCATAAACATAATACTTGGCAGGAAGCTTAAGTAACTTGTAAACCTGCCATCTGGCGTAAAATTCATTTATACGATATTTATACTTTCTTCTGTTTGCCGCATTTCTGTCGTCTCGCATTTTGTATAAAGGAGTCATTATATTATAGCCTTTATATCCCAAAGCGTACATTTTTGACCACAAATGATAATCCTCGACTCTTAAAAGCTTCGGATTTACAGTATATCCGTCGACTGCGTCGTAAGCCTCTTTTCTTACAAGACAGGTGGCGTGATTAAAAGGAGACGCTTTTACAAAGTCGAGATTTTGGGGACATTCAATTAAAGTATCCTCTCCGAAAATTCCGTTTTCGTCAAAGCGGTACATTCTGGTGCTTACAATGGAAATTTCGGGGTTATTTTCGAGTATTTCAAGCTCTTTTTCAAGACGCTCCGGCAAGGATACATCGTCGCCGTCCTGTCTTGCTATAAATTCTCCTGTTGCGACTTCAAGACATCTGTTAAGCGTAAAATTAAGCCCCATATTCTTATCGTTTTTTATAAGTATAATTTTATCGGGGTATTTTTCCTTGTATTCACTTGCTATCTTATATGTATTATCGGCAGAGCCGTCGTCGCACATTATAAGCTCGATATTTTTATAGGTCTGATTTAAAATAGAGTCTATGCTCTCTGATAAAGTAGTCTCACAGTTAAAAATACCCATTATCACGGAGATTTTATAGTTACCCTTTAAGCTCAATTTGTCACCTGCTCAAAATCCATTCTCTGTTTTTAACTATTTCTGTCTTTAATATATCGCTGTCAAATTTATCTTCTACCAGCTGTCTGCCGGATTTACCCATACTTTCTCTAAGCTCTTTACTGTCAATTAAAACCTGAGCTTTATCAGCCAAAGAAACCTCGTCTTTTACCGGTACGACAAATCCCGTTTTATCTCTGATTACACCGTCGGTAGGTCCGGGAATATCGCTTACCACAACCGGCAAGCCCATAGCCTCCGCCTCAATTACAACGCTTCCAAAGCCTTCACGGTAGCTAGGGAACAAAAATATATCCATAGCGGCAAGATACCTTTCTGCGTCGGAAACATTACCGATTTTAACTATATTGTCATTACTGTAAAAGTAATCAAGTAATTCTTTGTTTTCGTTACCTGTCTTTTCGGTAGGCCCTACAAACAGCATTTTAACGTTACTGTTTCGACTTTCCAATATTTTAAACGCACCTATAAGCTCGTCACAGCCCTTATCCTTCATAAGCCTGCCCAAAAAGCCTATTACAATGTCGTTATCCGAAAAGCCGTATTTACTTCTTATATTAAGTCTATATTCCTGCTTTTTAGATATATCAAATTTATGTAAGTTTACGCCGTTTGCGCTTCCGTTATATACCACCCTGCTTTTTTTATCATCGTAAAATCCCAAATCTCTGCAAAAATTAAGATTTCCGAAGCTGTCGGGCTGAATATCGGTGGATAGTTTACAAACAAGCTTTTCTATTGTTTTAAATATAAAGCGTTTTACACCGCCGAAAGAAACAAATATCATTCCCCACTGGCAGTAAAGCCGCTTAGGTACTCTTGCAAAAAACGACGCCAAGCTCGCATAAAGCGAAGCGTTTGGAGTTGAGTACTGAACCAAATCAAATTTTTCTTTTTTAAATACCTTATACATTTTAAAGGCTGACTTTATGCCTGCAAAGCTTATTCCACGTTTCATAGAAACGGGAATGGCGTGAACGTAAGGCGGTAAGGTTTTAATAAAATCTTCGTCCATATCACACATTACGCTTACGTCAAAGCCGTGCATATAATATTCTTCAAAAGAAAATCGAATAAACTGGTCAATAGGCAATGAAATTGTAGTAACAATGCATATCTTCTTAGACATTTAGCGACTCCCTTACAGACTCGACAATTTTTTTGGCGTTTATTCCGTAATAGTCACGCAAATATTTTTGCGAACCGACAACCGATGAATATGTATCATTAAGTCCTATTCTCACTAAAAAGGCTTTTTTGTCTTTAAGCTCCGCCATAACCTCTGCTACAGCACCCGAAAAGCCTCCTGTTATGTTATGTTCCTCAACGGTGACAATAACTTCGTGTTCTTTTGCACATTTCTCGATAACGTCTTTGTCAATCGGCTTAATTGTCGGGAAGGTATAAACACTCGGTTCTATACCGAAAGCCTTTAACTGCTCGCAGGCGCTGTTTACCTCGTCGTATATTCCGCCGGTGAGAAATATGGCGGCTCTTTTTCCGTCTTTAACCTTTATTGCCTTGCCGATTTTAAAATCGTTTATCTTATCGTGTATACGCATCTCTCCGCCACGTCCGAGACGCATATAACAGGTACCCTTATACTCTGCCATAGCCTTTGTTACACACTCGACTTCAAGTGCATCACAGGGAGAAAATACACAGACACCGGGCAACGCTCTCATAACGGCAATATCCTCGGTTGCGTGGTGACTCATTCCCAGCGCACCGTAAACAAATCCGGTGCCCACGCAGATTATATTGACATTGAGCTCGTGGTAGGCGCAGTCATTTCTTATTTGTTCTAAGCATCTGAGCGAGGGAAAATTACCTATGGAATAAGCAAATACAGTCTTGCCCTCTTTTGCCAGACCTGCCGAGACACCGATAAGGCTTTGTTCAGCGATACCTACGTTTGTCAACCTATCTGGAAATTTTTCGTTATAAGGTCTTAAAACGCCGAAGCCCAAATCTGCAGTAAGAAGCTCTACATTAGGATTTTTCTCGGCAAGCTCTATTAAGGTTTTAACAAATGTTTCTCTCATGGACGCTGTGCCTCCAACTCTGCTACTGCCGCTTCGTATTCCTCGCCTTGAGGAGTGCGGTAATGCCACAAAATATTATTTTCCATAAAGGAAATGCCCTTTCCCTTTATTGTATTTGCAATTATACAGGTGGGCTTATTATTGTCAAACTTTTTCTCAAACGCTTCTTTTAATACCGTTAAGTTATGCCCGTCAATGTCAAGCACATTAAATCCAAATGCTTTCCATTTGTCAGCCAAAGGAGCAAGCGAAATGGTATTTTCACAAAAATCAAGGCTTTGCATTTTATTGTAGTCTACTATAACTACCAAGTTATCAAGCTTAAAGTGAGCCGAGAAAAGTGCGGCTTCCCATACAGAGCCCTCGTCACATTCGCCGTCGCCCATAACAACGTATATCTTGTGTTTTTTGTTATCCTTTTTAGCCGCCAAGGCCATACCGTTTGCTACAGCTAAACCGTGTCCCAAAGAGCCGGTGGAAAATTCGACTCCGCTTACACCCTTGTGAGATACATGCCCGGATAAAATGCCGCCGTCCTTATAGTGATTTTTAAGCTCTTCGGTGTCAAAAAAACCACGTTCAGCCAAAGCAGAATATACGGCCGCACCTGCGTGACCTTTACTTAAAATAAATCTGTCACGCTCTTCCATAGTAGGATTTTTAGGGTCTATATTAAGTATACTGTTATATAACACTGCAATAATATCTGCTACAGATAAAACCGAACCGATATGAGAGCCTTTTGAAATATGAGTCATCTCAACACCGTGTCGTCTTATCTTCCACGCAAGCTCGCTGTCTGTCATTTTAACACTTCCCTTGTTTTGCAAATAATACTAAGTAGAAATCTTATCTAAAACATCAATATCCTCTTTAGTCAAGTGCCAGTCAAGCGCTTTTAGATTATTTTCAAGCTGTGATATTCTTTTGATACCGGTAATCGCAACGCTGTCTTTTAAATAATCCAAAATAAACCTTATTGCTACCGCAGACATAGGCTTATTTAACCTTTCGGATATTTTTTTCATCTGATCAACTATCATTAAATTTTTTTCAAGCTTATCGCCGTAAAAGTTTACATATTCCTTTCTTGAACGGCGATCGTCTGACGAGAAAGCAGAATTTCTGTCATATTTTCCTGTTAATATGCCCTGTCCTAAGCTGCCCCACGTCATAGGCGTTAGGTTTAACTTATCGCTAAAAAGGCGCATATCCTCTTCGTTTTTTCTGCAGGCTAAGCTATATTCCTTTTGAACAGATACAAATTTACCGCCATACGATGAAAGCTCTTTTAAATCCTCTTTGCCGACGTTGGATAAACCGTAATATCTTATGTAGCCTTTTTCCTTTAGTTTGTCTAACGTACTTACAACCTCTGAAATAGGAGTTTTACCGTCACGGTAATGTATCTGATAAATATCTATATAATCTGTATTAAGACGTTTTAAACTTTGAGTAAGAGCTTTATTTATCCACTCAGGGCTATTGTCGTAAAAGGTCTTGCCGTTTTCTCTGCGCACGCCGAATTTAGTAGCAATAATAGCCTTGTCTCTTTTGCCTTTAAGTGCAGTACCTAAAGTAGTTTCGGAAGTGCCGAGCCCGTAAGTATCGGCGTTATCAAAAAAGTTAATACCTAATTCCACAGCCTTATCTACGGCAGACAGCATTTCTTTTTTTGAAACATTACCCCAACCGTACTCGCCCATAGGACATCCGCCGAAGCAAAGTCTTGATACTTCCAAATCGGAATTTTTAAGAAAAATCTTTTCCATTATGATTCCCTTCGTCTAAACACCACTTTGAATGCCTTTTTTAACGTTGCAAATACCGTTTTAAAAAATAAGGTAACATCAGTTAAAAAAGATACGTTAAGCGCATATTTTATTCTGAGCTTGTTTTTCTTGTCCAAAACGTATTTTTCATACATTTCGTCGGCATTTTCACTGCCTACAACCTCATCTAAGCTTATAAACTCAATAGAACTGTAATCGGTTATTCCCGGTCTTACCTTTAATATGTAAAGCTCGTCGCCTTTATAGTTATCCGTATATCTTAAAAGCTCGGGTCTGGGACCTATAAAGCTCATATCGCCCTTTATTATGTTTAAAAGCTGAGGAATTTCGTCAAGCTTTGTCTTTCTCAAAAATCCTCCGACCTTAGTAATACGACTGTCGTTTAAAGCGGTAGTGCCTCCGCCTATTTTATCGGCGTCCTTTACCATAGTTCGAAACTTAAATATTTTAAACGGTTTGCCCAAATATCCGCACCTTTGAGGCTTATATAATACCGGGAAGCCTGTTTCGAGCAAAATAACAAGCGAAATTATCAAATAAAGCGGTATAAGTATAATAAATAAAATAAGAGCGATTAAAAAACCTATAATGCGTTTTACAAAGCGGTTATATATGCCGCTAAATTTAAAATTGTCACTATCTAAAGGAGTGTTTTTATCGGTCAAAGTAATATTTTCTTCCAATTTCAAAGCTCCTTTTTAATATAATTTTAGCGGTAATAATCAAAATTCGCCTGTTATATTATTATATTAAAAATTCGTTAAAAAGTCAATGATTATAATGTCCCATCCAAAAAACAGAGCTTTTCGCTTTCCTTTGCAAAGAGTACGGCTTAAATCCCCTCGAGGACGGCGTAATTATCAGCCACAGAGAGGGAAACGCTCGCGGTATTGCCTCCAATCACGGCGACCCCGAGCACTTGTGGAACGGCTTAAAAATGGGCTACACTATGGACGGTTTTAGAAAGGCTGTTGCGGCGGCTATGAAACCCGCCGAGGAAAAGCCCGCCGAGCCTGCAAAGACTCTTTACAGAGTGCAGACGGGAGCTTTCACAAAGAAAGCTAACGCTACCGCCCTTGCAGAAAAGCTCAAGAAAGCGGGCTTTGATACCTATATCGTGCAGAGCGGCAAGTATTACAAGGTGCAAGTAGGAGCCTACAGCGTAAAGGCTAACGCCTCCGCTATGGCTGACAAGCTCAAGAAAGCGGGCTTTGATACCTACATTACAACGAAAGGCGGTACCGCCGTCGCTGCGGAGGCACCCGCTAAAAAGTCCGTTGACGAAATCGCGCGCGAGGTTATCGCGGGCAAATGGGGCAACGGCGCAACTCGTAAACAAAAGCTCACGGCAGCAGGGTACGACTACTCCGCTGTACAAAAGCGCGTAAACGAGCTGCTTAAATAGTCCTCCTTAAATCCATATAAAGAAAGGGCGGCGGGTTAGCGGGAAACTGCGCCCGCCGTCTTTTCGCATTTAGAGAGGAGTTTATACTATGGCAGGCAACAAAAGTACAGTAACATTTATAAACACGAGCAAAGAGGTAAAAAAGGCAATGGAGGGGCTCTCCAGGGACGCATTAAACGCCTCGGGACGCGTGATAATGAAAATAATGCGCGAAAATATACCGATACGCTCTAAAAGATTTTCTAACCATATAGGAAAATGGACTTTTATAGGAAGAAAAGACGGCATACCACAAATGCAAATCGGTTTTTATGGTTGGCAAACGGTAAAGAAAAAACATAAGATACCGTCCTCAATGAACCCTCATTGGGTGGAGTTTGGCACAAGTCCGCATATAATAACTGTAAAAAACGCAAAATCGCTCGGTTTTAACAATATATTATACGGTAGGAGCGTACAACACCCAGGCACTCCCGCAACACATCTATTACGAGATACCGTGTACAACAACCTCGACGAAATACGGGCAGCTCAAGAGGAATACCTCACAGAGTTAAACAAAACTATCGAGGAGGCACAGAAAAAAATAGACCAGCGCGAGGAATTATGGGACGACGACTAAAACGAAAGGCAGGGGCTTATATTAGCCTCTGCCTTATTTTTATTGCTTTTCGTAAATAACGATATGTAAATTACAACCATAACTCAAGTCGCCGCCGCCAGTAATATTGCTTACAGTAACGCTCATAGGGTTATAGCCGTATTTATTCTTAATTTCAGCGGCAAGCTCTGCGGAGAGGTGCCCGAGTTGTTGACCGCGCTTATTAAATACGCCGATAGCGTCGGGATATTCCGCAGTAGGCACAGGCTTAAAAATAATATCCTCTCCCGCTTTGCAATTCTTAATAATTGCTTGACGGCTTGTTCCGTCGTCATTATTAAAAGTTACGCCCACTACTTTTGTGTGGAAATCCTCAATAATAGACAATTTGCTATTATCGACTTGCACAGCGGGTGCAGACGGTACCTCCTGCGCCTTATTGCGATTGCAAAGCCAAATAATAAAATAGACAATGCCTACGGGGTAAAAGATAATAAGTAATACTTTTTGCCAGGTTTTTAATTTTTTCATAGCGACAACTCCTATAATAAAAAAGTGCGTGCAACTCGAAACGCTGCACGCACGAAAAACGCAAGCTCCGAATTGCTACCACACTAATTCTATGTTTTACGCTATAAGACGCAAAAACGAGCCCGCATTTTTACCAAAGTAAAAACAGCGCACTTATAGCATAAAACGCCCTATTAAATTAGTGTGGTGCTTACATTATAACACACTCGCGTTGAAAAATAAATATTTTCTGCGAAAAAGTGCAAAATATTTTAAGAAAACACTTGACAAATACGCATTAAAGGCGTATAATAGTAAATGTAAAGAGGAGGTGATACAAACGAAACGGACAGACTTAATAAAACTGCTCGAGAGAAACGGTTGGTACTTAAAGAGAAACGGAGGCGGACACGACATATACACCAACGGAACGGAAACCGAAACAATCCCGAGGCACCGAGAAATCAAAGAGAATTTAGCAAGGGCAATAATTAAAAGGCGGGGGCTGAAATAAGCCCCGCCCCTTGCACCCTTGCTTGTAAATATATAATATCATTTTATTACGGAGGTTACTATATGAAAAATTCATATCCTATTATCTTAACACCCGAGGAAAAAGGCTTTACTGTGTTTATTCCCGATTTTAATATCAACACCCAGGGCGACGACTTAACAGAGGCTATCGAAATGGCACGCGACGCTATCGGCTTAATGGGTATTGATATGGAGGACGACGGAAAAACTATACCCGCTGCAAGCTCCGCGAAAGATATAAAACCCGCAGAGGGCGAAATTATCTCCCTTGTAGATGTTGACTTTGCGGAATACCGCCGCAAAAACGAAATGAAAGTTGTTAAGAAAAATTGCACTCTCCCGAGTTGGCTTTGCTACGAGGCAGAAAAAGCAAATATTAACTTTTCGCAGGCGTTGCAGGCGGCACTCAAGCGCGAGCTTAATATAGCAGACAGTTAAACCTATCGACACTTTAGCCCGTTCCTATTTTTGGGAGCGGGCTATTTTTTATTCTATCATATAAAACGGAGTGATTTTATTATGACATACAAACATTTAACATTTAACGACAGATTAAAAATTGAGGCTTGGCAGAAAGTGGGTACATCTCCGCGCGTTATGGCGGAAAAGCTCGGCGTACATATCAGCACTATTTATAGAGAGCTCAAGCGCGGACAATATGAGCACCTTAATTCCGATTATACCACCGAGCAGAGATACAGCCCCGATATTGCCGAGGAGAAAAACCAGGCTAACCTCCGCGCTAAAGGTGCGCCGCTTAAAATCGGCTCCGACCACGAGTACGCGCAGTATATCGAGTATAAAATAAGAGTAGAGAAATACTCTCCCCGCGCCGTCTTGGGCGAAATCAAACGCCAGGGCGTAGAGTTTAGTACGAGCATATCGGCTCCGACTCTGTACCGATATATCGAGCAGGGCGTTTTCCTCACTATCACAAACGACAATTTACCCGTTAAGAGAAACAAGAGCACCCGAAAATATAAGAAAGTGAGAGCGGCTCGCGCCTCAAAAGGTGAGAGCATAGAGAAACGCCCCGCAGAGATTGCGGAGCGTACCACTTTCGGACATTGGGAAATGGATTGCGTAGAGGGCAAGAAAGGCACGAAAAAAACTATGCTCGTATTGACCGAGCGTTATACCCGCTACGAGATTATCCGTATTATGAAAGACCACACCGCCGCAAGCGTTATAAAAGCCCTTAACGGTATCGAGCGGGCATACGGCGCAGACTTTTATAAAATATTTCAAAGTATCACCATAGACAACGGCTCCGAGTTTTCCGATTATGAGGGACTCGAGCGGAGCTGCCGCCGCGTAGGTACCCGTACAAAGGTTTATTATTGCCACCCGTACAGCTCCTACGAGCGCGGTTCAAATGAAAATCAAAATAAAATGATACGCCGCCACTACCCGAAAGGCGTTAGCTTTGAGCGGGTTACGCCTGCCGACACCCGCAGGCTTGAAAAATGGATTAACAATTATCCGAGAGGGATTTTTGATTATTTTACCTCCGCAGACCTCTACGAGGCGTGCGTAAATAGCCTTTTATCTGCTTAAATTAAAATTTTTTGCACTTTTTCGCATTTACCTCTTGACTTTTCATCCCATCCAAAAAACTATTCTTAGACTTTTTGTGACAACATAAAAATACCTCTGTCTTACGACAGAGGTATTTATTTTATTCGGTTCTAAGCGCAATAACAGGGTCTTTTTTAGCTGCAACGCTTGACGGTATAAGTCCTGCTATAAGCGTAAGCACCATACTTATGACTACAAGTATAATTGCTGCTACAATCGGCAAAGACGCAACGTGTGAAATACCTGCGACGGATTTTATAATCATATTTATAGGTATATTCAAAAGCACAGTTACCAGTATTCCCAAAACTCCTGCTACAAAGCCGACTATAATGGTTTCGGCATTAAATACTCTTGAAATATCCTTTTTGGAAGCTCCTATTGAACGGAGTATACCAATTTCCTTTGTTCTTTCAAGCACCGAAATATAGGTTATAATTCCTATCATTATCGAGGAAACGATAAGCGAAATTGCCACAAAGGCAATAAGCACATAGGTAATAGTGTTTACTACGATACTTACCGATGACATCATAAGACCCACATAATCGGTATAAGAAATGGTATCGTCGTCATTTCCTTTTTCGGTTTGTTTTGAGTTATAATCGTTTATTATATCTTCTATACTTTCTTTTGACTCAAAATCTATAGGATAAATGTTTATATTGCTTGGGGAGTCTATATCTACTGCGCCGATTAGCTTTAAATTGCTTTCATAGGTAGCGTCGGTGGTTTGTTTTTTCAGTTCGTCTGCAAACATACTGATGATTTCTTCTTCGGTAAGAGTAGCAAAATAAGCATTCATCTGCTGTTGTTCGTCCTCAGGTAAGGTTGATACATAAGCGTTTACATCGTCCATTGTAGGCTCGGCTTCTTCCTCCTCACCGGTTGGAAATGCTATTCCGGTAAATATATCGGTTTCTTTGTTATCCTTTTGAGCCTTTACTATTTCGCTTTGGTTTATCTTACCTATAACGTACTTTGTAAGCTCATTCGTATATCCTATTTCGCCGTTTGTTTCGGAGATAATTGCGTCCTCGTTTGGACGTATTATACCTACTATGCTTATCTCTTCGGCGTCGTCTACGAGAGTTTTTAGGTAAGCCTCATCTTCGCTGTTATCAACCCAAATGCCGTTTTGCTCGTCATAGGAATAATAATCTGAGTTTAACACAAGCTTAAATTTTGTATTAAGTATTTCGTCATAGCTATATGAAATGCTTTTACTTTCAATATCAATTTCTTCGCCTGCGGCAACCTTAGTCATTATATTTTTAAGTTCTGACTGCTCCTTTAACCCCAAGGTATAAAGAGTATAGTCGCTTACCTCATTATTTTCGTCAACTATCAAAACAACCTCGTTATAAGCTGACGGCCAGCGACCTGCTAAAACGTCGTATTGTGAGGAAAGAAGTTTATTGTTGCCTAACATTTCCTCCCACACGTCTGTGTTTGAGAAAGAGCTTGACATCATAGAATAAGAACCTGCTGGAGACATACCCATAGTTTCCATAACGGTACTCGGATTAACTTTAAGTACGCCTTTTGAGGTATCGGCAGAATAGATATTTAAGTCTAAATCATAGCCGTACTGAATGTCATTTGTATACTTATCCATATCACATTCATCGCTTTCGATATATGTCTTAAAATCCTTTAGGTTATTTTGCTTTACTTCGGCTACCATAGTGCTTACAAGCTCGTTTATTATATCGTTTGAATAGACTTTATCAAGACCGTGTTCCTCTGTATCGGTATTGTCGCCCATAACCTCTGTCATAAGACTTGCAAAATCAACAGTTTCCGATTCTATCATTATAGGATAAGACGACAGAGTATCCTCTTGCACCTTATCTATATAAAACTGGAAGCCGTTTGAAAGGGATAAAATAAGTGCTATACCGATTATGCCTATACTTCCTGCAAAAGCCGTCATAAAGGTTCTTGCCTTTTTGGTAAGCAGATTATTAAGGCTTAAGCTAAGAGCAGTAAAAAATGACATAGAGGTTTTTTGTTTTTTACCCTTACTTTTTTTCTTTACATCATTATCCGTTTGCGGTATTTGCTCGCTGATATATGGTGCAGTGTCGTCAATAATACTGCCGTCTAAAAGTCTTACAATTCTCGTGGAATACTCTTTTGCCAAATCAGGATTATGGGTTACCATAATTACAAGCTTATCCTTAGAAATTTCCTTTAAAATTTCCATTATCTGAACGCTTGTTTCAGAATCGAGCGCACCTGTAGGCTCGTCGGCAAGAAGAATGTCGGGGTTATTTATAAGCGCACGGGCTATGGCAACCCTTTGCATTTGACCGCCCGACATCTGATTAGGCTTTTTGTTTAACTGATCGCCCAAACCCACCTTATTAAGTACTTCTACCGCACGCTGTCTTCTCTCGGACTTTGATATACCCGAAAGTGTAAGCGCTAATTCTACATTTGAAAGCACCGTCTGATGAGGAATTAAATTATAATTTTGAAACACAAAGCCTATAGAGTGGTTGCGGTACGCATCCCAGTCGCTGTCTTTATACTGCTTTGTGGATTTACCGTTTATTGATAAATCGCCGCTGTCGTATCTGTCAAGCCCGCCGATAATGTTTAAAAGCGTAGTTTTACCACAGCCAGAGGGTCCTAATATAGAAACAAATTCATTTTTTCTGAATTCTATATTTATACCCTTTAAGGCTAAAACCGCAGTATCACCCACAACGTATCTTTTAAAGATATTTTCAAGTTTAAGCATAATTATAAATTCCTCTCATTTATTAGTTAAAACATTACCCAATAATTGTAATTTACTATAATTAACAAATACCCTTTTAAGTTTTAACAAAGTATGAATTTTTACCTCATTTTATTATTTTAATCATCTTTATAAAACTGTCAATAATCTTTGCTTTACTTTTTTAAAAAAATTGGATATAATAAATTAAACTAATAACTTGTCAGGAGGGGTTTTTGTGTCAGATATTTTTACCGATAAAATTATAAATATGTTTTCTGCCGCTAAACAGCCCTGTTTTATCTGTGACGAGCTATTTACTGTATTATGGCTAAACGACAGCGTTAAAGATACCGAGCTTACACTAAAAAAAGGCGACAACCTTTATGATAAATCGGCACTTTCGGATGAAGAGCTTAATTTATGCTCTAAAAGCATAAAGGCAAAAAACACCTTTAAAGGCAGCTTTAAGATAAGCGAAAAACACTATCTGCCGTTTGAGGTTATGGGCTTTGAAGGTGAGGATAAAAAGGAATACAGCCTCTTTATTATCGACAGCAGTGTAAAAAAGCTAAAGGAAATTGACTTAGACCGGATTACTTCGGTATACCGCACCTCGATTTTCGGTATAAACAATGTACTTTCTCCCCTCTCGTCCGATTTGGAGGAAAAAAGCTCTACCGAAGATATAAAGCTTGTAAACAGCATTTTTAACGAATGTCTTAAAATGATGAAAACCTCTGTCAATACCTGCGAATATTATAATTTGCTGACCGGAGATTACAAGCTTTCCTTCTCTCACTGTGATATGAACAGCTTATTTAAAAAGCTAACCGACCAGATAAACATTTTTCTTAAAAACAAAAGTATTACCTTTACTTCTTCACAGAAAAATCTACTTGCTTTAATTGATTTTGATAAATTTTTAATTGCAGTTTTAAATGTTATTGCAAACGCCATTGAATTTTCTGCGGGCGAGGGCGAAATAACAATTTCACTCGACAAACAAGGTGACAATATTATTGTTAAGGTATCCGATAACGGCGTAGGTATTCCTTCAGACAGAATAGGACTTGTATTTAACCCGTTTTATTCATTTGACTCTGATACAAATATGCCTAAAGGCGTGGGCTTAGGGCTTACCGTTGCAAAACAAATCGCCGAGGCGCACGGCGGAAGCATAATTGTAATGAGCGAAAATTTAAAAGGTACCGACATAGTAATACGCATACCGTCTATAGAAGCTTCGGACGGCAGGTTAAGGCTAAAAAGCGAGCCCAGATACGACAGCATTATGTCAAATAATATGTCTGTGTTTTACGCCTTGTTATCCGACAGCTTTAATTCGGATTTATACTAAAATAATTTAAAGAGCATATCATTGGATATGCTCTTTTTTGATTTTAACTTATATATAATCGAGCTGTCTTAATGACGAATAATTATTACCCGAAACGATTATATGGTCTATTAGCTTAACGTTTATTCTGTTTAGCATATTTTCTATAAACTTAGTGGTAACAATATCGTCGTTTGACGGCAAATACGAGGCGTTAGGGTGATTATGCGATATAATTACGTTTGTAGCATCTGTTTTTATAATAAGCTCAACTATTTTTCTCATATTTATTTCGGTAGCGTCCGCTATACCGTCCATAATAATTTGACAGTCAAGCACACGGTTATTGTTATTCATACAAACAAGGTAAACTACCTCTTTTGTAATGCCGATATATTTAGGTATTAAGAATTTCGCCATACTGTCTATACTGTCGAGAGTTTTTATATTTCCGCCAAACTCTTCAAAATAAAGTCTGCTTAGCTGTGGAATCATTTTTATAAAGGTCGCCGATTTATGCGACAAGCCGTTTATTTTTTCTAATTCCTCTATAGGTGCGTCACATACTCGGGAAAAATCCCCGAAAGTTTCAATAAGCGTATGTCCTAAGGGATTTGTATCTTTTTGAGGTATACAATATGTGAGTAACAGCTCGAGTACTTCGTGTTCCTCAAAGCTGTCAAGACCGTCTGACAAAAATCTGTTTCTTAAGCGTTCTCTGTGACCGCCGTGCTGATGCTCAGGCATATTATCCCCCCTTAGTTTAAAATACACTTAAATTATATAACAAAAATGTTATTTTGAAAAGTAAATATTATGTGGTATACTTGTTTTACAGTATAATCACCTTTTTCGGAGGCTTTATGAAAACTTTTGTCATATCACAAAACGACTGCGACAAGCGTTTGGATAAATTTTTGCAAAAGAGCGTTCCCCTTTTACCGCAAAGTTTAATGTACCGATATATACGCACTAAACGCATAAAGGTAAACGGCAAGCGCAGTCAGATAAGCTATCGGCTAAAAGAAGCTGACACCGTTGAGCTTTATATTAACGATGAATTTTTTACTAAAAGCAGTGATTTTGGCTTTTTATCGGTTTCGGGCAATATTAAGGTAGTGTATGAAGATGAAAATATTTTACTTGTAAACAAGCCTCAAGGCTTAGTGGTTCACGAGGATAATTCCAACTCTCCCGACACGCTTATAAACCGTGTAAAAAGGTATCTTTATGACAAAAAGGAATATAACCCCGATGACGAGCTTTCCTTTGCACCTGCGCTTTGTAACCGCATTGACCGAAACACCTGCGGTATAGTAATCGTTGCAAAAAATGCTCCCTCCCTACGCATATTAAACGAAAAAATAAAAAACAGAGAGCTTACAAAAAAATATCTTTGTATCGTTGTAGGTACTCCTCCTAAAAAGAGCGATACTTTAACAAATTATCTTTTAAAGGATTCGGCAAAAAACACCGTTAAAATTTACGATAAGCCTATAAAGGATTCAAAGACAATTATAACAAAATATACGCTGCTAAAAACAAAAGGCGAGCTTTCTTTACTGGAGGTTGACTTAAAAACAGGACGTACTCATCAGATTAGGGCTCACTTATCCTATATAGGCAACTGCCTTTTGGGTGACGGCAAATACGGCATTAACGCCATAAACAAAAAATACGGCTTAAAGCATCAAGCTCTTTGCGCTTATAAGCTTTGCTTTAACTTTAAAAGCGACGCCGAAGTGTTAAATTATTTAAACGGCAAAGAATTTACCATAGATGATATATGGTTTGTAGATGAGTTTTTTAATAAAAATAATTGAGAAATTATAAAAAATATGTTATTATTTTTTTGGTAAAAATTTTTAAGGATTGGAATGATGAAGATGAAATATGTTGTTTTTTTATGCGACGGTATGGCTGATTATAAAATACCGGAGCTTGATAATAAAACTCCTATGACTGCGGCAAAAAAGCCTATAATGAACGAGCTTGCAAAAAATGGCTTAATAGGCCTTGTTAAAACCGTTTCCGACGGTTTTAAGCCCGGCAGCGACGTTTGTAATTTGTCTGTTATGGGATATGACCCAAAGCTTTATTATACCGGACGTTCTCCGCTGGAGGCTACAAGTATCGGCGTTAAAATGTTGCCAGACGACGTTGCTATGAGATGTAATTTAGTAACTTTAAGCGACGACGAAAATTACGAAGATAAAGTAATGGTAGATTACTGCGCAGGCGATATTTCCACCGACGAAGCACGAGAACTTATAAATTCTTTAAAAGAAGCTTTTGACAGCGAGGATTTCACCTTATATTCGGGCGTAAGCTACAGGCATTGCCTTATCTGGCATAACCCAAATAAAACCATAGGCGAGCTTACTCCGCCACACGATATAAGCGACAAAAAAATTACCGAGCATCTCCCCTCTTGCACACCTTTACTTGATATGATGAAAAAAAGCTACGAGGTTTTAAAAAATCACCCGGTAAACTTAAAAAGAATTGAAAAGGGTTTGCGCCCTGCCAATTCAATGTGGTTTTGGGGCGACGGCAAGAGTGTAAGTTTACCTGCATTTTCCTCCTTAACAGGTCTTTCAGGCGCAGTTATCTCTGCGGTTGACCTTATAAAAGGAATTGGTATACTCGCTGATATGAAGGTTATAAACGTCGAAGGCGCTACAGGCTATATAGATACAAATTTTGAGGGCAAGGCTAAGGCTTGTATAGAAGCTTTAAAAGAGGTAGATTTTGTTTATCTGCATATGGAAGCTCCCGATGAATGCGGTCACCGAGGCGAAACGCAAAACAAGGTAAAGGCACTCGAAATAATAGACGAAAAGGTCATCAAAACAGTAAAAAAAGAGCTTGACGAAAAATATGACGACTATTCTATTATGGTACTGCCCGACCACCCAACGCCTATTGCGGTTAAAACTCACGTAAACGACCCTGTTCCGTTTTTAATTTACAGAAAATCAAAGGCAAAGCTAAATGATAGTGTTACGGTATTCGACGAGGAAACCTGTAAAAATTCGGACCTGTTCGTTCCTTTCGGCCCCGACCTTATAAAGAAGTTTATTGAGTATTAAGTAATATTTAAATCCCATAGGATAGCCTATGGGATTTACTTTATATAAAACCTCCTAAGGCTAAACCTTAGGAGGTTTTTATTATTTACATTCTGCCGCTTGGAGCCCCGCCAATATTCTGAGTGTTTTCTCCGCCAAAGTTATCACCCATAGGCTGACCGCCACCGCCGAAGCCGCCGCCCATACCGCCGCTACCGTAAATAAGTCCGCTCATTGTAATTTGAGTTTTATTACCGTTTACGCTTAAAGTATAGGTTTCGCCGTCTTGTATTTCAGGTGAGCTTACAAGCACGCTGTTAAAGGATTTTACAGAAGTTACGGATATAATCTCGTTACCGCTTGAATCGGTAAGGGTGATTTCTTCTGTGCCCTGATATGAGCCTACTGTTACAAGCATTGAGCCTTGGGTAGAATTCGAGCTAAAGTTTTGTGCCATTTGAGAATTTCCCAGAGCCACAAGCGTACCGTCCGTGATTGTAGCAGAGCTTCCATCATAGTCAATCGCTGAGTTACCTCCGTCGGTTGAGCCGAATACTACAGTGTTACCGCCCGATACGGTGATAGTACCGTTAGAGTCAATTCCGTCGCCGTAAGAGTTTATATAAATGTTACCGCCCGAAATGTTTATACTGCAGTTTGACGAGGAGTTAAACTGATCTTGACCGCCGAAGCCTTCAAATCCGCTGGAATCGTTACCGCCTGCCGCATTCATTCCGTCGTCGCTTGCTTCTATGGTGATGTCACCGCCTGAAATGTTAATCGTCTGCGCTTCCAAGCCCTCGTAGCTCTTTGTAACATTTATTGTTCCGCCGTTTATGGAAAGATCTGCGTCAGCGTGGAAAGCGTCGTCGCCGCTTGAAATCTCAAATGTGCCACCGTTTACTGCGATATTGGAACCTGAGTGAAGAGCGTCATCAATGGAATTTATATTAAACTCTCCGTCAGCTATAAGCAAATCTCCCTCAGCTTTAATAGCCTTTAAACTTCCCGACAAAGAGGAGTTATTGTCGCTTTGTCCACCCGTAGTAATTGTGAAAGTGCCGTCATTTATCTGGGTATAACCGCTTGAGCTTATGCCGTCATAATCAGAGTTAATTGCAAAGCTTCCGCTTACGATATAAACAAATCCTAAGGAAGTATCTTCTTCGTTTTCTGCGTGAATACCGTCCTTTTGAGCAGTTATATTAAAGCTTCCCTCAGCAATACGCACGCTGTCATTAGCAGAAAGACCGTGTTTAAGAGCAGTAATATCATAGTTACCCGAAGTTATTACCAAATCGTCCTTTGAAACTATGCCGTGCCCTGCTTTAGAGGTTATTGTTAAACTACCCAAACCGTTTAAGGTTAAATCTGATTTTGAAAAGATAACCGAGTCTATGTTATTGTCGTCAATAGCTACATATTCTCCGCCGTTTGAGAGCGTATTTTCCGAATCCTCAGCCAGTGTTATAAATACCTTGTCGGCTTGTTTCACATAAATAGCCGCTGAGCTTGAGCTATTTATGCTAACGCCGTCTAAAACAATCTGAAGCTTATCAGTATCCTCTGCGTCAACTATAATCATACCGTCTGTTAACGAGCCCGACAATATATATGTGCCTTCGTCGGTGATTGTAACTGTACTGCCTGAAATTTTTACGGCACTCGAATCGCTTGTTGCGCTATCGCCGTTTAAGGTGATTTTTATGCTTTCGGCTTCGTCATAGCTATAATCATAATCTCTGTCCGTGAACATTTCTGAGGAATCTACTTTTTCGATATTAGCCGAAGTGGTGCCGTCGGTTACTTTATTGCTACTGCTTCCTTTACCACAGCTTGTTAATACAAAACCAATAGCCAATAAAACTGAAAGTATTTTTAATTTTTTCACTATGTCCATCTCCTTTTTTGTAAGCAAATGTCTTAATATTAAAGCTCGGCAACTGCGGTTTCCTGATTAGAAATCGAAATTTCAAGATTGCCGTTTCTGCAACGAAGCTTATCTATCATTTGCTTTTCCTTATTATAATCAGCAAGCGTTATGTTATAAGTCAAACGATACATACTGCCCATATTTGTGGTCTTTACATGTGAAAGCTCATATCTTTTTGTATATTCCTTAAAGATATCCTCAAATACGTCTGTGAAGTCAAGTTCTTCGGGAATTGTTATGCGAAGAGTTTTATCAAGACTTCCCTTCTTTTTACCGCCGAAATCAAGTCCTGCATAAAGCATACCGACTAAACTTAAAATAATTGCGAACACAAAGCCGAAAGCTATATAACCTGTTCCTATAATAAGTCCTGTGCTCATGGCAAGGAATATTGCGCCTATTTCCTTAGCGCTTCCCGCTACCGACCTGAAACGCACGAGGCTGAATGCTCCTGCTACCGCTACGCCTGCTCCTATATTGCCGTTTACCATCATTATTACCGCACAAACAAGCGCAGGTAAAACCGCCAACGTAACTACAAAGCTCTTTGTATATTTAGTGCGGTACATATACATAAGTGAAATAACAAAGCCTATGACCAAAGCGCATAAAACGCAAATTAAAAAGCTTGATACAGATATATTTGTCACTGTATCCGAATCGAATAATCCCGTAAAAATGTTGTTAAGCATAAAGTATCTCTCCTTTGTCAAATTGTGTCATTATCTCTTTATAAGCCTCGCCGTATTTTGAGAAGGACGTCTTATAAATTTTTTGTTCGTTAAGAACTTTTACCATCCACATCGGTATTGCACCGGAAGTTTTTATTTCCATAAGCGTCATATTGGGTTCGAGCAGAGCGTTGCCGTAAGGCGCTTCGCTTAATGAAAGGTTATTTGTGCGCCAAAGTATGTTTTCGTCAAAGGTTACTCTAAAGTCTGAACCATAAAGGTCGTAAAAAGCTTCTCTCTCATAGGATAAGAAAACCGACGGTTGTAAATCGCCGTAAAACTCACAAAAGTAATTTATTTCGTCTGCAATTTGTGATTTAATCGGCAAATGATTACCTTTTTTAAGCGAAGTCATAAGCTCATTGTGCTTTAGTGGTATCCTGCGCTTATATACCACGGAATCGTATTTTTTCTTAAGCTCGATAAATACCGTATCGTCAGGTCCTGCTTGCTTATAGCTGCGTATACGAAGCTTTTCTTTATACATGGGCTTTTCTATTGATTTGCGTATAAGTCTGAAATTATCGGTATCAAAGTATATGTTTCTTATAGTAGTACGTCCGTAATCGTCAAGCTTCATATAAGGCTTCATTGCATTAAGGATATTTTCTTTTTGTTTATGTGTAAGTAAATATTTTAATTCATAACGCTTAAAACAGGTTTGATATTTCATAAATATTTACCTCCTTTTAAAAAGTGTATCTCTCTTTTTTATGCCTTTAGTATAAACATCGACTTTGATAAAAAAAGATAAGAAGTGTAAAAGAATTGTGAAACACATATAAATAAAAAAAGATGCATATTTAATATGCATCTTTTTTAAACTTATTAAAATTTTAAACTTATTCAAGCTCAAATGCGCCTGTATAGAGCTGATAATATGTTCCCTTTTGCTCGATAAGGGTTTTGTGATCGCCTTGCTCAATAACCCTTCCGTGATCTAAAACCATAATTACATCCGAATTCATTACGGTAGACAAACGGTGAGCGATTACAAATACCGTTCTTCCCTCCATAAGCTTATCCATACCTCGCTGTACTATAGCTTCGGTACGGGTGTCTATAGAAGATGTCGCTTCGTCGAGTATCATAACCGGAGGATCGGCTACAGCAGCTCTTGCAATAGCTATGAGCTGGCGCTGGCCTTGTGATAAATTAGAGCCGTTATTTGTAAGTAAGGTATCATATCCCTTAGGCAAACGGCTTATGAAATCGTCTGCGCCTGCAAGACGTGCAGCTTCACGACATTCCTCGTCGGTTGCATCAAGCTTGCCGTACCTGATATTTTCCATAACGGTTGCGGTAAAGAGGTTTGTTTCCTGCAAAACAATTCCTAATGATTGTCTTAAATCAGACTTTTTTATCTTGTTTATGTTTATACCGTCATAACGGATTTTACCGTCGGCAATATCATAAAACCTGTTTATGAGGTTAGTTATTGTAGTTTTACCTGCACCTGTTGCGCCGACAAAAGCAATCTTCTCACCCGGTTTTGCATAAACCGAAACGCCGTGAAGCACAGGTTTGCCTTTTTTGTATTCAAAATCAACGTCAAACATACGCACATCACCCTCAAGCAAGGTGTAGGTTGTGGTTCCGTCACCGTGAGGATGTTTCCACGCCCATTTGCCTGTGTGCTTATCCGCTTCGGTAATAGTGCCGTCCTCGGCAACGTCCGCATTTACAAGGGTAACGTAGCCCTCGTCGTCCTCAGGTTTTTCGTCCATAAGCTTAAAGATACGCTTTGCGCCCGCCATACCCATAACAATAGCGTTGATTTGCTGTGAAAGCTGGTTTACGTTTCCGGTAAACTGCTTTGTCATATTCATAAATACTACTACAATACTTATACCGAAAGCAAGTCCCGAAAAGCTGACGTTTTTAACTCCTGACAGCAGTAAAAGTCCTCCTACTACTGCTACTATTACATATAGGATATTACCTATATTCATAATTATCGGAGCTAAAGTATTTGCATAAGCGTGAGCTTTGTAGTTGTCGTGATAAAGCTCGTTATTTATCTGCTCAAAGTCCTTTTCACATTCTGCTTCGTGATTAAATACCTTTATTACCTTTTGACCGTTCATCATTTCCTGAACAAAGCCTTCGGAGCGTCCTATAGACTGTTGTTGAGCGATAAAGTATTTTGCTGCACCGCCGCCTATTTTTTTGGATACAATAAGCATAAATATAACGCCTACTACGACTAAAAGCGTCATCCATACACTGTAGTAAAGCATAATGAAAAACACTGATAATACTATAACGCCCGAACGCAAAATCGCAGGCAATGCCTGAGATACAAGCTGACGCAAGGTATCTATATCGTTTGTATAATGGCTCATTATGTCGCCGTGCTTATTTGTGTCAAAATAGCGGATAGGCAAGTTTTGCATTCCGTTAAACATCGAGCACCTAAGCTTATACAAAAAGCCTTGTGTTATATATGCCATAAGCTGACTGTAAAGCAGGGTTGCCAAAATAGCGATAACATATAACACTATAAGCAAAACTATTTTTGGCATAATCTCGACTTTTGCCGCACTCCAGTCACCTGCCGCCTGATATTTTTCGATAATTGCAATTACCTTTTGAATGTATATATCGGGAATAGCTGCAACTACAGAAGAAAACAGTATACAAAAAAGCGTCAAAGGAAAAAATACCGGATAGTATTTAAATAAGCTCTTTATAATTCTTGAGAAGGTATGATCGTTTTTAGATTTACTTTGTTTTTGCATCGTCATTACCTCCGTTCGTTTGCTGTGTATATACCTCACGGTAAATGTCGCTTCTTGAAAGAAGCTCATCGTGAGTACCCATATCTGCAATAGCCCCGTTATTCATAACAATAATCAAATCGGATTCCTGAATGGAAGCGATACGCTGTGCAATTATTATCTTTGTGGTTTGCGGTATATACTCCTTAAAGCCCTTACGGATTAAAGCGTCGGTTTTAGTATCAACTGCGCTTGTAGAGTCGTCCAAAATTAAAATTTTAGGCTTTTTAAGCATAGCCCTTGCGATACAAAGTCTTTGTTTTTGTCCGCCCGATACGTTTGTACCGCCCTGCTCGATTTTTGTATCGTAGCCTTCGGGGAATGCCGAGATAAACTCATCTGCCTGTGAGAGTCTACAAGCCTCTATAATTTCTTCATCGGTAGCGTCTTCTTTACCCCAGCGGAGATTTTCCTTAATTGTTCCCGAGAAAAGAAGATTTTTTTGCAGTACCATAGCGACCTGACTTCTCAAGGCCTCAATATCGTAATTTCTTACGTCTATGCCGCCTACCTTTACACAGCCCTCGGTAACGTCATAAAGTCTGGGGATAAGCTGAACAAGTGACGATTTACTCGAGCCTGTTCCCCCGACAATACCTATTGTCATACCCGATTTTATATGTAAATTTATATTTGAAAGCGCATTTTTCTCTGCTGATTGTGAATATTTAAAGCTAACATTTTCAAAGTCAACAGAACCGTCTGAAACGGTATAAATTCTTTTTTCGGGATTTTTAAGCGCAGGTGTTTCGTCAAGCACCTCGCAAATACGTTTAGCTGATTCTACAGACATTGTAACCATAACGTAAATCATAGACAACATCATAAGCGACATCAAAATCTGTACGCCGTAGGTAATCATAGCTGAAATCTGACCTACGTCAATTCCTTGTCCCATACCGCTGATAGCCATTTTTGAGCCTACCAAAAGCACAAAAATCATAAGGAAGTTCATACATAAGCTCATTAAAGGCATATTAAGCGCAACTATTCTTTCGGCAAAGGTAAAATCACGTCTTATATTATCGGCTGATTTTTGAAACTTTTCCTTTTCGTAATCTTCACGAGAAAAGCCCTTTACAACACGCATAGCTCTTACGTTTTCTTCGATAGATTCGTTTAAGAGGTCATACTTTTTAAACACTCTGCGGAAGGCCGGTAATGCTTTTTTACCTATCATAATAAGCCCGAAAGCAAGCACGGGAACTGCAACTACAAACGCTGTTGCGAGCGCCCCGCCCATAACGTAAGCCATAACGGTTGAGAAAATTAACATCATAGGGCTTCTTACAGCTATACGAATTATCATCATATACGCCATTTGTACGTTTGTGACGTCGGTAGTCATTCTTGTAACCAAAGACGAGGACGAAAATTTATCAATGTTTTCAAACGAATAGGTCTGAATTTTGCTAAAAGCGTCGCTGCGGATATTTTTCGCAAAGCCTGCCGCCGCCTTAGATGAGGTAAAGCCTGCGGCTCCGCCAAAGAAAAGCGAGATTAAAGCCATTACTACAAGTAATATGCCCATTTTAATTACTTCACTGATTAAAGCTCCGCCCTTAATCTGATTTACAAGATTTGCGGTTATAAAAGGAATAACTGTTTCTATTCCCGCTTCTCCGAGCATAAAAAAAAGTGTTAAAACAGTCGGCTTTTTATATTCTCTTACACAGCTCAAAAGCTTTTTTAACATTTACCCTCTCCCTTTCTTTCGTTGTTAATAGTTTTAAGTTTTTATCATAAAAGCCACTTGTTTTAATTAAAGTAAGCATAATATTTAGTATATAATTTTTAAATAAAAAAGTCAATAATTCGCATGTTAACTTTTTTAAAATTTTAATCTAAAAAAAGACCTTATAAAGCCCGTTTTTAAGCCTTATAAAGTCTTTTTATTATTTTTCTTCAAAAGATGTCCATATAACCTCAAAAAGCTCTGATATACGCTTATTGTCAGCCTTAAAATAAAGATAACCTAAAAGTGCTTCAAAGCCTGTTGCACGCCTGTAAATCGTAGGATTTACATTTTTGGGAACGGTATTGGAATGGGCGTTCCTGCCTCTTTTAAAAATTTCTATCTCTTCCTCGGATAACATATCGTATATTATATCCACAGCCTTAGCCTGTGCGTTTGCGCAAACGTATGTAACGGTTATGGAGTGAAGCTTTTTTACCGCCATATTGGCTTTTTTTATTATTCGCTCTCTTACAAGCATTTCATAAACCGCATCACCCATATACGCTAATACCAAAGGACTTAAAAGCTTTGGATTTTCGATTTTTTCAAGGTCATTTATCATAGATATTCCCTTCTACACAATAAAGTCAAACTGAAAGCCGAATATATCAACTGTATCCCCATCTTTTATACCCATACCTTCAAGCTCATCAATTATACCGCTGAAGCGAAGTACACGCTGGAAATACTGCAAGGACTCATAGTCCTCCATATTAACGGTGGACATAACATTTTCAAGAAACGGCGCATCAACATAATAAATGCCGTTTTTAACTTCAATGCTAAACTGCTGTTTATTTTGACTTTGCTCAATCATTTCCAAGGTTAATGGCTCGGGCTCATACTCTGTTATAGGAGGAAGTGTATCGAGCATTTTACCTATATGCGCTATAAGCTTATCTACACCTGCAGTAGTAGCAGCGGAAATTTCAAAAAACTCATAGCCCTTATCCTTTACAAACTCTTTGAAATCGTCTATCTGCTCACTTGACGCCATATCGGATTTATTTGCCGCAACGATTTGAGGTCTGTTTGATAAATCCTCCGAAAAGAGTTTAAGCTCCTTGTTTATGGCTATAAAATCCTCTTTAGGATCTCTGCCCTCAACGCCCGAAACATCAACAACGTGAACTATAAGGCGACATCTGTCTACATGACGCAAAAATTCGTGACCTAAGCCCACGCCGTCGCTTGCGCCCTCAATAAGCCCGGGTATATCAGCCATAACAAAGCTTTTGCCCTCGTCGAGCTTAACAAGCCCCAAAACCGGTGAAAGCGTGGTAAAATGATAGTTTGCAATTTTTGGCTTAGCTTCGCTCACTACGCTTATAAGAGTAGACTTACCTACGTTTGGGAAGCCTACAAGCCCAACATCGGCAAGCAGCTTTAATTCCAGTGTAACTTCATATCCTTCGCCGATTTGTCCGGGCTTTGCAAAGCGAGGAATTTGTCTTGTGGCAGTAGCAAAGTGCTGATTGCCTGCTCCGCCCTTACCGCCTTTACAGATAACCTTAGGCTCATTAGAGGAAATATCGGCTATGAGTCTGCCTGTTTGAGCGTCTCTGATAAGAGTACCTCTTGGAACCTTTATAATAAGATCTTCGGCAGACTTACCAGTGCAGTTTCTGGACGAGCCGTTTTCACCGTTTTTTGCAATAAATTTTTTCTTATAACGAAAGTCTACGAGCGTTGACATACCCTCGTCTACAACAAAAATAACGTCTCCGCCTTTACCGCCGTCGCCTCCGTCAGGTCCGCCGGCATTAACATATTTTTCTCTGTGAAAGGAAACTGCTCCGTTACCGCCGTTTCCTGCTTTAATTGTAATTTTTGCCTTATCTACAAACATTTATTTGCTCCGTTTCAAAGTAATTGTGTTTAAAATATATTTATATTATATATAGCTTTTTTAAATTTATCAAGCCGAGTAAAATAATGCTTATTGCTAATTATTATTTAGCTCGTTTTAAAAAAGATTTTCATTGAAAAAGCCTCGTCAAATGACGAGGCTTTTTCTGGTTGGGCTAGATGGATTCGAACCATCGGAATGCTGGAGTCAAAGTCCAGTGCCTTACCGCTTGGCGATAGCCCAATATCCCTATAAAAATAAAATGGGGTGGGTAGAGGGAGTCGAACCCTCGATCTCCAGGACCACAATCTGGCGCTTTAACCAACTAAGCTATACCCACCATAAATAAGTATTGGCACGCCCAACAGGATTCGAACCTGTGACCTACTGCTTAGAAGGCAGTTGCTCTATCCAGCTGAGCTATGGGCGCAAATTTAATATTTTAGATAAATGGAGCGGGTGATGGGAATCGAACCCACGCGACCAGCTTGGAAGGCTGGGATTCTACCATTGAACTACACCCGCACTAAAATTTTAAAAGCCTCTCGGCTTCACAACAAAATATATTATAACAATTACGCTATTATTTGTCAACACTTTTATAAAGACAAATTTTCATTAAGCGCTTTTTTTCTTTTCCTCTAAAAATACCTTTCTGGTGATAAAATTATATACCGTTACTATAGCGGCTACCACAAATTTTGAAATTTTATAATCTACGCCTAATATATCGGTGCTTACCCACATCAATAGCTCGGTAAGCCCTAAGCCTATTAAGCTCAAAACCACAAAAGCCACAAATTCAAACACTTTATTTATATTTTCTCTTGAACGAAACACAAATCTCATACTGAGAATATAGTTAAGCACAGTTGCAATAGTAAAAGAAGTTCCGCAGGAAATTAGATAACCTATATGAAAAACATCTGTAAAGATAATCATAAGAAAATAATCCAAGAAGAAACATATAAGTCCTACACCGCTGAATCTCAGCATTTGTTTTATAAGCTTAATCATATTTTTACCAACCATATTTTTTACTTCGCCTGAAATAACAAGGCTAAATTACAAATCCCAAACTTTATATAAGGCTCTTGAGCGATTTATATAAAATCGGCAAGAGCCTTTAAGTTTATGTAAATAAAAAGTAAGTATTAAAACGAGATTTCACAAGCCATACCGTAAAGCTTTTCGTTAAACGGTTTTGTCATAGCAAGTCCCTCAGCGATATCGTAGTCAACTACCTCGCTGTGCTTAAAGCCTACAACTCTGTTACCTATGCCCCGCTCTAAAAGCTCAACTGCGTGATAACCGAGCTGGCTTGCTTTAACTCTGTCTCTTACTGTCGGGCTTCCTCCACGCTGAACGTGGCCTAAAATGGTAGCTCTCGACTCAATGCCTGTTATATTTTCAATGTCCCTAGCAAGCTGATCTGCATTTCCTATTCCCTCTGCAACGAGAATAATAAAGTGCTGTTTGCCTAATGAACGAGCCATATTTATCTGTCTTATCATATCGTTCATATCGAATTTTATTTCGGGTACTATAATATAACTTGCACCGCAAGCTATACCTGTATGCAAAGCAATATAACCTGCTCTTCTGCCCATAACCTCAACCACACTGCATCTGTCGTGTGACTGTGCGGTATCTCTTAACTTATCCACCATTTCCATAGCGGTATTCATAGCAGTATCAAAGCCTATTGTATAGTCGGTACAGGAAATATCGTTGTCAATAGTTCCGGGTATACCTATACAAGGTACGCCTGCGGCAGATAAATCCGCAGCGCCTCTGAAAGAACCGTCGCCGCCGATTACAACAACGCCGTCTATACCTGCTTTTTCACAGGTTTGTTTAGCCTTCATAACGCCTTCTTGTGTTTTAAATTCAAGGCAACGTGCAGTATAAAGTATAGTACCGCCACGCTGAATAATATCTGAAACAGATCTTACGTTGAGTTCAACCATATCGCCGTTTATAAGACCGTTATAACCTCTTTTTATGCCTATTACCTTCATACCTTTTTTGATTGCTGTTCTTACAACTGCACGAACAGCGGCATTCATACCCGGAGCGTCTCCTCCGCTGGTTAAAACGCCTATAGTTTTTTGTTGCATAATATATCCCCACTCTAAAAAATACTACAAAATACATTTTATCATATTTTAGGAAACTGTCAACCGTTTATGACATAAATTTTAAGCTATTCCCTATAAACAACATCATCTTGAGAAAGAATATTTTTAAGCTCGCTTAGCATATCCTCGCCTATTTTTACGTTATAAGCTTTCATTTTATAGCAAACTTTTTCGTTTAAAAAATAAAAATATACGGCTGTATCGCCTTTATATTTTTTTAAGATACTTTTTACCTCATTTATTCTTTTATCATCAAATGAGCTAAACCTTAAATAAAGCTTTTTATCACTTATTTTAGCAATACTTTTAAGCTCGTCAGCACCTAAAATCCTTTCGGCTATAACCTTTGGCGGCTCATCCTCGCTTACCGTTATTTTGCCCTCTACATAGATTATGTTGCCCTCACTTAAAAGTGAAACGCACTTTTCATAAACCTTTGGGAAAACCAAAAGCTCCGCAGAAGACGTTTTATCCTCTAAGCGAACAAAAGCCATTATACCGCCGTTTCGGGTGGAAAGCACTTTTTTACTTTGTATAACGCCCAAAAGCTTTACCCTTTTGCCGTCAATGCTGTCGGCAAGCTGTGGCTCAATATCGGTAAAGGAACGTATATCGTCAGTTTTTACGTTAGTGTTAAGCCCTTTTATATTGTCAAGCGGATGTCCCGAAAAATAAAGCCCTAAGGTTTGCTTTTCCATATTTAAAAGCTCGTCTGCGGAAAACTCGTCATAATGCTTAATTTCCGCTATGGGAGAAGCGGTACTTGAAACCGAAAACAAATCTATCTGTCCTGCGACGTTTTTGCGGTTATTATTATCTACCCTATCCACTATATCCTCATAAGCCTTTAACATCTCTTTTCGGTTATGAGGAAAGCTGTCGAATGCACCCGACATAATAAGGCTTTCTATTGCCCTTTTGTTTACGTCTTTTCCGTACATACGCTCGCAAAAATCATTGAGAGAAGTGAATTTGCCGTTTAAATTTCTTTCCTCGATAATGCTTTTTAATACTCCCTTGCCCAAGTTTTTAATTGCAAGCAAGCCGAAGCTTATCTGATTATCGGAAATTGACAAGAAGTTTAAATCCCCGCTGTTAATGTCTGGAGGCAATACGGTGATACCGTTTTGCTTACACACATTTATATATTCGATAACCTTATCGGTATTATCTAAAATACTGCTTAAAAGCGCCGCCATATAACTGCTTTTATAATAATAGCTTAAATATGCGGTCTGATAAGAAATGTATGCATAAGCGGCGGCGTGAGATTTATTAAAAGCATAAGAAGCAAAGCTTGACATCTCGTCAAAAATCTCGGTAGCAACCTGCTCGCTTACTCCGTTTTTAACTGCTCCTATGCATTCTATACTTCCGTCGTCGTTTTGCTTGCCATAAATAAAGTTATGTCTTTCCTTTTCCATAACGTCGGCTTTTTTCTTTGCCATAGCCCTGCGCACCAAATCAGCTCGTCCGTAGGAATAACCTGCAAGGCGCTGACAAATCTGCATTACCTGCTCTTGATAAACAATACAGCCGTAGGTTACGTTTAAAATAGGCTCTAAAAGAGGGTGCTTATATTTTATAAGTGCAGGATTATTTTTGTTTTGAATATAAGTGTCGATTGAATCCATAGGTCCCGGACGGTAAAGCGAAATAACCGCTATAATATCCTCCATAGACTGCGGCTTAAGCTGAGTGAGCACATGACGTATTCCGTTTGATTCAAGCTGAAAAACACCGTCAGACTCGCCTTTTGAAAGCATATTATAAACCTTTTTGTCATCAAGCTCAATTTTGCTTATATCAAAATCGGGATTTTTTCTCTTTATATCATTTTCGCAATTTTTAATGACCGTTAGGTTCCTAAGCCCCAAAAAGTCCATTTTTAAAAGTCCCAGTTCCTCAAGTGTCGTCATAGTAAACTGGGTTACTATTGATTCGTCATTTTTTTGAAGCGGAACATAACAGTCTGCTCTTTCACGGGTAATCACAACGCCTGCGGCGTGAGTTGAGGCGTGCCTTGGCATACCCTCTAACTTTATGGCGTTATCAATAAGCTCTTTTATCTTATCGTCGCCGTCGTAAAGGGCTTTAAGCTCTTTTGAAACCTCCAACGCCTTTTGAAGCGTTATATGGAGGGTATTCGGTATCATTTTTGCGACCTTGTCCGCCGTCTGATAAGAAATACCCATTGCTCTGGCGACATCTCTTACCGCACCTTTTGCTGCCATAGTACCGAAGGTTATAATCTGCGCAACGTGGTCTGAACCGTATTTTTTTACGACATAGTCTATTACTCTCTGTCTTTTTTCATTACAGAAATCTATATCGAAATCGGGCATACTTATCCTTTCGGGATTCAAAAAACGTTCAAAAAGCAAATTATATTTAAGCGGATCTATACCCGTAATGCCGATACAGTATGCCGCTAAGCTTCCTGCACCGGAGCCTCTGCCGGGACCTACGGGGATATTATTTTGCTTTGCATAATTTATAAAGTCATAAACTATTAAAAAGTAATCGATATATCCCATTTGAGAGATAATATCTATCTCATAGTTAAGCCTGTCTGCAATTTCTTTTTTTAGATTTTCTCCGTAGTATTTGTAAAGACCCTTACTGCAAAGGTCAACAAAATATTCTTTATTATCCTTGCCGTCAGGCGCTTTAAAGTAAGGAAGCTTTGTAACGCCGAATTCAAAATCAAAGTTACACTTATCGGCTACCTCAACGGTGTTTTTTAAAGCATCCTCATACTGAGAAAAGCGCTCGTACATTTCATCATAAGATTTTATATAAAATTCATCGGTGGAAAATTCTAATTTTTTAGTTTGTCCGAGCACGGTATTTGTCTGTATGCAGATAAGAATAGACTGCATTTTTGAGTCTTGTTTGTCAATATAATGAGCGTCGTTTGTAGCCACCATTTTTATACTGAGCTCTTTTGCAAGCTTTACAAGAAGCGGTAAAATCTTTTTTTGCTCCACAATATCGTGATCCTGAAGCTCAATATAATAATCCTCTTTAAAAAGCTCTTTATAAAACGAAGCGATTTCAAGCGCTTTTTGATAATCGTTATCCAAAAGTGCTCTGGGAATTTCACCTGCAAGACAGGCAGAAAGGCATATAAGCCCCTCGTGATATTCCTCTAAAAGCTTATGGTCTATTCTCGGCTTATTATAAAAGCCGTCTATATATCCGCTTGATACAAGCTTAATTAAGTTTTTGTAGCCCGTTTCGTTTTTACAAAGCAAGATAAGGTGATAAGGGCTTGAGTCGATTTTATGAACCTTGTCAAACCTTGTTCTCGGGGCAACATACACTTCGCACCCTATTATAGGCTTTATGCCCTTTTTCTTACATTCCTTATAAAATTCCACAACTCCGTACATAGCGCCGTGGTCGGTAATAGCTACGGCTTTTTGTCCGAGAGAAGCTATCTTTTCAACAAGCTTTTTTATTCTACACGCACCGTCCAAAAGGCTATATTCGGTATGCACATGAAGGTGAACAAAATCATTCATAGCTATTTCCCTTTCGTAATATTTTTAACGCAGCATATCCGCTATACTGCTTAGCTTTTTAAGCCTGTGGTTTAGACCCGAGCGAGAAATATCCTCGTCTAAAAGCTCTCGTAATTCATTAAGCGAGGCTTCGGGATTTTCAAGCCTTATAAGCGCTACCTTTAATAAATCGTCCGATAAATATTCTTGTCCTTTTTTTTCAAAAATAAAGTTTATATCGCTTATCTGCTTCATAGAAGCCTTAACGGTTTTATCTATATTTGCGTTTTCACAGTTTGCCGCACGGTTTACGTTGTTTCTAAGCTCCTTTTCGATTTTTACATTCATCAAATCAAGCGAATGTTTATACGCTCCCATAAGCGTGAGCATATCTTCAAGGCGCTCGCTGTCGGTTATGTAAAAAACCGTATTTCCCTTGCGCACGGTCTTTTTAAGTTTAAGCTTCTTTTGTAAAAAAATATCCTCCAGCAAGTCTGCTTTTAACTTATTTTGCACACAAAGCTCCAAATGATATTCCTTATCCGGTGAGGATATGCTTCCGCAAGCGAGAAAAACGCCTCTTACAAAGGCGCTAAAGCAACATTCACGCTTTAATTCGCCCTTTAAAAAGCTCTGAGCATTTATACCCGACATAATTTTATTAAAGCACTCTACGTCCTCATCATTATTTATGCAAAGAGTATATTTATTTTTACCGTCTTTTACTATCGTGACAATTACAGAGGTCGCCTCTACCGTTTTTTGAGCGACAAGTTCTGCTTCTTCACGGCTAAAGGCTTTAAACTGCATACCTTTTTTGGCAAAGTATAAGTATCCGTAAACAAACGCCAAAGCGCATTTTTCACAATGAAACTTACTTTGCAAAAGTTCCTCTTTAACAGATGTGGTGTAGCTCATTACCTCACGCACCTTATTTATTTATATCTCTGTGCTGAATAGTGACTTTCTTATAGCTTTCTAGAATATGCTTTTGCATATTTTCCGCAAAGGTTACCGAACGGTGTCGACCGCCTGTACAGCCAAAAGCGATTACAAGCTGGCTTTTGCCCTCTTTTATATAAAGCGGTATGAGAAAATCCACAAGGTCAAAAAGCTTGGCTTCAAGCTGTTTTGATTCCTCAAAGCTCATAACATAATCGCTTACCTCGCTGTTTATTCCCGTTTTGTGTTTTAATTCGTCAATATAAAACGGGTTTGGCAGACATCTTACGTCAAACACAAGGTCTGCTTCGCTCGGATAGCCGTATTTAAATCCAAAGGACATACAGCTTATTAACATCTGTTCCGAAGTACTGGAGGCAAAAATGTCGATAATCTTTTCCTTTAACTGCATTGAGGTTAAAAAGGTTGTGTCTATTACATAGTCTGCTCTTGCCCTTGCGCTCGAAAGCAATTTGCGCTCCGCCTTTATAGCCATATCCACAGAAACATTGGTGTCGTTTAAAAGCGGGTGTTTGCGCCTTGTTTCTTTATATCTGCGCATCAAAACCGTATCGTCACAGTCTAAAAACAGCATTTTGTATTTATAGTCATTTGCGTCTAAGACGTCCAGTTCACCGCTTAAATCGTTAAACATATTACCGCCTCGTGCGTCTATGGCAACCGCCATTTTAGGAATATACTCCTCCGACTGAGCCGCAAGCTCCGCAAATTTTCCTATAAGCTTTGCAGGCATATTATCCACGCAGTAAAAGCCGATGTCCTCTAAGGTATTCATAGCTCTTGATTTACCTGCTCCCGACATTCCCGTAATAATAATCATTTCCATAAAAACACCTACCTTTTTACGTTAAGAATTTGGCTTACTTTATATATTTCACTTCACATTCGAGCGTAAAGCCCGTTTTGGTTTTCACTTCGTTTTTTATTATGTCTATAAGCTCTAAAACATCTTTACAGGTTGCATTACCCTTATTTATAACAAAACCGCTGTGCTTTTCGCTTACTACAGCGCCGCCTACGGTTTTTCCTTTTAATCCGCAGTCATCTATAAGCTTAGCCGCAAAAGCTCCTTCGGGGCGTTTAAAGGTACTGCCTGCACTTGGATATTCTAAAGGCTGTTTTGACTTTCGCTTATTCATAGTTTCGGTCATTATAGCTTTTATCTCATCTCGGTTACCTTTTTTTAGCTTAAATACTGCGCCCGTTATAACGTAGTCCTTATCGGAATAAAAGCTGTGACGATAAGAAAGGTCTAAATCCTCTGCGCTTTTATTTTCTGAATTAAGCTTATCGGTAATATGATAAGCGCTTTTTAATACGTCCTTTATCTCACCGCCGTAAGCGCCTGCGTTCATATATACGGCTCCCCCTACCGTTCCCGGTATGCCGTAAGCAAATTCCAAACCCGACAGAGAGTTTTGCATAGCAAATGTGCAAAGTCTTGACAAGCTTGCTCCGGCGCTTGCAAATACTGTATCTTCGTCAATAAGCTTTATATCCGAAAAATCATTTCCCAGTAAAACAATCACGCCGTCAAAGCCGTCATCTGATATAAGTACATTACTGCCGTTACCTAAAATGAGCTTTTTTAAATTATTCTCGTTAATAAGCTTTAGCGTATATATAATCTCGTCCTCTGATTTAGGTATAACCATCAGCTTACACTCACCGCCTATTTTAAAGGACGTATACTGCGCCAAGGGCTCGTTTATTTTATATTTTATATTAAGCTTTTCCAAGGCATTTGTAATATTATAAATTACGCTCATCCAATTCACCCTAATACTTTTATGAAATTAAAAACCTACTTAAGTTCTATTATACTTTATTGCACTAAATATATCAAACAAATATTTTATATTTTGTAACGGTTTATTAACGATTTGCAAATATTTTTTTATAGTATATAATTTATATATGCTATCTTGAGTGGAGTTTTACCGTAAATGGAAAATAATTTTATCTATTCGCTTGATAATAAGCGTTATCACACCTTAAATTATCACCTTAGACAAACCTTTAATTCTAAAATCTTTAAGGTGTCGTTAAACGCAGGCTTTACCTGCCCTAATATCGACGGAACTAAGGGAGTCGGCGGCTGCAGTTACTGCTCGCCCGACGGAAGCGGAGATTTTGGCGGAGACCCTAAAAAAAGTATCACAGAGCAGTTTAATTCGGTTAAGGAAAAACTGCATAAAAAATGGCCCGAAGCAAAATATATAGCGTATTTTCAGGCGCATACAAACACCTATGCTCCGCTTGACACGTTAAAAAAATATTATGAAACTGCTCTAAGCATAGAAAATGTAGTGGGGCTTAGTATTGCTACACGAGCCGACTGTATAAGTAAAGCTACGGCCGATTACTTATCAGAGCTTTCTAATCGCACCTATTTAGAGGTGGAATTAGGGCTTCAGACTACCTTTGACTCAACCGCCAAAAAGATAAACCGCTGTCACAGCTATGCCGATTTTTTAAAGGGATACGATATGCTTAAAAAAAGAGGAATAAATATCTGTGTGCATATAATAAACGGCTTACCGGGAGAAACTCACGAGATGATGGTCGAAAATATTAAAAAGGTTGCAAAGCTAAGACCTCATTCGGTAAAAATTCACCTTTTGCATATAATAAAAGGTACGGCTATGGAAAATGAATTAAAAAAAGGTGAGGTTAAGCTTTTAGACCGTGACGAATATGTAAATATCGTGTGCGACCAGCTTGAAGCTTTGCCGCCAGAGACGGTTATCCAGCGCATAACCGGTGACGGCGATATAAATAAGCTTATAGGTCCTTTATGGAGCTTAAAAAAGTTTTGTGTAATGAACGAAATAGACAAAGAAATGCTAAGGCGTGACAGCTTTCAGGGAAAATACTTTACGCCTTAAAGCAAAATATGCGGAGAGCTAATAATGGAAAATATACTCGATTTTTCTAAAACTATTATGAAATCAAAAGCTAAAGATGGCGCACTTTACGCAGACTTTACCTGCGGTAACGGTAATGATACCTTATTTTTAGCTACACTTTCCGAAAACTGCCGTGTTATCGGCTTTGACATACAACAATCGGCGATAAAAAATACACATGCACTTTTAGATAAGCATAATATAAAAAATGTGACGCTTATAAACGACAGTCACGATAATTTGGATAAATATTTGACTTCGCCGTTTGAAATAGGAGTTTTTAATTTAGGGTATCTTCCTCACGGCGACAAAGCTTTAACCACCAAAACCGAAACTACTGTTTCGGCAATTAAAAAGGCTTTGAATTTTTTAAGCAAGGACGGTGTGCTTATCATCGTATTATACCCCGGTCACGAGGAGGGATTTAGAGAAAGCAAAGCAGTAGAAAAATATCTTTGTTCGCTTTCGGGAAGTGAATTTAACGTAGTTAAATATGACTTTATAAACAAGAAAAATCCGCCCTTTTTAATAGCGGTGGAAAGATTTTTTAAAGTTTAATTTATATTTTTAATATCGGAGGTTACTATGAGATACCACAGTAAAACGGAAAAAATATCAGCTCAAGCAATAAATAGCAGTGGCTTAAATTCACCGGATGAGCTTATTAAATCAGCTGAAAATGCTTTTTTAGAGAGGATAAATGAGCTGGTTGATACGGCGATAAACGAAGAAAGGTATATAATCCTTCTAACAGGTCCTTCTGCCTCGGGCAAGACCACCTCTTCAAAGAAAATCGCCGCTAAGCTTGAGGAAAGGGGCAAAAAGGTAAACCGCATTTCCCTCGACAATTTTTATAAGACAAGAGATGAAATGCCCCACTGGAGAGACGGCAGTAAAAACTTTGAGTCAATAGAAAGCTTGGATTTAAAGTATTTTAACTATATTATCTCAAAGCTAAAAGAGGACGGCTTTGCTGACTTTCCTATTTTTGATTTTACAAAAGCCGAAAGGTCCGATGAAACCTTTAGAGTTGATTTTGACAATCAAACCTTCTTGATTTTTGAGGGCATACACGCGCTCAATCCTCTTTTATCTGAGGAGCTTAATACCTACAAAGCGCTAAAGGTATATGTAAGCGCCCACAGCGACTTTGTTGACGAAAATGGCGATATACTGCTCGCCTCTCGTGATTTAAGACTTACACGCAGACTTTTAAGAGATACCGTAAAGCGTTCCACCTCACCTGACGAAACCTTTAGTTTATGGGATAAAGTGTGTAAAGGTGAAGCCATTTACATTAGACCTTTTAAAAAATTAGCAGACATTCATATAAATTCAACCCATCCTTATGAGCCTTTGGTTTACAAAAAAAGACTTTTGGCAGCATTTAGTCAAAATCTTATAACCGAATCTAAATATAAAGATACTGAAATGCGCCTTAAGGTTGCTTTTAGACAATTTGAGGAGATTTCAGAAGATTTAGTTCCCGATTATTCTCTTTTAAAGGAATTTTTAGTTTAAAATAATATATTTTATTAAAAAACGTGACTTTTTTATGAATATATGTTATAATATAGTAGTATTATAAGTTAGTAATACTACTATATTATTTTTAGGAGGAAATTTTTATGTCTTTTTGTCCAAAATGCGGTAATCAGGTTGAAGACGGTGTTGCTTTTTGCCCTGCTTGCGGTGCAAATCTAACTACCTCAGAAGCTAATACTACCGAACAGCAAACTGCTTCTCAACAACCTAACTACCAAGAAAATCAAAACACTCAAAATCAAAACTTCACAAACGCCTTTAACAATCTTAATAATACGGCTGACTCTACTGCAGAATGTGATCCGGCAGATATTCAGAATAACAAAGTTATGGCTGTCTTGTCTTACTTCGGCATATTGGTGTTAATTCCAATATTCGCAGCCAAAAACTCAAAATTTGCTCGTTTCCATGCAAATCAAGGCTTGTTATTATTTATTGCTGAAATTGCGTTACAAATTATCCAAAGAATATTACAGGCTGTCTTCCCATATCACTGGACTTCTTCTTATACATACACAAGAGGTATAGTATATAATATTCTTGCTTTTGTTATCGCTGTTTTAATGATCGTAATATTAGTTTTGACTATTATCGGTATCGTTAATGCGGTTAAGGGCAAAGCAAAAGAATTGCCGATTATCGGAAGTATTAAAATTTTAAAGTAATTATTACTTAAATACCTTTACTTAAAAATCCGCTGTACGTTATGTACAGCGGATTTATTATTTTGTTATAGTATGATGCAGATAAGTCCTCCGCAACCCTCGTTTATAATGCGCTCTATAGTTTCCTGAAGCTTCATTCTCGCCTCTGACGGCATTCTGTAAAGCTTACTGTGTAAGCCCTCGTTTACAAGCTCGTGCAGAGATTTGCCGAATATATTTGACTCCCATATCTTTTGCGGATTTTCGTCAAACTCATTTAAGAGGTATTTTACAAGGTCCTCTGACTGACTTTCGGTGCCTACTATCGGACTCACCTCAGTTGTGATGTTTGCCTTCATAATGTGAAGCGACGGTGCCGTAGCACGAAGTCTTACACCGTATTTGCCTCCTTGCTTTACTATTTCGGGCTCTTCAAGGGATAACTGATCCAAAGCAGGCATAACTATTCCATAGCCTGTAGCTTCTACCTCCTCCAAAGCACCCTTTATTTTATCGTACTCTTTTTTTATCTGCGCCAACTGAATCATAAGCGGCATAAGTCCCGATTCTCCGCCTATCTCAAGCCCGGTGGAATCCTCCAGCACCTTATAGAAAAGCTCATCATTTAAGGATATTGATATAACGGCGTTGCCTGTGCCCAAATCTATGCTCTTTAAGAGAGTTTTGTTTACATATTCGCATTTATCGATCTCATCAGCTATATTCGATACCTCGTTTATATTAACTAAGTCCCTTGCTCCTTTCTTAATATAATCGAAAATCTCGGACTTTAGCCAGTGTTCCTTATTAAGATAGTTTATCCACCTTGGCATTTCAACCGAAATTTCTTTTATCGGAAACTGATAAAGAAGCTGATTCATAATTCCTTTAATATCGTCCTCGTCTAAATCAACACAGCTTATCGGTATTACGGGAACCTTATATTTATCTATAAGGTATTCGCTTAACTCTGCCGCCTTTGTGCTGTTTGGATTTGTGGTGTTTAAAAGCACAATGAACGGCTTATTCATATTTTTTAGTTCGTTTATTACACGTTCCTCGGCTTCCTCGTATTCGTCTCTCGGAATATCGCTTATAGTGCCGTCGGTGGTGATAACTATGCCTACGGTAGAATGTTCGGTTATAACTCGTTGTGTGCCTATCTCCGCCGCCATATTAAAAGGCACTTCGCTGTCAAACCACGGCGTTACTACCATTCTGGGAGCTTCGTTTTCGATATAGCCTATTGAGCTTGGCACTATGTATCCTACGCAGTCTATAAGCCTTACGTTTAATTTAGTGTTGTTTTCAAGCTCTATGGATATTGCTTCCTCAGGCACAAACTTAGGCTCTGTCGTCATAATGGTTTTGCCTGCGGCAGATTGAGGCAGTTCATCAATAGCTCTTTCTTTTCTGAAATCACTGTCGATATTAGGTATAACAAGCGTTTCCATAAACTTTTTTATAAAGGTGGATTTGCCTGTTCTTACCGGACCTACTATCCCAAGATAGATGTCTCCGCCGGTTCTGGACGCTATATCCTGATAAATACTGCTATTTACAACTGTAGTTGTCATTGTCTTTTCCTCCATATTCTCAGACGTTCTTTTATAAATATCTATGAGCGTTTGGACAAAAATATGATTTAGCATAAAAAATAAACGAACTTATCTTTAAAAGATAAGTTCGTTTTCGTAAATTATTCTATTATAAAAATTATTTACTAAGTCTTGCTTTTAAGTCAGAAAGCTGTTTTGAAAGCTCTGCAGGTAATTTATCGCCGAATTTAGCAAAGAATTCCTCAATACCTTTCGCTTCTTCTTTCCAAAGGTCAATATCAACGTTTAAGAGGTCTTTAACTGTATTTACGTCTATATCCAATCCCTCTATGTTGATGTCCTCAGGCTTAGGCTCGTAACCGATTGGAGTTTCAACTGCGTCTGCAGTACCCTTGCAGCGACCTATAATCCACATCAAAACTCTCATATTGTCGCCGAAACCGGGCCAGATAAAGTGACCTTCGTCATCTGTTCTGAACCAGTTTACGTTGAATATCTTAGGAGCGTTTTCGCCTAATTTTTCGCCCATTTCAAGCCAATGTGCAAAATAGTCACCCATGTGATAACCGCAGAACGGCAACATAGCCATCGGGTCACGTCTTACAACGCCTACTGCACCTGTAGCTGCAGCTGTTGTTTCGGAAGCCATTGTAGCGCCTACGAATACGCCGTGTTTCCAGTCAAATGATTGATATACAAGCGGAGAAGTCTTAGCTCTGCGTCCGCCGAAAATCATAGCTGAAATCGGAACGCCGTTAGGATTGTCAAATTCACTGGAAATGCAAGGACAGTTCTTAGCGGGAGCAGTAAATCTTGAGTTTGGATGAGCACCCTTAATATCAGAGGTTTTGCCGTTCCATTTCTGATTTGTCCAGTCAACTGCATTTTCAGGAGGATTCTTGTCTAAGCCCTCCCACCAAACAGTGTTGTCGTCTAAGTTATGAGCAACGTTTGTAAATATAGTATTCTTCTTTGTTGAAGCGAGTGCATTTGGGTTTGATTTTGCATTTGTACCCGGTGCAACGCCAAAGAAGCCGTTTTCAGGGTTAATTGCATAAAGCTTGCCGTCATCGCCTTGTTTTAACCAAGCGATATCGTCGCCGACAGTCCAAACCTTATAGCCTTCCTTTGCATAAATTTCAGGAGGTACGAGCATAGCAAGGTTTGTTTTACCGCAAGCAGACGGGAATGCAGCTGTAACGTATGTAACCTCACCCTGAGGATTTTCAATGCCCAAAATGAGCATATGTTCAGCCATCCAGCCTTCGTTTTTACCTTGATATGAAGCAATTCTAAGAGCAAAGCACTTTTTACCGAGCAATACGTTTCCGCCGTAAGCAGAGTTTATTGACCAAATTGTATTATCTTCAGGGAAATGAACAATATATCTCTTTTCAGGGTCAATATCAGCTTTTGAGTGCAAGCCTCTTACGAAGTCGTTTGAGGTGTCGCCCAAGTTTTTGAAAGCGTTTTGTCCCATTCTTGTCATAATGTCCATATTAAGAACAACATAAATTGAGTCGGTAAGCTCAACGCCAACTTTTGCAAGCGGAGAACCTATAGGACCCATTGAATAAGGGATAACGTACATTGTACGTCCCTTCATAACGCCGTCATACATAGGAGTAAGCTTAGCGTACATTTCTTTAGGATCGCACCAGTTGTTTGTAGGGCCTGCGTCCTCTTCCTTTCTGGAGCAGATAAAGGTACGGGCTTCTACACGGGCAACGTCGTTAGGCAACGTTCTGTGAAGTAAGCATCCAGGCAATTTTTCTTTGTTGAGCTCTTCCATTTCGCCTGTAGCGATAGCTTCATTTCTGAGCGCAGTTAATTGCTCTTCGCTTCCGTCTATCCAGACAACCTTATCAGGTTTACAAAGCGCAACCATTTCGTCAACCCAACTGATAACATTTTTGTTGTTAGTCAACATACAAATTTCATCCTTTCGTTTATATATAAATAATCAAAAATTTCTACAAATAACATTATATAAAATCTTAATAATTTTGACAAGTACTATTATGTAAAAAATCCATTAAAATGAATAAATATTTTGTTGAAATTCATTTTAAAACATTTCCTCGTCAATCGGCAGGCTTGCCAAAGCATTTAAATCCATACCGGCAACTTTTGAGTCTTTAAATTCAAAATAAGCCTGACTTGCAATCATTGCCGCATTATCGCCGCAATATTTAATTTCGGGCATAAAAAGCTTAAAATTATTTTTTTCGCATTCTTCACTCATACGCTTTCTTATACCACTGTTGGCGCTGACGCCGCCTGCAAGCACTATGGTTTTATAGCCGTATTTTTTTGCCGCTAAAATAAGTCTTTCTGCTATAATGTCGCATACAGTTTTTTGAAAAGAAGCGGCAACGTCGTTTTTATTAAGTTTTATTCCCTTTTGAGCGGAATTATTTATAAGGTTTAACACAGCGGTTTTAAGCCCCGAAAAGCTAAAGTCAAACTCGTTTGATTCTACCCTTGGACGAGGAAGCTTAAAAGCTTCTGGGTTTCCCAAGGCTGCGGCTTTATCCATCTGCACACCGCCCGGATAGCTAAATCCGAGCGCTCTTGCCGCTTTATCATAAGCCTCGCCTACAGCGTCGTCTCTTGTACGGCCGATTACTTTAAACTCTGTATACGACTTTACCTCGACAATATGGCTGTGTCCGCCCGACATTATCATACATATAAACGGAGGTTTTATGCCGTTTGATATATAGTTACCTGCAATATGCCCTCTTATGTGATGTACGGGTATAAGCGGTATGTTTTTTGCAAGCGATAAGCCCTTTGCAAAGTTAACCCCAACAAGCAAGGCGCCTATAAGCCCCGGAGCATAGGTTACGGCAACAGCGTCTATCTCGTCAAGGGTAAGACCGGCTTTTTTAAGTGCTGCCTCAGTAACTCCTGCAATGCTCTCGCAATGACGTCTTGACGCTATTTCGGGTACTACGCCGCCGTATAGCTTATGTTCGTCTATCTGAGATACTACCTCATTTGACAAAACCTTAAAACCGTCCTCCACTACAGCGGCGGCGGTTTCGTCACAAGAGCTTTCTATTCCTAAAATTTTCATCATGCTTCCTTCTTCAAAGTGAGTTTATAAATTAAAGCGTCTTCTTTTGGATTTTGATAAAAGTCTTTTCTTAAGCCTAACTTTTCAAATCCGCAAGCTTCATAAAAGGATATCGCCCTTTTGTTTGATATCCTGACCTCTAAGGTGACAGACGAAATGCCTTTTTCTTTACAGCGTTCTTTCAGCGCTTCTACAAGCATTTTACCTATACCTTTACTTCTGTAGTTTTCAGCTACGGCTATGTTTGTAAGGTCGCATTCGTCAAGCACATAAGACGAGAGCAAAAATCCTATCGGCTTAGAATCTAAAAGGCACACTAAAGAGATATTTTTACCGCTTTTAAGCTCTGCTTTTATCGACTCAATACTCCACGAGGGTGAAATGCTGTTATTAAATATTTTATAAACCTCATCTATATGAGTATCGTTTATCTTATCTATGTATAGCATTACTTTGAGGTATAGTCCATTTCTTCAAATTCTTTTTCAAAAAACGCTTTTATCTTATCTCTGGATTCACGGTAAATATCCATATTTCCGCTAAAGGGATCACATACATCTAAAATTCTTATTCTGTCCTCAAGCTCAGGCATTGCGTCGCAGATTATATGCTTGTGCGACGGAGTCATAACATAGTAAATGTCGGCTTTAACTAAGTCCTGAAGCATTACACGCTTTGACTTGTGCTTTGAAATATCAATGCCTATTTCCTTCATCACTTCAACTGCGTTGCGTGTAGGACTTTGACCTTCGTATGCGCCGAAGCCCATACTCTCTACGCTTATCTGACTACTTAAGCCCTTCTTTTCGATTATGTCCTTTACGATACCCTCAGCCATAGGACTGCGACAGGTATTGCCTGTACAGATAATTAAAATTTTCATATATACATCCCCCTTACCGTAAAATAAGATTTATCCTTTTGCCTCAAGCCAGTTTTTCCCCGTATGAATATCTACAGGCAAATCCACCGACAGCTTAGCGGCGTTTTGCATTTCTTCCTTTAAAATTTGTGCTACCATAGGTGCCTGCATAGCGTTTGCTTCAATTATAAGTTCGTCGTGCACCTGCAGTATAAGCTTTGCGTCAAAGTTTTCTGCTTTTAAGCGGTTATAAACCTTTATCATAGCTATTTTTATTATGTCAGCCGCCGTTCCCTGTATTGGGGTATTGAGCGCAACACGCTTTGCAAACGCCTGCACGGTTTTGTTTGTGGAGTTTATATCCGCAAGCTCTCTGCGTCTATTATAAATAGTGGTTACATATTCGTCGTGCTGTGCTTTTTTTACAATGTCGTCCATATATTTTTTGACACCGCTGTAGGTTTTTAAATATTCCTCTATATATTCCTTTGCCTCATACACAGGCACGTTTATATCCTGAGAAAGAGAATATGCGCCTATACCGTATACTATTCCGAAATTTATCGCCTTTGCCCTGCTCCTTTGCTGAGGGGTGACCTCATCTATGGGTGTTTTAAACACCTGTGAAGCGGTAATTTTGTGTATATCAAAATTATTTTTAAAGGCGTCTATCATATTTTTGTCGTTTGCAATATGCGCAAGTATCCTAAGCTCAATCTGAGAGTAGTCTGCGTCTATTAAAACATATCCGTCACGGGCGACAAAAAATTCTCTTATCTTACTTCCCTGCGCCGTTCTTACGGGAATATTCTGAACATTAGGCTCGGTAGAGCTTATGCGCCCTGTTCTTGTTTCGGTCTGATTAAAGGTAGAATGTACTCTGCTGTCGTCTCCGACAACCTTAAGCATACCTACAAGATAGGTTGAATTAAGCTTTGTAAGCTTTCTGTATTCGAGCAAAAGCTCGATTATCGGGTGCATGCCCTGTAATTTTTCCAAAACCTCTGCACCTGTAGAATAACCTGTTTTGGTTTTCTTTTTAACAGGAAGCTTTAGCTCCTCAAAAAGTATCACTCCGAGTTCTTTTGTGGAGTTTGGATTAAACTCTCTGCCGACAAGCTCGAACATCTGCGACTTTAAGCTTTCAATCTGCACGGTAAGCTCTTTACCGTAAGCCTTTATTTTATCTACGTCTACCTTAAAGCCCACCTGCTCCATATCGGCTAAAACCTCGCACAGAGGAAGCTCAATCTCTTCATAAAGGCTTAGCATATCCATATCGGTAATGCGCTTTTTGACTTCATCGCAAAGGTCCGGTAAAACCGCAATATCAAAATACTCGTCCTCTACAGAGTAAACATTGTCGGAAAGATAACGCAAAGACAGCCCCTTTAAGTCATACGCCTTTGAGCTTGCATTTAAAAGATATGCTCCAAGCTCTAAATCAAAGCTTAAATTCTCAAAGCTAAAGCCACGTTTTATAGCCTCTTTATAAAGCTTTTTTGCCATAAAGGTGCGCTTTGGTTTATCTGAGTTAAAGATAATTTTTTTAAGCAAATCATCTATATTATCGTCATAAATATATAACTCGCCGTTTATATTAAATTTTAGCTTATCGTCAAGCAAAAAGTCGATAGTTTGAGAAGTATTAAGCTTATTTTCAAGCTCTGATAAATCTGCGTTTATAAAAGTTTTAAAGCTTTTTGCAACCTTAGTCTCTTTTTTTACTTCAAGCTCGCCTTTTGATTTAACCCCAAGTTTACCAAAAAAGCTAAAAAGCTCAAGCTCGGTTAAAAGGTCAGATAATTTATCCTCATCAGTTTCATTTTTCTTTAAATCATCAAGGCTTGTGTTTAAAGGCACTTCGGTAAAAATAGTAGCTAACTCATAGCTTAAATATGCTCGCTCTTTATCCTCAATAAGCAAATTCTTAACTCTTGGCTTAATATCTAAGGAGTCGATATTTTCATATATATTATCTATTGACGAGAAGCTTTTAATTAAATCTATCGCTGTTTTTTCGCCAATGCCCTTAACGCCCGGAATATTATCGGAGCTATCTCCCATAAGCGCTTTTATATCTATAATCTTTATAGGTTCAACCCCGTAAAGCTCTTTTATTTTAGGTATATCACAAACTAAGTTTTCCTTAGTTTTAACAAGGCATACGTTTACATTTTCGGATACAAGCTGTAAGGCGTCTCTGTCTCCAGTAGCTATAACGCAGCTATAGTTTTCTCTTTCGCACATTTTGGCAAGAGTACCTAAAATGTCGTCCGCTTCATAGCCCTTGCTTTCAAGCAAGGTATATCCCATAGCCGTTAAAATATCCTTTAGCGGTTTAAGCTGCATGGCAAGCTCATCGGGCATACCCTTTCTTTGTGCTTTATATCCGTCATATTTAAGGTGCCTAAAGGTCTTGTCCTTTAAATCAAAGGCTATTGCCGTTAAATCCGGCCCAAAGTCCTTTTGAAGCTTAAGCATAATATTTAAAAAACCAAAGATGGCGTTTGTATACATTCCCTTTTTATTAGACAGAAGTCGAACGCCGTAAAAAGCTCTGTTAAATATGCTGTTTCCGTCTATTGCAAGCAGTTTCATACAAAGCACCTCTTTTCTTGACATAAGCTACGGTTTAAATTATAATTAACCGTAAATATAATTATAAAAATTATACCATTTTACCTTTATAATTTCAAGTGAGGAATGTTATTATTGAGCATAGATTTTACGCAAATATTTTCCAAAAACATTAAAAAGACAGCTATGCTCGCCCCTATGGCAAGCGTAGCGGACAAAGCGTACCGTTATATGTGTAAAAAGTACGGTGCGGTTATGGTTGTAGGCGAAATGGCAAGTGCAAAAGGGCTTTGCTATTCAGACAAAAAAACAAGAGAGCTTTTGGAGGTTACTGCTTACGAACAGCCTATGGGAATACAGCTTTTCGGAAGCGAACCGGAATTTTTTACAAAGGCCTGTAAAATAGCCGCCGAATATAAGCCGTTATTTATTGATATAAATATGGGTTGCCCTGTACACAAGGTGGTAGCTACAGGCTCGGGAAGCGCACTGATGAAAACGCCCGAGCTTGCCTGTGACATAGTAAAAGCCTGCACTGACGCTGTGGATATTCCGATAAGCGCAAAGATAAGAAAAGGCTATGACGATAACTGTGTGAATGCAGTTGAAATGGCACAAATGCTCGAAGAAGCAGGTATAAGCGCAATATCGGTCCACGGCAGGACAAAAAAGCAGATGTACTCCCCTCCCGTAGATATAGATATTATAGAGAAAGTAAAAGAATCGGTCAGCATACCGGTTATTGCAAACGGCGATATAACTTCGCCCGAACTTGCAAAAAATATGTACGAGCATACAAACTGCGACCTTGTGATGATAGGTAGAGGCTCTTACGGTATGCCTTGGATTTTTGAGGATATTGAGCATTATTTTAATACCGGTCAGTTACTACCTTTGCGAAGCCTTGATTATAAGCTCGACGTTATGGCAGAGCATATATCGCTCATCTGCAAATTTAAGGGTGAGCGACTCGGTATGCGTGAAGCCAGAAAGCACGCTTCTTGGTATTTAAAGGGTGTAAAAAATGCGGCGAAATTCAGAAACTTATGCGGTAAGCTTGAAAGCTACTGTGATTTAACCGACCTTATAGCTAAAGTAAAATCGGATAACAGTTAAAAATCCGTCAGGGAAAATATCTGACGGATTTTTTATGTTTATATCAGTATATCATAGGCTGAATTTGTTTGCCGTTTAAAGCAAGTTCAACCGTTTTATCTATAAGAGTAAAATCTGCTACCAACGAAGTCGGCTTCGCAGAGGAATTATCCTGAGTATAAGGAACGAAATAATAATTTCTTGTGTTTTGCAAAAGTCCTATGTTTTTTGAAGTACCGCTTAATGCGTCGTTTGTCGAAACTGCAATTACTATAGGTTTTTGATTTCTGAGATGACTTTTTACTGCAAGCGTTACGGGAGTATCGGTAACGGAATATGCAAGCTTTGTAATGGTATTGCCCGTACAAGGCGCCACTACCATTATATCGGTATATTTTTTAGGGCCTATAGGCTCTACTTCGGGTATAGTGGCTAACACCTTTTTGCCGCAAATATCCTCTAAGCGTTTTATGTGCTCGCTCGCCTTACCAAAACGTGTATCTAAATTATATGCATTAAATGACATTATGGGCAATATGTCATACTTCTCACTTAATTTTTTGACCTCGGCTATAACCTTCTCAAAGGTACAAAACGAACCTGTTAAACAAAACCCCAATTTTATTTTATCCAAACTGACCACCTATTTCGTCAATAATATTATTTATTGTATTAAACACTATTTCGCCGGAGGTAATCGGTGCAACTTTACCGGGAATGGACAGCGCCCATATAGTTTTTATGCCAAGCTCATTAGCCGTATTAAAGTCCACTCCGCCGGGTTTTGAGGCTAAATCTATAAGAAGAGTATTGGTTTTTATATTCCTTAGGATATTTTCGCCCAGTATCTTTGCAGGTACTGTATTTACAATAACGTCATAATCCCCTATTATTTTATCCAAGGCATTTATGTTTTCGGATTTACAATTATCTATCCTTGCCCAAGCTTTTTGCGAATAACGCCTTGAAGCAACGCATACATCTGCGCCGAGAGCTTTTAAATATCTGCGTAAAACGGTAGAAATTCTTCCCCCGCCTATTATAAGTACTTTACTACCGAAAACAGTAACAGGCGTTTCTCTCATTATAATTTCAATAGTGCCTTCGGCGGTGGGAACTGCGTTTAAAACGGCAAGTTCTTCTCTTAAAAGCACATCGTAAAACATAATGTGACTGTCGTTAAGCCTTTTTCTTAAACTGTCGCTAAGCTTACCGCCAAAAAGAATATAACCTTTATTTAGCTTAGTTATAACTTCGGATATGCTAACCTTTTTATCATAAAACGGACAGCTTATAAATTCGCTGTCCTCCATAGCAGGTATCGGTAAAATAACATATTTTATATCGTCGTTTAAGTCGTCTAAAGTTTCAAGTATATGTATATTTTCATTTAAGCTCACCTCGGATAAAGCATATACATATACTTCATATATATTGCTAAAAAGCTTTGCCATACTTGCCTGTCGTAAATCGCCGCCGATTATAAGCATTTTTTCTTTCATAGAAATCTCCTCCAATGTAAAACACCAAACCACAATAATGTATCGGCTATTTACATATTATGAAAGTATTTTATATGTTGTGCATAATATCGACTTTTGTAAATTAAATCTAAGATCTTAGGCACGCAAAAAAGCCACCGATAAACCATATCGGTGGCTTTTAATAGTTAAGATAATACTTTTAACTTTATTATACTCTTACTAAGTTATTCATAGCGGTATTGATTTCAGCGGTAATGTTATCAACAATAGTTTGATTTTGACAGTTATTATTTATAAGCATATTACCGGCTGAAACTGCTGCTTTTAATGCGGCATAGCTTGAAGCAGTATAAGCAGATTCTGAACGTCTGCCAGCGTTACTTATAGCTCTGTTTAATGCAGTATAGCTTACTGTACTGCTTGCAGGAACCAAACCGTTTATTGCATCGTTAATAGCAGTAGTAATGCTATTGATTATTGCTTGAGTCTGGCAGTTATTAGCGATTACTAAGTTACCTGCTGCAACTGCTACCTTAAGTGTGTTGTAGCTTGCTGCGGTATAATCTGATTCTGAATAGCTTGCAGCGTTATTTATAGCTGTTTGTAAACTTGTATAAGAGATAACAGGCTTAACAACCAAGTTTGAAATTGCATTGTTGATTGCAGTTGTAATGGTATCTACTATACTTTGTGTAGGAGTATTAGTAGAAATAATGTTGTTACCTGCTGCAACTGCTGCTCTTAATGTAGCATAGCTTGAAGCGGTGTAGTTACTGATTGAATAGTTTGAAGCATTTGTGATAGCTGTTTGCAAAGCAGTAAAATCAGCGGCTTCTTCTTCTACAATATTGTTAGGAACACCTAAATAAGTTTTTTGTTTTGCCCAAATTTGATAGTTTGAGTTATTTATACCTGTAAGTGCATAAGAAGCTCTGTTGCTTTCGTAGTTATAAGCAGGAGTAAACTTATAGGTTTCTGTTGCATAACCGTATTTAACTGTTACTGTATTTGTTCCTGAGAATGACCAAGTACCCGAAGTACCGTTTACATTAGCGGTGTAATCCTGATATAAGGTCATAGAAGTATTTGAGCTAGAAGAATAAGAAGCATCTTCAGCTTCTGTAAATACTCTTCTTTCATAAGTACCCGGTACATAGGTAGCGTCTACTATAGTATCGGTATCCTCACCTGCATAGAAGGAAGGATTTACTACAGGCCAACCGTTTACCCACATCATTTGTCTTACCTGCAGATAGAACTCTGTCCCATAGATTACGTTTGTACGAGCGTGGTTTAATAAGAACCATTCGTTAGTTCCGTCGTTATCTACATCACGGGATAAAACGCTGTTATGACCTAAAGCAAACCAAGCACGACCCGATGAAAACTGATAAGCGGTAGTAAGTTTATACGGTTTAGAAGCACTACTTGTCATAGTTCTTCCGTTGTAGTCGTAATAAGGACCTGTAATGCTTGTAGCACGTCCTACTCGTACGTTATAGTCATTATTTAAGTTTCCGTATGAAGCAAACAGATAATAATAACCTGTATCACTGTTATACATAATGTACGGTGCTTCTATAGCTCCGTCGCTTGTTGTCGGATTTTTGGCAATATTTGTTGCCGAGCCGGTAGTATAACCTGTTGAAGAGTTAATTGCTATGATATAAATACCGCCAAAGAAAGAACCGTATGTCATATACATTGAGCCGTTTGCGGTCTGGCAGATATTAGCGTCGATAGCATTAGCTCCGCCCGAAACCCATTGACTTGTAGTGGATCTTAAAACGATACCCTGATAGGTAAAAGGACCTGTCGGACTTGAAGATGTAGCCAAAGCGATACATGAATCACCGCTTCCCAAACTTGAGCAGGAATAGTACATTCTGTATGTATTACCTACTTTTACTACGTCAGGAGCCCAAAGGTTACCGCCTATATAGCCTGAAATAGCAGAGTTGGCAGGCATAAGTCCTGCAGTACCTACATAAGTCCATGTTATAAGGTCGGTTGACTTTCTGATTTCAACGTCTGTTGATGTGATACCTGTACAATATACATAATATGTTGCAGTAGTAGAATCGTATATAATGCTCGGGTCATGTGTGTTTTGTCCTGCTGCACTTACACCGTATCTTGCGTCTGACGGAGTTTTCGGATACGAAACTGCAGCAGATGCTTCGGTAATATTCATTGCAAATAAAGAACATACCAAAGCAAAAACTAAAATCATACTTAGCATTCTTTTAGTTTTCATTTTTTCTCTCTCCTTTTTAGTTTAAATGATAAAAACCAATTTGATTTAATTATATATTTTCTATTTTCGTTTTGCAATAGATTAAACAAAAATAAACTCTCAAAATATATATTTATGTTGTTTTACACAAATGGAAATTTCTCTTTTTGTCATTATTACACAAAAAAGAAATTACCCTGTTTTTAAAACAGGGTAATTTGTGAAGTCTTAGGCATATTGCCGAAAGCTCCGGCTTCATCAAGTAATTCTATTATTGCGCTGGAAACGCCTGAACGGGCTTGTACATCGTCAACCGATACGAATCCGCCTTCTGCTGCCGCTTGCTGAAGCTTTACTGCGGCTGCCCCTCCGAGTCCTTTAAGTGCGGAAAACGGAAGCCTTATCTTGCCGTCCTCAATTTGATACTTAAAAGCATGAGACTTATATAAATCCACAGGCAAAAACTCATATCCTCTGCACAGCATTTCATTTATGATAAGTAAAATATTATACTCATCATCTTCTTTTGTAGTACGATCATTTCCCTTTTGTATAAGCGATTCAAGCTTATATCTTACCGCACTTTTTCCCTTTACGGCGTTTTCACAGTCAAAATCGCCGTTTCTTACCGTAAAGTATGAAGCGTAAAATTCAAGCGGATAATATACCTTGTACCAGCCCAGCCTTACTGCCGAAATATCATAAGCGGCGGCGTGAGCTTTAGGGAACATATATTTAATTTTCATACAGCTGTCTATATACCATTCCGGAACATCGTGCTCCCTCATTGCACTTAAATGTTCTTCGGTAAGCAATTTGGGCGCTTTTCCCTTTCTGGTAATCTCCATTATATTAAATGCCATACTGGGTTCTAAGCCCTTATGCATAAGATAGGTCATAATACTGTCACGAGTACCTATAACCTCGGAAATACTGCATACGCCGTTTTTTATAAGATCCTGTGCATTGCCGAGCCATACATCAGTACCGTGCGACAGACCCGATATCTGTAAAAGGTCCGAGAAATTCTGCGGCTGTGCATCAACCAGCATTTGACGTACAAAGCCTGTGCCCATTTCGGGTAAGCCGAAGGTTCCCGTTTCGCTGAAAATTTCCTCGGGCTTTACGCCCAACGCTTCGGTTGAAGTGAAAAGGCTATAAACCTTTTTATCGTTCATAGGCACATCAAGCACGCTTGTTCCGGTTAAGTCCTCTATGTGCTTTGAGTGAGTAGGTCCTATATGTCCCAGCTCATCAAGCTTTAAAATGGTATCGTGCAAGGAATGAAAGTCAAAATGCGTTGTGATAATATCCGAATTCACATCGTTTGCAGGGTGCTGAATCGGCGTGAAATCATATACATCGTAATTATTAGGTACAACAACCATACCTCCGGGGTGCTGTCCTGTTGTTCTCTTAACACCGGTACAACCCTGCGTTAAGCGGTTTTCCTCCGCTTTATGTACAATCTTTTGATTATCCTGCAGATAATTCATAACAAAGCCGTAAGCTGTCTTATCGGCTATAGTACCTATAGTTCCGGCTTTAAACACATGATCCTTACCAAAAAGTTCTTCGGTATAGCGGTGTGCTTTTGCCTGATATTCATCGGAAAAATTAAGGTCGATATCAGGCGATTTATTACCCTCAAAGCCCAAGAAGGTTTCAAAAGGAATATCGTGACCGTCACCGTAAAGCTTTTCACCGCAGACCGGGCAGTTTTTATCGGGTAAATCAAAGCCCGAACCCACGCTGCCGTCCTCGATAAATTCGCTGTATTTACACTTTTTGCAAAGATAATGCGGCGGCAAGGGGTTAACCTCTGAAATGCCTGCCATTGTAGCGGCAAAGGAGGAGCCTACAGAGCCTCTCGAGCCTACAATATAACCGTCCTGCTCAGATTTATACACAAGCTTTTGAGCTATTATGTAAAGTACGGCAAAGCCGTGCTTTATTATTGAGGTTAATTCCCTGTTAAGCCTTACTTTAACAAGTTCCGGCAAGGGATCGCCGTACATAGACGTTGCCCTTTCATAGCAAAGTCGTTCAAGTTCCTCCTCCGAGCCGGCAATTTTAGGAGTATAAGTACCCGTAGGTATAGGTCTTATATCGTCGTCAATCATATCCGCTATTAAGTTTGTGTTGTTCACTACTATATCGTAAGCGGTCTGCTCGTCTAAATAAGAAAACTCCTTGAGCATTTCCTCGGTAGTACGCAAATACAAAGGCGGCTGATAAGCACTATCCTTATACTTCATACCTGCCATAAGTATTTCCCTGAAAATAGCGTCTGACTTATTCATAAAATGCACATCACCCGTAGCCACAACAGGAATGCCAAGCGTTTTACCCAAATTTACGACCGTCATATTAAATTCTTTTATATTTTCAAAGGATTCTACCATTCCCTCACGCACCAAAAATTCGTTGTTGCCGAGAGGTTGTATCTCAAGATAATCATAAAATTTAGCTATTTCGCAAAGCTCGTCCCAAGGCTTACCGTCTACAATAGCTCTGTAAAGTTCTCCTGCTTCACAGGCACTTCCTACAATAAGTCCTTCCCTATATTTAATAAGCTCGCTTTTTAAAATACGGGGCTTTTTATAATAATTTTTCAGATGAGCGTCGGAAATAAGTCTATAAAGGTTTTTAAGTCCCGACTTATTTTTAACCAGTATAATCTGATGATAATACGGCAGCTTCTTAGGATCAGACTTGATGCCAAAGCCGTTATTTATCTGCCCTACTGAATGGATATTATATTTATTCTTTAACATTTCGGCAAGCTTTATAAAAATCTTTGCCAAAACCATTGCATCGTCACAGGCACGGTGATGGTTAAACTCGCCTACCTGCAAATGCTCGGCAACAATGTTAAGCTTGTGCTTTTTAAGCTCAGGGAGCGCTTTTTTACATATTGCAACGGTATCTATAGAGGTGAAGTCTTTTTGGATATTACCTCGCTTTAAGGCTTCGTTTATAAAAGACATATCAAACGGAGCGTTGTGCGCTATTAAGGGTAAGTCCTCACAGAAATCCAAAAATGCACTTAAAGCCTCCTGCTCGCTCGGAGCGTCAGCTACCATTTCGTCGGTAATACCCGTAAGCTCGGTTATTTTTTCGGGTATATGCCTTTGAGGATTTACAAAGGTATTAAAGGTGTCGACAATTTCCCCACCTTTAATTTTAACTGCGCCTATTTCGGTCATTCTTTCTCTTACAGCGCTAAGACCTGTGGTTTCGGTATCAAATACTACAAATTCGCCGTCTAAATCCGAATCGTCACTACCTATGACTGCCGATATACTATCCGAAATATCGTCTACAAAATATGCTTCCACGCCGTATATAACCTTAAATTCACCGCCGTCTTTGCGTATCTCCTCAACGGTATTCATAGCTTCCGGAAATGCCTGTACAACGCCGTGGTCGGTTATGGCTATAGCCTTTTGTCCCCAGTTATACGCCGTTTTTATAAGCTTTGATGCAGGAGTTACTGCGTCCATATCCGACATATTGGTGTGAAGGTGAAGCTCCACACGTTTTTTCTCGGCGTTATCGGTAATCTTTTTTCGTGAAAATTCGGTTATGTCTGTAGGGCGAATGGTAATTTCCCTATCGTATTTATCGTAAATAACTTCGCCCTTTATTATAAGGTTACTGCCGACCTTTATGGACTCATAAAGGTCTTTCTTTTTTATATCGGCTAAAATCTTTAAGGTATTAGACGAGGTGTAATCGGTAAAATCCACCGACATTATTAGCATATTACCGTTTCGGGAAACCTTTGAGGTAACTGAAAAAACCTCACCCCATACTACTACCCTACCGCTTTCGGCGTTTATAAGGTTTAAGTCTGTCGGACGTTCGCTTATCGCCTTGCCGATTATGATTTTAGCGTCGTCACATTCAAAAGGAAGTCCGTCTATTTTTACGTCTATGACCTTTTTATCTTTCTTTTTTTCCGGTTTTATAATTATATCAGGGATTTCTTCGGGCGGTATTATTTTTGTTAGCTCATCCTGAGTTACGCTTAAAGTGCCGGTAAATCTCACTGCAACATTTATCGAAAACTCGTTATGAATAAGCTTTGAAATTTTATCTTTTACGTCCGCTTTTTCTAAAATAGAGTAACCGCCGTTTTTAAGCGTTATCTCGAGCACATTATCTTCAAAATGAGCATCTGCGTTATCAAGATATCCGTTTACAACAGCTATACTGTTTTTAAGCTCAAGCTTTAAATTCTCAAAATAATCTGCATTTAATAAATTCGGATTATACTTAGGACATATTTTTAATTTATTAAGCTTCATATTTTCGCATAATTCCCTTTGAAGCTCGTATAAATCCGGCTTAGCGATAATTCTGTCAAATTTTACTGAAAGCTTAAGCTCATTTTCTTTTTTATCTATAGTCATTTTTAAAAGCTCGCCCGAATTTAAAATATCCTCAAAGCGTTCTTTATTAGTAATATATTTTAAAAATAAATCTTTAAGACTAGTATTCAATCTGCTCACCACTTTAAGCCTAAAGCTTTTTAATTTCCTCTAAAAGCTCGGTTACAATTTCGTCCTCAGACACCTTTTTAATAACCTCGCCCTTTTTAAATATAACAGCACAGCCGTCTCCGCCAGCAATACCTATATCCGCTTCTTTTGCTTCGCCCGGGCCGTTTACCACGCAACCCATTACGGCAACTTTTATGTTTTTTTGACAATCTGCAAGCGCATTTTCCACCTTGTTAGCCAAAGAAATTAAATCTATTCTTGTTCTTCCGCAGGTTGGACACGACACAAATTCCACTCCGCTTTTATGTAAGCCCAAAGCCTTTAAAATATCCTTTGCGGCATAAATTTCCTTAACCGGATCGGCAGTAAGCGATACTCTTATTGTATCGCCTATTTCCTTTGCAAGTAAGCTTCCGATACCTATGGAGGATTTTATAAGACCCATACGCTCTGTACCTGCTTCGGTAACGCCTAAATGAAGCGGATAGTCGCATTTTTGACTTGCAAGCTCATAAGCGCTTATCATAGTCTTTACGTCAGAAGATTTTATTGACACCACTATATCGTCAAAGTCAAACTTTTCAAGAAGTCTTATATGGTATAATGCGCTCTCCAACAGAGCTTCAGGTGTAGGCGCCGAATATTTTTTTAGTATATGCTTTTCAAGACTTCCCGAATTTACGCCTATTCTTATAGGTATGTTTTTTTGTTTACACTTATCTACTACCTGCTTTATTTTGCTTTCGTCGCCTATATTTCCGGGATTTATGCGTATTTTATCTACGCCTGCATCTGCACAGGCAAGAGCCAAGCGATAGTCAAAATGAATATCGGCAACCAAAGGGATAGAGATATTTTCCTTTAATTTTTCTATAAGCTCTACAGCCTTCATATCGGGCACCGCTGCTCTTACTATATCACAGCCCGCTTTTTGCAGCTCGATTGCCTGATTTATACTGCCTTCAATATCGGTGCTTTTTACGTTGAGCATAGACTGCACATAAATATTTCCGTCTCCCAACGTAAGATTTTTAACCCTAACCTGTTTTTTTGCAGACATTTAAAATTCCTCCGTTTTAGGTAAGTAAGCCCCATATATCCTTTAGAGTAATTACAACCATAAGTCCCATTAAAAGTACCAAGCCTACTGTATGGATTCCTGCCTCTACCTTTGCGGGCACAGGACGCCTGAAAATAAGCTCTATTATCATAAAGAAAAGTCTTCCGCCGTCAAGCGCAGGTAACGGTAATAAATTAAATATACCCACGTTTATGGTCAAAAGCGCCGCTAACAGATAAATCCTGCTAAAGTCAATCTTTACAACATTATTTACAACTTCGCCTACTCCGACAGGCCCCGAAAGCTGTGTAAAGCTTACACGCCCTGTTATCAGTTGCATTAAAGAAAGCCAAACCGACCTTGTAAGCGAAACTGCCTCTTTAAAGCTATAAGAAATCGTCCTTAAAATGTTGTTATCCTTAACGCCTATCTTAAAGTCAATATCAAGATAGTCGGTTCCACTCTCGGTGACGGTTTCAAAGTGTACCTTTTCAATTTCTATAATTTCCCCGTCACGCTTTACCGTAAAGTCAATATCGGAGCTTGAGCTCATTAGCATTAGGGTGCTTATATCGTAATCGGTATACACTCGCTTGCCGTCTATCTTTATAAGCTCGTCGCCTATCTGAAGTCCCGATTCCTGTGAGGTAGCCTGTTCGTCAAAAACAGCTATGGTATTGACCGGAACATAAGAGTTACCGATATTTATAACAAAGAGTATCACAAGCCCTAAAATAAGGTTCATTACAGCACCTGCGGCTACTATGGCAAATCTTTTAGGCAAGCTTTTTTTATAAAAAGCGTCCTCACTGTCAGACTCGTCGTTTTCGCCCTCCATACTGACGTAACCGCCTATCGGAAAAATGCGAAGAGAATATTTTGTGTAAGGATTCGGTATACCCTCAGCCTTTTGCTCTTCGGTAAGCTTTTTTTGATACGAAAATATCGCAGGCCCCATACCCAAAGCAAATTCATTAACCTTAACACCGCTAAGCTTAGCTACAATAAAATGTCCGAGCTCGTGTATAAAAATAATTACTCCGAAAATTATAATGGTAATTATTACAGCTAACATATCTAACTCCGTTCCGTAACTTTTTTAAAATACAGTTTTATTTTTATCGTTTAAAGCCTGGAAATTCACCTTAACAGTTAGCTAAAACAAATTCTCTTGCTAACTTATCTGTATAGATTATGTCATCAAAGGTAAAATTATTCACAGGCTTTATAATCTCCATTGATTTATATACAAGTTTTCCTATATCCAAGAAAGATATTTTTCCGTCTAAGAATAAGGCTACAGCCTGTTCGTTTGCGCCGTTTACAACGGTAGGATAAAGCCCTCCCCTTGTGATAGCCTCAATACAAGCCTTTAAGCAGATAAAGGTATCAATATCGGGCTTTGCAAAGGTAAGCTTGCCGTAATCAAAAAGTGATAACTCACGACTTGGGCACGGACATCTGTCGGGATAGGTGAGCGCATACTGTATTGGTATTCTCATATCGGGCATACCTAACTGCGCAATAACCGAATTGTCGCAATATTCTATTCCCGAATGTATTACGCTTTCACGGTGAACTACTATTTCAATCTGCTCGGGCTTTAAGTCAAAAAGCCACATCGCTTCTATAAATTCAAGTCCCTTATTCATAAGCGTAGCAGAGTCAATGGTTATTTTAGCACCCATATCCCAGTTGGGATGATTAAGCGCATTTTCTACGGTTACGTTTTTAAGCTCGTTGGTGGTTTTTCCGAAAAACGGTCCGCCCGAAGCCGTAAGCAAAATCTTTTTTATCTGAGAGCGTTTATTGCCCTGCAACGACTGAAATATTGCAGAATGCTCGCTGTCGATAGGCAAAATATCAATGCCCTTTTGCTTTGCCGCATTTATTACAAGCTTTCCGCCTGTAACTAAGGTTTCTTTATTTGCCAAGGCTACGTTTTTGCCTGCCTCAATAGCGCAAAGCGTAGGCTTTAAGCCTATCATTCCGACAACGGAGTTTAATATTGTGTCAGCCTCTTCCATAGTAGCTAACTCACAAAGCCCGTCCATACCGCAGACAATTTCGCAATCTTCTCCGTCAATAAGCGCTTTAAGCTCGCTATATTTATCCTCACGGTATATACAAGCCTTTTTGGGCTTAAACTTTTTTATCTGCTCTGCCAAAAGCTCTACGTTACTGTTAGCGGCAAGACCGCATACCTCAAAGCCCTGTGCGCAACAAACCTCTAAAGCCTGTGTACCGATAGAACCTGTAGAGCCCAATATGCTTAAACTCTTAGTCATAAAAATAAAAGTCCCTTCTGCAAAAAATATATTAAACTTATCACACATTGAGTATGATAAGCTTAAAAATACTACATATAAACTATGTCTAAAAATCCTAATGCAATATATACCGCAGGGCAAATAAACAGCACGCTGTCAAACCTGTCGATTATACCGCCGTGTCCCGGAATTAGATTGCCGAAATCCTTTATACCCGTCTGGCGCTTGATAACAGAAGCCGATAAATCTCCGAAAACTCCGACAAATATCGCTATTACCGAAATTATAACAAGCGCAACATAATTTACACTCATTCCCTTAACATTAGCGTATATAACTGTCAGCGCTATATTGAATATAAGGCATATTACAAATCCGCCGACCAAACCTTCATAAGATTTTTTAGGGCTTATTTTCGGCGCCATTTTGTGCTTTCCGAATTTACGGCCTACAAAATATGCTCCTGCGTCGGCAACCCATGCGCTTGCCAAAATAAACATTATATAATAAAAGCCCGTATCCTGCTTTAAATCCCTTATGTAAACCATTGAGGATAGCGCATAAGCTAAAAGCGTACTTCCCGTCAAGCTGACGGCTACCGCTTCAAATTTTACATTCTCGTGTTTTATAAAGAGTATCAAAAAAGCTATGAGCACATATAAAACTGCTATGTAAATAAAAAATTCTCTTAATTTCCATAAGTTTAAAAACGGAAATACAGCCGCATAAATCATTGAAGCTATTAAAAGCGGCGTATTTTTTACATAGCCTGTCGAATGTAAAAGTTCCCAAACCGCTATCATACAAATTATAGACAAAGCTACATTTAAAACCAAGGTGTTAAAAAACACAAGCACAACAGCTAAAACAATAAGACCGACTATCGACGACAGTATTCTGGTTTTCATATTATCCTCCTAAGGAAGTTTTTTAAGATGCTTACAAGCCTAAACTCCGCCGAATCTGCGGTTTCGTTTTGCAAATTCATCAAGCGCCTTATCAAGCGCTTTTTCGGTAAAATCAGGCCACAATATATCCATAAATACATATTCGGCATAAGCTGACTGCCAAATCATAAAGTTGGAAAGTCTGTATTCTCCGCTCGGACGTATAATAAGGTCGACGTCAGGTTGCCCGGAGGTATAAAGATAAGATGAAAAAAGCTTTTTATTTATTTCGCTCTTATCCTTTATTTTACCGCTTGCAATATCATCGTAAAGGGTCTTTGCGGCGTGTATAATTTCATCTCTTCCGCCGTAATTAAGAGCTATGTTAAGATGAAGTCCGGTAAAATCCGCACTTTCTTTTTCGCACTCCTCCATAAGAGAGATAATATCATCGTCAAAAGCACTTCTGTCACCGATAAACTGCACTTTTACGTTTTCATCTGCAAAGTTATGAGCGTCCTTTAGATATTCTCTGAAAAGCGACATCAAAGCGTCAACCTCTTCTTTAGGTCTCGCCCAGTTTTCAGTAGAAAACGCATAAACGGTAAGATATTTTATTCCTACCTGATTACAGTATCTTGTGATTTTCTGAAACGTTTTTGCACCGATTTTATGACCTGCCGAACGAGGCAAGCCTCTAAGCTTTGCCCAGCGTCCGTTTCCGTCCATAATTATGCCTATGTGCTTAGGAAGTAGATTTTTATCTGTCATAATAATACGGCAAAACTGCCTGTCACCTCAAAATAAAGTATTTTGCCCTTTTAAATAGACATAATTTCTTTTTCTTTTTTGCCGGCTATATCGTCAATCTCTTTACAGTATTTATCTGTGAGATTTTGAATTTTCTTTTCGCCGTCTTTTAAATCGTCCTCTGTAATGGTCGAATCCTTTTTAAGTGCCTTTAGCTTGTCGTTTGCGTCACGTCTTACATTGCGGACAGATACCTTTGCTTCCTCGGCAAGCTTGTGAACGTCCTTTACAAGCTCTTTTCTTCTTTCCTCGGTAAGCTGAGGGAAAGCTATTCTTATAACCTTGCCGTCGTTTGCAGGGTTAATACCTAAATCGGAAGCTATAATAGCTTTTTGAATATCGTTTAGAGTTGAAGCGTCCCAAGGTTGGATAACAAGCACTCTTGCCTCTGCAACCGAAACAGCCGCCATAGCCTGAATCTTTGTAGGCACTCCGTAATAATCTACCTCGATTTTATCCAAAACCGCAGGATTTGCTCTGCCTGCTCTGATAGATGAATAATCGTTTTCCAAGGTAGTGATTCTCTTTTTCATTTTATCTTCGGAATTACTTATAATTGTTTGCATAACGTTCTCCTTTACAATACTGTTTTTGGTAAATGACAATATAAAATTTATTAAAGTTAGTCTTCCTCTACTATTGTTCCTACCATTTCGCCCTTTACTGCCTTAACAATATTTTCAGGGTTTTTCATATTAAATACCAATATAGGAATTTTATTATCTTTACACATAGAAGCCGCCGTACTGTCCATAACAGCTAAGCCTTTATTAAGTACCTCTGAGAAGGTAAGACGGTCGTATTTTACGGCGTCGTCATATTTATTTGGATCCTTGTCGTAAATACCGTCAACCATAGTCGCCTTAAATATAATATCTGCTTCAATTTCCGCAGCTCTTAAGGAAGATGCCGTATCGGTTGAGAAAAACGGGTTACCCGTACCGCAACCAAAGATAACTACCCTTCCTTTTTCAAGGTGTCTTACAGCTCTGTTTCTTATGTAAGGCTCTGCTACCGCCTGCATTGAAATAGCGGTCTGAACTCTTACAATAACGCCCATATCCTCTAAAACATCGGCTACCGCCAAAGCGTTCATAGTAGTGCCAAGCATACCTATGTGGTCTGCCCTTGTTCTATCCATAGCTCCGCTGGAACGTCCTCTCCAGAAATTGCCTCCGCCTACAACAATGGCCATCTCAACGCCGAGTTCTACACATTCCTTTATGCTTTTACAAACCTCGGTAATTACGCCGTAATCAAGCCCAAAGCCCTTGTCACCTGCTAACGCTTCACCGCTTAATTTAAGCAAGACTCTTTTATATTTAAGAGACATAATTTCAACTCCCTTTTTACTTATAACTTCATATATAATTTTACAATATCATAAGCTTATTGTAAAGTTAATTTATCATTTTATTTATAAGAAAAGTCTTCTCTTTCAAGCGTGAGATTAGGATTGTAATACGGGTCGCCTTTTAAAAGCTCTTCTCCCCATTTTTCCTCAAAAAGCTTAATCTCGCCTTGGAAGCGTTTTACCTTTTCGGGCGAATCCTCAGCGCCCCTGCTTATAGATTCATAGTGATAAAGCTCCGCAAACGGAGTAAATACTATAAGATAACCTGCCTTGCGTATTTTCATACATAAATCAACGTCGTTAAACGCAACCTTAAACCTTTCGTCAAGACCGCCCACTTCGTCAAACACTGACTTTTTCATCATAAGGCAAGCCGCCGTACAAGCGGAAAGGTTTTGTGCATAATGAAGTCTGCTCATATAACCGGCGCTCGAGCGAGGGAAATATTTATGAGAATGTCCTGCGATACCGCCTATTCCTAAGATAACTCCTGCGTGCTGAATGGTGTCGTTAGGATAATAAAGCATACAGCCCACGGCACCCACGTCGCTTCTTTGAGAATACATAAGCATTTCTTCAAGCCACTTATCAGTAATTACTTCTATGTCATTATTTAAAAGCAGAATATGTTCGCCGTTTGCCTTAGCTGCGGCAAAATTATTTATAGCGGAATAGTTAAATTCTCCCTCCCAGGTTACGACCTTTATTTTATCGTACTTTTCAAGGGATTTATAATATTCAAACGTCTCATTTTCTTCGCTGTTGTTTTCAACAATTATTACCTCTATGTTTTTATAGGTAGATTTCTGAAAAATTGAAGTTAAGCATTTCTTTAAGTCTTTTATATGGTCCTTATTCGGAATGATAATAGAAATTAAAGGTTGTCCTTCTATTTCGTAGTTTATCTTATACGGTGACGGAGGATATGCAACAAGCTGGGCTTCGCCCTTTATATTACAGCGTTTAAGGTGATCGTTTAATGCCTTTATGGAGGAAGTAACACAATAAGGCTTTGCATTTGCGTTGCCAGCAGTTGATGCAGGGTGACTTCTCCAGAAATACATTACCTTAGGAATATGCACTATTTTTTGAGCCTTTTCGGTAAGGCGAAGTATAAGGTCATAATCCTGACTGCCGTCGTAATCGCTGCTAAAATACCCTACGCTGTCAATAAGTTCTCTTTTAAAGCCGGTAAAATGACAGATATAGTTGTTCGCTCTTAAATTATCAATCGCAAAATCGGGTTTATAGTGAATTAACACACAGTTATTCGGGTCATCTTCAAAAGTGCCCTCGTCGGTATAGAAAAAGTCTGCGCCTTCTTCTACTGCCTTCATACACTCAAAAAGTGCCGACGGGTGAAGTAAATCGTCGTGGTCAAAAAGACATATATACTCGCCCGTGGACATTTTAATACACTCGTTTGTATTACCTGCAATACCTTTATTTTCACTAAGTTTTTTATAGATTATATTGGGATAGGATTTAATATATTTACTGCAAATTTTCTCTACGTTTTTGTGTTCGTCGTCGCTGGCGTCTGCAAGGCAAAGCTCCCAGTTTGAATAAGTCTGAGCCGTAACAGAATCAATCATTTCCTTTAAGTATTGTTCGGGAGTATTGTAAAGCGGAACTAATATACTGAATTTTATGTTCTCATTAAATTCGGTGTTTTCCTGGGTTTTGCGCTGTTCATCGGAAATATCATAAAGTCCGTGCTGAACAAGATTTTTTATCTGCTTTCTCGAATTTAATTTATTTTTTATCTTCCTAAACGTATAAACAGGTCCTTTTGTAAAAAAAGCCTTTAAGGTTCTGTAGCCATATAGGGTTATTTTATACCTGCATATAAACGCACTTATTTTCCTTCTTAATGACATTTGTACCCTCCGATAATCCTTACAAGTTTTTATAACAGTCGCAAACCTCTTGGGTTTTGCCTATCATCTTTATATGGCCTTTTTCAAGCCACATTACCCTGTTGCAAAGACGTTCTATTTGACTTATTGAGTGAGAAACGATTATTACCGTTGTACCCGACTGCATCATATCGTTTATGCGCCTTTCGCATTTTTCCTGGAAAAGATAATCGCCTACCGATAAAATTTCATCTACAATCAAAATATCGGGAGTGATTACCGTTGCAATAGCAAACGCAAGTCTTGCAACCATACCCGAGGAAAAGTTTTTAACCGCAACGTCTTGGAAATTTTGAAGCTCTGCAAAGTTAATAATATCGTCGTACTTTTCTCTTAAAAAGTCGGGCGAATATCCCAACACCGTTCCGTTTAAAAATACGTTTTCCCTTGCGGTTAAGTCCATATCAAAGCCTGCGCCCAGCTCTATAAGCGGCGCTATTGAGCCTTTTATCGACACGCTTCCCTCAGACGGAGCCAAAATACCCGAAACAACCTTTAATATTGTACTCTTTCCTGCGCCGTTTAAGCCGACAATACCGAACACGTCGCCCTTATTTATTTCAAAGCTTACATTGTCAAGCGCCACAAACTTTTCAAAATGAAGCTGGCGCTTTAAAAGCTTTATAATGTATTCCTTTATACTATCAACCTTTTCTTTTGAAAGATTAAAGTTCATAGTAACGTTTTTAACCTCAATTATACTATCCATAAACAGCCTCGCTTATAAATATAAGATAAAGTTGCGCTGAAGCTTTTTAAACACCGCTAAGCCTATTACAACCGAAACAAGCGCATAGCCTATACAGTAAAGGTTAGTCGCTACAGACGGTACCGTATTGTACATCAAAATATCTCTGAAATAAGCTATATAATGATAAAGCGGATTAAAGTTTAAAAGCCACTGCCAATTTTCCAAAATCGAAACGGGGTAAAATATAGGAGTAAAATACATCCACGCAGTTAAAATTACCGTATAAAGATGAATTATATCTCTGAAATACACCGTTGCCGCCGCCAAAAACATACTTATACCGAGCGAAAAAATAAAGACATATATAAGCGGTATCGGGAAAAGTAAAATCGTAAAGGTTACGGGAGTTTTAGTTACGATAAGTATAAAAATAAGCGCTATGATCGAAAACAATAAGTTTACAAAGGAAAAGAAAACCTTTTCAAGCGGAAAAATATATTTGGGAATATACACCTTTTTAATAAGCGAGCTTGCACCCAAAACAGAGCTTAATGAAGTGCTTGTGGATTCCGAGAAAAATCCCCAAATAATCGAGCCGCTTAAATAGTAAACCGGAAAGTTAGGTATATTAAACTTAAACACTCTTGAGAACACCGCCGTCATAACAAGCATCATCAAAAGCGGATTTAATATGCTCCAAATTATTCCCAAAATCGAACGGCGATATTTAACCTTAATATCTCTTGAAATCAAATTATAAAGGAGATATCTGTATTTTAAAAAAACCGATATTGTATTTTTCATCTGGTTCCTCTCTTTTCCCAAATCTTAACGATAAAATTATACCATAATATCAGTAATAAGTAAATAAAGAAAATACCATTTTAGTTAAAATATGCTGTCGTATCTAAAGTGAATATATCCTTTTGATATATCGCTTAAATTTATAGCGTCTATTTGCCTTGCTATTATATCCGAGCCGTAAAATTTATAGTCGGCAAGTCCTACATAAAGCTTGACAGGGCTGTCTTTAAGCAGATTTTCCCACTTATTAAAAACTGCCGTAAACGGTGCTTCATTGTCGTCAAAGCTCCAGTATATCTGAGGTGCGACATAATCTATATACCCTTTGTGAGTACACCAAAGCTCCAAATCGGTATACTGCTTTTGATCAGAGGTAGGTTTATCGGTGTAATTTCCCGCAGGACTTACGCCGAACAAAAGCTCTGAGTCATAGCCCTTTACGGTGTCGTATATAGCCTTCACAAGTCTTGTGGTATATTCCCTTGCCGCAGTTTTATCGTATCCGAAACTTTCAGGTGATACGCAGTAAAAATAATCGTCTATATGTATTCCATCAACCTCATAATTTTTTATTATTTCGCTTACTCCGTCTGTTATAAGTTTTATTACCTGCTCGCTTGCAGGGTCTAAATACCACATACCGTCGGCCTGCGCCATATTTTCACCGCTATTATACCAGCGCTTTATTATAAAGTTGTCCGACAAAAGCGCAAAGTCTGTATCACTCATAAGCCTAAAGGGATTTATCCAAGCGTGGATAGAAAGTGTGTATTTTTTTGCATACTCCACCATAATCTCAAGCGGATCGTATAAAGGGCTTACTCCCACGGTAGAGCTACACTCCTTAGAATAAGGATAAAGCGAAGAATTATAATAAGCGTCGCCGTGCGAGCGCACCTGTACTATTACGGTATTAAGTCCTGCAGACTTTACCTTGTTAAACATATCGTCAATATTATGCCTAAATTCTTCCTCGCTTTTACCCTTTAGTGCCCAGTCAAACTCAAGGTAAGAAATCCATACTGCCTTCATTTCACTTGTGTCTTTCACAGGCTCGTTATTCATATTATACATAATCTCCCCTACGCTGCCGACGTTATAACATTCCAAAACTCCGTCTGCACTCGGAAACTCACTTGTTTTTAATTGATTTAAGTCTGTACTGCTTTTTACCTCATTACAACCGAATAGTCCGATAATAATTAAAAGGGCAGTAAAACACACCGCAACTTTTAAAACATTTTCCCATACTTTGACCGCCTTTTTCATAGTATTCTTCCCTTCGACAAAATATTATTTTCCCCTATAAAAACAAATAATGCTTGAACTAAAAGTCCAAACATTATTTTTATACTATTTATTTTTTATGCTATTTCTTTTTTATTTCTACCTTTATTTTAGCCTTATACTCCGGCGTTTTTATTGTAAAACCGCTGCCGTCTTTACCGGGCACAATCTCCACTTTATCGGAATTTATATTATCAAACTTAAACTCAATCGTATCGTCTTTTATATTTAAGTTTATATTCTCGGAAATTCCTTCTTCACTGTTCCACAATTTTGTCTGATTATCCTCTTTTTCAGTATTATCAGATTGTTGGATGTCAGCTAAGTTCAATAATTCGGAAGCAACGTAGTTTACGTTTAAGGTTGATACCGTTTCTCCCTGTATCTCAGGTAGCTTATCTAAATCGCCATCATCATAAGTAACCGACTGATAAATTTGCTTTTGTATATTTATAATATCCATATTATCGTCGTTTTTGCCGTCGGGTTTCATATATTCATAGTCCTGAGTATCAAGCTCTTTTTCATACTTTTTGAAGCCTGCAATATCTGTTACAAGAAATATAATATATAAAATAAGCGACAATGCAAAAAGGCAACACGGTATAATGAAAAAGAGTATAAAGCCTTTTGTTGCGGCTATATAATCCACAAGCTTGCCCAAATTTTCTACAGAGCGCACAGCATAGCTGTCTGCCACCGAGCTTGATACCGTTATTGTACTGTTCCCTGAAACCACGTTATACATAGTGCTTGAAGCGGTTGTATCCACGCTTTTTATAACGCCCATACCATATTTACCGAAAACGGTGTTTCTCGAAGAAAGCGAGGTGGTTTTAAACACTATAACAGAGCCCTTACCCACATCAGATGAGTTTTCAATATCCTCTAATATAACAAGGCTTCCGTAGCTTGTCTGAGAATTAACCACATCGGCATTGTTTACCGTAACATATTTTACGCCGAAAATTTGAGGTACACTCTCATTTTCATAAGCGTTTTTCTGAGAAAAATGCACCAGCAGGTAAACGCTGACAAATATAGCAGAAATTACAAAAATAACTATTGCAATATTTCTCGTTACTATTCGTCCTGTACTTTTTAACATAGCCTTTAAGCCTCCTGACGAAATCCTGCTTTTTACGGAATTTTTAAGCTTAAAATCAATAAATTCCTCTGTCGTTATTATCGCTTATAAGAGGCAAAAAGTCAATAGCTGTCGAATTATTTTTGATAATATTTTTACCCAAACCACCTGCTCATAAAACTGTCTTTTTTACCGTAATATGAATTGCTTACAGCGTAATCGTCGATTATAATTATGTCCTCGCCTATGAGCTTTATCTGGTCCCACCTTATCCGCATATCCGAATACTTTCCCAAAAGCCCGAAAAGGCGGTATTTACCGTAGGATATAAGTGCCGTAAGCTCGGAAGTTTGAGTGTCTATTTCAACGTCGTCTACATGTCCTATTTTTATGCCGTCCTTTGCAGATACTATTTCTTTACTTCTTATATCCGAAAAGCTACATATCATAAAAACACCTTCAACTATCGTTAGATAGTAAATTATATGCTTTTTACCATATAATATATGATTATTTTAAGGTAGCAATAGTAACGCCGTTTTCTCCCTCGCCAAAGGTACCCAAGCGATAATCCTTTATGCTTGAATGATACTTTAAATGTTCGCCTACCGCTTTTCTTAATACGCCTGTTCCCTTGCCGTGAATAATTGTTATGGTGTCAATATTACCCATAACGGCGTTATCTATAAACATATCGAGCTCTAAAATCGCTTCGTCGGCTGTTTTTCCTCTTATATCAAGCTCCGCAACAGAATGTCTATCCACCTTTTTGGTGACGTTTTTGACTACCTTTCCGGATACGGTATATGAGGGCTCATTTTCCAAAAGGCGCAAATTAGAAAGCTTTACCCTTGTTTTTATAATTCCTGCCTGCACCATTACGGTATCGGATTTAGCGTCGGTCTGCAAAACAACCGCCTTTTTATCTATGTCAACTATCAGCACATTATCGCCTTTTTTAAGCGCTCTTGGAAGCTTATAGCCCTTGTTTTTCTTCTCATCTACAGGGTTTGCCTCGTTATGCAGAGCATTTATTTTGCCCCTTAGCTGTGCTCTTGACGTTATTACGTTTTTTGAAAATTCTTCGCTGTCCTTTTGCTTTTTGAGCTTTTCAAGCTCGTCCATAAGGTTTTGAGAGTCTACGGTTACCTTTTCTACCAGCCTTTGAGCCTCGTCTTTAGCCTTTTTAAGTATATTGTCCCTTTCTTCAGCGAGCTTTTTCTTTTCCTCCTCAATAATTTGAGTGCGGTTTTTATATTCGTATACCTTTTTATTATATTCGCTTAGCTTTTGTTCATATTCCTGACGTGAGGCTTCTAAGTTATCTATTACCTTTTCGAGCTTTTTATCCTGCGAAGAAATAAGCCCGCCCGCATATTCGAGTATACTCCCGTCAAGTCCAAGCCTTTTTGAAATCTCAAAGGCGTTTGATTTACCCGGTATGCCTATTAAGAGCTTATAGGTGGGGCGCAAGGTTTTAAGGTCAAATTCACAGCACGCATTTTCAACGCCATCTGTTTCTATAGCGTAAATTTTAAGCTCGGAATAATGCGTTGTAGCGGCAACTGTGCTCTGTAAAGCTTTTAGCCTTTGCAGTATTGCGATCGCAAGCGCCGCACCTTCAACCGGATCTGTACCGGAGCCGAGCTCATCTAAAAGTATAAGAGACTTATTATCCGCCTTATCCAGTATAGACACTATGTTAGTCATATGTGCGGAAAAGGTAGATAAGCTTTGCTCAATGCTTTGTTCATCGCCTATATCGACTAACACCTTATCAAACACCGACACCTTGCTTCCGTCGCTTACCGGTATAAGCATACCGCACATAGTCATAAGCGTTAAAAGTCCTATTGTTTTAAGCGTTACGGTTTTACCGCCTGTGTTAGGCCCTGTTACAACCAACGTTTTGTATTCGCTTCCCAAGCTTACGCTTATCGGTACTACCTTATCCTTATCAATAAGCGGGTGGCGGGCTTTGTTTAACAGTACCTCTGAATTTGAAGTGATTTCGGGCATCATGGCTTTCATATCAGCCGCAAGGCTTGACTTTGCAAAATAAATATTAAGCGATATTATAACGTCAAAATTACTCTTTATATTTTCGCTGTTTTCACCGCAAAGTGCGCTGAGTTCATAAAGTATTCTCTCGATTTCCGCCTTTTCCTTTAGCTTTAAAACCTTTATCTCATTGTTTGCTTCAACAACGCTCATAGGCTCTATATATAAGGTTGCTCCGCTGGCAGAAGTATCGTGCACAAGACCGGGCACTTCGGATTTATGTTCAACCTTGACAGGTACAACAAACCTGCCGTTTCTTATGGTTACAATAGCGTCCTGCAACGCCTTTTGATAGGTGGCGGAGCGTATTATTTTTTCCATATTGCTTTTTGCCTTTGCTTCGGTTGCTACAATATTTCGCCTTATACTTGCAATCTCTGCGCTTGCATAGTCGCTTACTGCGTCCTCCGATATTACAACCGAAGATATTTTTTCCTCCAGCGCTTTATTAGGCTCTAAAAGTGAAAAAATGCCCTTTAGGCTGTTATTTATTCCCTCACACTGTTTATACCATTCGCAAAGCAGTCTTGTTTGTCTTAACACTGCGTTTATATTTAAAAATGCTCTTAATGTTAAAAGTCCGCCTTTTTGCGCTATTTGCAAGCTTTCGTCAGGATTTGCAAGATTTGAAAAACTCGGTGTTCCGTATTTTGAGGAGAGTAAAAATGCGTCGTTTGTTTTTGTGATTTCGTCTTTTACTACACTCTCATTTACAAAAGGCTTTATATTAAGAGCTCTTTTTCTTGCTTCATCACAGCAGGTAAAATCCGCAAGCTTCATTAAAATCTTATCGAGCTCTAATGTTTTGCAGTATTTTTCATCTATGTGCATAGTAATTCCCATAGCCTTTCTGCCCACAAATAATTCATTATAATTCACACCTATCCTTTGCCTTGCAGGGCAGACAAGGCGTTAAGTGGGAATTATCGCCATCGCTCGTTGCCTCGCTAGCGACAAACATGAGCGGGCAATATAATCTAGTTAGTGTGAATTTTCACACTAACTCTCCTTTATATCATCTGTTTATATACGTCAAGTGATTTAAATTCTCTTTCACAATATATTTTTACATAATTTTCGGTTATAAAGTTAAGTTTCTTTAAGGAATCTTCTTTTAAATTAAAGGAAAATACCTTCTCGTCGTCAGAGTAAATTATATGTCTCATTGACTGCAGTACCGACGCCCCAAGCGTATATTTAAACCTGATACGCTCGTCTCCGGCATCAAGCTTTCTTAAGCAGTCGTCACAAATAAGCTTTGACTCCAAGGGCAAAAAGTACATTTTTTCCTTTTCATACTCCTTACACTCATCGCAACACACTAAATCCGGCATAAAGCCTGCAAGCGACATACACCGAAACTCGTATATGCTCTTTAGTAAGTTCATATCCTTTTTATCATTTTCGAGCAGGTACAAGGTATTTAAAAGCAGACGTAAATAAACCCACGAGCGTTCTCCCGAAGGAGCAAGATAGCTCGTGAGGTCACAAAAATACGAAGCTAAGGCTACCTTTTTAACGTCAAGCCTTAAATCATAAAAGGAATTTATGGTTTCAGCGCTGTTTAAAACGTTATACTTTTTACCCTGAAATATGTAAAAATCGCTGTAGCAAAGTATTTGAGAAGCTCCTGCAAGCTGACTTTTAAGCTTTTTTATTCCCCTTGCAGAAACCTCTATAAGCCCATAATCCTTAGTAAGTATTGTGAGCATTTTATCACTTTCGCCTATGCTTCTTTGTTTTATTACAATACCCTGTGTTTTTATAAGCATTATGCTCTCCCCGATAATTATTCAGTAAAGGACAAGCCGAAATTATTTATAAGTCCGTCTCTGTTGCGCCAGTCTTCTTTAACCTTAACCCAACACTTTAAATTTACCTTAGTGTCTAAAAAAGCTTCTATATCGGCTCTTGCGCCTGAGGCAACATTTTTTAAGACCTTGCCCTGCTTGCCGATAATCATACCCTTATGAGATTGTTTTTCACAGTAAATTAAAGCGTCAATATCTATTATGTCCTTATCCTCACGGTGAGACATCTTTTCGATAACAACAGCGGTACCGTGAGGGATTTCCTGATGAAGATTAAAAAGTATCTTTTCCCTTATAAGCTCTGCGACAATCACTCTTTCGGGTTGGTCGGTAAGAGTGTCGTCCGGGAAAAAATGCACGCTGTCTATAAGAAAGCCCTCAAGCTCGGTAAGTATTTTATCAAGTCCGTCATTATTTATAACGCTTATCGGAATAACTGCCTCAAACTTATGAAGTAAAGAAAACTCTTCTATTCGCTTTATAACTTCTTTTTTATCGGCTAAAAGGTCAATTTTATTTATAATGAGTACCGACGGCAGTTTTCTTTTTTTAATGGTTTCTATTAAATTTAACTCAATTTCATTTATTTTGCCTACAGCCTCTACTACCAGCATAACAACGTCAACATCGTTTATAGAAGCGTTTACCGCTTTTACCATATTTTCGCCGAGTCTGGTACGAGCCTTATGAAGCCCCGGAGTATCTATAAATACAAACTGGTTGTCCCCTTTTGTCAATACTCCCGTTATTTTTGTTCTTGTGGTTTGTGGTTTATTGGAAACAATCGCCACCTTTTCGCCGAGCAAGGCGTTAAGTAAAGACGATTTGCCTACGTTTGCTTTTCCGACTATTGAAATAAATCCGCTTTTTTGTCCCATATTTTTTCCTTTTGATTTATATTTTTTTCTTAACTGAGAACACAAAAATTACCGCTATTATAATTTCGAGGATAAATAGCGCCATAGCCCACAAATGCGCAGTTAAAAAGCTAAAAACACCTGTGAGCTTTTTAATATCCGAAAACATAAAAAATGCTATAAAAACCGAGCATATCGCAAGGATAAGTACTGCTGCGGCGGAAACGTCCTTTGACACCTTTATAAGCCTATTATAGTCCTTGCTATAAAGGTTTAAACATGCTTCGAGCGCCGTATTAAAAAGCTCTGCGGCAATAACTGCGCCTATCGTTAATATAAGCACGGCGTACTGTAAAAAGCTTAGTCCGTAAATTATAGCAAACTCTATTACAAATACGGCGGCGCATATATGTATTCTCATATTACGTTCATTTTTTATTGCATACCATATACCGTTAAACGCATAGGTAAAGCTCTTTAGAAGATTTAAAAATTCGTTTTTGTTTTTATAGTTGTCGGATTTTTTTAAAGAGGAGTCTGTCTTCATAAACAATATCCCTTTTATTCTTCGTCTAAAACGTAGCTTGCGCCTCTGGGTATGCCGAGCTTTTGGAGTACGCCTTCTTCCTTTTCACGCATCTGCACAGCCTTTAAGCCGCCGTCCTCGTGGTCGTATCCCAAAAGATGAAACATTGAATGAACGGTTAAAAATCCGATTTCACGCTGTATGCTGTGACCGTAAAGCTCTGCCTGCTCATACGCTTTTTCAACAGATATAACTATATCGCCAAGCATAACGACATCGTCCTCAGACGACTTTATCGTATCAGCCTCGTATAACGGGAATGATAATACGTCGGTTTCGGAATCAATGTTTCTGTATTTTTTGTTTAACTCTCTTATCTTTTCGTTATCTACAAAGGTTACGCTTACCTCTGCCTGCTTATCTATGCCCTCGTGTTGCAGGGCGGCATTACAGCAACGTCTTACAAGCATTCTTATTCCCGAAGGAATCTTTACCTTATTTTGACCGTTTGTAATTAAAGTTTTAACCTTACCCATTATTACTTCCCCTTTCCTTCTTCGTAATACTTCTCATACGCTTTTATTATATCCTGAACTATACGGCTTCTGATAACGTCCTTATCGGTAAACCGAAGTGTTTTTATGCCTTCTACATTTTTTAAGATTTTAAGCACCTCTACAAGCCCCGAACGCTTGTTGCTCGGCAGGTCTATCTGCGTTATGTCGCCTGTAACTACTGCCTTGGAATTATATCCGAGACGGGTTAAAAACATCTTCATTTGCTCGACGGTGGTGTTTTGCGCCTCGTCTAAAATAATAAAGGAATCGTTAAGCGTCCTTCCCCTCATATATGCCAAAGGCGCTACCTCAATGCTTCCCTTTTCAAGACAACGCTGAAAGCTGTCCTCGCCTAACATCTCAAATAATGCATCGTATAAAGGTCTCAAATACGGGTCTACCTTTGTCTGTAAATCTCCCGGCAAAAAGCCTAGGCTTTCGCCCGCTTCAACTGCAGGACGTGTCAAGATAATGCGCTCTACCTCCTGTGATTTATAAGCCTTTACCGCCATCGCCACGGCAAGATAGGTTTTACCTGTTCCGGCAGGACCTACGCCGAATATTACCGTGTTATTTTTTATATATTCGACATACTTCTTTTGCCCTATCGTTTTGGGCTTTACCGGTCTGCCCGACGAGGTTATACATATACAGTCCGAAGCCGTAAGCTCTTTAACTTTTGATAAATCGTCGTCGTTTTCCGCTACACTCATAACATAGCGCAAGGTCTGTTCGGATATGCTTTCACCCTTTTTAAGTAAAAGTATAAGCCCTTCGATAACCTTTGTAGCTTTTTCGGCGTCGGGCATTTCGCCGTATATTTTAATTATACCATCTCTGTTTACAACGTTTACGTTATACTCTTTTTCGATAATTTTTATGTTTTCATCAAAACTTCCGAAAATACTGTATATATAATCGTCGTCTTTTATCTCAACTATTTTTTCTATCACCAAAGCGCTCCTTATGAGAAATATTTAATAACATCTGTTTGCACCAAAGGTGCAGACTAAACTAAGGTTATTATAACACATTTTCACATTTAAGTAACTATCATTTTAAACAAAAATATTAAAATTGTTTACTGATTGACGTAAATTTTTATCTCTTTTGCAATATCTTCACAGCAGGTATACTCCTTTGTAATGCTGTAAACTCCGTTTGATACCTTTTCAAATTTTTGTTCTTTTACTATTTCTACGTCGCAAAGCTCTGTTTTTTCATATTCCTTAAAGTAATTTAATATTATATCCTTTGCTTCCTTTTGAGTATATTCCTTCTTTTGAATGTCAAAAAAGCGGTAACTTGTCTTGGTTATACCAAAAGGCATTTCCTTGCCGAACAAAACAAGTGACGAATACCTACTGTCAACGTCGCAGTTTTTATCTGACAAATCGGTTATGTAGCACGGAATACCTATTCCAAAGAAATTTAATATATATCTGTTTTTTTCCTCTTGAGTATAGATTTTTTCCTCGTTATTAAGCGCAAAGGTTATAGTGTGGCTTCTTTGAGTCTGAGCGATTATTTTAGCCTTTGAATGAACATAACGCACATTTCCCAACGAGTCCTCTATTACGCCGTTTACCAGCAAATCCCCTTCGTTTACCACTTCGTTTATTCCCACGGCTTTATTGCCCTCGTATGCGTTTACGCTTAATATTATTCCCGCTTTTTTTGCAACTATGTTGCAAGGCTCTTCCTCCGGCACGGTTTTTAACATATCCTTTTGAGTAAGCTCAACGTATATTTTAGTACCCTTTAAATTAAAGGTAAGCCAGGTGATATTATTTGAGCGTGCGAGTATTTTTTCTCTTGCGTTTTCAAGCTCCATATCGGGAATAAAAGAGCCTATTTTTATATTTTCAAGTCTCATTTCCTCTAATACATACTGCTTTGTTTTTTCGTCACAGCCGTTTATCTGAATACTCCATACAAAAAACTGAGTAAAAATAAGAAAAAGCGCAAATATACCCAAGCCGACCAAAAGTCCTATTCTTTTACGGTAAGGTCTTATTTTAAACGGCAACCCCCTTTTTTCTACAACACGCACCTTTATTCCGAGATTTTTAGAAAGTTTTGCAAGCTTTCTGTAATTATGCGCAAAGGTATAGCCCTCAAATTCCCCGTTTATATTTTTTATATCCCAAATATGTATGTTATTTTTCCTTGTATTTACAAGCCCCGACAGCTTGTAGCCCTGAGCTTTAAACTTTACATTTCCCAACAAATAACGTACAAGTTTTATATAAACCACTCTTATTCCCTCTTTTCCGATTTATAGCTTTATATACTCAACTCTTGTGATTATTCCGTCTATCGTTATGTTTTCGGGTGATAGATATTTAAGGTCTATGCTATCCCCGTAAATTTTAATTAGCAATTCCCCGGACTTAACGCTTATGTATTCGTCGGTATACTCGTCTATAAGCAGTTTCCCCTCTATTATGAGCTTTTTATTCTGCTCGGTCTGAACTATGGGATAAGATGTCTTTATATCGCTCATCAGGTTAATATCTTTTATTTTTTTCATATAGCCCTCCGCTTTTGTGTAAATATTTATTCACTAAAATATATTATTTTGCGTTTTAGCATATACATATTATCAGTATCCGAAGGGGAGTTTTTTGATGATACGATTTATGCGCAACACTTTTTCAGCCTTTTTAACAATACTTATATGCGCTTTAGTGCTGATTTTTTCGGGAGCAATATTTAACGGTGTAGTAAACAGTATAAATCTTTGCCTTTGCACGCTTATACCGTCTATGTACTGCTTTATGGTGCTGGCAAATATTATAGAGGCTTCCTCGCTTTCATCGGCTGTGGGCAATATTTTTACACCTTTGGCAAAGTATATTTTTAAAATAAACAGAGAATGTTTTACCGTGTTTTTATTAAGCCTTTTAGGCGGTTATCCCGTGGGGGCAAGGCTTATTGCCAAAAAGGTTAAGGCAGGTGAAATTTCTCTTAAAACCGCCCAAAGAATGATGTATTACTGCGTAAACTGCAGTCCTGCTTTTTTAATAAGCGGTGTTTCAGCGGTTTTATGGCATAACATAAAGTCGGGCGTTATAATTTATCTGTCTCAGGTTGCGGTTTCTTTTTTATTCGGAGCGGTAACGGGATTATTTAATAAAGATAAACAAAGCCTTGAAAGTAATATGCCGTCTAAAAGTTCTGCAAGCCACATTTTAGTAAGCTCGGTAAACGACGCCACAAGATCAATGATTATTATATGCAGTTATGTTTTGCTGTTTGGCGGAATTTTTGCTTTTTTGGACCTTTTACCGATAGACAATGGCATATTACTTGTAATAAAAGGCTTTAGCGAGGTTACAATAGGCTGTCAGCTTGCAGGAGGATTACCCGAATTTTTAAGCTTTATCGCCGTAAGTGCTTTTACTTCCTTTGGCGGTATCTGCGTAATTTTACAGATAAGCGCTATTACAAAGGGCAGTAAGATAAATATGTTTAAGTTTTTAATCTCAAAGGTAATTTACAGCCTTATCTGTACTTTAGTTGCAGTTAGCATATTTTTAAGAGAGGACCATTCGGTGGAGTGTTTTTCTCAGCCCGTACTACAAAACTGCAAATTTTATTCCGTATCCCCCATATCCTCTTTAATGCTAATATTTTTAGGAATAATGATGTTGTTTTTAAGCACGAAATCTGCTAAAATTAAATTAAAGTAAGTTTAGGGGGATTTTTTAATGAAGCTTTTCGGTAATAAAATAGAACCCAGCTGTTGTTATTGCGAGGTAGGAAAGGAAACTGCCGACAAACAAATGGTGCTTTGTCAAAAGTGCGGTATTGTTGCGCCTTATTACAGCTGTAAGCATTTTAAATATGCCCCGTTAAAGAGAATTCCCAGAAAAACAGGCGTTTTGCCTAAGTTTACTAAAGATGACTTTGCCTTATAATTAAAATAAGGCTCTTATAATATTTGTTATGAAATACCCCCACAGGCTTTAGCCTGTGGGGGTAACTTTAGCTCTTTGCCATAAAATATCCCCACTGACTATATCAGTGGGGATATTTACTTTTACATTAACTTTGTGTTGTAACACCTTGCAGTTAAAGTTATTTCTATTCGGTCTTTAATTTAAGCCCGTCATCATCAGCGCTTAAAGACAATACCTTAGGCATATTTTCAAAGCTTTTAATAAGCTCGTTTGCAATTAAATCTTCCACATGCTTTCTGATTATTTTCCTTAAATCTCTTGCGCCGTATTTACCGCCGTCGGCAAGTAAGGTAAGCTTACTTAAAGCTTTATCGTCGTATTTTAGGGCTATTCCCTTATCTTCAAGCGACTCTTTTAGCTCGTCTAACATAAATGAGGCTATCTTCATAAGATCCTTTTCGGTTAAGGCGTTAAACACAACGATTTCGTCTACCCTACCTAAAAATTCGGGGCGCAAAAATTCTCTTAAGGCCTTTTGAGCCTTGTCCTTTGCGACCTCGTTAGAAGTCTTATTAAAGCCTACTATACCGCCCTTTTCGGTTGAACCTGCGTTAGAGGTCATAACGATAACGGTATTTTCAAAGTTTACCGTTCTGCCCTGTGCGTCTGTAACTCTGCCCTCGTCAAGTATCTGCAAAAGCAGGTTCATAATATCGGGGTGAGCCTTTTCGATTTCGTCAAAAAGTATAACCGAATAAGGCTTTCTTCTTACCTTTTCGGTAAGCTGACCTGCTTCGTCATAGCCGATATATCCCGGAGGCGAGCCTATTAGCTTTGATACTGCGTGCTTTTCCATATACTCGGTCATATCAAGCCTTATTAAAGGGTCAACCGAATCAAAAAGCTCGTTTGCAAGCACCTTTACAAGCTCGGTTTTACCCACGCCCGTAGGTCCTACAAATATAAAGGATGCAGGGCGTTTAACCTTTGAAAGCTGAATCCTTGTGCGCTTGATTGCGTTTGCCACCTCAGCTACAGCTTCGTCTTGACCTACTATTTTAGCCTTTAATCTATCCTCTAAGGTAGCTATTTTATGATATTCATTTTCCTCGATTTTAGCGGCAGGTATGCCTGTCCAAAGCTCGATAACCTTAGACAAATCCGCAACCTCTACCTGTATATCGCTTATCTTCGGTTTTAGCTCTTCGAGCTTCTTCTCGAGTGTAAAGATATTCTGCTTTACATCTGCTATCTTTTCATAATCGAGCTGTTCTACCTGCTCTTCAAGCTCCTGCAAAGCTTCATTTTGCACCTTTAGCTCATCGGATATGCTTTCGTACTCGGCGAGTTCTTTATTTCTTATGGAACAACACGAACAAGCCTCATCCAGCAAATCTATAGCCTTATCGGGAAGATAACGGTCGGTGATGTATTTTTCCGACATATTGGCGGCTAAGCTTACAATATAGTCCGACACCTTTACCTTGTGGTGCTCCTCGTAATATTTTTTTACACCTTTTAAAACGTCTATGGTTTCGGAGATTGTAGGCTCGTTTACGGTAACGGGCTGAAATCTTCTTTCCAAGGCAGAATCCTTTTCAATGTGCTTTCTGTATTCGTTAAAGGTGGTTGCGCCTATAACCTGTATTTCTCCTCTTGAAAGCGCAGGCTTTAAAATATTAGCGGCACTTAAAGAGCCTTCGGAATCGCCTGTTCCTACAATGGTGTGTATCTCATCTATAAACAAAATGACGTTTCCTGCTTTTTTAACCTCGTCAATTAGCCCCTTTACCCTGCTTTCAAACTGACCTCTAAACTGAGTTCCTGCTACCAACGCTGTCATATCCAAAAGATAAAGCTCTTTGTCTTTTAGTCTAAACGGCACATCCGATGAAACAATTTTTTGAGCAATTCCCTCGGCGATAGCGGTTTTACCTACGCCCGGCTCACCTATAAGACAGGGATTGTTCTTGGTCCTACGGCTTAAAATCTGAACCATACGGTAAATTTCTTTATCTCTGCCGATTATATTATCGAGTTTACCGTTTCTTGCCTTTTCGGTAAGATTGTTGCAGTATTGATTTAAAAATTTTCTTTGGGGTTTTTGAGGCTCTGACTTTTTATTCTTTTTACCGTTAGTTTTTTTATCTCCTTTAGTTTCCTCTGCCGTAATATTTTCGCCTTCATCGGCAGAATCGGTACTGCCGCCCATAATACTGCCAAACATATTCTTCATAAAGTTAGGCATTGTATCGGCGCCGCCCGGCTCGAACATATCGTCGCCTGCAAATTCGGAAAGCTGTTCCTCTGCAAGCTCTAATTCCTCTTCGGATATACCCATTTGTTCAATAAGTGAATTTATATTAGGAACGCCTATCTCTCTGGCGCACGGTATGCAGTAACCCTCGTTTACGGGCTTGTCGCCGTCAAGCTTAGACACAAATAAAACTGCCATTCTCTTTTTACATCTGCTGCATTTCATTACTGTTAATACTCCTAACTGATTGCAATATATCATTTATATAGCTTATGCTTTTTAATATTATAATATCTCAATACAAAAAATAAGCAATAAATTTTTTATAAACACTTTATGACGAAATACTAAAAAAAATTATATTTTAAAATTTACAAACGGATTTATGTCGCATAAAAATTTAAGTATATATGAATTTTGTTCATATACTTTTATCTGCTCGCCAAAGGCAAAAGGCAGTATTACACATATTGCAAAGGCGATTACCAAAACTATCACCGCCCCGTCAACAAAGCCGAGCAAAGCGCCCATAAATGAATTTACCTTGCCGACAAAAGGCACCTTTTTGATATTATACATACTCTTTGCGGTGCGTTTTACCACAATGCTAAGCACCGAAAAAAGCACAAAAAACAAAAGACTGCTTATAATTAAATTTATTATCGGCATAAAAACCGAATCGGTTAGCCCTGCGGCAGTACTGCTTACAATGTCGTTTGTGGTATTTTGTATATTTACACTGTCGGGCAGATAAAAGCCTACAATATTGCTAAGCGCTGTAGGAAGGCTGTTTAAAAAATTTTGGGTGAGTTCCCCTGCGCTTGACGCTACAGGAAACTCAGAAAGTTTTTTTACAACTTGGTTTAATACCGGTTCTTTTATCGCTTTGCATATCATCTCGGTAAAAATCTTACTGCAGATACAAGCCACTACAAAGGCAATTATCTTGCCTAAAAAGCCAACAAGCATTCCCGCAAAGCCTTTTTTATAGCCTATACATATGCCTACAACAATTATTAAGCCTAAAATTACATCAATTATAACAGGTATATAAATTTCCATAAATACTCCCCGTAACCGTAAGGTGCTAATCCATTAACTGTAAAAATTCATTTCCCATTACTAAAATATTGTCATTACATCTTTGAGCCTTGTTATATCCGTTTGTGTTTTCATACGAGTTTAAACTTTCAAGCTCATAATTAAAGGCAGATATATTATTTTCTCCCACAACAATTATTCCGTCGTTGTCGCAGTAAATATCCACTATCTTTTCGCCGTAAGAAGTTTCTTTATAAAGCCTTCCGTACTCGTCAAAAACAAGTATATCGTCAATCTGAGCGTCGGCAATATCACTGAGGGCGATTACGGTGTAATCTTTTTGTGAGTTACAGATAAAATCAATGGAACTGTTTAGAGCATATTCGTTTAATACCTTTCCCTTTTTATCTATACAGTTAAGCGTATTATCTCCCGCATACATTATGTTGTCCGAACTCTTTACGCTAATGTCAAGCGCCATAGAGCCCGGTATCTGACAAATCAAGGTTTCGCTTTGTTTATTTATGTCTATTTTATAGATGCTTGTTAAAAAGTCGCCGTTTTCGACATTTTGGGTTGCTACGATAATATCGTTATTGTCAATAAAATCTACACTCATAATATATTCCTGAGCCGAGTGCCAAACATAAAGCTTGTTTAATTTTTTGTCAAAAACAGTAACGCTTCCCTTATATCTTGATTCCTCGGTAACAACTGCAATATAGTTACTGTCGTTCATTTTACACATAAGTATTTTTTCGTCGGTCTTTATAGGGTCTAAGCGACTATTCCCGCTTTTATTGTCAAGCCTTATTGTATATCCGCCCAAATCGTAGGTTAAGATTTTCTGACCTGCTTTTACCGATACCGGATTAGTACAGCCGTGTTTAAAAGAGGTTATCTTTTTTGCCCTCGCAGTATAATAGCAAAGCTCTGAATTAGTAGTAACTATGATGTTTGAATCTATAGTATTAAGGTCTAAAACCGACAAATCCGCAACATTTACAGGAAATTTTGAGGAGTCTTTGTCCTCATAGGAATTTACCTTAGAAATGGAATTTATCACAAAAATTCCGACTGCGGCAAGTATAATAAGAATAGCTGCAATCACAATTTTTATTATGCGCTTTTTTCTTTTTTTCTTTTTGCGGTATTGTTCGATACTGTTTATATTGCTAAGCTCTCCCAATTTTATAAAGCCTGCCTTTCTTTATTATTCGTATAAAACTCTGTTTAAATAAAGTCCTTTAGCCTGTGCGGTTTTACCTGCGTTTTGCCTGTTTTTTGAAGCTATAATATCGGGAATGGCGTCGGGGGCTATTACGCCCTCGTTTATTCTTATTAAAGTACCCACCATTATCCTTACCATATTGTATAAAAAGCCGTTTCCGAGCACTCTGAAAATCACCATATCGCCCTCACGGTAAATTTCACATTCATATATTGTCCTGACAGTAGGAATATCTTTGCCTCCTGCCGAACAAAACGCCTTAAAGTCATGAGTGCCCAAAAAGTCCTTGCAGGCTTTATTTAAAAGCTCAATATCAAGATTATATCCGTATTGATACACCATATTTTGCATAAAGGGATTTTTTATTTTGCTGTTCCAGATTTTATATATATATTCCTTTGCCTTTGCGTTATATCTGCTGTGAAAATCAAGGTCTGCCTCAACGCAGGAATTAACGCAAATATCAGCAGGCAGAGCCCTATTCATAGCATAAACAAATCTGTCGCAGGGAATGGAGTTTTCGGTTTTCATATTAAAATAATAGCTGTTTGCGTGTACGCCGGTATCGGTGCGTGAACAGCCGACAATATCCTCTCTTACGCCAATCACTCGCTCGATTGCGTCCTGCAAAATCTGCGCTACGGCAACGGCATTTTTTTGTACCTGATAGCCGTGATAATTCGCTCCGTTAAAGGATATATTTACAAGCAGATTTCTCATAAATAACTGTTCCTCTTAATTAAAACAAAATGTTAAACGCTATAATTACGCCGAAAGTTATAGCTACTACGGCAAGTGCTAAAAAGTCAACTGATGAAAATTTAAGTATTTTCATTCTCGTTCTGCCCTCGCCGCCTTGATAGCACCTGCATTCCATAGCAAGCGCCAACTCCTCCGCACGCCTGAACGCACTTATAAAAAGCGGTACCAAAACAGGTACAAGAGCCTTTGAGCGCTTAATAATTCCGCCCGATTCCAAATCGGCTCCCCTCGCCTTTTGAGCAGACATAATTTTGTCCGTTTCCTCGATAAGAGTCGGGATAAATCGCAAGGCAATGGTCATCATCATAGCCATTTCGTGAACGGGAAATCTTATCTTTTTAAGTGGTGACATAAGCCTTTCGATTCCGTCGGTTAAGGAAATCGGCGACGTCGTATAGGTTAATATTGACGTGCCCATTATAAGAATTATAACTCTAAAGCTCATTCTAAGTGCAATATCTATTCCCTCGTAGGTTATATTTATGATGCCGTAAGAAAAAATCGGAGTACCTGCAACAAAAAACAAGTTTAACACCGAGGTAAAAATGATAAGCGGTAATATAGGCTTTATGCTCTTTAAAAGAAATTTTATGTGTATTTTTGATATAAGCACTACCGCCAATACAAAAACTAAAGTTACTGCAAAGCCTGCCCAGTTACCTGCGACAAAAAGCATTACAATAAATAAAATTGTCAGTATTATTTTCATTCTCGGGTCCATTCTGTGTATAACGGAATTTCCCGGAAAATACTGTCCTAAGGTAATATCTCTAATCATTCAGGACGCCTCCTTTTTTTGAAAGAAGCTCCAAAATTCTTTCTTTTGCGTAGTCGGTGGTATACACATTATCGGGAACGTCTACACCGTTTTTTATAAGCGTATGAAAAACATTTGTCACCTGCGGAACATTAAGCCCCATAGCCTTTAGCTTGTCATAACGCTTAAAGATATTTTCGGTGGTGTCAAAATCAAAAACCTTTGACTTATTCATCACCAAAACTTTTTTGGCAAATCTCGCAATATCCTCCATACTATGAGATACTAATAAAACCGTACTGCCTGTTTTTTTATGATATTCCTTGATTTGATTTAATATCTTATCTCTGCCCTTCGGATCAAGACCTGCCGTAGGCTCGTCCAAAATAAGTACCTTCGGGCGCATAGCGATAACGCCTGCTATCGCTACCCTGCGCTTTTGTCCGCCTGACAGATCGAAGGGACTTTTTTCTTTAAATTCTTCGCTAAGCCCTGTAAACGCCATAGCTTCGTTTACTCTGTCGTCTATTTCCCTTTTTGTAAGTCCCATATTGCCCGGGCCAAACGCTATATCCTTATATACCGTTTCCTCAAAAAGCTGATGTTCGGGGTACTGAAATACAAGCCCTACCTCAAATCTTACCTTAAGTACATCGCCTTTATTTGCCCAAATATCCTTACCGTTTACATATACCTTTCCCGAGGTCGGCTTTAAAAGCCCGTTAAAGTGCTGTATAAGCGTCGATTTGCCTGAGCCTGTATGCCCGATAACCCCGACAAAATCGCCTTCTTGAATTTCTATATTTACATCATCTACAGCTACCTTTTCAAAGGGTGTACCGCTGCTGTAGGTGTATGTTAAATTTTCGGTTTTTATAATCAATATTACTCCTCCAACAGCCTTTGAAGCTCTTTTACACATTCTTCTTCGGTTATAATGTCACAGGGCACATTAACACCGTTTTGTCTTAATTTATAACAAAGCTCTGTAACCTGCGGAACATCAAGACCTAAATCCTTTAGCTTTTCAACCTGTGAAAACACCTCTTTAGGCGTGCCCTCCATAACCTTTTTTGTGTGGTCTACAACCACTATTCTGTCCGCAAGTGCCGCCTCGTCCATATAGTGAGTTATTATTATAACAGTAGTTTTATATTCTTTGTTTAATTCCATTATCGTGTTTAGAACCTCACGCCTGCCCTTTGGGTCGAGCATAGCGGTAGGCTCGTCGAGCACAATACATTTTGGGCGCATAGCGATAACGCCGGCTATCGCAACCCTCTGCTTTTGTCCGCCGGAAAGCTGATGCGGTGCATGCTCTCTAAACTTGTACATATCGACTTTTTTTAAAGCGTCGTCTACTCTTTGCCTGATTTGTTGAGGATCAACCCCCAAATTTTCCAAAGCAAAGGCAACGTCCTCCTCAACTATCGTGGCGACAATCTGGTTGTCGGGATTTTGAAACACCATACCCACACGCTGACGAATATTAAAAAGCTCGTCGTCTTCACAAGTGTCCAAGCCGTCTACTATACACCTTCCCGAAGTGGGAACAAGTATCGCATTAAAATGCTTTGCAAGGGTTGACTTACCCGAGCCATTATGTCCCAAAACTGCGACAAACTCACCCTCGTTAACGTCAAGGTCAATATCGTCCAAAGCAACATAAGTCTCTTCTTCGTTTTGATATTCAAATTTTAAATGCTCTGTATGAATTAAACTTTCCAATTTTTTTAAGTCCCAATCTAAGTTTATTATTTTGCTTCCCAAAGTGCCGTAGAGCCGCACGGCAATACATATCCGCTTTGCTCAACGGGAAGTCCTATCTCGTCGGCGGATACCTTGCCCTGATATTTTTTACCCACGCTGACGCCCAAAAGATACTCCATTACCGACGGCGACAAGCCCGTAGTATATGAGTTTAATGCAAAAAACAGCGGATTTTCGCTTAAAACATCGGCACAAAGTGAAACCAGCGAATATATATGGTTTTCGAGCTGCCACACTTCGCCTCCCGGGCCTCTGCCGTATGAGGGCGGATCCATAATTACAGCGTCATATTTATTTCCTCGCCTTATCTCTCTTGCAACAAATTTTTCGCAGTCGTCAACTATCCAGCGTATCGGCTTATCCTCCATGGAGGAGCTTTTAGCGTTTTCTCTTGCCCACGATACTATTCCTTTTGAAGCGTCAACGTGGCACACGCTCGCACCTGCACTTGCGCAGGCGAGCGTTGCTCCGCCCGTATACGCAAAGAGATTTAAAACCTTTATAGGTCTGCCTGCATCCTTTATACGCTTTTTAAAATAATCCCAGTTTACCGCCTGCTCGGGAAAAAGTCCCGTATGCTTAAAGCCTGTCGGTTTTATGTTAAAGGTGAGAGATTTATACTTTATCTGCCAGCTATCCTTAACCGATTTATAAAAATCCCATTCTCCGCCGCCCTTATTTGAGCGTATATAACGAGCCGCCGCCTTTTGCCAAAGCGGATTTTGTTTAGGCGTTTTCCATATAATTTGCGGATCGGGTCTTATTAAAAGTGTATCGCCCCAGTATTCTAACTTTTCGCCGTCCGAAGCGTCTACTATTTTGTAATCCTTCCAATCTAAAGCAGTTCTCATTAAAAAACCAAATCCTTTAAACTAACCATTAAGCGCTATTTGCTTTTCAATCACCTTAGCTATTTGATTGCAGTAATCGGCAATTACCTTTTCGTCGCTTCCTTCGAGCATAACCCTGATTAAAGGCTCTGTTCCCGAAGCTCTTACAAGCACTCTGCCGTCCTCGCCGAGCTTATCCTGAACGGATTTTATTATAGCTTTTATCTCATCATCTGTTGCAAGAAGCTTTTTCTGCTCCTTATCGGCTTTAACGCCTACCAAAACCTGCGGCATTTTTTGCATAGTCTTAGCAAGCTCGCTCATCTTAAGCCCTGACTTTTTATAAATATTTAAAAGCTGAATTGCTGTGAGCTGACCGTCGCCTGTTTGAGCATAATCCTTAAAGATTATGTGACCTGACTGCTCGCCGCCGATTACATAGCCGTATTTTAACATTTCTTCAAGTACATATCTGTCGCCAACGCTTGTGCAAACAAGGTTTATGTCGTTTTCCTTTGCAAAGCGATGCATACCGAAGTTTGACATAACGGTTGCCACTAAGGCGTTGTCGTTTAGTCTGCCTCTTGCCTTTAAGTCGCTTGCAACTATAGCCATAATCTGATCGCCGTCAACTATTTCGCCGTTTTCGTCCATAAAAAGACATCTGTCGGCGTCTCCGTCAAATGCGCAGGCAAGCTCACAGCCGTTTTGAAGCATATATTCTCTAAGGCCCTCCATATGTGTAGAGCCGCATTTATCGTTTATGTTAAGGCCTGTAGGAGTTGCATTTAATATGTGTGGGTTTAAGCCTAACTGTGAAAATAAAATTCCCGCAGTTCTGCTTGCGCTTCCGTTAGCGCAGTCAACCGCTATATTAAGCCCCGACAAATCGCTGTCAATGGTAGCTTTAATATGGTCGATATAATCAAGGTGTGCAGAGGTTCTTACATACACCTTACCGATTTTAAGCGGATCGCAAATCTTAATATTTTCCGGGTGGTCTAATATAAGTGCCTCGATTTCGTCCTGTATTTCGTCCGAAAGCTTATAGCCTGTACCGGAAAACAGTTTTATACCGTTAAATTCAGCAGGGTTGTGAGAAGCGGAAATCATAACGCCTGCATCAGCGTTATATTCGTTTACAAGCCAAGCGACTGCAGGAGTCGGAAGCTCGCCCAAAAGCTCAACGTCAATACCCACCGAGCATATTCCTGCCGCCAAAGCGTTTTCGAGCATACTCGAGGAAATTCTCGTGTCCTTTGCGATTATAATTTTTGCCTTTTTATTTTTTCCTTTTGTTAAAACAGTTGCAGCGGCACGTCCTATCTGCATAGCAAGCTCACAGGTTAAATCGTCGTTAGCAATTCCTCTTGCGCCGTCTGTACCAAATAATCTTCCCATAATAATTTCCTTAGCCTTTCTGCCCATAAATAGTTTATTTAGACTTCACATTATACTTATCCTTGCCGGGCAGACAAGGCGTATAATGAAAATTTTTCTGTCGCTCGTTGTCGCAAAAACGGCAACTTAAGCGGAAAATATAACTTTAATAATGTGATTTGTCACACTCTTATTGCTTTTTATTTTTTAAAGCATCTGTTGACCTTCGATATCTATTCCCAAATGCTTGTAAGCAAGCGGTGTAACACACCTGCCTCTCGGCGTTCGTGACAAAAATCCGAGCTGCATAAGATAAGGCTCACACACGTCCTCTATAGTGACAGCCTCTTCCCCCATAGCTGCGGCAAGAGTTTCAAGCCCTACAGGACCGCCCGAATAATTTTTGATTATGATATTAAGCATTCTGCGGTCAAGGTTATCAAGCCCCAAATCGTCTATATCAAGCTTATCTAAAGCGACATCTACAATGTCCTTTGTGATTACGCCGTCGCCCAAAACCTGAGCAAAGTCACGCACACGCTTTAAAAGCCTGTTTGCAACTCTCGGAGTTCCTCTGGAGCGTTTTGCAAGCTCTATTGCGCCTTCGTTATCACATTCTATATCCAAAATATCGGCGCTTCGCATTATAATTTGAGCGAGCTGTTCGGTAGTATAAAGCTCTAATCTTAAAATAACGCCGAAGCGGTCACGAAGCGGTGAGGTAAGCTGACCTGCTCTTGTGGTAGCGCCTACTAAAGTAAACCTCGGCAGGTCAATTCGTATCGACCTTGCCGAAGGGCCTTTACCGATAATTATATCTAAGGCGTAATCCTCCATAGCAGGATATAAAACCTCTTCAACCGCCCTGGAAAGTCTGTGTATCTCGTCGATAAACAAAACATCATTTGGGCTTAGGTTTGTAAGCAGTGCCGCCAAATCTCCCGGCTTTTCAATAGCGGGTCCCGACGTCACCCTTAAATTTACGTTCATTTCATTTGCAATAATGGATGAAAGAGTTGTTTTACCGAGCCCCGGAGGACCGTACAGCAGCACATGGTCAAGGGCTTCGCCTCGTCCTTTAGCCGCCTTTATAAACACAGAAAGGTTGTCCTTTACTTTATCCTGACCTATGTATTCGTCAAGAGTTTTAGGCCTTAGAGAAAACTCTAAGTCAACGTCCTCGGGAGTAAAATCCGAGGTGACCATTCTGCTTTCAAACTCCATTTCGTTATTTGAATCAAACATTGTTTTTCCTCTTTATAATTTATTTTGACGATAAGCCCTTTAAGGCTGACTTTATCATTTCCTCCACAGATAAATCACCTGAAAGCGTAGCTATAAAGCCTGACGCTTCGGACTGTGAATAACCGAGTGCCACAAGTGCGCTTATGGCTTCGGCTGACTTTGAGTTCGGTATAGGTGACGATGCGCCTGCGCCGACCGAGTCTTTTATCTGCTGGTTTGTAACCTTATCCTTTAATTCAAGCACTATTCTTTGAGCGGTTTTTATACCTATTCCCACGCTTCTTGTCAATGCTTTAGCGTCAGATGAGGCGATGATAAGCGATAACTGCTCGGGGGTATTATCGGACAGTATTGTAAGCGCCGCTTTTGGCCCTACGCCGTTTATATTTATAAGAAGCTTAAAGCATTCGAGTTCGCCTTTTGTAGCAAAGCCGAAAAGCTCCATAGCGTCCTCACGCACATTCAAATATGTATATAAAAAGACTTCTTTGTCTTCTCTCGGAAGCTGGGATATGGTATTCATTGTTGTTTTTATGCCGTAACCTATTCCGTTTGTTTCCACTACAACAAAATTAGGCTCTATAAGCATTAACTTGCCGTTTACGCTGTAAATCATATTATCTTATCCTTTTATTAAATAATTTAACGAATTTGGCGAGGAAGCGGTATGACCGTGACAAACGGCAATTGCAAGTGCGTCTGCTACGTCGTCGGGCTTAGGCGGATTTTTAAGTTTTAAAATTCTTGTGGTCATATCAATAACCTGCTTTTTAATCGCCTTGCCGTAACCTACAACCGACTGTTTAACCTGAAGCGGCGTATACTCATAACACGGTATATCCCTTTGTCTTGCCGCAAGTAAGATTATTCCCCTTGCCTGCGCAACGTCTATTGCGGTTTTTTGGTTTGTTGTAAAATAAAGCTTTTCTATGGCGAGTGCGTCGGGCTTATAGGTATCGAGTATAGCACAGATGTCGTCATATATAATTTTAAGCCTGCTCGGAAAGCTTTCCGAAGCGTCGGTAGTAACAGCTCCGTAATTTATGGTGGTAAAACGCTGATTATTAAATTCGACTACCCCAACGCCTACTATTGCATAACCCGGGTCAATTCCAACAATTCTCATAATATTTTTTCCTGTTAGTTATATATGAAACTTTAATTAGCTTTGTAAGCTATTATAAGATAAAAAGTTATAATACCTCATAATAATATTACTAAAATATAGTATAGCATATTTTTTTTAATGTTTCTATAACTCTTGCAATAATTTTGCGAAAATAATATAATGTATTAGTAATATTCATTTTTATAAAGGTGACTTTTACACTACCGGTATTTTTAAAGGACTGATTACAGCTAATGAAAAAATATATTTCACACAGCACTAAGGAAACCGAAAAAATAGCCGAGCAATTTGCAAAAACCCTAAAGGGCGGTGACGTTATCGCTTTTACAGGCAACTTAGGAGCAGGTAAAACCGCCTTTGTAAGAGGCCTTGCCAAAGGCTTAGAGGTAAAGGGCGAGGTTTGCAGTCCTACCTTTGCAATAGTACACGAATACATAGGAAAGATAAATCTTATTCACTTTGATATGTACCGTATAAGCGGTGAGGACGATTTATATACCACAGGCTTTTTTGATTACCTTGAACAAGACGTTATAACGGCTATTGAATGGAGCGAAAATATTTCGGGATTTCTGCCCGAAAATACCGTTTATGTTGATATTGCCTGCGACGAAAATGACAAGCAGACAAGATATATTACTACTTATCATAAAGGTGAGATGAATTGAAAATACTTGCGATGGATACTTCCGCAAAGGTTGCAAGCGTAAGCCTTGTATCAGACGAAAAGGTGCTTAGCGAATTTAATATAAATATGAATTTCACTCATTCCCAGACCTTAATGCCTATGTGCGAGGATATGCTTAAAAACTGTAAGGTTACACTTGAGGATATAGACTATTTTGCGGTAAGTAACGGTCCGGGGTCTTTTACCGGGCTCAGAATAGGCATTTCGGCAATAAAGGGTATCGCCTATGCACTTAATAAGCCTTGCGTAGAGGTGTCGGTTTTAGACGCACTCAGTGTTAACGTAAAAGATTTTGACGGGATTATATGCGCTGTTATGGACGCCAGACGCTTACAGGTATATAATGCGCTTTATAAAGCTTCAAACGGCTCGCTTACTAAGCTCAAAGACGACAGAGCTGTTTCAATAGATGATTTATACTTAGACCTTAAAGACTTTAACGAGCCTATAATACTTGTAGGTGACGGCGCTGATTTATGTTACGAAAGCCTTAAACCTAAACTTTTAAATTTAAGACTTGCTTCCGTGCAAAATCGCTATCAGCGTGCTTCGAGCGTAGCTATGGCGGCTATAGAAAAAATTAAAGCGAAAAAAACGGTAAGCGCAAAAGAGCTTATGCCGTATTATCTGCGTTTGCCGCAGGCTCAAAGAGAACTTATGAATAAAAACAAGACAAAATAACCCCAAGGAGGTTTTAATTATGATAGCTATAGGCTGTGACCATGGCGGAATTGCCCTAAAGGCAGAAATTATAAAATACTTAGAGGCTAATAAGATTGAATACAAGGATTTCGGTACATATTCTTCCGAATCCTGCGATTATCCGGATATAGCTTTGCCGGTTTGCAAAAGCATTTTAAGCTCAGAATGTGAAAAAGGCATACTAATCTGCGGTACGGGTATCGGCATATCAATGTCCGCTAACAAGATAAAGGGTATAAGATGCGCTTTATGCCACGATTATTTTTCTGCTAAGTACACCCGTCTGCACAACGATTCAAATATAATCGCTTTCGGCGCAAGGGTTATCGGACCGGGTCTTGCCACCGAGCTTGTTGACGTATTTTTAAACACGGGCTTTGAAGGCGGCAGACACGCTGTAAGAGTTGACAAAATGATGGCTTTGGAAAACCTTGAGCTTTAATTTTAAAAAAGCCTTACTAAAATATAAGTTTAGTCGTTTTAATTAAAGCGACAGAAACGGAGAATTTTATGAGTAAACAGATAGATGTGCTTATAGGCGATAACTCCATAAACTTTGGATATGTTTGTTCCCGTGCGCTTAACAGTCACAACGTTTCTTCGGCGACTGTTTTAAAAGACGGAATTGACGTATTAAACGCCATAATAACAAAAAGGCCGAAAGTAGCGGTTATAGAATACAATATGCCTCATATAGACGCTTTGGGTATAATTTCGTTTATGAAATACTTTGTTGATATACCCGTTAAAATCATTGTAATCGGTACAAACAGCGGCGAAGCTTTTAAAACAAAGCTTTATGAAAGCGGCGCAGAGGATTATCTTTTAAAGCCGTTTGATATTTCTTTGTTAAGCGATAAAATCATAAACTTACTTGAAATTTCGGATAATGATGATTTAAATTCGTATTCCGACAAGGCTCAAAGCGTTGTTGACGAATTTATCTGCGAGATAGGCTTACCTTTAAATTTAAAAGGCACACGTTATATAAGGAAAGCGCTTACAATGTATATAGACGAAGGCTCTATGCAAGCCGTAACAAAAACAATTTATCCCGATATTGCAAGAGAGTTTAATACCTCCCCTGCTAATATCGAGCGTTCGATAAGACACGTTATAAACTCATACTGGTCAAGGTTAAACCGTGAAATTGTCGAGGAATATTTCGGTGGCTTGGCTTATGAAATTCCGACAAACAGTGCGTTTATCTCCACCGTTGGATATAAGCTTAAAAAAGGTTGTATTAAAACATACGCAAAATAAAATATAAAATTTAAAAACGCCGACTCTAAATAGAGTCGGCGTTTTATGTATACACTATTTTATTCTTCGTTTTCCTTTAGCATCTTAATATAACTTTTTATAAGCTCCACGCTGTTGTCTATGCCTATTTTACTATCTAAGCAAAGCATATAACCCGAAGCCTTTCCCCACTTTTTATCGGTGTTTTTATTATAATAATTAGCTCTTTTTTTATCGGTTTTTGCAATACTTTCCTCTGCTTTTCTCGCATTTAGGTTATGTCTTGCCTTTACCCTTTCTATTCTGTCGTTTATATCGGCGGTTATAAAAACGCTCACGCAATCAGGGTCATCCTTTAAAACATAGTCGGCGCATCTGCCCACTATTACACAAGAACCCACCTGTGCAATTTCCCTTATAACCTCAGTCTGAGCGATAAACAGTTTGTCGGTTATCGGAAGGTCTGATATTGTAGGTATTCCTGTACCGAAAGAGTTGGCTCCCATCACAAGTGAATAAAGTAAGCTGTTTGTAGCGGTTTCGTCTGCCTCCTCCAGAAGCGACTGGCTTATACCGCTTTTTTGAGCCGCCAACGCCATAAGCTCCTTATCGTAAAACGGAATATTTAACGACTTAGCTAATTTTTGTCCTATTTCTCTACCGCCGCTGCCGCATTGTCTTCCTATTGTAACTACTACTCTCTTGCTCATAATCTTGCTCCGTTTCTGTCGCTTATATAATCCTTTTTTAACTTTGACAGCGACCGTCAAAAGTAAGGAAAAAAGTACTTAAACTTAAAGCTTTAACAGCAAATAAAAGTCTTTATTGTCATAAAATGCCGATAAAGCTCATAATTTTTACTCTTTTTTTATAATATCATTTAACTATTTTAATTACAACAAAAGCTTTATATTTTTCTGAAATTTTTGATATTTTCACTTTTTTTAAATATGCTTTTTGTAAATACTACATAAATAGATTTTGTTTTTATAAGCTATAAAGCAGTACGCATATAATCATAATATTCTACGACTCTCACAAATATCTTATTTTTTTAAGGCGTTATTTGTTCATATATATATAGGAGCATTTTTATAGCTTAAAAGGCTCATTTTTCTTAGTATAATCTAAACAAACATTAAAGGGCAAAGTTAAGCTCAAATTATTAAACTTAACTAACTGATGCCTTTCTTTAATGCTATTATCAAAGTTTTGACCTTTTAAAATTTATAAAATATAATTACAGCATAACCCACATATAAAGGAGATATCAAAATGAACAACACTAAAAGTAACACAAGACTATTACGCATTGTTGTTATCGGGTTAATGGCGGCTGTAGTTTTTGTAGCGTCTAAATTTTTAACTATTCCGATTGCAACAGTAGCAGGTACACCCACCAGAATACATTTGGGAAATGTTATGTGTATATTATCGGGATTATTATTCGGCGGATTAAGCGGAGGTCTTGCTTCGGGAATAGGTTCGGGGCTTATGGATTTACTTGACCCTGTTTACATAACCTCAGCGCCCTCCACCATTATAAACAAATTTGTTATGGGATTTGTTGCAGGTAAAATTTCTCACTCAAAAGGAAGAAACGGCAATGATATTAAAGTAAACATTATCGCCGCTATACTCGGACAGTTTTCTTACATAATCTTATATCTTTTATATTCATTTATAAGTTTGTTTATTTTGGGAAACGACATTCACACAATATGGATTTCGGTAGGTCAAAAGGCTATAGCGTCTTCTATAAACGGTGTTATTGCAGTTGCGGTTGCGGTGCCTTTGGCTATAGCGCTTCGTAAAGGCTTAAGCAACACAAATATCTATAAAGTGCTTATAAATAAAAGCTAAAGATATTGAAATTAAAAAAATCGCTGACTTTAGTCAGCGATTTTTTATACGTTTTGTGCTTCTATAAGAGCTTGTGCGAGTTGATCGGGACAGGAGGTTTGTCTTATACCGCAGGTTATCCCCGACAGTCTTTCGATAACCTCGTCTGTCTTTCTGCCCTTTACAAGCTCGGAAATACCCTTTGTGTTGCCGTTGCAACCGCCGATAAACTTAACGTCGGTTATGGTATCTCCGTCAAGCTCCACCTCAATTTTTCTCGAGCATACTCCGCTCGGTATATAGGTATATTTCATTAGTTTATCTCCTATTTAAAAAACAATGGTAATTTTTCAAGGAACACTATATCGTCTCTGTCGGCAGCGTCACCCTCCGCCAAAACAGCCGCCTTAGCGACAATATTGCCGTTTGATTTTTTCACTAACTCCTCGAGTACCTTTAAAGACTCGCCCGTACTGATAACGTCGTCGGCAATAACCACTCTCTTGCCCTCAAGGCTATGCATATCCTCACTGCTTAAATAAAGCGTCTGCATTTTTTCGGTAGTTATCGACTTAACCTCTATGCCTATCGGGTCTGTCATATATAGTTTTATCCCTTTTCGTGCTACAATATACTTTTTACCGCTTTGTCTTGCCATTTCGTAAGCAAGCGGTATTCCCTTTGATTCAGCGGTGATTATAACATCAAATTCAGGCAGCTTTTTTAAAAGCTCAGTAGCACTCGCAACGGTTACCTCAACATCGGAAAACATAACAAATCCCGCTATGTCAAGCTTATCGTTAACTGCGCAAATTGGTAAATGTCTTTCACAACCTGCGACAGTCATTTTATAAAATTCCATACTTATTATCCCCTTTTTTACTGCTTTTATAATATGTAAAGCATTTTAGCTTTACATATTATTTTAAATGCCGTTTTATAAGAAAGTGGCAATTTTTGCACTTTCGGTCGGTCAAATTATATCATACTCCGATATTACAGGTCAATAGCTTACTCTCATAAAAAATCCTCCGCTTAACAAGGCGGAGGATTTAACTTAAAGTTTAATTTTTATAAAATTACTTCATCATACTTGCTACTTCATCAGCGAAATTGTCTTCTCTCTTTTCCAAGCCCTCGCCCTTTTCAAAGCGAACGAAGGAAACGATTTCGATTTTTCCGCCTAAAGCATTAGCTGTATCTTTAGCATATTGAGCTACAGAGATGTCGCCGTTTTTGATAAACGGTTGCTCAACAAGGCAAACTTCCTTATAATACTTATTGATTCTTCCGAATACCATCTTTTCAGCGATATTTTGAGGTTTGCCCTCGTTAATAGCCTGTGCCATAAGGATTTCTTTTTCCTTTTCAATGGTCTCGGCAGGAATTTCTTCCTTATGTGTAAACTGCGGTACTGCAGCGGCAATCTGCATAGCTATATCCTTAGCGAAATCTACAAATCCGTCTTTGTCGGCTACGTCGGTGTCAAACTTAACCATAACGCCGATTCTTCCGCCACCGTGAACATAAGAGATTAAATCGCCCTCTAAGCGAACAAAACGACGGATTTTCATATTTTCGCCGATTGTTAAGATTTGCTCTCTCAATGCTTCTGCAACGGTTTGTTGAGTACCGATATATGAAGCGTTTTCCAAAGCTTCAACGTCAGCAGGATTTACATCAATAATTGTCTTTGCAACATTGTTTACAAAGGTAACGAACTGTTCGTTCTTTGCAACGAAGTCTGTTTCAGCGTTAACTTCAAGTACAACGCCTACTTTCTTAGCTTCATCAACTACAGAAACAACCAAGCCCTCTGCGGCAATTCTGCCGGCCTTTTTGGTTGCGGCTGCAAGTCCTTTTTCTCTTAAAATTTCAATAGCTTTATCCATATCGCCGTCAGCGTCTGTAAGTGCTTTTTTACAGTCCATCATACCGCAGCCGGTTTTTTCACGCAAGTCTTTTACATCTTTAGCAGTAAATGCCATAACAAATTCCTCCTATTTTTTCAAAAATGCCCTCACATAGCAAGGGCATTTTAATAATTATTTTATTAAGCTTCTTCTACAGTTTCGCTTTCCTCTGTAGCTACTTCTTCGTTAGCTTCTTCGGTGCTGTTTTCTTCGAGCTGCTCGCCCTGTTTAGCTTCCAAAACTGCGTCAGCCATAGCGCCTGCCAAAAGCTTAACTGCTCTTATTGCGTCGTCGTTACCCGGAATAACGTAATCAACGTCGTCAGGGTCACAGTTTGTATCAACGATAGCAACAATCGGAATACCTAAGTTTTTAGCTTCTGCAACAGCAATCTTTTCTTTTCTTGGGTCAACTATGAACAATGCACCCGGCAATTTGTCCATATTCTTGATACCGCCCATGAATTTTTCGAGCTTTTCTATCTCTAATTCAAGCTTGATTACTTCTTTTTTAGGCAACAAATCAAAAGTGCCGTCTTCCTGCATAGTTCTTAACTGCTCTAATCTTTTGATTCTTTGCTTGATGGTTTTGAAGTTTGTGAGCATACCGCCGAGCCATCTTGCGTTAACATAGTGCATACCGCATCTTAAAGCTTCTTCTTTAATAGAATCAGCGGCCTGCTTCTTTGTGCCGACAAATACGATTTCGCCACCGTCAGCTACTACGTCACGAACAAAGGTATATGCCTCGTCTAATTTTTTAACTGTCTTCTGTAAGTCGATGATGTAGATACCGTTACGTTCCGTAAAAATGTATTCTGCCATCTTCGGATTCCATCTTCTTGTCTGGTGACCAAAGTGTACACCTGCTTCAAGAAGCTGTTTCATTGAAACTACTGCCATGGTAGTTACCTCCTGTTTTGGTTAATTTTCCTCCGCTGTAATGTGTTTTAGGCAACCTCAAAAGCTTAAGGCACCGAGCCTAAAATTACCACAGCGTGCGTAATGCATATAACATTATACTATGGTTTTTAAAATAATGCAAGATATTTTTTAAAAAAATTCATTATTCCTGTTCCCAGTTATGAAATACGTTCTGAACGTCGTCATTATCCTCTAAGCTGTCGAGCAAAAGATTCATCTTTCTTATATGCTCCTCATCGGTTAAGGTGGTGTATGTATCAGGCACCTGCTCAACCTCTGCGGAGATTATTGTATAGCCCTTTGACTCAAAAAATTCTCTTACTCTGCTGCATTCGTTAGGCTCTGTTTCGATTTCTACAGCTTCTTCGCCGAAATCAAAATCGTCTACGCCTGCGTCCATACAATCCTCCATAACCTTTTCTTCGTCAAGGTCATTGTTTTCGAGCACTATAATACCCTTTTTGGTAAACATATAGGATACGCAACCGGAAGTACCCAAGTTTCCGCCGAATTTATCAAAGTAGTGTCTTACCTCGCCTGCAGTTCTGTTGCGGTTGTCGGTAAGCGCTTCGACGATAACGGCTACTCCGTTCGGACCGTAACCCTCGTAAACTATATTTTCATAGTTATTTTTATCGCTGTCGCCTGCAGCCTTTTTAATAATTCTTTCAATATTATCGTTAGGTACGTTGTTTGCCTTTGCTTTGGATATTAAATCCCTGAGCTTTGAGTTGCTGGCAGGATCTGCGCCGCCCTCTTTTATAACTACAATCATTTCTCTGCCGATTTTGGTAAACACCTTGGCTCTCTGGGCATCGGTCTTTTCCTTCTTATGCTGAATGTTTTTCCATTTTGAATGTCCCGACATCTGTATCACCTTTCATTTTTATATATCCTTTAGATTATATACTACTTGAATAAACTTTTCAAGTAATTATAAATAACTATGTCCGAGCTTTTGTTTCTGCCTTAATGCAAAATACAACCCAAGGGTATTTTTACATATTATAAAATCGACTTAATTCTCTAAAAAAATCGTGACAAAATATTTGTTTTGTGTTATTATGAATATAAATTGTAATATAAATTTTTTGATTTAATTTATAAATTAAAGTTATAAATACGGAGGCTTTTAGTGTGAAAATTCACACTAAATAGATTATATTGCCCGCTCATGTTTGTCGCTAGCGAGGCAACGAGCGATGGCGATCATTTATGCTTAACGCCTTGTCTGCCCTGCAAGGCAAAGGATAGGTGTGAATTATAATGAACTATTTGTGGGCAGAAAGGCTATGGGAATTATTATGAAAAAACTCTTTATCTCAATAGTCGCGATAACACTTTTGAGTCTACTGTTTGTCGGATGTGCAAAAAATCCTTTGGATTATGTTAAGAATCCGAATTTTTTAAATACAAGCAGTAGTGAAGCAACCTCTTCCGAAGCTCAAGAGTCAGATAAAGCCGATAACTCGGAGTCAGATGCTTCAGAGAGTGATTTAAATTCTTACTCTTATTCACGCCCAAGCTCAAACGACAAATATGACCTTGATACATTTGAAATAAGAGTCTCGGACATATCCTCAAAGGTAAATACCGTTATACCTGACAGCTTATATGATAAACAATTAGTACAGGTAGCCGAACTCGAAACCGAAATAGGCTCAATCGACAGAGATCTTGAAAGCTGTGCCGATAACGTTTATGCAGATTACAAAAAAGGATTACTTTCTTATACGGAATACCAAAATACAACCGACTCGATTACCGATATGCAAACTACGCTTAACGAGCTTAAACAAGTAATTGATTTTAAGTTTGACGTATCGTTGCCGTAAATTTAAATACTTGTTATTTTACATAGCTTATATGCCCTGTCTTGCAAAGTATTTTAATATGTGTTATATTTACTTTGTAAGACAATTTAATATTTGCTATAAGTGAAAATACGGTTTGAAAGGCTTTTGCCCAAGTAAATTAAAAGGGAATTCGGTCAGAATCCGAAGCAACCGCCATTACTGTATTTGACGATTTTAAAGATATATGCCATTGGATTTTATCTGAGAAGGCTTCTTTAATTAAACGTATGTCGTTTTAAGTCATAAGTCAGGAGACCTGCCGTATTTTTATAGGTTTTTCACAGCTTGGGCGATGAAGAGGTGCAACCGATTTTATAAGCTTTTTGTATTTGCGCTTAATTTTTTGTTTAAGCGTTTTAAGCATTATCTTAAATACAAATATATGATAAGATCTGTTGTGTCTTCTTGTTTTTAACAAGAAGACACTTTTGTTTTCTTTTATGCTTTTTGAGTTTTAAAAGCCTAATTAGCCGATATTAAAAATACAAAAAAAGAGGTAGCAAAAATGAAAACCATGTCAAAACGCATTTTCCCCCTTCTAATTTCGGCCATAATGGTTATTGCAATGATACCGTATACCGTATTTGCCGACAGTACCGCAAGCGGTACCTTTACCCTTGCCGGCGATACTGCTCACGGCTCGGGCGAGCACTACGCATATTCGGTATGGATAGATAACGCCGATTTCACCGTAGCCGAAGGCACTACGGTACAGGAGCTGTTTGAGGATATACTATCCCAAAACGGCTACACCTATAACATTATAAACAGCGCTTACGGCGCATACCTTGACAGCGTAACCTCTCCCGGCGGCTGCACATTGGCAAGCGGTACAAACGGCTCGGGCAGCGGTTGGATGTTCTCGGTAAACGGTGTGTTCCCTGCTTATTCGGCAGATACCTGCACTATAGCAGAGGGCGACGAGATATTATTCTTTTATATTGACGATTACTTCACCGACACAAGATTTGACTCTAATTACAACGTAGTAAGCTCTACAGACGTTTCCCTGCCCGACTATACAGCCGAATGGGGTAACTACAGAGGAACTGACTCTACAGATACCGTTTCCTCTAAAACCCCGAGAAACGAAGAAGAAGCATTAAAAAAGTGGAGCTACTCATTAAGAGCCCCTGACGACTGGTTTATAAATGTGTCGGATCCTCTTATTGTTAATGACAACATATACATTGCCGCAGGAAACGAGCTTTTAATAATAAGTAAAGACGGCGAGCTTTTAAACAAAACTACCCTTGCAGATTCTATAGACTATACTTCACGTCCTATTTACGTTGACGGACGCATAATAGTGCCTCTGCACGCAGGTAAGCTTCAGGCTTTAGCGGCAGATACACTTTTAACCTTATGGGTAACCCCCGAAATCGTTACCTATGATGAAAGCTCAAATCCTCAGGACCATCAGTCACTATCTACGTTAACATATTCGGACGGCTATGTTTATACAGGTACTGCTTACGCAGACTGGTCTACAAGCTATCGTGGCGTTTTTGAGTGCATTGAAGTAGCAACAGGTAATGTAGTATGGCAGTATGACCACCTTAATGCAGGATTTTACTGGAGCGGTTGTGTCGCAGTAAACGGAGCTGTTGTTTTTGCGGGTGACGACGGTATGCTTTTATCGCTTAATGCAAAAACGGGCGACGTTTTAGACAGCTTAAGTTTAGGCGCACCTGTTCGCAGTACGGCAGTTTTAAGCGAAAGTCAGGTATTTGTCGTTTCCAATGACGGCACCTTACATAAGATAAACGTTTTATCCGACGGTACCTTCGGCGATGAGTCAAGCGTAAACTTTGCAAGCTCCTCTACCTGTGCCCCTACTATATATGACGGGAAAGCCATTGTCGGCGGTTCCTTAGGCGAAGCAGGAAACTGGGCAGGCGTAATCTGTGTAATAGATATAAACGAAATGGACGCTATAAAAAGCGTTTCTGCGCCTGCCGATGTAAAATCCTGTCCGCTTGTAAGCACGGGCTTCGGCGATGATGTATACGTTTATTTTACTTCAAACACTACTCCGGGCGGTATCTACAGCTTTAATATAAACGATTCGTCAGATACGCCGACAGCAATTTTCACCCCTACAGATGATGAAGCAAACTATTGTCTTTCAAGCATTATCGCAGACTCTGACGGTACTCTTTATTACACAAACGACAGCGGCAGGCTATTTGCAATAAAAGCGGTGATTACAGAAGATGAAGAAGAAACCGTAGAGAAGGAAACTGCCAAAACACCTGCCGAAAACACTCCAAGCGCTGCATCTCAAACTATTTCACAAAGCCCCGCCACCGCAGACAACGATATATATTACTGCGCTTTAATTTTAACGGTTTCCCTTGCAGGCTTTACAGTACTTATTTTAGTTAAAAAGGCTAAAGAAAAATAAATTTTAATTTGGAGATTATTATGGAAAAAATATCAGCTTTTTTGCTTGCGGTAGTTTTATTTCTTTCAATATTATCGGGCTGTAGCACAGATAAAGATAAAACCGACAAGGAAGCTTTATTCTCAACCGCTTCCTATGAAGAAGTTTTATCCGATACCGACAGCGATGTAAAAAGCGACGATGAAAATATATCTTCTTCGCAAGACGAAAACAGTACAGAAAGTGTAGTTATAAGCGAAAGTCATACCGACAGTATTGCTTCGTCTAAAACAGATATAAATAGCAAAAAAGCTGATATAGCCTCAAAAAGTACTGCTCAAAGCAGTCCTACTTCACAAGGTGGCAGTTCTTCGTCTAAATCCTCTACTTCCGAGCAAAGCAAAAGTGTCAGTAAGTCAACCGATAAGACAAGCTCACAGGCCGATACCGATAAAAGCACCATCACGGTATATATGTCGGTTAACTGTCAAAAGGCTATAGAAAAAAATAATGAGATTGCCTTAGCCATTGCTCCCGACGGCGTAATACTTAACAAAAAGAGCTTTAGCTTAAATAAGGGGGCCAGCGTTTACGACCTGTTAAAAGAAAGCGATCTTATTATCGGCGCTAAAGGCACAGCTATGGGATATTACGTTTATTCCATACAGTCGCTTGCCGAAAAGGCTTGCGGAGCAAAAAGCGGCTGGATTTACAGCGTAAACGGTACCGTACCGTCAAAAAGCTGTAGCAATTACACCCTAAAGGACAACGACGTTGTGTGCTGGCAGTATACCTGCGACAACGGGAATGATTTATAATATGAAAAAGCATATTTTTACACATTATCACTCGCTTATTATTTTTATTTATTTTTGCGGTGTGATTATATTTACAATGAGTAACTTAGAGCCGTTTTACGTTTTGTTAAGCCTTATTACATCGGGCATATACTACGCTTATTTAAACGGCTCTAAAGCCTTTTTTAAGAGTATGGCTTTTTATATCCCTATACTTTTAATAATTGCTTTTATAAATTGCCTTGTAAACAGCTTGGGGCTTACAGTTTTATTTTATATAAAAGATAAGCCCATTACCTTAGAGGCTTTATGCTTCGGCTTGTGTGAGGGCGGTATGCTTATAAGCGTAATAATGTGGTTTGCCTGCTACACAAAGGTTATGAGCAGTGACAAGTTTTTAGGGCTGTTCGGGAAAATTGCCCCCACCGTTTCCCTTATGTTATCTATGGTTTTAAGGTATATCCCCGACAATATCCTTACGGCGAATCAGATAAAGCTTTCCCAACAGGCTATTATGGGAAATAAACCTTACGACAAAAAAAGAAAAATAAAGTCGTCTATACGCCTTACGTCTGTTTTAATGGGGTATAATCTTGAAAATTCCATTGAAACCGCAGATTCTATGCGTGCCAGAGGGTACGGCATTAAAAAACGCTCTGCCCACACATACGAAAAATTCACCTATCACGATATAATATCGCTTATAGTTATAATAATTCTTATCGCTTTAAACGTATTTTTTATGTTTATAAAATCGGGCAGGTTTAATTTTTACCCGATAATAAGTATGCCTCAAAAAAGCATATCCGAATATCTCACTTACGGTATATTACTTTTATATCCGCTTATTTTAGAAGCAAAGGAGCAGATTTTATGGAAGCGCTGTCATTTGTAAATTATAGTTTTTATTATCCAAACGAAACTGCCCCTGCTCTTAAGGATATAAACGTAAATATAAAAAGCGGTGAATTTATATTGCTGTGCGGAGAAATAGGCAGCGGAAAAACCACCCTTTTAAGAAGCATAAAAAAAGAGCTTGCTCCGGTAGGTGAAAAAAGCGGAAAAATATATGCTTTTGAAAAAGATATTTCCACGCTAAAAAAAGACGACAGCGTTACCCAAATAGGTTATGTATCGCAAAGCCCCGATAACCAGATAGTTATGGAATCGGTTTGGCACGAGCTTGCCTTCGGGCTTGAGAATATGGGATATAAATCTAATGTAATCCGCCGAAAAATCGCAGAAATCGTAAACTTTTTCGGCATAGAGGATATTATAGACAAAAAGACTAACGCTCTTTCAGGCGGTCAAAAACAGCTTTTAAACCTTGCCGGCGTTATGGCTATGCAACCTAAAATACTTCTGCTCGACGAGCCCACAGCACAGCTTGACCCCATTTCAGCGAGCGAATTTTTTAAGACTGTCGGCAGAATAAACAAGGAAACCGGTATGACCGTAGTAATCTCGGAGCATAGGCTTCAAGAGGTTTTGCCGCTTTCCGACAGGGTTTTATTTATAAAAGACGGTGAAATAAAGATAAATAAAAATCCTTTTGATTTTGTAAAAGAAATTTATAACCTTCACGCAGACTTTGCCCCTGCCCTGCCCGACGCATGTAAAATAGCATATCGCTTAGGCGAAAAGGATAACTTTCCTATAAGCGTAAACGAAGGCAGACGATGGCTCGAAAAGGTAAATAAACCGTTAAAAAGCACGCCTAATGTACAAAAGCAAGAAAAAAAGAAAGCCGTTTTAAAGGCAAGAGATTTATGGTTTAGATACGATAAAAACGACTCATTTTTATTAAAAGGACTTTCCTTTGATTTGTACGAGGGTGAAATCCACTCTATATTGGGCGGTAACGGCTGTGGTAAAAGTACCTTAATGTATCTGCTTTGCGGCTGTTATAAATTAAGTCGTGGCAGAGTATCAAAAAAAGATAATAAACAAATCTCCCTTTTAATACAAAATCCAAAGCTTAACTTTCTTTGCGACACCGTGTCGGAGGAACTCAAAGAGCTAAAGGACGTATACGGCTACAGCCAAAAAGACATTGACAATATGGTAGCTAAGTTTAACCTATCTAAGCTTTTGACAAAGCACCCTTACGATTTAAGCGGAGGCGAAATGCAAAGTTTAGCGCTTGCAAAGATACTGCTTTTATCCCCTGATATATTGTTGCTCGATGAGCCGACAAAGAGCCTTGACGCCAAAACAAAAAAGGAAATTTTAAAGTTACTCCTTAACCTTAAAGCTTCGGGAAAATCTATAGTTATAGTAACTCACGACCTTGATTTTGCCTGCACGGTATCTGACAGAATATCTATGATGTCAAACGGCGATATTGTATGTACCGACTTATCAAAAAGCTTTTTTGAAAACAATATGTTTTACACCACCGCCGCAAACAGAATTACAAGGGAAATAGTACCCGGCTGTGTTTTGCCGGAGGATATAAGCTATGATGAATAAAATAAGAAAACTTTTTTTACCTCTCTCTCTTATATTAGTGCCGTCGGCACTTGTTATATGCCTGATTTTTAAGTTACAACAAACTGCGCTTATAGCCTTTATAACGGTAATTATCTCGATACTTTCTTTCTTTTTACAATACGAAAGCCTAAAGCCTAAGGTAAGGGATATTATGCCGATTATAGTTATGTCCTCTATCGCCGCAGTAAGCAGGATTATTTTTGCGCCGTTTCCTAATTTTAAGCCTATTACCGCAATCATTATTGTAAGCGGCGCTTGTTTTGGGTCTACCGGAGGATTTATGACCGGCGCAATAAGCGCTTTGGCGTCAAACCTCTATTTCGGTCAGGGCGAATGGACGCCTTGGCAGATGTACGCTTGGGGGCTTATAGGATTTATGGCGGGAATACTAAAAAAACACGGTGTTTTTGAAAAGTCATTTGCAATTTATATTTTCGGCTTTTTATCTGCTATTGTTTACGGCTTTATTCTTGACTGTTTTTACGTTATCGGGTTTGTATCTCCCCTTAATGTAAAAACTGCTCTTGCGGCGTATCTTGCAGGACTGCCGTTATCAGTTATTCACGCAGTTTCTACGGTTATATTTTTAATTCCTATCTATAAGCCGTGGAGCAAGAAAATTTTAAGGATAAAAACCAAGTTCGGAATAATGAATAACTAAAAACGGGAAGCATTTTTTACAGACTTGTGCAAAATGCTTCCCGTTTTAATTTTAATATATTATCTTAACTTTATCTAAAAGCGCCTCTATACTTTCCCTATCCGCCAGTCCCTCGCTAAAGGCTGTAGCACTGCCTGAGGCTATACCGTATCTTAAAGCGGATAAAAAATCGTTATCCTTTAAAAAGGCGTAAATAAAGCCCGCTACCATTGAGTCGCCTGCCCCGACTGCATTTACTAAAGTGCCGTTTGGAGCTTTTGCTTCAAGGACATCTCCGTTTTGGTTAAGAAGTATCGCTCCTTTAGCGCCCATAGATATAAGCACGTTTTTTGCGCCCTTATTTTGAAGAGATTTTGCGCATTCTATTATCTTTTCCCTTGTCTTTATATCCTCGCCGAAAAGCTCGCTTAGCTCATCAATATTAGGCTTTATTAAAAACGGATTGTCGCAAAGAGTATTTAAAAGCAGTTTGCCGCAAGCGTCTATGACGGTAATAACATCAGGGTTTACTTCTTTTAAAAGCGCCGAATACACCTTGTCGCCCAAGTCGCTTCTTGCGCTTCCCGAAAGCACCAGTACGTCGTTTTTATTAAGCTTTTTTAATAAAGCTTTAAGCTTATTTAAGTCATCTGCAGTTATGTTTATACCCCTGCCGTTTATTTCGGTTTGCTCGTTAGTGCATAGCTTTATGTTTATTCTGCTCTGACCCTCTGCCTCAATCAAAAGGTTATCAAGCCCCGAAAGCTTTAGCTTATTTACTATGATTTTACCTATATCCGAGCCGTAAAATCCGAGTGCTTTTACGTTAACACCTAAGGCTTTCAGCACCAAAGCTACGTTTATTCCCTTACCTCCTGCGCAAAGGGCTTCGCTTGTGGTTCTATTTACCTTACCCTCAGTAAAGTTTTGAAGCTTTACAGTATAATCAAGCGAGGGATTCATTGTAACGGTATAAATCATAATTTACTCCTAAATCATTTTTAAAAACTATCGTCTTCATCAAACCCGAAGAGATCATTGTCATTGTCTTCGTCTTCGTCTTCATCTTCATCAAAACTAAGGAGATTTTCGTCCTTGTCTTTATCTTCGTCCTCGTCAAATAAAGTATCATAAGCGATAAACTCCTCGTCTAAAGAAGTTTTACCGTCGCCATCAAGATCAAAAAAGCCGCCGAACAAATCATCATCAAAAAGTCCCATTAAAACACCTCCTTTTATAAGCTTTGCTTTCATATTTACTAATATCATAAGAGGTGGGATAATTACGTCTCATCTTTAAGTTTATTTAAAAATATTTATTAAAACACCGACTTAAAACTTTTATATGTTAGTTAAATCATTTTTTCATAAACGGAATTTGCCATCATCTCGCCTAACATTTTTTCCAAAACAAGCCTATCATCAAGTTTAGAGGATTTAAGCAGACTGTCAGCCTTTAAAAGACTTGATATGCAGTGTCTTATCTGTTCTGTCGAAAAGCGCTCGGCTTCTCTGTAAGCCCTGTTTAAGCCGTATTCCGAGCGATAGCTAAAGTCTTTTACTATATCCTTTAGTCCTACGCCGGCGTTAAGGGCTGATTTTATCCTGTAAAGGTCGATAAACGAGGAGGATAATGCCCCGAGTATCATAAGGGGCTCCTGCCTTAGAGAAAAAAGCCTTGTTAAAATATTAAAGGCTAAGTCGTAATTGTGCTGTAATATCGCTCTTGCCAAATCAAATGCAGAGCTTTGTATAGATTCGGTACACAAAAGCTTTATAGCTTCCTTTGTAATTTCATTGCCGTTTCCCATGTAGCTTATTAGCTTATCCGTTTCGTTAAAAAGTACTGCTATATCGCTGCCGCACCTATCTATAATCAGCTCGCAGTTTACAGGCGATATTTTTACATTTTCTCTGATACATCTATCCGAAATAAGCTTTTTAAGCGCCGTTTTGCTTTTGGGCGCAAATTCACATACCGTACCGTTTTTTGTTATAATATCGCAAACCTTTTTTACCTTAGACTTTTTTATATCCAAAGAATTATTTGTAAATTTAAGTATCAAAACCGTACTCATATTCGGGTTTTGAAGCAAGGAAACAAGCTTATCAAAATCATTTTTATTAAGCTTATCTATATTTAGATTTTTAACCTCAACGCACTTATACTGCGCCATCAAGGGCAAGGCTTCATAAGCGGTAAACACATCGTTTAGCTCGATACTCTCACCGTCAAATTGCTGTAGGTTAAACTCTGTAAAGCTATCCCCTACGCTTTTTTTAATGATTAAATTTGTTATGTGGTTCATTGTATAAACTTCACTGCCGTAAAAAAAGTATAACGGTGAAAGCTCTGCGCTTTTAACTTGCTTTAATAATTCGGCGTCGTTTATCGTAGCCATAACCCATCATTCCCGATTTTTAAATTCTACTTATATTATAAAGTAATTGCGCACAAATGGCAACCGATATAAATAACAGTTGAAGATATTATAATTTTAAGGTATACTTATTATATAACTTACAGAATAGGGTGAATATTATTATGTTGACAACCTCAAAAAAAGAATTTATCGAATTTATGATGAGTGCAGACGTACTCAGATTTGGCGAATTTAAAACAAAAAGCGGAAGGCTCTCCCCTTATTTCGTGAATACGGGAAATTACAAAACAGGCGCTCAGATAGCCGCTTTGGGTAAGTTTTACGCTTCACTTGTAAATGAAGTTTGCAAGGATAATTTTGACGCAATGTTCGGTCCTGCTTATAAGGGTATTCCGCTTGCTACAACTACCGCAGCTTCACTTTCAAGAGATTTCGGCATAGACAAGCCTTATTTCTTTAACCGCAAGGAAGTAAAGGATCACGGCGAGGGCGGAAGCTTAATCGGTTACACGCCTAAAAGCGGTGATAAAATTATCATCATTGAGGACGTTATAACCGCAGGTACTGCCGTAAGGGAAACTATGCCTATACTCTACGGCTGCGGCGATGTAAAGGTTGAGGATATGTTTATATCGGTAAACCGCTGTGAAATCGGCAAAACCGAAGGTAAAACCGCTATTATGGAGGTTAACGAGGAGTTTGGTATAAAGGTTCATTCTATCGTTACGGTTGAGGATATTTACGAATACTTAAAGCAAAGCGATAAGTACTCGGATATGGCAAAAAGTATGGAAGCATATATGGCAAAATACTGTATTTTATAATAAAAGCTTAAAAGGGCTGTACACAAAAATGTGTACAGCCCTTTTTTATCTAATTTTCTAAAAATTCCTGTGGTATCGTAGAGGTTAAATAATCGTTTATATAACCCATACTAAAGCTCGAAAAGCTGTTTATTCCGTGTGCGGCGGCTAATTCTTCGCTGTAATCGGAAAGCTTATATATCCTTATATTTTTAAAACCGCTGTCATAATGAGTAATAGTAGGTATAAACTTTACCTCGCCCAAGGAGGTTTTATCCGTGTCTTTATCCTTTACAATCTGATAGTTTAACATTCCGCCTATCATTCTAAGCCCTGAAGTATCCTGTGCAGAGATAAAGTTACCCAAAGAATAAATTACGACCGCTTTACTGCCGTCAGGTTTTGTTAAATACTCCATAGTCTGCAAAACGTGAGGGTGGTGACCTATTATTATATCTGCGCCCCAGTCAACCATTTTTTGCGCAAGCGCTCGCTGAGCCTCATTAGGCGTTGTGGCGTACTCGTCGCCCCAGTGAACATTTACTATAACAAAGTCGCAAACCTCTTTAGTGGATTTTATCTTTTGCTTTAAAAGCTCTTCTTGTGAAGTGAGAATATATCTGACTTTAGAGCCTTGCGGCAAAGAAAGCCCGTTAGTATACTGTGTTGCGGCAACAAAGCCAAGTTTTATTCCGTTTACCTCTTTGGTTTCGGGAGTGTTAAGCTCTTTATCGTTTAAATATGCGCCGGTATGAACCACATCGGCTTTAGAGTTCCAATACTCTATGGTACTGATAAGCCCTGCCTCGCCCATATCGAGCATATGGTTATTTGCAAGGCTAAACACGTCAAAGCCTATTTTTATCATATGCTCGCCTAATTCTCTTGGCGAGTTAAAAAGCGGATAACTCGACGGAGGAGTTAAATCGGACATTACGGTTTCCTGATTTATTGTTGCCAAGTCGGAACCCGCTATATCGTCGGCAATATTTGCATAGGCATACTCAAAATCGTAGCTTTCGGAATTACCTCTGGCTAAGGCCTGGTTATATATGCTCGAATGTATAAGGTTATCCCCTACCGACAGCACATCTATAACTATAGGCTTAGCACTTTCATCTTTCTCCGAATCGGACGCATCTGGCTTAGCGGTATCCTTATCGGTTTGAGTAACTGCCGAAGAAGTACTTTCCCCACTATCTTTACCGTCAAAGCCTGACAGTCTTACGACCGTATATATAAGCGTAGCGGTAAGCAGTATTGCTAAGCTTAAAAGCACCGCTAAGACGGCAGGACTTAGCTTTTTATCTTTCCCCTTTTTCATAAAAGCTCCTTTTTACTATTCGTCAAGAAGTCCGTTCATATCATAAAGCCCAGAAGACTTTCCTTTTAAAAACACAGCCGCATTAACTGCGCCTACTGCAAATATTTCCTTGCTTGCGGCTTTGTGCGCTAAGGTTATAACTTCGTCACGACCTGCAAAAATGACCTCGTGTTCGCCTACAATGGTACCGCCTCTTACAGCGTGCATACCGATTTCGTTTTTATCTCTCTTTTGTCTTTGCGAATGTCTGTCATATTTATACTGCTTTGTGTTATTTAACGTTTCGTTTATTGCGTCTGCAATCATCAAAGCAGTACCGCTTGGTGCGTCAATTTTTTGGTTGTGGTGTTTTTCGATAATCTCTATATCAAACTGCTCACCTAAAACTAAAGCTGCTTTTTTTGCAAGATTTACAAGCAAATTTACTCCGAGCGACATATTAAAGGAAAAGAAGATAGGAATTTCCTTTGACGCTTCCTTTATTTTTGCAACCTGCTCGTCGGTAAAGCCGGTTGTGGCGATAACTGCCGCAGTTTTAGTGTTTATGGCGTATTCGAGTAAACTATCGAGCGTAGACGGATTAGAAAAATCTATTATAACGTCTGCTTTTTGAGATAATTCCTTCCAATTAGGGAAAATCTCAAAATCACTATAGCCTTCGGTATTTATATCAACGCCTGCAACTACCTTGCAGTCATTTCGGTTATCTATACAGTTATTTACAACTCGTCCCATTTTTCCGTTTGCGCCGCTTATTATTATGTTAACCATTATTTTTCACTTCCCATATATGTTTAAGGGCTGTAAAGTTTATACAGCCCATTAAAACGACTATTTATTTTACAAGATTAAGCTCTTTTAAAGACTCTGATAAAATTTCCTTTGCGGAATCTGACATTTCATAAAGAGGCAATCTGCACTTACCTACGTTAAGTCCCATCATATTCATAGCTTCTTTTACAGGTATAGGATTAACGTCAATAAACAAATTATTTATAAGCGGTAAAAGCTTTAACTGTAAATCAAGCGATTCTTTGGTCTTGCCTGACATATAAAGCTCGCAGATGTCGTGAGTTTCCTTTGGCAAAACGTTTGACAAAACAGATATTACGCCTATTCCGCCTAAGGATAAAATCGGAACTATCTGGTTGTCGTTCCCCGAATAAATATCAAGCTCGTCGCCGCAAAGCTGTTTTATCTTCGCAATCTGACCAATGTCACCGCTTGCTTCCTTAATGGCTACTATGTTTTTGTGTTTTGCAAGCTCGGCACAAGTTTCAGGTGTAATGTTTACGCCTGTTCTGCTGGCAACGCTATATATAATTATCGGCAAATCAACGCTGTCTGCAACCATATTGTAGTGCTTTATAAGACCTCTTTGAGAAGTCTTATTATAATAAGGCGTAACAAGAAGTAAGCCGTCAACGCCTAATTTTTCAGCTTCCTTTGAAAGCTCTATGCAGTATGCAGTATCGTTACTGCCTGTACCTGCGATAACAGGAATACGTCCTGCTACTCTTTCTACCGCATATTTTATAGTTTCTCTGTGTTCGGTATCGCTTAGGGTTGCCGATTCGCCGGTAGTACCGCAAACTATTATTGCGTCGGTGCCGTTTTCAATCTGGTAATCTATTATTTCGCCGAACTTTTCAAAATTAACCTTATTATCATCGGTCATAGGAGTTATAATTGCTACTCCTGCGCCTGTAAATAATCTTTTTTTCATTTGTCACCCTCCTAATTTGAAAAATAACTTATGTTAAATCAGTCCATATATCCTTGTTTTGCAAGCAGCTCTGCAAGAAGTACTGCTCCGCCTGCCGCACCTCTTAAAGTGTTATGCGACATACATACAAACTTATAGTCATACTGGCTGTCTTCTCTCAAACGGCCTATTGATACTGCCATACCGTTTTCAAGGTTTCTTTCCGATTTTATCTGAGGACGGTTATCTTCCTCAAAATAGTGAAGGAATTGTTTTGGTGCCGACGGTAATTCTAATCTTTGTGCTTCACCTTTAAAATCAGCCCATTTTTTCTTAATCTCGTCTATTGACGGCTTTTTATCAAAGGATACAAATACTGCCGCCGTATGTCCGTCGCTTACGGGAACACGCAGGCACTGAGTTGTAATTTGAGGTGATGAAGCCGAAACTATTTTATCGCCCTCAATCTTTCCCCAAAGCTTTAGCGGTTCTTTTTCGGATTTTTCTTCCTCTCCGCCGATATAAGGAATAAGGTTATCTACCATTTCGGGCCAAGTTTCAAAGGTTTTACCTGCGCCTGAAATAGCCTGATATGTACAGGCAAGCACCTTTGTAATGCCGTATTCCATAAGCGGATGAAGTGCCGGAACATAGCTTTGAAGCGAGCAGTTTGATTTTACCGCAATAAAGCCTTTTTTAGTTCCGAGGCGTTTTCTTTGTGATTTTATTATCTCGGAATGTTCTGCGTTTATTTCCGGTACTATCATAGGCACGTCATCGGTAAATCTGTGCGCCGAGTTGTTTGAAACTACGGGACATTCCTCTTTAGCATACGCTTCTTCAAGCTTTTTGATTTCGTCCTTTGGCATATCTACTGCACAAAATACAAAATCAACGGTTTTTGCAACGCTTTTAACATCGGAAGCGTCCATAATAATCATATTTTCCATTGATTTAGGCATATCTGCTTTCATAGCCCATCTATTACCTACGGCTTCTTTATAGGTTTTGCCCGCACTTCTTGACGAAGCGGCAAGTGTTACAACCTTAAACCAAGGGTGATTTTCAAGCAGCGTTGCAAAACGCTGACCTACCATACCGGTAGCGCCGATAATTCCTACATTATACGTTTTCATAAAAGCAACCTCCAAAAATATTAAATTCCTCAAATTTCATAATATTTTATAAAAAAAGCCGGTTATTCACCGGCATCATCATATCATATAAATGGAAAAGTTGACTACTTTCAATATCTAATGTAAAATAGATAAATGGTCGGTAGCTCCCCATCAATAAAATTGATGACAGTTTTATGCCTATTCGACATAACCCCAGGTAAACAAATGCCCTTTTGTTCCCTTCGGCAAATTTTCCTTTCAAAACAGGCTCAAACAAATTTGGCATTATAACCTGAATTTACTGATAAAATCTGCGCCTCTATCCGATAAAATATTATTTTTTTTATAATATCATTATTTTTAATAAGTGTCAATGCTAAAAAGATATTAGCCTAAAAAAATTTATGCCTAATATATAGTATGCTTTTTTCACCCTAAGGTGTAGTACTTTTACATTCTGATATTTGGAGGATAAATATGAAAACCAGCGACTTTTATTACGATTTACCAAATGAGCTTATAGCGCAAACGCCCATAGAGCCCCGTGACTTCTCAAGGCTTATGGTAATTGATAAAAGTACGGGCGACGTAACCCACGCTCATTTTTATAACATTATAGATTATTTAAACGAGGGCGATTTGCTTGTAATAAACGATTCGAGGGTATTACCTGCAAGATTATATGGTTTTAGTCTTACAAACGGCGCTTCAATGGAGCTTCTTCTTTTAGAGCAAAAGGAAAATCTCGTTTGGGAGACTTTAGTAAAGCCGGGAAAACGTGCTAAGGTCGGAGCAAAATTTAGCTTTGGCGACGGACTTTTAACAGGAGAAATCATCAAGGTTTTAGACGACGGAAACCGAATTATAAAGTTTAGCTGTGAAAAGGATTTTTATTCTACGCTTGATGAAATCGGTCAGATGCCTCTGCCCCCTTATATAACCGCAAAGTTAGAGGACAAGGAACGCTATCAAACGGTGTATTCCAAGGAGTTGGGCTCATCTGCCGCACCTACCGCAGGGCTTCATTTTACCGAGGAGTTACTCGATAAGATAAAGAAAAAAGGCGTTAATGTTGCAAGCGTTACCTTGCACGTCGGTTTGGGCACCTTCAGACCTGTAAAGGTAGATAACATTACAGATCATAAAATGCACTCCGAGCATTATTATATGCCCAAAGAAACTGCACGCCTTATAAATGAAACCAAAGCAAACGGTAAAAGAGTTATCGCAGTAGGCACAACAAGCTGTCGCACCATTGAAAGCGTAGCCTCCTTTTACGATAAAATAGACGAATGCGAGGGCTATACCGATATATTTATCTATCCCGGGTATGAGTTTAAAGTGCTTGACGGGCTTATCACAAACTTTCATCTGCCCGAAAGTACGCTTATTATGCTTGTGAGCGCATTTGCAGGATATGATAACGTAATGAATGCATACAAAAAAGCGGTAGATAATAAATACAGATTTTTTAGTTTTGGCGACGCAATGTTTATTTTTTAAGGAGCGAATATGTATACTTTAATTAAAACTATAGGCAAAGCAAGACGAGGTACCTTTGAAACCGTACACGGAACTGTTGAAACCCCGTTTTTTATGAATGTGGGAACCTGCGGTGCCATAAAGGGCGGTATTTCCTCTTATGATTTAGTCGATTTAAAATGTCAGGTAGAGCTTTGCAACACATATCACCTACATTTAAGACCGGGCGACGAGCTTGTACGCAAATTAGGCGGTCTACATAAATTTATGGGCTGGCAAAAACCTATTTTAACCGACAGCGGCGGTTTTCAGGTTTTTTCTCTCGCACAGCTTCGCACCATAAAAGAGGAGGGCGTATATTTTAGCTCTCATATAGACGGCAGAAAAATATTTATGGGGCCTGAGGAAAGTATGAGAATACAGTCAAACTTAGGCTCGACTATTGCCATGGCGTTTGACGAGTGTGTGGAAAATCCCGCACCGTATGAATATTCAAAAAAATCCTGCGAGCGCACTACACGCTGGCTTATAAGATGTAAAGAGGAACTTTCAAGGCTCAATTCTCTGCCCGATACCATAAACAAAAAACAAATGCTTTTCGGTATAAACCAAGGCTGTACCTTTGAAGATTTGAGAATAAATCACATGAAAGAAATTGCAAAGCTTGATTTAGACGGCTACGCTATAGGCGGCTTGGCAGTAGGAGAATCCACCGAGGATATGTACCGCATAATAGACACGGTAGAGCCTTTTATGCCAAAGGACAAGCCTCGTTATCTTATGGGGGTCGGAACGCCCTGTAACATAATTGAGGCGGTTTCAAGAGGTGTTGATATGTTTGACTGCGTTATGCCGAGCCGTAATGCACGCCACGGTCACCTTAACACATGGGAGGGTATCAGAAATATATTTAACGCAAAATATGCAGACGATGACCGCCCCCTTGACGAACATTGTGACTGCCCTACCTGCCAAAGACATTCCAGAGCTTATCTGAGACATCTTTACAAGGCTAACGAAATGCTTGCTATGAGGCTCGGAGTTATGCATAACCTTTATTTTTACAACACGCTTATGGAAAAAATCCGTACTTCTCTGGATAACAATAGCTTTGATGAGTTTAAAGAAAAATATGTGCCTTTGTTAGATAAGCGCATTTAAAATAAACCTCTTGCATATATTTATTTTAACCGATAAATTGAAAGGATTGTTACAACTTTAAATGAGTATTTGGGACGTTTTTCTTATAGGCATCGGCTTATCTATGGACGCTGTTTGCGTTTCGTTGGCAAACGGTATAGCTGCAAAAAAGCTAAATGCAAGGGATTTACTTTTACCGTCGGCTTTTTTTGGGCTGTTTCAGGGGATTATGCCGATTATAGGATATTTTGCAGGCTCTTTGTTTGTCAGCTTTTTTTCAAAATACAGCTATATCTTAGTGTTTTGTATATTCTTAATACTGGGCGTTAAAATGATTTTGGATTCTTTAAAAGACGACGAAAATTATGAGCAAAGTGCTAAATTTACCGTTAAGGTAATATTTATTCAAGCTGTCGCTACAAGCATTGACGCTTTGGCGGTGGGCGTTTCGCTCAGTGCTATGAACACCGAAATTTTTTCCTCGGCTTTAATTATTGCGATTACTACCTTTGTGCTGTCAATTATAGCGGTGCTCACAGGCAAAAAAATCGGTAAAGTATTTTATAAAATCGCCGGTTATTTGGGCGGCGGTATACTTATTTTGATGGCTGTTAAGGTACTTATCGAGGGAGTTTTAAAATAAGGTATTTTTTTAAAAAATGTATTGACAATAATATTTGGGTATGTTAAAATAATATACGTTGTCACGATAAGTCAACACATTTACTGTTTTCGGGAGCATAGCTCAGCTGGGAGAGCATCTGCCTTACAAGCAGAGGGTCACAGGTTCGAGCCCTGTTGTTCCCACCAGTTTTGCAGGTTTAGCTCATCTGGTAGAGCGCCACCTTGCCAAGGTGGAGGTAGCGAGTTCGAGCCTCGTAACCTGCTCCAATACGGCGCCATAGCCAAGTGGTAAGGCAGAGGTCTGCAACACCTTCATCCCCAGTTCAAATCTGGGTGGCGCCTCCATAAAAAGCACTTAGCATAGCTAAGTGCTTTTTTCGTTTTTAGTATTATAAAACCCCCGATACTGGTTTAAAAACAGTATCGGGGGTTTTTGTTTTTTTATCCGTGATACATCTTTTTTGACTCGTATTCTGCGTCACAGGTTAAGTTCATTCCAAGCTTTTTAAAGGTATTTGTATCAACATTTGATAAAATAACCGTGGAATGAGCTTCACAGCCCTTTAGCTTTTCAAGCTGTTTTAAGGCAAGCTCCGCAGTAGGATTTGTTGCGGCACAGATAGAAAGCGCCATAAGAGTTTCATCTATATGTAAGAGTGGGTTTACTCCGCCTAAATGGTTTACCTTAAGCTGTTGAATAGGCTCTATAATTATCGGAGACAATAAATGCATTTCATCTCTTATTCCGCCGAGCGTCTTTAAAGCATTTAAAAGCGCTGACGAAGCCGCACCGAAAAGATTTGTGGTTTTACCTGTTACAATCTGTCCGTCCGGAAGCTTAATTGCCGCCGCAGGCGCTGAGGTTTTGTTTGCTTTTTCCCTTGCAGGAGTTACCACGTCTCTGTATTCAGGGGTGATTTTTAACTGCTCAAGCAAAAATTCAAGCTTATAAACTGCGCTTTTATCTATCATACCCTTTTTAAAGTCGCACATTGTCTGAAAATATCTTCTGACTATTTCCTGCTTTGAAGCCTCATAGCAAACATCGTCGTCGATAATGCAGTTTCCTGCCATATTAACGCCCATATCCGTCGGAGATTTATAAGGGCTTTTGCCGACGATTTTTTCAAACATCGCATTGAGTACAGGGAAAATCTCGACGTCACGGTTATAGTTTACGGTGGTTTCTCCGTAAGCCTCTAAGTGAAACGGGTCTATCATATTTACGTCGTTTAGATCTGCCGTTGCCGCCTCATAAGCAAGGTTTACAGGGTGCTTTAGAGGAATATTCCATATCGGGAAGGTCTCGAATTTTGCATATCCTGCATTAACGCCGTGTTTATGCTCATGATATAACTGTGAAAGACAGGTTGCCATCTTTCCGCTTCCGGGACCGGGAGCCGTTATAACTACAAGCGGTCTTGAAGTTTCGATATAATCATTTTTACCGTAGCCCTCGTCACTTACGATAAGCGGTACATTACTCGGATAACCGCTTATTGAATAGTGAATATACACCTTGATGTTTAACTTTTCAAGCTTTGCCTTAAATGCGTCAGCTGTGCTCTGACCGTTATACTGGGTTATTACCACGCTTCCTACAAAAAGACCTCTGCCTCTAAATTCATCTATAAGGCGCAAAACGTCCAAGTCATAGGTGATACCCAAATCCCCTCTTACCTTGTTCTTTTCAATATCCGACGCACTTATTACTATTACTATTTCAGCCTGATCGGACAGTTGCATAAGCATTTTAAGCTTACTGTCAGGCGCAAAGCCCGGCAACACCCTTGAAGCGTGAAAATCGTCAAACAGCTTACCGCCAAACTCCAAATAAAGTTTGTTATCAAACTGCGATATGCGCTGTCTGATATGCTCTGACTGCATCTTCAGATATTTGTCATTATCAAAACCTATAGCTTTCATTTTATACTTCCTCTTTAAAGTATTTTAAAAGTTTCGTTTAAATTACAAAAGATGTGCTCTTAACTCTTCGTCGGATTTTGGTGAAAGAAGCGCAGGAGCTATATCAAATACTGTCTTTGCGCCGACTTCGCCCTTTTGAGATAATTTATATGCCGCTCTTGCATAGCAGATAAGCACGCTTGCGGTAAATTCAGGGTTTGAATCAAGCTTTAAGGAATATTCGATTATGTGGTTGTTTTTGCCGTTATTTGTCTTACCGCTTCTGATTACAAAGCCACCGTGCGGCATAGAGGTGTGGTTTTTATAAAATTCTTCCTCAGAGATGAAATTAACTGTAGTTTCGTATTCGTCGAAGTAGTTTGGCATAGACTTAATGTCGTTTTCAATCTTTTTAAGGTCTGCGCCTTCCTTTGCAACAACAAAACATTCTCTGGTATGCTTTTCTCTTGTTGAAAGCTCAGGCTCGCTGCCTGTTCTTACCTTTTCAATGGCTTCGTTTACAGGTACTGTGTACTGTATACCTGTTTTAACGCCCTCTACTCTGCGTATTGCGTCTGAATGTCCTTGGCTTACACCCTTGCCCCAGAAGGTGTAGCTACTGCCCTGAGAGAGTATTGATTCAGAATACAAGCGGTTTACCGAGAACATACCCGGATCCCAACCTACCGATATAACCGAAACATTTGAACCTGCTTTTGCGGCTTTATCAACATTTGCAAAATATTGAGGTATTTTTGCGTGTGTGTCAAAGCTGTCTATTGTGTTAAACATTTCTGCAAGTTCAGGTCCCATAACAGGCAAATCTGTTGCAGAACCGCCGCAGATAATCATAACGTCTATCTCGTCTTTCATTGTAGATGCGTCATTTAGGCTAAGTATCTTTACATCTTTATTAAGCGGAGTTATATCTTCGGGATTACGGCGTGTAAAAATAGCCTTAAGCTCCATATCCTCGTTTTGAGCTACTGCAAGCTCTACTCCTTTTCCGAGATTACCGTAACCGGTAATACCTATTCTGATTTTACTCATAAAAACACTCCCATTCTTTTTTACGGTTATACCGCAACCTATATAATATTTTTTAAAAACCTCAAACTTGCAGGACGTTTAAAAAAATAATTCATAAAAGATATTATATCACGTTTTTATAATTTAAAAAAGTATTTTTATTAAAAAAACAGATATTTTTTATAGATTTGAAAAACTAAATATAGTAATATTAAATTAAAATTTTCAACATTGTTACACTATCCATAATTTGTTTTAAAATGGCCCGAATATTTGTCTAATAAACCGTAGTATGATGATTGATTTTAGTATATTATAGGATTAGCAATCCTATTTTTTAAAGGTGGGTATATAATGAAAGATTTAATGGAACAGATTGTTTCTCTTAATAAATCAGCCAACGACAAGCTCAAAAAGGCAAACAAAGATAAAGAAAATGCTTTTAAAGAAGTGGAGCTTGAAAAACAAGAGCTTATTCAGAAGATGAGACTCAAAACCGACAATGAAATAGAAAGGCTTTCCAGAACCGAACACGAAAAGCTAAAGGATTTTGAGGCCGATATGAAACTATATATTGAAGCCGGCAAAGATAATCTCAAAAAAATATATGACTCAAACCACGAACACTGGACAAAAAGCCTTGTAGACGGCGTTTTATCTCAGTACAACAAATAACGGAGGAAATTTTCCATGTCCGCATCATTTGCAGAAAACGCTATAGTCTCTAAGGCAAGAGGTCTTTTCGGCAAGCGCATAACCTCGGAGCAGTTTAAGGATATGGCTAAGTGTAACAGCGTCAGCGAGGTGGCGATGTATCTAAAGTCACAAACTCATTTTTCAGACGCACTTTCCGGCATATCGGAAAATAATATTCACCGTGGTCAGCTGGAAGAAATCCTCAGACGTTCGGTGTTTGACAGCTACAGCGAGCTTTTCAGATATATAACCGACCCTACTCCCGAAGCCGACACCTTATTTGATTACTTTTTTATAGAGGAAGAAATAAACGAAATACTTAAAATGTTACTGCTCATAAAAGCGGGTAACGCCGAAAGCTATATAATGGAGCTTCCTGCATTTTTGCTCTCAAAAGCAAAAATTGACCTTATGCAGCTTGCAAAGGTTACAACCTATGACGAGCTTATTTCCGTTTTAGGTGAGAGCGAATATGCAAAAATTTTAAAGAGGTTTACCCCCGACGAAGAGCACCCGAACATCAGGTATGTAGCCTGTGAGCAAGCATTGTTTGACTATTATTTCGGCAGTATGCTCAAGATGATTGACAAATATTATGCCGGCGAAACAAAAAAACAGCTTTCCGAAATGTTAAAGTACCGCATAGAGCTTTTTAACATAACGAGTATTTACCGTTCAAAGTTTTTCCACAATGCTTCTGACACAACTACCGTAAAGCGAATTTACACCTATTATTTTAAGCTTTCGGCAAAGACCTTTGACCGTCTTATACACGCTAACGATAAGGAAAAATTTAAAGCGATACTCTCAGACACATATTACGGTAAGCGTTATCCGTTTGATGATGTGGAATATATTGAAAACTACACCCAACGAATAATATATAATTTGTCAAAGCATTATCTGCATTTTACAATAAATGCGCCTGTTGCTTTTTATGCATACTATTATTTAAGTCAGATAGAATTATCCAACATTATAAGCATTATCGAATGTGTAAGATACGACCTATCTGTAGAAGAAATCGAAAAACTGCTTATTGAATAAAGGAGGTGACTTTAATGCCTGTTGAAAAGATGTCTCTTATAAACATCGCAGGACCTATAGACAAATTAGACGACGTTATACTAAAGTGCTGTGAGAGTAAAGCCTTTCACCCTGAATACGCAAACGTCGGCAAAACTTCTGGTTTTAGTGCGCTAAGCAAGGAAAATATCTACGAGTCAAGGCTTCAGGATATTATCGGGCTTATGAATATTTTGCAAATTGACCCCGAGTACACAGATTATTCTAACTTAGATACTTCGCTTGAAAGTATTGATGAGTATATTAAAAAGACAAAGGATAAATCATCAGAGCTTATTAAAAAGCAGCACGAGCTTGAAAACAGTATTGACATAAACGAACAAAGCTTGGGCTATTTAAAGCACATTTCGGGCTTTGACGTTAAATTTGACGATTTGCGACATTCCGAACATTCCACTGCAAGATTCGGTCGACTTCCCACCGACAGCTTTTTAAAATTGCAGTATTTTTCCGACAAGACCTTTTTCTTTTTTGATTTAGACAAAGACGACGATTACTGCTGGGGAGTTTATGTAGCTCCAAACGCAAACATAGCTGAAATTGACGACATATTTTCTTCACTTTATTTTGAAGAAATCCAAATTCCCGAAAACGCTCATGACACGCCTGTTGTAGCAAGCGAGCATATATCAAAGTCTATTGAAAAACAAAAACTCAAATTAGAAAAATGTGAAAGCAAGCTCGAAAAATTAAAGTCGCAGGATACAAAAAAGATTAAACAGATACATTCTTTCCTAACGGTTAAAAGTCAGCTGGACGGCTATAAAAAATATGCAATGGTTTCTCAGTCGCAGTTTTATTTAGAGGGCTTTGTTCCCCTAACTCAAAGCGATAATTTTACAGAAAATGTTGAGAAAATAAGCGGCGTAATCTGTGAAAAACAGCCTGCGGATATAAATTCACGTCTTACCCCGCCGAGCAAGCTTAAAACAAACGCTTTTTTCAAGCCGTTTGAAATGTTTGTTTCTATGTATGGTGTACCGAAGTATAATGAGCTTAACCCGACAACCTTTATCGGTCTTATATATATACTGCTTTTCGGTATAATGTTCGGAGATTTGGGACAAGGCTTTGTACTTTTCTTAGGCGGACTTTTGCTTTATAAATTAAAAGGCGTAAAGCTTGCGGCTGTTATTTCACGTTGCGGTATATCGAGTATGATTTTCGGTATAGCCTACGGCTCGGTATTCGGTATCGAGGATATGTTAGACCCTATGTTTAAGTTCTTCGGCTTTGCCGAAAAGCCCATAGACGTATTTGAAAGCTCAACCACAACAACACTGCTTTTGTGCGTTATAGGCTTGGGAATTGTAATAACCGCAGTTTCAATCATCATAAACATCTTTTTAAAGCTTCGAAAAAAAGATTATGAAAACGCCTTATTTTCAAATAACGGTATTGCAGGGTTTGTATTTTATGTAGGCATAATTATCGGGGCAGTACTTATGATGATGTCCGGTATTAACATCTTATCACCTTGGTTTATTATTCCTATTGTTATTATTCCGGTGCTTCTTATGTTTTTAAGAGAGCCCTTAGGCAAGCTTGTTAAAAAGAAAAAGGATATAAAGCCAAAAGAAGGTGTAGCGGGCTTTATAATGCAAAACTTCTTTGAACTTTTTGAGTTTTGCCTTAGTTTTGTAACCAATACCCTATCGTTTTTAAGGGTTGGCGGTTTCGTTTTAAGCCACGCAGGTATGATGGCGGTTGTAATGACCTTAGCCGATATGGTCGGCAATGTAGGACATATCCCCGTGCTTATACTCGGTAACATCTTTGTAATGGTTTTAGAGGGCTTGCTTGTAGGTATACAGTCGTTAAGACTTATATTCTATGAAACCTTCAGCAGATTTTATGACGGCGACGGAAAGCCGTTTGAACCTGCTGTCATAGATTTAAATAAAATAAAGAAATAAAAAATTATTTTTAAGGAGAGTTTATTATGAACTTAGTTACATTATTTTTAATTCCGCTTTTCATCGTTATGCTTATTATGGCTCCGCTTGTACCTATTGCAAGGGGCAAAATGAGAGGCAAAAAAGCAAGACACACTCTTATAGCTAACATTTTCAGCTTCTTCGGCGTTTGTCTTTTCGCTATTCTTCTTCCTATAGGAGGACTTGTAAGCGCTGAAGCTACTGAAGCTGTCGCTCAAACAGTAAGTATGGGACAAGGTCTCGGATACTTAGCCGCCGCACTTTCAACTGGTATGTCCTGTATCGGTGCAGGTCTTGCCGTTGCCGCTGCTGCTCCTGCCGCTATCGGCGCATGCAGCGAGGACGAAAAGAGCTTCGGTAAATCTATCGTATTCGTAGGCTTGGGCGAAGGTATCGGTATCTACGGACTTTTGGTTTCCATCTTGATTATAAACAGCTTATAATTTTTACGGAAGTGACCTTATGAAATTTTATTGTATATGCGATAATATCGATACTCAAATAGGTATGCGACTTGCAGGTATCGAGGGCGTTGTCGTTCACGAGGCAGATGAAGTAAAAGACACGCTTCAAAACATTATCTCAAAAGACGATATAGGTATAGTTTTGGTTTCTCAAGAACTTGTAAAGCTATGCCCTGACGTTATTTACGATATTAAGCTTCATACTAAATTTCCGCTTATTGTAGAAATACCCGACAGACACGGTCAAACCGATATAACCCGCAGCATAACTCAATATGTTGAGGAAGCTATCGGCATTAAAATATAATTACGGCGGTGATAGAATATGTCATACGATGAAAAAAAGCTTGATGAATTTTCACAAATAATTTTTTCCGAAACTAATGAAAAAATAGACGCCATAAATAAGGAAATTGAAGAATACAAAACCTCTCAGCTTACCCTGACAAGACAAGATGAAGAGGAAAAGCAACAACGATTTCTTGAGAAAAGAACCTCTCAAATACATGCTCAAATTCATCAGACGCAAACCAAAATGCAGCTTGATGCAAAGCGTGAGCTTATTCGCTATCGCAACGAATTATTGGCTGAAGTTTTTTCTAACGCCTCAAAGCGTTTGGCTGAGTTTGCTGCTTCGGATAAGTATAAGGAATTTTTACAAGACGGCATTAAATCGGCTTTAAGTGAGGATGAATTTGACCTTAACTCCTTAAACCTACTTATAAAGCCCTCTGACGAGGAATTAGCAAAAACTCTTGCTAAAGAATACGGTATTGCCGAAGTTAAGACAGATAACACCATAACCTTAGGCGGATTTAAGCTTGTGGATTACAAAAAAGGCATTTTAAGCGACAACACACTTGAAACTATGCTGTCAGAGCAAAAAAAGAAATTCTTATCAAGCTGTGAACTTAAAATAAACGAGTAGCAAAAGGTAATCCAAAACAAATTGGAGTGAAATAATTGAACAACAACGTTATTTATTCTATAAACGGACCTGTAATAAAAATTAAAGGCACCAAGGATTTTTCTATGCTTGAGATGGTGTATGTCGGAGAGCAAAAAATCATTGGCGAGGTAATTTCGGTAAATGATACCGAAACCACCATTCAGGTATATGAAAGCACTACCGGTCTCAAACCGGGAGAACCTGTTTACTCTACAGGCGCTCCGCTCAGCGTTACGTTAGGTCCGGGTATTATATCTAATATTTTTGACGGTATTGAGCGTCCGCTTCGTGATATGAAGGAAAAAACAGGCGCATTTATCGGTATCGGTTCTGATGTATCTGCGCTTGATGAGGATAAGCTATATGATGTTAAAATCACCGTTAAAGAGGGCGATAAGCTATCAGGCGGGGCAATTTATGCCACCACCCAGGAAACTCCTCTTATCGAGCACAGATGTATGCTTATGCCGAATTTAAGCGGTGAGGTTATAAAAGTATACCCTGACGGACAGTATAAGGTAAATGATACCGTTATTGAGTTTAAGACCGACAATGGTGAAGTTATACCTTTAACCTTATGCCAAAAATGGCCTATAAGAACGCCACGTCCGTTTAAAAGCCGTTTGCCTATTTCCCGTCCGCTTATTACCGGACAGCGTGTTATAGATACTATGTTCCCTATCGCTAAGGGCGGTACTGCCGCTATCCCGGGCGGATTTGGCACGGGAAAAACCATGACTCAACACCAGCTCGCAAAATGGTGTGACGCAGATATTATAGTATATATAGGCTGCGGTGAGCGTGGTAACGAGATGACTCAGGTTTTGAACGAATTTTCTGAGCTTATAGATCCGAGAACACAAAAGGCTCTTACCGACAGAACAATACTTATTGCAAACACCTCAAATATGCCTGTTGCCGCAAGAGAGGCGTCTATTTATACAGGTATAACTCTTGCAGAATATTATCGTGATATGGGCTATCACGTTGCTATAATGGCGGATTCTACTTCACGTTGGGCAGAGGCTTTAAGAGAAATATCCGGAAGACTTGAAGAAATGCCTGCGGAAGAGGGCTTCCCTGCTTATTTGCCGTCACGTTTATCAGGCTTTTATGAAAGAGCAGGCTATATGGTTAACTTAAACGAGTCGGAAGGCTCGGTAACTATAATCGGAGCAGTTTCTCCGCAAGGTTCGGATTTTTCGGAGCCTGTAACTCAAAACACAAAGCGTTTTGTAAGATGTTTCTGGGCTCTTGACAAGTCGCTGGCTTACGCAAGACACTACCCTGCTATCAACTGGATGACAAGCTACAGCGAATATGACGACGACTTTGTTGACTACTATAAAGAGGCTATCGGCAAAGACTTCTTAAAGATGAAACACCGCATATCCTCAATTCTTGCGGAAGAAGCAAACCTTATGGAAATAGTAAAGCTTATCGGCTCGGACGTTTTGCCCGACGATCAAAAGCTTGTTATTGAAATTGCTAAGGTTATCCGTACAGGCTTTTTACAGCAAAACGCCTTCCACAAGGACGACACCTATGTACCTTTAGAAAAACAAGCTCAGATGATGAAGGTTATATTATACCTTTACGATAAAGCAAGCGAGCTTATCGCAAAGAGTATTCCTATTTCAAACATTATCCAAACAGGTATATTCGATAAGCTTGTGCGTATAAAATACGATGTGCCTAATGACAAATTAGAAATGTTTGACGACTATTATAAGGACATTGACTTAAAAATAGCCGAAAGCGACAGATAACAAACGCTTTGATTTAAAAATCTCTATATCGCCGCTTTAGAGATTTTTTAACACTTTGCGGCAGAATGGAGATTATAACAATGGGGCTGCAATATATAGGACTTAACGAGATAAACGGCTCTTTGATTGTTCTCGATGACGTTAAGTCGGCAAGCTTTGACGAGCTTGTTGAAATTCGCCTTGCCAACGGCTCATCAAGGCTCGGACGTGTTGTTGAGCTTATGGGACAAAAGGCTGTAATACAGGTTTTTGAGGGCACTAATGAAATGTCGCTTTCAAACACAACCACAAAATTTACAGGCAAGCCTATGGAGCTACCGCTTTCAAAGGAAATGCTCGGACGTATCTTCAACGGTGCAGGCAAACCTATAGACGACTTAGGTGAAATTATTCCCGACAAGTACGCAGACATTAACGGTAAGCCCATCAATCCCGTTTCGAGAGTTTATCCGAGAAACTATATAAAAACTGGTATCTCCTCTATAGACGCACTTATGACGCTTATCAGAGGTCAAAAACTGCCTATCTTTTCCGACGCAGGCTTAAGCCACAACAAGCTTGCCGTTCAGATAGTAAGACAGGCTAAGCTTGCAGACAATGCAAACGAAGAATTTGGTATAGTATTTGCGGCTATGGGCGTTACAAACGACGTTGCAGATTACTTTAAAGCAAAATTTGAAGAAAGCGGAGTTTTGGAAAGAGTTGTTATGTTCACAAACCTTTCTAACGACCCGATTATCGAGAGAATCCTTACCCCGAGATGTGCTTTAACTGCCGCAGAATACTTGGCATATGAGCACAATATGCACATTCTTGTTATACTTACCGATATGACCTCCTATGCGGAAGCTGTGCGTGAATTTTCCTCTTCAAAGGGTGAAATCCCCGGACGTAAAGGCTTCCCGGGATATTTATATTCCGACTTTGCTTCGCTTTATGAACGTGCAGGCGTTATTGAAAATTCAAGCGGCTCTGTTACTCAGCTTCCTATACTGACTATGCCTAACGGCGATATAACCCATCCTATCCCCGACCTTACGGGCTACATTACCGAGGGACAAATAGTTTTAGACAAGCTCTTGGCACAGTCGGGTGTTTATCCGCCTATAGCAATACTTCCCTCGCTTTCACGTCTTATGAAGGACGGTATCGGCGAAAATTACACAAGAGCCGATCACTCCGCTGTTGCAAACCAGCTTTTCGCCTGCTATGCAAAGGTGTCGGACGCAAGAGCGCTTGCTTCGGTAATCGGCGAGGAGGAGCTCTCCCCTGCTGATAAATCATATATGGAATTCGGCAGATTTTTTGAAGCCAACTTTATCGCACAGGGTGAGAATGAGGACAGAAGCATTGATCAGACGCTTGATCTTGGCTGGGATTTACTCTGTTTACTGCCCAAAGAAGAACTTGACAGAATTGACAGCGACTTGTTAAATAAATTTTATGACCCGAGTCGTGCAGAAAAGTTTAAAAAGCAAGCTACCTTATAATCACAAATTTTAACGGAAGGGTTTAATTTTATGTCAGTAACGGTTTTTCCTACTAAAAGTAATCTTTTAAGTACAAAAAAATCGCTCAGCCTTGCTATGCTGGGATATGACCTTATGGACAGAAAGCGCAATATTTTAATAAGAGAAATGGTATCGCTTATAGACGAGGCTAAATCCATTCGAGGCGAAATTGAAGTTACCTATGAAAAGGCTTATAAAGCCTTACAGGACACAAACGTAACCTTAGGTCTTATACAAAATATTGCAAACGGCATAGATGTGGAAAACGGCGTTAACATAACCTACCGAAGCGTAATGGGAGTTGAAATTCCAAAGGTTTCCTTTGAGTCAACCCTGCCCAAAGCACTATACGGCTTTGTAGGCACAAACTCTCGCTTTGACGTAGCTTATACAAGCTTTGAAAAAGCAAAGCAGTACACCATTATATTGGCCGAAGTGGAAAACAGCGTTTACAGATTGGCAAACGAAATAAAAAAAACACAAAGGCGTGCAAATGCGCTTAATAACATTATCATTCCGAGATTTGAGGAAACTATAAAGTTTATTTCAGAATCCCTTGAGGAAAAAGAACGTGAAGAGTTCAGCAGATTAAAGGTTATTAAAAATCAGCACTCGGATTAAAATTATCTTAATATTATTGTTAAAAAATCGGTAAGCTTTTAGCTTACCGATTTTTGTTTTTAAGCTAAGACTTAAAATTCACACCATAAGCCTTTTTACATAATATATAGTAAATGCCGCTAAGGCATTTTTATATATGGAGGTAACAGTATGGATAATAACAACACAAATGAATTATGCGACAAAAATTATCCTTCTTTAGCTATGGCTTATGTACCTTGGCAAAAATGGCAGAAGCTTTATTCGCCGGACGTTGGCTTTAGCAGAGCAACGATTTTTGCCGAGCTTGATAAACCTTTTATCGGCGAGGAGGCACTGGACTGTGAATAATAAAAACGTACTTTTAAAACGCTTAAAGATATGTGATTTTGTTTTGACCGAAACCGCCCTTTACCTCGACACTCATCCTGAGGATAAGGACGCTTTAGACTATTATAATAAACATTTGAATATGAGAAATGAAACCTTAGATGAATACACAAGAAAATACGGCACAATTTTAAGAGATAAACCGCAAAGCGAGGATAAGTGGGACTGGGTAGATAATCCTTGGCCTTGGGAAAGTGAGTGGAGTGAGAAGTAATGTGGGCTTATGAGAAAAAACTTGAATATCCGGTAAATATTAAAAATTCAAATCCTGCTTTAGCAAAGGTTATCATTAGTCAGCTGGGCGGTCCCCACGGCGAGCTCGGTGCGTCAATGAGATACTTAAGCCAGCGTTATTCAATGCCTTACGGCGAAGTAAGAGGCGTATTGACGGACGTCGGGACTGAGGAACTAGCCCATCTTGAGATGGTTTCCGCTATTTTATATCAGCTTACAAAAGATATGTCTATAGAGGATATAAAAAGAAGCGGCTTTGACACATATTTTGTAGACCATACATCAAGCATATACCCTCAGTTTGCGTCGGGCAATCCGTTCAGCGCCGAAACCTTTGCGGTAACGGGCGACGTTATTGCCGATTTAACAGAGGATTTGGCTGCAGAACAAAAAGCAAGAGTATCATACGACAACCTGCTCAGGCTGGTGGACGATCCTGATGTGCGTGATCCATTAAAGTTTTTAAGACAAAGAGAAATTGTACATTTCCAGCGTTTCGGTGAAGCGCTTAGAATTACACAGGACAAATTAGACTCAAAGAATTTCTATGCGTTTAATCCTGCCTTTGATAAATGTCCTAAAAATAAAAAGAAGAAATAAGGAATAAATTTATAAACATTCCTATAGAATAAGGATAAGCAGTAAAATAACTGCTTGTCCTTATTTGCTTTACGGGCTTTTTGGCATTAAATGTTGAAATTAAAAAAAATATATGATAATATAAGGATAATAGGTTTAATTTGTATATTTTTAAGGAGAGAAAAAATGGCTGCTTATGATATCGGTATAGATTTAGGTACTACAAAAATCATTATCTACAGAAGCGATAAGGGCATAGTTTTAAAAGAGCCTGCTATTGTTGCTTATAATAAGAAAACGGACGAGGTTGTTGCCGTAGGCGAACAGGCTTATAAAATGCTCGGCAAAACTCCTGAATATATTGTGGCTGAAAAACCGCTTAAAGACGGTGTTATTTCTAACCACAAATTAACCGAGGTTATGATAAAGGAATTTATAAAGCGTGTTTGCGGTAACTTCTTTATTAAACCGAGAATTATTTTGTGTGTGCCCTCAATTACAACAGATGTTGAAAGACGTGCGGTTTTAGATACTGCTATGTCTGCAGGCGCAAGAAGAGTTGACCTTATAGACGAGCCTTTGGCCGCTGCGCTCGGAGCAGGTATAGATATATTTAAGCCAAACGGCAATATGATTATTGATATCGGCGGAGGAACTACCGACGTTGCGGTTATTTCCCTAAACGGTATCGTTACCTCCGGCTCTGTTAAAATTGCAGGAAACGCCTTTGACGAAGAAATTATAAAATTCTTTATGAATAAATATAAGCTTGCTATAGGTCAGCGTATGGCGGAACATATAAAAATGGAGATAGGTTGCGTATTTAACCCAAGCGACGAGTGCAAAACCATAGTTAAGGGCAGAAACCTTTTAAACAGCTATCCTCAGCAAATGGAGGTTTCTCAGACCGATATATATGAAGTGCTTTTGGGCTTAGCCGAAAAGATTATTGATAAAATTCGTGAGGTTATGGAAATCACTCCTCCGGAGCTTATGGGCGACATATATGATAACGGTATTAAGCTTACGGGCGGCGGCGCTCAATTAAAGGGCTTGGCAGAGCTTATTTCCGAAAACGTACAGATACCTGTAGAAGTAGTTGAAAATCCGGTTGAAGCTGTTTCAATCGGCACAGGTAAGGCGTTTAAGTATATCGATTCCTTTAACAGCGGATTTACAAATGTTCACTAACAGATTAAAAAGTAAAAATTAACTGTAAGAACAGCAAACCCTTTGGTTTGCTGTTCTTTATACTTTTTAAGTCTTAATACACTCTTGCGCCCTCGATATGAATATACCGTATTTTATCGTAAGAATATAATGACAACGCTTTATTATATACGTCGTTAGTATGTGCGCTGACAAAAATTTCGCCATTTGATATGTCGGTTATTATAAGAGAATGATAAAACCTGCCGTCATAGCTGCCAAGCTGAATTATATCACCGAGGTTTACTTTACTTCTTAACACTGTTTTGCCGTATGGACCGACCGAAGCGTTATTTATAAGAAAATTATAAAGATACTCTACACCTGTCCAAGCAGGCGCACGGTTATTAGGAGAAATATAATACCAGCCGAAAACCCTTTCATAATTTTGCACGGGTGCTCCTGCATAAAGGCACTGTGAAATAAAATTTGTGCAGTCCCCTCCTATTTCGTCAAAGGCAAAATAAGCGGGATTTCGCCTATACGCCCACTTTTTTGCGTATGCTAACGCCTTTTGTCTGTCGTAGTCTAAATTTTTCAATTAAATCACCGTTTTAGCTTATGACTGTAAACGGTGTTTTGACACTAAAAAATCTGCGTATTTGATAAATACGCAGATTTTTACTACTGTCTTACTTCCAAAATATGAGTTTTTCTCTTTTTGCCGTCGCCCTTATCGGCTTCAAGCCTTTCATATATTTCGAGCAGATATTTTGCAAGTGTATCCTGCCCCGATTTTTTTACCGATTCTATTACCGAATATTTAAAGGCAAGCTTATCTTCTTCGGGCATATTTTTATATTCGAGCATATATTTATACATTTCCTTAGAATTTGTAAATATATATCCGTTTACTCCGCTTACAACCTGTCCTGCATTAAGCTCATCAAGTCTGTGAATTACGGGCAGACCCAAGGCCATAGCCTCAAGCATTGAAATTGAGTTTGTATCAGAAAGCGATGTGGTTACATAAAGCTGTGCGCAAGGGTAAATATTAACTAAATCGTAATGCATAACCTTACCTGTAAATATAACCAAATCGTCTATATTTAACTGTTTTGCCTGCTCCATAAGGTCTTTTCTTGCAGGACCCTCGCCTATTATCATAAGCTTTATTTTATCTTCACGTTTTACTTCTTTGGCAAAATAGTCAAGCAGTATATCTACGCTTTTTTCCTTACCGAGTCTACCGCAAAAGCACACTACAAGCTCGTCGTCCTTAATGCCGTATTTTCTCTTATTTTCCTCTATCTTACCTGCGTCTACATTTTCGAGCTTAAAGGTATCCAAATCGACAGGATTGGGCACAACATTTACTTCTCTTGCAATTCCGCAGTCATTAAGATATTCCTGTACCTTTAAGGAAGGGCCTGTAATAGCGTTTGTCCTTTTAGTAAGGTACTTTAAATATCTGTGAGAAATGCGTTTCATAACAGGTATAAGAGGTTTCGGCGCAACATAGTAAAGATAATCGTCATACATAGTATGTAAGGTGTAAACCACCGGTACTTTAAGCTTTTTTGCAATCCCGAGCGCCGAAAACCCTATTCCGAATTCATTGTGAATATGAATAATGTCCGGATTAAACTTTTCGAGCATTTTAAGTCTGGTTTTACTTTTAGGCCATGCCACGCCATAACCGTAAAAACGCTTTATTTCCTTTGCCGGACAGCACAAAACACCTTCGTTTATATAGTGATGTCTTGTATTTTTATCAGAGGTAACCACAAGCACGTTATGTCCTGCCGCCACAAGTCCGTCTCTTAACGATTTAACGTGGGTAACCACGCCGTTTATATCAGGTAAATACGTTTCCGTAAATAATGCTATATTCATTATAATCTCCATTCTGCCCTTTTGGGCAAATGTAATCTACTTTTTTATTATAACAGTAATAATTTTTGTTGTAAAGTTGTTTATGCAATCTATATTTCGGTTTATTTTGACAAATTCGGCGGTTTAGGATTATAATTCCGGTTGAAATTAAATTTAAACTATTGTATGATAATGATATAAATAAATTTTGTTTATTAAGCGGAGGAATTAAAATGAGTACAGGCTTTACAGTACCACTTTCAAAAATAATCAAAGAATTTTCTCTTGAAGTAATCTGTGACAAAAAAGACGGCGAGGAAACTCTTATATCAAGTACGGACGTAAACCGTCCCGGCATTAACCTGACGGGCTTTTTTGAATACTTTGACGCAAAGCGTATTCAAATTATGGGGAGAATGGAATTTGCCTATCTTGAAAATCTTTCTCCCGAGCAAAGAAAAAAGAGTATATTTAGTATGTTTGAGCAAAAATTTCCCTGTCTTGTGGTAACAAGAGGACTGGAAATTTTCCCGGAAATAAAAGAAGCTGCTTTGGCTAACGACATTGTTGTTTTGCGTACAACCGATTCTACCTCCAGCTTTTTGTCAGGTCTTATAAGCTATCTTAATGTAGAGCTTGCTCCGAGAATTACCCGACACGGCGTTTTTATTGAAATTTACGGCGAGGGTGTACTGATATTAGGCGAAAGCGGAGTAGGTAAAAGCGAAACAGCCATAGAGCTTGTAAAACGTGGTCACCGTCTTATTGCGGACGACGCAGTAGAAATAAGAAGAGTAAGCAATCGCAGTCTTGTAGGTTCATCGCCGCAAAATATCCGACACTTTTTAGAGCTTAGAGGTATAGGCATTATAAATGTAAGACGACTTTACGGTATGGGCTCAATTAAGGTTACCGAAAAAATTGATATGATTATAAAAATGGAGCCTTGGGATTCCGAAAAGGTATACGACAGAATGGGAATGGAAAGCGAATATGCAAACATTTTAGGCATTGAAGTTCCGTCGCATACAATTCCGATTAAACCCGGAAGAAACTTGGCAATCATCTTAGAGGTTGCCGCTATGAATAACCGTCAGAAAAAGATGGGTTACAATGCGGCAGAAGAGCTTATGCATAATTTGGGTATGCCTACCGACATTAACGGCAACAACGCCGATTGGGACACTTTTTAAACTACATAAAAAAAGCGGTAATTTTTTAATTACCGCTTTTTACTTTCTTTATCTGCTCTTAACCATTTAGCCTTACATACCGCAGTTACATATACCTTATCTGCTCCGCTAAGAATAAGCGTTTTTGCACATTCGTTTACGGTTGAGGAGGTTGTTATTACATCGTCTACAAGCAGTATGCTCTTGCCTTTTATTTTATCTTTATTATTTACCTTAAACGCTCCGTTTAGGTTGGTGCGTCTTAGTCTTGCGTTTAGAGTATGCTGATGTTTTGTAGACTTTATTTTGATTAAGGCATCGTTAGCACACGCTTTACCTATTAAATTTGCTATGTGCTTTGATATTAAAAAGCTCTGATTATAACCTCGCTTTTTCATATCTCTTTTGGTCATTGGAACCCCGCAGACAATATCTATTTTTCTATCGGTACCGTCAAAGGTTATATACTCTGTCATTATTTTAGCAAAGTTTTGGGCATAGTTAGGACAGTCATTAAACTTAAAACGCTTTATCGCTTTTACCGTCTTGCGAGTATACTCAAGCGGTACTATCGCCTTTTTATAATAAAATCCGAAGCTATGACATTCGCATTTTTCTTTACCGCAAGCGGCACAAATACCTTTATCTATATAGTCAAGCTCATCATTACAGCTTTTACATAAACATTCGCTAAAGGATATAACCTCGTCACAAAACGGACACCTATTCGGAAAAATTAAGCGTTTTATGTAGTTTAACAGGTTAAGGCGCATTATGCTATCCTCTTTTTTTCTTTCTCTTAACGGTAAAGGTCGTTACAATATACACTATTAAAACCCCTGTAAGCACCCCGAAAAAATCTATAAATACGTCTCTTATTTCGCCGCTTCTGCCATCGGACATAAGCTGGATTGCCTCGTCGCAAATTGCGCTCATAACGCCTATAAACAGCACGTTTATCTTGCTTTGAAAGGTGTTTATCCTCTGAGAAACAAATATCATTGACGATAGTACTCCGAGCACGGCATACTCGGTAAAGTGGGCTGTTTTTCGCACTATAAAGGTAAGCATTTCTTCATCTGAGGAAACACCTATCTTTGTAAGCAGACCCACAAGCCTTGCTACTATTCCCCCGCTCATTTGAGAGGAAGTCGCAGCAGGCTGCCAAGAATTCCAAAATATAAATAATATCCAAACTGCTGCTAAGATTATAAATATGTTTCTTTTTGTTTTTACCTTCATACAAAACTCCGTTTCTGTTATGATTTTTCAGCGTATCTAAACGACACTAAGCCATTTTGAGAATTTTTCATTATACCCGTAGCCGATTTATTTAAAGCAAGGTAATCAGACTGGATGTAAAGCGGGATAAATACCGCTTGCTCTAACAAAAGTTTTTCGGCATTTTTAGTGTTTATAAGTTTTGTGTTATCGTCGTCAGTGAGTAAAATATTACTTACATAATTATCGTACTGAGCGTTACTAAAGCCTATAAGGTTATTTTCGCTTTGAGAAGTAAAATCGTTTAACACCGCAAGCGGACTGTTATAGGCTGCGGTGTGTTTTCTTATGACAATATCAAAACTCGAAGACGATAATATTTCCTCATAATCCTCCGGGTCAATGTCGTTATCTATTGTGAGAAAGATGTTTAAATCCTTTTGGATAAGCTGTGAAATATAAGAAAAATACTGCTCGTTATCAACGCTGTCGTCATAAGGTATAGTCACCGTTAAATTAGGTATTTGAGATATATTAAGCTCACCTTGTGCGCTTTGCAGATAGCCCTTTGCCGATTGTTCGTCATATACTACCGAATTGTCTTCGTCATTTAATTCAGCGTAGCTTTTTTGACCTATGCTTATCGACTGCGGCAATATACTTTTTGTAACGCTTAAAAACTCAGGCAAAACATCTTCGTATTTCACACGGTCAAAACAGCTTGCAATCGCACGTCTGAAATTTAAGTTATTTAAAAGCGCAAAGTTTGTGTTTTCGGGAGTATTTTTTAAGTTAAATTCCAAGCCCCAGACAGTATCGTTTGTTTCTATAAGGGTTATCGACTTACTGTTAAATACGCTGTCGTCAGGCACCCCTACAAAATTATATGCGTCTGTTTCGGAGCTTAAAAATCTGTCTAACAGCTCGTTTTCTTCGTCTTCGGTATTATCGCTGTAGCACACCCACAAAACAACGCTTCCTACTTTAACGTCGCTCTCATCATAGTAACTGTCGTTTTTTACAAGCTTTAAATACTGACCCGGCTTCCAGTAATCCACATAAAAAGCACCGTTGCAGATTATCTTGTCGGCGTCTAAGCCGTATTCCCCTTCGGTTTCATAAAAATATTTCTCGTTACACGGCATTGCCGCACAGGTAGTTAAAAGCTGAGTAAAAAGCGAGTTTTTATACTCAAGCTGTATTATAAGCTTATTGTCGCCGTCGGCTTTTACACCCACTTCGCTTGAATCCATAAGACCTTCGGCTATCTGATATGAATTTTTTATGCAATAAAACGACGACGCAGACGCAGATTTTGTTTTAGGATCAAAAAGACGTCTGAAAGCAAACTCAAAGTCCTTTGCGGTAAGGTAATAGCCGTTAGACCACATAAGTCCGTCCTTTAAATAGAAGGTATAGGTAAGTCCGTCGTCGGATACGGTGTAGCTTTCTGCTGCCCCGTTTACAATATCGCCGTTTTCGTCAACCTTTAAAAGCCCCTCGAATACGTTATTTATAACCGTCATAGACTGCTCATCTTTTGCTGTTTGAGGGTCAAAGGTAACAGGCTCTGATGTAAGGTCATAGTTTATTTTTATATCTTCGACTTTTTTGCAGGAGGTAACTGTCATTATGACAATAAGCGCCATAATAAAGCTTAATATTTTATTTTTCACAGCTTTTCCCCCTTTTTTAAATTAGCCGTTAATGAGACTTAAAATCTTGGTTAGAAGTTAATTATAACACCATCAATATTCTTATACAAGCGTTTAATGTTAATTTATTGTATATGACTTAACCGTTTTTTACTAAAAGTTACTTTTAGCTATAAATTTAAGCTTAGAATGTTACTCCAAAATTCCCATAAAAATACAATTCGCATTGACTTTTTGTCGCAAATTAGATATAATATCATAAAATAGTTTATAGGTAAATGCGAAATATATTAGAAAGGATTTTTTGACTTGTAAACTGATAGCGCCAGACCTTTTTTCGCATTATGGGTGACGAGGCAGAGAGTTATCGAAATTTTCGGCGGATGCTCTCTCGGCTCTTTTAGAGTCGTTATATTGTGTACAAAAGCAAAAAATTTATTCTGCTACAAAAACACAATAATTTAATCACTTTGAATTTTGAAAGGATTTGAAATATATGTGCGGTATAGTTGGCTATGTAGGAACTAAAAACTCGGCGGAAATTCTTGTGGACGGCTTGCGCAAGCTCGAATACAGAGGTTATGACTCCGCAGGTATCGCAGTATTTGAAAATGATGAAATTAAGGTTTGCAAGGCTAAGGGCAGACTCGACGACCTTGAAGAAAAAATGTCTGTAGAGGGCGTACCGCAAGGTGTTTGCGGTATAGGACATACACGCTGGGCAACTCACGGCGAACCCAGCGATATAAATTCTCACCCTCATTCCAGTAAGACCTTATCAATAGTTCACAACGGAATTATCGAAAATTATATTGAACTAAAAGCAAAGCTTATAAAAAAAGGCTATGTTTTTGAATCGCAAACCGATACTGAGGTTGTTGCAAAATTACTTGATTATTATTACGACGGTAAACCTTTTGAAACCATAAAAAAGGTTATCGGCGCAGTAAAGGGCTCTTATGCCTTGGGAATTATCTTTAAAGACTTCCCTAACCAGTTATTTGCTGTAAGAAAGGATAGCCCTCTTATAGTAGGCGTAGGCGAAAACGAAAACTTTATCGCCTCGGATATTCCGGCTATATTAAAGTATACTAACAAATACTATCTTATAGACGAAAATGAAATCGTTATTCTCACTAAGGATAATGTATCTATATTAAGCTTAGATCAAGAAGCTATCGAAAAAGAGCTTTTTACTGCTACTTGGGATATTGAAGCTGCGGAAAAATGCGGTTATGCTCACTTTATGTTAAAGGAAATCTTTGAACAGCCTGAAGCGTGGAACAAAACCGTTTCTCCGAGAATTACAGACGGCTTTCCGAATTTAGATGTAGACTCCTTAACAGATGAGCTTTTAAAAGGCGTTGAGAAAATACATATTGTAGCTTGCGGTACCGCTATGCACGCAGGTATGGTCGGCAAAAACGTTATCGAAAGTATGGTTCGTATCCCTACCGACGTTTGTATTGCTTCGGAGTTCAGATATTCTAACCCTATACTTTCCAAAAAAGATTTAGTTATAATTATTTCTCAGTCGGGCGAAACCGCCGACACGCTGGCGGCTTTAAGGCTTGCTAAGCAAAACGGCGTTCACACGCTTGCGGTAGTAAATGTTGTAGGCTCATCTATCGCAAGAGAAGCTGACAGCGTTATATACACTTGGGCAGGTCCTGAAATTGCCGTTGCAAGTACAAAGGCATATATGGTTCAGCTTTCGGTTATGTACTTATTTGCTCTAAAGCTTGCTTTGGTAAAGGGCACATTGAGCGAAGATAAGGTAAGAGAGTATTGCGGCGCATTACTTGATATACCTCAAAAGATGTCAGATTTGCTCGAAAAATGTGAAGATATTAAGTATTTCTCCTCAAGATTCCAAAATGCCGAAAATCTCTTCTTTATCGGCAGAGGTCTTGACTATGCGCTTTCCTTGGAAGCGTCATTAAAGCTCAAAGAAATTTCTTATATACACAGCGAAGCTTATGCCGCAGGAGAATTAAAACACGGTACAATCTCGCTTATTACCGATAATATCCCTGTTATTGCAATAGCTACGCAGGAAAATCTTTATGAAAAAACCATAAGCAATATCAAAGAGGTTGCTACCAGAGGCGCTAAGGTTTTACTTATTGTAAACGAAGCGTTTGAGGTTGACGAAAGTATTGCAAAATATATCTTTAAGATACCTACTGTAGACGCTGTGCTTATGCCTGTTCTTACGATAATTCCTTTACAGTTATTTGCGTATTACACCTCTGTTTTAAAGGGCTGTGACGTAGATAAACCTCGTAACCTTGCTAAATCAGTTACTGTTGAATAGTAAATAGAAATAAAAAATCCGTCGGTACAAACCGACGGATTTTTTATTTTAAATATAAGTTTAATTTTTATCGTTTTCATCGGATTTTTTAGAGGTTTCCTTACTTCCCCAATCCTCAAAAATTACAAAGTCCTCTTCGTCAATATCGGAATAATCCGGCTCGTCAGGTCTTTTTTCGCCTGTCTTTTGATAGTAAGGCTCAATAACGTATTTTTCTATATACTGATACGAGTTAAACACAATTACAAAAGCTGACAAAGCTATACCTATCATCAAATAATAAGCAATTATCCACATAATGCCGTATGCGGTTATATACTGCGCACAGGTTATCATAACGATTAAAAGCGTGGAAAAAAGCAAAGCGATAATGGTAAGGATATTTGTTTTTACGCTTACAATGGCAATTAAGAGCGCATTTTTTATCATTTGCTTTAGGCTTTGATCTACCACCGAAATCATAGTAAACAGATAAAAGCTTGCTGTAATTAAAATAAACGCCAGTGCAAAGGTTATGAATAAAAAAACATAGAAAATTTTACTTACCGCTACCATCTGTAAATAAAAATAAACCGAAGCTATTATAAAAAACCCAACCACAGCGTTTATTAGCCCTGCAAAAAAGCCCTGTTTAAAATTCCTTTTAAACTCGTCGGAAAAATCCGAGCTTAAAAACACCGGCTTTTCCAAAGAGAAATTCCTAAGCACCGCAAAAAGCGCTACCGTAGCAGGACCTATAGTAATTATAGGTACACAGTAAAGAATATAAAGCATATTTAACATTATTAGCTTCCAGAACTTTCTGAAAAAAAGCTCAAAGAAATAAAAAAATCTCTTTTTTTGAGGCGTATCCTTATCTACGCCCTTGCCCGTTTTAGGTGCACGGGACGAAGAATTAAATCCTGACATTTAAACTTCCCCTTTTATCTTAAAGGTTAAAAAGTCCGCCGAATAACAGCGATACTACAACCTCTATTATACCTGCTGCAATTAAAAACAAAAACAAAATAATATTTTTTGTTATGTAAAGCTTTAAAATTTCCTTTGACAGAGTTGTTTCTTTTAAAAAGCTTTTTAGCGTTGTGTTTGAAAGCCTTATCGACTCACGCACCGACAAGATAAGCGCAAAGGTAGAAATTATCACTACAGGTACTACCGTAAGCACACAGTACCCTACGCCCTGCCAGCCGTACTGAACGTACATATACCCCATATAACTGCCTATCCCTAAGCCCTTAACAAACGGGATAAAGAAGGCTAAGGGTTGTCCTATAAAGCAAAAGCCCAAAAGAAACGCTAAAGCCAAAAACATACCGCTTGAAGTTACCGACGAAATAAATATCCCTATAAAAGACATGTTCTGCTTGTCCGCAATATAAGCGCTTCCTATTAGGTTGAGCTGCGAAAACACGCCTGTATTTCGCATTATAAGCGCTCCGTAGAGCATACCCGCAAAGAACATTCCACCAAGCCAGTATATAAGCTTTGGAAGCTTTGGTGAAGTGTTTAGTTTATCTTCACTCTCACTTTTTTTATAAAATTTCGGCTGTATGGTACGCCTATCACTCGAAATTCTGTTTGATAACATAAATATCATCCTTAATTTTTAAATATATTTAACTATATGTTTTTTAGATGAAATTTATGTCTTTTTAAAATACTTAAGCTAACGCCGCTTTAATCATTATTGCACATTCAAGGCGCTTTTTCTCAAGCTCACAGGAAATTTTGTGCGGTTTAAGCACATCTCCCTCATAAGTGAGGTTATTTGCATTACAGCCGCCGCTGCAATAAAATTTTGCCCAGCAGCTTTTACATTCCTCTTTTGTGTATATATTTGCCTTAGCAAAGTAGTCTTTCTTTTTAAAGTCTACAGATAAGTCGTGTACGCTTCCCATTTTCCACTCTTCCTGCCCTACAAACTGGTGGCAGGGATAAACGTCACCATCGGGAGTTACCGCTACATATTCGTTGCCGCAGCCACAGCCCCTTAAACGCTTTATTGCACAAGGTCCCTGATCCAAGTCGAGCATAAAGTGGAAAAAGTTAAAGCCGTTGCCTGATTTTTTGCGGTCAATAAGCTCCTTTGCCAACTTTTCGTATTCGGCAAAGATTTCAGGCAAATCCTTATCTGTCAAGGCGTAGTCCTTGTCAGTATCTGAAACTACAGGCTCAACGGAAATTTGGTCAAAGCCTATTTCGTTCAGGTGCATTACGTCTTTACTAAAGTCTAAGTTATACTTAGTGAAGGTACCTCTTACATAGTACTGGTCGTATTTATTTCCCTCAGATAAACGCTTATCTACAAGCTCTTTATACTTTGGTACTATAATGTCATAGCTTCCCTTATTATTTACCGTCGGGCGAATTTTATCGTGAATTTCTTTTCTTCCGTCAATGGAAAGCACTACGTTTGACATTTCTTTATTTATGTAATCTATTATTTCGTCGTTTAAAAGCACACCGTTTGTGGTTATTGTAAAGCGAAACACCTTATTGTACTGCTTTTCTTTACTGCGGGCGTATTCTACTACCTGCTTTACCACGTCGAAATTCATGAGCGGTTCTCCGCCGAAAAAATCAAGCTCTAAATTTTTTCTGCCGGCTGAATATTTTAACAAAAAGTCTATCGCCTTTTTTCCAGTTTCTACGTCAAGCAAGCTTCTGCCGCCGCCGAAATCGCCGGTTGAAGCAAAGCAGTATTTACATCTTAAATTGCAGTCGTGAGCGACGTGCAAGCACATAGCCTTTATCGGAGAAGCTACCATCATATTTGCATACTGCTCGTAGTCATCTTTTGAAAAAAGCACATCTGCGTCTATAAGCTCGTTTATTTCATCATAAGCCTCTTTTATCTGATTTATAGTGTATTTATCCCTTAGCTGTTTTGCAATTTTATATTCCTGCTCGGAGGTTACAGGCAAATCGAGATAATCAAGCATATCGTATACAACATCGTCTACAATATGAACTGCACCGCTGTGTACGTCAAGCACAATGTTAAATCCGTTTAACTTATATTTATGTATCATTTTATCCTCCCGAATAAGCACAATGAAATCGGGCAGACACTTCTGTCTGCCCCCAAATCAACTTATTTCTCGCATTTTTGGTTTGCTACCGTGCAGGAGGTTTTGCAAGCTGACTGACAAGATGCCTGACATTCGCCGCAGCCGCCTTTAGCAGCAGATTTCTTTAAATTTGCGTTATTAATTGTTTTTATGTGCTTCACAACAATCAACCTCTCTTTTATATTCTAACAAAGGCGTTCTCTGCCCTTTTTGTTTTATTATAACACAGTCAAAAGCTTTGTTCAACGCCTATTTTGTCTTTTTTTGCGGTTTTTGGTCAAAACGGCACAAAGCGTTGTTATAAGTATAATGACAATAAGCTTTACAAAGGTAAGCGCACTCATCGGCGCTCTAAAGGATACTATATTTGCTATAACCCATATAATAGCCAAGATAATTCCGTTTATAAGCCCTGCGGTTAATTTGTTTTTGCTAAACGCTTTGCCGGTTAAAAAGCCTGTAACAGCGGCAAAGGACGCAATACACACAAACGCCATTACCGTTAAAGCGGCGTCTGATAAATCTGCACTCGCTACAATTATGCTCATAACAAGCGATATAATAAGAAAGCAAATAAAGCCTGCCGCCATGCAAATACCGCCGCCTAAAAGCATATCCCTAAAGCTGTTTGTCGCTTTTTTGTTTGTCTGAGACATAAAACTGCTCCTCTCAAAATATTATAATGCTCATCGCTATAACCCTTTAAAATTATGCCTTTACATAATAATATTCCAAGCGGAGCTGTCATATACTTGATTTTATTTAGATTCCTCTAATTCACGAGCTGTCTCATTTGACTGTATTGCCCAGCGCTTTAATCTTATTTTGTTTTTATCGCCTGCTGTTTCTATAACAACATTATCCTCTTTGAGATTTACTATAAGGCCGACAATACCGCCTATAGTAACTACCTCGTCGCCTATCTGAAGCGAGCTTCTCATTTTTTGCTCTTCCTTAGCCTTTTTGTTTTGAGGACGAATTAAAATAAAATACATCGCTACAAACATAATGATTATAATTCCGAAGGAACTTACATATTGCAATATCTGTTGTGACACAAATTACACCTCCCAGCGTTTTTAACATTAAGGTTATTATACTAAAATTACCACTATTAAGCAATGAAATTTTTGTAAATTACTTATTTTTCAAATACTCGTCTATCGAAGCTGCCGCAGTTTTACCTGCTCCCATAGCCAAAATAACGGTAGCGGCGCCTGTAACGGTATCACCGCCTGCGTAAACGCCTACCTTTGAGGTAGCCATAGACTCATCTGCGATAATACAGCCTCGTTTATCTGCATTAAGTCCCGTTGTCGTTGAACGGATAAGCGGATTAGGCGAAGTACCTACCGCCATAATAGCGGCGTCAATATCGAGCATAAATTCGCTTCCCTCTATTGCTTTAGGTCTGCGTCTGCCCGATTCGTCAGGCTCGCCGAGCTCCATTTTAGAACATTCCATACCTGCTACATGGCCGTCCTCGTCGCCTACTATGCGCTTCGGATTGGTAAGGAGCATAAATTCTATTCCTTCTTCTTTAGCGTGGTGAATTTCCTCGATACGAGCAGGCATCTCTTCTTCGGAACGACGATAAACTATGTATACATGCTCAGCACCAAGTCTTTTTGCACTTCTTGCGGCGTCCATAGCAACATTTCCGCCACCCACTACTGCAACTGACTTGCTTTGCTTTATCGGAGTGTCATATTCGTCGAGATATGCTTTCATCAAGTTTATTCTGGTTAAAAATTCATTTGCGGAATAAACTCCTACAAGACCCTCACCCTCGATTCCCAAAAATCCGGGTAAGCCTGCTCCCGAGCCTATAAATACTGCGTCAAAACCGCTTTCAAAAAGCTCGTCAACCGACAAAATTCTGCCGATAACCATATTTGTCTGAACCTTTACGCCCTGAGCGATAAGGTTATCAATTTCCTTTTGCACAATGCTTTTGGGCAGTCTGAATTCGGGAATACCGTAAACCAAAACACCGCCCGCCTTATGAAAAGCTTCAAAAATAGTTATGTCATAGCCGAGCTTTACAAGGTCGCCTGCGCAGGAAAGTCCTGCAGGACCTGCTCCGACTATAGCTACCTTTTTACCATTGAGCTGAGGTTTTTGGGGCTTTTCGTTTAAATTTTCCATAGCCCAGTCGGCAACAAAACGCTCAAGTCTGCCTATACCTACGCTCTCGCCTTTTATGCCTCTTACACATTTACCCTCGCACTGACTTTCCTGAGGACAAACCCTACCCGATACGGCAGGTAATGCATTAGTCATCTTTATTATCTCGTAAGCGGTTTTAAAGTCGCCTTTTGCTACATTTGCGATAAATTCCGGTATTCTTACGTTAACCGGGCAACCCGAAACACAGGGCTTATGCTTACAGTTAAGACATCTTTGAGCTTCCTCTATAGCCATTTGCTCGGTATAGCCCAAAGCTACTTCGGAGAAATTTTTATTTCTTACATTTGGCGCCTGTTCGGGCATTTTTGTTTTATTAGGGCTCATATTAGGCATTGTCTTTTCCTCCGTTTCCGCCGAGCAAGCGACATTCCTTGGAACGCTCGTCTTTTTGATAAAAAGAGTTTCTCCTCATAAGCTCGTCAAAATCAACCTTATGTCCGTCAAAATCAGGTCCGTCAACGCACGCAAACTTTGTCTTGCCGTCAACCGTTACTCTACAGCCGCCGCACATACCCGTACCGTCAATCATTATCGGGTTTAGTGATACTACGGTTTTAATGTTATAAGGCTCTGTCACCTTACAGACAAATTTCATCATTGGGATAGGTCCGATAGCAACTACTATATCGTATTTGTTGCCGGCGTCTATAAGCTCCTGCAAAGCGTTTGTTACAAAGCCCTTTTTGCCGTAGCTTCCGTCGTCGGTGGTTAAAATAAAGTTGTCGCTGACCGCTTTCATTTCGTCCTCTAAGATAACTATATCCTTGCTTCTAAAGCCTGCTATCATATCGACCTCAACGCCCATATTATGAAGCTTCTTAGCCTGTGGATATGCTATGGCACAACCTACGCCGCCGCCTACTACTACTGCTTTTTTTACATTTTCAAAATGGCTCGCAACGCCCAAAGGACCTACAAAGTCCAGTATATAATCGCCCTCATTTAACTGTGCGAGCATTTTTGTGGAGTTTCCTACGGTCTGAAATATAATGGTGACGGTTCCCTTATCCCTATCATAATCCGCAATAGTAAGGGGAACTCTTTCGCCGTATTCATCTACTCTGAAAATAATAAACTGACCTGCCTGAGCTTTTTTTGCAATAAGAGGTGCATCTATATCCATAAGCACAACAGAGTCATTTAACGCTTTTTTCCTTAATATTTTAAACATTATGTATTCCTCCTGAAAATATGTGAAGAATTTTATTAAGATAAAAATTTGTACTTAATTATTATACTAAAAATGGCCCCAAAACACAAGTAGTAAATGTGTATTGGGGAGATTTAAAAAATGTAATTTATAGTAACAATACCCCACCGCTAAAGCGGTGGGGTAAAAAATGTTTCAGTACCTTATAAAATTACACTATTCTCAAACATTCTTTCAGACAACATTCTATCAGCAGGTGTTTCAGTACCTTATAAAATTACACTATTCTCAAACTTACCTGTCCGATTGTGCTTTTAAAGCGTGGTTTCAGTACCTTATAAAATTACACTATTCTCAAACATGTCTTTGCCGTCATTATGAATTTTTAAAGTTTCAGTACCTTATAAAATTACACTATTCTCAAACTGCGGATTGTTTTGACTATTGTATCGGTTAGTTTCAGTACCTTATAAAATTACACTATTCTCAAACGAAAGCCTTTGTGCGACAATATCATTTGCTGTTTCAGTACCTTATAAAATTACACTATTCTCAAACTCGTCAATATCAACACTCTGATTGTTTAAAGTTTCAGTACCTTATAAAATTACACTATTCTCAAACATCGGCATTGACGCAATCATTCCGCTTATTGTTTCAGTACCTTATAAAATTACACTATTCTCAAACTGGACGGCTCAACTGTTCCGAATTTAGATAGTTTCAGTACCTTATAAAATTACACTATTCTCAAACACGTCAACGCTACGACTTTTTTTAGGTGCAGTTTCAGTACCTTATAAAATTACACTATTCTCAAACCTTGAAACGTTAACGGTAGCAGTAATATCTGTTTCAGTACCTTATAAAATTACACTATTCTCAAACCTTTTTTGAAAAGAGGTTGATTTTTCTTTTGTTTCAGTACCTTATAAAATTACACTATTCTCAAACCGCAAAACCTCTACAAAACTCACACCTGCAGTTTCAGTACCTTATAAAATTACACTATTCTCAAACTACTGACCTATATTATATAAACGTAGTCGGGTTTCAGTACCTTATAAAATTACACTATTCTCAAACCACATCGACAACAAGTCTTGCCTTGATACAGTTTCAGTACCTTATAAAATTACACTATTCTCAAACCGAATTTTATTTGTTTGTACATAAACTTCAGTTTCAGTACCTTATAAAATTACACTATTCTCAAACGATATGCTCCGAAAGCGAGCTTTATGACAGGTTTCAGTACCTTATAAAATTACACTATTCTCAAACTAAACTCACTCCTACGAACCCCCGAAGCAAGTTTCAGTACCTTATAAAATTACACTATTCTCAAACAGCTGCTAATACTTTTCCCCATGTAGAGCTGTTTCAGTACCTTATAAAATTACACTATTCTCAAACTTTCTGTGGTGCTTTCAAGTAAAAGGCATAGTTTCAGTACCTTATAAAATTACACTATTCTCAAACCTCAAATAAAATGCGCCCACTATATAACACACGGTAATCTTATAAAGTACAATAGAAAATTTTATTTAAAAAGTTAAATAAAACCTCTATTTAAAATTATTATACCTTATTTATTCTTCATTGTAAATCACCTCGCACAAATCATTATCAATAATATATGTGTTATTTTTATCAAAGACCTCATCAATATGATTTTCTATATCCAGACAACAAACGTCCATTGACTTCAGTGTTTCGCAAAGCGTTTGCATTTCCGAATATGAGCAGTATAAATTAAGATTATAAAATATAAAAAGCTTTATTTTTAAATATTTTTCAATAAGCTTAATATATAAAATAATTTTTTCAAGATAATTATCGGCATCTTCCCTAACCTTAAAATCAAGTAATTTTATAATTGATGACGTATCAATATCCTCACTCGCTTTAAGGTCAAAGTCATATTCACGGCAAAGCTTTTCTGCAAGATTAAAAAGCATACCTTTTACTTCAAAAACTTCTTTCAAAAACAGTTCATTTGCAGAAACCTCTAAGCCTGTATATATTTTTGACATCATCTTTTTATTATTAAATTCAATATCCAAGGCGTTATTTATTACTGAAACTGTTTTATTAAAATCAACAGGTGTAAAGTTTTTAGAAACAATAAATAATTCATTTTCGTTTCCGTTTAATATTTCACTTACCGTATCTCTGAAAAGTTTTTTATTCTCTATAACCAAAGTGACTATACCGCTTTTTATATCCATAGGTTTCGAAAGATATTTATAAGCTATCATCATAAAATCACTAACCTTTCGTCACTGTCTACAACATTACTGTAAATATTCCCGACTATTATATCCATTTTCTGAAATTGTTTTTCGGTAATACAAAGCACCTGTACCAAGCCTTTTTGCGGCTTTATCTTTTTTAGGTTATCCACAATAAGCTTAGCGGAATTTTGGTTTAGGGCAAGCTTAACATATACAGATTCCTGCATCATCATAAATCCGCTTTTTATAAGCGAGCGTCTGAATTTTGAATATTCTCGCCTATCCTCAAGTTTTTCTGTAGGCAGGTCAAAAAATACTATTACTCTCATATATCTATAACTCATTTTTTATAAAACTTATTTTTGAAGTATCATTTTCTTCAATAGCGTCAAACACGCTTTTACAATATATTTTTATGGCATTAAGCAAGGTGTTTGTTCTTGACTCTATTACAAACTCCTTACTTAAAAGTTTAAGTAATATAAGCTTTTCATCTTTATCGAACTTTAAAGGGTTCATTTGTTTGACACAAGCGTCAACAAAAGGTCGTATCGGCTCCATCAAATCACAACTTAAATTATACTGATTATACATATTATCGTGAAATAAGCCAAGCTGTGTAAGATAACCGCCGCACACGACCTCCCTGTTAACTGTGGAAAGAATTAAGCTATACCCAAAATTAAGCGCCGCATTAACAGGGCAGTCTTGTGAGCGTGAAAATTTCATACCGAAAAGTTCATTAAAATATACCTTTGCGGCGTGCCCCTCTCGGTTTGATTTATCGCCGAATTCCATTTCGTCAATATAATTCAAAAGCATTTCGGATTTATTAAGACCGAATATTTTCAAAACCTGCGCCTGATTGCGAATTTTCTCACATACTATTTCCGTCCAAATATACTTTTTGGCAAGCTCGTCCCAACCGATTTGTCGCTTTACCTTTAAGCTGCAGTCATGACTTCCGTAATATGCATTTATTTCAAAAGACGGATTTCGCTTTTCGTCACAGAAAATAACCTTTACCTTTGACTTAATAAGTTCATTCAAAAGATAAGCGGTCAATGAAACTGACGTACTTTCAATTATTAAAACCGAAATTTCGCTTATATGTATTTTTGATGTGTTTTCAACATCACGCACCACCATATAGCCTAAGCTATAGTCAAGCTTTGCTGTTTTGGTTATAACTACGGTACGCCAGCTCATAACCTTACTCCTTTACTTTATTACATAATAGCTTTCAAACAGACCTGTTACCGACTGATTGATAATCTTTACCGTGCCTTTTATTGATGAATAGTTCATAGCAGTTCTAACTTTTCCCGTATTGGCTGCAAGACCTATATCCGTTAAATCGCCGGTCATAACATTTGCGTGAATAATATTTAGCATCTGATTTAACACATAGCATTGTCTTTCAACATTAAGCTCAATAAATTTTTGCCTTTTGTCTTTTATCTTTTCTCCGGTGTCGCTAAATTTAATCTTCAAAATGGTATTTGTCATTTTATCGGTTATAATATCAAAAAGACGTGTATTTTCTTCTGCCGTTAATCCGTCAGAAGCATTTATATCCCTGTAGCTATATTTTTCAAGATATTTTGAGATGTTTCTTATATATTTTTCGTCTTGATAGCTAACTACAAGCTGCATTGCAGGTTTATATGTAATTTGAGATCCTGTTTTTGATGAAATATGCATTCTAAAACCGTCAACCGAAATACATGTATTATATTTTACCTTGTTTAATAAAATTTTAGGACTATTTAAATTATAATTATCGGTTAAAAACTCAGTTGGGTTTTGTTCAAATTCCTTTTGCTGATAAAGGTTTATCGGCAACATGCTTATTACTTTTTCGCCTTTTTTCTCGATATGTTCCACCAGTACAAAGTAAGTGGAAGTAGCCTTATCATAGCCGCCGTATTTTGATATATCTCGGCGTGCCGAGTCTTTTACAAGCGGAACCTGTCCATAACCTTTTTTAAGCGGTTGAATTTTAAACAGACTTCCGTGCTTACAAAAAGAATACCTTGTATAAATCACATTGTTTTTAGACATTGTCTTTTTCACGGTATTTATACTTTCATCATTGTCAGCCTTCCACGCACCCTCTACATTGTAGTTAAACATTTTGTTTAAACTGTATTTCTTGCTTTGCAGTCCCTTTATAAAGTTTATTTTATTTTTGGTACAGCGAACGTCATATACATTACCTACTACAATGTTAAGATATGCGTCTTTAGCGTGATGCAAATCATTTACAGCTCTGCATTTAAGCAGGTCGTACTTTTGCCTAAACTGGCTGACGTTACCCGCTTTTACATAAACTATATCTGCCTCGGGATAGATTTGGGATAGAATTTGAGCGACTGCCTTTGACGACTGAGAAGTTTCGACAAGCTGACGCGCTATAAAGTCCGAAAGTTCGTCATCGGTTAAATTATCAGTGCGTATAAGTCTTTTGAATTTTTCTTTTGTGATAAGTTCTTTATCAACAAGCATTTTCCAGTAAGAATACATTCTGCCTCTAATTGCAGGACTTAGCGGATAGTCATTGTCTTTATTGGCATTTTGTTCTTTTTTGACAAGAACTCTGTTGCTTAAGCTGTCATCTTTTACTTTAGAGCGTGGATATATATGGTCTATATCGTAAACATTACTGTCAAAAAGAGCATCAAGGTTTATCGGTTCTCCCGTGTACATACATTTACCAAGCTGAGTATAGTAAAGATAAAGTTTGTCTTGTCTTAATCTCTCGTTATCGGTATTTTGAAGCTTATCGTATAAATCGCCTGAAACTTCGCCGCATTTTTTATAAAGATCAATTAGTAGGTCTTTTCTGCTCTTTTTTACAGCTCCTTTTTCTCCGTCGTAACGTGTCATTTCGACAAAGATTTTTTTAGGAGTTTGGCCCATAACTTTTACTACTTCTTCCATCATTTTAAGCGACTGAATTATCGGGCGCTTAACCTTAGGTGAAACATAAAGACCATCTACCATTTCTTTAAGTGATTTTTCGGTGTCTACCGTGAGTGCCTTCTTAAGATTTTCGGCAAAGTTATACTTTGAGCCAAGCAAAATCATAAGGTTATCATTTGTTTCCCACAGTGCGTTTATTATGTTTAATAATTCGCCTGTTTGAGGATTAACGCCGTAAATATCACATAAAAATTCTCTTGATAGTTTCCCCCATCCGCTATATTTTAAGTGACTTATTTTATTTATGTCATCTTCTGACAGTTTGTCTTTAAATTCATTTTTTAACCTTTTTCTCAAAAGATGTCTGTCATCGCCAAAAATAGTTATTGCGGTTATTATCCTGTCCATTTCCTCTTGTGAAAGATTATATTCACAAAGGTCCAGGTAAGATTTCATACCGGACTTAAAGTCGTTATCTATACCTGTAAGCTCAACATCCGAAAGTCCTTGTGCCTTTAAATGATTGAGTACAGCTTTTTTCGTTACCTTTTTGCGTTTTAAAAATAAATCGTTATAAATATCCTTTTTTAGCTGAACGCTTATCTTTTCGCCGTTTATTCTAAGATTATTGAGCTCGTTTAAAACGGTAAATTTACTGTAAAGCACAGTGTTTTTTGCTATGACATCTTTATCCGGCAGGTATGTACATTTGCTTGTAAGGTTTTTGATAAAGTTCTCTGCCGAAAGGTCAACATCTACAATATCGTTAAAATTCCACGGATATATTTTACCGTCTTTTCTTTCAAGCCACGCTCTGCCGCTGTGCTTATTTAAAGCACCTACATAATATGGAATCCTAAACTTAAAGATATCAATAATTTTATCTGCAACAGTTTTTCCGTCTTGGTTTGTATAATTTAAAAAATCAAGATAACCGCAAGCATTTTTAAGTATTGCTTCAAGCTCGGCGAGGTTAAGCTGCATAGGTATAACGCCGTTATCTTTTATGTGCTGTTTAGGCATAAAGGTTCCCGCTTCAATTTCGGCAAACATATCTTCATAACCTTCTTTAGCTGTATTTTTTAATACCTTTTTAAGATATGCGCAAAAAGCTTCAAGCTCACAGCTTTGATTTAAAACTCCTGTCTTGCCGTTTGTTTTTATCTTCCCGCAGTATGCCGTATAGTTATTAAGACCGCTTTTGCTTTCTTTAAAAATCTCATTATATTTTTGAGGACAATATTTTTTTACATAACCTTTTAATTTTTTAAGGTCAGCTTTATGTTTGTTAAAAGATTTAACCTTAGCGTAAGAAATATATTTTTCACCGTCTAAAACATCGGCTAATACCGACCAGTCATAAACCGCCTTTAACTGCTCGATAAGTTCAATTTTGTCACCGAAAGCTTTAATATAATCTGCTGAATTTTTATCATAGTCTCCGCTTAGCTGAATAGACTTTACGTCGCCTTCCTCTAACGTATCATCATCAAACAGCGCAGAAGCTTTTTCTGTTTTTCCGCAGAGTAATGACAAGACCGCAGCTGCTTGACGTTCTTGTTTTTTATTAACTTTACACACTTTAAGTGCTTCGTTATATTTTTGATTTTTCCCTAATTTGCGTTCTTTAAGAATGTTTGATAGTTTTTCTGTGTCTTCACAGTTAAGCTCAATCTCATATTCGTTATACAAAAAATATTTTAAGTCATTAAATATCGTGCCAAAAGAGTTCATTTCAGATGTATAAGCTGTATCAAATAAAAAATGTCCTCTGTGTTTAATAAGATGATGCAGTGCCAGATAAACAAGTCGTACATCATGCTTGGACGGATTTTGTATAAGTTCTTTTCTTAAATGATAAACGGTCGGAAATTCATTATGAAAATCCTTATCTGTATAATTTTCGTCGGCAAATACAGCGTAAGGTACTCCTACTGTTTTGTCCTCTTCATACAGATTACTTTCGCTTAATCTTTGAAAGAATGCAGGGTCAACTTTTGCAATAGGCTCATTAAAAAACATTTGAAGTAAGTTTATGCGCTCACGCCTTCTTTTAACCCTTCTCATTCCGCTTCTGAAGCTTCGGCGTTCTTCGGCTGTAATGCTTTCGTCAAACAACCTTGTAAACCACATTGTTCTGCCTTTGTACTTGAGTAAGTTATAATCTGTGTCGGTAACTGCCATTCCCACAGAGTCACTTCCTATGTCATAACCTACATAATAATCTACATCCATCATTTTTTAAACCTCCTCTTGACAGATTGATTTTTTTAATGTATAATGTAAATAATCTCAGTACCTTATGAGATTACACTATAAGTTCAAATAAAGATTTATCTAACTCGCTGTTTTTTAACAGTCATCACAGTGTGTGATTTAAAGGACCTTTACGGGTCCTTTTTTATTTTACTTTTTTACAATAAAAACTCTATTTGTTTTTAAAATTATACCATATTATTTTATTATTTTCATCTATTTTTGTTTATTTTTAACTATATTTCTTCTAATTTTTACTATCTTAAAAAATATATGTTTATACAGAAAAAGCACCGCACATATATGGCACGATGCTTTTTTAATTTTTAAAGAATACCCTTTAACTATAACTCATTTTTTGTATACATTCTATTTTAAAAACCGTTATAACCCCTGATTATCCTGCCACCAATCGAATTCATCATATTCCGTATACGGAACATCATCGTGTTTATCTTTCCTATCTGATGCTATCCGGTCTTTGATTGTATGTTTCAGTACAAGGTAGAAAAAACATATCGGTACGCTAAGCCAAGCGTAATCAGGTGCTTTAAAAACAAATAATCCGACAACTATAATAGTAAAAATCATCTTACTCCCCTCTTTTTATATTACAAAGTGTTATTCCTAATCATGTCGTTCCATTTTTTACATTCGTCACTTATTCGCAACATCCAAGCACTTGTACTTTCCCCTGCTTTTTGCGCCATACTATGAGTACCATCATATTTACCTTTTTCGGCAAACCTATACACCTGATAAAATGTGTAACGCTTCTTATCGTTTTCGTATTGTTCTTTGTCTACAATTTTTGCATTTGGCGGTACATCAGGTAAATAATATTTCCCATTTGCAGCATTTTTCATAAACTGTTTTTGCGGAATATGAAGTACAAGTTGGTCTAAGTCCATTAACCTCTTGTTTCTCCAATAAGACGCCGGGATAACGGGAGTGGTTTTTTCTTTGACGTACTCTTTTGCCAAAAATAATCCTGATAAAGCTGCTAACATTCCAAACATAACTTAATCCTCCTTATAGAAAGTTAATATACTTTTATTTTTTATCCGCTAAATAACCTGCAAAATCTACCATTTTTTATTTAAGCTTTTTTGAATTTATGTTATCAAAAATACCCATACTAAAATCAAACGATTTTTAGGGGTTAACGCTATGCAGATAAATAAGGTTGAGATATGCGGTATAAATACAAATAAATTAAAGGTTTTAAAAGAAAGCGAAAAAATAGAATATCTTAAAGCTATGAAAAACGGTGATACCTCGGCGAGAGAGAAGCTAATAAACGGCAACTTAAAGCTGGTTTTAAGCGTTATCCAGCGTTTTACCAACCGAGGCGAAAACTTAGACGACTTATTTCAGGTCGGTTGCATAGGGCTTATAAAGGCGATTGATAACTTTGATATTTCGGTAGGTGTTAAATTTTCCACCTACGCAGTACCTATGATTATCGGCGAGCTAAGGCGATATCTCAGAGACTACAATTCCATAAGGGTAAGCCGTTCGCTTAAAGACACAGCTTTCAGAGCGATGAATTCAAAAGAAAAGCTTACAAAAGCTTTAGGTAAAGAGCCGACCATAGAGGAAATTGCAGCGGACCTAAATTTGCCGAAAGCTGACGTTGTGCTGGCGCTCGAGGCGATAGTTGACCCTGTATCGTTATACGAGCCCGTATATTCCGACGGAGGAGATACGATATATGTAATGGATCAGGTCGGCGACAGGTGTACAGACAGCGACTGGCTGGGAGAGATAATGTTTAAGGAAGCCTTTAACAGCCTAAACGAAAGAGAAAAAAACATACTCACTTTAAGGTTTTTTAAGGGCAAAACTCAAATCGAAGTTGCAAACGAAATCGGTATATCTCAGGCTCAGGTTTCAAGGCTCGAAAAAGGTGCGCTCGATCGCATAAAAAGTCAGATGTGATAAATTAAATAAGCCTTTTTATAAGCAGATATCTTTATATCTTTGTGCTGCCTTTAAGATATTTTGCTTACATTTTTCCGAAAGAGATTTTGGCTCTATGACAGTTACATTTGTTGAAAACTGCATAGCCCACAGCATCATATCGCCCTCTGCAACGTTTACCGTAACAGTTATAGTATCCTCGGTCTCATCGCTGAAAGATATATCTGTTCCAAAGTAATCAATAATATCGTTTATTATGTACTTATCTGCAATAAACTTTGTCCTGACTGCTTTGTCGGTAAACATAAAAATATGCTCGTGTATATACTTTGAAAGGTCAAAGCCTTTTTTCATTCCCTCAAGTTCGGTGATGGGTTTTATTTTTGTGTCAAGCAACTGAATATCCGAAATCCTATCAAGCCTATAGTTTGATAAATTATCATATTTATCATAGTTGCAGACAAGATAATATCTGCCGTTTGTCGCCGCAATCTGATAAGGGTTTATAATATATTCCCTAACCTCGCCGTCCTTATTTTTGCGGTGGTGGAGCTTTTTGTCAAGTCCGTATTCGTCATAGTGGAATTTCACCTGTTTGCCCTTGCTGATTGCCTCGTCAAGAATATCTATAGTATAAAAAAGTGCATTTACCATAGTTTTTATATTATCTATAGCGGCAACATGCTTCATACGGGATTTAAAATACACATTGGATAAGCCCTCTAATTTATCAATAAGCCTTTTTCTGTCGCCTTTTGGAATATGATTTGAAAATATAATCGAATCAATCAGAAGTCTAAGCTCTGAGTTATCAAACTCACGCTCAATATAGAAATTTGTGAGTATACTGTTATCTTCATATTCCCCCGTTTTCTTGTTGAGAGTTTTTCTGGGCGTTTCGCTGTATTCAATAGGATAGCCGAAATCAATTAAATCCATAAGATTGCGTTTTACCGATTTTCTTTCTACCGTCATCGAATACTCGCTTTCAAGCTTATTTTGAATATCCTTTTGCGACATAGTGTGCTCTGCGTCGGTATACTTATTAAGAATATCAAGAATATTTATAATAATTAACTTTTTTGGCAGTATGTTATACATAAAATCACCTCGTAAATATTATATATCCTATGCTTTGATATTACAATGACCTATGGGATAATTTTGTCGCATACATCTTGGGGTAACATAAAATACAAAGTATTATATAACTCAGTTTCTTCTTTACTACAATATATCATCGGCTATGGTATAAAAACAGACCACCAAAGCCCTATATACATAAAAAATCCACCGACTAATCGGTGGATTTTTAATACTTATTTATTATTTTTATGCCGTCAGCTTTTCCAAGCTTGCAAGTTTAACGCATACGCACATAAGCTCTATAGCAGTCTCAAGCTCATCTATAGTAGGCATTGTCGGCGCAATTCTTATGTTTTTATCATACGGATCTTTACCGTAAGGATATGTAGCGCCCGCAGGAGTAAAGTTTACACCTGCTCCCTTACAAAGCTCAACGGTTCTCTTGGCACAGCCCTCAAGAGTATCAAGTGAAATAAAATATCCGCCCTCGGGTGAATTAAAGCTTGCAATATTAAGTGGCTTTAATCTTTTATCGAGTATCCCCAGCACCTTTTCAAACTTAGGCTTTAATATTTCCTTATGCTTTTGCATATGAGCATTAACTCCGTTTATATCGCCGAAGTATTTTATGTGTCTCAACTGATTTATCTTATCGTAGCCGATAGTCTGAACGGAAATTTGCTTAAGCAAAAAGTCCATATTCTTTTTGGAAGCGGCAAAAGCGGCTATTCCCGAACCTGCGATACTAATCTTTGAGGTAGACGCAAACATAAATGCCATATCTTCAGTGCCTGCTTTTTTACATTCGCTCATAAGATTAAGCGGTGTTTTAGGCGTATCTGTCAGGTGGTGTATGCAATAAGCGTTATCCCAAAAAATCTTAAAGTCAGGCGCTTTAGGTTTTAGATTTGCAAAACGCTTTACTGTTTCGTCGGAATATGTAATGCCCTGCGGATTTGAGTAAACCGGCACGCACCATATACCCTTTATCGTATCGTCTTCGGCAACAAGCTTTTCTACCATATCCATATCCGGACCTGTAGGCAACATAGGTATGTTAATCATTTGCATACCGAAAAGCTCGCTTATTGCAAAATGTCTGTCGTATCCCGGAGCAGGACATAGCCATTTTATAGTTTCTTCCTTACCCCATGCTCTTTTTGAATCGGCAAAGCCAAACTGCATTGCCCTTGCAATCATATCGTACATAAGGCTTAAGCTTGCATTACCGCCGACAAAAATTTCGTCGCTGTCAACGCCCAACATATCGGCAAATAATTTCTTTACCTCAGGCAAGCCGTCAACAATGCCGTAATTCATTATCTGCTCGGCGTTAGTATATTCGTAAATTTCCTTACTTGATAAAACGTCCAGTATCTGAGACGAAAGCTTTATCTGCTCAGCGCCGGGTTTTCCTCTGGAAATATCGAGCTTTAAATTCATATCTACATAGCGCTTATATTCCGCCGACACTTTGTTTTTTTCTTCGATTAACTGATTTGGAGTCATATCGAGATAAGAAAGCATAAAAATTCTCCATTCTGTCTTAAGACAAGTAAACGTTTTTGTTATCATTTAATTAAAAAACCAAACTATTATTATTTTACTACATCGACATTTTTTTTGCAAGATATTATATCAAATCTTGCAAAAAATCTCAAACAAAAATTATATCCTTTAAAAAACTTTTATTGTATAAAAGTTATACCTATACCTTTATACTCTTGTTTTATCTGTAATTTACAGGTTTTTTAAGGCTTTATCCTATCACTTTCAAATGCATAATTTAAAGACAGTAAAATTCTTTTAGCATATATTATGCTTTATAATTAAGTGAGGTTAAAAACTAAAACATATAGACAAAAATAAAAGGTACGGCTAATTTTAGCCGTACCTTTAATAAATAATAATTTAAGTATTATACGCCTTGTGCGAGCATAGCGTCAACAACTTTTTCAAAGCCTGCAATGTTAGCGCCCAATACATAGTTGCCCTTAGCGTTGTAACGCTCAGCAGCATCAGACAATTTAGCAAAGATATTAACCATAATGTCTTTTAACTTAGCGTCAACTTCTTCAAATGTCCAGCTTAATCTTTCGCTGTTTTGTGACATTTCGAGAGCAGAAGTAGCAACACCGCCTGCGTTTGCAGCCTTACCCGGTGCAAACAATACGCCGTTTTCCTGGAAGTACTGTGTAGCCTCGATGGTTGTAGGCATATTAGCGCCCTCTGCTACAGCGATAACGCCGTTTGCAACGAGCATTTTAGCGTCTTCGATATCAAGTTCATTTTGTGTAGCGCAAGGTAATGCAACGTCACACTTAACGCTCCAGATACCCTTACCTTCTGTGTATTTAGCATTTGGTCTGTATTTTGTGTATTCTGAAAGTCTTGCACGATTAACTTCTTTGATTTCCTTAACAGCCTTAAGGTCAATACCTTCAGCGTCGTAAATCCAGCCTGTTGAATCGCTGAGTGCAACAACCTTACCGCCAAGCTGAGTAGCCTTTTCGGTAGCGTAAATAGCAACGTTACCTGCACCCGAAACAACAACTGTTTTGCCCTGTAAGGTCTGACCGTTTTGCTTTAACATTTCGTCTGTGAAGTAAAGCAAACCGTAACCTGTAGCTTCTGTTCTTGCGAGTGAACCGCCGTAGGATAAGCCCTTACCTGTCAATACGCCTTCATAAAGGCCTGTGATTCTCTTGTATTGACCGTATAAGAAGCCGATTTCACGACCGCCGACACCGATATCGCCTGCAGGAACGTCAACGTCTGCGCCGATATGTCTGTAAAGCTCTGTCATAAAGCTCTTACAGAATGCCATAACTTCTCTGTCTGACTTACCTTTAGGATCAAAGTCAGAACCACCTTTACCGCCGCCTATCGGCAAGCCTGTGAGTGAGTTTTTGAATATTTGCTCAAAGCCCAAGAATTTGATAATGCCTAAGTTTACATTGTCACGGAAACGCAAACCGCCTTTGTAAGGACCGATAGAGTTGTTAAACTGTACACGGTAGCCTGTGTTTACCTGAATGTTACCGTTATCGTCAACCCACGGTACTCTGAACTTAATTTGTCTGTCCGGCTCTACCAATCTTTCAAGTACAGCTTCTTTTCTGTATTTTTCTTCATTTGCTTCAACAACAACTCTTAAAGATTCCAAAACTTCTTTAACAGCTTGGTGAAACTCAGGTTCGCTTGGATTTTTAGCGATTACCTTTTCGATTACCTCATCAACATAAGACATAATCAAATCCTCCTAATAATAACAAAATTTTAAGTATAAAGGTTCATACTCATACTTTAGTTAATATTATAACAATGTATTTTTGTGTTGTCAACATAAAAATGAAAGTTTTATTATTAAAACCTGCAAAAAAATATACTTTATTCTTATTTTTCTAAAATTTACGCCAAAAAAGCCTTTGACAATGAAAGTTTTAGATATATTTGTCGCAAATTATCCGACTTATTTTAATACTTTAAAGAAATGAATTTTAAACGCCGATATTTATAAAAAACGTGTTTTTCTTGACTTTTCTTCATTTTATATTATAATAAAATTACCATTTATTTTTAAAAGGCTATGAAGAGAATAGTAAGCTTTTTTTGACTTTACAGAGAACCCGTTTGCTGAGAAAGGGTATGTTCACAAACTGCCGAATATGGTCTCGGAGCTTCATACCGAAAGAAGTTTTTTCGATTAGGCTATGACGGATTCGCCCGTTACAGCGATAGAGTGTCGGTTTTTACTTGCACTTGACAAGGCGTGTGCCGTGAGGCGCAGGCGAATTAGGGTGGTAACACGAAGCTATGGCTCTCGTCCCTAAATTTAAAGTTTGGGGAGGAGAGCCTTTTTATTTTGTTTTAAAAGCTTTTAATGCTTATAAAACACACGATAAACTGTCAATAATTTTAAAAATATATAAAACGGAGGATTTTAAATGGATAACAAATTTTATATAACAACTGCGATTGCATACGCTTCTCGCAAGCCTCATATAGGCAACTCTTACGAGATAGTTTTAACCGACGCTATCGCAAGATACAAAAGACTTAAAGGCTATGACGTATTCTTTTTAACGGGTACAGACGAGCACGGTCAAAAGATTGAGGATATCGCAAAGGAAAATAACATTTCGCCTAAAGAATATGTAGACGATGTTGCTAATCAAATAAAAAACCTTTGGGATTTGATGGACTGCTCCTACGATAAGTTTATAAGAACAACCGACGACTATCACGAAGCGGTAGTTCAAAAGATATTTAAAAAGCTTTACGAAAAAGGCGACATTTACAAAAGCGAATACGAGGGTCTTTACTGTACGCCGTGTGAAAGCTTTTGGACCGAAACCCAGCTTGTTGACGGCTGTTGTCCCGACTGCGGACGTCCGGTAAAAAAGACTAAGGAAGAAGCTTATTTTTTCAGAATGAGCAAATATCAGGATAAACTTGAAAAATACATTGAAGAAAACCCTGATTTCATTCAGCCCGAATCCAGAAAACGTGAAATGATAAACAATTTCATAAAGCCCGGGCTTCAGGACTTGTGTGTTTCAAGAACCTCGTTTAAATGGGGTATCCCCGTTGACTTTGATCCAAAGCACGTTATATACGTTTGGATTGACGCTCTTACAAACTATATTACCGCATTGGGCTACGACCCCGATGGCAGCAGCGAAACCTTTAAAAAATACTGGCCTGCCGATGTTCACGTTATAGGCAAGGATATTTTGCGTTTCCATACAATTTACTGGCCTATTATGTTAATGGCGCTCGATGTTCCATTGCCGAAAAAGGTTTTCGGGCATCCGTGGCTGTTATTCGGCACCGATAAGATGAGTAAGTCAAGAGGCAACGTAATGTACGCCGACGATTTGGCAAGACATTTCGGCGTTGACGCTATGAGATACTATTTATTAAAGGAAATGCCCTTTGCTTCTGACGGAAGTATTACCTACGAAACCATTATAGCAAGATTTAATTCCGACCTTGCAAACACCTTAGGCAACCTTGTAAACCGCACCGTCGCTATGTCAAACAAATATTTTGACGGCAAGGTTTGCTCTACGGGAGCCTTTGAAGATATAGACAAAGAGCTTAAAGACGCCTGTGTAAACGGCGCTATGGAATACACTAAGCTTATGGACGAATTAAAGGTAGCTGACGCACTTGAGGTTATTATGAGTATTGCAAGACGTGCAAACAAGTATATCGACGAAACTGCGCCTTGGGTTTTGGCTAAGGACGAAGCAAACCTTAACCGTTTAAGCGAAGTGCTTTATAACCTTCTTGAAAGTATCAGATTTATAAGCATACTTATAAGCCCGTTTATGCCAAAAACCTCTGAAAAAATATTTGAGCAGATTAACACCGATGTTACCGCCTTTAACAGCCTTAGCTCCTTCGGCGGTTTAAAGGAGGGCAAGGTAGGTACTGCTACAGCGCTTTTTGCACGCATAGACGAAGCTAAGAAGTTAGCGGAAATTGAAAAGGAAATAGAAGCTAACGTGAAAGCTACCAATGAGAAAAAGGATAGCGAAGTTGAGGGTGTCAGCATAATAGGCATCGAGGATTTCAGTAAGGTTGAGCTTAAGGTTGCCGAAATTTTAGTATGTGAACCGGTTAAAAAATCCGACAAGCTTTTGTGCCTAAAGCTTGATGACTCAAGCGGTGAGCCAAGACAGGTAGTATCGGGAATTGCGACTTGGTACTCCCCTGCCGACTTAATCGGTAAAAAGGTTATAGTTGTTTCAAATTTAAAGCCTGCTAAGTTAAGAGGCGTTGTCTCAAACGGTATGATTCTTGCCGCAGATTGTCCAAACGGCGACGTTAAGGTAATTGAAGTAAGTAAGGACATTCCTAACGGAAGCAAGATAAGATAGGAAAAAACTATGGAAGAATTAAATGTATCAAACATCTTTGATTCTCACGCACATTATGACAGCGAGCAGTTTGAAAGTGACCGCTTTGAAACTATTGAAAGCGTATTTAAAAAAGGTGTTGTCGGCATAATAAACGCTTCGAGCGATATGCAAAGTAACTTTGTGGGCTTAGAGCTTTCAAACAAATACGATAACATGTATTTTAGTACCGGCATACACCCGGAATGTGTAGCGGATTTAGAGGAAAATTACCTTGATGTTATAAGAAAGCTTGCTACCGAAAATAAAAAGGCTGTTGCTATCGGCGAGATAGGGCTTGATTATTATTGGGATAAAACCTATATGCAAAAGCAAAAAGAGGTTTTTGAAGCTCAGCTTATTTTAGCAAACGAGCTTAATATGCCTGTAATTATCCACTGCAGAGAAGCTACCGCCGATACGTTAAGCTTACTTAAAAAGCATAAGCCTAAAGGCGTTGTGCATTGTTTTTCGGGCTCAGGTGAGACTGCAAAGGAAATTTTAAAAATAGGTATGTATATAAGTTTTACGGGTGTACTCACCTTTTCAAATGCAAAAAAAGCGCTTAGCGCCCTAGAGGTTATCCCGACAGACAGACTTTTACTCGAAACAGACGCTCCTTATATGTCACCTGCTCCGTTTAGAGGTAAGCGCTGCAGCTCTGACTTAATTGCCTATACCGCCGCTAAAATGGCAAAGGTTAAGGGGCTTGAAACTCAAAAGATGATTGATATTGCCACCGAAAATACAAAAAGACTTTTTAATATAAAATAATGTTTTATTTGGAAAATGGAGAATTTATAATATGTATACAACTCAACTTTTTAAGGAAAAGAAAATAGTATATTCTCTCGAGGTTTTTCCTCCGAAAAAAAGCTCGTCGGTCGATACTATTTACAATACCCTTTCGGAAATACGCTATGTTCCGTGCGATTTTATAAGCGTTACCTGTGGCGCAGGCGGAAGTGAAGCTCAAAAAAACAAAACCTGTGAAATAGCCTCGCTAATAAAATCCGAATACAAAAAAGAGCCTGTCGCTCACCTTACCTGTGTAAACACCTCTAAGGATGAGCTTATAGTACAGCTTGAGGATTTAAAGAAAAACGGCATAGAAAATATACTTGCTTTAAGGGGCGACCGCAACCCCGATATAGAGCCTAAAAACGATTTTAAATATGCAAGTGAGCTTGTAGAGTTTATTAAGCTTAATTATCCCGAGTTTAACTTAATAGGCGCATGCTATCCCGAATATCACCAGGAAAGCGCTTCGCCCGAGCAGGATATTAAAAACCTAAAGCACAAGGTTGACGCAGGTGTTTCTCACCTTTTGTCCCAGCTTTTTTTCGATAACGAGATTTTTTACCGCTTTGTCGAAAAAACTCAAAAGGCAGGTATCAACGTGCCTATTGAAGCAGGTATTATGCCTATCACCACAAAATCTCAAATTGAACATACCATAACAATGTGCGGTGCGAGCGTACCTGCTCGCCTTGCAAAGATGTTCAGCCGATATGCCGACAGTCCTATTGCTTTAAGAGACGCAGGTATATACTACGCTACCGAGCAGATTATGGACTTAATCTCAAACGGTGTAAGGGGCATACACCTTTATACAATGAACAACGTAAGACTTGCCGAAAGAGTAACAGACAACGTAAAAAACATTATTCTTTGTCACAATAGATAAGCTTAAAACGGGTGAAATTATGCAACAGATATTATCCGATATAGACCGAGACGAAGTTTTAAGATATTTAGGCTATAAGGGAAGCGAAATATCAGTGGAGCTTAATAATACTATCGACAGATGCATTACTGATGTATTAAATATCGCCGAGTGTAAATATATTTTTAAGTGTTTTGACATAAATAAAAAAGCTCAGGTTATAAATATTGCTTCAACCGAAGTGGATTTAAAGGGTAATGCTATAAGAAAGCTTCTTTGCGACTGCGATAAGATTTATGTTATGTGCGTAACGATAGGGCTTAAAATCGAAAAGCTCATAAGGCAAAAAATGCTTTATGCGCCCGATGAAGCCGTTATAATAGATAGCTGCGGCTCTGTTGCCGCCGAAAGCCTTGCCGAGTTTACTCAGTCGCTTATAGCTAAGGAATGTAACGATAAGGGGCTTTTTTTAACACGGCGTTTCAGCCCCGGCTATGCAGACCTTCCTATAGATACTCAGCACGACTTAATTACACTTATGGATAGCTATAAAAAAATAGGGCTTACCCTAACCGACTCTATGATGATGACGCCTTGTAAATCCGTTACGGCGATTATCGGTGTTAGCAAGACTAAACAAGATACTACTCTTAATAAATGTAAAACGTGTGAAAACAGGCATAACTGTGATTTCAAAAGAGGAGAATAATAAATGTCAAGAGTAAAATCAGACTTTAAAAACAAATACATTATACTCGACGGCGCAATGGGAACTATGCTTCAAAAAAGCAACATAACTCTCCCGAAGGTACCTGAGGTAATAAACATAACAAGCCCCGAGGTTGTAATTGATATTCACAAGAAATATATAAGCGCAGGGGCAAACATTATCTATACGAATACTTTCGGTGCTAACAAATATAAAGTTTCGGAATGTGAGTATTCTTCTGAAGAGCTTGTAAGCGCAGGTGTTAAAAATGCGCTTAAAGCCGCAAAGGGTACCGATACGCTTGTGGCTTTATCTGTAGGTCCTATCGGAGAGCTTTTGGAGCCTAACGGCAATTTAAAGTTTGAAGACGCATACGATATGTTCAAAACAATGGTTATGGCAGGCTATAAAGCAGGGGCAGACCTTGTTGTAGTAGAAACTATGACCGACCTTTTGGAAGCAAAAGCCGCAGTGCTTGCCGTTAAGGAAAATACTCCCCTGCCTGTTTTTTGTACAATGACTTTTGAAGCAGGCGGCAGAACCTTTACGGGCGTTACGCCCGCTTGTGCGGCAGTTACTCTTGAGGGCTTGGGCGTTGACGCAGTAGGTATAAACTGCTCTTTAGGTCCTGACGAGATATTGCCTATCGCAAAGGAAATGTCTTTATGGACAACGCTGCCGATTATCGTAAAGGCAAACGCCGGTCTTCCTAACTTAAATTCCGACAGCTACGATATTTCTGCCGAAGACTTCCTTGATTTTATTAAAGATTATCTTGAATTAGGAATAAATATTATCGGCGGTTGTTGCGGAACAACACCCGAATATATAAAGCTTATCGCCGACTTTTTAAAAGGTAAAACACCTGTTGAAAGAAATACCAAACCTAAAAGTGTACTTTGCAGCGCAGGCAAAGTCATAACGATTGACAAGGTTAGCATTGTCGGCGAGCGAATTAACCCTACCGGCAAAAAGCTATTTAAAAAGGCTTTGGCAGATAAAAATATAAGCTATATTTTAAAGCAAGGCATAGACCAGGTAAACGCAGGCGCAGATATTCTTGACGTTAATGTGGGTTTGCCTGAAATAGACGAAAAAGAAATGATGGTTACGGTAATAAAGGAGCTTCAAAGCATTACCGATACACCGCTTCAAATAGACTCTTCAAACGCCGATGTAATTGAAGCAGGACTTCGCTGTTACAACGGCAAGGCTATAGTAAACTCGGTAAACGGCGAGCAAAAAGTGCTTGACACCATACTCCCTATAGTTAAAAAATACGGTGCAAGCGTAATAGGTCTTACCTTAGATGAAAACGGTATTCCAAACCGTGCCGAAGACAGATTTGAGGTAGCAAAAAAGATAGTTACGGCTTGTAAAAGCTACGGCATAGACGAAAAGGATATTTATATCGACTGCTTAACGCTTACCGCTTCGGTTCAGCAAAAGGAAGTTATCGAAACCTTAAAGGCTATGACGATGGTTAAGGAAGCCCTTGGAGTAAAAACCGTTTTGGGCGTATCTAATATCTCCTTCGGGCTTCCAAACCGTGAGCTTATTAACTCGTCGTTTTTAACCTTAGCTCTTTCTCACGGTCTTGATCTGCCGATAATAAATCCGAATATAAGGTCTATGACCGACGCTATTGATGCCTTTAACGTGCTTTACAACAAGGATTTAGGCGCAGTAAAATACATTAAAAAGCAGTCGGAAACCACCGCAGAAAATAAGCCTAAGGCTACAGCGCAAGACGATAATATAACGCTCGAATATGCTGTGCAAAAAGGCATTAAGGACTATGCAAAGGAATGTACCAAAGCGCTTCTTGAAAATACAGACCCTTTGGAAATTATAAATAATATTCTCATTCCTTCGCTCGATAAGGTGGGTGAGGAATTTGAAAAGGGAAAGATATTTTTGCCACAGCTTATTCAGTCGGCTACTGCGGCACAGGCGGCGTTTGAGCAGATAAAGCTCTCCTTTGATAAAGCGTCGGGCGTTTCTAAGGGTAAAATTATCTTAGCGACTGTCAAGGGCGATGTTCACGACATAGGCAAAAACATAGTTAAGGTAATACTCGAAAACTACGGCTATGAGGTTATAGATTTAGGAAAAGACGTGCCTATTGAAACCGTTGTTTCAATGACAAAGAGCACAGGCGCAAAACTTGTAGGTTTAAGCGCTCTTATGACTACAACGGTTGTGAGTATGGCTCAAACTATCAAGGCGCTAAAAGACAATAATGTTGACTGCAAAATAATGGTCGGCGGCGCAGTGCTGACAAAGGATTATGCCGCTAAAATCGGCGCAGACTTTTATGCTAAGGACGCTAAGCAGAGCGCAGATATTGCAAAAGAGGTTTTAGGATAACAAAAAACTTCCGTTTCAAAAATGAAACGGAAGTTTTTATTTTAGTATATAAGCTTGCCCCAATAAGCAATACCCGCATCTGATATACCGCTAAAGCAAATTGTGGGTTTTGAATTTTCAAAATCCCAGCATTTAAACACCTTAGCTTTTATGTTAAATTTATCAAATGAAAGTGTGAGTATATCGTTTAAGTAGCTGTAGCTTCCCTTAATGCCGTCAAGCTCCGGCGTATCTTTACCTATTGTCATTTTTTTCGGGAATTTAGGCTCGTTATCATTATCGTCGAGCTTAATAACCTCCCAGTCTCCCTCAAGGTATTTCTTATCGACAGGCAGGTTATCCTCACCTGCGTAACATTCGGGGCTAAATACAGGCCAAGCGTCTATAAACGACATCTTCCTGATAAAGAGGTTATGATGTGTAAAGGTTTTTACCTTTGTAAAAGGATGAATCATACATAGGCTTTCGGCTCCGTCTCTTATATGATGAACGAAATAATAATCCTTTGTGTCCTCATCATAAAAAGGCACGCCGTGTCCGGGACCTCTAAAGCCTCCCCAACTCCACTTTTTACAGTTAAGGTCGGCGTTTGGGTTTTTAGCCGTAAACTGATAACTATTTGCAAGCTTTAGTCCCATAGTTTCGCCCACCATATTTTTACCGTTAAAGTCAAGGTAAGGCCCACAGGGGTTTTTACTTCTGCCCACACGAATGTCATAGTTATCCCCAAGCCAGCCGTAAGAAATAAACAGATAATAATACTGCGTGTCGGGATTATAAATTATCGCAGGTCCCTCCGGACCGTCTAAAGTAAGCTCGCTTTTTCTTGCAATACACTTGCCGAGTTCCTTTACATCACTGTTAAGCGGCAAGCCTGTTTTTACGTCAAGAGGCTTTATATATATTCCACCGAAAAACGAACCGTATATAAAGTATTTTTCACCGTCGGGGGTATTTACAACGTGCGGGTCAATAGCATTTGGATAAGTGTCGTCGGTATCCCAAGTATCCATTACCACTCCCCTGTTTTCAAACTTGCCTTCGGGATTATCTGATACCGCAAGCCATATCCTCGACTCACTGCTTCCGAAAGCCTTTGTCGCAGAGTAGTACATTCTGTACTCACCGTCAACGTACTCTACAAACGGCGCCCAAAAGCCCTCGGTAGCCTTAAATTTAGGACCGTTATCTCTTCCCTGCTTTATTGCCTTATCACTTAAAGCAAGCCCTATATATTCCCAGTTTACCAAATCTTCCGAACGGCGTATCTGTATGCCTATAGTATGCTTCGAGGTGACTTTGGCGTCGGTTGAGTAGGAATAATATTTATGAGTTATAGGATCCTTAAACATAGACGGATCGTGCGCCTCAAAGGTAGCGTTTTTTTCTCTGGAGTGTTCGCCGAGCTTTAACTGCGGAGGATTTGAGGGCATAGTTAAATTATCAAATTTACTGTTCATAATAATCACCGTTTAATTTAAAATACCGAGAGGACACCTTACGATGTCCTCTCAAATTACAATATAATATTAGCAGAATTTGCCCCAATGTGCAATACCGTTATTGTCAAGACCTGTAAAGCAGATAGAAGCCTTATCGTTCTCTAAATCCCAGCATTTTAAAACCTTGGCGGTGATAACTGTGTCGTCAGACAAGGTTATTGTGAGTAAGTTCTCATCCTCGTCATAAGTCCACTTGCCTTTTTGATCACCATAGGTCACCTTGCCGTTTTTCTTAAACACGCTTGATACTGCTACAGCCTGCTCGTTTTCAGCCGAGGTAAACGAAATTGTTTCCCAGTTACCTGCGATATAGCTTTCAGCTATCTTTTCATCGCTTTCACCTGCGTAGCTTTCAGGGCTTAATACAGGCCAGCCGTTTACGAATACCATTTTTCTTACCATCAAATAGTGCATATAGTATTGGTCGTTACCGGGGTCATAGTAACTTGTAGCACCGTCTCTGATGTGGTGAACAAAATAGTAACTGCCGTCGTCATCTAAGAAAGGTACGCCGTGACCCGGAGCTCTGAAGCCGCCCCACTCCCATGTTGAAGTGGTGTATTCCTGATCTCCGCCCGGATTGGAAGCGGTAAAGTAGTAGCTTGCGGCAAGCTTTGTGCCTGTGTCGCCTGTATCTGCCTTTTTAGCCAAATCGTTGCCGTTAAAGTCAAGATACGGACCTGTTACCTCTTTACTTCTACCCACTCTTATATCATAGGTGTTACCGAGCCAGCCGTAAGAAACAAACAAATAATAGTAGCCCTCGTCCTCGTTATATATGATTGAAGAGCCTTCAGGACCGTCTAAGGTGTTGTTGCATCTTTGTGCAAGCTTTGTACCGTAATAATAGAGTGAAGAAGTATCGTTATCAACAGCCAAGCCCTGCTCGTCGAGTTCTTTTATATAAATACCGCCGAAGAAAGAGCCGTATACAATGTAGCTTTTACCGTCTTTTGTGGTAATAATGTCAGGGTCAATAGCGTTAGGACCTGTGCTGGTAACGTTTTGCCAGCTGCTTACAACTACGCCTCTGTTGGTGAAAGGTCCCTCAGGATTATCGGATACTGCAAGCCAAATTTGTGACTGAGCTGTACCAAAAGCCTTAGTTGAAGCATAGTATAAGCGGTATTCGCCGTTTACATAAACAATGTCAGGAGCCCAGAAGCTACCTGTTTTTTGAGCGTCCTTGCCGTTATCTCTTGCTTCGGCAATAGATGCGTCGTCAAGCGCAAGGCCTACCATTTCCCAGTTTATTAAGTCTTCTGATTTTTTAATCTGTACGCCTAAGGATCTTCTTGTACCTGTAAAGCCATTGTCTGTAGAATAAGAATAATATATTCCGCTTTCGGGGTCTTTAAAGCAAGTAGGATCGTGAGAGCCGAATCTTGCTTCAACTTTTACGTCATTTGTTCCGAAGCTTAAACCGCCGTCTGTCGGCATATCAAGCGCAGAGAAATCAGCCTTATCATTAGCTTTATAAGTGCTGTCAGAGTCGCCGCCGCCTATAGAACAACCTGAAAAAGCCAAAAACATTGAAAGCATTAAGATAATACTTATAATCTTTTTCAAAGTTTTTCTCCTCTCAAACAAATAATTATTAAAAGACGAGTGCGCAGGCACTCGTCTTTCTTAGCCTTAAAACACTTTTACTATCCCTTAATACCGCTGATAGCAATTGATTCGATAATAAATCTTTGGAAAACAAAGAATAAAAGTAATGTAGGAATCATTGCCATAACCGACGCCGCCATAATAACGGAGTAGTCACTGTTGATAGAATAGTAAGAGTTAAATGTTCTGATTACTACCTGCAAGGTATACTTAGCAGAGTTGTTTAAGAATATTGTAGGAGCCAAATAGTCGTTCCAAATACCCATAAACCACAAAATAAGCTGAGTTGCAAGAGCACCCTTCATAAGCGGAAGGAAAATTGAGTAGTAGATTTTAAAGTATCCACAACCGTCAATTTTAGCCGCTTCAACCAGTGTATCGGAAATACCCGAAAGATTTTGTCTTAAGAAGAAAATCATAGATACGTTACCGAAACAGCCCGGAATGATAAGAGGCAATAATGTGTTTACCCAACCTAATTTTGAGAACATTACATATTGCGGAATCATAATTGATGCAAACGGTATCATCATTGTTGCAAGTAAGCACATAAAGATTACGCCTTTACCACGGAATCTCAATTTTGCAAAAGAGAAAGCAGCAAGTGACGATGTAAAGCCACCGATAATCAAAAGCGGAACCGCAACCTTGATACTGTTGAATGTACCGGTTAAGAAAGAACCGGCAGTACCGGAGCTTTTAGCAAAAACTCTTGCGTAGTTTCCGAATTTCCAAGGATTCGGAATAAGAGTCAGTTTTCCTGATAATATCTGATTGTTCTGCATAAAGGACATCGCAAGCATATATACCAAAGGGAAAACCATTACTAATGCACAAAGAAACAATAAAGCAAAAATAACTATATCAGCCACTTTATTTTTTGTGGTGCGAACACCGCTTACATGAGCTTTAGCCATTTAATTTTCCCCCTTCCTAACTAATATCCTGAACCCATCTGTCCTGGAATTTAAACTGGAACAGCGTAACAATTAAGATTAAGATTGTAAGTACCCATGCAACAGCACAACCATAGCTCATATAGCTGCTTTCAAATGCCTTGTTATACAGATAGAATACAACCGTAGCTGCCGAGTATCCCGGACCACCGTTAGGTGCCATAACCTGAACTTCTACGAATAATTGTAAACCGCCGATAATAGAAGTAACCATTATGTAGAAGGTTATAGGCGTAAGCAACGGTAAGGTTATGTTTCTGAATTTTTTCCAAGCATTAGCTCCGTCAATGTCAGCAGCTTCATAGTAAGACCTTGAAATATTCTGCAAACCTGCTAAGTAAAGCAGTATTGACGAACCCATACCTTTCCAAACGGTAAACAATACGAGAGCAGGTTTTATGATATGCTCGTCGCCCAACCAGTTTACCTTTATACCGAAAAGTAACTTTGTAATTGTGTTTAATACACCGTAGTCGTAGTTGTATACGAAAGACCACAAAATAGAAACAGCAACCAGTGATGATACAACCGGTACATAGAACATTGTACGCAGTATACGAACACCCGGAATGTTTCTGTTCATACCCATTGCAAATATGATTGATAAAATCATACCGATAGGAATACCTATCATATAAAATACCGTATTCCACAAAGCTTTCCAGAATCTCTCGTCTTGGAACAATTTAATATAGTTAGCAAAACCAACCATACGATTGAACACAGGACCGATACCGTTCCATGAAGCTAAGCTGGCTGCCATTGAAAAGCAGATAGGATACAGCATAAATACAGCAAATCCAATGAAAGGAGGTAAAACAAACAAAAGACCCATGAGTTCTTCATGACGTGCTGCTTTACTGAGCTTCCTTCTCGGCTCTTTTACTATAGCTTTCGCCATCAATAACACTCCTTGTTAACAAGAAATGGCTGTTTTTTTATAAACAGCCATTTCCAGTAAATAATCTAAAAACTATTAAACAACGGACTAACTGTTAAGCTCTTTTGCTTCATTAGCTTCATCCAATGCAGTTTGCATCTTAGGAGCGATGTATGAGATGTAATCAGCAGCAGAAACAGAACCGTCGAGAACTGTTGTGAACTCTGAGCACCACATATCCCACCACTCAGCATTGTAAGTGTAAGTTGTTTCTAAGAATACGCCCTGATACTTTTCAGTACCTTCAATGTAATTGAATACTACATCGATGTTGTCAGCCCAAGCGATTTCGCCTGATGTAACTTTATCTTTAAATTCGCCTCTTGCATATTCCATTGTGTTAGGAATCTGTAAGCCGCTTGAAGATAATTGTTCCTGACCTTCTTGGTTAACTGATAAGTAAGAAATCAAATCCAAAGCTTCAGCTGTGTTTTCAGTACCGTTAGCTACACAGAAACCAACTGTACCGTTCCATGTGTAAGAAACGCCGGTCTTACCTACAGGCCATGCACAGAAGTCCCACTCATCAGGGAATGTTTCATCATTGTTGAATGCAGCAACGTCCCAAGTACCTGCAGCGTAGAAACCGAGTTGACCGTCCAGCCATCTTGAATAGTAACCTAATGCAGCATCTTGTTCTACAGAAGGTGTTAAACCGTCAAGTGTTAATGAAGCGAAGTATTCAACTGCTTCTAAGAAGTTTTCGTCACCGTCGATTGTAACTTTAGTTTGATCTTCATTTAAGAAAGTAGCGCCGTTTGAGTACATAAACGGAGTAAACATGTAAGCATAAGCAAAACCTGCACCCCATTGGTCTGTCTCGCCGTCACCGTCTTTATCCTTGGTTAAAGTTTTACAAACATCATAGAATTCATCCCATGTGTAAGGATTTTCAATGTCAGGATATTCTAAGCCTGCTTCATCGAATAATCTCTTATTGAAAGCATAAGCAAATGTTGACAAATCTTTAGGTAAAGCGTAGATGTCACCTTCATACTCATAAGCGTCTGTAATTGCCGGCCAGATATCATCTAAGTTGATGTTGTCGTTTTCAGCAATTAAGTCTTTGAGCGGAGCAATAATGCCTTGGCTGGCATATTTCTCAACGTTTTCAGGACCTACATAGAATACGTCCGGCAAAGTATTAGAGCTGATAGCTGCAGCGATCTTTGTGCCGTATTCGTCTGCTGTTGTTACCTGGAAGTCAACGTCGTTTACTGTGTCTTTGTTAGCTTCTTTGAATGCATCTATCATTTCCTGATATACTGCTTGTTCATGCTCTTGAGCATAAACCATTACGGTTAGATTTGCCTTGCCGTCAGCTGTTCTCTTGGCCTTTTTATCGTTGCCGCAAGCTGTTAACAATGAAGCTGCCATTGCAGCTGCCATTACTAAGCAGGCAGATCTCTTAAAAATCTTATTCATTTTCTAAGACCCCTCCTAAAATTTGTTTTTTGTTAAAATCCACCAACTTATTTTTAAAATATAAGGCGGTAAACTTTAACTTTGTTTGTTTAAAAGAGCAATAAGCTATATCTTGCCCTTCTTTAAGACATTTGTATATTATCACATTTTGTACTAGCTTGTCAACACTTTTTTGTGTATTTTTTTATACTTATTTTAAAAAAATATTACAAACTTCCCTATCTATTAAAAAATTTTTAAAAATTACGCCTTTGCAGGTTCTTTTAAAATCTTTTTATAAGTACAAGGGCTTTTGGTTAGATTATTATATAATATTAACAATAAACCGGCTTTATTATAAATTGTTGTTTGTGAAATACCTATATGTGCAAATTTCACATAATATATTCTCTGTTTTGTATATATTACCCATTTGCTCCCTTTATTCTCAAATATAGGGCATTTGCTGATATATCCCAGAGTTGTTTTACGCTTTATATTGTGATAAAATTAGCTAAAAGCAAGATAAAGGGGTTTGAGCTATGAAGGAACTTATAGAGCTGTTTTTTACCTTTGCCAAGATAGGTTCTTTTACCTTTGGCGGAGGGCTTGCCATGCTTCCGATTATTCAGCGTGAAATTGTAGAAAACAAAAAATGGGCTACTGATGATGAAATCGTAGATTATTTTGCTATAGGTCAATGTACCCCGGGAATTATCGCCGTAAACACCTCTACCTTTATAGGATATAAAAGAAAGGGCGTTTTAGGCGCTATATTTGCTACCGCAGGAATGATTTTCCCCTCGCTTATAATAATCACTGTCTTAGCCTTGTTTATAAACAATTTCGCCGAACTCGAAATTGTTAAGCACGCCTTTGCAGGTATAAGAGCAGTTGTGGCGGCTCTTGTTATCGTCGCTGTAATAAAAATGTGGAAAAGCTCCATAAAGGACTATATCGGCATTATTATTTTTGCCGTTACCTTTATCTTATCGGTTATCTTTAATATGTCGTCGGTTCTTATTATAATTCTTGCAATCGTCGCAGGCATTATAATCTCCTCCGCTAAAAAGGAGAAGTAGAGCTATGATATATCTTATTTTATTTTTTGAGTTTTTTAAAATAGGGCTTTTTTCTATAGGCGGAGGGCTGGCAACACTTCCCTTTTTATACGACCTTGCCGACAAATACGGCTGGTTTTCAGGTGAAGATCTTGCAAATATGCTCGCTGTAAGCGAATCAACTCCCGGGCCTATCGGTATAAATATGTCCACCTATGTCGGCTTTACTGTCGGGGGCATACCCGGTGCTTTAATCGCTACGATAGCACTTGTAATTCCGTCGATTATAATTATAGTAATTATCGCAAAGTTTCTGGCGAAATTTAACGACAACAAATGGGTAAAGGCTTCATTTTACACCCTTCGCCCTGCCGTTACCGCACTTATAGCCGTAGCAGGTATTGAGGTTTTTAAAATAGCGCTTTTAAATATAGAAAGCTTTAATGCAAGCGGTTTAATTTACAGTCTTTTTAATATAAAGGCTATCATACTTTTTTTAGTGGTCTTAACCGTAATGCTTATAACACATAAAAAAAGCCCCCACCCTATTTTTTTCATAGTGGCGGGAGCTATAGCAGGAATAGTATTTAAGATGTAACTAAAAATCCCATCGCAAAAGCGATGGGATTTTTTATTATCTTTTTTCCATTGGTATGTATTCTTTGCGCTCGCAGATATTCATATATGCAGGTCTTATTATCTTACCGCCGTTTATAAGTTCCTCTATTCTGTGAGCCGACCAACCGACAATTCTTGCCATAGCAAAAATCGGTGTATAAAGCTCCAGTGGCAAACCTAACATACTATATACAAATCCGCTGTAAAAGTCGATATTTGCGCTAACGCCCTTATAAATCTTACGCTCCTTGGCTATAACCTTAGGCGCTAAACGCTCAACCGTCGAATAAAGCGCAAACTCTTTATCAAGACCTTTTTCTTCCGAAAGGTTCTTTACAAATTTCTTAAAGATATTTGCTCTCGGGTCAGACAGCGAATAAACAGCATGCCCCATACCGTATATTAAGCCTGCTTTATCAAATGCCTTTTTGTTGAGCAAATTCTTTAAATACTGCTCTACCTCCTGCTCGTCGGTCCAGTCGCTTATATTCTTTTTCATATCGTCAAACATCTGAACTACCTTGATATTTGCTCCGCCGTGTTTTGGCCCTTTAAGAGAACCGAGCGACGCCGCAACAACCGAATATGTATCTGTTCCCGACGAGGAAACAACGTGAGTGGTAAAAGTGGAGTTGTTACCGCCTCCGTGTTCGGCGTGAAGCACCAAGGCTATATCTAAAAGCTTAGCCTCTGTTTTTGTATACTTGCTGTCAGGGCGCAAAAGATGCAGTATATTTTCAGCCGTAGAAAGCTCAGGATTGGGTGCGTGTATAAAGAGACTGTTGCCTGCGTGGTAATAATCGTAAGCCTGATAGCCGTAAACCGACAACAACGGAAACAGTGCGATAAGCTGTAAGCACTGTCTTAAAACATTCGGCACAGAAACGTCGTCTGCTTTATCGTCATAAGAATATAAAGTTAATACGCTTCTTGCAAGGGTATTCATCATATCCTTGCTGGGCGACTTCATAATTATATCTCTTACAAAAGAGGTCGGAAGATTGCGGTATTCGGATAAAACCTTCTTAAAACCTTCAAGCTGTATTTTACTCGGCAACTGACCGAAAAGAAGTAAATATGCCGTTTCCTCAAAGCCAAAGCGGTTATCGTCAATAAAGCCCTTTACCAAATCCTCTATATTTATACCTCTGTAAAAAAGCTTTCCCTCGCACGGTAACTTTTGACCGTTTTCCATATTAAACGAGCAGATTTCTGAAATATTGGTAAGCCCTGTTAAAACTCCGTTGCCGTTAATATCTCTGAGCCCTCTTTTTACATTATGCTTTGTATAAAGCTCAGGATCTATTGCGCTGTTTGTAAGGCAGGTCTGCATAATATCATTTATTTCAAAAGAAACTTCAGACAATTCACAATTTATCATCTTTTTTCCTCACTTATAATACATTTTATTTTTGATGTTAATATATGTATCATACCAAAAAAACGCTGTTAAGTACAGCGTTTTTTGCGTTAAAATTATGAACATCTTTTAAATTTTTTAAAAAATAAGCTTAACTGCTCCTAACAGTATAAGCATTACGCCGCCTATCCACGAAATGTCGCCGAGATTATCGGAGATTTTTTTGCCGAGCTCCACGCCCAAAATAACCGCCGCCAATCCGAAAAGCACAGAGCAAAAAAACACCGCATAAACGCTCATTGTACCAAGCCCTGCTCCGAAGCCGACTGCAAGACTGTCTATCGAAAGCGTCAGGGCAAGTAAAACCGCTTCGGGAATGTTTAACACTCTCGAAAAATCCTTATCGGCCTTAGTGCAATCGCCGTATATGTTTAATATATACTTTAAAAATTTACCGCCCCTTCTTTTTCGCTTTTTTAAAATATACTCTTTTATATGTTCGTCAAAAAGCTTTATAATTCCCAAAACAACAAGGCACCCTCCGCAGAGCGTCACGCTTAAGCCTTTTGGAATAAAACGAGCGAAAAACCCACCGAACAAAAGTGACACGGCTAAAACCGATGAACACACGGTGTTTATAACTATGTTTGAGATAAACGGAATTTTTATATTATCTGCGCCGTAGGATATACTTACTACAAATGCGTCTAAGGTAAGCGCAGTAACTAACATTATAATCTGTAAGATATTATTCATTTTTTACACCCACCTGTTACGCTATCCTATTCACAAGGCAGATGTGTTGTTACAGCTTAATCTTTATGAAAATATCCCTTTAAGCCAGCTTATATCCTCTTTGGAAAATGTCTTTGTAATAACAAGAAGCAAGATATATATGATGAGTGTAAAAATCGTAAGCAAGCAGCATTCTATAATAACGGGAAGTTTGCTCAAAAGGTTAAAGTCTAAAGCCTTTACAACAAAGCCCGATAACGCTATGCAAAAGGCGGGCTTTATAACAAACCTTACAACATTAAAGCTAAGCTTTGTCTTTAAAATAAGCCTGTTTAGACTAAGCGCCGCATTCAGCACCTCGCTTAAAAATATAATAAACACATATCCCTTTACCCCAAAAATCGGCAAAAGGAAAAACACCAGCACCATACTTACAAAGGAATCTATTATATTATATCTCATAGAGCTTACCTGCTCGTTAAGCCCCTTTAGCATACTGTCCACCACGCCGTCAAAATACATTATGGGTACAAGCGGAGCAAAAAGCATTATGTAAAAGGCGGCGTCGGCATCGGCGGAAACAACACTGCTGAAATGTGTGGAAAAGCAAAAGAATATACCGGCGGCACCTATCGAAAAAGCAAGCGTTATCTGAAAGGCACGGTTTATTATATAATGTACCCTCTTACTTTCCTTTATGTTGCTGTTTTGCGCCTGACATTCGGCAAGCTCGGGGATTATTAAGTTTGAAAAAGATGTTAAAAAGGCCGTCGGAAATAACACCACGGGCAAAACTATTCCGTGAAGCATACCGAACGCCGTATATGCCTGAGATTTTGTAAGTCCGTATTTTAAGAGCCTTATAGGTACAAGCAGATTTTTTGCGGTTAAAAGCCCTGTTCTCAGGTAAGAGCTTATCGCTATAGGAAGCGCTATGGCAAGCATTTTTTGGGTAAGACCTTTGTTCTGCCTCTTTTTAGTTTTATATTGCCTGCTGTCTAATTTATAAAGTATAAAGGAACAGATAAACGATATTATCTCGGACACTATACCTGCAAGCACCAAAGCCACACAGACATAATCGAGCCTTTTTGGTGCAAATACTGTAAGCAACATTATCGTAAGCACGATTTTTACAAGCTGTTCGGTTATCTGAACCGAGGCGTTTTTGATAACACGTCTTACTGCGGTAAAATATCCGTTAATTGCGCTTGTCATACCGATAAACGGCAAGCTTACCGCCATTACCCTTAAAGGTAATATTGTAAGTTTATTGTCAAGCCAGTATGTACCTATAAAGTCTGAAAACGCAAAAAGCAGTAAAGCTCCAAGTAATCCGAAAAACATACTGTACGCCATACAGCGTTTCATAGCGCCCTTTACCGCTGAGCTTTCACCTACGCCAAGTGCTTGTGCCACAAGCCTTGTAGACGCAAGGTTAATGCCTGAAGTTGCAAAGGTTATCGCAAAGGAATAAACCGACATAATAAGCTGAAAAAGCCCCATCGTTTCGGTACCGATTTTATTGGATATATATACGCTAAACCATACACCGATTAAGCTTATAAGTATTGTCGTTACCGTCATTACCAGACCGTTTATAAAAAAAGTCTTTATTTTTCTCATAATAACACCCGTCATACCATAATTCCTTATAATATATGACGGGTATGTTATAAAAATGATTGTCTTAAAAGGTTTGGTTATTTTCTATTTGTTGCACAAATGCTTTCATCTGAGTTTTTGAAGATATTGAGTGAGTTTTTTCTATTATTCTTTTTTGCTGTACCTTATCCTTTTTTGCAAAAATCTGCATTGCCTTCGGGTTTTGAGCCAAAGCCATACCGAGTCCCATAGGTATTTCGTCACTGTTAAGATAATTTTCCACAAAAATCTCTCCTTAAATATATTTACATATATTATGTGTAAAACAAAGCAAAATTATTTTTAATGCTCAAATGATACGCTTCATCTAAAACTTTACATATTAAGGACAATAAATTATAATGTAACTTAGAGAGGAATTGATTTGATGATTTTAGAGTATGAGGAATATAAACAACAATTATCGGAATTAAAGCCCCGACTCGACGATTTAAAAAGCGCACTTGCCTTAGATAAATTAAAGGCGGAAATCGCTTCGCTCGAAGCTAAAACCGCCAAAGAAAATTTTTGGGACGACGCCGAAAATTCTCAGGCAGTTTTACAAAAAATAAATCAGAAGAAAAATATTGTTGACAAATATGAAAAGCTTTACAGTCTTTTTGAAGAAACCGAAGTCTTAATTCAAATGGGTATAGAAGAAAACGATGAAACGCTTATTGACGAAATATCGGTTTGCTTTAAAACCTTTAAGGAATCGTTAGACGCCCAGCGCCTGACTACCCTACTGACAGGTGAATACGACTCAAAAAACGCCATTTTAACCTTTCACGCAGGCGCAGGCGGAACCGAGGCGCAAGACTGGGTGGAGATGCTTTACAGAATGTACACACGCTGGGCGGAGCGCCACGGTTTTAGCTCTGAGTTGCTCGATTATCTCGGCGGTGACGACGCAGGTATAAAAAGTGCGTCTATACTTATAAAGGGCGAAAACGCTTACGGCTATCTTCGCTCGGAAACGGGAGTGCACAGGCTGGTTAGAATTTCTCCGTTTGACTCTTCGGGCAGACGTCACACTTCGTTTGCTTCCTTAGAGGTTATGCCCGAAATAGACGATACCGTTGAAGTTGAGATAAAGCCGGACGACCTTAGAATTGATACCTACCGTTCGGGCGGCGCAGGCGGACAGCACATAAATAAAACCGATTCCGCCGTTAGAATTACACACCTGCCTACAGGAATTGTGGTTGCGTGTCAAAACGAAAGAAGCCAGCATCAAAATAAGGATATGGCAATGAAAATGCTAAAGTCAAAGCTTATTGAAATAAAAGAACGTGAGCATTTAGACAAAATTGATGACATTAAGGGCGACCAAAAGGACATAGGCTGGGGCTCGCAGATACGCTCTTATGTGTTTATGCCGTATACCTTGGTTAAAGACCACCGCACAAACTATGAAAACGGCAACATAACCGCTGTTATGGACGGAGATTTAGACGGCTTTATAAACGCTTATTTAAAGGCTAAAAGCTTAGGCGAAATATAGATATAATATTTTAATATAAAAATCACCGAAAGAAAAATCTTTCGGTGATTTTTTAATCCTCAGTTATAGTAAAAAGTTCGTTGGGAGTGCAGTTAAAAAGCAAGCACATGGTTTCAATGTTTTCGTAGCGTATCGACTTTGTTTGATTGTTTACCATTCTGCTGAAATTCTGATAACTCATTCCAAGCTGTTTATAAAGCCAGTATTTTGTCTTGCCGTTTTTCTCAAGTAGTTCGAGCGCATTTAACTTTATCATAAGATATTTCTCCATTACTTATATTTTTAACTTTATTTAATATATAACCTTTACAAAAAGCGTTTGGCTTATAGCCAAACGCTTTAAACTTTTATAAACCGTTTTTTGAATAACGTCTTTGAGAGCCTCTGCGACTTACCTCTCTTGAACGCTTTATGCCCGAAATTTTTTCATCGCTCATCTGCATAAAACTACTTAACATATCCTCAAAGCTTGAAGATTTTACAGTACCTTTATTGCCTTTATTATATGAAGCAGATGAACCTGCAGTCTGATTTGGTTTATTGTAATTTTCTTTTTTTACAAAATCTTTTTTAGCAGTATCCTTCAAAGCAGCTTTTTTAATAGATAAACTTATTTTGCCGTCATCGCCTACGGACATTATCTTTACCGTTACCTTTTGTCCGTTTTGCAAATGCTCGGAAATATCGCTTACATATGTATTCGCCACCTCTGAGATGTGAACCATTCCCACCTCGCCTGACTCTAATTCAACAAAAGCTCCGAATTTTGTAATTCCGGTTACTTTACCTTCTACAATCTTACCTACCTCGAGCTGCATAAAGAAAAAATATCCTCCTAAAAATTATACTTATGTTAGTTTCCTGAACCTGCTATATCAACATAAACACGCTCGTCAGGAAATACAAGCCCCAGCTTTTCACGCGCCATCTTGACAATATAATCCTCGTCTACGCCCTCGTCAATCAGCTCTTTAAACTCTTGATTTAAGATTTTGTTTTCTTCAATCTGCGTCTGCAAGGAATCAAGCTTATTTTGTTTTGTCTGAATACTGTTATATATAAAAATAGTCGAAATTAAAACGTATACCGTAAATGCCGCTATTGCAATAATAGCAATTCTTCTTTTTTTCACCTTTTTAACTGCCACCTGAAAAGTCCTCCTTTTTATTCAGTAACTTTCCCGTGTTTTTTTAATTTATCAAGCATATTATACAACAAGTTATGAGCCTTTTTCAAGTGATTTTTCGGCTTTTTTGAACTTTTTTTAGCTTTTTTAATTATTTTTGGTATATTGCTTTTAACCCTTTAAAAATTTTCTTAAAAATATAAATAAAAGGCCTTAAAAATACTTTATAAATAATTATAAGTATTTTCTTTATAAGCTTTGCTACTACCTTTAAAAGCTTCATAACAGGTTTACTCACGGTGCAGATATATATAATAAAGCCTGCCGCCTCGCCGACAAGCACAAATATTCTAAGCTCGCCGTCTGTTGAAGCTATCATGAAGCAAAAGCTCAAAAAGGAATATATTAAAAAAAGCAAGACGTCTTGAATGAACACATTTATTTTGTTGCTGGCAACTATGCTTCTAAAGGCTCGAAATAAATCAAAAATCACTCCGAACGCTACTCCGAGCAAGCAGGAATACAAAAATAAAAGTGTTTCGTCAGCTAAACTAAGCCCCATATGCTTACCTTATCGAAACATACGGGAAAGGAAGTTTGCATCATTCTTTTTAGATGAAGCCGAATATAAAAGCTCGCATATCTCGCCTTCCATCGAAAGCTCGCCGGTTTCTATTATTGTTCTGCTTATATGCATATTGTAGCCCTTTATTGTAAGGCGACCGAGCAGCGTTTCAAGCACAACGACATTCTCGTCAAAGCTCAAAACATCTGACACGCCCGAAATCGAAAGGCGCTTTCTGTCCTCTAAAATGATATTATGCGGATCTTGTTTTACCGATTTGTTTTCCTCAATCATATATATTCTCCTGCCCTTTAATATTTTCGGCTAATAGTAAATATCGCCGTAATATATTTTTATTCAGGCAGGTTTTCATATATGCCATCTACAAAACAATATAATTATCCGCTGCGTTTTCCTTATTTGTATATTCCGAAATGTTTGTCACCTTTACTTTTAAGCTTTTTGTGCCTAAGTTTATCTCTATTATATCGTCTACCTTTACGTTATAAGACGCCCTTACAACTTTATCGTTTACGGTAACTCTTCCTGCGTCGCACGCTTCGTTAGCTACTGTTCTTCTCTTTATAAGTCTTGTGACCTTTAAATATTTATCAAGTCTCATAATTACTTTCCTCTACGTAAAAACAAAAAAGCCGACTTTTTAGTCGGCTTTTTATTTACATTTTAAATTATTTTACAGCTTCTTTTAAAGCCTTACCAGCTTTGAATGCAGGAACCTTTGTTGCAGGAATGTGCATTGGCTTACCGTTGCTTGGGTTTTTACCTTCTCTTGCAGCACGAGCTCTTACTTCAAATGTACCAAATCCAACTAATTGAATTTTGTCGCCTTTTTTAAGGCCTTCAGAAATAGAAGCGATTACAGCGTTAACAGCCTTATCAGCATCTTTTTTTGTTAATCCGGCTTTTTCAGCTACTGAAGCTATGAGTTCTGTTTTTGTCATAATATTGACCTCCAAAAAATTTTTATTCCGCACAGCCTATATGTCGACACAGGCTGTCAAGAGTATCCTTACCGACTTTAAGTAGCGTTATCTGATACCTCCGGCCGATTTTTCAACTCCTACAAGTATATTTATAAACTTTTCTATGGAATTTGTCAAGACTTTTTCGCAATCTTGTTCCAAAATTCTTGAAATACTTACAAGACTGAACAATAAATCGCCTAATTCACTCTCAATTTTTTGATTTTCGCCCTCTGAAACTGCTTTTTCAAAGCTTTGAGCTTTATCTTTAAACTCCTTTAGCGCCTCGTCTTTTTCTTTTTTATAGTAGCCTTCCTTTTCGGCTCTTTTTTGCACCTTGTCGGCTCTCATAAGCGCCGGAAAGGTTTTCGGCACGCTTTCTAATCTTTGCTCGAGCGTTTCCCTGTGCTTTTCGGTTTGCTTTATGCTTTCCCAGTTTTCGAGCACCTTGTCAACCGTATCGGCTTTTGTATCTGCAAAAACGTGAGGGTGCCTTAAAATAAGCTTATGGCATATGTCATTTGCAACATCGTCAAAGTTAAAATTATTCTGCTCTTGTTCAATCTGCGAGTGAAATACCACCTGCAGAAGTACGTCTCCGAGTTCCTCTCTTAAGAGAACACGGTCATCGTTATCTATAGCCTCTAAAACCTCGTAGGTTTCCTCTAAAAAGTCACGTCTTATCGACTTATGCGTTTGCACCTTATCCCAAGGACAACCGTTTTCGCTCCTTAAAATCGCTACTATTTCTCTCAAGTCGTCAATATTATAACGCTCTTTTTCCTTAAAATCCATTTTATCAACCTCGTCTTTTTGCCTTTATAATTATAAAAGCTTTTCCCATTCGCTTATCTTAAAGCCTACAAGCACTATGTCGTCTTTTATTATAATCGGTCTTTTTACGAGCATACCGTCGGTGGCAAGCAAAGCTATCATTTCCTGCTCGCTCATAGTATTGAGCTTATCCTTTAAGTTTAACGACCTATATAAAAGTCCGCTTGTGTTAAAAAAGCGTTTTAGCGGCAAATTGCTCATTTTATACCACTGTTTTATCTCTTTTGCGGTTGGATTATCTTCTTTAATGTTTCTGTCGGTATAGCTTAACTTATTCTCATCAAGCCACTTTTTTGCTTTTTGGCAGGTAGTGCATTTGGGATATTCTATAAAAAGCATTTTGTCACCTCAATTTTTAATAAAAACTTTTATATGAGTATACTCTAAAAATGCTTAGCTTGTCAATTTTCAGTATTGTCATTTTGTTCTTTGCCGAAAAGTTCCCTTATTCCCGCCAAAATAATAAATACGCCGAAAAGCTTTGATAGTATTGCGTTACTTATAATCTGAGCCAATATACACCCTATCAATACCCCTATAGCTCCGGAAAGTACGCTCTTTTTTATCACACTTTTCTCCAAAAGCTTATTTTTTGAGTGTAAAAAAACAGAAAGCGACGCAATCGGAATGAAAAACAATAGGTTTGTAAGTTTTGCTTCCGGCTGCAGAGCATTTGTAAAAAGGTTTAGATAAATAAGCAGTATAAAACCTCCGCCAAAGCCCATAGAACCGAGTAGCCCCGACAAAAGCCCCGCCAGTATTAAAGATAAAATATTAAAAATCATCTTCCCACGCTACTTTAATAAAATTCTGATTCCCGAGTAAATCATAATTAGGGAAAAAAGGCGTTTTAGTACTATATTAGGTGTTTTTTTAAGAAGGAATGTGCCTAAGAGCGTTCCGAGCAAACCGCATATTATAAGTATAAGCGTGCTTATTATATTTATCCTCGCACCCGCCAAAAGATAAATAACAGCGCTTATTACGCACATAGGAAGTATAATTGCGACCGACGTAGCGTGCGATTTTTTTGTAGGTATATTTAGCTTTTTTAACATCGGCACTACTATAATACCTCCGCCCGAGCCGAAAAAGCCGTTTAATATTCCTGCCGTTAAGCCCAATATATAAGCGTATAATTTTTTCATAATAATTCACCCAAAAGACTTTAAACGGAGCTTGCTTTAAATTAAACAAGCTCCGTTTTACTAATCGGTAACATTAAATTCTATCTGTTTAAAGCTATGCTCTTTATTTACAGGTAAACTTACAAAATAATTCTTGAGACGCTTTGCTATAAAGTTTATCGGCAAGGAAAACAAAAACCAAAGCGTAGAATAAGCAAGGCATATCTGACCTAAAAAATTAAACTTAAAGGCGGAATAGTCCCAAACCTGCCATTTTTGCCAGATGTTAACTATAACGCCTATAGTAAACTCTACCGTTGTAATTACCGCCGAGCTTATAAGACCTCTTTGCAAAAAGGTAAGGCGTTTAAAGTTATTATAGATATTATAAAGCGTGCAAAAGCATACGCCTCCTGCTACCGCCATAGACCAATGCGTTCCCCTCTTCCACAAAATCTCCAAAAGCGGATAGGTTATTGCACCTATAGAAAATACCGAAAGCTGTTCCTTTGTTTTTTGCATAATAATCTCATTCCCGTAATATTTAATGATAAGATTATTTTGCTTCAAATACCATAATTTATTACTATCAAATTTTACCTATAACTATAAATTTATTGCTATAAATAAAGTTTAATGGTATAGTATTATTAGTGAATTTTATGCTTTGAGATAAAAAGCATATATTACGGAGGTTTTTATGAGAGCTTGCGGAATTTTAATGCATATTTCAAGCCTGCCCTCAAAATACGGTATCGGCACTATAGGACAAAGCGCTTACGAATTTGTGGACTTTTTGGCAAAGTCAAGACAAAAATACTGGCAGATACTTCCCATAGGTCCTACCGCCTACGGAGATTCGCCTTATTCCTCGCTTTCGAGCTTTGCAGGCAATCCGTATTTTATAGATTTGGAGCTTTTATGTGATGAAGGTGCGCTTACTAAAGAAGAGTGCGAGTCGTTTGATTTCGGTGATAACATCACAAGCGTAGACTACGGTAAGCTTTTTGAAAACCGATATAAGCTTTTAAGGCTTGCCTTTGAACGTGACTACGATGAGGTTTCGGTAGGAACCTTTAGACTCGAAAACAGCTTTTGGCTTGAGGATTTTGCGCTTTATATGGCGCTAAAATTTGAGTTTGAGTTTAAAGCCTGGTATGAGTGGCCTGAGGATATAAAAAGGCGTACTCCCGAAGCACTCGATAAATACAGAGAAAAATTAAAGGAAGAAATAAATTTTCACTGTTATTTACAGTATAAGTTTTTTAAACAATGGGAAAAGCTTAAGGCATACGCAAATGCAAGCAATATTAAAATTATAGGAGATTTACCTATTTACGCCGCCGCAGACAGCTCGGACGTATGGAGTAACACCGAGCTTTTTTCCTATGACGAGAATTTAAACCCAATAGAAGTTTCGGGTTGTCCGCCGGACGCTTTTTCCGCAGACGGTCAGCTTTGGGGCAATCCCTGCTATAACTGGAAGGTGCATAAGCAAGAAAATTTCGACTGGTGGATACGCCGTATAGCGTCGTCTTTCGGCTTTTACGACACGCTCAGAATAGACCATTTCAGAGGATTTTCTGAATACTGGGCTATACCTGCAGGTGATGACACCGCCAAAAACGGAACGTGGAAAAAAGGCCCGGGTAAAGAGTTTTTTGATATATTAAAGTCTAACTTAGGCGAGGCAGACATTATAGCCGAGGACTTGGGCGTTTTAACCGACGATGTAAGAGAGCTTTTAGCGTATACCGCTTTCCCGGGAATGAAGGTGCTGCAATTTGCCTTTGACGGCAGTGACAGCGATTACTTGCCTCATAATCTGACTAAAAACAGCGTTATATACACGGGTACTCACGACAATAACACCCTTTTAGGCTGGCTTAAGGGTGTTTCCACCGACGAATTAAAGCGTGTTATAAATTATCTTGACTTATCAAGAGAAGAAAATTACTCTTGGGGTATAATAAAGCATATTTATATGTCGGTTTGCAGGCTTTGTATAATACCTATGCAGGATTATTTGGAGCTTGGAAGCGAGGCTCGTATGAACCACCCTTCGGTAACGCACGGCAACTGGAAATGGAGAATGGAAAAATCAGCCGACACCGAAGATTTAACCGATATTTTATCAGAGCTTGTACAAAGATATTATCGTTAATATTAAAAAATCTCTCACCCTTTAGGTGAGAGATTTTTTGTTTTATTCTTCTGTACTGCTTTCGGTAGACTCAGGTTCTTGACTTAAAGGTGCTTGTGACGAATTATCCTTAGCGTCTTTTTCAAGCTCTTCCAAATAGCTTGTCATACCGTAAATTGAATTTTCGCTGAAAATAAACTCTTGTCCGTAGCCTAAAACATTATTGTTTTTGCTGACCTGATTTACAGCTATTTTATCCCAATCCTTTAGCGGCATCTTATCAATTTGCAGTTTATTTTCTCCTATAAATTTAGTTTTTATTTCTTTTCCGTTTACATACACTCTGCTCGCATCTGTAAAGTTTTCGCCCCTTACAAAGATGTGTTTGCCGACTGGATATACGCTTGAAATGGTAACATCCTTTATGCCCATTGACATATCAGTAGCTGCAAATGGATTGTCTTTACCGTAAATATAACGCTTACCGTAAAGCATATCGTACTGCAGTAGCTTTAAATTAGTTTGGTAATCCTCGCTATCCGTAAAATTCTGATGATAGGTTATGAGTGTTCCCTTACTTATATCAAGCTTTTCAAGCAAGGTGGCGGAAAGCTGATATGCTTCTACGTCCTTATCGGATTTTTCAAGCCCCATATTGTCCCATATAACGTACTGGGTCTGATATGTATTTGAATTTTTAAAGTTTTCGTCACTTAATTCCATTGTAGGAATATGGTCGCCGTACATAACCAGCACAACGTCCTCATCGTAATTACTGAGCGCTTGTATAAGCTCACCTACAAAGATATCCATCTCATGCATTTGGTTTGTATAATACTCAAAACCCTTATACCACTGCTCGTCAAAGTCGCTGTTTGCAACTATGCCGGAAACCTGTATTGCATTATCTGCCAGCACATCGGAGGACGGATATGCGCCGTGTCCCTGTACCGAAATGGTGTATATATAGTCCTTTTGCTCGGTGGACTTGAGTGTATCCATTATTTCATCGGTCAAAAGATAGTCCTTAGACCAGTTCTTTGGAGTTTTTTGGATTATGTTCATAAATTCGGAAGATGTAAAGCTATCGTATCCCAAATTTGAAAATACGCTGTTTCTTCCGTAGAACGTACCCTTGTGATTGTGTATAACGTGGGTACTAAGTCCTAAATCCTTTAGGGTATATGCTAATGATTCGCAGGTAGTTTTAAGCAAAATCGTCTTATAAGGATATTCGCCTGCGCCGAAATATTCAAGGTTCATTCCGGTCATTATTTCAAACTCGGTGTTGGCTGTACCTGCGCCTACCGCAGGCACGGTAAGATAACCCGAAGAATACTCGGACAAAAGCTTTCTGAAATTGGGAACAGGGTCGCTTGAAAATTCGACACCGTCTATTAAACCGGGGTCCATAAAGGTTTCAAGCTGTAAAAACAAAATGTTAGGCACTTTGTCGCCGTCTACATTTTCGGAATACTTTGCGCTTATCTCGTCGATTATGTCTTGCATTGTTTGTTCCTTATAATCATTCGGCTTGCTTACACCGGTATTGATGACCGAATTTGTAAAGCAGTAAGGGGTGCCGTATTGCAAAAACGAATACGCCAAATTTCCGAAATATGTAGAGAGTACGCCTATTCTTATAAACAAAAACGTCGAGGCTATTAAAAGAGCCAAAGGCGCCAAAACGGCAAATATATTCTTTTTATAGTTTATCTTTTCTTTATACTTAGGAAGCAGGAAAAACGCAAGTATAACAAGCACTATCATAAGTATTATCGCTACCACGATAAGCGCTAATACCTGAGTTGACATATAGTTTTTGGCGATAGACAAGCCGTTTGATATAAGCGTTATATCAACAGCGGTAAAAGGCGTAACACGCGTGCTTAAAACTATGCCGTTTGCAATACCGAGTGCCAGCCATATCATTGAAATTGCCGTGTAAAGAAAATATCTTCTCTTAAATAAAAGAGAGATTGATAAGGTTGTTAAAATAATAAGCGAATTATATAAGAATACCAGCGGACTGCCAAATGTGTATTTAACCGCCGATATTATCGACCATTTTCTACTGCAAAACTCTATAATAAAATTTACAACTAAAGATATTAAAACTATATGAAGAAAAGAATTATGCAAACATTTCTTTAAAAAACTTTTCATTTCACTTCTCCTAAAATATCAAGTTTAATTGACTACATTATTTTACTACTTTTTGCGCTTAATATCAACTTTATTCGCCAAAAACAGTGTCGTTTTTTAAATTTTTATAGCTTTAGACAGAATATATAAAGGTTATAAAGACAATTTATGTGCGGTTTTATAGTAAGTTTTAAGCTATTACCATTTTATTATAACAAAAATAAATATATCCTTAATTTGAGCTATGTTAAAATTAAAAAAGGCTGTTTTGCATTAGCAAAACAGCCTTTAATTAAGCTTATTTTTTTACAGTCAATTAGCCGTTGATTGAAGAAACAACGCCTGAACCTACTGTACGTCCACCTTCACGGATAGCGAAACGTAAGCCTTCTTCGATAGCGATAGGAGTGATAAGTTCAACATTGATTGTGATGTTATCACCAGGCATAGCCATTTCTGTACCCTCAGGAAGAGTGATGATACCTGTAACGTCAGTTGTTCTGAAGAAGAACTGAGGTCTGTAGTTGTTGAAGAAAGGTGTATGACGGCCGCCTTCATCTTTCTTTAATACGTAGATTTGACCGGAGAATTTTGTGTGAGGATTGATTGTTCCCGGTTTAGCAAGAACCTGACCTCTTTGGATTTCAGATCTCTGAATACCACGGAGTAAAGCACCGATGTTATCGCCTGCTTCTGCGTAGTCAAGAATCTTTCTGAACATTTCGATACCTGTAACAACAGTCTTGTTTCTTTCTTCGGTTAAACCTAAGATTTCAACTTCGTCGCCTGTGTTTAACTGGCCTCTTTCAACTCTACCTGTAGCAACTGTACCACGACCTGTGATTGTGAAAACGTCTTCAACAGGCATTAAGAACGGTAAGTCAGCTTTTCTTTCAGGAGTTGGGATGTATTCGTCAACTGCTGCCATCAAGTCAATGATTGGTTGGTAAGCAGGGTTTGACAAATCGTCCGGAGCTTCAAGTGCTGCTAAAGCAGAACCTGAGATGATAGGTGTATCGTCACCCGGGAATTCGTATTCGTTTAATAATTCACGGATTTCCATTTCAACTAATTCTAAGAGTTCTGGATCGTCAACCTGATCAGCCTTGTTCATGAAAACAACAATCTTAGGAACGCCAACCTGACGTGACAATAAGATGTGTTCACGAGTCTGAGGCATCGGGCCGTCAGCAGCTGATACAACAAGAATAGCACCGTCCATCTGAGCAGCACCTGTAATCATGTTTTTAACGTAGTCAGCGTGTCCCGGGCAGTCAACGTGAGCGTAGTGACGGTTTTCTGTCTCGTACTCAACGTGAGCTGTGTTGATTGTAATACCTCTTTCTCTTTCTTCCGGAGCAGAGTCAATGTTTGCGTAATCTTTAAATTCAGCTGTACCCTTTAAACCTAAAGTTTTTGTGATAGCTGCAGTTAAAGTAGTTTTGCCGTGGTCAACGTGGCCTATTGTACCAATGTTAACGTGTGGCTTGTTTCTTTCAAATTTAGCCTTTGCCATTGTAATTTCCTCCCTTGTTTAAATAAAGAAATTGTAAAATTTATCATTACTTAGTATTTTAACATAATTTTGTAAAAATACAAGTACTTACCGATAAAAATTTTAACTTTTAAAAATTTTTTATTTTTATAGTATTAAACTATTCTGATTTTTGTCTTTTGCTCATAATCTTTTCAGCAATAGACTTCGGAACTTCGGTATAGTGACTCGGTTCCATTGTGTACTGTCCACGACCTTGTGTCTTTGAACGCAAGTCGTTTGAGTAACCGAACATATCTGAAAGCGGAACAAACGCATTGATTTGTTGTGCACCTGCTCTTGCCTCCATACCCTGAACCTGTCCACGACGAGAGTTCAAGTCACCGATAACGTCGCCCATATAATCCTCAGGAACGATAACCGTAACCTTCATAATAGGCTCTAAGATAACCGGCTTACCTCTTCTCATAGCTTCCTTGAATGCCATTGAACCGGCAATCTTAAATGCCATTTCAGAGGAGTCAACTTCGTGGTATGAACCGTCGTAAAGCTCTACTCGGCAGTCAACAACAGGATAACCTGCCAAAACACCTGCCTGCATAGCGCCCTGAATACCTGCGTCAACAGCAGGAATATATTCTTTCGGAATAGCACCGCCGACGATCATATTCTTAAATTCGTAGCCCTTACCTGATTCGTTCGGGAATACACGAATTTTAACGTGACCGTACTGACCTTTACCACCTGACTGTCTTGCGTACTTGTGGTCAACATCAGCTTCAACGGTGATTGTTTCTTTATAAGCAACCTGCGGAGCACCTACGTTTGCTTCAACCTTAAATTCACGCAACATTCTGTCAACGATAATGTCAAGGTGAAGCTCACCCATACCTGAAATAATGGTTTGACCTGTTTCTTCATCTGTATAGGTTCTGAAAGTTGGGTCCTCTTCGGCAAGCTTTGATAAAGCAATACCCATTTTTTCCTGACCTGCTTTTGTCTTAGGCTCGATAGCGAGCGAAATAACAGGTTCCGGGAAGTTCATAGACTCAAGTATAATCGGATGCTTAGGATCACAAAGTGTATCACCTGTAGTTGTATTTTTAAGTCCAACTGCAGCGGCAATATCACCTGAATAACAGGTTTCAATGTCCTGTCTGTGATTTGCGTGCATCTGAAGAATACGTCCGATTCTTTCGTTGTTGCCCTTTGAGGAATTGTATACAGATGTACCTGCATTTACAACTCCTGAATATACACGGAAGAAACAGAGTTTACCAACGAACGGGTCGGTTGCAATTTTAAATGCCAAAGCTGCAAACGGCTCATCGTCTGATGAAGGTCTTGTTTCTTCTTCGTCTGTATCGGGGTTAACGCCCTTGATTGCTTCTACATCTGTCGGAGCAGGCATATAGTCAACAACTGCGTCAAGAAGCTTCTGAACACCCTTGTTCTTATAAGAAGTACCGCAGGTAACAGGAACAATCTCGTTAGCGATTGTACCCTTACGGAGAGCTGCTTTGATTTCTTCGATTGTGAAATCCTCACCCTCGAGATACTTCATCATAAGCTCTTCGTCCTGGTCTGCACAAGCTTCAAGAAGCTTTGCACGGTATTCGTCAGCTTTTTCTTTCATATCCTCGGGAATTTCAACGACTTCCATATCTTTTCCCAAGTCATCCTTGTAAATAACTGCGTTCATTTCAACCAAGTCGATGATGCCTTTAAAATCTGCTTCAGCACCAATCGGAAGTTGAATCGGAACAGCATTACATTTTAATCTGTCAAGCATCATATCAACAACATTATAGAAGTCGGCTCCCATAATATCCATCTTGTTGACATAAGCCATTCTCGGTACTTTATAATCATCAGCCTGACGCCATACTGTTTCTGACTGTGGCTCAACGCCGCCCTTTGCACAGAAAACTGTTACGGAACCGTCAAGTACTCTTAAAGAACGCTGTACCTCAACGGTGAAGTCAACGTGTCCAGGAGTATCGATGATGTTTATTCTATAGCCCTTCCAGTGAGCTGTTGTAGCAGCAGAAGTGATTGTAATACCTCTTTCCTGTTCCTGCTCCATCCAGTCCATTGTAGCAGCACCGTCGTGAGTTTCACCGATTTTACGGTTTACACCCGTGTAAAACAAAATACGTTCAGTAGTAGTTGTTTTACCTGCATCAATGTGGGCCATTATACCAATATTACGAGTTAGTTCTAACGAGACATCTCTTGGCATAAATCTTTCTCCTTAAAATAATAACTTATATACTCAAATAATGCTTTTAAACCAAAGAAAGCACAATTACCATCTGTAGTGTGCAAAAGCTTTGTTAGCTTCAGCCATTTTATGAGTATCCTCGCGTTTTTTGCAAGCTCCGCCTGTGCCGTTTATAGCATCAAGGATTTCACCTGCAAGACGTTCTTTCATTGTCTTTTCACCACGTGCTCTGGCATAGAGTGTTAACCAACGCAAGCCTAAAGTTGTTTTTCTTTCAGGTCTTACTTCCATTGGCACCTGGTATGTTGCACCGCCGACACGACGAGCCTTAACTTCTAATAAAGGCATAATGTTTTCCATTGCTTCGTCAAAAGCATCTAAAGCATTCTTTCCGCTTTTTTCTTCAACAATTTCAAAAGCGCCGTAAACTATCTTTTGAGCAACACCTTTTTTACCGTCCAGCATAACGCTGTTGATAAGACGAGTAACCAAAGTTGAGTTGTAAACAGGGTCCTGTAAAACCTCACGTTTAGCTATTTTACCTCTTCTTGGCATTTCGCTTCCCTCCTTCACATAATGATATCATAGGTACTCGAAAGCAATTACTCCCGTTTATGCCATAAGCGGTAACATTTATAAAAATGCCACTATTGGCCTAAACTTTTAAGTTGGAATACTACTTAGCAGCACCAGCTTTTGGACGTTTTGTTCCGTACTTAGAACGTGACTGATTTCTTCCGTTAACACCCTGTGTATCTAATGTACCACGGATAATGTGATAACGACAACCAGGTAAGTCCTTGATACGACCGCCACGGATAAGAACAACGCTGTGTTCCTGCAGGTTGTGTCCAATTCCGGGAATGTAAGCAGTAACTTCGGTTCCGTTTGTAAGTCTGACTCTGGCAACCTTTCTCAAAGCTGAGTTAGGTTTTTTAGGTGTCATTGTTCTTACAGCTGTACAAACGCCACGCTTTTGCGGTGATGACTGATCGGTTGCAACCTTTTTCATTGAGTTGTAGCCTTTTTGCAAAGCCGGAGCGCCTGATTTTTTCTCAGATACCTGTCTGCCCTTGCGAACAAGCTGGTTAAATGTAGGCATATCGCACCTCCTCATTTTTAATATTTTTGTTTGGGTAAAAACGCATAGTAACGCAGTTTATTTAACCCTAACTTCGATAGTATAGCATAAAACCCTGCCGTTGTCAAGCATTTAACGGCAGGGTTTTTTCTTTTATTTACTTTAATATATATCAGTCGATTTCCTTTAAATATTCCTTCATTTTAAGGAAGGTCTCATCGCTGATTATATGCTCTATTCGGCAAGCGTCCTTTTCCGCAGTTTCGTGAGCTACGTTTAAAATACTCTCCAAGAACTTGGTTATATTTTGGTGGCGGTCATATACGGCGTTTGCCTTTTGCTCGCCCTCTTTTGTCAAAATAATATTTCCGTCGGGCTCTACGGTGATATAGCCCGCTTCCTTTAATATGCTCATTGCTCTGCTGATGCTCGGCTTACTGTACTGAAGCTCGTTTGCAATATCAATGGAGCGAACATAGCCCTTTTTACTTTTTAAAATCAATATAGTTTCAAGATAATTTTCGCCTGATTCTTGTATTTTCAAGCAAAACACCTTCTTTACCTCAAAATTATTATTATGATTTTACCATATAACAATTTAAATATCAAGTAAAAAGGTGTTATTTTTTGCTTTTAAAGCTGTGGCACCATTGAAAGCGGATCTATCCACTCGTCGCCCTTTTTCATAGCAAAGTGAAGATGGCTTTCTTCGGCTATTTCTATCTCGGCTGTATTGCCTACGGCTCCTATCTCGTCGGATATTTTAACCTCTTGTCCTACCGTTACGCTAACCGTTGGCTTTAAGCCGTAATAATAGGTGGTATAGTCGTTCGGGTGAGAGATTATAACGCACACGCCCCACATAGAGTCCTCTTTAATATCCTCAACTACGCCGTCGCCTGCTGCTTTAACTACGGTATTTGCGGTGGCCTTTATATCTACACCGTCGTGGGTTCTCCACTCGTTTAAGGTCTTTGACTTTACAAGCTCTCCACCGCTGAATTCGTTTATGATTTCGCCCTGAACGGGAAGCAAAAACAGCATATTTTCACTTGCTTCTTGCTCTTCTTGTGAAGAATCCTCTTCGGATACGTTTTCCTCAGCCATAGGTAAGCTTGAGGTATTATCCTCAACAGGCACATCTTCTTTATTTATATTAACGTCAGCCGTATCGGGATAATTCCAGTCGTTTGTATTATCGTTTTGCACTATGGCATTGTCATCACTTACTATATTATTATAACTTGAGTTTAAGCCTACATATACGGCAACGCCTATTGCAATAACGCATAAGCCCAAAGCTGCATAAAAGCCTTTATTTTTAAGCTTACTTGCCGAAGAAGTCTTGCCAAACTGTAATTTTTTCAATGTAAACATCCTTTCTTGTGAATACCTTACAGATTTTGTTTCAAGGATAGTTTTGTCTTTTATAAAGTATTTTATACAGCGTATTTTTAAATTTAATAAAACCTGATTATAAAAAATAGCCCAAAAATTTTTTGTTTAAATTCCTCATATTAGTACAAAACAGAGTTTTATTGTTTTAAGGGTGCAGTTTTGACATATTATGGCAATAAAGTGTTGACTATTTAAAAGAAAGAAAATATAATAGTAAGCATAGTGACTTTTTTAATTGTTATTATGCAATTATAGATATGTCTTTAAAATTTAACTTATTTTGGAGGTTTTTATTATGAGCAGAGTTTATAACTTCAGTGCAGGCCCTTCTATGTTGCCTGAATCGGTACTTAAAAAAGCTGCTGACGAGATGCTTGATTATCAAGGAAGCGGTCAATCGGTTATGGAAATGTCGCATCGTTCAAAGGTATATGACGACATTATCAAGGGTTGCGAAAAATTATTCCGTGAGGTTTTAAATATTCCCGATAACTACAAGGTTTTATTCTTACAGGGCGGTGCTTCGCTTCAGTTTGCAATGATACCCTTAAACATAATGACAAAAAACAAAAAGGCTGACTTTGTTGTTACTGGTCAGTGGGCTAAAAAAGCTGCCGCAGAGGCTAAAAAATTCGGTGAAGTAAACATAGTAGCTTCAAGTGAAGACAAAACATACTCATACATTCCTAAGCTTGACAAATCGACCTTCTCAAAGGACGCCGACTACTTCCACATCTGTATGAACAACACAATTTACGGTACTCACTACAGTGTAGATCAACTTCCCGACACAGGCGACGTTCCGCTGGTTGCAGACGTAAGCTCTTGCATACTCTCCGAGCCTATGGATATTTCAAAGTTCGGTATATTATTTGCAGGTGCACAAAAGAATATGGCTCCTGCAGGCTTAACCGTTGTTATTATAAGAGAGGACCTCATCAATGAAACCGATGCGAGTGTTCCGACTATGTTAAGCTACAAAATCCACGCCGACAACGATTCTCTTTACAACACTCCTCCGGCATATACAATTTATATGTTTAAGTTAGTGCTCGAGTGGCTTAAAAACGACATCGGCGGTATCGAAAAGATGCACGAGTTAAACGTAAAGAAAGCTAAAATACTTTATGATTTCCTCGATAACTCTAAGATGTTTAAGGCAACCGTTGAACCTAACTCACGTTCACTTATGAATGTACCTTTTGTTACAGGCAACGACGAGCTTGACAAGAAATTCATAAAAGAGTCTACCGAAGCCGGCTTTGTAAACTTAAAGGGTCACAGAAGCGTAGGCGGTATGAGAGCTTCTATCTACAACGCTATGCCTATTGAGGGTGTTAAAAAGCTTGTTGAGTTTATGGCAAAATTCGAGGCAGAAAACAAATAATTTTAATTTATACCATAAAATATTTTATAAAGGTGTGTAACTTAAATGTATAATATTAAGCTTTTAAATAAAATTTCCGAAGCAGGACTTACAAGCTTCGACAAGAATAAATATTCTTGGAGCGAAGATATGGCTAATGCCGACGCTATTATGGTAAGAAGCGCTTCTATGCACGATATGGAAATTGACCCCAGCGTAAAGGCTGTTGCAAGAGCCGGCGCAGGTGTAAACAACATTCCCTGCGACAAATATGCCGAGCAGGGTATCGTAGTATTCAATACTCCGGGCGCTAATGCAAACGCCGTTAAAGAGCTTGTTTTATTAGGTCTTCTTATCTCTTCAAGAAAGGTTGCACCTGCTCTTGAATGGGTTAGGGGTCTTAAAGGCCAAGGCGCAGAGGTAGGCAAATTAGTTGAAAAAGGTAAGTCACAGTTTGCAGGTCCTGAAATATACGGCAAAACCTTAGGTGTTATCGGCTTGGGTGCTATCGGTATTTTAGTTGCAAACGCCGCTCGTGCTTTAGGTATGACTGTATACGGCTACGACCCGTATTTGAGCGTAAACGCCGCTTGGGATTTATCACGTTCCATTAAGCACGCTACCGATTTAAAGGAAATTTACGCTAACTGTGATTACATTACAGTTCACGTTCCGTTTAACGCTTCGACAAAGGATATGATTAACGCAGAAGTTATCGCTTCAATGAAGGACGGCGTTAGAATTTTAAACTTCGCAAGAGGCGAGCTTGTAAATGCAGACGATATTTTGGCTGCTTTGGAAAGCAAGAAGGTTTCCGCTTACGTTACCGACTTCCCTACCGACGCTCAGCTTTGCGCAGACGGTGTTATCGCTCTGCCACACTTGGGAGCTTCTACTCCTGAATCAGAGGACAACTGTGCAAGAATGGCCGCTCTCGAATTACAGGACTTCTTGGAAAACGGAAACATTAAAAACTCGGTAAACTTCGCAAACGTTTCTATGCCCAGAGCAGGTACAAACAGAATTTGTGTATTCCACAAGAACATTAAATCGGTTCTTTCTCAAATTTCAACCGCTATCTCCGATCAGGGCGTAAACATCGAAAATATGGTTAATGCGGCTAAAAATGACTTTTCATATACAATCGTTGATGTTGCAAGCGCATTAAACGACGAAGTTATCGCTAAAATCGACGCTATCGAGGGCGTTATCAAAGTAAGAGTTATATAACCTTTAATTTTCTTGGGAGTCGTCCGATAAAGACGGCTCCTTTTTATTTTATTTTTGACATAAAAAGCATTGACTGTTAATAAAGGTAATGATACAATATCAAATACTAAATAAATTCTTTCTGAAACGGAAAATTAGATATGACTGATATTTTAATAAGACTTTTTGTAAAGGATTATAAAAATGTTTCCGACCAAAACGTAAGACAGCGCTACGGAGTTTTTGCGGGAATTATCGGGATAATTTGCAATATGGTTTTATTCGCTGCGAAGCTGTCGGCAGGTATTATCTCTGCTTCGGTTTCTATTACTGCCGACGCTTTTAACAGCTTATCCGACGCCGGCTCTTGTATAGTCACGCTAATCGGCTTTAAAATGGCAGGTATGCCCGCCGACAAAGAGCATCCCTTTGGTCACGGCAGAATAGAATATGTTTCGGGACTTATTGTTGCAATAATTATTATTTTGTTTGCTTTTGAGCTTTTAAAAAGCTCGGTTTTAAAAATTTTTCATCCCGAAGAGATTACCTTTAGCGTTATAAGTATCGCTATTTTAGTGCTTTCGGTTGCGATAAGGCTTTGGATGTTCTTTTTTAACAGATGTATCGCTAAAAAAATCTCGTCAAAGTCTATAAAGGCAACTGCCTCAGACTGCCTTAGCGACGTTATCGCAACTACTGCGGTAATTTTGGGAATAATTATATATCTGATTACTCGCATAAATATAGACGCTTATATAGGCTGTGTGGTGGCTTTATTTATACTGTATACAGGTATTGTGACCGCAAAAGAGGTTCTAAACCCTATTTTAGGCGAACCGCCATCGGACGAATTTGTAAGTCAGATTAAGGATACCGTTTTATCTTACGAAAACATTATAGGCGTGCACGATTTAATGGTGCATAACTACGGACCTAAAAGAGTTATTGTTTCACTCCACGCCGAAGTGCCCTGTGATATTGACATCACGCAGATACACAATATTATTGATGAAGCAGAGCGTGAATTAAAGTCAAAATTCGGCTGTGAAGCAGTTATCCACATGGATCCTGTTGCTACCGACGAGGTTACAAACAAAGCAAAAGCTATGATCGGGGCGCTTATAAGGCTTATCGACCCGAATATTCAAATGCACGACTTTAGGCTTGTTAATGAAAACTCGTCTGCAAAGCTTATTTTTGATATAGCCGTACCGCATAAATTTAAGCTAAGCGAAAGTGAGCTTATCGAAGCCATAAAAGACGCTGTAAAATCTATTGACGCAAGTTACGAGCTTATTATAAATGTGGATAAGGTATAATAAAAAAAGGGTGCCATCGCAAGATGACACCCTTTGGCAAAAAAGAAGTGAAAATTGATGAAGGATTGTCAAAGGTCAAAGTTCACCCGACTTTTAACAAACTATCGCATAATATTTAATTTTGCGGTATAATCATATTAAAAGCTGATGAACTAAGCCTTTGTGGGTACACTTTTATTATATTAGACCCGGTTTAAAAAATTTGTCAAAACGTAGTGTCGAATAATTTTTAGTTTACATATCGTCTTTTTAGGATTTAATCTTAAAACGGCAGAACGGAGTGTTTTATGCTTATAACCAACTTAAAAATTAAAACCATGGAGCAAAACGATATAGATAACGGTTATATCTATATTAAAGAAAATAAAATTAAGGCCCTCGGCGAAATGTCAGATCTTTCGGTAACCGACGAGCAGACTATAGACGCTAAGGGTGCTACGGCTTATCCCGGCTTTATAGACGCACACAGCCATCTTGGTATGTGGGAAAACGGCTTGGGCTTTGAGGGCGACGACGGAAACGAGGAAACCGACCCCTCTACTCCTCATTTAAGGGCGGTAGACGCTGTCAACCCTATGGATTTTTGCTTTGAGGAAGCAGTAAATGCAGGTATTACCACCGTGCTCACAGGTCCCGGAAGCGCAAATCCGATTGCAGGAAACTGGTGTGCTGTTAAAACCTATGGCAGACGTATTGACGATATGCTCATAAAGGCGAATATCGGTATGAAATTCTCTTTAGGCGAAAATCCTAAAAGCGTTTACAACGGCAAAAACGAAACTCCTATCACCAGAATGGGTATTGCCGCCATTATAAGAGAAGAGCTTTTAAAGGCTCAACGCTATATGGAGAGCAAGAAAAAGGCTAAAAAAAGCGGAGACGATATGCCTGAATATGACATAAAAAGCGAAGCGCTCATTCCCCTTTTAAAAGGTAAGTGTAAGGCGTTTTTCCACGCTCACAGAGCAGACGACATATTCACCGCAATAAGAATCTCTAAGGAATTTAAGCTCGACTATGTAATAGTACATGCGACAGAGGGCTATAAAATAGCCGACATATTAAAGGAAGAAGACGCTCACGTTATCGCAGGACCTATTATCTGCGACCGTTCAAAGCCCGAGCTTCGTGACGCTTCTAACAAAAACGTAGCAACACTTGAAGAAAACGGTGTAAAGGTCGCTATCTGTACAGACCACCCCGTAATACCGATACAATATCTTAACATAAGCGCAGGAGTTTGTGTTAAAAATGGCTTGGATTACGAAAAAGCGCTTAAAATGCTTACTATTATACCTGCCGAGATTTGCGGTATAGACGATAAAGTGGGCTCAATAAAAGTAGGAAAAGACGCAGACATAGTGATATTTGATAAAGATCCGCTTGAGCTTTGCGCTGCTCCGAAGCACATAATCATAAACGGCGAGCTTATAAAATAACAAAGGACTGAAAAATATGAGAGAAATTCATACCGATGATATTATAAAGGCAGTTAAGGAGCTTTGTATAAAGGCTAATACGATTCTTCCCAAAGACCTTAACGAGATAATCGACGAGAAAGTAAAAACTGAAAAATCAGAGCTTGGTAAGCAGGTTATGGGCGACATTTCAGAAAACATAAACTGCGCTAAACAAATCGGTGTACCTATTTGTCAGGACACAGGTATGGCGGTTGTATTTATGAATATCGGGCAGGACGTTCACATAATAGGACAAGCCTTAGAAGACGCCGTAAACGAGGGCGTAAGACAAGGCTATGAACAGGGCTTACTTAGAAAATCTATAGTAAGCGATCCGTTAAGGCGTGTAAATACCGGTGACAATACGCCTTGTGTGTTGCATATAAAAATTGTCGAGGGTGAAAACATTGATATTACCGTTGCGCCTAAGGGCTTTGGCAGCGAAAATATGAGCGGTATGAAGATGTTTACTCCGTCTGCTACCGAAAATGACATAATAGACTTTGTGGTAAACACTATCGAAAAAGCAGGCAGTAATCCCTGCCCTCCTATAGTTGTAGGCGTAGGTATCGGCGGCGATTTTGAAAAGTGCGCTTATCTTGCAAAGCTTGCCCTTTGCAGAAAGGTTTCTATTCGCAACGCTGACAAGCTTTATGCCGATATGGAAGCGAAAATGTTAGAAAGAATAAACGCCTTAGGCATAGGTCCTCAGGGCTTTGGCGGGTCTACTACCGCACTTGCGGTAAATATTGAGACCTACCCTACTCATATTGCCGGCTTACCGGTTGCTGTGAATGTTGGCTGTCACGTTACACGTCACGCATCGCAGACAATATAACTTTTTGGATTGGAGAAATTCTGTGGAACTCACATATATATCGCCCTGTCATTTCGGACTTGAAAGCGTGCTCTCCGGCGAGCTTAAACGAATGGGTGCAAGTAACGTAAAAGCCGACAACGGCAAGGTTGAATTTTCGGGCGACTTCAATATTCTCGCCAGAGCAAATATAAATTTACGCACCGCCGAAAGAGTGCTTATAAAGTTAGCGGAATTTAAAGCTTACAGCTTTGAGGATTTGTTTCAGGGAGTAAAGAGAATTCCCTTAGAGGATTTTATCGGCAAAAAGGACGCTTTTCCTGTAAAAGGGTGGTCGATAAACTCAAAGCTTCACAGTATTCCCGACTGTCAGTCGATAGTTAAAAAGGCGGCAGTTGAGCGTTTAAAAGCGCATTATAATCAGGAATGGTTTTCAGAAACCGGCAGTGTACATCAGCTTCAGTTTAGCATATTAAACGACCTTGTCACCATAATGCTCGACACCTCAGGTGTTGGGCTTCACAAGCGAGGTTATAGGGCTCATTCAAATGAAGCTCCTATAAAGGAAACCTTAGCCGCAGGCATTGTAGACCTTGCAAGAGTAAAGGAGTATTCGCATATATGCGACCCGTTTTGCGGTTCGGGCACATTTTTGATAGAAGCCGCAACCAAGGCGCTCAATATTCCTCCCTGTATCAGACGAAAATTCGCCGCACAGGATTGGGGGCTTATTGATGAAGCTGTTTGGCGTGAGGAGCGCACAAGAGGGCTTGACAACATAAAAAAAGGTGCAGAGTTCAGAGCTTACGGAAGTGATATAGATAAAAACGCCGTCGAGCTTACTTTAAGTAATGCAAAAAAAGCAGGAGTTGCCTCAAGGCTTTCGGTAAAGGTAGCTGACATAAAGGATTTTAAAGCGCAGGATAATCTCATCACCTTTGCAAATCCGCCTTACGGTGAAAGAATGCTTGAAAAAAACGAGGCCGAAGCAATTTACAAGGTTATTGGCAAGGTGTTTGAGAAAAGAGTGAAAAACAGTTACTATATCATATCCCCTCACGAAAGGTTTGAGCGTATATACGGCAAATCAGCCGACAAGCGCAGAAAGCTTTATAACGGTATGATGAAATGTCAGCTTTATATGTATTTTAGGTAAAGATTAATGAAAAAAGAGCAAGGAATAATTCCTTGCTCTTTTTTAGTAGCGGCGAATATCTATCTTTCCGGGCCGTCGCCAGCCAAGTATTGTCGACGCAAATGAGCTTAACTTCTGTGTTCGGTATGGGAACAGGTGGGACCTCATCGCAATAAACACCGCTTTTAAATTTTTGAAGATTAGGTATCTTCAAAACCAAACAATAACTTAGTATTATGAATTTAGCTTCCTCATTATCTTTTGAGGTTAAGCCCTCGACCGATTAGTACTCGCTGGCTGAACATGTCACCATGCTTACACCTTGAGCCTATCAACCTCGTAGTCTTCAAGGGGTCTTACCTGATTTTCTCAGTGGGATATCTTATCTTGAGGGCGACTTCACGCTTAGATGCCTTCAGCGTTTATCCGTTCCGTACTTAGTTGCCCAGCTGTGCCGGTAGGCCCGACAACTGGTGCGCCAGAGGTACGTCCATCCCGGTCCTCTCGTACTAGGGACAGCTCCTCTCAAATATCCTACGCCCACGACAGATAGGGACCGAACTGTCTCACGACGTTCTGAACCCAGCTCGCGTACCGCTTTAATTGGCGAACAGCCAAACCCTTGGGACCGAATTCAGCCCCAGGATGCGATGAGCCGACATCGAGGTGCCAAACCTCCCCGTCGATGTGGACTCTTGGGGGAGATCAGCCTGTTATCCCCAGGGTAGCTTTTATCCGTTGAGCGACGGCAATTCCACTCTCATACCGCCGGATCACTAACTCCAACTTTCGTTACTGCTCGAACCGTCATTCTCGCAGTTAGGCTCGCTTTTGCGTTTACACTCAAAAGCATGGTTTCCGTCCATGCTGAGCGAACCTTTGAGCGCCTCCGTTACCTTTTTGGAGGCGACCGCCCCAGTCAAACTGCCCACCTAACAATGTCCCCCGACCAGCTTCATGGCCGCAGGTTAGAATTTCAGTACATAAAGAGTGGTATCCCAACAGCGACTCCGCTACAGCTGACGCCGTAGCTTCTCAGTCTCCCACCTATCCTGTACATTACATACCAAAACTCAATATTAGGCTACAGTAAAGCTCCATGGGGTCTTTCCGTCTAGTCGCGGGTAACCGGCATCTTCACCGGTACTACAATTTCGCCGGGCGGGTTGTTGAGACAGTGCCCAGATCGTTACACCATTCGTGCGGGTCAGAACTTACCTGACAAGGAATTTCGCTACCT
>JAEDDN010000008.1 GCA_016298065.1 Oscillospiraceae bacterium
CATCAAGCAGCTCAACTGCACCGAGCAGCTCATCATCAAGCAGCTCAACTGCACCAAGCAGTTCATCATCAAGCAGCTCAACTGCACCGAGCAGCTCATCATCAAGCAGCTCAACTGCACCGAGTAGCTCATCATCAAGCAGCTCAACTGCACCGAGCAGCTCATCATCAAGCAGCTCAACTGCACCGAGTAGCTCATCATCAAGCAGTTCATCAGGCTCAAACAGCGGTACAACCACTACAACTACTACAAATACCTTCTCATTGGGCACAAACAGCTTGACAAAGGGCACATATACTTCAAAGATTACCTCCGGCAGATTTACAATCAACGCTTCTTCATCAAAATATGTTGAAGTACAAACAGCAACTACAACCGTTAACTCAACCTCTTATACCAAGAGAATTAAGATGAACGGCGCAGGTAACGCTTCGGGCAGAACAATTTCGTTTACTACAAACGGTCCTGCAACAATTAAGATTTTAGCTTCATCAACCAGTATTTTTTCCAGAACAATCAACGTTGCTAAGAGCAGTTACGGCGGAGCTTCTGCAGGTACCATAACAGTAACAGGTACAGCCTCTGTTCAGAGCATAAGCTTATCATCAGCAGGTACTTACTATGTTTACTCAACAAACAGCGGTATCTATGTATACGATATAATCGTAAGCGAGCAGGTTACCGGCACCAATACAAACACAGGTTCTAATACTTCATCATCAAGCAGCTCATCGTCAAGCTCATCAAATAACTCGTCAACAAGCACAGCTTCATTAGTTGACGGCGGCGTTTATGTAATCAAAAACGTAAACAGCGGTAAAGTACTTGATGTTGCAAACGGCTTAAATGTAAACGGCGCTAACGTACAACAATGGTCGCTTAACGGATATGACGCACAACACTGGAAGATAGTATCAAAGGGCAACGGCTATTATGTTCTCTACGCAGTATGCACAAGCAACACTAAGGTTTTAGATGTTCCATGCGGAAACACTACAGTTGCTTCAAATATGCAGCTTTGGGAAGCTAACGGCGATGACGCTCAGGTATTCTACCTAAAGGCAAATACCGACGGAAGCTATGCTATACTTCCTAAGCTCAACACAAGTATGTGCGTAGGCGTTGCAGAAAGCGCTAAAACAGACGGAGCTAACGTTGCGCTTTACAGTTACACAGGTGCGGCTTCTCAGAATTGGACCTTTGAAAAGGTTGGCTAAAGCCATAAACGTTTAGAATAATATAAACAGCTTGCATATAATATGCAAGCTGTTTGTTTGCTTAACTTATATAAAGCTAAAGGAGAACACAATGTTTTTTAAGGCAAGACGAATTGTCGCACTTATAACGGCGCTTTGTATCTTGACAGCGTTTGGTGCGAATTTCCGAGACACAAAATCAGACAGCGTCTATGCGCTTTACGGCACGGGGGCAAACATAGTAGAATCGCTGGACAGAGGCATCACTGCCATAAATACGGGCAGTGGTATGCTTGTAAGCTGGCGCTTTTTGGCAAGCGATAACGACGCTGTAACATTTAAGCTATATAGAAACAATACCCTCATTTACACAAGCGGTGAGGATATGGCAACCTGTTATCTTGATAAGGGCGGAAATGCAAGCTCAAGCTATCGTGTTGACACCGTTTTAAACGGCAGGGTTATTTCAAAAAGCGAGTGTACGCTTAAATCTTTGGACAGTTATTTTGATCTTGAGCTTGACGTACCCACCTCGAATAATTGTACCTACAGCCCAAACGACTGCTCTGTAGGCGACGTTGACGGCGACGGAGTTTATGAGCTTTTTGTTAAGTGGGACCCGTCAAACTCAAAAGATAATTCACAGTCGGGAGTGACCGACAACGTGTATATCGATTGTTACAAGCTTGACGGCACAAAGCTTTGGAGAATAGACTTAGGCATAAATATTCGTGCAGGAGCTCATTATACGCAGTTTTTGGTAGCGGATTTTGACTGTGACGGATACGCCGAGATGACCTGTAAAACCGCCGACGGTACTGTTGACGGTAAGGGCAACGTGATAGGCGACGCTACAAAGGATTACCGAAATTCGTCGGGCTATATTTTAAGCGGTAAGGAATATTATACCCTTTTTGACGGACGTACCGGTAAAGCGCTTGACACGGTAGAATATAAATATCCCAGAGGAACGGTATCTAAGTGGGGCGACAGCTACGGAAACAGGGTAGACAGATTTTTGGGTGCAGTAGTATATCTTGACGGGGTACATCCCAGCGCAGTTACCGTAAGAGGCTATTATACGAGAATGACCGCTTGCGCTTATGACGTGGTGAATAAAAAGTTAGTGGAGCGCTGGGGCTTTGACACAGGCAATAACTCCTCTGCACTGGGCTACGGCGACGGAAACCACAACTGTATGGCGGCTGATGTTGATAACGACGGTAAACAGGAACTTATTTTAGGCGCAGTTTGTCTTGACGACGACGGCTCGGTATTGTGGTGCACTAATTTAGGTCACGGCGACGCCTTACATATAGGCGATTTCCTGCCCGACAGAAACGGACTTGAGGTATGGGTTTGCCACGAAGAAGCAAATTACGGCGCATCTCTTTTAGACGGTGCAACAGGAGATATAATTTTCCATTATGACAGCACCAGAGATACAGGCAGGTGTTGCGCCGATAACATCTGGGCAGGAAATTACGGCGCAGAGTTTTGGAGTACGGCCACAAGCGATGTTTATAACGGCTCAGGCAGTTCGATTGCTACAAATCGTCCTGCAGTAAACTTCCTTATTTATTGGGACGGCGACTTGGAAAGAGAGCTTTTGGACGATATAAAAATCACAAAGTATAAATCAGTAAGCAGTGTTTCCACGCTTCTTACCGCAAGCGGTTGCGCCTCCTGTAATTCTACTAAGGCGACCCCTTGTCTGTCGGCCGATTTATTCGGCGACTGGCGTGAGGAGCTTGTGTTGAGAACAGAGGATAACACAAAGCTTAGAATATACTGCACCACCTATACGACCGATTACAGAATAACCACGCTTATGCAGGACGTTCAGTATCGTACGCAGGTTGCAGGTCAAAATGTAGCCTACAATCAGCCTCCGCATGTAAGCTATTATTTGGGCTCGGATTATTCCCTGCCCGACAGACCGAATGTATCGTATAATAACTTGTCTCTCATAAGTACATCGGCGGATTATTCATTGCTCGAAACAGCACTTTCAAATGCAGAAAGTTATCTGCAGGGCGATTACACTAAAAAAAGCCTTGCCTCTTTAAAAGCGGCAGTTCTTGCGGCAGGTTATGTGATAAACAGCGGTACGAAAACCCAAAGCATTATAGACAATATAACCGAAAGCATAAATAATGCTGTTTTGGCGCTTAAGCCAAGTGTACAGATATATGCCGATCTTAACTTGGCAATATCTGCCGCCGAAAGCTATTCGGAAGCTAAGTATACAAAAGAAAGCTACGCAAGACTTAAAACGGCAGTGTCGGCAGGCAGAATGGTTATAGACTTAAATATTAAAACTCCCGGCACAATAGATAACATAACCTTGCAGATAAATAATGCCGTGAGCTCTCTTAAATCTAATCTTCAGGCAAGCTATGAAGCTTTGCAAAGCTCTATAGATGAGGCGTACACTTATATAAATTCGTCTGATTATACTCCTTCTTCGCTTAGTGCGCTCAAAGCGGCAGTATCGGCAGGCGAAATGCTCATAGAAAATAACACCAAAAGCATATCAATAATAAATGCTATCAAAAATCAAATCGACAATGAGATAAGTAAGCTTTAAAAGAAAACCATAAAAAATACGCCCTGCAAAGCAGTTTTTGTTATGCAGGGCGTTTATTATTGCTTAGTTATTACTATTAGTATAAAAACATACGGCAAAAATAAGTATTTATAAGGCTTGATGGTCATATATAAAAATAAAATGGCATAGTAAAAACAAACAAATTTTCTTTTTTTGAGAAATCACCTTTAATTTATATAAATAATATGGTATACTTTTGTTAGAATAATAAATACACATAAGAAAGCTGTGAATTATTATGTTAAACGAAAAAGCAAAACTCATATACGATTATATCGTAGACAGAATTTCAAATGATATTTCGCCTACGGTCAGAGAGATTTGCAGTGATTTAAAGATAAAATCCACCTCTACGGTACACAGATATATTAACGAGCTTTGCCAAGAGGGGCTTATCGTTAAAAGCAATAACCACAATCGTTCGATACAGCTTCCGAATGCTACCGCCGCAAGAGTACCGCTTGTAGGAAATGTTGCGGCAGGCAGACCTATTACGGCTGTGGAATATATAGAAGGGTATATCCCCGTAAACCTTGACGGCGACAGCGCAAATGAGGTTTTTGCGCTTAGAATACAAGGCGACAGTATGATAAACGCCGGCATTTTAAACGAGGATATTGTCATAGTGAAAAAAGCTTCTACTGCGTCAAACGGCGAAATAGTTGTTGCGCTTATTGACGACGAAGCAACTGCAAAGCGCTTTTATAAAGAGGACGGACATATACGCTTGCAACCGGAAAACGACGACTACGAGCCGATTATTGTAGACGACGTTTTAATACTTGGTAAGGTTATTGCGTCTATGAGATATTATTAAATTAAAGTTTAGGATTTAAAAAACGAGGCGGGGAAAATACCGCCCGTTTCGTTTCTTATTATATATCTATTGTCAGAAGCAGGTGACGATTTAGCTTATGGAGTTTAAATATCTGCCTAAAAGAGTTATGGTGATTTGGGAGCTTATAACGCTTATTTTGTGCGGCTCACTTATATGTCTCGGCGCATTTTTGATTGCAAAAGATACATTCTTGTGGTACGCTGTTTTGTGGCTTTTAGGGGCATTTAGCATATTTATGGTGTTTTTTTATGTGCCGATTTATTATGTAAACTATTGCTATGCGATAAACGAAACTCACGTTATACTAACGCATGGAGTGCTTTATAACCGTGTACATCACCTGAAAATAGACAAAATTTCATATGTTAGCGTGTACAAAACTCCGCTGGCGAGGCTTTTGGGGTTAAGGACGGTTATTATATCTGCTCCGGGCAGTCAGATGAGGCTTTTGTTTATAAAGAGCGCTGACGCAAAAGAGCTTAGTAAGAGGCTGTCGCCGGGAAGAAAATTTTTGTTTGACGAAGATTCATCAGAGGTAATGTAATGAAGCTTTCAAGGTCACATCCTATCAATATTTTTGAAAAGATTTCAAAGTATCTGATACTCCTTTTGTTTCCTATAGTGCGTGCCTTGTGGAATGTTTTTGTCACAAACGGCGGTTTTTACACCTGGCTTTTGGGCGCATGGCGTGATATTATAATCGTTGTTATCATTTTATTGCTCGGCTTTTATAACTGGTGGGAGTATCGGTTTTGCTTTGATAAGGACGGTATATATTTTTTTAAAGGGATAATTTTTAAACAGCAAAGATATCTTGCGTACGATAAGATAACGCTTGTGTCGGTGGAGCAAACGTGGTATTTAAGGCCTATTAAAACAGCAAGGCTTTATGTAGATACCGACAGCGGAAGCACGAGAAACTACGACTTTACTATTACCGTAAACAAGGACACGGCACAGCGCATTTTACTTAAATTTAAGGAGTATCTTTCCGACGATGCTCAGATAAAGCAAAGCTATACGCCAACTAACTTTTATGTTGCATTATTTTCCCTTGTAAGCTCAAGCTCGCTTACGGGAGTACTATACTTGGCGGCGTTTGTCTCACAGGCAGGAAACGTCATAGGCAACCGTATGGAGCAGATGATAGTAGAAGGGGTAACAAAGTTAAGCGCAAGGCTTGCTTTCGGCTTGCCGCCTGCCGCCGCATACTTAGCGTATTTAATTATGCTTTTTTGGTTTATTGACTTTGTGGCAAAGCTACTTCGCCATTTAAAGTTTAAGGTATACCGCAAGGGCAACAATCTATCGGTAAACACAGGCGTTATAACAAGAAGAACCTTTTCGATAAACACCCAAAGGATAAACTACATTACCCTCAGACAATCACTCATTACAAGGGTGCTTGGCTTTACGTCTGCATTTGTTCACTGCACCGGTTACGGCAAGGACAGAAAGGAATTAAGCGTAATTTTACCCACGGGTGAACAAGATAATATAATTTCAAACTTAAATATCCTCTTGCCCGAAATACCTGTTTTAAAAATGAAGCTTAAACCGAAAAAGAGAGCATTTTTCAGGTTTATGTGGCCGCCGCTTGCGGTGATAGGTGTGATTTTGGCGGCAAGATTTACCTTAGGCATATTTTTTACCTCAATACCGTCGATACTAAACCTTATGGCATTCGGTCTTTGCATACCTGTGGTATGGTGGCTGTTTGTAAAGGTTTACGGCTTTTTTTTCAGCGGGATTTCAGTAGACGACAAGGTGCTTACCCTTAAGCACACAAAGGGCTTTAGGATATTGACCGTAAGCATACCAAAAGAAAAAATCGTTGACATAAGGCTAAGACAAACCATACTGCAAGTAAGAAGCAGAGGCGTTGACGTTTGCGTTTACCCGTACGGCGAGAGTAGATTTTCAAGGCAGGTTGTTATGGGGCTTGACATAGACGAGGTTTTAGAGCTTTTTAACAGCCATGATGGCGGTTATGTAAGCGGCGATAACAAGATATAAACGGAGAAAGAAAATGAAAGACAGTATATATACAATCCCCGTAAACGAGGTTTTTGAGGAAAAATGTGGGTGCCCTATATGCAAGATGAGAAACACGCTTGAAACCAGGTGTGTTGATTATATAATGGGGGCGGCGATGATGGAGCCCGACGTCAGAATCGAGACTAATAAGCAGGGCTTTTGCAAACCGCATTTTGATATGATGCTTAATAAGAAAAACAGGCTTTCCTTAGCGCTTATTTTAGAAAGTCACCTTATAGAGCTTCAAAAGGATATAAAAAACCGCAAAAGCTTATCCAAAAAGGCGAAAAAAGGCGAGGGAGAAACCTGTTTTGTTTGCGCTCAAATAGACTGGGCGATAAAAAGAATGTTCTCTACAATAATTAAGCTTTATAATAAAGAGGAAGAGTTTAGAGAGCTTTTTGACAGCCAGGAATTTTTGTGCTTTACGCATTATAAAGAGCTTTGCGCCTTTGCCGAGGAGAATATGCCTAAAAAGCTATCGGGCGATTTTTTAGCTTCGTGCGAAGCACTTTGCAGTAAAGGGCTTTCAAAAACACAAAACGACATTTCCCATTACTGCAAGATGTTTGATTACAGAAATTCGGGCAAGGACGCCGACTGGGGCGACTCAAAGGATTCTATTGAAAGGGCTATTCATTTTCTGACCTCACGAGAGTGTCTATGATACATAGAAAACGGTGATAATTGTGGACAAAATGCAAACTTTAGACAGGATATTGCCCTTGGTGCAAAAGCCGGGCAGATATGTCGGCGGCGAACTTAACAGTGTCATAAAAAACAAAGACGAGGTTAAGGTGCGCTTTGCGTTTTGCTTTCCCGACACTTACGAAATCGGAATGTCGCATCTTGGAATGAAAATTTTATACGGCATTTTAAACGAGAAAGACTATATCTGGTGCGAGCGTGTATTTGCGCCGTGGATGGATATGGAAAGTAAGCTCAGGGAAAACGACATAAAGCTTTATGCGCTCGAAAGCTTAGACGCACTAAGTGAATTTGACATAATAGGCTTTACGCTTCAGTATGAGCTAAGCTACAATAATATTTTAAATATGCTCGATATGGGCGGAGTAGCGGTTAAAGCAAAGGACCGCAAAGGGCTAAAAAACCTTGTAGTTGCAGGAGGTCCTTGCGTTTGTAATCCCGAACCGCTTGCCGATTTTGTGGATATATTTATTCTCGGCGAGGGCGAGGAAATCGACGTAGAGCTTTGTGAAGCTTATAAAAATGCCAAAGAAAAAAATATGACAAAAGACGAGTTTTTATTTGAGGCGGCAAAGCTTGAGGGCATATATGTACCGAGCCTTTATGACGTAAGCTATAATCCTGACGGCACGGTAAAGGAAATTAAGGCAAAAGACGGTGTACCCAAAAAGGTAAAAAAGCGCATTATAAAGGATATGACAAACCTTTATTATCCCGATAAATTTGTAGTGCCGTTTGTCGAAGCAGTACACGACAGGGCGGTAATCGAGCTTATGAGAGGCTGTATCAGAGGTTGCAGATTTTGCCAGGCAGGATATATATACCGTCCGTTAAGGGAAAAATCCCACGACGTTTTGTGCTCACAGGGCAAAGCGCTTTGCGAAAATACAGGCTACGAGGAAATGAGCTTATCTTCGCTTAGTACCTCGGATTATTCCGAGGTGGAAACGCTGCTTAGCGACCTGTTAGACTTTTCGGTTGAGAATAATATAAACTTATCTCTACCGTCGCTTAGGATAGATAATTTCTCCGAGGAGCTTTTGGATAAGGTAAAGGCGGTAAGAAAAAGCGGACTTACCTTTGCGCCCGAAGCAGGCACGCAAAGGCTTAGAGACGTTATAAACAAAAACATTACCGAGGAGGATATATTTAAGTCCTGTAAAATTGCGTTTGAGGGCGGATATACTTCGGTAAAGCTTTACTTTATGCTGGGGCTTCCCACCGAAACAATGGCAGACTGCGAGGGCATTATCGACTTAGCTCAAAGGATAATAGGCTTTTACAAAAGCCTTGAAAATCGTCCTAAGGGCAAAATAAACGTGACAGTTTCGGTGTCTACCTTTGTGCCGAAGCCGTTTACACCGTTTCAGTGGTTCGGGCAGGACGAGCTTGAGCTGATTGTAAAAAAACAGCATCATATGAAAGACTGTATTACTTCTAAAAACATTTCCTTTAAGTATCACGCTTCCAAAACCTCGGTGTTAGAGGCGGTGCTTGCAAGGGGCGACAGACGTTTGGGCGAGGTTATATATAAGGCGTGGCAAAAGGGCTGTTACTTAGACGGCTGGGACGAGCATTTTTATTTCGACAGGTGGCTTGAAGCATTAGACGAATGCAACCTTAATGTCCGTTTTTACGCCAACAGAACAAGAAGTCTTGACGAGGTTTTGCCTTGGAGTCACCTCGATTACGGTATAAGCGAAGCCTTTTTAAAGCGTGAGTGGGAAAAGGCGCAAAATGCCGAAACTACGCCGAACTGTCGTCAAAAATGTGCAGGCTGCGGAGCAAACAAGCTTTTAAAAAACAAGGAGGGCAAATGCGTTGAATAAGCCGAACGCCTTTAACACGGCGGAAAATAACAGAAAAATAATGCAGATGCCCAATATTCGCATATTTTATAAAAAGTTAGGCAGAGCAAAATATATCTCGCACCTTGACCTTATGAGGTGTATGCAAAGAAGCCTAAAGCGAGCAGGTATCCCTGTGTGGTACACACAAGGCTTTAATCCGCATATGTATATGACCTTTGCGCTTCCGCTTTCGTTAGGATATGAAAGCGAGTATGAGATAATGGATTTGCGCATTACCGAAGAAATGGACTTTGATAAGCTAAAGGAGCGCTTTAACGCCACCTTACCGCCTGACATAAGGGTGTTTAAGGTTTCTTTGCAGGATATGAAGCCGCAAACCATTAAAAAAGCGCTTTATGCCATTACCTTTATGAGCGAAAATGCAAATAAAGTGGCAAGCGACTTCGAAGCCTTTTGCAATAAAGAGAGTATTGTGGTAACAAAAAAGACCAAAAAAGGCGAAAAGCAAATAGACATAAAGCCCGAATTTGAGATTAAAGGTAATAAGATAACCGATAATGGCGTCACCTTTTTTATGCTGTTCACAGCAGGCGAGCGCAATTTTAACCCGTCGCTTCTTATAGATTTATTTTTAAGCGGTTATGATAAGGATATTATAGGCGTATCGGTTCTAAGAAAGATGATTTATAATTCTCAAAATAAAGAGTTTATATAAAAGGAATAAAAAAACTCCGCTTGCTAAAAGCCAGCGGAGTTAATATTTTATTCTTATTTTACAATCGCCTTAGTCGCAAACCAGTTGCCCCATTCGGTGTAGTATTTACCCAGAATATGCACGTCGTCAAAGGTCATATCCGACTTTAGATTGCCTGTTTCGTCGTCAAAGACAGTGTTTATATCAATGTAATATACTACTTTGTTATCCGCCAAAGCAGAGATTTTCTCGTTAAAGTCATCAATGCTCGCATTGTTTATAATTTCATCACTTGCGGAGCGTGAGGCGGTGACGTGCAGGTTGCCCTCAATAAAAATAATCGCATTAGGCTGATAGCTTTTAATGGTATTTATAAGTTCCGAGAACCTACCGATAGTCTGGTCTCGGTCGTAGCCCAATTCGTTAATACCGAGCATAACGTATATCTTGCCAAAGGTGCGTGAGGTCATAAGCGTATCAAAGGTAACCTTTCCGATACCTGCAACGTCGGCCTCGGTTTTGTAGATATTATAAACGCTCATACCCGTATTGCAGAAAAAGGTTGCGCCCTCGATACCGCCGTATTCCGAAAGCCCCACGGTTCTTGAGTCGCCTATAAATAAAGCGTCTTTAAAATAGCCCTCGGGAGCGTTAACAAAATTAGCCTCTGCCTTGCTTGCCGGCACAGAGCTATCGGCTTCTGAGGAGGTTATAGCGTCTGCTTCGGAGGAAGATGAGTCATCTTCACTGACAGTCTCAGATGAAGTCAGAGTTATTTCGGACGTAATTTCATCGGTTATGTCCTCGGGCAAATCCACTTTATTGCGGTTTGCGATTTTTGTTGCGGTGACTATAAAGAAAATCAAAAGCCCTATACTTACGATTACCGATAAAACATTTATAAGCATTTTTTTATCTATGCGTTTTTTCCTATTCATCGTCTACACTCCTAAAACCTAAAATACATAAACGGGTCATTGAGCCCCATATATAAGCAGTAAATTGAAGCACCGAACATAGCGGTCATAACAGGTAGTATAACAAAGCTATCTTTTATCTTTCTGTATATTTTTATGGGAAGTCCCGTGCACATCACAAGACCGACTATAAGCAAAACGCCGTAAATTTTACCGTATTTGATATAATCGAGCGAAAATACATTTATTCCGCCTAAGTTAATGAGCCTACCAAAGTAAATGCCGACTTGTTTAATATCGGTTACCGCAAAAATAAGCCACGACAGCGGAATGAGCAGTATCATATAAATATGACCGACAATGCGAAACTTATTAAAAAAGTCGCCGATAAAAAGCTTTTCTATGCTTATTATTACAAATAAGCCGATACCCCAAATAACAAAATTCCAGCTTGCGCCGTGCCAAAGGCCTGTCAGTGCCCAAACGATAAAGAGGTTTATATAGGTGCGGGCTTTGCCTTTTCTGTTGCCGCCCAAGGGGATATATACATATTCACGGAACCACGAGCCTAAGGTGATGTGCCAGCGGCGCCAAAACTCCGTCATTGTAACCGAGATATACGGCACATTAAAGTTTTCGGGGAGCGAAAAGCCCAACATTTTACCCAGCCCCATCGCCATAAGCGAGTAGCCGTAAAAGTCGAAATATATCTGCATACTGTAAGCGATAATTCCCATCCACGCAAGAGGAGTGGAAATGGATTCAAAGCCTATGGTGTTTACGTCCTGCCACAGATTTCCGAGCTGATTTGCAAGCAACACCTTAAGCCCCAAGCCCATAACAAAAGGCTTTGCGCCCTCGGCTAAATTTTTTAAGTTATAGCTTCTTACTTTAAGGCTTTGCGCAACATCTTCAAAGCGCACGATAGGTCCGGCTATAAGCTGAGGGAACATAGTGATATATGCTCCGAGCCTTACAATAGAAGTTTCAGCCTCCACTTTTTTTCTGTAAACGTCCGCAAGATACGATACCATTTGGAAGGTGTAAAAGCTGATACCGATAGGCATAATTAAATTTGTAAGCGGCAGAGAAACCTTTGATAAAGGCGATATAAAATCTATAAGGTTATTTATGTTTTGCGCGAAAAAGTCAGCGTACTTAAATATAAAAAGCCAGCTGAAATTATAAATTACTCCTAATATAAAGGCGGTTTTAGCAAAGCGTTCATACTTTTTTATAACACAGCCTGCAAGAAAGTTTATAAGCACCGACAATAAGATAAGCACTATATAAAACGGCTCGGTGATAACGCCGTAGGAGTAAAAAATAACGCTACCTGTAAAAAGGCAGAGATTTCTCAGCTTAATCGGCACAATATAATAAACGAGAAGGAATACAGGTAAAAATATAAAGATAAAATTCAAGCTGCTGAATACCAAATTTATTCCCCCGTTTCAAAATATCTTACGCTAAAGCCACATAGGCTTATACATAAATAAGTATAACACATTTTCTGTTTAAATGCACTTGCTTTTAATAATAAAAATGAAATTAAACACAAATATTGATGATTTAAAGTTAATATGATAAAATAACCTTTAACAAGGGGTGTAAAAACCTCATATTTTTTAACTTTTAATTTTAGCCAATGCGTTTTTGGAGGTGTATGATGAAAATTACGGTTTTAGACTCTGCTACCTTGGGCGACGACTTAAGCCTTGAGGGGCTTAATGAGCTTGGACAAACGGTTATATACCTAAATACTGCGCCCGAAGAGGTATCACTGCATATATCCGACAGCGACGTAGTTATAGTAAATAAGATTAAATTAAACGGTAAAAATTTAAATAAAGCTCAAAGCTTAAAGCTCATTTGCGTGGCGGCGACAGGCTTTGATAACATTGACCTTGACTATTGCAGAGCAAATAATATTGCGGTATGCAACGTAAAAGGATATTCTACCGACAGTGTAGCCCAGCTTACCGCAGCGATGGCGTTATATTTATATATGCACCTTGGGGTGTTTTGCGAATATGTCGCAGACGGTTCTTACACAAAAAGCGGTGTGGCGAATAGACTAAGCCCTCCGTATAAAGAGTTTAGAGGGAAAACGTGGGGTATAATAGGCTACGGTAATATCGGAAAACAGGTAGCGGTCATAGCCAAAGCCTTAGGCTGTAATGTCATAGCCCATAGCCGAAGTGAAGTTTGCGGTATAGAGTGCGCCGATATAGACACTCTTTGTAAAACATCAGACATTATAAGCGTGCACACGCCTTTAAATGAGGATACATACGACTTAATTTCAAAGGAGCGTATTGCCCTTATGAAAAAAGACGCTATATTTATTAACGTGTCAAGAGGTGCCGTGGCGGACGAAAAAGCACTTTGCGAAGCCGTAAGTAAAGGGCGTTTGGGCGGTATCGGTATAGATGTGTATTCTAAGGAGCCGTTTGACAGTATGAGCCCTTACGCTAAAATAAGTCACCTTAAAAATGTATGCTTAACTCCGCATATAGGCTGGGGAGCATACGAAGCGAGAGTAAGGTGCTTAGAGGAAATTATAAAGAATATAAAAGCGTTTTTTGCGGGCGAGAGCCGTAACAGAGTGGACTAAAAAACCACACGCCGTTTAGGCGTGTGGTTTTTATTCTTCTTCGGTTTTTTTGCGGTAGCCGAGCCTTGACCACATAAGTATAATGATTTGCCCGGGTATGCCAAGCAAGAAAATCTGCCAGATATTAAGCGAGAAGAGCAGAGCCGAAATATAAAAAGCCCCTAAAACAGACCACATTAAAAGGGATATAATAAGGAAATTGCGACGTCTGTTAAACCATATAGAGTTAAAAACAAGCCACACTATCATAGATACAGGTACTGCGTATAAAAAAACAAGCCCGTGAAAATGCGCATTTTTGTTTGTGGCGTCGATTATAACAAAAATAAGCGTTGCGATAAGCCACACCAGTAAAATACACATACCGGTGATAACGGCGTGATTTTTGATTTTTTCCATAAGCGTCTGACGAGGAAGAGATTTTTCGGTATGCTCTTGCTCTACCAAATAATCGAGTGACACGCCGAAAAGGTCGGCGATTTCCTTTAAAACCGTAACATCGGGTATAGAATCGCCTCGTTCCCATTTGGAAACAGCCTTGTCCGAATAATTTAACCTTTCGGCAAGCTGTATCTGGGTAATTCCGTCACGTCGGCGAAGGTCCGCTATATTTTTGGCTATTATAAGCTTTAAATTCTCCATAAAGTCCTCCTAAAAATAATAGGGCTTATAAGTTATGTTCTTAGCCAAAATCCGTAAGGATTTTAAGCGCAAGCTTGACAGCGCCAAGGGTGCTGACTGACTAAGGTTATTATAACACTAAAAAAGGGCTAAAACAAGTGCTTAAAATTCGCACTCTACTCACAGTAGAGCGCATTATTTCGACCTTTTAGGTCACTTGTTATTATGCATTTAACACATTTTAAAATGCTTTTTAGATATAATTTTAGTAATACTATTGCAATTTGCGACTTTATTCGTTAAAATATAAATATAATCATCAGGAGGTGCGTTTATGGAATTTTTAAAAACCGCAACAAGAAAAACAATAATTGAAGCAATCATTTACGCAGTTATAGGACTGTTTTTTATCATTATGCCAAACATAGCTATTGACGTTATAGGAAAGATAATTGCCGTAACCATTCTCGCTATAGGTATAGTGGAAACGATATTATACTTCCTTAACCGAGATTATGAAAACGGTCAGAGAGGTAGCTTTGCCTTTGGAATTGTCGCAATTATCGTTGGCGTATTTTTGTTAATAAAATCCACCGTTGCCGCCGATATAGCAGGCTACATCCTGGCGTTTATTATAATAGTTTCGAGCGTTTTGGAATTTCAGTATGCCTTGGATTTAATGCACTTTAAGTCAAAAAACTTCATAGCATCGCTTATTATGGGCGTTATAGGGCTTACTTTAGGAATAATAGCCCTTATCAATCCCTTTAGCGCAACCAAAACCCTTATGATTGTCATAGGCGTAAGCTTAGTAGCTGTGGCTATATTCACATTTATATCCGCAATGCTTTTCAGAGCCTGCTTAAAGGATATGAAAGCAGAGACCCCCGCAATCGAGGGAGAGGTCGAGGTTATAGAAGTAACAACTGAAAACGAATCAGAGTAGTTGCGTTTCTTCCTTTTAAACCATCCTTAAAAAGCTAAAGCCCCGAAGTTTTTTAACTTCGGGGCTTTAGCTTTTATTTGTCATTAAACCTTTAAGGTTTCTTCGGTTTCACAGCGTTTCGGACGTCCCATAAGGTCGCTTAATGCTTTGCGGATATTCTTATCCTCGAAAAGCACCTTGTAAAGCTCCTCGGTAATAGGCATAGATACGCCATATTTCTTTGCAATAGCGTAAGCGGATTTAGCGGCATTACAGCCCTCAACTGTCATACCCACACGTTCTACCGCCTCTGTGCAGGAAAGTCCTTGACCTATGTATATACCTGCTCTGTGGTTTCTCGAATGCATACTTGTACAGGTTACTATTAAGTCGCCGACACCCGAAAGACCGGTAAAGGTTTCAACCTTAGCGCCCATAGCAACACCCAGCCTTGAAATTTCTGCAAGACCTCTTGTCATAAGCGCCGCTTTTGTGTTGTCGCCAAGATCCATACCGTCGCAGATACCTACGCACAGAGCAATAATATTTTTAAGCGCACCGCCAAGCTCAACACCTGTAACGTCATCGTTTACATAAACCCTTAAATTAGTGTTCATCATAATGTTTTGCACATATTCTGCGCTTTTTCGGTTTTTACTTGCGGCAACAAGCGTTGTGGGGACCTCTCTGGCAATTTCCTCTGCGTGTGACGGGCCCGACAAAACGACTATATTATTTTTAGGGAACTCCTCCTCCAAAACTACCGACAACCTTTTTTGAGTTTCTTCCTCAAAGCCCTTGCCGACGTTTATTAAAAGTGCGTCCTCGTCTATATTGCCCAAGGCCATTTTGCATACCTTTCTGAGCGCTACCGACGGAATTGCAAAGATGATTATTTTTTTGCCCTTTGCGTCGGAAATATCAGTAGAAAGCTTAATTGCAGGGTCTACGGGTATACCGGGGAGAAGCTTTTTGTGTTCTCCTGCCAAGCGGATTTGTTCGATTTCCTGCTCAAAAGCCGACCACATAGTAACCTTGTAGCCGTGCTTAAAAAGCATTACCGATAAAGAGGTACCGAAACCTCCCGAGCCTAAAACCATTATTTCGGTTGCAGACATTTATAATTCCTCCTTTAAAAAGGTTTTTTAAACGAGCTTAAAAATATAGCTTTCTTTTAAGTTAAGTATAACATAAAGCGAAAAAATAATACACAAAAAAATTATTCTTTTATAAGCGCATTTACCTTATCAGCGTCAGGGGTAACAAAGCAGGTGTGATAGTCGGTGAAGATAACCATACCCGGCTTTGCGCCGACAGGCTTTTTTACATAACGTGCAAGGCAGTAGTCAACAGGCACCTGTGCGGACTCTCTGGCATTGGAATTAAACGCCGCAATCATAGCCGCCTGCTCGATAGCTGTATCGGAGATTTCTTTGCCGTCGGAAACAATTATAACGTGCGAGCCTGCTATTTTTTGGGTGTGAAGCCACATATCGTAGTTTTTGGCGGTCTTTAGGGTTAACTTGTCATTTTGCTTGTTGTTGCGACCGCAAAGTATCTTAAAGCCGTCGGTTGACTCATACGTTATGGGTGGTAAGGGTTTTAACATTTTATTTTTGTTGCGGTAATTTTTAAGATAGCCCTGCTCAGACAGCTCCTCCCGTATTTCCAACAGCTCGCTTTCGCCCGTGGTTCTGGTGAGGGCGTCAAAAACGCTGTCTAAATATAAAAGCTCGGCCTTTTCCTTTTCGATAAGCTCGGTGAGCTTTTTACCTGCAACCTTTGCCTTGCGGTAGTCGCTGTAATATTTCTGCGCATTTTTCGCAGGCGACAAAGCAGGGTCTAATTTTATCGTAATATCCGCAGAGTTTTCATCATAATAGTTTGGCACGGTGATAGAGGTTTCACCTTTTTTAATCATATACTGATACGAATTTATAAGGTCGCCGCAGATTTTATAGGTTTCACGGTTTTCGCTTTGCTCAAGCTCAAAGCTTTGCGCCTGAAGCTTGCGGTTTATTCTGTCGGTGGTGTTTGCAAGAAGCTTTAAAAGGTCCGCACTTCGCTGTTTCATTCGCTCTATGCGGTCACGTTCAAGATAAAATTCGTCCAGCAAAGCACTCGGCGCAGAGTAGGTCTTTTTACTAAGAAGCTTGCCGTATTGGGTTATGTCAGTTAAAGTAAAATCTCTCGGCTTGCCGTTATCAAGTACTGTACAAAAGGTGACCTTACCGCTTAAAATATCCTCTTTAACAGAGTCTATAAGGTCAAACAGGCACCTGAAGCGGTAATCCGAAACCTCGTTTTTCATAAGATCCAAACCGCCTGTAGCACGGTGCGCAAGCTCTCTTGCCAAAATGGGCGACACACCCTCGTATACGTTTAATATAGCCTTTGCAAAGTCGGTATTTTTACCGTTTTTAAAGGCAGAAAGCATAGTATCACGGTCTGTAGTGAACGGATTGAGCTTTTGCTGTGCAGGAGGAAGCTCATATTTTACTCCCGGAAGCACTATTCTTACACTGCTCATATCCTCGGATATGCGCTTAATTGAGTCTATTATCTTTGAGTTTGAGTCTACAAGTATAATATTCGAGTGCCTGCCCATAATTTCGCAGACAACGGTTATGGTAGTTAAATCGCCGAGCTCATTAACCGTTTCAAAGTCAAGAAAAAGTATGCGGTCAAGCCCTTGCTGGCGCACTCCGATTAGCTTTGCTGTCGATAGATATTTTCTCATCAGCATACAAAACATCGGGGGAGATTTTGGATTTTCGGGACTCATTTCGGTAAAGTGCACTCTGGGGCTGTTTGCAGAAGCAGACAGCAAAAGCTTAGCCTTGCCACCCTTAAAGCGCAAAACCAGTATAATTTCCTCCTTGGAGGGTTCATATATTTTATCAATTCTCGAATTTAAAGCAATGCTTTCGATTTCATCTTTTACAGTAGATAAAAATAATCCGTCTAATGCCAATTTATTTCACCGTTACCTATATTGTTTTTATTTCGTTTTCGGTGCTAAGTACCGAAATCGGTATAGCCTTAAATTGCTCGCTCAAAAGCTTATGAAGCGAATACATAACGGGGTTTTCTGCGTCAAAGTGCCCTGCTTCTATCACGTTTATGCTAAGGTTCTGTGCCGATACAAAAACATCGTGCTTTATATCGCCGGTAATAAATGTGTCTGCACCGAGGGCTTTTGCGCAAGCTAAAAAGCCTCCGCCTGAGCCTGCCATATAAGCTACCCTTGATACTGCTTTGCCGCTGTCGTAATATCTTACTCCCGAAGCAGAAAGGTTTTTCTTTATTTTTAAGGCGTAATCGTGTACCGATAAGCTATCTTTAAGCGTACCTATTCTGCCCATACCCTCAAAGCCTTCGGGGCTTAATATATCTTTAAGGTCAAATATATTTTCCAAAACGGCGTTTGTGCCGAAAGGTGATTTATCCAAATTTGTGTGTGCGCTTATAACGCTTATACCGCTTTTAATAAGGCGGTATACTACGCTGTCGGCACAAACCGATTTAATCGGGTTAAAAATCACGGGGTGATGTGTGATAATAAGGTTTATACCGTTTTGCTCAGCGGTAATTATTATCTTATCGGTAATGTCAAGGGCAAGCCCTATTGCCTTAACTTTATCGCCACTGTCGCCCACTAATAAGCCGCAGTTATCAAAATTCTCTGCGCTTTCAAACGGGGCGAGGGTATCTATATATTTTAAAATTTCGGCTACTGTCATAATATTCTCCGTTTCGTTTTTACAGATATTTTTTAAGCTTTGTTGCAAGCTCGTAATAATGCGTTGCCTTTTCGCTTTCACTCTTTGAAACGCTCATACCGTCGGCAATTTTTAAGGTGCGTTTTATCTGATAATTTATGTACGCTTTTTGCTCATTACCTTTTTGGTCGGGTATTTTACCTAATAGGGAAAACTCCTCGCTTATATCCTTTTTCTCACCGCAAAAGGCAGTAAGCATTACGGTATAATAATGCTTATTTTCGTATACGGGGGTTTCTGAAAGTATCTCAAAGCCGTTTTGATAAAGCGTTTTTCTTAAAAACGATGCGTTTGTCATCGGCTGGAGGATAAAGTGCTTTGATTTGTCAAACGCCCAGTCGCAATCAAGAATAATTTTTGCGATAAGCTCGCCGCCCATACCGGCTATTACAATGTCGTCGGCATCTTCTTTATGTATATTTTTAAGCCCATCGGATAATACAGTTTGTATTTTATCATCTAAATTATACTTAGAGATATTACTTTTTGCAGCTTCGAGAGGCTTTTTATTTATATCGGCGGCGACCGCAGACAAAACAAGCTTATTTTTTACAAGATAGCAGGGAAGATATGCGTGGTCTGTACCGACATCGCACATTTTAAAACCCTCTCTTATATAATCACTGCAGGCAAGTAAGCGTTTATCTAACATATTAAGCTCCGTTTGTGGTAAAAAATTATCGCTCGAAGCATAACCCTCGAGCGATTTAAAGTTATTTTGAGATATGCTCGTTTAACTTTGCAACAAGGTCGTCAGCGTCAACGCCGTGCACCATACAAGCCTGCTCAATGCTTTCGCCTCTTGCGGACGGACAGCCTAAACAGTGCATACCCATTTCTAAAAAGTATTGTGCCGTGGTTGAGTCGAGGTCCAAAATGTCGCCTATGATAGAATCTTTTGTAATCTGTGCCATAGTTTACATCCCCCTTATTAGTTTAATTTAATTATACTAATATATATATGGTATTTCAAGTAAAAGTTAAATAATTGATAGGATTTTTTGCTTTACTCTTACTCAATAACCCCAAGCTTTAAAAGCGCCTTTGAAACGCCGTCGTTTTGTACCGTATCGGTTATCATAACGCTAACCTCTTCAAGACTTTTGGTATGCTCGCCCATAGCGATACCGTATTTGCAAACTTTAAGCATATCGTAGTCGTTGTCTGCGTCGCCGAAAGCGTAGGTATTATCGTAATCTATGTCTATCCTCTCAAAAAGCTTTTTTATGCCGTAGCCCTTGTTAATTCCTCTTTGAGAGACGTCGCTTGATTGGTTGGCCGGGTGAGAGGTTATCTCGTACAAATCGGAAAACCTGTCGATAAACAGCTTTTCTTTAGCCGTATCGTCGTAGGAGGTCATAAGCTTGTTTATCTGAAGTGTTAGAGGGTCTATATTATCAAAAAACTTTTCGTCCGAAAAATTATATAGCTTCATAAGGCGTGACATATATTTTTCGTTTCTTTGTTTTATAAAGCCGTATTTTTGCGTTTCTGCGACATAGTTTATATTCTGCTCGTTTAAAAAATCGGTTAAGGCTTTTAGTTTATCGTAAGGGATATAGGTGTTAAAAACCTCTTTGCCGTCTATTTCGCCGTAAGCGCCGTTTGTGGTTATATAACAGTCAAAAATATTATTTAACCCCTCGGGAACATAAAAGCGAGCTCTGCCTGTGGAAAGTGCTGTAAGAAAGCCGTTGCGTTTAAGCTTTTTAACAGTCTCAAGCGTAGCTTCGGTAGGGGTATATATACCAAATCTGCCGTCTACAATAGTTCCGTCTGCATCAAAAAATACTGCACCTTTATATTTCACCGAATAAACCGTCCTTTAAATTAAAATGCTAATTTATTTTAGCACGCAGTAAGTTTCGGTGTCAAATAAGGCTACGACAATATCCCTTTTATAAGGTCAAAGGACTTGTCGCTTATTATAAATTTATTAAAAGCCTCCTCTCCGCCGGGCGTTATAACGCTTATTTTCTGAGTTTTCTTTTGGGTAAAGGCTTTTATGGCTTTAATGCGGGTTTTAATATCAAGCTCGCATATACTGCTGTCGGAATAGTCAAAGATTATATCAAAAAATCCGTCAAGACGTTCTGTTAAATCGGCGTTAAAGCATTGTTCAAAAAAGTTTTTTATAAGCGAGGGGTAAAGGGCGTCGTCGCCCGAAAACAAAAGCGAGGCATATCGCTTGCCGTCCAAAAGCTGTTCACCCTCGGGAAAGTTATATTCTCCGGTAGATATGGGGTAAGCGCAGTTAAAGTCAATATAAGAAAAATAGTCAACAAGCTTTGCACTTGTCTGATAGTCCAAGCGGATATATTCGTCTATTTCGGTCATAAATAAGTTTTCCACCGCTTTTTTGGCGTAGCTGACACCGCTATATCTGTAATGCTCTTTAAGCGTTTGAGTTTTTATATTTACGGTACTTTGACAGGTTTCGGGAAGCGGAATAATATAAAGCATATTATTAGGAGCGTCAAAATGTAAAAGCACAAAAAAGTCGGCAGGCAAATTGCGCTGTTTACAGCCTATAATAAGTATACTAAAGTTATCGGCTTCTTTAGGCGAGTAGGTATTTATTATCTGCTCGTTTTGCGTGGTGTAATTTACCTGTGCGCTTGAGCGAGCCTCTATTATGGAATAGGTTATAAAGGACATTATGCTTAAAACGAAAGTGCTTATAAAAAACGATAATAAAAACGGCTTTATCCTTTTCAAATATGCCACACCCTTATAAAAATTTAAGTATAAATATTATTGACATAAAACCTTTAGATAAACCCTAAAGTGATATAAAGCATAATATAGACTAATTAAGTGATAAATATTTAAGATAAATTAGTGCATATTTTTGTTGAAAAACACACTCAGCTTTGTTATAATCACAGTACGGAAACTCACTTAATACTTCTTGGCATAAAGGAGACGCATTAGCGTGAATGTAAGAGTAAATCATAAAACAAATACGCCGTTTTTTCATAGGCTTTTAAAGAATCCTGCAAGAATCATCACACTTAGCTTTGTGGGAATGATTATTACGGGCACTCTGTTACTTATGTTGCCGATTGCAACCAAAATGCCCCAAGGCATTTCGTTTTCTGCGGCACTCTTCACCGCGACCTCTGCCTGTTGCGTTACGGGGCTTACAATATTTGATACCTTTACCGCTTTTACCTTGTTCGGCCAGATAGTTATACTCGCACTTATACAGTTCGGCGGTTTGGGGCTTGTTACCTTTGCAACACTCTTTAACGTAGCGGTAAGAAAAAAGCTCGGGCTTACCTCGGCACATTTGGCGCAGGAGTCGGTTTTATCGGATAACTTAGGAGATATAAAATCCATTTTTTATATGATTTTTAAGGTAACCTTTGCGCTGGAGTTTATTGCAACTGCGGTGCTTTCTACCGTGTTTGTGCCCGAGTTTGGCTTAAGGGGAATTTACGTTGCGCTGTTTACCTCGGTTTCGGCATACTGCAACGCAGGCTTTGACGTTTTGGGCTTTGTGCGCACCGATTCGAGTATGATGATTTTTAACAACAATCCCGTTGTACTCATAACGCTTATGCTTCTTATAATCGTCGGTGGCTTGGGCTTTGTTGTTTACTACGATTTGGCGTGCTATAAAAAGAGAAAAAGGCTTTTGCTTCATACCAAAATCGTTTTGATAATGAGCGGTCTTTTAATTGTGCTCGGCGCAGTGCTTTTTATGTTTACCGAGTGGCACAACCCCAGCACCTTAGGCAATATGAAAACCTGGCAAAAGATATTAAACAGCTTTTTTATTTCGGTTTCCTGCCGTTCGGCAGGGTTTGCCCCGTTTGATGCAAGTAACCTGAACGGTTCTACGAAGCTCATATCGGTCGTGCTTATGTTTATAGGCGTTGCGCCCGGTTCTACGGGAGGCGGCGTTAAGCTTACTACCATTGCGGTGCTTATTATGACGGTGGTGTGCGTAATAAGGGGCAAATCCGACACGATAATTTTGGGCAGACGTGTGGATAAGCAAACTATATATAAATCAATAAGCGTTGTGGTAATATCGTTTGCAATAGTTTTGTTTGCATTTTGCGCAATTAACTTTACGGTACACGAAAATTATATGGCGACCGAGATAGACGCTTTATACGAGGCGGTATCTGCATTCGGCAACGTGGGGTTAAGCGTGGGAGTATCAAGGTATGCTAATCTGATTACAAGACTTGCGCTTACTCTTACAATGTTTTTCGGGCGTGTAGGGCCTATTTCGATAATACTGTCGATAAGTCAGCACTCCTCCGGGGAAAAGCATCAGGTTATTCCCGACGGAAAAGTAATAGTGGCATAAATAAAAAGCTGTGCATATTATCTGCACAGCTTTTGTTGTTATAAAAATTAAAGGGGCTTTATATCAGCCCCTTTTTATTTATTATACGTTTTCTTTTAATTCTTTTAAGCAGTCCTCACAAATGTTTTTGTCTTTATATTCAACAATTCCCTTGTCGCTTTGACAAAAAACGCAGGTAGGTATGTATTTTTTAAGAATAATTCTGTCGTCTTCTACATATATTTCCAACTCGTCCTCGTCGTCAATTTGGAAAACTCTGCGAAGTTCTTTCGGTAAAACTATTCTTCCGAGCTTATCTAAGCGTCTTACAATTCCTGTGGCTTTCATAAAAACAAATCCTTTCAGTTTTTTGGCGCTCTCGGCGCTTAATGTTCCGTTTTTATTTAATATAATTATACAGGATTTGACAGCAGTTGTCCAGTTGGCGTTTTTCACAACATTAAATCTTATTTTTTGTAAAATTAAATCAAAACGCACATAAAATAGACATTATATGTCAATATAGGCTATAATCTTACTTGTCATTTGGATAATATCGCCAAAAATTTCGGCAATTATACCGTAGTTTTTTCTCTTTCTTCGGCCGTAGTGATAAAATCTTCAGCGGTGGCATTTTCGATAATACCCGACTGCTTCATACGCTTGGCGTTTGCAATCATAAGCTTAATGCGGTTTTCCTGGTTAATTGCGGTTGCACCGGGGTCGTAGTCAATAGCAACGATATTTGCGGTTGGGTTAAGCGCTTTTATCTTTTTCATCATACCCTTACCTGCAACGTGGTTTGGCAGACAGCCGAAGGGTTGAGTGCAGACGATATTATTTGTACCGCTGTGTACAAGCTCGAGCATTTCGCCTGTTAAAAGCCAGCCTTCACCCATCTTGTTGCCGTAGCCGACATAGCCCTTAACCATTTCCTTAGTCTTTAAAAAGCTTTGAGGAGGAGTAAAGCGTGGATATTTCTTTATGGCTTCAATCATATCGTTTTGCCAGCCGAGCAGGTAATTTTCAAACTTAGAAGCGACAAAGTGCTTTATTCTACCGCCGCCGTAAATTGTGGGGTCTACCACACGGTTGTCAACCTTAAAGATAACAAAGTCCATAAGACCGGGCACTACTACCTCAACGTCCTCGCTTTGCAGGAATTTTTCGAGGTTGTTGTTGCCTAAAGGCGCATATTTTACATATATCTCGCCTACAACGCCGACCTTTATTTTGTCGGTTTTATTTATCGGGATAGAATTAAAATCCGCAAGGATTCTGTCCATATTATATTTAACACGCTTGTAGGTTACGTTTTTTGAGCTTTTAAATTCGTCGTTTAAAATTGCCGCCCACTTGTCAATCATCTCGTCTGCGGCGCCCTTTGCGATTTCATAAGGACGTGTCTGGTTTGCCAAAAGCATAAGTAAATCGCCGTAAACTATTCCGTAAACCAACTTTTTGATAAGACCGAGAGTCAGCTTAAAGCCGGGATTTTTCTCCATACCCGAAAGGTTTACCGAAATTACTGGGATATTTTCATATCCGCTTTTTGCCAAAGCTTTTCTGAGTAAGAAGATATAGTTTGAAGCACGACAGCCGCCACCGGTTTGGGTAATCATAAGTGCGGTTTTGTTTAGGTCGTATTTTCCGCTGTTTAAGGCGTCTATCATCTGACCTATAACCAAAAGCGCAGGATAACAGGTGTCGTTATGTACGTTTTTTAAGCCCTCATTTACAATTTGTCTGCCTGTTGTTTCAAGCAAAACCACGTTGTAGCCGTGCATCTGAAGAGCTTTACTAAACAGCTTAAAATGTACCGGAAGCATATTTGGAATTAAGAGAGTATACTCTTTTTTCATTTCCTTTGTAAATAAAATTCTGCCGGTTTTTTTATCACGAATTATCTCAGCCATTTTGACGCTTTGCCTCCTTTTCACGAATAGCGGCTAACAGACTGCGTATTCTTATTCTGATGGCGCCGAGGTTGTTAATCTCGTCGATTTTAAGCTGGGTGTATAGTTTATCCTTGCTTTCGAGAATAAATCTTACCTCATCGGTGGTTATGGCGTCTATACCGCAACCGAAGGAAACGAGCTGAATAAGCTGCATATTATCCTGAGTTGTAACATAGTTTGCGGCGTTATAAAGTCTTGAATGGTATGTCCACTGATTGAGTACGTTTACCTTGCCTGCATTTCCTAAATCGGCTACTGCGTCTTCTGTTACTACACAAAGGTTAAAGGAGGTGAGCATTTTGTCGATACCGTGATTTATTTCCGGGTCAATGTGATAAGGTCTGCCGGCAAGCACTATTACCTGGAGCGAGTTTTCTTTTGCAAACTCCATAGCCTGTCTGCCCTTTAGGCGAATGTCGGCTTTCCACATTTCGTAAGCGTCAAAAGCCTTTCGAGAGGCTTCTTTTATCTGTTTTGCGCTCAGAGAAAATCTTTCGCCGAAATATTCATACGCTTTTTTCTCAAAGTCACGGGGACGGTGAAGTCCGAAATATCCGTTTAAGTATTCTACCTCGGCAAGCTTATCTATATTTGCCTGCAAAAGCTCGGGATAATATGCTACTACAGGGCAGTTATAGTAATTGTCTCCTGCTTTTTCGTCAAAGTTATAAGGCATACACGGATAAAAGATGCGCTTTACGCCCTTTTCGAGCAAGCTTTCAATGTGACCGTGCATAAGCTTTGCGGGATAACATACCGTGTCGGAGGGGATTGTGTGCTGGCCTTTGCGGTAAAGGGTTCTCGAGGAAATATCCGAAAGCACAACCTCAAAGCCGAGCTCGGTTAAAAAGGTGTGCCAGAACGGTATGTTTTCGTACATATTAAGTCCCAAAGGTATACCTATCTTGCCAAGGGGACCTTCGGCGCCTTTAAGTGCTTTTATCTTTTCGAGCTTGTACGCAAAAAGGTTAGGTAAATCATTGTTTTCCTTTTTGCCCAAGGGACGCTCACAGCGGTTGCCCGATATGTACTTGCGGTTGCCCTCAAAGGTGTTTATCGTAAGGTTACATTTATTGTTGCAAAGCCCGCAGGATACGGTTTTTGAGGTGTGCTTAAAGTTTTTAAGCTGTTCGTCATTTAGCATATCCGATTTTTCAAGGTGAAGCTCTTTGACGTAAAGTGCGGCTCCGTATGCGCCCATAAGCCCTGAAATAGAAGGTCTTATTACATTCATACCGATTTCCTTTTCAAAGCTTCTGAGTATAGAGTCGCTTAAAAAGGTACCGCCCTGAACTACGATATTTTCGCCCAAGTCCTTAGGCGAAGCGGCTCTTATTACCTTATATATTGCGTTTTTGGTAACGCTTATCGAAAGTCCTGCCGAAATATCCTCAATGGTAGCGCCTTCCTTTTGTGCCTGCTTTACCGAGGAATTCATAAATACTGTACATCTTGAGCCCAAGTCAACGGGATTTTGTGCGTAAAGACCGAGCTTTGCAAAGCTCTTTGCGTCATAGCCCATTGATTTTGCAAAGGTTTCGACAAACGAGCCGCAACCTGAGGAGCAGGCTTCGTTTAATACAATATTATCTATAACGCCGTTTTTGATTTTAAAGCACTTGATGTCCTGACCGCCGATATCCAAAACAAAGTCAACCTTTGGGTTAAAATATGCCGCAGCCTTTAAGTGTGCCATAGTTTCAACAAGACCTGCGTCTATATTAAAGGCGTTCTTTATAAGGTCTTCGCCGTAGCCTGTAACGGCGCTTCCTGCAATCACTATCTTATCGCCGCAAAGCTCATAAAGGTGGCAAAGTTGTTCTCTTACGATCTCAACAGGGTTACCCTTGTTGGAGTTATAGTATTCGTAAAGTATATTGCAGTTTTCGTCTATAAGCACAAGCTTTGTGGTGGTGCTTCCGCAGTCTATACCTATATACGCCTTGCCCTCGTAGTTTTCAAGCTCTACGGTGTCAATGGTTGCCTTTTTGTGCCTTTCAACAAACTCCTCATATTCAGCCTCGTCCTTAAAAAGCGCAGGCAGGCGAATGGTGGAGATTGTTTCGTCAACGGCGTTTTCGAGCTTTTCGACAAGCTCGTCATAAGTAAAGGTTTTTTGTTCGGTTTGGGCGTAAATTGCGCTTCCCATACTTACCGCATATAAGGAGAATTCGGGGAATATTGCGGTATCTTCGTTGAGGTTAAGGGTTTCGACAAAGCGCTCACGCAAACCGGAAAAGAAAAACAGCGGACCGCCTAAGAATAAAACCTTGCCCTCAATGCTTTTGCCCTGTGCCAGACCTGTGATAGTCTGGTCAACTACTGCCTGAAAGATACTTGCGGCAATATCCGATTTGCCGGCACCCTGGTTTAAAAGGGGCTGGATATCCGATTTTGCGAAAACACCGCAGCGTGAAGCGATGGTGTAGATAAATTTGTGGTCACGGCTTAACTCATCAAGTTCGGTTGGCGTTACGTTTAAAAGCGTTGCCATCTGGTCGATAAACGCACCGGTACCTCCTGCGCAGGAGCCGTTCATTCTTTCCTCAAAGCCGCCGGTTTTTTTATCAAAGAAAATGATTTTTGCGTCCTCACCGCCAAGCTCGATAACAACGTCGGTGTCTGGTAAAGCTTTTCTTACAAGCTCGCCTGTGGCAAAAACCTCTTGTACAAACGGAATGTCGGCGGATTTGGCAACACCCAGTCCTGCCGAGCCGGATATGGCAACCTTAAAGGTTTCGCCCTCAAGGTGCTCTTTGGCTTCCTTTATAATTTCGAGAGTTTTTTGTCTAACCTGAGAAAAGTGACGTTCATATTTTCTGAAAACTATTTCGTCATTTTTGGACACAACGACCTTAGCAGTAGTTGAGCCGATGTCTATACCGATAGAAACACTCATAACATTTAATCCTTTAATTTAAAAAATATCATACCAATGCTATTATACATTTTGTACATTATAACACTTTTGGTTAGGGATATTCAAGTGACTTAAAAGACTTTTTGTCGAAAGTCAGGTTAAATTATCAGTTTGTTAACAATAAGTTAAAAAACAAGTTGAATTATAGGAAAATTAAGGCATAAAATCAGATTACCGAGGCAATAATAAGCGCCTCTTCAAGCTTGCGATAAATGTCGCCCAAATCCGAAAGGGGAAGCGGATTTACCCCTTTGCCGACCTCAAAGGTAAAGGCAGGGCGAGCAAATGTCTTTATAAACCAGTCCTTAAACCCTGCGTGAGAGGCTATTGTCTCGGGCAGACAAACACGGTAGGAGCAGTAGGACGCCAAAAGCTTTGCAATATATTCGCTTATTGCAGGGGTGTATTTATCGTACTCGTAGTATATTTCCTCGCCCTGTGAATGAAAGGCAAAGGCGGTAGATATATTAAAGTTAAAGCAAAGGTTTGTAAGCGCTTTTACCTCGGGCTCGCTGTGAGGAACCTCTCCGCCGAAACGCCGAGGAGCAGGTGAAGTGATACCGCTTTGCGCAACCATAGCCTTAGCCTTAAAAAAGCCTGCGTTAAAGTTGTGGTTTAAGTCTATTCCTCTGGCGTTTGCCTGCCAGCTCCTATCTGAAAGCAAAGAAGTCTTTTTAACAAAGCTTTTTAGCTGAAGCGCACTGTCAATGCCGTTTACCGCTATTTCCACTCCGTCGGGGTTTACCAAAGGAACTGCCAAAAGCCCCTTTTGAGAAAGCATTTCGCCGTAGCTTTCCTTTACGGCTGAGTCACAATCCTTTATGCTTTTTGACACCTGCTCGATAAACATAATTATGAGCATAGCAGTAAGCCATTCCTGAGCGTGAAAAGCGCCTGCAAAGAGGTTACACCTTTTTAAATTGCCTAACCCAAGCGCATATATTTTTCTGCCTAATACGCTTTTGCCTATAGGGAAAAGTCTTAAAAACGGATACTCCTTTTTTAAGGAGGATATTTTATCTGTATACCCCTTGTAAGTAAGAGGTGTATCATAAAAGCTTTGTTGCATAATGAGCCTATCTCCGATATATTGGTTTCATATTATATCTATTGAATTTAGCCTTAAATTATGTAATAATGTAAGGGCAAACTCAAATTTTTAATAAGGGGTGTGCGGTAATATGAGATTATACGAAGAAACCTTGGAAAGCAACACGATATACGAGGGCAAAATAATAACCCTAAAGCGTGATAAAGTAAAACTTGAAAACGGCAATATTGCTTACAGAGAGGTTGTAAACCACTCCGGAGGTGTCGGGGTAATCGCCTTAAATGAAAACGGCGAAATCTATATGGTAAAGCAGTTTCGCTATCCTTATAAAAAGACAATACTGGAAATTCCCGCAGGCAAGTTAAATAAAGGCGAGGACCCGCTTGAGTGCGGCAAAAGAGAGCTTTGCGAGGAATGCGGAGTAAAAGCAAAAAATTATATCTCCTTAGGCGAGATATACCCTTCTACCGGCTATGTGGACGAAGTTATACATCTTTATCTTGCAACGTCGCTCTCAAAATCACAGCAAAAGCTTGATGACGACGAATTTTTAGATGTGCTTATTTTGCCGTTTGAAAAGGTTGTAAAAATGGTGATGTCAGGCGAAATTACCGACAGCAAAACGGTAAGTGCAGTGCTTAAAACCGATTATCTTATAAAAAACACCGACCTTTTAAAATAAGTGAAAAGATTTATCTTTTGATGTATTGAACAAACTAAAAGGATATGTTAAACTATAAATAATATAGTTTATTCTGTCGCAGTATGGCAGATACTAAAAAAAGTCTTACTAAGGTCGCAGTTTAAGGCTTTAAATCTTACTACATGTTTTTTAAGTCGACCGGAACGGAGAATTTTATGACGATATTTTCTGTACTTACTCTTGTGGGAGGACTTGCGTTTTTTCTTTACGGAATGCACATTATGTCAAGCGGACTGGAAAGAATGTCAGGCGGCAAGTTAGAGAGAATTTTAAAGAAAATAACCTCAAATCCGCTTAAAAGCTTAGCTTTGGGAGCAGGTATTACTATTGCAATACAGTCCTCGTCGGCAGTTACCGTTATGCTCGTAGGCCTTGTAAACTCAGGCATTATGGAGCTCGGACAAACTATCGGCGTAATAATGGGCTCTAATATCGGTACTACCCTTACGGCGTGGATATTAAGCCTTTCGGGCATTGACAGCGACAATATTTTCATAAATATGCTAAAGCCCGAAAACTTTGCCCCGATAATTGCAGTAATAGGCATAATAATGATTATGATGTGCAAGAGTACCAAAAAAAGAGATATAGGTACTATTGCGGTGGGCTTTGCAATATTGATGTACGGTATGACTATGATGAGCGGTGCTGTAAGTCCGCTGGCAGACAGCCCGCAGTTTTCGCATTATCTCACAGCCTTTGAAAATCCGTTTCTCGGCATTATAATAGGTGCGGCGTTTACGGGAATTATACAGAGCTCTGCCGCTTCGGTCGGAGTGCTACAGGCGCTTTCCATGACGGGCGGTATATCCTACGGTATGGCGATACCGATTATTATGGGACAGAATATCGGTACCTGTGTTACTGCACTTATCTCCAGTATCGGAGTAAACCGCAACGCAAGAAAGGTATCGGTAGTGCATATTTCCTTTAACCTTATAGGTACGGCAGTTGGACTTATTCTTTATTATATTGCAGGCACCTTTTTAAATATGGAGTTTTTAAACGAAGCAATAGATCCTGTGGGAATAGCGTTAGTGCATACGATATTTAACGTAATAGCAACGCTTGTGTTGCTTCCGTTTATAAAGAAGCTCGAGAAGCTTGCAAACTTTGTTATAAAAGACAAGGAAAGCAAACAGGATACAATTTTTCTTGACGAGCGTCTTCTTAATACTCCGGCATTTGCTATATCTGAATGTAACAGCCTCGCTGTAAATATGGCAAAACTTACACAGCAGACTTTACTTGATGCAATCGACGTTATACACAACTTCAGCCCAAAGAAAGCCGAAACCATCGTTCAAAACGAAAAGGAGCTTGACTTATACGAGGATAAGCTTGGCAACTATCTTGTTAATCTGTCTAATAAAAAGCTTACCGAAAAAGACAGTAAAAAGATGGCGGAGCTTTTGCATACAATAGGTGATTTGGAGCGTATAGGCGACCATGCGTTAAATATTCTTAAAGCGGCACGAGAAATAAATCAAAAGAAGATAACCTTTTCTGACAAAGCTAAAGAAGAGCTTAGGATTTTAACCGAAGCAATAACCGAAATATTAAGTATGACAACTCAGGCGTTTGCCGATGATGACGCTGTTTTAGCTCAAAGCGTAGAGCCGCTTGAGCAGGTTATAGACAAGCTTACAAACAAGATAAGAACACGCCATATCGAAAGGCTTCAAAAAGGTGCTTGTACAATAGAGCTCGGGTTTATTCTTACTGATTTGCTCACAAATTACGAGAGAGTATCAGATCATTGTTCAAATATTGCAATAAGCGTTATGCAGTCTCAGTCAAAGGGCAGCATAATCGACGCACACGATTATTTAAACGAAAGAAAAACCTCAGGCGAACCTGATTTTGTCGGAGCATATAATGCTTATAAGGCAAAATATCGCCTGCCTAAAGCAAATTAGTATTAAAGGACAAGTTCCTTTAGATTTCATATTTAAAATATATACCTGCTGAAAAAACTTTCAGCAGGTTTTGTTTTTGTGTTTAAAACAAAAAGTCATAAAATAACACCTTTAAAGGTTTTTGTAATCGACATAAAATTAACATAACTCCCGCACTTCAAATATTATATATAAGGAGCATACTCTAAGTGAAAGATGCTCCGATGTTTTAAAGCTCTTAATGTATAAAGACCGGTGTTTTGTTCAACAATATAACCGAAGGAACAAAAAACCAAAGTCGTAAGGCAAAAATAAAGTTAGGAGTGACTGTAATGTCAATAAAAAGGGGAGAAATCTATTACGCTGATTTAAGTCCCGTAATCGGTTCCGAGCAAGGCGGAATAAGACCTGTTTTGATAGTGCAAAACGATATGGGCAACAAACACAGCCCCACGGTTATAGCGGCGGCGATTACAAGTCAAAGCGAAAAGGCAAAGCTCCCGACGCATATATCGGTCAGAGCGCAAAACTGCGGTTTGTCAAAAAACTCGGTGGTGCTTTTGGAGCAAATACGCACTATAGACAAAAAACGCTTAAAGGAAAAGATGGGCTCGCTTGACGAAAGTTCTATGGCGCAGGTCAACAACGCCTTGTCGGTAAGCTTTGGGTTAAGACAATTTTAGATAATATACATAAAGCTTATCCTAAACATTAAGGTTAGCAATATGTATATTGTCAGTTGAAATACTTTAAAAAAAGTATTATAATTACCGTTGGATAAATTTATATTAAAAAAGGACGGTAATTATAATGTCAAAGAAATTTATAGTTGAAACTTCCGCAAGACATGTGCATGTAACAAAAGAGGATTTGGCTACATTGTTCGGTCCTGACGAAAAGTTAATTAACAAAAAGGATCTTTCACAACCGGGACAGTTTGCCTGTGAACAGCGTGTAAAGGTAGTAGGACCAAAGGGAGAGCTTCCGGGAGTATCTATTTTAGGTCCCGAACGCCCCGAAACACAGGTTGAGTTATCTCTTACAGACGCAAGAAAAATCGGCGTAAGCGCACCGATAAGAGAATCGGGCGATGTTAAGGGAAGCGGCGCATGTAAGATAGTAGGTCCTTGCGGCGAGGTTGAGCTTAAAGAGGGCGTAATCGTTGCAAAACGTCACATACACATGACGCCTGCAGACGCCAAGGAATTTGGCGTAAGCGACAAGCAGATAGTAAGCGTAAAGATTGACTCAGCCGAAAGAAGCCTCATTTTAGGCGATGTTGTAGTAAGAGTTAAGGATAACTTCAGCCTTGCAATGCATATTGATACAGACGAATCAAATGCTGCAGCCTGCGGCAGAGACGCTCAGGGCGAAATCGTTAATTTGTAATAAAAATTAAATGATAAAATGATGAATGCGAGTCGTTACCGACTCGCATTTTTGTTGAACAAAAAATAAAAAGTGCTTATCGCTATGCGATAAGCGCTTTTTGGTGAGCCACCGGAGATTCGAACTCCGGACCCTTTGATTAAAAGTCAAATGCTCTGCCAACTGAGCTAGTGGCTCGTTAATTTCGTTAAAGGTAAAATTAACGCTTAATTAGTATAACAAATCTTTATACGGCTTGTCAACTCTTTTTTTGTCGCAGAGCTTAATTTGACACAATAAATATATTTTGGTATTTTAAAAATAAAATGTTGTGGATTGTGTTGTAAATAAAAAACGATATTAAATTATTGTATATTTATTAAGCTAAATTTGCTATAATATAAGATACATTATTAAAACGGAGGGCAAAGGCTTATGCCACAGGATAAAAAGCATATAAGAAATTTCAGTATAATTGCGCATATAGACCACGGCAAAAGCACGCTTGCCGACCGCATACTCGAAAAGACAAGCTCGGTAGAGCTTAGAGAAATGGAAGAACAGCTTCTTGACAATATGGATATTGAGCGTGAAAGAGGCATTACCATAAAGGCAAGAGCGGTAAAGCTAAACTACAAGGCGCAAGACGGTGAAACTTATGAGTTTAACCTTATAGATACGCCCGGTCATGTTGACTTTAACTATGAGGTTTCACGTTCGCTCGCCGCCTGTGAGGGAGCGATACTTGTTATCGACGCTTCCCAGGGAATAGAAGCGCAAACGCTTGCAAATACCTATTTGGCACTGGAGCACAATTTAGAGATAGTGCCGATAGTAAACAAAATAGACCTGCCCTCCGCAGATCCCGACAGAGTGTGTCACGAGGTGGAGGACATTATAGGCATACCCGCTATGGACGCACCGAGGGTTTCGGCAAAAATGGGCATTAACATCGAAGCCGTTATGGAGGCCATAGTAAATAATATCCCCTGTCCGTCGGGTGACGACAACGCACCTTTACAGGCGCTTATCTTTGACTCGTATTACGATTCCTACAAGGGCGTTATAGTATATATAAGAGTTAAAGAAGGCAAGGTAAAGGTAGGCGACACAATAAAGATGATGTCTACCGGAGCAGAGTTCACCGTAGTTGAGCTGGGCTATATGGGCGCACTTAACTTGGTTCCCTGCAAAGAGCTCTCAGCAGGCGAGGTAGGCTATATAGCGGCGAGCATTAAAAACATAGGCGACACAAACGTCGGCGATACCGTAACGCTTGCAGACAATCCCGCAAAGGAGGCACTTCCCGGATACCGAAAGGTAAATCCTATGGTGTTTTCGGGTGTATACCCTGCCGACGGAGCAAAATATGAAGACTTGCGTGAAGCACTCGAAAAGCTTGAACTAAACGACGCCTCACTTAGCTTTGAGCCCGAAACCTCAAAGGCGTTGGGTTTTGGCTTCAGGTGCGGATTTTTGGGGCTTTTGCATATGGAGATTATCCAAGAGCGTTTAGAGCGTGAATTTAATCTCGATCTTGTTACTACCGCACCGTCGGTTATATATGAAATAGAGCTAACCTCAGGTGAAGTGATTTATGTTGACAACCCGACAAATTTCCCCGATGTAGCGCTTATTTCAGATGCAAGAGAGCCTATGGTAAAGGCGAATATCCTCACCCCCGTTGACTATGTGGGCAATATAATGGAGCTTTGTCAGGACAGACGAGGCATATTTAAGGATATGAAATACCTTGAGGAAACAAGAGTGGAAATGCACTACGAGCTTCCTTTAAACGAAATAGTATACGACTTTTTTGACGCACTGAAATCACGCACAAAGGGCTATGCTTCCTTTGACTACGAGATGATGGGATATATGTCCTCTAAGCTTGTAAAGCTCGATATTTTGCTAAACGGCGAAATAGTGGACGCACTGAGCTTCATAGTGCATAAGGACAAGGCTTATGAGCGTGCGAGAAAAATCACCGAAAAGCTAAAGGATAATATCCCAAGACAGCTTTTTGAGGTGCCGATTCAGGCGGCCGTCGGCGGAAAAATTATCGCCAGAGAAACGGTTAAAGCTATGCGCAAGGACGTTTTGGCAAAATGCTACGGCGGTGATATTACCAGAAAGAAAAAGCTTCTTGAAAAGCAAAAAGAGGGCAAAAAGCGTATGCGCCAGCTCGGAAGCGTAGAGGTTCCTCAAGAGGCGTTTATGGCAGTATTAAAGTTAGATTCTTAAAGGCGACTTTGCGAGGTGAACAAATTGCAAAAGAAAAAATCAGGATTAAAGAAAAAATTGCTTTTAGCTGTTGTCACGGTAGTGTATGCAGTGTGGGTTATAGCGCTTATAATAGTAAGGCTTCCCGTATCGACCGACAGTATTAGCGTAAGCTTTGTATCGGACGCTGTGGTGACGCAAGAGGATTTACAGCTTGTTTATGATAACGGCAAGGGCTTTGTTATGCCTTATGTTGACGACAAAGGCACGGCAGTGGGCGGTACGCTTATAAATGCCGAGCTTAGTGAAGACGGAACACTCGCCGTAAAAGACGGTAAGCTTAGCTTCTCATTTAGCACCAACCAAACAAACGCAAAAGACTTAAGGCTTACCGTACCGCAGGGCGAGCTTACCATAAAAGAAATCTCGTTTAGCCTTAAAGGCAAGGAGGTGTTTAGCTACACCTCAGAGCAGATATATAAGTATTTTGAGGCAAATGATAATGTTAAAAGCGTTACTCTCTCGGACGAAGGCGTAGTCATAACCGCAAAAAGTAAGGGCGCATATATAAGCGGAAACGACGAATTTATAAAGCAGTTTAAAGATGATACCCATAAGCTTTATGCGCAAAGCATTATAATGATAATCATTTTAACCATAGCTTATACGGGCGTTATATTTGGAAAAAATATATTTAAAAAATATATGTAACTTTGTTTTAGCTCCGCCGATTTTTAATCTAAAATCGGCGGAGCTTTCGCTTAAAGCGAGCGTAATTTATGAAATTCCACTAAGTATTTTCTCTTTTAACGTTTAAAATACGCAATTTCGCTATTTACAACACCGTTTACTTTGTGGTAGAATGTAGTGTGATAAACAAAGTGATATGCTTTGTATAATTTGAGGGTAGTTTTCAAATTAAGTAATATTTTAGGAGGATTTAAAAGTATGGCTATCAAAAGAAAAATGAAAACCATGGACGGTAATACCGCTGCGGCTCATGTATCTTATGCCTTTACCGATGTTGCTGCAATTTATCCGATTACACCATCATCAAATATGGCAGAAGCTACAGATAAATGGGCAGCCGAAGGCAAGGTTAACCTCTTTGGCGAAACAGTAAAGGTTGTAGAAATGCAATCAGAGGGCGGTGCTGCAGGTACAGTTCACGGCTCATTAACAGCAGGTGCATTGACAACTACATATACAGCTTCTCAGGGCTTATTGCTCATGATTCCTAATATGTATAAAATCGCAGGTGAGCTTTTACCGGGCGTTATTAACGTATCAGCTCGTGCTTTGGCTTCACACGCATTGTCAATCTTCGGCGATCACCAAGACGTTTACGCTTGCCGTCAGACAGGCTTTGCAATGCTCGCTTCAACAAACCCGCAGGAAGTTATGGACTTAGGTGCTGTTGCTCACCTTACTGCTATAAAGGGCAGAGTTCCTTTCTTACACTTCTTTGACGGTTTCAGAACCTCACACGAATATCAAAAGGTTGCTTGCTGGTCAAATGAGGACTTAGCAGATATGACAGATTTTGACGCAATTTCAGAGTTCAGAAGACGTTCTTTAAACCCTGAACACCCTGCTCAAAGAGGTACTGCTCAAAACCCTGACGTATTCTTCCAGGCAAAAGAAGCAGCTAACAAATACTACGAGGCAGTTCCCGAAATAGCTCAGTCTTATATGGACAAGGTTAACGAAAAGTTAGGAACAGACTATAAATTATTTAACTACTACGGTGCTGCTGATGCCCAGCACATTATCATAGCTATGGGCTCTGTATGTGATACAATCGAAGAAACAATCGATTACTTAAACGCAAACGGCGGTAAATACGGTTTAGTTAAGGTTAGACTTTACAGACCTTTCTCTGCAAAGCACTTAATAGACGCTATTCCTGATACAGTAAAACAAATCAGCGTTTTAGACAGAACAAAGGAAAGCGGTTCAGTAGGTGAACCTTTATACTTAGACGTTGTAGCAGCTCTTAACGATTCTAAGTTTAGCGGCGTTAAGATTTTCGGCGGACGTTACGGCTTAGGCTCTAAGGATACAACTCCTGCTCAAATCGTTGCAGTTTACAAAAATGCAGACAAAAAACGCTTCACAATCGGTATCACCGATGATGTTACCTTTACATCACTTGAAATCGGCGAAAATCCTGACACAACTCCTGCAGGAATTACAAGCTGTAAGTTCTGGGGCTTGGGCGCTGATGGTACTGTCGGTGCTAACAAAAACTCCGTTAAAATTATCGGTGACCACACTGATATGAACGTACAGGCTTACTTTGACTATGACTCAAAGAAATCCGGTGGTTTAACAGTATCTCACTTGAGATTCGGTAATCCGAGAATTACTTCCACCTATCTCGTAAACAAGGCTGACTTCGTTGCCTGTCACAACCCGTCATATATGATGAAGTATGATATGGTATCTGACATTAAGCCGGGCGGTACTTTCTTATTAAACTGCGGTTGGTCTAAGGAAGAAATGGAAAAACACATTCCGGGACAGGCTAAGAGATATATCGCAGAAAACAACATTCAGTTCTACACAATCGACGGCGTTAAAATCGGTAAAGAAATCGGTTTGGGCGGAAGAATCAACACTGTATTACAGTCTGCATTCTTTAAACTCGCAAACATCATTCCTGCCGACGACGCTATCAAATATATGAAAGACGCAGCTACCGCTTCTTACAGCAAGAAGGGTGAAGCTATCGTTAAGATGAACCACGACGCTATCGAGCGTGGCGCACAGGACGTTTGCAAGGTTGAAATTCCTGAAGCTTGGAAAACTGCCGAAGATGTTGACTTAAAGGTTACATACACAGGCGACAACGAAACACTTATAAGCTATGTAAACGAAATCTTGGCTCCTATTTCTTCATTTGAAGGTAACAAGCTTCCTGTATCTGCTTTCGCAAGCAGAGCAGACGGTCAGGTTCCTTTGGGCTCTGCCGCATTTGAAAAACGTGGTATTGCTATCGACGTTCCTGAATGGAAATCAGAAAACTGTATTCAGTGTACACTGTGTTCATACGTTTGTCCTCACGCTTGTATCCGTCCTGTAGTACTTACACCTGAAGAAGCTAAAAATGCTCCTGCAGGCGTTGAATACATCAATATGACAGGTATGGGCGACAAGGTATTCGCTATGGCAGTATCTGTACTTGACTGTACAGGTTGTGGCTCTTGTGCAAACGTATGTCCGGGCAAGAAGGGCGAAAAAGCTCTCGTTATGAAGCCTTTGGATACTCAGCTTGACAAGCAGGCTACATTTGACTTTGCGGTAACAGTTGACGAAAAGCCGGACGTTTTGGAAAAATTCAAAGAGTCTACTATCAAGGGCAGTCAGTTAAGACAACCGCTTCTTGAATTCTCAGGCGCTTGCGCAGGTTGTGGTGAAACACCTTACGCTAAGCTCATCACTCAGCTCTTCGGCGACAGAATGTATATCGCAAACGCTACAGGTTGTTCTTCAATCTGGGGTGGTTCTTCACCGTCAACTCCGTATACAACAAATAAACAAGGCTTCGGTCCTGCTTGGGCTAACTCCTTGTTTGAGGATAACGCAGAGTACGGTTACGGTATCTTCTTAGCTCAGGACGCTATCAGAACTAAGCTTATTAAGAAGGTAAAGGCTTTAGCTGAAAACGCTACTAAGGACGATGTAAAGACAGCTATCGCAAACTATCTTGAAACAATCGACGACGGTAAAGCTAACAAAGCCGCTACAGCAGAACTTATTACTGCTTTGGAAGGCTGTGGCTGTGATGCCGCTAAGGAAATCTTAGCAGATAAAGAATACTTAAGCAAAAAATCCATCTGGATCTTCGGCGGTGACGGTTGGGCTTACGATATCGGCTTCGGCGGTCTTGACCACGTTATTGCTTCAGGCAGAGATGTAAACGTAATGGTATTCGATACCGAAGTTTACTCAAATACAGGCGGTCAGTCATCAAAATCCACACCTACAGGTGCAATCGCTCAGTTTGCCGCTGCAGGTAAGGAAGTTAAGAAGAAAGACTTAGCCGCAATCGCTATGAGCTACGGTTATGTATATGTTGCTCAGGTTTCACAGGGCGCTAACCCGAACCAGTGCTTAAAGGCTATGTTAGAAGCTGAAAGCTACAACGGTCCGTCACTTGTAATTGCTTACGCTCCGTGTATCAACCACGGTATTAAGGGCGGTATGAGCATTGCTCAAACCGAAGAAAAGAAAGCTGTAGACGCAGGCTACTGGCACTTATTCCGCTTCGACCCACGTCTTGCTGATGAAGGCAAAAACGCATTCCAGCTTGATTCTAAGGCTCCTACCTTGGAATACAACGACTTTATTATGGGCGAAGTTCGTTACAATGTTTTGGCCAGATCCAATCCGGACAGAGCTAAGGAATTGTTCGAAAAAGCTGCAAAAACTGCTGCTGATAAGTACGAGCACCTCGTAGAATTAGCTTCTAAGTAATAAGTAAAATATTAAATCCCTTTGGCTACGGCCAAAGGGATTTTTTATCATTTGGTTTAGTTATCGGTTTTTATTTACTGAACTTCGCTTGAGTTTTCATATCCGCCCACAAGCGATAAAATGTCGGTGTAATTATTCTTGCCGTTTTGCTCCTCGAGCTTAAACTCGGGCAGTACCAGTACCTTTATTCCGGCTTCGCTAAACTCGGACATTCTGCCCGACGGTATGGGGAAAGAAGTGATAAGCAAATCGGGCTTAACCAATAAAATCTTTTCAAAGTCGGGGTTTTGTACCGAGCCGAACTGATTTTCCTCGGAATGTGTGTCGTCGGTATATCCGTCGCATACGCCTGTGAGCAGATCAATATAGCCTAACGCCTTTAATTCTTCGATAGCGTTTATGTCAAGGCATATAATTGACGTGGGCTTTTTGTCTAAGGTTATGTTTAAGATATTTACAGGGTATCGGTCTGCTTCTATATATTTTACAGGCGGCTCGGATGACGAGCTTAGCCAGTTTCCTATTCTCGATATAGGACGCACAAAAGCAAAAAAGAGGATAGCTACTAAAGCCGTGATAAGTACAGTGATGGTAGTTTTATATATTTTTTTATTGTCGGTTTTCATTATGTACCTTCTTTATTATAAATTGCAGTTTTGTTTAGAAATTTGTAAGGTCTACAGTTACTTCAAATGCGTCGGACGATATTTTATCACAAGTCGTAGCATAAATAACAGCATTTTTAATGGGAGCATAAAGCGAATCGGAAAGTGTGTTTAATAAAGATACATTGTCAGCGCTTATTGCTTCGGTAAATATTATAAATCTAAGCGGAATATCCCTTATCTTTTCTATTATATTATTAAGCTCGGACAGGTCTTTGCTTTTAATTCCGATTATGCGAAGTCCTTTTTCTTTATACTCGTTTAATAATGCAGATAACAGCGAAGCCCCATTACTTCCGCAAATTAAAACGTTGCCGCACTCGTTTTTTGAAACAAAGTCAAGGGTGTGAGAGGATAGCGCTTGTTTTTGCGCAGAGTAGCCCTCAATTTCGCCGAGTGTTATAGGGTTTTCGTTTTCTATAGGGCAAAGAGCGCCACCACAGTAATAAAATGAGTTATACTTTGCAAAAGCGGACATACCGTTTTTGCGGTGAAAATCTGCGAGCATTGTAAGACAGTTACCCCAAGAATCGTTTGTTTTAAATTTTTTGCCTTCATTTATATAAGAGGGTAAAAGTGCGATAACGCTTTCCTTTTCCTCAAAAAGCTCGTTTAGTCTTGCGAATATCTGCGCAGAGGTCAGATTAGCGAGAATATAAAGTGTGTTTAAGTCAAAACTAACGGCGCTTTTTACCACGGTAGGCACCATACTGTAAGCCGAATTTGCGCAGTAAAGAGTGTAAAGATTATTGCTTATTAAAATCTTATCAAAAAGATAATCTGTGAGCGAGCCCTTATACTCGCTGTGATATAAGGCGTTACATATAAAGCCGTAATCGCTTAATATTAGGTTAAAATCAGGGCTTTGAGATACTATTTGTTTTATCATAGAACGAAAATGTGTTACGACTTTATCTTCGACAACGTCACGGTACACCGTTATACAAGACAGCGTGTCGTTTAAGTAGACGAATTTATCCATTTTGCTCACTCCTTAAAGCTAATAATACCATTTATTATATTACACGCTTTTTTTAAGTTTTGCAAACAAAATAAATTTAGAGTATGCACAGATTTTACACAAGGTAAATATAATAATATGTAAGACAAAAAGGCTGTCTGAAAGACAGCCCTTTTTAAAGGAAATTAACTGCAAAATCTGTGATTGCCTATTATTTTTATAACAGGGCGTGACCTTATCCACTTGTTAGTGGTCTTTGCAGGGTTATAATAGTATATTGCTCCGCCGCTTGGATCCCAGCCGTTTAGGGCGTCTCTTGCGGCTTGATAAGCGCTGTTTGATATAGCTTCATTAAACTGCCCGTCAACTATTGCGGTAAAAGCGCCGTCCTGATAAATAACGCCGGATAAAGTGTCGGGGAAGGACGGGTGCTGTATGCGGTTTAGTATAACTGCACCCACGGCAACCTGCCCTTGATAAGGCTCGCCTCTGGCCTCGGCGGAGATAATCCTTGCCAAAAGATATACGTTTGAATCGGTAGCCGCAGGTATAGTGCCTATCGAAATTCCGAGAGCCTTTAAGGTTCGTGGTCCGGCAATACCGTCGGCAGTAAGTCCTTTTTGCTTTTGGAACTTGATAACCGCTTGTTTGGTTTGATTGCCGTATATGCCATCAACCTTGCCGGCATATAAGCCTCGTTCCTTTAACGTTTGCTGTATGGCGGTGACCTCTTTACCCTGCGAGCCGACCCTTGACAGAGCGTTTGCGTGATACATATCGTGGTTAATGTATATGATTGCGCTTACCGCAAGGGCGACTGCCAGCATAAATGCAGTTGTTTTTACTATGGTGATTTTTTTCAACATAATTTCCTCCTATTGTTTTGTATGTTAATAATATTTACAGTTAATTTCGGATTATACAAATATTAGTGCGAATATACCGAGGATTTGTTAGTTAAAACTACACATAAAAAGGCGTGCAAATTTTGTTGTTATGACAAAATTTACAAACTCTGAAAAATTTAAAAAACCCCCTTGACAGTGTAGTGATAATTATGCTAATATAAGAAAGCTGTCCGG
>JAEDDN010000004.1 GCA_016298065.1 Oscillospiraceae bacterium
AAGGCAGGGCTGGAAACAGTTCCTGCCTTTATTTATGCCCTCGATAGGGATGCCGCCGCCATTGCCGTGGTGGACAGCAACCTGCACAGGGAGCATATCCTGCCGTCTGAAAAAGCGTTTGCGTACAAGATGAAATTCGACGCTATGAGCCATCAGGGGAAAACTTCGTGCCAAGTTGGCACGAAGTCACGCACCGATGAGCAGATGGCAGAAAACTCTGATGATAGTGCGAGACAAATTCAGCGCTATATCCGCCTGACCAATCTGATCCCGGAACTGCTCATGCTGATGGATGAAGGAAAGATCGCCCTTTCCGTCGGCGTGGAGCTTTCGTTCCTGCCGGAGCAGTTTCAGTATGACGTTTTGGAAATTTGCGATATGAACGACTGCACGCCGTCCTACTCTCAAAGCTGGCATCTGCATCAGTTTTACAAGGACGGTGTTTTGGATAAGTATCTGATTTTCAAGACGCTTTCCGAAGAGAAAGCAAATCAGCGGGAGACGGTGAAAGTTCCGATGGATCGCCTGCGTGATATCGTTCCCGAAAGTTACACCGTCAAGCAGACCGAAGATTTCTTAATCAAAGCGGCTGAGTATTACCACCGGAATATCATCCGTCAGCGCAACCGAGATTCGAGATGAAAAAGGAGGGAACGAATATGAACGAGAAAGAAAAATATTTGTTTGAAGAACGTGTGCCGGATACCGACGATAAAAGGAAAAGCACCTTTTCTATGAAGATCGGCGGTACGGTTTATGATGTTACAACTCATCTGAAAACCGAAGGCAAGCGTACCGTGCTGAATCAGTTCAAAGCGTTATTGCTGGCAAATCAGTATCTGTAATCAGCACATTTGAAATAATACACGGAGCGCAGTAAGGTATTATTACCATTGCTGCGCTTTTGGTTGTCGGAAAGGAGATTATGAAATGACAACAGCAACTAAATTACAAGAGCAAGAAGAATTACTGACGGCTTTATATTGTCGTCTTTCGGTAGATGATATCAAAGAGGATGCCGAAGAAAACGAGTCGAATTCCATAAAAAATCAGAAAACCATTTTAGAGGACTACTGCAAGAAAAACGGTATAACGAACTATCAGTTTTTCGTAGACGACGGTATTTCGGGCACTACTTTTAACCGTCCGGACTTTAAGCGGATGGAAGAAATGGTGGAAGCCGGGATTATCGGCAGGATCGTAGTCAAAGACCTCTCCCGTTTTGGTCGTGAGCAGGTCGAAATGGGGCGTCTGACGCAGGTGGTATATCCCACGCTTGGTGTAACTTTCATTTCTCTGCAGGAAAACGTAAACAGCAAAACCGGTGCCGGTATGGAAATGATGCCGTTTTATAACATTTTCAATGAATGGTATGCGGCACAGACCAGTCAGAAGATCCGTCAGGTTTGGAAAACAAAATCCGAGCACGGCGAGCGCGTTTCTCCCGCTGTCCCGTATGGTTACAAGAAATCCGATACGGACAAGAAAAAATGGTTGATTGATGAACCTGCAGCGGTAATTGTGAAAAGAATCTACGCCTTATGTCTGAACGGCAGAGGTCCTTCACAAATCGCTCGGCAGTTAGAAAAGGAGAAAGTTCCCGTACCGTCTGCTTATTATGACAGCATTGGGAGAAAGCATTCTGCGAAAACACCTGCCAATATTTATGGATGGGATCAAAGGACAGTTGTAAGTATTTTGGAAAACCGACAATATACCGGCTGTACGGTAAACTTCAAATCCACGACTGTCAGTTACAAGGTTCACAAGAAAATTTATAACCCTACCGAAAGCCAGCAAATCATTCCTAATACACAGGAGGCAATTATTTCATAGGAAGTATGGCTGAAAGTGCAGGAAATACGAGAGCATCGTATCCGCCCGACTGCTACCGGAAAGACAAGCAAATTCGCAGGGCTTCTCTACTGCGCAGACTGTGGTGCAAAGCTCCACTATTGCGCAGCGAAAAGTATGACCGCAGAACAGGAATGTTACCGCTGTTCCAATTACAAAAGCGGGCGTGGGACTTGTAAAATCCATTATATCCGAAACATAGTTCTTGAAAAGATTGTTTTGGAAGCAATCAGCGATTTCGTTGATTTTGTCCGTTGTTACGAACCGGTATTTCTGTATATGCTGGCAAAGAAGAATGATTCAGTTCGGCAGGCAGAATATCAGCGGCTTCAGCAGTTTGTACGTAACGGTGAAAAACGTATTGATGAAATTGATCGTCTGATTGAATCTCTGTATGAGGATCGGGTTCTCAGAAATGTGGAAGATTCCCGTTATCAGCGTATGATGCAGAAATACGAAAAGGAGCAACGTGAGCTGGCGGCGGAAGTTGAGAACGCCAAAGTCGAATTGCAGTCCGCCGATCAGAAAACCGTTGATCTCCGCCTGCTTTTGAAAACTGTCCGGGAGATCACGGAAGTAAAGGAACTGACCTCCGGACTTGTTCATTCGCTCATTGAGAGAATTGAAGTCCACAACAACGATAAAAGCAACGGTCATTGCCACGTGAAGGTCGATATATATTTCTCCGTTGTCGGTATGATGGATATCCCCGATGAAAAGGAAACCCGGGCGATGATGGAAGAGGTTAAAAAGAATCCGCAGAAATACAGATATGTGGCGTAAAAAGAAGAAAGGTGTAACCCCGATTTCTCGGGATTACACCAATTCTTCAAAAAAGATCCTTACGGGACGTCGGCATTTATGTTATGCTTTCTTTTCTCGAAATGAATGGAATCAGAATTAGTTGTACCGACGAAGAGATTGTTCAAATCGGTTTATCTGTTGCTGGCGGAACTATGGGTTACGAACAGCTTTTAGCATGGGTTATAGACCATAGGGAATAAGTAAGAAGTCCTGTTGCATTCGCAACGGGACTTCTTACTTATAATATCCCTTATTTATTCCTTCTGTATGTTCCGTTTTTATCTATATTTCTATTGTAAAAATAAAATAAAAATGATAAAATTTATTAAACGTAAATACTTAAAAGAGGTGCATTATGGAGTTTGTATACCGCAGGAAGATAAATTATTATGAAACCGATAAAATGGGAGTTGTTCATCATTCAAATTATATAAGGTTTTTAGAGGAAGCAAGAATGATGTGGATGGAGGCGGCCGGCTTGCCTATGAACGAATTAGAGGCTTTAGGATATACGATTCCGACGCTTGAAGTAAACTGTAAATATAAATATCACGTCACAAGCTCTGATGTAATAATTATAAAGCCTATAATCACCGAGTATAACGGCTTTAGAATTACTCTGACATATATAATTACCGACGAAAAAACCGGCAATATTGTTACAGAGGCTTATACAAAGCACTGCTTTACAGACGCACATCTAAAGCCGGTAAATATGAAAAAGCACAATGCCAAAATACACGAGGTGTTTGAAAAAATATCTGATAGTAACTAAATATTTAATCGGAGAATTTATGAACGTATTTTTTAAAAAGCTTACAAAAAGACTTGTAAGCGTTATTATAGTCTTTGCGATTATATTTACGCTCGGCGGCTGTTTTAATGAGCCTGAACCGAAGCGTTATGACGAAACCCGCTTTGCGTATACTGAGCTTACCGAACAAGAAAAGACGCTTTATGTGCTGATGAAAGAGGCTGTCTTTAACTATGACGATGTTCTTACAAAAGGCTTCGGCACGCTTAGCGTCGAAGATGTCACCAAGGTGTACGAATATCTGCTTATTGATTACCCTGAAATTTTTTGGGTGTCGGGGCACTCTGTTATAGACTACGAGGAAAAAGATGACCTTGTAACCGTAACGGGCTTTGAGTTTGAGTACACTATGACTAACAAGGAAGCTAATGAATATATTACCGAAATAGAAAGCATAACCGCACCGTTTTTAACCGAAGCGCAAGCTATGAGTACAGATTATCAAAAGGTTTTATCCGCTTACGAATATATAATAACGCTTTGCGAATACGATAACGACACTTACGATTTATTTATGTCGGGGAATATAGACGATATTTCGTTACTACCGCATAACATTGTAGGTGTGTTTGTAGACAATAAGGCAGTCTGTGCGGGATATGCAAAGGCTTTCCAGTATCTGCTTAATAAGCTTGATATTCCCGTAATATATGTAACAGGCGAGACCGAAGATCAATCTCACGCTTGGAACGAGGTTTGTATAGACGGCGACTGGTATTTTATTGATATCACTTGGGGAGATATGGTTTATTCGGGTACAGAAGCCTTGTCGGACATTTCTTACAATTATTTTGGGCTGACAACAAATGAGCTTTTACGAACACATACCGTAACCTCAGAACTTGATTTGCCCGAATGTACCGCTACTTACTACGACTATTACCGCTACAACAATCTGTTTTTGGAAAGCTATGATTTTAATGAGGTAAATAGAATAGTAAGCTTGGCAATAGAAAGCTCTCAGAGTAGCGTTCAAATGAAATTTGCTTCTTCTCAAGCACTGAGTAATGCGATGCAACAGCTTTTTGAAAATCAGGACATATTTGATATTTATGAGCCTTACTCGGATATTTTAGTATCTGATTCCGCACGATATGTCGCAGACCAAGAGGGCTTGGTTTTAAAACTTATATTTGATTATAAATAAAAAAGTTCCTTTCTTTAAGAAAGGAACTTTTTTAATAGGAGAAAATAGGTGCCGTTAACGGCTTATGTATTCCTCACGGAAAAAGCGCTTGAATTCAAATAGCTCCTCTATATCTACATCCTTTAAAGCAAGCTTCATATCAAGACCTTCATAATATGGATCGTTGAAGTTTTGTATAGATACAATCACATAAGAACCGTATACCGAAATAGGCTTGTCGTCAATATTATCTAACACAAAGTCAATACATTCCATATCGTTTGAGGTTAAGTATTCATCTTCGTGATAATACGAGTATGTGGCATAGGTGTTTGAATCTTTATCGTAAATACATAAATAAAAACTAAGATCATATATATCATCATTTTCCTTAAGGCTTTTTAATGCTTCAATTTGATCCTTGTTTTGCTCATAAACATATTGATAATATTTTTCGCATGCCTTAGGCGTCGTAGCCGGAGAAAGAGGAATAGATATGTAATACTGCTTATTATTTACCGTAGTCTGATAATGAAGAAAGTCGGTAGAATTTGCATTATCGCTCATAACGACTTCGTACCAAGTTTCAAAATCGGCTTTTTTAATCTCTTTTTGCATACATTTAAAGATTTCTTCCATCTGCTCATCGGATAATGTAACACCGGACATATACATTGTATTTTCGATAGGTTTAGGAAGATTTAAGAAAAGCTCTCTGTAATTTTTATCATTCCATAATACATCGTAAACAGCGCTTAATTTATCGGAGGGGATAAATATACTGCGGTATTTAGTTTGTGTTTTGGTTTTAATCTTAACATCTAAAGAGGTATATTTGTCGGAATAATATTTATTATAATATAAATCCTCGTGCTCTTTAAAGGTATCTACACAGTCCTTAAGGCTATCGGATATAAGTTCATTAACTTTAGCGTCTTTAATTTCATAAGAGTTTGCGGATAAATTTACATATTCGCTATAGGTTAGAGAGTACCAATAACTGTAACTGTCGGTCAGACAAACGCTCTGAATTTCCTTGGCGGACGGTGTAAAGTTAAGCTCTATATTACAGCCGATATTAAGTCCTAATATCAAAGCTATGTTTAATATCGCAACAATCAAAAGCCCCGGAATTGCACGGAGTAAATTTTTTAACTTTTTCGTGGTAAGAAGCTCATAAATAAAGTAAATAAATATTGCAATAAGATATAAAACAACATATCCAAAAAACATTTCGGGGCTAAAAATATCGTCCTCGCTTGTAATCATCACTCCGCAGATAAATAAGCAGAAGGTCATTGTTATAATTATTCGGTATGCAGCCTGCATAAACCTGTTTGGAGCCGAATGTGAAGCGACCTCGCTTTTGCGTATTTTAAATAATATACATCCGATAAGTGCATATACTATGGCAATGAAAGCCGTATATATAATGCCCTTTACATTGTAAATCGCTTCTGAAATATCCCCGCCTGATAACACGCCCGATAAAAAGAAATTTATAAATATATTTAAGCCGTTTTCCATAGGGTTAGCTACAAAAACAGGGATTTTATACGAGACAATCATATTGATTATATAGTATACAAATCGAGGCAGGAATAATATAAGTAACGATACAACAACATTGTTAAATAAAGTACCGGTTATAGACATCGCAATAAGTATCGACGATACTACAAGCAAACTTGCCACAAAGCAAAATAACATCAGCATAAAAAAGGATTTAGGCATTAGGGTAAAAAACTTATTAAGAATAAGATTTACAATTATCGAAATAACACCCGAGCTTAAAATAATAAATGCAATCCACGTCATTACAGCGGCAAAAAAGCTTAAAAACAGCGATACTCTCGAATGTGGCAAAGCGTGATAAAAGTCGCTTGAATTACGCTTATTTAAAAAGCTGAATAAAGATAAGGTCATAATAGGCGCAACAACAATAAAGGTAAGAAATAAAATCGGATGAACCTCTATTCCTGTAACAGCACTGGCGTGAATTTCACGGGAATTGGCGTTAATGCTTATAGCCGAACCTATAGGTATAAGTAAAGCTTCGATGGCATAAATAATCGAGAATATAATACCGAAGGTTTTTAACTGCTTTATGCCCTCGAGATAAAGCCCAAGGCTAAAAATTTTACTGTTTTTCATAGTCTTATATCTCCTTATTCCAGATTAAACGAATAGCCTAAGGTTTCCATCTCGTAAGTAAATACTTCTTCTAAGGACAAAGGCAGTATTTCTAAAAGTGTAGGCGACATACTCTTAAGCTTTTGCAAGGTTTCGTCACGGTCGCCGTGAACTATCATATTTGAAACAGAGCCGTGCTTTGTAAAATGAACAATATTTATTCCGCTGAATTTATTTTTGTCGTAATCCTCCGAAAAAGCAATCTGTATTTTAAACTGAGTAGTTTTTAAATTCTCAACATCGCTTTCGACTACAAGTCCGCCTTTGTGTAAAAGTGCAAGCTGGTCGCAGGTATCTTCAAGCTCTCTTAATGAGTGAGAGGTAATTATGGCGGTGGCATTTGAGTCCCAAACGTCCTGACAGATAAGATTTTTTACATAGTTTCTCATAATTACGTCAAGTCCGTCAAAGGTCTCGTCAAATAATATGTAATCGGGGTGGGTTGAAAGAGCCAGTATAGTAGCGGCTTGACGTTTCATACCCTTTGAAAAGGTATTTAAGTGCTTTTTAGGGTCAAGATTAAAGTCCTTTGTAAGAGCTTCAAATTTTTTCTTATCGAAATTCGGAAATATGTGTGAATACATATTTGCCATACGCTTCATCGTAGCACCGCTTAAAAAATATAATTCGTCCGGTATATAAGCCATACGGGATTTTAAAGAGGGATTATCATAAACCGATATGCCGTCTATTGTTATACTGCCGCCATCAGCCTTATATACTCCCGTAAGGGCACGCAAAAAGGTGGATTTTCCTGCTCCGTTGGAGCCAACCATACCGTATATACAGCCGTCGTTTATGGTACAGCAAACATTTTCAAGCGCAGTAAAATTGTCAAATTTCTTAGTTAAATTGTCTACCTTAATCATCGTTTGTTTGCTCCTTTCTTGTCACTTTTAATTCGTATGCGTCTGATACGCATTTTAAAATATCTTCCTTCGGTACGCCTGCCAAAGCCATATTACTTAGCATAGCAGTAAGCTCGTCAAGCTTATTAAGGTGCTCTTTTTTTAATATCTTTAAGGCGTCAGGGCAAACGAAGTACCCCTTTCCGGGTACGGAATGTATAATTCCTTTTGAATCTAATTCCGAATATGCCTTTAAGATAGTGTTTGGGTTAATGGTAAGATCTATCGATAAGCCTCGTATAGACGGTACCTGTTGCCCGGGTACAATCACGCCGTTTAAGATGAATTTTTTAAGCTGACCGATTATTTGCTCATAAACGGGCGTCCTTGACATTGTATCAATTTGGAACATATTACACCTCCGTTACAACTGTTCTATGTCATATATAACACCTATATAATATCATCTGTTTTTTTGTTTGTCAACTCTTTTTTAAAAAATAAAAAAGGAGCTTATAAAACAGCTCCTTTTTAATTAACCTTATAGTATTGCCAAAGCAAAAGAAAAATATTCACTATTTTAAAATTATTTTCGCTCAAATTTATCGCAAAGTGAGTTAATCTGGTCGGTAAAGCGTGCAAGCTCTTTGTTGGAGCTTTCCTTGTTTTGCATAATTACCGACATCAAGCGCTTGCCTGCCGCAATCAGTCTTTCGTAAACTGTGTTGGCTCTGCTGTGAGCGTCGTGTTTGTGCGTGATTTTCACGATTTTTCCCTTTGCGATACATTCACCGCTTATTAAATCGTATTCATCACCGCTGTATGGCGCAACGGCGTCAAATTTAAGCTCTGCATTTATACATTCGGCAAAGCTGTCGCAAACCGTGTCGTTGCCGTGATTTACAAATACCTTCTTAGGCGGTATTGTCATATTGGCAAGCCAGCCTAAAAGCATATTTTTATCAGCGTGTCCGCTAATGCCGTCAATGGTAGCAATTTTTGCATTGACGGCTATTTCTTCACCGAAAAGCTTAACGGAGGTTGCTCCGTCTACAAGCTTTCTGCCGATAGTAGCCTGCGCCTGATAACCTACGAATAATATAGTGCTGTCCTTACGCCAAAGGTTGTGCTTTAGGTGATGTCTTATACGACCCGCCTCACACATTCCCGAAGCCGAAAGAATAACCTTTGGGGTATTGTCAAAGTTAATAAACCTCGATTCCTCTGAGGTGATAGATAGCTTTAAGCCCTTAAAATGTATAGGGTCTATACCTTTATTTAAAAGTTCTAAGGTTTCCTCATCATAATAATCTGTCATATTGTTAGAGTAAATTTCGGTTGCCTCAACCGACAGAGGGCTGTCGATATATACGGGGAAATCAGGGTGATTTTTAACTAAGTTTTTATCCTTTATAATGCGAATCAGATACAAAAGCTCCTGCGTTCTGCCAACGGCAAAGGAGGGGATAACCACATTTCCGCCTCTATCAAAGGTATCGTTTAATATATCGGTAAGTTGTAAGATATAATCTTCTCTCTTTTTGTGAAGCCTGTCGCCGTAGGTTGACTCTATAACCACATAATCAGCATTTTCCGACGGCTTGGGGTCACGGATAAGCGGACGGTCTACATTTCCTAAATCGCCGGAAAACAGTACCGTTTTTGTTTGAGCGTTTTCGACAATTTTAAAATAAATGCTTGATGAGCCGAGCAGGTGACCTGCGTCGGCAAACCTTACGGTAATGCCCTCAAAAAGCTCAAACTCTTTTTCGTAAGGATAGCCTACAAACTGCTGTAAAGACTTTTCGGCATCAGCTACGGTGTAAAGCGGAATATACGGATTATCGCCCGAACGCTTAGCCTTGCGGTTTCTCCATTCAGCTTCAAATTCCTGGATATGCGCCGAATCACGAAGCATAATCTCACATAAACGGTGTGTTGCTTCGGTAGCATATATGGGCCCTTTATATCCTGCGGCTACTATTGCGGGAATACGCCCCGAATGGTCAATATGAGCGTGAGTAAGGCATATAGCGTCAATCTCACCCGGAGCTACGGGAAGCTCGCAGTTTTCATATATGTCCTCGCCCTGCTCCATTCCGCAGTCGATTAAAATATGCTTTCCGCAGGCTTCAAGTAATGTACACGAGCCTGTAACCTCGTGTACGGCACCTAAAAAAGTAAGTTTCATTTTTTTCACTCCCGTCTAATAAAAGGGTGCAGAGGTTTAAGTTCTGTACCCATAAAGACTACTAATCCAACTGACTGTTTAAATTGCTCGAATATCTGTCGCCCAGAATTAAATCATAGGTAAGGGTGTCGAGAACGACATTTTCTACGTCGGCGTCATATTCAAGGGTGTAAATCGGAGTAGATCTCATCTGTGATATAACGAGTGCTGCTTTGTCGTCTGCATTTAAACCGCTCTTGTCTATCATAAGGTATGGCAGATAAAAAAGCGACAGCTTATCATAGGTTATACTTGAAAGATTTAAATTATAATTACTCCAGATAAAATAGCTTTGTTCATAGGCTTCGGTGCAGTTATCCGAATTGATACCTATAATATTATAAACACTGTTTTCGCCTGTGAAGCAGGGATAATGATCGCCTACAAATAAAACGATTGTGGGCTCGTCAAGAGCTTCGAGCTTTGTTTTAAGCTCGCCCAAGGCTTTATCGGTGTGCTTTATGCCACGCATATAATATTCAAACTGGTTAAGACCGCTTTCAGAGGTATACGGCATATGGTTTTGCATAGAGGTAATGTGAATATATGAGGGCTTTTTGTCAGATTTTATTTGCGATACAGCCTTGTTAAATGCCACTGAATCGTCGATATAATTGTGAAAATAATCTTGCTTTAAATCGTCCTCAAAATACACGTTGTCAAAGCTATAGCATGTAGGATACATCTCGCCTCTGCCGTAAAGCTCATTTGTATACGGGTGAATAAAGGTTGTTTTATAATCGAGAGTTTTAAAATAAGAGGCAAATGTCGACTGCTCCTTAGAGCTGTCAATTAAGCTGTGAGGGGCATAGGTAGAATTTAAAGATTTTATCGGAAGCCCGAACAAAAGCTCAAACTCACTTTTAACGGTATATCCGCCAAAGGTGGAAACTATAGCGGTACCCTGATAGCCCTCATCTGCAAAGGCGTCAAAGTTTTTGTAATACACATCCGAAACCGCAAGCTTTTTGTAAACCCTGAAATCGCAATACGACTCGCTCATAATTACGATTATGTTGGGCGTTTGTCCATGGGTATAGTTTTTGTTTACCTCGTTTGATAATTTGTGAACCGTTTCCGAAGAATAATCCTCAGGCTTTCTTATAAAAGAACGTCTGACGGTAATTACTGCGTTTTGAGCCAAAAAGGCAACCATATTATCCTGCTCATACAAGTCGTCGTATACAAAGATATTGTTTGTGCCGCTGTATTTTACCGAAAAAATATTGAATACGATATTTGAAACTGCTGACGAAAAGGTAAATAACACTACCCACAAAAAAGCACACACGCTTATTATAATACGACGTTTAAGCTTTATAGTGATTTGCGTCTTTAAAAGTGCCAAAAAAACTACACAAAGTGCCAGTAAAATTAAGGTTATTACCGTAATCGGAAATATCTTTATATCGGCAAATTCCATTACGTCGCCCATATTGGTAACTACGCCGAAATCCGACCAGGTAAAATGCACGCTGCTTGAACGGTAACGGTAAAATTCCACGCAGGAAACTATGTAAAACAAAAGCCCTGTAGCAAGCGCTGAAATCCAAACCTTTTTTACCCAAATAATTATAACAAAGTATATAAATGAGACAACGAAAAAATCAAATATCAAAACCGAGGGAGTTTTAAAAATTAAGTTGTAAACGCTCTCAAAGCCGTTATTTTGATTTATCTCGCAAAGCAGTACCGTTATAAGCGGAAACAAAGCAGCTAAGATATATCCGGCTTTTTTTGCGCCTTTTGATTCTCTAAGCTTTTTTAAAAAGCGGTTTAACAAATTTTTTCACCTCGTTGTTTTTACATTAAAAGAGATATTATTGTGATTTTACTATATATTCTTATTAGTTTTCGCTTGTTGTGTCAGAGGCTTGTTCACTTGAAGCTTCAGAGGATAAATTATCGGTATTTTCCGGGGTGCTTGACGATTGCGAATCGGTAATGTTATCGGCAACGCTTGTAACTTCGCTGTTGTCGGAACTACTGCTTACGGTAGCGTCAGGGGAGGTTTGAGAATATTCAACCGACATTACGATATAATTATCTTTACTTAGCTTTTTGATAGTGTAAATCATAGTTTTAGTCGGCTCGTCGTCAACATACTGGTCTATATCCCAGAACGGTCCCGGTGAAATATATCCTACTTTGACGGTATAGATGTCAATGTTTTTAGTTATTGAAAGTATGCTTGCAGAGTAGGGGAGAAGCTGTGGATTTTCGGGGATATAGTAAACCTGCTGTTCCTCATCATAAGCGATATAAAAATCAGAATCGGGGATAGGCTGGTGAGTAATTTCTATGTCGCTGCCGAAAACGCTTTTTATATGTACTTCAATATCCGATTGCGGTACGGTAAGCGTGCCTAACTCATCTTTTTCGTACTTATCCTTATTTTCTTCGTCCATAAGAAAATGCCAGATACCGACCTGTATAACGGTCTTTGAGTCGAGCATTGAACAGTTTTCAAATGCAGGAGTATCAACTATTACAAGCGGAGTAACAACCTCTTTGAAGGTTGCTTTTGTGCCGGTTTTATTTATCATATTTGATATGTGATGAACGCCGAAAATTATACTGCTTATAATTCCTATTACCGCAAAGCAGAACACAAAAGCGCCAAGTACAGCGAGCTTTTTAGAGGAGGTAGGCGTTTTGTTTTGGGCCTTTTTCTGTTTCTTTTCGCTTTTTTCAAGTTTTTTCTTAACGTGCTCGGATACTGCGTCGTGTGAAGACAAAACTGCCTTTTGCTCCTCATCTTTAGTTTCTTTTGCGTTTTCGTCCTCAACCGAAACAATATCCACTATCTTCATAGACGAAGAGGTATTATCTTCGTTTGACTGAGTTAAAATCTCAGGCTCAACGTTTTCATTTGTTTTTTTACTATTACTAATCATTTTACTTTCACTTCCTGTAAGTAATGTTACCTTATCTGTCCGTTGCCGTGAATGACATATTTAGTTGTCGTAAGCTCCCTTAAGCCCATAGGACCTCTTGCGTGAAGCTTTTGAGTTGAGATACCTATCTCTGCGCCCAGCATAAATTCGCCGCCGTCGGTAAATCTTGTTGAGGCGTTTACATATACAGCGGCGGAATCAACACGCTGTGTAAATAGATTTGCATTTTGAAAATTATTTGTAACTATACATTCGGAATGTCCTGTTGAATAACGGTTGATGTGCTCTATTGCTTCTTCGGTGCTGTCAACAACCTTTACCGAAATTTTATAGTCTAAAAATTCTGTTTTGTAGTCGGCTTCGGTTGCTGTTAAAATTTCGTCGTCGCACAATATAGCCTTTGTGCGTTCACAGCCGAGCCATACTACGTTGTGCTCGTCGAGCTTTTTCTTTGCAAGCGGTAAGAATTCCTTTGCAATATCATTATGCACCAGTAAGCTTTCGCACGCATTACATACGCTCGGACGGCTGGTTTTGGCGTTGTTTAAGATGTTTACTGCCATATCAATATCAGCCGAAGCGTCAACATAAACGTGGCAGTTGCCCGTTCCGGTTTCAATAACAGGTACCGTTGCGTTTTGGACACAGCTTTTTATTAAACCTGCGCCTCCACGAGGGATTAAAACGTCTATATAGTCGTTTAGCTTCATCATTTGAGTCGCTATTTCACGGTCGGTATTTTCTATAAGTATAACCATATCCTCAGGCAAGCCCGACTGCTTTAGAGCCTCTCTCATAACGTCGGCTAAAGCTTTATTTGAGTTTATTGCCTCTTTACCGCCACGCAAGATAGCGACGTTTGAGGATTTTATACAAAGGGCGGCGGCGTCAACGGTAACATTCGGACGTGATTCAAAGATTATTCCGATAACTCCCAAAGGAACTCTTTTTTTAATGATTTCAAGTCCGCCCGGGGTCATCTGACCGCCTTCGATTTCACCTACAGGGTCGGCAAGCTCTACTACGGTATTTAATGCGTCGGCAATAGAGTTTACTCTCGCCTCGTTTAACATAAGTCTGTCTATCATAACTTCGGATATGCCGTTTTTAACTGCGTTTTCAGTATCGAGCTTATTAGCTTTAATTATTTTATCGGTGTTTTCTCTTAAAAGCTTGCCGATATTAACTAAAGCGTCGTTTTTTTGCTTTGAGGTAAGTGTAGCGGCAACGCTTTGAGCCGCTTTAGCTCTTTTTCCAATGTCGGTGATATATTCCAAATTCATAATAATTCCCATAGCCTTTCTGCCCGAAAATAGTTTATTAAAATTAACATATTATACTTTCCTTTTCGGGCCGGAAAGCATAATAAAAATTTAAGCCATCGCTTGTTGTCGCATAGCGAAAAATAATCTAAACTTAGTGCGAATTTTCGCACTAAATATAATTTATTTGTTGTCTGCCTTAAATAAGGTTCCCACAATCTTGCCGTCGTAAAGGTCGTAAAGCTTTTTGGTATCGAAGCCGTTTAGTAAAATCATCGGGAAGCCGTTTTTAAAAGCAATCTCGGCGGCGTTTAATTTGGTTTTCATACCGCCTGTGCTAAAGGCAGAGCCTTCGCCACCCGCAAGACGTTTTATGTTGTCGTCTATTTCACTTACACGGGAGATAAGCTTTGCGTCGGGATGTTTTTTTGGGTCCTTGTCATAAAGACCGTCTATATCGCTTAAAATAACTAACATATCTGCGCCGACTAAGCTTGCGACAATAGCCGAAAGTGTATCGTTGTCACCAAACTCAAGCTCCAGTTCCTCGGTGCTTACGGTGTCGTTTTCGTTTACAATCGGGATGACGCCGTATTCGAGAAGCTTGTCAAAAGCATTTCGTACATTTTGCTTGCGCTTGTCGTCCTCAATAATATCCCTTGTGAGCAATATTTGCGCAATTCTATGGTTATATTGCAAAAAGTTTTTATCGTATATGTACATAAGCTCGCATTGTCCTACAGCGGCGCAAGCCTGCTTTGAAGGTACGTCGGAGGGCTTTTGCTTTAACCCTAACTCTCCGACACCTACTCCCACCGCACCGGAGGAAACCAAAATAATTTCCTTGCCTGAATTTTTGATGTCGGAAATAACCTTAACCAGTCTTTCTATTCTTCTTATGTTTAATAATCCTGTCTTGTGGGTAAGGGTTGAGGTTCCCACCTTGATTACTATTCTTTTTGCTTCACTTAAGCCTGCCAATTTAAAAACGCTCCTTTTTTTAATTATGCTTTTATTAAAGCTTAGATGTCCTTTAAAAATTCCTTGCCGATAACAGAGAATAACACGTTGCGGTATGGGATTAAAATAATTATAGGAAATATAAATATGCAAAGTGCATAAAACGGCAACAAGAGTAAATTAAGTTTAAAAATATATCCCTTGCGCTCTTTCATTACATCGGCGGATTTTCTGCCGATTTCTCTAAGGGTTAAATTTTCATCTTTAAAAAATATATATTCCGCCGCAAAATATTTAAGCGAGAAATAAAAAGCACTTATAGCTGCGAGAATAATTAAAATATCTAAAAACACCACGCTTGCAAGGTAGTATTCGTTAGCCGTCGATAAACCGTTTTGCGCAAAGTAGGAAATTATTATTCTGAAAACGGTAAAAGGAAGCACCAAGATAAGATAGTAAAAAAGCCTTTTTATAAAGAAAATGATAATAAACTTTATAGCTTTAATATATTTTTTAAAATCCGAAAAATATTCAAATATTAAAGTAAAATCAGCGCTTTTATTAAAACATATCTCAAAGCACCATTTCTTTGCGCCTAATCTTAAAGGCATTCCTATAAGCAAAAACACAATTCCTGCCAAAGCTGTAATTATAACAGCCTTTTTGGATAAAATAATTTCGCCCAAATCGTCTAAAACGGATATGTTTAATATCTCGAAGGCTACCTGTTGCAGTAAGGCAAACGCAAGATAAATTGCCGTCAAAAATACCGACATTGCAATTAAACGGCTGATATTTTTCTTAAAAATCAAAACTGCTAAATTTAATTTTGATTTATAATCGCTCATATATTATCCTTTCGGCAAAAATATTTACATATTCTTTAGCTTTTCCACGTCTATAAGGTCAAAAGGTCTTAAATCAAAGTCGTCGCCGTCACGGTAGGGGATTTTGTCACATATTTCAAAGGACTGCACATTTCCCCAAAGCTGTGCGTTAATAAGTAAGGCATATCCTTCACCGGGCTCTACGCTCCAGTCGGTAGGGGTGCGCTTAGGTAAACCGCAATCCGAAAGCAAGCTCATAATAACTCCGCCGTGAGTGATTACAGCGCTTGAGGAAATCTTTTTTCTCATCATATCGAGAATAATCTCATTAAAGCCGTTTTTTATCCTTTTAGTAAACTCTCTGATGTCGTCGCCGTTTTTCGGAGGCACACTCATAGAGCTTTGAAGCCACTTTACAAATTCCTCATTTTCCTTTAATTCTTCGGCGGTTTTATTTTCGTAAATGCCAAAGTTATATTCCTTTATATCTTCTACAATTTGAGGGGTCATATCGGGATATAAAATGTTTGCGGACTGTATACATCTTTTAAGCGGACTCGAATAAACTATACCTACGTTTGGGTACTCAAATTTTTCTTTTTTTGATATAAGTTCATTCTTTCCTTTGTCGCACAAATCAAGGTCGGTAACGCCTATGTATCTGCCGTCAAGATTACCGTCGGTAAGACCGTGCCTGTAAAGATAGATTTTATAGCTTCTCATTTTATCCTCCGCAAAAAAGTTATCCTCTATTTAATATAACAAAATTGAGAGCAAAATGCAAAATTTTCTTAATATATTTGGACTTAAAAGGACGCTTATTCGAGTGATTTTAATGCATTTTCACTTTTTTGTGCTATTTTAACAAAAAAACTTTCAAGATTTTATCGACAAAAAATTCATAAATTCTTCAAAAACCTCTTTACAAAAAGTATCAAATATAATATAATTTACTGTACGTTAAACTTTAAAAGAGAGGGGGATATTATACCGTGAACAGTGACTTTCCGAGAATACTTACATTACTTAGAAAAGAACGTGGTATCAGTCAAAAGCAGGTTGCCGCAGAACTGAATATATCCCAGGCTCTTTTGTCGCACTATGAAAAAGGTATCCGTGAATGCGGACTTGATTTTGTAGTTAAGACCGCTGACTTTTACAATGTTTCGTGCGATTATTTATTAGGTCGTTCTCCTGAAAGAACAGGCGTTACGCTTTCTGTTGAGGATATACCCGAAGCAGATGCCACGGGCAAGGAAAATAAATTAAAGGGCAGTATCCTGCCGACTTTAAATAAAAAGCTCATAACAAATTCATTAAATATAATTTTTGATTTACTTCAAAAGGTTAACAATAACGACTTAACCAAAGAAACTTCGGCTTACATTATGCTTTGCGTTTATAATGTTTTCAGAATGTTATATAACGCAAATCCGCAAAACGAGGATTCGCTTTTTACCGTAAACCGTGGTATTTCGGGCGAGCTTTCAATGTCGCAGATGATAAAATCTCAGGCGCAGATAAAGCTTATTTTAGACGCCGAAAGCAAAAAGGAAATTAAAGAAGAAACCGAAAGTCTCAGCATTTCCTCCGCTTCTTTGGAGGAAGAATATCCTATGTTTACAACTTCGCTTTTTAACCTTATAAAAAATGCGGAAAGCGCTATTGAAGAATAAGTAAAATATAATAGATGATAAATTTGCGCTGTATCGTTTTGATACAGCGCTTTTTAAAATTTTCTCTTAGGTATTTTTGGCTTAAAAAGAAATAAATATTCACAAAACCAAATGTATATTACTTTTTTAAAATACAAACAATAAAGAGGACATTATCTTAAAAATAAAAGGTATACGATAATGTTTTTTACAAGATTGGAGGAAAATATATAATGAAAAAAATAAGTGCTGTTGCGATTGCCTTTGCGCTTTGTGCAGTAATGCTTACAGGTTGCGGAGAGAATAACGATAACGACTCTATATCGGGCGCAAACGGTAGGGGAGACGATACTGCAGATACCTTAAGCGAGGTAATGAGCGATGCAGGAAACGCCGTAGGCAACGTAGTAAGCGACGCAGGTGATGCTGCAGGCGACGTAGGCGATACGGTAAGCGAAATCATCGACGATTTAGGCGATGACGACAACAGCGGAGAAAACAAAGCTACAGCAGCAAACGCAAGCTTAAGCGCAGCAGATATTGAAACTCTTGAAAACCAAACTAAAGGCTGGGGACAGGGAACAAGTGTGGACGATTTAAATCGTCCCACTGCCTGTACATCATATCAGGAAAAGTACGGTAAATACGACGCTTATTTCATCATGCCAAACACAAATGCAATATACTTAACCTTTGACGAGGGGTACGAAAACGGCTACACCTCTAAGATTTTAGATATACTTAAAGAAAAAAACTGCCCTGCGGTATTTTTTGTAACAATGGATTACGTTAAGAAAAATCCCGACCTTGTAAAGAGAATGATAAACGAAGGGCATATCGTGGGCAATCACTCAACCACCCACCCGTCAATGCCGAGCGTTTCGATAAGCGGGGCGACAAACGAGATTATGGAGCTTCATAACTATGTTAAGGATAATTTCGGCTATGAAATGACCCTTTTCAGACCGCCTATGGGGGAATGGAGCGAGAGAACCTTAGCGCTCACTCAAAGCTTGGGCTATAAGAGCGTATTTTGGAGCTTTGCATATAAAGACTGGGTGACTTCCGAACAGCCTGAGGTTACCTCGGCGCTTACAAAAACAACCTCTTGCGCACATAACGGAGCAATTTATCTTTTGCATGCGGTATCCTCCACCAACACAACAATTCTTTCCGACTTTATAGATAATGTTCGCTCTAAAGGATATGTTTTCACAAAGATGAGTTAGAATACATTTTTAATAAAAATTCCCCCGATATAATCGGGGGAATTTATGCTTTTTATTGTTACTTAGTGAAATATTCAACGCCGGATTTAAAGATAAGCTGGTCTTTCTGGCCGGGAACGTTTTTACAGATGTTTGTGCCGATACGCTCGCTGTGGCCCATTTTACCTAAAACTCTTCCGTCGGGAGAGGTAATACCCTCGATAGCGTAAACGGAGGTATTTGGGTTAAAGGCAATATCGTATGTCGGATCTTCTTTGAGGTCAACGTATTGAGTTGCGATTTGACCGTTTTGAATAAGCTTATTTAAAAGCTCGTCAGAGGCGATAAATCTACCCTCACCGTGAGATATTGCTATAGAATGAATATCTCCTACCTTTGTACCGCTAAGCCACGGCGACTTAACCGAGCAGATTCTTGTGTTTACCATTTTAGACTGGTGTCTGCCGATAGAGTTAAAGGTAAGCGTCGGACTGCTTGACGTCATATCCACGATTTCGCCGAACGGTACAAGCCCTAACTTAACAAGAGCCTGGAAACCGTTACAGATACCGAGCATTAAGCCGTCACGGTTTTTAAGAAGCTCGTGTACGTTTTCCTTAATAGATGGGTTTCTGAAGAAGGAAGTGATAAACTTACCCGAACCGTCAGGCTCGTCACCGCCCGAGAAACCGCCCGGAATCATAATTATCTGTGACTTCTTTATAAGCTTATTAAATTCTATGATAGACTCTTCTATCTGAGAAGCGTTTTGATTGCGTATTACAAAAACCTCTGCCTTTGCGCCTGCACGTTCAAATACTCTTGCAGTGTCGTATTCGCAGTTAGTACCCGGGAACACGGGAATAAGCACTCTCGGGCTTGCAATAATCGAGGAAGCCTTTATAACGGGCGCTTTGTTTTCGTAAGAAATTTTTTCAATCTTTTGTGTTTTGGTTTTAATGTTGCAAGGGTATACAGTTTCTAACTTATCCTCATAAGCCTTTTGAAGCTCGTCTAACTGTAAAGGCTTTTCAAGCGACGGCATTGTGATAGTGTATTCCTTATCGGTTTGACCGATGATAACAATGTCTTCGTCGGCGGTGAAGCTATCGTTTAATTCCAAAATAAATCCGCCGTAAACGCCGTTAAATAACAAGGTGTTATCTATGTCTGCGTCTAATTTTACGCCGATAGAGTTACCGAGAGCCATTTTAAATAATGCTTCCGAAACACCGCCTGCGGTAAGCGCAAAGCAAGCCTCGACTTTGCCTGCGTTTATAAGCGACTCAACCTTATCGAAAACAGCCTTTACGCTTTCAAAATCAGGTATACCGTTAGCTTTGTATTTAGGCAAAATCATAGCGACTTTATCGCCTGCGTTTTTAAATTCCTGTGAGACAGCCTTGTTTGCGTCGGTCATACTTACCGCAAAGGAAACAAGTGTAGGAGGAACGTCAATATCCTCAAAGGTACCGCTCATTGAATCTTTACCGCCTATAGAAGCAATACCCATTTCTATCTGAGCCTTGTATGCGCCTAAAAGTGCGGCTAAAGGCTTGCCCCAACGCTCAGGAGTATTCTTAGTTCTTTCAAAATATTCCTGGAAAGTAAGCCAGCACTGATGACGGCTGCCACCCACGCTTACAGCTTTAGCTATAGATTCTATAACGGCGTACATTGAGCTTAAGTACGGGCTTTGTTCACTGATAAACGGGTTAAATCCGAAAGCCATAACAGATGAGGTGTCGGTTTGTCCTTCAAGCACGGGGATTTTTGCAACCATTGCCTGAGTAGGCGTAAGCTGGGTTTTACCGCCGTACGGCATAAGTACGCTTCCTGCGCCGATAGTGGAGTCAAAGCGTTCAACAAGTCCCTTTTGCGAACAGATATTTAAGTCTGAAAGGTGTTCTTTCCAGTCGCTTGGGGTATTATTTCTGTTGTAAACAGGAGATACGCTTTGAGATTTTATGTGAATGTCTGTATACTTTTTAGCTCCGTTTGAATTTAAAAATTCACGGGAAAGATTTACTATCTGTTTACCGAGCCAGTTCATTTTAAGACGAGGCTCTGCGGTAACTGTCGCTACTATTGTAGCTTCTAAGTTTTCCTTGTCGGCTTCGGCGATAAAGCGATTTACGTCGCTTTCTCTTACAACGCACGCCATACGCTCCTGCGATTCGGAGATAGCAAGCTCGGTGCCGTCTAAGCCGTCATATTTTTTAGGTACTGCATCTAAGTTTATTTCAAGTCCGTCTGCAAGCTCGCCGATAGCAACCGAAACGCCGCCTGCGCCGAAGTCGTTACAACGGCGAATCATTGTAGTAACTTCGCTTTTTCTGAATAATCGCTGAAGCTTTCTCTCTTCGGGCGGATTACCCTTTTGAACCTCCGAGCCGCAACTTTCTATAGATTCAACGGTGTGTGATTTTGACGAGCCTGTAGCGCCGCCGCAACCGTCACGTCCTGTTTTACCGCCGAGCAGTACGATAATATCGCCTGCCTCAGGGACTTCACGGATTACGTTTTTAGCAGGAGCGGCACCGATAACCGCACCGATTTCCATACGCTTTGCAACGTAGCCCGGGTGATAAATTTCGGTTACCTGACCGGTAGCAAGACCGATTTGGTTACCGTAGGAGCTGTAGCCGTTAGCCGCACCGTTTACGAGCTTTCTTTGAGGAAGCTTACCCTTTATGGTATCCTTTACCGAAACAAGCGGATCGGAAGCACCGGTAACACGCATAGCCTGGTATACATAAGAACGTCCCGAAAGCGGGTCTCTTATAGCTCCGCCTAAGCAGGTAGCCGCACCGCCGAAGGGCTCGATTTCAGTCGGGTGGTTGTGGGTTTCGTTTTTAAACATAAGAAGCCAGTCTTCTTCATTTTCGCCCACCTTAACCTTAATTTTTACCGAGCAGGCGTTAATTTCCTCGGATTCGTCCAAATCCTTTAAAAGACCGTCTTTTTTGAGTTTTTTAGCGCCGATTGTAGCCAAATCCATAAGAGTTACGGGCTTATCTGTTCTGCCCTTATAAAGCACTTCTCTGGCGGCTAAATATTCATTATAGGTATCTTTTATAAAATCGTCGTCAATGGTGACGTTTTGTATTTGAGTAGAAAAGGTAGTATGTCTGCAGTGATCCGACCAGTAGGTATCTATCATTCTTATCTCGGTAATGGTAGGATCTCTTTTTTCGGTATCCTTAAAATATTCCTGACAGAACTTAATGTCGTCAAGGTCCATAGCCAAGCCGTAATTTTTAATAAAGTCGCTAAGTGCGCCCTCGTCAAGAGAAATAAAACCGTTTAAGGTTTCAACGCCTGTAGGGGTATCGTAATTCACACTTAGGGTATTAACCTTCTCAAGGCTCGCCTGGCGGCTTTCAACCGGGTTTATAAGATAATTTTTTATTCTCTCAAATTCCTCGTCGGAAATATTGCCGTATAAAATGTATACTCTTGCATTTCTTACCAAAGGACGCTTGTCCTGGGTCATAATACTTATACATTGTGCGGCGGAGTCTGCTCTTTGGTCAAACTGACCCGGCAGATATTCTACTGCAAAAATTCTCGCTCCATTAGTTTCGGGAAGCTCTGAAAAGGTATTATCTACGGCAGGCTCTGATAAAATGGTATCGGTAGCCTTTTTAAAAACCTCCTCGGATAAGCCCTCGACGTCGTAGCGGTTAAGCAGTCTTAAATCGGTAACGCTGTCAATGGCAAGACCTGTTTTAATGTCGTTTAGGGTGTGAGATGCTTCAATGGCAAACCCTTCCTTTTTTTCTACATAGATACGAAAAACTGACATATTGCACTCTCCTACAGTAATTATATAATTTATATTAACTGACCTATACAGTGGCCGTTATGTACATCTGTTATTTTTACACGCAGTATTTGTGTTGAGATGTTTTTATCACTCTTTACAAATACCGTCATATAATTTTTAGTGTGTCCCTGAGTTCCTTCCTCGGTGACGGTATATTCAAACAAAACGTCAAATTCCCTGCCGATGTGAGCTTTTAAAAACTGCTCTTGGGATAAATCGCAAGCTTTGGTCATAAGCTTACTTCGTCTTTCCTTTTCGGCTTTAGAGACTTGGTCGGGATAATTTTCGGCGGCAGTACCTTTTCTTACCGAATAGGGAAATATATGCGCTTTCGAAAAGCCGACTTTTTTTACAAATTCCAAGGATGAGTTAAACTCCTCTTCGCTTTCGCCTGCAAACCCTACCATTATATCGGTAGTTATTGCACAGTCGTCAAACGCCTGTCTTAATTTGCAAACGAGATTATAGTAATAATCGGTGTCGTAATGACGGCGCATTCGTTTTAGCGTTTTGTCACAACCGCTTTGCAAGGATAAGTGAAATTGCGGACAGAAATTTTTAAGCTTTGTCATTCTCAAAATGTCGTCGTCGGTTAAAAGCTCAGGTTCCAAAGAACCGAGTCTTACTCTTTCAATACCGTTTATACTGCACGCAAGCTCTATAGCGTCAATAAGCCTTATCCCTAAATCTTTGCCGTAAGACGAAAGGTTAATACCCACAAGCACTACCTCACGGTAGCCGTTTAACGCTAACCCTTCAAGCTCCAAGCGTAAATCCTCGAGAGGCTTTGACCTTACAACACCTCTTGCCATAGGTATAATACAGTAAGAGCAGTATCTGTCACAGCCGTCCTCTATCTTAACAAAGGCACGGGTCTTTTCGTTAAAGGCGTCGGCTTTCATTTTTTCAAAGCTATCCTTTGGCGCATATTCTGATATATCGACTATACGCTTGTGTGTAGTCAAAGCCTTTTTTATGTTTGGGATAAGTAAGGCTCTGTTTTTAGAGCCCATAATGACGTCTGCCTCTTTAATGTCGCAAGCCTTTTCGGGAAAGGCTTGAGGCATACAGCCTACCAAAGCTATGAGGGCGTTATCATTTTGGCGTTTAAGCCTTTTTATAATTTGCTTTGTCTTTTTGTCGCTTACAGCGGTTACGGTACAGGAATTTACTACATATATGTCGGCAAACTCCTCGCTTTTAACAACCTCAAAGCCTGCTTTTAAAAATTCAGAACGCTGTACCGACTCCTCATACTGATTGACCTTACAGCCCAGTGTGAAAAAGGCAACCTTCATTATAAATTCCTTTCAGATATTTAAAGGCTCTTTAAAAGCAAAAAGCCTTAAATATTCCAAGATATATTATAAGGGAAAACTCCCACATCATATTATAATAGATTTAATCGATTTTTACAATAAGCAGTTGACTTAAAAGTAAATACCTGTTATATTTAATTTGTAACCATTATTTAACTTCGGTACTTCCTTTATTTAAAAGGGAAGTATTATGACAAATCTTAGGGGGTATTCAATATGAAATCAGTAAAAATTTTGTTAGGTACAATCAATGATGTAAAAGTTTTTGTCAATACCGTTGCAAAGTATGACTTTGACGTGGATTTATTGTCAGGAAGATATGCTATAGACGCTAAATCAATTATGGGTATATTCAGCTTGGATTTGTCTAAGCCTATTACCTTGCAGGCTCACAGCGATGATTGCGACGAGTTCTTTGCAGAAATTAAGGGATTTATCGTTGATTAGTAAAAATTAAAGTTAATTTTTAAGGCTCATATCAGTTTTTTCTGATATGAGCCTTTTTGTGTTTTAAATATCTACAATATTCATTAAAATTCCTGCATCGCTTATATCTATTATGCCGTAGCTTTTTCTTCCTTCACGGGGGTGACCCAAGCTACCCGGGTTCATAACATATAAATTATCCTCATAAAACTGACACTTTAAATGAGTGTGACCATATAATATTATATCAGCATGATTTTGATGTGCAAAGCTTGTAAGCTCGGACAAAGAATACTTTACATGGTATAGGTGACCGTGTGTGAAAATTATCTTTTTACCGCCTATAAAAAGCGTGTCGGTAAAAGGGGAGTCTATTGCGGAAAAGTCACAGTTGCCCCTTACGAAATAAAGCTTTATATCAGGAAAAAACGCTTTTAGCTCATCAACCTCTTTATATCCGTCGCCGAGATGAATAAAGCAGTGAGCGTTATCCTTATGCTTTAATATTACATCATACAAATCGCCGAATGCACCGTGGCTGTCAGATAAAACAATAACCTTAAAGGTTTTCATAATAGCCCTCCGAAAACGTGACTTTAAAGTATTATAGCATAAGGAAATAAATATTTAAAGAATAGCATATCAATATTATGAGGACTCTATATTTCTTTAGAAAGGTCTGATATATATGAATAATAATTCAAATTCCTCGTCAAATAACCAAAAAGGTCCTTCTATGGATGATCTTATAAAACAGGCAAGCGGTAAAATAGGAACTTCTCCGGCTGAGTTAAAAAAGCAGATAGATAACGGCAAGCTTGATGAGATAACAAGAAAGCTTCCTCCGAAGCAGGCAGAGCAATTTAAAAACATACTTGCAAACCCAAAGCTTGCGCAAAAGATGATGCAAGCGCCTCAGGCTAAAGCTATAATGAAAAAGTTTTTTAACTCATAGTAATTTAAATACTGATTGTAAGGGGAGGTGAGCCGTCTTGGACGATGATATAATGAATAAGATTCAAGAGGTCTTAAACAGCGAAGAGGGTATGAAACAGCTAAAGGATATGGCAAACTCCCTCGGAATAGACCTTGACGAGCAGGTGGATAATTTATCTTCACCCGACGGGGATAAAGACGGCGCTAAAGCCTCTAAAGGAATAAACGGCGCACAGGATATGAACTCAAACTCTTTAGGGCTTGACGCCGAGATGCTAATTAAACTTCAAAAGCTTTTAAGCTCTGCAAATTCGAGTGACGACAATACAAGGCTTTTGCTTGCGCTAAAGCCTCATTTCAGCGACGAGAGAAAGCTTAAGGTCGATAAGGCGGTAAAGCTATTAAGGCTTATGTCAATGCTTCCGATACTGAAAGAAAGCGGATTGTTGGGAGGCTTGTTTACAGATGACAAACAGGACCTATAACAGCGCAGATATGGCGAGAATGCAAAGAGAGGCGATAAGGCAGGCAAGACAGATGCAAAGCAAAGCACAAAAGGATAATAAGGCTAAGGATTCTGCCTTACCCCAAAAGGAAAAGGAAAAAGAGCAAAACTCCCCTTCAAGCTCCGTAAAGCCCAATCAAACGTTTCTCGAAACGCTCGGCATAGACGGCGAACAGGCGATAATATTTTTAATTATTATGCTCCTAATGCACGAGGGGGCGGATAATAAGCTTATCTTAGCGCTTTGTTATATTTTAATGTAAGTAAAAGCAGCCGGTAAAAGACGGCTGCTTTTTTATAAATATCAAAGTATTATTATGGCAACAAAAATAAATTATTTATTTTTGTTTTTTTACAAATAATCGCTTGACAAATAAGAATAAAAACTATATAATGATATACTGTATCAAAATGGATATTTGTACCTTTATAGCAAAAATTTAATCGATAAAAACGCTGTTTTTTTGTTGATTTTAACGGCAAAAACAAGTTTTTTTAGGGTTAAATTTATATGTAAATAAACGGTGTCAAGCTTTACAGCAAAATATCCGTTTAAAGCCCTTTAATTTATATGGGCAAAGGTGCGTTAAATTATGAATGGAGTGATTAAGCCTATGGTAAATGTCAAGCCGGTCCAGCTTGGAACAAACACCCGTATGAGCTTTTCTAAAATCAACGAAGTTTTAGAGATGCCAAATTTGATTGAAATTCAAATCAATTCATACGAGTGGTTTCTTAAAGAAGGTTTAAAGGAAGTTTTTCGTGATATTTCAGCGATTACAGATTACACGGGAAATCTTGTTTTAGACTTTATTGACTATCGTTTAGAGGATACTCCTAAGTATTCTGTGATAGAGTGTAAGGAACGAGATGTTACCTATGCTGCCCCCTTAAAAGTAACAGCAAGGCTTTTAAATAAGGAAACGGGAGAAATTAAAGAAAACGAGATATTTATGGGCGATTTTCCGCTTATGACAGAATCCGGTACCTTTGTAATAAACGGTGCCGAGCGTGTTATTGTATCTCAGCTTGTTCGTTCTCCGGGCGTATATTACAGCGACAGCTACGATAAAACCGGTAAAAAGCTCTTTGCTTCTACAATTATCCCAAACAGAGGCGCATGGCTTGAATACGAAACCGATTCCAACGACTTTTTCTATGTAAGAGTGGACAAGAACAGAAAGATACCTGTTACCACCTTCTTAAGAGCTCTTTTAAGAATAAGAGACGATATCTCTCCGGAGGATATTTCGGCAGACTTTACCTGTGCGCTTACCGCTAAGCAGGGCTTGGATTCCGAGATATATGAGATATTGGGCGAGGACGTAAGTCTTGCCGCTACAATAGTAAATAAAGACGCCACAAAAAAAGGCGACGACGCTTTGTTAGAGGTTTATAAAAAGCTCCGTCCGGGCGAGCCTCCTACAATCGAAAGCGCAGTAAAGCATATCTGTCCTCTGTTATTTGACGAACGTCGTTATGACTTGTCAAAGGTAGGAAGATATAAATATAATAAAAAGCTTGCAATCGCAAGAAGAATTGCAGGTCACAAACTTGCCGAAAACGTAGTAAACGAGCTTACAGGCGAGGTTATTGCCGTTAAGGATACAAAGGTTACCCGTGAGCTTGCAAAACAAATCGAGGACGCAGGCGTTGACGCAGTATACTTATATGTAGAGGACGGTCAAAAAACCGTTAAGGTTATCTCTAACGGTATGGTAGACATTACAAAATTTGTAGATATAGATACAGAGGAATGTAACGTTTACGAAAAGGTACGTTTCTGCATTTTAAAGGACATTTTGGATAAGGCTTCTTCTAAGGAAGAAATCACCGAAATGGTAAAAGAGCGCATTGACGAGCTTATTCCAAAGCACATTATAAAGGACGATATCTTCGCTTCTGTAAACTATATGTGTAATCTTGCATATTCTATAGGTACCGTTGACGATATCGACCACTTGGGCAACAGAAGAATCCGTTCTGTAGGCGAGCTTTTGCAAAACCAGTTCAGAATCGGCTTTTCGAGAATGGAAAGAGTTATCCGTGAAAGAATGACTCTTCAGGCTCAGGATATGGACGTTATCACTCCGCAGGCACTTATAAATATCCGTCCTGTTGTTGCCGCTATCAGAGAATTTTTCGGTTCATCTCCGCTTTCGCAGTTTATGGATCAGAATAACCCTCTTGCAGAACTTACACATAAGCGTCGTTTGTCTGCATTGGGTCCGGGCGGTTTGTCAAGAGACAGAGCGGGCTTTGAGGTTCGTGACGTTCACTACAGCCACTACGGCAGAATGTGTCCTATTGAAACTCCTGAAGGTCCAAACATCGGACTTATCTCTTATCTTGCAAGCTTTGCGAGAATAAACGCTTACGGCTTTATCGAAGCGCCTTACAGAAAGGTAGACAAGGCTACCGGTAAGGTTTTGGACGAAGTAGTATATATGACTGCCGATGTAGAGGACGAATATGTTGTTGCTCAGGCTAACGAGCCGTTAACCGAGGACGGAAAATTTGCCCGTAAAAGAGTTAACGCACGTCATCAGAGCGAAATTTTGGAAATCGACCGTGAAAGCGTTGATTATATGGACGTATCGCCTAAGATGGTTGTATCTATAGCTACTGCTATGATACCTTTCCTTGAAAACGACGATACAAACCGTGCGCTCATGGGCGCTAACATGCAGCGTCAGGCAGTTCCGCTTTTAAAGACCGAAAATCCGATTGTCGGAACAGGTATGGAATACAAAGCTGCAGTTGATTCAGGCGCAGTAGTGCTTTCAAAGCACGACGGTGTTGTTGAGAGAGTTTCCGCCGATGAAATTGTCATTAAGGACGATAACGGCGAAAAGCAGATATATCCCGTAATCAAATTCCTTCGTTCAAACGCAGGTACCTGTACAAACCAAAGACCTATCGTAAGCAAAGGCGACAGAGTAAAGAAAGGTCAGGTATTGGCAGACGGTCCTGCAACCAGCAACGGTGAAATTTCTCTCGGTAAAAACGCACTCATAGGCTTTATGACCTGGGAGGGCTACAATTACGAGGACGCCGTTTTAATAAACGAAAAGTTAGTTCGTGACGATGTTTATACATCTATTCATATTGAGGAATACGAGACCGAAGCCCGTGATACAAAGTTAGGCCCCGAAGAAATCACAAGGGATATTCCTAATGTGGGCGAGGACGTATTAAAAGACCTTGATGAAAACGGTATTATCAGAATCGGCGCCGAGGTTCATTCGGGCGATATTCTTGTCGGCAAGGTTACGCCTAAGGGAGAAACCGAGCTTACCGCCGAAGAAAGACTTTTGCGTGCAATATTCGGTGAAAAGGCAAGAGAAGTAAGAGATACATCGCTAAAGGTACCTCACGGTGAATACGGTATTATCGTAGACGTAAAGGTTTACACCAGAGAAAATTCCGACGAGTTAAGCCCGGGTGTAAACAAGGTTGTACGTTGTTATATAGCTCAAAAGAGAAAGTTGTCTGTCGGCGATAAGATGGCAGGTAGACACGGTAACAAGGGTGTTGTATCCAGAATATTACCGCAGGAGGATATGCCGTTCTTGCCGGACGGAACTCCGCTTGACATTGTGTTAAACCCGTTGGGCGTTCCTTCCCGTATGAATATCGGACAGGTGCTCGAGGTACATTTGGGATATGCGGCCAAGGCTTTGGGCTGGAAGATAATGACCCCTGTATTTGACGGCGCTCGAGAAGAGGATATTCGTGACTGTTTAAGAGAAGCAGGACTTCGTGAGGACGGTAAAACAATCCTTTACGACGGACGTACCGGCGAACAGTTTGATAACCCTGTAACCGTAGGTATTATGTATTACTTAAAGCTTCACCACTTGGTTGACGATAAGATTCACGCACGTTCAACAGGTCCTTACTCACTTGTTACTCAACAGCCTCTCGGCGGTAAAGCTCAGTTCGGCGGTCAGAGATTCGGTGAGATGGAGGTTTGGGCACTTGAAGCTTACGGTGCTGCATACACCTTGCAGGAAATCTTAACGGTAAAATCAGACGATGTTGTCGGCCGTGTTAAGACTTACGAAGCTATAGTTAAGGGACAAAACGTACCTACTCCGGGTATACCTGAGTCCTTTAAGGTTCTTATAAAAGAGCTTCAGTCGCTGTCGCTTGATGTTAAGGTTTTGGACAAGAATAACGAAGAAATTGACTTAAAACAAACCTTTGATGATGACGACGATGTTATACCGCAATCTTCTATGGATCAGGAATACGTTGAAACCGATGATATGGATGGTTATTCCGTTGAAGCTGTAGACGATATTGAGGAAAGTGAAGATTATGTTGTAGATATCGGCGAAGAGCCTGAAATCGAAACAAATGATTTCACAAGCGAGATTTTGGAAAAAATCGAGCTCGATCCTGATGAAGATATGTATGATTAAAGAAGGAGTCGTAATATATGGAATTTAATGTATTCGAGTCAATAAAAATTGGTCTGGCTTCTCCGGAGCAAATACTTGAATGGTCGTACGGTGAGGTTGAAAAGCCCGAAACTATAAACTATCGTACCTTAAAGCCTGAACGTGGCGGTCTTTTCTGTGAATGTATTTTCGGTCCTCAAAAGGACTGGGAGTGTCATTGCGGTAAATATAAGCGTTTGCGCTATAAGGGCAAAATCTGTGACAAGTGCGGCGTTGAGGTTACAAGAGCAAAGGTAAGACGTGAAAGAATGGGTCACATTCAGCTTGCTGCTCCTGTTTCTCACATTTGGTATTTCAAGGGTATTCCGTCACGTATGGGACTTATCCTCGACATATCTCCGAGAAGGCTCGAAGAGGTACTTTACTTTGCTAAATATATTGTTACCAATCCCGAGGACACTATACTCGAAAAATGCCAGCTTTTAACCGAAAAGGAATATGCCGATATGCGTGAACGTTACGGCGACGCATTTAAGGCAGGTATGGGTGCCGAAGCTATAAAAGAGCTTTTAGAGGAAATTGACTTAGAAGAGCTTTCGGCTCAGATAAAAGAATCTCTTGAGGACGCAACAGGTCAAAAGAGAGTACGTCTTTTAAAACGTCTTGAAGTTGTTGAAAGCTTCAGAAATTCAGGCAACCGTCCAGAATGGATGATTTTGGACGTAGTGCCGGTTATTCCACCCGATTTAAGACCTATGGTTCAGCTTGACGGCGGACGTTTTGCTACATCTGATTTAAACGATTTGTACAGACGTGTTATCAACAGAAATAACCGTTTAAAACGTCTGCTTGACTTATCTGCACCTGACATCATTATAAGAAATGAAAAGAGAATGTTGCAGGAAGCTGTTGACGCCTTAATAGATAACGGCCGTCGTGGCAGACCTGTAACAGGTCCTAACAACAGACCTTTAAAATCTCTTTCCGATATGTTAAAGGGTAAGCAAGGTCGTTTCCGTCAAAACCTTTTGGGTAAGCGTGTTGACTATTCGGGACGTTCTGTTATCGTAGTAGGTCCTGAGCTTAAAATGTATCAGTGCGGTTTGCCTAAGGAAATGGCACTTGAGTTATTTAAGCCTTTTGTTATGAAGCGCTTGGTTGAAACAGGCGTTGCTAATAATATTAAGAGCGCAAGAAAAATGGTAGAACGCTTCCGTCCGGAAGTATGGGATGCACTTGAAGTGGTTATTAAATCACACCCTGTACTGTTAAACCGTGCGCCTACACTTCACCGTCTCGGTATTCAGGCATTTGAGCCTGTTTTGGTTGAGGGTAGAGCATTAAAGCTTCACCCGCTTGTTTGTACCGCTTATAACGCTGACTTCGACGGTGACCAGATGGCTGTTCACGTTCCTTTGTCGGCAGAAGCTCAAGCAGAAGCAAGATTTTTGATGCTTGCTGCAAACAACCTCTTAAAGCCGTCTGACGGACGTCCTGTTGCAGTTCCGTCACAGGATATGATTTTGGGAGCTTATTATTTAACTCTTGAAAAAGACGGCGACTTGGGCGAAGGCAAGGTGTTCAGAGATTATAACGAAGCCTTGATGGCTTACCAGTGCGGAGCAGTATCACTTCACGCTAAGGTAAAGGTTAGAATCAATAAGAAAATCGGCGGTAAAAACATCAGCAAAATCATCGACACTACTGTCGGCAGAATGATTTTCAACGAGCCTATACCGCAGGATTTGGGCTTTGTAGACAGAACTAACAGCGAAAATCAGTTTGACCTTGAGATTTCTTTCTTAGTTAAGAAAAAGCAAATCGGTCAGATTGTTGACAGATGTATCAGAGTACATGGTACTGCAACTGCCAGCGAGGTTCTCGATAAGATCAAGGCACTTGGCTTTAAGTATTCAACTAAGGGTGCAACAACTGTAGCCGTTTGCGACGCTACAATCCCTGAGGCGAAAAAACAGCTTATTGCCGAAGCAGAAGCAAATATCGAGGATATTACCGCACAATTTGATATGGGCTTAATATCCGACGAGGAACGCTACAGAGAAGTGCTTAAAACCTGGAACATCTGCACCGATAAGGTAACAGACGCTCTGCAAAACGGCCTTGATAAATATAACCCAATCTTTATGATGGCTGATTCAGGTGCTCGTGGTAGTATCGCTCAGATAAGACAGCTTGCAGGTATGCGTGGACTTATCGCAAACACAGCAGGTCAAACTATCGAAATTCCTATCAGAGCTAACTACCGTGAAGGTCTTAACATTTTGGAATACTTCATCTCCTCCCGTGGTGCTAGAAAGGGACTTGCAGATACAGCTATTCGTACAGCTGACTCGGGTTACTTAACCAGACGTTTGGTTGACGTTTCCCAGGATGTTGTTGTTCGTATGGATGACTGCGGTACTCACGACGGTATCGAGGTATATACAATAAAACAGGGCAACGAAATGATTGAGCCTTTAGTTGACAGATTGGTAGGACGTTATCTGTGTGAAGACTTTATCGACGAAAAATCAGGCGAAGTGCTTATCTCTAAGGATAAACTCCTCACCGAAAAGGACGTTGAGAAGTTAGAAAACGCAGGCGTAGAAAGAGTAAAAATCCGCTCTATGCTTTCTTGTGAAGCTAAACAGGGCGTGTGCGCTAAGTGCTATGGCGCTAACCTTGCAAACGGTAAGCCGGTTGCAGTAGGTGAAGCTGTAGGTATCATCGCCGCACAGTCAATCGGTGAGCCCGGTACACAGCTTACGATGCGTACCTTCCATACAGGTGGTATCGCTTCTGCCGAAGATATTACACAGGGTCTTCCGAGAGTTGAAGAGCTGTTTGAAGCAAGAAAGCCGAAAAACGCTGCTATTATTTCAGAAATTGCAGGTAAGGTTCGCTTTGAGGAAATAAAGAGAACAAGAACGGTTATTATAACTGCTGACGACGGCGACGAAAGACAGTATCAAATCCCTTACGGCTATACCATTAAGGTAAGAGAGGGCGATAGTGTTGAGGTTGGTCAGCCGCTTACAGAGGGCTCGATGAATCCTCACGATATACTTGCAGTACTTGGCGAACAGGCAGTAAGAAACTATCTGATTACCGAAGTACAAAAGGTATACAGAATGCAGGGTGTTGACACTAACGATAAGCACATTGAAGTTATTGTAAGACAAATGATGCGTAAGGTAAGAGTTGTCGATGCAGGCGATACAGACTTGTTGCCCGGTGCACTTGTAGACCGTGCTGATGTAAGAACACAAAACAAGCTCATTAAGCAGAGAATTGAAGCCGGAGAAACCGACCTTAAACTTGCTGAAATACAGCCTGTTTTGCTTGGTATTACAAAGGCGTCTTTGGCAACCGACAGCTTTATGTCAGCTGCTTCCTTCCAGGAAACTACAAGAGTATTGACCGAAGCTGCTATCAAGGGTAAGGTTGACCAGCTTATAGGCTTAAAGGAAAACGTAATTATCGGTAAGCTTGTACCTGCCGGTACAGGTATGAACCGCTACAGAAACGTAGAGGTTGTTTCCACAGCCGAGCCTGAAGCAGAAGGCGAAGCACAGGAAACTTCGGTTTCTTAAAAAGAGTATAAATAAAAAAGGAGCTGTTTTTGAGACAGCTCCTTTTTTGCGCCGTTAATATAATGTCATAGGCTTCTTCGTCGCCTTGCTACTCTTAAATGACATAGTGTGACACCCTCACTTTTCCCTCTTGCCATTCTGCCGTCACATTTCCTCACTGTCATTCTGAGTTCTCACTTTCCCTCACTGTCATTCTGAGCGTAGCGAAGAATCTTAGGCTCCTTTGTGCAAAGGGAGCTGTCAACGTAGTTGACGGAGGTATTGTATTTGACACTTTTTATTTACTTGTCATTAGAGCAATATACAAAGATTTAGGTTATTTAGACCGGAGAATAATTTTTTTCAAAACAAAACCCCTTATATTCTGCTTTGGCAGAATATAAGGGGTAAAAACTTTCTTTTAAGCCTACTTTTGTCCGTAATATGCGTTAGGACCGTGTTTTCTGAAATAGTGCTTATTTAAAAGTACTCTCGGCATAGGTTTAACCTCTGCACCCATAAGAGCTTCGGTGTGGAATGCCATCATAGCGATTTCTTCTAATACAACAGCGTTGTGTACTGCGTTAAAGGAATCTGTGCCCCAAGTGAAAGGACCGTGATTTTTAACGAGTACTGCAGGAATATAATCAGGCTCTTTGTCCTTAAAGGTTTCAACGATAACCTTACCTGTGTTAAGCTCGTATTCGCCCTTGATTTCTTCCTCTGTCATATCTCTGGTGCAGGGGATAGTATCGGAAAAATAATCTCCGTGAGTAGTGCCGTAAGGTCTTATGCCTCTGCCTGCCTGTGCCCAAAGGGTAGCCCATCTTGAATGTGTATGAGCAACGCCCTTGATGTTAGGGAAGTTTCTGTAAAGCTCAAGGTGAGTAGGAGTATCAGACGACGGGTTTAATTTACCTTCAACTACGTTTCCGTCTAAGTCAACAACAACCATATCGTCGGGAGTCATTACGTCGTATTCTACGCCCGACGGCTTTATAACGACTAAGTTTGTTTCTCTGTCGATTTCTGATACGTTACCCCAGGTAAAAGTGATGAGCTTATAGTGAGGCAACAGCATATTTGCCTTATATACTTTTTCTTTTAATGCTTCTAACATTGTAATTCTCCGTTTCCGTTAAATTTTAAATTGAGAGGCAGTAAAACCACCTCTCAATTTAAATTATTATTTTATGCCTTTAATTTGGTAAGCAATATCAGCTAACATTAAATCACGTTTAAAGTCGGTGATATTGATGTCCTTGTGAATGTGTACGAATTCAATGCCTGCCATTTCAGCATAATCTCTCATGTGTTCAGCTGTTAAATCAAAGCTGAGTACAGTGTGGTGAGCACCGCCTGCCAAAATCCAAGCCTCTGCAGAGGTGAGTAAGTCAGGTAACGGTCTCCATAAGCATCTTGCAACAGGGAGCTTAGGCATTTCAACCTTAGGCTCAACAGCTTCAACATCAGCGCAGATAAGTCTTAATCTTCCGCCCATATCAACTAAACAGCAGGTAATACCTTTACCGCCCTTACCGTTGAATACGAGTCTTGCAGGAGCGCCTTTATCACCGATAGATAATTCGTGAACTTCGATTTTTGGCTTTGTAGCAGCAACACAAGGGTCAACTTCGAGCATATGAGCGCCCATAATCATTTCGTTGCCTTGCTCAAGGTGATATGTGTAGTCTTCCATAAATGCAGTACCGCCCGGCATACCTTCAGCCATTTTCTTCATAATTGTGTCTAAAGCGGCGATTTTCCAGTCGCCCTCACCGCCGTAACCGATGCCCTTAGACATCAAGTTTTGAGTAGCAATACCCGGAAGCTGTTCCATACCGTAAAGGTCTTGGAAGGTGTTTGTGAAAGCGTTAAAGTCATTTTTCTTAAAGAATTTTTCCATAGCGATTTCACATTTAGCCTGATATTTAACGGAATCAAGGTTATCTGTGTTTAAGTCATATTTTGAAGTATACTCTGCGAGCTTTTCTTCAACTTCAGCGTCAGTAACAGCGTTAATGCCCTTTACCAAACCGCCTACAGGATATGTGTTACATTCCCAGCCTAGCTTGATTTCGGTTTCAACCTTGTCGCCTTCGGTAACGCCAACAAATCTCATATTGTCGCCGAAACGGCAAATTTTAAGCTCTTTACCTAAAATAATACCTGCGGCAGATCTCATCCAACCGCCGATTTTTTCAGCAACTCTCGGATCTTCCCAGTGACCTACAACAATCTTGCGGTTCATTCTGAGTCTTGTAGCCATAAAGCCGGTTTCTCTGTCGCCGTGTGCAGATTGGTTTAAGTTCATAAAGTCCATATCCATTGTTGCGTATGGAATGTCTCTGTTGTACTGAGTATGTAAGTGAAGTAAAGGTTTATTTAAGTCAACAAGACCTTTAATCCACATTTTTGAAGGAGAGAAGGTGTGAGCGAAAATGATAACGCCTGCACATTTGTCGCTGTAGTTTACCTCCTTCATAATTTTTGTGATTTCTTCGGTACAGGTAACAACACCCTTGTTAACAACAGCGCAGGGAAGTGTGCCAAAGCCGTTCATCTTTTTAATCATATCGTCGGCATGAGCAACACAAGAGGCAATAGCGTCGTCGCCGTAAAGCGGCTGTGAGCCTGTTACAAACCAGAATTCCAAATCTTTTAAGCTTCTCATTGTAATCAATCCTTTTTTAAAATTTTTATAAATATTTTAGCCCCGTAGGGTTAAAGCTTAGAAGGCAACTTTTGCCTTCTAAGCTAATGTTACTAATTATTTCTTAGCGGCTAATTTAATGTCCTTTAAGCGTTTCATAACATCGTTTTCGCCACGGCCGAAGTAATCATGAAGGATAGAATATTCAGCGTATAATTTATCGTATACGGCAGAATTTTCAGGAATAGGATGATATTCTGTATCCTTTAAGTTACCCATAACTCTTGCGGCTTCAAACGGAGTTTCATAAGCTCCGCCTGCAACTGCGCCGAAGATAGCCGAACCAAGAGCAGGTCCTTGAGTTGAGCCTGCAATTTTGATTGGCTTTTTGATAATATCGGCATAAATTTGCATAGTCATCGGGTCTTTTTGTGAGATACCGCCCGAAGCATAGAATTCGTCAACAGGCACGCCGTTTTGTTCAAAGGTTTCGATAATCTTTCTTGTACCGTAAGCGGTAGCTTCGATTAAAGCTCTGTAGATTTCCTCAGGCTTTGTGAGCAAGGTCATACCGAGCATCATACCTGTAAGGTCAACGTCAACAAGGCAAGAACGGTTGCCGTTCCACCAGTCGAGAGCAACAAGTCCGCTTTCGCCTACAGCTAATTTCTCAGCCTTTAATCTTAAATATTTATGTATGTTCATATCCTTAGCCTTAGCATCTTCGTAATATGATGCGGGCAAACAGTTATCAACAAACCAAGCAAAGTGGTCGCCTACACAGCTTTGACCTGCTTCATAACCGAAGTAACCGGGTAAAACGCCGTCCTCAACAACACCGCACATACCCGGAACGAGTTTTTCTTCTGTACCGAGCAAGATGTGACAGGTGGAAGTACCCATAATAGCGAGCATTTTTCCAGGTCCGTCAATTTTAACGGCAGGAACACAAACGTGAGCGTCAACATTTGCGATAGCTACGGCAGTACCTTCCTTTAAACCTGTGAGAGCGGAAGCCTTAGCTGTGATTTCGCCGGCTTTTTCGCCGAGAGGAGAAACAGGGCAAGCGATTTTTTCGTCAACCATATTTTCAAGTCTTGGGTTTAATGATTTGAAAAATTCCTTTGACGGATAACCGTCTTTTTTGTGCCATATAGCCTTGTAACCTGCAGTACAGGAGTTTCTTGTGTATTTGCCGGAAAGCTGCCATACAATCCAGTCAGCAGCCTCAATGAAGTATGCCATATTGTCATAAACTTCGGGAGCTTCTTCTGCTACCTGCCAGATTTTCGGAACATACCACTCGGAAGAAATTTTTCCGCCGTATCTGCTAAGCCATTTTTCGCCCATAGCTTCTGCTGCTTCGTTTAATTTGTTAGCATATTTCTGCGCAGCGTGGTGCTTCCAGAGCTTAACATAAGCGTGAGGATTTGATTTGTACTCGTCTAAGAAGCACAAAGGTGTGCCGTCTTTTGTAACAGGTAAAACGGTACAAGCGGTAAAGTCAATACCTATACCTACGATGTCAGCAGGATTTACACCTGTTTCCTTTAAAACTGCGGGAATTGTAGTCGCCAAAACGTCAAGGTAATCTTGAGGGTGCTGGAGTGCCCAGTCAACTCCTAATTTTGTGCCGTCAGGTAAAGTTTCGCTCATAACAGCGTGAGGGTATTCAAGCACGCTTGAAGCTAATTCCTCACCGGTTTCAACGTTTACCAGCACAGCTCGTCCGGATAATGAACCGTAGTCCACACCGATTGAATATTTTGCCATTGGTCAGTCCTCCTAATGTATATTATTTTTATTATTTTTTAATAATTTGCTGTAACTTGTACATACAACATTATATGTACATTGTATCTCAAATTGTACAAAAAATCAATAGTTTTACAATAGCGATTGATTAAAATATGAAATAAAAAATGAAGTATTTTCTAATTTATGTTATTAAAACAAATTAAGGTCATTTAATTCCTTTTTAAGAAGCTTGTAATTTGGCTCAAATACCGATAATACACTGTAAAATTCAGCTGAATGATTAGGCACAATAAGGTGTGCAAGCTCGTGTGAGGCAACATATCGAATAAGCTCATACCTTGCCTTTAAAAGATGCTTATTAAGCGTTATTTTGCGCTTTGACGGAATACAGCTTCCGAAGCGTGTTTTCATAAACCTTGCGCATATTTTATTAGGGGTTATATCATATTCGCTAAAGTCCTTGCAAATATCCTCTATAACCTCTTTAAACACACGCTCGCACATACTGCTATAAAAGCGCTCAAAAACTCTTTTTATTTCTTTTTGGTCGTTAATATCCTTTACCCTGATAAAAATTATATCGTCACTAATATAAACGTCTTTATTTTTAGCATTTATAGTATTTACGGTATATGTATGCCCCAGTAAATCTATTTTATTGCCGCCGGTAATTTCATAAGATTTATCGGCTTTTTTAGAGTATTTATTAAGACAGTTTATTATCCACACACTCTTACTTATGACAAAGTCGTCTATAACCTTAACGGGTATGCGTTTAGGCGCTGATACCGACACCGTACCTTCACTCGAAATTCTCAAATTTATATTTTTAACCTTTTTAAAGGTAAGGGTATAAGTAATGATACCGTTTTGAGTATTAACCTGCCTTTGCAATATATCACCTCGTTTAAAATATTATACTATAAAAAAGCTTTGGTTGTAAATCTTATAAAAAATAGGTATAATTACTATTAGAAATAAAATTAAAGGAAGATATGAATGATAAAGTTAATCGCTTCCGATTTGGACGGAAGCCTTCTTGATGACGATAAAAACCTGCCCGAAAATTTTAAGGGGCATCTTGATAAGCTAAAGGATATGGGAGTAACCTTTGTAGCGGCAAGCGGCAGAAGCTATGTAACCTTAAAAAACAGTTTTTCTCCTTATTCGGATAAGCTTTCTTATATTTGCGATAACGGAGCGTACGTTGTGCATAATAATGAAGTGGTAAGCATTGATACCTTGCCTAAGGAAAGTGTATTTGAAGTAGTAAAATACTGCGAGAGAATAAAAAATATAAAGATTCTTTTGTGCGGTGTTCACGGTACATATCACCTTTCATACGACAAGGAGTTTAACGACAAGATAAAGGAATATTACATAAATCAGGTAAAGATGGACTCGCTTTATGACGTTGACGACGACATATTTAAAATTGCAATCTGCGACCTTTCAAATCCTGCATATAATTCCTACCCGATATTAAATGAGCGCTTTAAAGATGAGTTTTCTTTGCAGGTTTCGGGCGAGTGGTGGATGGACGTTATGAACTACGGCGTCAATAAGGGAGTTGCGCTTAAAAAATTAAGAGATTTACTGAAGGTATCTTACGAAGAAACAATGGCTTTCGGAGATTTTTATAACGATATAGAATTGCTTTCTCAGGCAAAATACAGCTTTGTTATGGAAAACGCAAACGAGGATATGAAGCAGTACGGAAACTTTTTGGCAAAGAGAAACACCGAAAACGGAGTTATGGCGGCTATTGATAAATATGTTTACAAAGGGGAGGGAGTTTAATGCCGGTATCAAGACAGTGGAACTGGAAAAGTCAAGATGACTTATGCTGGCTTATACCCTGCGAGGAAAGCTATTATTACAGCGAAATGTGGGCACAAAAAGGCTTTAAAAAGGTGCTGGATTTGGGCTGCGGACTCGGCAGACATTCTATACTTTTTGCAAAAAAAGGCTTTGATGTATCGGCTATAGATTTATCTTGTGACGCAGTAGCGCACCTGAAAAGCTGGGCAGAGAGAGAAAAGGTTACAGTATCTGCGACGGTAGGGGATATGATAAATCTGCCGTATGAAGATAATAGCTTTGACTGTGTATTTTCTTATCACGTTATCTCACATACAGATACTGTCGGCGCAAAAAAGATAATAAGCGAGATAAAAAGAGTGCTAAAGCCAAAAGGCGAAGTCTTTTTAACAATGTGCTCAAAGGACGAGGTGACTTTTTCTGCCGGTAAATACCCAAAGCTTGACGAAAATACCGTTATATTTACCGACGAAGGACCGGAAAAGGACGTACCTCACTTTTTTGTAAATTATGAGGACGTAAAAAATTTGTTTTGCGATTTTAGGCTTAACTCGGTTCGTCATATAGACGACCACTACACAGACTATCAGATACTAAATAAAAAGCATTATTTTATTTACGGCACAAAAAAATAAGCAAAATACACTTTAGTTGACAAAAAAATATAGTTGTGATATTGTAATTAAAGTTAATAAATTAAAGGCTTTGATAAGAAAAAGTAAGCAAGACTTAAAGTTTCAGAGAGTGCTTGGGCGGTGAAAAAGCATAACCGAGAGCTTACCGAATACATCTTTGAGCCGCAACCTGAACGGTAATACTATTAGGGAATGTCGGGTAAGCCCGTTACAGCGGTAAGCTTAGTGCTTTAAAGGTTGATTTAATTAAGTTTAAATCAATAAACTGAGGTGGTACCACGATAATTCGTCCTCTGTCTGTAATTTAAGACAGGGGATTTTTTAATTTATAAAAAGGAGAAAAAAATATGACTGTTTTTGAGGAACTAAAAAGAAGAGGACTTATTGCGCAGGCTACGCATGAGGACGAAATCGAAAAGCTTTTAAATAACGAAAAGGTAACCTTTTATATAGGCTTTGACGCTACGGCAGACAGCCTTCACGTAGGGCATTTCTTACAGCTTGTTGTCATGTCACATCTGCAAAAGGCAGGACACCGTCCTATAGCCTTGCTCGGCACAGGTACGACTATGATAGGCGACCCTACCGGTAAAACCGATATGAGAAAAATGCTCACTCCCGAGGATATTAACCACAACGCAGAGTGCTTTAAAAAGCAGATGTCAAGATTTATAAATTTTGATGACGAAAACGCTTTGATGTTAAGAAACGGCGACTGGATACTCGACCTTAACTATATGGAATTTATCCGCAATATCGGCGTGCATTTTTCGGTAAACAAAATGCTTACTGCGGAATGCTTTAAAACACGTCTTGAAAAGGGACTTAGCTTTCTTGAGTTTAACTATATGCTCTTGCAAAGCTACGACTTTTTGCACCTTTATCAAACTCAAGGCTGTAAGCTTGAGCTCGGCGGCGACGACCAGTGGTCTAATATTTTGGGCGGCGTTGATTTGGTAAGACGTGTTGAGGGCAAAGAGGTTTACGGTATGACATTTACCTTGCTCACCACAAAGGAGGGCAAGAAAATGGGCAAAACCGAAAAGGGCGCCTTGTGGCTTGACGCCGAAAAGACCTCACCGTATGAGTTTTTCCAGTATTGGCGTAACGTATCGGACGACGACGTTATAAACTGTATGAAGCTTATCACCTTTGTGCCGATAGAGGAAATCGAAGCTATGGAGGGCTTGACAGGCAGCGAGCTTAATCCCATAAAGGAAAGACTTGCATTTGAGGTTACCAAAATGGTACACGGCGAAGAGGAAGCTATTAAGGCGAGAGACGCCGCAAGAAGCCTCTTTAGTGCAAATACCGCTTCGGGCGATATGCCGTCTACCACCTTGACTGACGACGATTTTACAGACGGCAAGATAGGACTTTTAGATCTTCTTTGCAAGTCAAAGCTCTGTCAGTCTAAGGGCGACGCAAGACGCTTGGTTCAGCAGGGAGGTATTTCTGTAAACGACCAAAAAATCGGTGACGCTACCGTAATGTTACCAAAATCAGCGTTTGAAAGCGATTTTATAATCAAAAAGGGCAAAAAGGTATATCATAAAGTTTCTTTATAAGGTAAAATTTACTTATTATCGACCGGTTAAACAGCAAATAAATTAAAATAAAAAGAGCAATACTCATTGAGTATTGCTCTTTTTATGTAGCCCCGAAGGAAAAGGGGCTTTTTATTTTTATCTTTATTCCCAGCGAAAAGTTCCTGAAAGCAGGGAAGTACCTTCGTTTGAGACAACTAAAAGTCCTCCCTCGGTATAACCCTTCTTTTCGCTTGCGTCAGGGAACTCAACTTTACACTCTCCTGCCTTTACAGTTGTAACAAAGGGAATATGACCGGCTAAAATCGCCAAATCGCCCTCTGCACCACGCAAAAACAGTCCCGTAACCTCTTCTTTTAAAAGGTTACCGTCAGGCGAAGATATTGTTAATAGGTAGGTGTTCATTGTTGTACCTTCTTTGCGTTTTGGATAACCTCGTCAATAGTACCTGCAAACAAAAATGCCGATTCGGGCAGGTCATCGTGCTTGCCCTCGATAATTTCCTTAAAGCCTCTGATGGTTTCGGACAAAGGCACATAAGTACCCTTTATACCTGTAAACTTTTCGGAAACGTGGAAAGGCTGAGAAAGAAAACGCTGAATTTTTCTTGCACGCTGTACTAAAAGCTTATCCTCGTCGGAAAGCTCGTCAAGACCCATAATTGCGATTATATCCATAAGCTCGTTGTATCTTTGCAGTATGCGCTGAACCTCTTTTGCCACAGCGTAATGCTCTTTGCCTACAAGCTCCGGTGAAAGAATACGGCTTGTTGATTCAAGCGGGTCTACCGCAGGGTAAATACCCTGTGAAGCTATACTCCTTGACAGTACCGTAGTTGCGTCCAAGTGAGCAAAGGTTGTAGCAGGCGCAGGGTCGGTAAGGTCGTCGGCAGGCACATAAACCGCCTGAACCGAAGTGATAGAACCCTTTTTGGTTGAGGTTATACGTTCCTGTAAAGCGCCCATTTCATTTGCAAGCGTCGGCTGATAACCAACTGCGGACGGCATACGTCCGAGCAGAGCGGAAACCTCGCTTCCTGCTTGGGTGAAACGGAAGATGTTATCTATAAACAGCAAAACGTCCTGACCTTCTTCGTCACGGAAGTATTCTGCCATTGTAAGCCCCGAAAGAGCCACACGCATACGAGCTCCGGGAGGCTCGTTCATTTGACCGTATACGAGAGCAGTTTTGTCCAAAACTCCCGACTGCTTCATCTCGCTATAAAGGTCGTTACCTTCTCTGGTGCGCTCGCCCACACCCGTAAATACGGAAAGTCCGCCGTGCTCTTTGGCGATGTTATTTATAAGTTCCATAATAAGTACGGTTTTGCCAACGCCTGCACCGCCGAAAAGACCTATCTTACCGCCCTTTGAATACGGGCATATAAGGTCGATAACCTTAATACCTGTTTCCAAAATTTCCGTAGAAGCGGCAAGCTCCTCATAACTTGGCGCAGAACGGTGAATATCCCAGCGCTTATCGGTTGTAAGTTCTTCTTTATTGTCTACCGTATCGCCGAGTACGTTAAAAATTCTGCCAAGCGTTTCACGGCCTACCGGCACGCTTATCGGCATACCCGTATCGGTTACTACAGTGCCACGCTGTAAGCCGTCGGTTGACGACATAGCAATACAGCGCACGGTGTTATCGCCGATATGTTGCGCTACTTCAACCGTAAGCTTTTTCTTGCCTATCGGTATTATCAGCGCATTATCTATGGAAGGCAGATGTCCTTCCGCAAATTGCACGTCTACAACAGGACCCATAACCTGTGAAACAATGCCTGTGTGTTTATCTGACATTTATATTTCTCTCCTTTTATCCGCCACTGCCGGCAACGATTTCGGTTATCTCTTGGGTTATTGCACCCTGTCGTGCACGGTTGTAGCTTAGGGTAAGGTCGTCTATCATCTGCTTTGCGTTTTTACCTGCGTTATCCATAGCCATACGTCTTGCGGCTACTTCACAGGCAAAGCTTTCTCTCACGCATGCCATTATAACGCCCGAAACATATTCGATAACAGCGGTTTTAAGAATTTCACTTTCATCAGGCTCAAACAAAACCGTATTGTTTGTTTTTTTATTTTTTTTCTCAAACGGAAGCACCCAGCTTAAAGTCGCTTCCTGAGTCATAACCGAAATATATTTGGTGCTTATTATTCCGAGACTGTCGTATTTATCTTCTTCAAAATCTCTGCAAAGCTCTACTGCAAGGTCATATCCCTGACGGCAGGAGTATTTTTCCGACGATACAAATTCGCCCGAATAATGCTCGGCTGCACGTTTTCCTATCGGGATAATTTCGGCGTCGGGGAAATCTCTTACCATTCTGAAAATATTGGCGTTGTAGCCGCCGCAAAGCCCTCTGTCGCCCGCAATTACAATAAGCCTTATACGAGAGCCGTCTTTACTTTGCATAAACGGACTTTTTTGACACTCGGCGGAATTTGACAGCATATCCATCATATTGCTTACCGCCGACATATACTCAAGCCCGTTTTCCATACCCTCGTTAGCTCTGCGGATTTTTGAAGAGGCGACAAGCCCCATAGCCTTTGTGAGATGAAGCGTGGAATCAACGCTTTTAATGCGCAGACGCAGATTTTTTATATCCGCACCCATATTTTCACCTCCGCATTGATTCAAGCGTAGCTTTAAGCTCGTCTATATCCGACTGTTCAAATAAGCCTTTTTCGATACGGGAAAGCCACTCGGAATGCTCGTTTTCGAGCTTTTCATATAATAAAGCTTCGTATTCGCTTACCTTGCTTACTTCTACTTCGTCCAAATACCCGTTTATTACGGCGTAAACTATCGCAACCTGACCGCCTACCGAAACAGGTGAATTGCGCTTTTGCTTTAATACCTCCATAATGCGTTCACCCAAAGCAAGTCTTGCCTTGGTATCAGCGTCCAAATCGCTTCCGAACTGCGAGAAGGACTGAAGCTCACGGTATTGGGAATATAAAAGCTTAAGCTCACCCGAAACCTTTTTCATAGCTTTAAGCTGTGCCGAACCGCCGACACGGCTTACCGAGATACCCGGGTTTATGGCAGGCATAATACCTGCGTGGAAAAGCTCGGTTTCAAGGAAAATCTGACCGTCGGTAATGGAAATTACGTTTGTCGGTATATATGCCGAAACGTCGCCTGCCTGAGTTTCGATTATCGGAAGCGCAGTAATAGAGCCTCCGCCGTATTCGTCTGCAACACACGCCGCTCTTTCCAAAAGACGTGAATGAAGATAAAATACATCTCCGGGATAAGCCTCACGTCCGGGCGGACGGCGTATAAGCAAAGACAGCGCACGGTATGCTACTGCGTGCTTTGAAAGGTCGTCGTAAACTATGAGTACGTCACGGCCTTTTTCACGGAAATATTCCGCCATAGCGCAGCCTGCATAAGGCGCAATATACTGAAGCGGTGCGCTTTCCGAAGCGGAGGCGGACACGATAATGGTATAATCCATAGCGCCTGCATTTTGAAGCTCTTTTGCAAGCTGTACAACCGCAGTGCTCTTTTGACCTATTGCAACATAAATGCACAAAACGTCGCTGTTTTTCTGATTTATTATAGTATCTGTAGCAATCTCGGATTTACCTGTTTGGCGGTCGCCGATTAAAAGCTCACGCTGACCTCTGCCTATAGGTATCATACTGTCGATTGCCTTAATACCAGTTTGAAGCGGTACCGAAACGCTTTTTCTTTCGATAATTCCGGGTGCCTCGGCTTCTATCGGGCGAGTTTTGGTGCAGCCGGTAGGACCTTTACCGTCAATGGGATTTCCCAAAGCGTCTACGACACGGCCTAAAAGCTCTTCGCCTACGGGAACCGATAATACACGTCCCGTGCGCTTTACCTTAGTACCCTCACGAATATCGTTTTTATCGGCAAGTATAGCTACCGAAACCGTTTCATTTTCAAGGTTTTGAGCCAAGCCCACGCTTCCGTCCTCAAATTCCAAAAGCTCGCTTGCCATACAGGCTCTAAGGCCGTAAACGCTGGCAATACCGTCGCCTACAAGTACAACGGTGCCGGTTTCGGTCATTTCGACCTGCTCTTTATAATTTTTAATTTGCTCTTTTAAAATATTGCTTATTTCTTGCGGCTTTCTGCTCATTCGTCCATCACTTCCTTTATGGTTTTAAGGCGGTTTTTAAGGCTTCCGTCCAGATAATATCCGTCCATTTCAACCGTTAAGCCGCCGAGCAGTGCGCTGTTTATATTATATTGAGTTTCCACTTTATGTCCGCTTATGCGCTCGAGTTTCGCCGTGAGCCTTTGCTTCTCATCATCTGTAAGCTCTACGGCGCTTGTCACAACAGCGTGCATTAAATTTTGACTTTGATTATAAAGCCACTCATATTCTTCTATACACTCGTTTAAAAGGTCGATCGCTTTGTGCTCGCAAAGCAAACAAACAAAGGACACGACATATTCGGCCGTATCCGCACCAAACGCCTTATCTATCGACTTAAGGCGCTCATTTTTTGAGATACTCGGAGAGGTTAAAAAAGCATAGTAATCGGGTGTCATCTCAAACACCTCTTTTACAAACCTCAGCCCTTTTAAAATCTCGTCCTCGGTATGAGTTTCCCTGGCTACTCTAAAGAGTGCGATGGCATATTCCTTACTCGTCTGCTTCATCGTCTTCACCTATTTTATCAATAAAGGAATCAATAAGCGCACGGTGGTCGTCGGTGTTAATTTCTCTTTCGAGCATTTTTTGTGACAATACAGCCGATACGTCCACAATTTCCTTTTTGATGTCTGCCTGAGCTTTTTTACGTTCGAGCTTAGCGTCGGTTTGCGCTTGAGCAATAATTCTGTCTGCCTGCTCTTGTGTTTGAGTAAGTATTGCTTCACTTCGCTTTTGAGCGTTAGCTACAGCTTCTTTTATAACCGACTCAGCCTTTTTGTCAGCGTCTGACATCTTATCAGTCCACTCTTTTTTCATTTCGTTAGCTTCGTCCTCGGCAGCTTTGGCATTTTCATACTGCTTATCAACTGCAGCCTTTCTTTCGGCTAAAACCTTTAAAACGGGCTTATACAGAAATTTTTTGAGTATAAGAAAAAGCAATATCAGATTACAAAGGGAAATCAGGATCTGCCACAGATTTACCGATATGATTTCCAATGATTGCATTGTTGTTCACTCTCCAGACTTTAACCCAATGTTTTCATAAGGATATCAACAAAACGTCCCGGTGCTACGAAAATCAATAAAATTGCAATAACAAGCGCATAAAGACCGGTTGTTTCCGCAACGGCACAACCCATAAGCATAGTTGTTGTAACGTCGCCCTTACACTCAGGCTGACGGCCTATAGCCTCACAAGCCTTTGCAACAGCGTTACCTTCACCGATACCGGGGCCGATACCGGCTATCATAGCCGCACCTGCGCCGAGAGCGCAACATCCGAGAATAATACCAATAGCAAGTTCTAACATTTTAAAATACCTCCGTTTTTATTTTGAATTTGCAGTTTGTTTTCGTCGTTCTTTTTTTGCCTTATAGGTTTCTGCCGGGAACGCACCGGCTACATATAACATTGTAAGCATAGCGAAGATAAATGCCTGCAAGCAACCGCTGAATACGTCAAAATAAACGCTTAAAACAGCGGGCAGACCTATCTGTAAAAAAGGGATTTCTCCGATTACACCCGGAAGCCACCCCAAAAGCATAGATGAAACTCCCTGTAAGGCGGCGGCAATAAGCACCGAAATAACCGTACCCGAGAGAATGTTTCCGTAATGACGGAAGGTCATTGAAACAGGAGTTGCAACCTCGCTTATAACATTTAAGGGTGCAAGAAACGGCACAGGTTCGCCGAAGCTTTTTAAGTAATGTAACGGGCCGCACTTCATTTTATAGTAGCTGATTAAAATAAACACTAAAATTGACCAGCCGGCTATTACGTTTATATCAGAGGTCGGCGGAAAAAGCCCTGTTAAAGACATAAGACTTGAAAATGCCGAAAGCCCTAATATCGCACATATAAAGGGAGCAAAGCTTTTAAAATACTCTCCCATATTATCGGCTACAAGCTTACTCGTTTTTTCAACTATCCACTCCGCAAGGTGCTGTCTGCGGGTATTGACTTTTGCAGTTAAACCGTGGGTCAGATAAAGACAAAGGAAAAATATCGAAATGATTACACACCACGAATTTATCTGTGCCTCGGTTATCGGCAGGTCAAAAAGCGGCAGTTTTAAGGTGAAAAAGATATATGCGCCGGTGATTTCAATATCGTCGGACGCAGGTATAAACAGTACCTTTAATATAATTGCAAAGGCTATAGGCGCAAGCATACCTAATATAAAAAGTACGTCTGCTGCCGCAAAAGAGCGGCTTTTTTGTTTCATTTAACTTTTCACCTCCTTGAAAATCAGTAAAATATATATCAGTTTTTATTAAATAAAGGCCTTAAGAAAATAGCTATGCGTGGGAAAAACAAAGGAATAAGCACCGCAAATATATTAAAGCAGGGAAGCACTACGCCTAAAGCCGCGGTGAGAAACAGTAAAAACATTCTCGCAGTTTGCGACAGCTTCATTGTACCGGCCGCTTGCTTTTCGCTTTTTCCTACGGCTTTTTGCACCGTTATTCCCATAAAAAGAAAGTTTAAAACGGCTACGGTACCGCTTAAAAGATTACCGCAAAGCACGGTGTAATCCCATTTTCTTATAATAAGAAAAACTGCCTGCATAAGAGCGCTTAATATTACTACCGACAAGGCGATATAAATGGTTTCTTTTTTTACTACCTTATCAATTTTTTGCAACGACAAGACACTCTCCCTTACGCATTTTTGCAAAATTTACTTTAAGTAAATTCGCTTAGTAATATTTTAGCTTAAATACAAAAAAATTACAATAGTAATAACCGTTAATTATGCTTATTTTTTAAACACTTTTTTGTGTGTATGTTTTTTTGGCATTTTACATTTATCTGACCGTTTGCAAAACAAGGGCATTCACATATAATATTTGCATAATAATAAAATAATACTTCTTAAAGCTATTTTAGACGCATCTGAAAATTATAAGTCCTTCTCGGCAAGAAACGACGATATGACCGGGAATGTGAAATTTATTTACAAAAACCGAGTCGATAAATATTGACAAATAGTATATAATGTTTATAGAAGCTTTAATATGCAGATATTGACGGCGGAGGGTACTATGGATTTAACTAAAACCGATAATCTGTTTTTGTGTTTTATGTCTTACAGTATAATGGGCTGGATTTACGAAACCGCATACTGTTCGTTAAGGGCAGGGCAGTTTGTAAACCGAGGCTTTTTAATAGGGCCTTACTGTATTATTTACGGTTTTGGCGCACTTTTTCTTATTCTGTTTTTGAGAAAGCGTGAAAACCCTATAGAGCTTTTTATCTTTGGAAGTGCGATTACCTGCACTATGGAATACATCTCCTCGTATTTGTTAGAGAGAATGTTCAACGCAAGATGGTGGGATTATTCGGATAAACTTTTAAATATAAACGGCAGAGTCTGCCTTTTGGGAGCAGTCGCCTTCGGCACCTTCTCGGTACTGCTTATTAAAGTTATACACCCGATTGTAAGCAGCAGGATTGAATTTGCCCCAAAGAGCATTAAACGTATTGCGGTGAGCGTACTTTTAATAGTATTTGTGACCGATATATGCTTTACTCTAAATGGTTTGGCAGAGCTTAGTAATACCTCTGCAGACACAGTCAGAATTTTAGGCTAACTTAAACTTTAAGCCCCGTAGGTTTTACCTACGGGGCTTAATATATGTATTAGGAGGGAGGATAGGTTTAATCTTTTGTTAATTTAAGGGTGCGCATGGAATTTAATATTGCAAGGATAGCCACACCTACGTCGGCAAATACCGCTAACCACATATTTGCAAGACCTAAAACGCCTAAAATCATAACCATAAACTTAACTAAAAGCGCAAACGCTATATTTTCTTTTACAATTCGCATAACTTTTTTTGCAAGCTTAACTGCCACAGGGATTTTTGTAAGGTCGTCGTCCATAATTACTATGTCTGCGGCCTCAATAGCGGCGTCAGAGCCCATACTTCCCATAGCGATACCTACGTCCGATAAGGCGAGTACAGGTGCGTCGTTTATTCCGTCGCCTGCAAAGGCAACCTTTTTGCCGGTACTTTCCTTTATGAGCGTATCGACTATACTTAATTTATCTTGCGGCAAAAGCTCAGAATAAACCTTTTTGATGTTAAGCTTATCTGCAACTTCTTTGGCGGCTTTTTGGCGGTCGCCGGTCAACATAATTAAATCTTTAGTGCCGAGAGTACATAAATCTTTGACAGCCGAAATTGCATTTTCCTTTAAAGCGTCGGAGATTATAACAGTGCCTAAAAAGGCGTCGTTTTGCGCTATGTAAACGGCAGTGCCGTAATTTGCGCTTTCTTCAAAGTCTATTCCTTTGCTTTTCATTAGCTTAGCGTTGCCCAGATAAATATCCTTGCCGTCAATTTCGGCGTGCACACCTAGGCCTGTAAGCTCTTCAAAGGAAGTTATTTTAGATGTATCGACAGGCTTTGAGTAAGCCTTTTTTATCGAGCTTGCAATAGGGTGATTTGAAAAACCTTCGGCAAGTGCGGCTAAGGCTAAAAGACTATCTTTATCGGTGTTTTGAGGGATAACTTCGCTTACCTTAAATTCTCCCTTTGTGAGAGTACCGGTTTTGTCAAACACAAAAGTATCGGTGTCTGACAAAGCCTCGAGATAATTTCCGCCCTTTATTAGAACGCCTATTTTTGAGGCGGCGCCAATTCCACCGAAAAATCCAAGCGGTACCGAAATAACCAAAGCACACGGGCAGGAAATAACAAGAAAAATACAACCACGCTTTATCCATTCGCTAAAGTCACCTAAAAATATAGGAGGAATAAGCGCTAAAATAAGAGCGCAAATAGTCACAATCGGAGTATAAACTCTTGCAAAGCGTGTGATAAAGTTTTCTACCTTTGCCTTTTTGCTTTCGGCGTTTTCCACAAGCTCCAAAATTCTCGATACGGTCGAGTTTTCAAACTCCTTTGTAACCTTAGCTTTAAGCGTACCCTCGCCGTTTATACAGCCGCTTATAAGTTCGCTTCCGACGCCCACCTTTTTTGGTACGGCTTCGCCCGTTAAGGGAGCTGTGTCAATAAAAGACTCACCCAAAGTAACCACGCTGTCGAGCGGGATTTTTTCTCCGGGCTTAATTACTATTATATTGTCAATTTCTACGTCGTCGGGGTCAACTTCTTTTAAAATGCCGTCTGTTTCAAGATTTGCATATTCCGGCATAATATCCATAAGCTTTGAGATAGACTGCCTTGACTTTCCGACCGCATAGCTTTGGAAAAGCTCGCCTATTTGATATAAAAGCATAACTGCTACAGCTTCGGGATATTCCTTTATACAAAGTGCGGCTACGGTAGCGATAGTCATAAGAAAGTTTTCGTCGAAAACCTGACCCTTTAATATGTTTTTAATAGCTTTTAATAAAACGTCATAGCCGACTAAGAGATAGGGGATAACAAATAATATAAGCTCTAAAGGCTCAAAGAAAAGCGCACCGAAAACACCTGTTATTTTCATCGCCATAAGGGCAGTAAAAATAACCGCAGTTATAATAATTCTTATAAGTATGCGCTTTTGCTTTTTGGTCATTTTATGTTCTCTCCTCGGCGATATGTACCTTATCTTAAAGTATTATTTTGCAGTCTGATTCTATTTTACTGCAAGCCTTTTGAGCCTTAGCTAAAATTTCGTCTAATTTATCTTCGTCTGCGTCAAGGGTGAGCTTTTGAGATAAAAAGCTTACCGAAGCGTCGTTTACACCGGGGATTTTTTTAATTAAGTCTTCCATCTTTGCGGCGCAGTTTGCACATTCGAGATTTTCCATTTTAAATTTTTTCTTCATAAGTATAACTCCTTTTTATTGTATGCCGTAAAAAACCGACGGTTAATTAAAACGCTTAACCTTCTTAGTTAATTTATTTTTCGGTTGCGTGCTCTAATCCTTCGTTAAAAATAGTCTTTACATGGTCGTCTGCAATAGAATAATAAATAACTCTGCCGTCCTTGCGGTATTTTACTAAATTCGACTGCTTTAAAATGCGAAGCTGGTGGGAGACAGAGGACTTTGTCATACCCAAAAGCACCGAAATATCACATACGCACATCTCGGCACGCATCAAGGCACAAAGAATTTTAATTCTGGTTGAATCGCTGAAAACCTTAAAAATATCAGATACATCAAGCAGTATATCGTCGTCTATCATATCCTTTTTAACGGCGTCTACTACTTCTTTATGTATGCTGGTGCAGTCACAGCGGTCAATATCAGGTCCGTATGCACACATATTATTTGCTCCTTTTTTAAAGTTGAATAGTTGAATTATTGTTCAACTATATTATAAATTAGCTTATACCGTATGTCAAGAGTGTTTTTAAATATCTTGAAAAAATATTTAACGGTATAGTATAATAGTAGCGTAAAAGCTTTATATTTTAATAATTTAAAAATACTGCCCATATAATTACTTATAACGGATTATATGAGGTGTGTTTTTATATGAATTCAAAAAGAAACAAACTGACCTTTACTAAGATAATGATAATTTCACTGAGCTTAGTTTGCGCTTTAAGCTATCTTTTCTTATCTTATAGAGACAAGGCTATTATGACAAATGCTAGTGTTTCCGACAATGTAATAGTGCTTGACGCAGGTCACGGAGGCTTTGACGGCGGGGCAGTAGGGGTAAACGGCGCTGTGGAAAAGGATATAAACCTTTCGATAACGCTTATACTTAAAAATATGCTTGAAGTAAACGGTTTTGAGGTTATATTAACCCGTGACAGCGATATAAACTTGTGCGAGGACTCATCAAAAACAATGTCCCAAAGAAAGAGTCTTGATATAAGAAAAAGGCAGAGCATAATTGACGCCAATCCAAACGCCGTCTGTATTTGTATTCATCAAAATAAATTTGACGATAGCATTTCGCACGGTGCGCAGATGTTTTACGGAGTAAACAATCCTGAAAGTAAAGAGCTTGCTAAATGTCTGCAAGACGCCTTTGTGAAAAATCTTCAGCCTGACAATAAACGTCAGATAAAAAAAGGCGAGAAAAGTGTTTATCTGCTTTGTAATGTGCAAAACCCGATTGTGCTTGCAGAGTGCGGATTTTTAAGCAATCCCGACGAGGAGTATATGCTCTGTGACAAGGAGTATCAGCAAAAGGTAGCTTTTACGATTTTTTGCGGTCTTATTGATTATTTGTCTTTAGAGCAAAACGTTTAAATATAAGGTATAAAAACGAGAGGATAAAAATATGAAGGTTAAAGAACTTTTTGTGTGTGAAAGCTGTGGCTACGAATCGCCAAAATGGTACGGAAAATGTCCTAACTGCGATAGCTGGAACAGCTTTTCAAAAAAGGAAACGGCAATCAGTGAAAGGTCCCCTGCTTCAAAAAAGGTAACGGTAACTAAAGACGGTGTAAAGTCGGAAATTTTTAATATTTCAGACGTAGCGCTCGACGATGAAATACGCTTTAAAACAGGCGTAAGCGAGCTTGACAGAGTTTTGGGCGGCGGAATAGTAAAGGGCTCTTTGGTACTGCTCGGAGGCGACCCCGGCATAGGTAAGTCCACCTTGCTTTTGCAGATATGTCAGTACTTGGGCGAAAATTTAAAGATTATGTATGTGTCGGGCGAGGAATCGGTAAGACAGATAAAATTAAGAGCAAAAAGGCTCGGCGTGACAAGCGACAATTTATTTTTAGCGGCAGATACAAACGTAGAGAGCATATTAAACACCGTAGTGTCTCAAAAGCCCGATATAGTTATGATAGACTCGATACAGACTATGTGTATAGATAAATTAAGCTCTTCGCCCGGAAGTATAATACAGGTAAGAGAAAGCACCAACGCATTTTTGCACCTTGCAAAGAGCGAGGAAATCCCGATACTTATAGTAGGACATGTAAATAAAGACGGAGCAATAGCAGGTCCTAAGGTACTCGAGCATATAGTTGACGCCGTACTTCACTTTGAGGGAGACCCAAACCAGTGTTACCGAATATTAAGAGCCATCAAAAACCGTTTCGGATCTACAAATGAAATAGGCGTTTTTGAAATGCTTGATACAGGCTTAAAGGAGGTGCCAAACCCCTCCGGAATGTTACTTGAGGGCAGACCAAAAACCGAGTCGGGCACCTGTGTCGCCTGCGTAATGGAGGGTAGCAGACCTATTTTGGCGGAGGTTCAGGCGCTCGTGAGTAAAACTCAGTTTAATATCCCCAGAAGAACGGCAACAGGCTTTGATTATAACCGCTTGTCGCTTATTTTGGCGGTGCTAGAGAAGCGATGCGGATATTACTTCTCTGCGCTTGACGCATATATAAACATAGTAGGCGGGCTAAAGCTTGACGAACCTGCGGCAGATTTGCCGATAGCGCTTTCTTTAATATCAAGCCTTAGAGATTTACCTGTTGATGATGATATTGTGGCTTTCGGAGAAATCGGTTTAACGGGCGAAATCAGAAGCGTGTCAAACGCCTCTCAAAGAATAAAGGAAGCAAAGAGATTAGGCTTTAAAAAATGCATAGTGCCTACAGGTGCATTAAAGAGTTTAAGCGGTGCCGAAACAAAGGGTATTGAAATTTGCGCCGTTTCAAATCTGAAACAGGCGGTAGCCGCCCTTGAGGGAAAATAATAAAAAAGCCTCGTTTAATACGGGGCTTTAAGTGTTTTATAAAGAGGCAGAATTAAAATAAGACTTACTTAAATTGTGAGATGTTTTTTGGCTTTCGGGCTTTTTATAGTAACTGCAGCCGTCAACCTTTTTTTGGTTTATGCTTGTCGCTTCCCCCAGCGTACAGTATCCGTCCTTTTGATATAAACAGTTTTTTACACAGGTTATCAGGTTCAATACTCACACCTCGTTTCTAAAAAAGCCTTAGTAATTAAAAGTATTTGCAAAAGCTTTAAAAATATAGCTTAAAACAATAATTTACATATTTAAAAAGGAGTAGCTTTAATATGATTTTATATCCTAATCTGCCCGAAAAAAAGGTGAGCGTAGTCGCCGTTTCTGGTAAGTATCAAAATATAATATCCGCACTTAAAGCGCTTAAAATAAAGTGCATTGAAATCCCGATGTGCGATATGCTGGCATTACCTGTGGGCCAGCACGCCGATATGGTATTAAATCATTTAGGCGGGGAGGAGATTTTGCTTTATAATTACAGTAAAACTTTAAACGAAGCTCTTTTAAAGGAGGGCTTTAAGCTTAATTTTTGCAAAAATAATCCTAAGGCAAAATATCCCTACGATATAGGGCTTAATTCTTTAAGCCTTGGGGATTTATTTGTAACACTAAAGGAGCACTGCGATAAAACCTTGCTTGAGTATAATAAGGAAAAAACCCTTGTCAATGTAAAACAAGGGTATGTAAAGTGTTCGGTTTGCGTAGTGAATGAGAAAAACTTAATAGTGTCTGACGAGGGTATATATAATGCGCTTAAAGGATATGATATAAACTGCCTTTTGGTAAGTAAAGAGGATATTCTGCTCGAAGGCTATAACTGTGGCTTTATCGGAGGCTGTGCAGGGCTCATTGACAAAAATACCCTTGCCTTTACCGGAAAGGTTAAAACTCATCGTGACGGTGAGAAAATATACGATTTTGTAAAAAGTGCCGGCGTTAATATAATAGAGCTTACAGACGCTCCGCTTATAGACATAGGCGGAATAATCCCGTTAAGGTAATGTGTAAAATTCCGTTTCCACTACCTTTTTACTGCAGGCGGGAGAATATTTAAAGTTATCTATATGCCCCGAGTTTATAAAATATTTATAATCGCATTTAGGGTAGTCTGCGTCAAAGCTATCTACAATAATCAGTTTAATTTTCATCTTTTCGGGGATAATGCTTTTTATGTAAACGCTTGCCTGCTGACCGACCTTTACGTCATATCTGAGCTCCGCAAGCCCTGCGAGGTTTGGCGCAAGCTCAACAAAAATTCCGTAGCTTTCAATCGAGCGAATGATACCTGCAACTGTTTCGCCGTTTTGAAAGTTTTTTGCATTTTCCTCCCAGCTTCCTAAAAGCTCCTTGTGAGTTAAACAAAGCTTTGAGTCAATGCCGTTATAAAAGGGAATATTACCTTTGTCCCCAAAGCCCTTTACCAGAGCTAAAATATCCTGGCCTATAAAAAATCTGTCCTTTGGGTGAGATATCCTGGAAACCGAAATGGCGTCTATCGGTATAAGCGAGATAATACCGCAGCCTACGTCAACAAAACAGCCGAAGCTTTCAAGATGAGTTACTCTGCCCTTTATAACATCTCCTGAAACGAGATGCGTTATGTAACTTTCAAAGCAGTCCTTTTGCACCTCTCTTCTGGAAAGAATAGCGTAAGGCTCAGCGGCAGTTTTAACTATTTTCTTAACATAAAAGCAAACGGGTTTATTTACCTTAGAAATAATAGCGATATCCCTTGTAGTGCCGTCGCTTATTCCCATGGCGCACTCCTCTTTAGGTATAATTCCGTTCATACAGCCTAAATCCACCGTAAGATTATGCTCGCTGTCGCAAACCAAAGCTCGTGCCTCTAAAATAACCTTTGCGTTTATAGCGTCGTTTAAAGAGGCGGGACTTTTTAAATATTTATCGTTTTCCTTGCTTTGTGATAAAAGCCCTTCAGGTAAAAATATGGACATTAGTATAACCTCCTGATTTTTTCTTTCTATGCGAAATTATATGCAAAAGGTTAAAACGGTTATTACATATTTTTGCTTTGAACTTTTATATCAGTACCTCCGAAAGCACGAAGTTTGGAGGAGATTTTTTTACTGTCGGAGTTTTTACATATTATTAAAAGCTTGCTTTTTAAAGAAAAGTCGCTTTCTGTTTTTTCATAAGCCCCGTTAACATCATAAAGCCTAAAGCTCGGCAGTACGGAATTTGAAGAAATACCGGAGCTTATATCAAACGGTACTGCAAGAGCAGTAAAATCATTGGCATTATCCGATAAAAAATTAACCTCATTTGCATTTTTATATTTTATCGACATTTTAATAATGTCACTAAAGCTTTCCTTTACACTTCTTGCGGCATATTCTGCACTGTCAAGACTTGTAAATGACGCAGTAATCTCACTGTACATTTAAACCACCTCGTTAGCTATGCTTTGAGCTTTAAGGCATAATATTCCGATTATATTAAAATGGCAGGATATACTTTTTTAATTTATATAATTTTGTAAGAATTATTTGACAGATAAGTTTGTAACTTGTCTTAAAATATGTTATACTGTTATAAATGTGTTTTATTGCCGAAATTTATCGGTTAATCAAATATAATTGCGGAGGTTTTTATATGTATACAAACTACGAAAGTCCGTTTGGGGCAAGATATGCAAGCGAAGAAATGCAGTTTTTGTTTTCTGCGCAAAAGAAATTTTCCACTTGGAGAAGACTTTGGGTTGCGCTTGCAAGAGCAGAGATGAAGCTCGGTCTTCCTATAACCGAAGAGCAGGTGGCAGAGCTTGAAGCAAAAATCGACGATATAGACTTTGAAACTGCAAAGGAAAGAGAAAAGCTCGTGCGTCACGACGTTATGTCACACGTTTACGCTTACGGTAAGCAGTGTCCGGAGGCAAAGGGTATTATCCATTTAGGCGCAACCTCGTGTTATGTCGGCGACAACACCGATGTAATCATTATGAGAGACGCTTTGCAGGTAGTAAGAAGAAAGCTTATAAACGTTTTGGATTTACTCGGTAATTTTGCCGAAGAATATAAGGATTTGCCTTGTCTTGCTTATACTCATCTTCAGCCTGCACAGCTTACAACGGTAGGCAAGAGAGCAACGCTTTGGGCAAACGAGCTTGTGATGGACTTGCAAGAGGTAGAGTACAGAATCGCAAACTTAAAGCTTTTGGGCTCAAAGGGTACCACAGGTACACAGGCAAGCTTTATGGAGCTTTTTGAAGGCGATACCGATAAAATCAAAGAAGTTGACAAAATGATTTGTGGGGAGCTTGGCTTTGACGGAGTAGTTCCCGTGTCGGGACAAACCTATTCCAGAAAGGTGGACGCTCAAGTACTTGCAACACTCAGCGGAATAGCACAAAGCTGCAGTAAATTCTCAAATGACTTAAGAATACTTCAAAACTTTAAGGAAATGGAAGAACCGTTTGAGAAAAACCAAATCGGCTCGTCGGCTATGCCTTATAAGAGAAACCCGATGAGAAGCGAGAGAATAACCTCTCTTGCAAGATACGTTATGACCGACAGCTTAAATCCGATGTTTACCTCCGCTACACAGTGGTTTGAAAGAACGCTTGACGACTCCGCAAACAAGAGAATATCTGTAGCAGAGGGCTTTTTGGCAATCGACTCGATACTCAATATAATGCTTAACGTATGCGACGGACTTGTAGTATATCCTAAGGTTATCGAGCAGAGAGTTTTAAAGGAGCTTCCCTTTATGGCAACCGAAAACATAATGATGACTGCTGTTAAAAAGGGCGGCGACCGTCAGGAATTACACGAAAAGTTAAGGGTTCATTCCATAGCTGCCGCTAAAGTGGTTAAGGAAGAGGGTAAGGAAAACGACCTTATCGACCGTATCTGCAACGATAAATCCTTTAACCTTACAAAAGAAGAGATAACTGCTGTGTTAAAGCCGATAAACTTCGTGGGCAGAAGCGTACAGCAGGTTGAGGAATTTATAAGCGAATACATTACTCCGATAAGAAATGAAAACGCAGATATCCTAAACGAAAAAGCTGAACTTAGCGTTTAAAATAAACTAATTAAAGTTTAAGCAATCTTTATAAATTTAAGTATAATATAACACTTTGTTTTATTGACTTTTAAGACAAACTATCGTATAATGTTTTTTGTTAATGTTAAAGCTTTCAGTTTGAGTTAATAACATAAATTTAATATGGAGGAATGACAATGCGACGTGTTTCTAAGCCTGTCTTTTTTATAATTGCCGTGTTGATTTTGCTGTTTGCAGTTGTTTCCGTAACAGGTGTATCGACAAGATACGGAGATGTTAAAACAGTACGCATTAACGGAATTAAAGAAATAAGATGGGGCATTGATATTCGTGGAGGTGTTGACGTAACCTTCACAGTACCCGAAGGAGTAGACGCAACCGACGCTCAGCTTGAATCGGCAGCTGAGGTAATGCGCCAGAGACTTCTCAACTTAAACATAACCGACTACGAGGTATATACCGATAACGCAAGCGACAGAGTTATCGTGCGTTTCCCGTGGCAAGCCGACGATACCGATTTTGATGCAGAAGCAGCAATCGAGGAACTCGGTGAAACTGCAGTTTTGACCTTTAGATACGGTACTGCCCAGGACGGAGATATTATCCTGCAGGGCTCTAACGTAACTGAGGCAAAAGCAATTTACGCACCTACCGACAACACAGGCTCTACTTACGCTTGGCAGGTTTCTCTCGAGCTTGACGACGAAGGCGCAGAGGCATTTGCAACCGCAACTGCCGAATTAAGCGCAGAAAACGGACAAATCTCGATATGGATGGACGACACCTGCATCTCCGCACCGTCGGTAAGCACTACAATTACCGGAGGTAGCGCAGTAATCACAGGTAACTTTGATTCGGACAGCGCAACAGCTCTTGCAAACAAAATAAACGCAGGTGCTTTGCCGTTTGAAATCGTTACAGAAAGCTACAGCACCATTAACGCAACCTTGGGTGAGGGCGCAAGAGACGCTATGATTATCTCTTGTATTATAGCTTTCGTACTCATCTGCATACTTATGATAGCTATGTACAGATTACCGGGTATAATAGCTTGTCTTTGCCTTTTAGGTCAGATTTGCGGCACCTTGGCAGCACTCACGGGCTTCTTCCCGTTTATAAGCTCCTTTACCCTTACAATTCCGGGTATTGCAGGTATTATCCTTGCTATAGGCTTCGGCGTTGACGCAAACGTTATTACCGCTGAGCGTATAAAAGAGGAAATCCGTTCCGGCAAATCAATAGACGGTTCTATAGAGCTCGGTTATAAGAGAGCTTTTTCGGCTATAATTGACGGTAACCTCACGGTTATTATCGTAGCTATTATACTTATGGGCACCTTCGGAACTTCGGGTAGCGTGTTTGCAAAACTGTTAAAACCGCTTATGTTTATGTTCCCTGCATCTTCGGAAGGTTCAATTTACTCCTTCGGTTACACCTTGCTTGTCGGCGTAATCTGCAACTTTATCTTCGGAGTATTTGCTTCTAAATATATGCTCAAATCTATTTCAGGCTTTAAGTGCTTCCGTAAGCCTACTCTTTATGGAGGTGAAAAAAATGCTGAAAAATAGAAATTTTGATTTTATTGCAAACAGAAAAAAGTTTTTCATAATAACGCTTGTTGTAGTGGCTGTAATCATTTTGGCTTCAATTATATTAAAGCCCAATGTTTCAATAGACTTTAAGGGCGGTACAATTATAAGCTACTCTTATGAAAATAAGCTTGATTTAAAAAACGTTAAAAACACCGCAAAGGATTCCTTGGGTAAGAGTGTACAGATTTCCGGCAAATACGATAAGACATTGGGTCTTGACAGCTTTGAAATCGCTTTGGCATCTAACGAAAGTATTGACGCTAAAACTCAGGACGCTTTGACCGAAGCATTAAACGAGCAATATCCCGACAATAACATTTCAGAGGTATCAACCACAACCGTAAATCCTACTATGGGTAAGCAATTTTTCTTAAAGTGCTTGGTTGCAGTTTTATTTACCGCAGTTTTGATGATTCTTTATATCGGTATACGTTTCAGAAAAATCGGAGGCTGGTCGGCAGGTCTTACTTCGGTTGTCGCATTGTTGCACGACTCGTTTATGGTATTCGGAGCATTTGTACTATTCCGTATGGATATTGACGACAACTTTATCGCAGTTATTCTTACGATTTTGGGTTACTCAATAAACGATACTATAGTTGTTTACGACCGTATCAGAGAAAATAAACGCCTCTATGCAAAGAAAAAGGATACTGTTGAGATAGTTAATATGAGCTTAAATCAGTCCATAACAAGAACCTTGATGACCTCTATAACAACTATTTTAACTATGCTTGTAGTAGTTGTTGTCGCTTTGATAACAGGTACAACCTCTATTTTAAGCTTTGCAGTTCCAATGATTGTGGGCTTAACCGTAGGTACCTATTCTTCGCTTTTGTTAGCTCCTAACCTCTGGGTTTTGTGGCAGACCAGAAATAAGAAGAAAAAGAAAAAATAAATTAACGTATTAAAAACTATAAAGCACAGAAGGCAAAAGCTTTCTGTGCTTTAAATGATTATGCGTTTAGGGGAGTTTATAATTTTGGAATTCGGAATATCCACCTCTTGCTTTTATCCTGAATATTTGGAAACGGCAGTTGACAATTTAACCGCAAATCATATAAAGAATATAGAGATATTTGTAAATACCCAAAGTGAGCTTAAAAAAAGCTATATTAAGGATATAAAAAGGCGCTTGGATAACGGCGGCACAAGGGTTATATCTATGCACCCGTTTACCTCGGGCTATGAGTCATTTTGGTTTTTCACCGATTATCAAAGACGCTTTGACGACGCTATAGAGCTTTATAAAGGCTATTTTGATGCTATGAATATTTTAGGCGCCAAGATACTGGTGTTTCACGGCAACAAGTTTGAAAGTAACTTTGATAACAGAAGGTACTTTGAACGCTTTGCAAAATTGCGAGAGGTGGCAAAAAGTCACGGCGTTACCTTAGCGCAGGAAAATGTGGTGCGCTTTAAAAGCAGGGAGTGCGCATTTTTATCTGAAATGAAGGAGTATTTAAATTCCGAAGTTGAGTTTGTGCTTGATATAAAGCAGTCCATTCGCTCAAAGCAAAATGTTTTTGATATCATAGACGCCTTAAAGGAAAATATAATACACATTCACGTCAGCGATAATGACGAGAATAACGACTGTCTCCCCATAGGAAAGGGCAACTTTGACTTTTATAAGTTTTACCGTAAACTTCTGCAAAACGGCTTTAGGGGTACCTCTATGTTAGAGCTTTATCGCCATAATTACGGTGTTTACGACGAATTATACGAGTCTGTGGACAGACTTTATAAGATTGCACAAACTTTAAAGTGAAAAAGCACTTAAAATTAAGCGCTTACAAAAATATGTATAAAACTAAGTAATAAAAAATATTATTTTGGCTTACCTTTACAAAAATATCGTAATTACCATGTCTAATTTAGTCGGCAATAATTGCTTTGAAAACCTCAAAAAATAGCTTATAATGTTGAGGCGACATATTATTGTGAACAAAAAATCAGACAAAGATGGACGTGGTAAAATGACAAAGTATTCAGAAAAAGAAATTTATGAAATAACATCTAATGATACTGTGGTAGAAGATGTAAAAGTTAAGCAGTACGGTATAGTGTATAAATGCTATAATGAAAATAAGCTTGTAAAAGAGCTTGAAATTACTGAGATTTCAGAGGATAAGGCGTTTGTCGAGTATATTACTAAAATGCTAAATACCTATGAAGCCTCGCCTAATCATTTTAATGATATAGTAGAGGACTTTTTAATAGCAAAATACACCACCCGTTAAAATAAGCATTCTTAAAGTAAATCAGTCTGTTTTGTAAAATAGTGATTGACTATTTTTCAATAAGGATATATAATTTAATAGTAAACGCATTATATATGCTTATTTTAATTGTGGAGGATAAAAAAATGAGATTTTTTGTAGACACAGCTAATGTTGAGGACATTAAAAAGGCTAACGATATGGGCGTTATTTGCGGTGTAACAACAAACCCGTCTTTAATCGCTAAGGAAGGCAGAAATTTTGCCGAGGTTATCGCTGAGATAGCTTCTATCGTTGACGGTCCTATAAGCGGCGAGGTTAAAGCAACTACAGTTGACGCTGAGGGTATGATTGCAGAGGGTAAAGAAATTGCTGCAATTCATCCGAATATGGTTGTAAAACTTCCTATGACAGTTGAAGGCTTAAAGGCTTGTAAGGCTTTAACAGCTTTAGGCATTAAGACAAACGTAACTTTGGTATTTACAGCTGCTCAGGCTTTACTTGCTGCAAGAGCAGGAGCTACTTATGTTTCTCCGTTTTTAGGCAGACTTGACGACATTTCTATGCCGGGTATTGACTTAATCAGAGCTATCGCAGAGATTTTTGCAGTAAATGATATTGACTGCCAAATCATTGCCGCTTCTGTAAGAAACCCGATTCACGTTATCGATTGCGCTTTGGCAGGTGCTGATATTGCAACTGTTCCTTACGCTGTAATTGAAAATATGACAAAGCACCCTCTTACAGATCAGGGTATTGCTAAGTTCCAGGCTGACTATAAAGCTGTTTTCGGTGAATAATTATACATATAAAATAAGACAGGACTACCTTTGTATAAACTTAGGTAGTCCTTTTTTCGTTTATAACGGAAAAGGGGACTTTAATTGAAAAGACCGCTTTGTACTTTAGGTTTTACATTTGTAGCTTCGGCGCTATTGGCTTCTTTTTTAAGCTGTTATGTAATGAAGCTTATTATAATTATTTTAACAGTCCTTGCTATACCAGGCTTTTTCTGCCTAAAAGGTGATAAAAGGAAAATATTTATACTTTGTATGCTTTCGGGTATTTTGGCTGTGAGTATGTTTTATATAAAAACCGAGTTTGAGTATAATAAAGTCGTCACCCTTGACGGTAAAAGCACTACTGTAACAGGCAAGGTATACGATTTAAGCGTAAGTGAAAACGGTACATATAAATATTTTCTGCACGCCGATAAGCTTGAAAGTTATAATGTACCCAAATTTGACGTTATCATTTACAGCAATGAGGACTTAGAGTTTGATTATTATGATACTGTACAGGTTTATGCGAGTTTTTATAAGCCTGCTTACAGCTACGGCTTTGATTCGGTACGCTATTATTCGGGCGAAAACATATTTATCTTAGGTTATACCGACGGCGTCGGAGCTTATGTAACCGATACTAATCATAAAAGCATAATGTATCTTATAAAGGATACAAATCGCTATTTGAAAAATATCTTAGACGATATGTTTGAAGCGGATATTGCTTCGGTTATAAAGGCGATAGTCTTAGGCGATACCGATAATGTAAGCTTTAATTTAAAATACGACTATCTAAGCTCCGGTACATATCACGTTTTTGCAATTTCTGGCTTTCACATCGCCGTTATTTCTGAATTTTTAATGTTTTTGTTTTCGCTTTTTAGGCTAAATAGGAAATTTAGCTTTATCATAACGCTTGCGGTAATTTATGGTTTCACTGTGTTTAGCGGAATGCATATTGCTACTGTTCGTGCGGCGATAATGCTTACAATTACTCTTGTAGGCAAAATGTTTTATCAAAAATCCGACAGCTTAAATTCGCTTTCGGTTTCCGCACTTATAATATGTTTTGCGAACATATATAACATAATGAGCTTATCTTTTATACTTACCTTTGCTTCTTCGCTCGGTATAATACTGTTTTCAAAGAAAATTTTTAATTTTTTGGCAGATAAGTTTTATGACAAAAGCGTTTTACTCAAAATTATATTTGAAGTTTTTTCTATGACGATAAGCACAAGTATATGCCTTTTACCCGTATATATTTTTAGCTTCGGATATATTTCTATCGTTTCGTTTATAGCTAATTTCATTATATATTTTACTGCGACCCCGATAATTGTGATGTCGTTTTTACTTATAGTATTTATTTTGCTGTCCGGACCTAAATTTATAATAGCGCCTTTAGGTAAAGTTTTGTCGCTTTTTGTAAAAGCTCAAAACAACTTTATGAGCATACTCTCAGACTTTAAGCATGCTACAATCGGGCTAAACTATGATTATATAAAGCTGTGGCTTTTAATAAGCGTTTTGATTTTTGCGGTGCTTTTGCTTGCGGGCAGGGGAAGAAGGTATATAAAGAAAGCGGCGGTAATATGTATTTTAATTTTTATAATAATGAGTGCCGCTTATAATCAAAGCATGCGCCAAAGTGCGCAAATGTACATCTTGGGCGACGGTACTGCTTCAAATATAGTACTCTTAACCGAAAAGAGCGTTACGGTTATTTCTGCTTACGACGATAGCTACATAGATTCTCAGACGCTAAGCTTTTTAAGATCAAAGGGTATAAATGAAATCGACAACTTAATATATACCTGCACTAAGCTAAGAAATATTGATGACAATTATAATCTTGTGGATAACATTAAGGTAAACTGTATACTTTATAACAAAAACAATACCGATATATTTGACGCTCTTAACAGAACAAATGTAAGTTATGTTTTAAACAAGATTGACGACTGTACCGTTAAAATCGGTGACAATATGTCTTTAAGATTTTTCTATATAAACACAAAAATAAGCGGCGAGATAAATCTTTTTGATAAAACTATAAATTTATCCAATAATACCGACCGTCTTTTAGATATAAAGAGCGATATTACACTTATTTATGATAATGCTGATTATAAAAACATATCAGGTATTCCTTCCGATACGGTCATTATGCTAACAAGTCCGTATATACAAAATGACAGTGAAAATGACTTTATAAAGGGATATGAAAATACGCTTTGCTTTTTAATAAAAGAAAGACAAGATATACTTATAAAATAGATGGGGCGTATAGGTCCCATCTATTTTATGTTTGCTACTGGACGAGCAATATATTTTTTAGTAAAATAAATATAAAATAATCTTTAAATTAAGCCCTTTAATTATGATTATGGGCAAATATAAATAATATGGGGAAAGGCAGTTTTTCACCTATGATGAATTTTGTTTTAGGCAGAGCGGGAAGCGGTAAATCCACCTATATATTAAACGAGGTAAAAAAGCTTGCTTTAGCAGAAAAAAATATATATGTGGTTGTGCCGGAGCAGTTTACCTTTGAAACCGAGCGCAAATACTTAGGTCTCCTCGGAGCGCAGAGTGTAAAAAGTGTAAATGTAACGAGCTTTACACGCATAGCGCATAATGTATTCAAAAAATACGGCAATATAGCAGGCGAGTACGCCGACGAGGGCGTAAAGCTTATTATGATGAACAAAGCTCTCTCGCAGGTAAAGGACGAATTAAAGGTTTATGAAAAAGCGGCTAAGAACGTAAGCTTTGCAAAAGATATGCTGTCGGCGGTAAGCGAATTTAAAAATGCAGGCATCACGCCCGAGTCTTTAGATGAACATTTAAAAGCAATGCCCGAAGGTCTTTTGAGACAAAAGACAAACGATATTTTAAAAATATACTACATATACGACGCTCTTTTAACTAAAAAGTATAAGGATAACCTTGACGATTTATCCCGTGCAAATAAAATTATTGCCGACAACAATTTCTTTGAGGATAGCTTTGTGTTTATAGACGAGTTTAAGGGCTTTACCGCAAACGAGATGTCAATGATAAAAAGTATGGCGCTTCAGGCTAATGACCTTTTAATTTCGCTGTGTCTTGATGTAGGGGAAATGCATAAAACAAGTATTTTTGAAAGCGTTAACAAAACCTATCTTGACCTTAAGCTGTTGGCTCAAAAAAACTCAGTTAAGATAGGCGTTCCCAAAAAGCTTGATGGTAGCTTTCGCTTTAAGTCAAAAGAGCTTGAGTTTATGCAGCAAAACACCTTCGCAAAGATTCCGAAAGTGTATAAGGGAAAATGCGAAAATATCACCGTAACTACTTCGGCAAACGAATATGACGAGGCAGAGTTTGCAGTAGCGTCAATATGTGACTTGGTAAAAAATAAGGGCTATCGTTACAAGGATATTGTAATCGTGTCGAGAGACTTGGAGGTTTATGAGCATTGTCTTGAGACCGCCTTTTTAAAATACGATATTCCTTACTATATGGATAATCCTAAAAATATTTTTACAAATCCGCTGATAAGGTTTGTGAAAATACTTATTAAATGTGCCTGCGGTTTATATAGCTCGTGGGATATGCTTAGCATATTAAAATGCGGTGTTTGTAAATTTTCCTTTGAGGACATATCACTTCTTGAAAACTATATGTTTATGTGGGATATAAAGGCTAAGGACTTTACAGATGAGTTTAAGCTAAGTACTTTCGGTCTTGAAAAGCCCGAAACCGATGAACAAAAGGCAAAAAACGACGAAGCCTTGGAAAAAATGAATTTAATGCGTGAAAGCTTAATAGGCGCAATAGAAAAGCTTAAACTTTCTGCGAAAACAAAAAATGCGGCGAATATAGGCACAGCGCTTTTTGAAGCTATGAGCGACTTAGGCACCTTAGACGCAGTCAACGAGGTTATTTTAAAAGCACAAAATAACGCCGATATGTCAAAGCTTATCGCCGTGGCAGACGAATACAGACGTGTGTGGGAGATAATCGGCGAAACCGCAAATAAAATCTCTCTTGTTTTAGACGGCGAACAGATAGAAATATCCGAATACGCAGAGCTTTTTGACGTTGTTGCGGCAAGTTTTGAAATAGAAACCATACCTCAGTCACTTGACTGTGTTACGGTGGGAAGCGCCCAGCGCATACGCACCGACAGCCCCAAGGTTTTGTTTTTGCTCGGTGCGAATGATAAGGTTTTTCCTTTTGTGCCTACTCACAGAGGCCTTTTTACCGATAAGGAAAGAAGTCGCCTCACAGAATATGATATGAAGCTTTCAAAGCCACTTAAAGAGCGTATAATCGAGGAGAGATTTATAGCCTATAAAACGCTTACTCTGGCGAGCGAAAAGCTATATATATCTGCAAGAAGCGCCGATATTAAAGGCAGTGCGTTATCGCCGTCCGAGCTTTTTATGAGGTTTGAGTATATGTTCGGCGAGGATATCATAAAAGATACGTTTGATACTGATAAACTGTTTTTCTGCCGTACGAAAAAATCGGCGTTCGGCCAGCTTGCGAATAACTTTAGAATTGATGATGCCTTGTCGGCGTCGCTTAGGGAGTATTTTTTAAACGACGAGGAATATTCCGAAAAGATAAAAATGCTTTTAAATGCGCAAAACCCGGCACTTTATAAGCTTTCAAACAAAGAGGATATCAAAAAGCTTTACGGCGAGAGCGTATATATGTCTCCTACGGGAGTGGAAAATTTTTATCAGTGCAAATTTGCATATTTTTGCCAAAATGGGCTTAAGCTCAGGGCAAGACAAAAAATCCAGATAAATAATTTAAACAAAGGTCTTATCATTCACGAAATTTTAAGTAAAATATTATCCGAGTTTGACGACTTTACTGCCTTTGACGAAGCTAAGGTAAAAGCGAGCATTGACGTACATTTAAAGGAATACCTAAACAACAATATGGCAGGCGAGGGCGCTTATTCAAAAAGATTTTTATATCTTTACTCAAGGCTTAAAAGGGTAATTTTCGAGGTGGTAAAAAGTATCTTTGAGGAGCTTAAACAAAGCTTATTTAAGCCGACAGCCTTTGAGTATAAGATAAACAGTCACAATGAAATTAAACCGCTTAAATTAAAAAGCGACGACGGTATACCGATAAGGCTAAAGGGTACAATCGATAGGATAGATGTTTACACCGCACCAAGCGGTCAGAAATACGCAAGAGTTATAGACTATAAATCGGGAAGCAAACAGTTTAAACTTTCCGATATAATAAACGGAATAAACCTGCAGATGTTCATATACCTTATGTGTATACAGGAAAGCGGGGCGGATTCTTACAAAGACACTAAAGGGGCAGGAGTTTTATATGTACCTGCAAGCGAGGTCACTCAAAGGCTTGAGAGAGAGGACGACAAGCTTAAAAGCGTTGAGGAAAAGCAAAAGCATTATAAGCGTTTTGGTGTAATACTCGACGATAAAGATATAATAAAAGCTATGGAAAAAAATTTAGACGGTCAATTTACGCCGATTTCCGTAAAGTCAGAGGCTTATAATAACAATCACAATCTTAAAGACGATATATTTACCGACAATAAAGCAAACGAGCGGTATTTTACCGTGGCCTCTATGCAGTCGCTTTTAAACGCCGCACAGTTAGGAAAGCTTTTTAACAAGATAAAACGCCTCGCCATACAGATGGTAAACGAGCTTTACGACGGTCAGATTGAGGCAATACCTTTAAAAAACGGAACTTCTGTAAGGTGTAATTACTGCGAATATAAAAACGTATGCCGACACGACGAAGATTCACCGGTAAGAAAATATGAAGCAATGAACAAAGATGAGATTTTTGATTTAATAAAGGAGGAGGACAATGGCGCAGAGCATTAAATTTACACCTGCACAGCAAAGTGCGATAGATGTAAAGGATAAAAACATTTTGGTTTCCGCCGCCGCAGGAAGCGGAAAAACAGCGGTATTGTCCGAAAGGGTAATAAGGCTCATTTCTATGGATAATCCCGTTGCGGCAAATGAGCTTTTGGTGGTTACCTTTACCGTTGCGGCGGCAAATGAAATGAGACAAAGAATCGAGAAAAAGCTCGAAGACTTTATATTGCAAAACCCGGAAAACGAAACACTTTTAACCCAACAGATGTTACTGCAAAACGCAAAAATATCCACCATACATTCACTTTGCTCTGATATTGTAAAGGATAACTTTCACACATTGGGGCTTAGCGCACACTGTCGTTTGGCAGATGAAACCGAAATAAAAAACCTTATCTTTCAAAAGCTTGAAGAGGTAATAGAAAGCTTTTACAAAAGCGAGGATAAAGACTTTTACGAGCTTGTCGAATGGCTTGCAAAGGGAAATGACAGCTTGCTTTACGATATAGCTTACAAGATGTACAGCTATGTGAGAAATTACCCGTTTTATGACGATATGCTTTGCGGGTTCGAGCATTTTTATGACGATTGCGAGGGCTTTTTGTCTTCGCCTTGGAAAGATATTTTATACCCTTATCTTTTGGATAATATAAGACAAACAGAAAAAAAGCTTGAGAACATAATGCCGTATATATATGAAGATCCTGCCCTTGCAAACGGCTACGGAGACCCTGTAGAAAACGATTTGTTAACAGTCACTATAATAAGACAAAGCCTCGAAAATACTGATTGGGACTCAGCCGTAAGCGCCGCTAAAAGCTATGAAAGGTTAAGACTAAGGCCGGTAAAAGGGGCTATGAACCCGGCGCTACAGGACTATGTAAAAAATGAAAGAAAAAATGCCACAGATAAGCTTATAAAACTGATTTCAGACTACTTTATAACCGACGATGAGCAGTTTAAGGAGGATATAAAAAGGCTTAAAACTCCCGTAAAGACTCTTGTTTCAATAGTAAGAAGCCTTGACAAAAGCGTAATAGCCGAAAAAAGACAAAGGGATATTATGGATTTTTCCGACCTTGAACATTTTACCCTTAATTTACTTGTAGAGAAAAAAGACTCAAAATACATAAAAACCCCGCTTGCAAAAACGCTTTCAAACAGCTTTTATGAGATTATGATTGACGAGTGTCAGGATATAAACAATATCCAAAACCTTATCTTTTGGGCGCTTAGTAAATCAAGCGACAGCGTTTTTGTAAATACCGATGAAATACTCTCAGACAGTAAAAATTTATTTATGGTAGGCGATGTTAAACAAAGTGTTTATAGCTTTAGAAATGCAGTTCCTAAGCTTTTTGTAAAGCGAAAGGAAATTTTTAACCACTTATCCAGGGCTAAAAACAAAACCTGCGCTAAAATTATCCTGCGTGAAAACTTTAGAAGCAGAGATACCGTAACAAGTGCTGTTAATGAGATTTTCCGCCAAATTATGAGCAGTGATTTAGGCGAAATTACTTATGATAAAGAAGAAAAGCTTGTCCCTTCGGCACAGTACCCCGAATATGCAAAAAGCATAGCCGAATTTCATCTTTTAGACAGTAAGAAAAATGATGACGACGAAGAAGAAAATACTTCTGAGGCAGAAGCCGAATATGTTGCAAGTTTAATAAAAAATATGGTGGACAAAGGCTATAAGGTCACCGATAACGGAAATCTCAGACGCTGCAGGTATAAGGACTTTTGCATACTTTTGCGTTCACAAAAAACAAAGGCGCAAAGGTATATTGATGCGCTGAAAAAATACGGTATTGACTGTTACAGCAAGGAAACGGGCGGATATTTAAAATCTCCTGAAATTTCGGCGCTTATCGATATGTTGCGTATACTTGATAATCCGCTTTTGGATATTTCTCTTTTTGCGGTTATGACCTCGCCTATATTTATGTTTACATACGATGAGATAGCAAAGATAAGGATAAACTCGAAAGACTCCTCGCTTTATGTGGCGTTAACTCTAAGCGATATGCCAAAGGTAAAGAGTTTTTTAAAAACCTATAACGCTTTGCGTGCAGATGCAGTAGTTATGCCGCTTCAAAAGCTTATCCAGTCGATTTTTGATACTACCGACTTTTTAAATGTAGTACAAAGTATGCCGTCGGGAGATAAAAAGAGTGCGAATTTAAAGCTCTTTTTAAGCTATGCGGAAAGCTATGCTAAAACGGGTAACGACGGACTTGACGGATTTTTGCGCTATTTGGATAAGGCTATCGAGCGTGATGACGACCTTAAAGGAGTAAATACCGTTTCAGACCGAGCCGATATAGTAAGCATTATGACAATACACGCCTCAAAGGGCTTGGAATTTCCTATATGTATAGTTGCGGATATGGGCAAACGCTTTAACCTAAAAGACAGTGAAAAAGGGTATATGATAGACGACAAATACGGTTTTGCCATGAAAATAAGCGAGCCGGAAAATTTAAAAGAATACACAAATCTTCCGTATATGGCGCTTAAGTTTAATACAAAGCTAAAGTCTTTGTCGGAGGAGATGAGAGTGCTTTACGTTGCGCTTACCAGAGCTAAGGAAAAGCTTATAATGGTGGCTAAATATAAAAACGCCCACTCAACCGTAAGCCGTATTGTAAACAACGAGGTTTCCTTTAACGAGCTTGTCAGCAGAAACAGCTTCGGCGAATGGGTTATCTCTGCTCTTAGAAATAATCAGTATTTTTACGATGCCTTTGAGAAGTGTTATATGACTGTTCCGAAAAGACGCAGAAAAATTCCGATAAAGTGCGTTTATGCCGACGGTGATTTTGAGGTTTTAATAAAGAAAGAGAAAAAAGAATTTTCACAAAATCCGGATGAGGAAATAATAAATACGATTAAAGACAATATAAACTTTAAGTATCGGTATTCACCTCTTACAAAGCTTCCTGCAAAGGTAACGGCAACAAAGCTTGCAAAAGCAGACCTTTCGGGTGAAGCGAATATTATAAAGCCTCTTACAATCCAAAAAGGCAATGAGATTACCGGCGCATTAAAAGGCACAGTGCTTCACAGCTTTATGCAGTACGCCGACTTTAAAAATGCCAAAGAGGATTTGTCCCTTGAAATCCAAAGACTTGTAGAGGAAGGCTTTTTAAGTAAGCATGAAATCGAGCTTTTAAATAAAAAATCAATAGAAAAATTCCTTTCCTCAAAGCTTTTAGAGCGAATGCTTACGGCTAAAAATCTATATAGGGAATATCCTTTTATATACTATATAAAAGCAGGCGAGGTGGACGCAAGCCTTGATAAAGACTTTGCCGAGGAAAAAATACTCCTACAGGGCATAGCCGACGCAGTAATCGAGGAACAAGACCATATAGTAATAGTAGACTATAAAACCGATAGAGTAGAAAACGAAGCAGAGCTTGTAAACAGATATTATAACCAGCTTAAAATATATAAAAATGCTCTTGCGGATTACTTTAATAAGCCTGTTAAAGAGTGTATAATATATTCTTTATATCTTTCCAAAGCGATAGAAGTAGACGTATAAATACTTTTAAGGGCTGTTTTGGGCAGCCCTTAAAAGAACATTTTCCTCACTTAAAAAAATAGCTTGACAAGACTGTTTTTTGCTGATATAATATTTTAGAAAACAAAGCAGAACATCTTGTTGCGTTCTCACCTATGGGCGTTTAGTGCATTAGGTCAATACTTTGTAAGTGAATTTCCGTTAAGAATAGGATATTCATTTATGTATTGTTGAGCGTAGATGTTTTATATGTCTGCGCTTTGTTTATTATTACTTTTAGCATGGAGGTGCTTACTATTAGCAACAACAAGGAACTACTGATTAACGAGCAAATTCGTGACAAAGAAATCAGAGTGGTTGATGTTGACTCGAATCAGCTTGGAATACTTCCCCTTAAAGAAGCGCTTGATTTAGCTTCGCAAAAAGGTCTTGATTTAGTCAATATTGCTCCTCAGGCGAAACCGCCGGTATGCAGAATAATGGATTACGGCAAGTATCGCTATGAGCAGGCAAAGCGTGAAAAAGAGGCAAGAAAAAACCAAAAGACCATTGAAATTAAAGAAGTCAGAATGTCTTTAAACATTGATACTCACGACTTTAACACCAAAGCAAACAATGCCGTTAAATTTTTAAAGGCAGGCAACAAGGTTAAGGTATCGGTAAGGTATCGAGGCAGAGAAATGGCTCACCCCGAGCTTGGTCAGGTATTACTTGACAGATTTAAGGACGCTTGTGCCGAGGTAGGCGTTGTTGATAAGCAACCTAAAATGGAAGGCAGAAGTCTTGCTATGTTTATAGCGCCAAAGGCTTCTAAATAAATTAAGTTAAAAACTTAATTTCAGAGTAATAATGTGATTATTTACTAAGGAGGATATAAAAATGCCTAAATTAAAAACACACAGCGGAGCAAAAAAACGTTTTAGCCTTACTAAAAACGGAAAAGTAAAACGTGCACACGCTAATAAGTCTCACATTTTAAACAAGAAGACTACAAAGAGAAAAAGAGGTTTAAGAAAAGGCGGATATGCTGATGTATCTAACGTGCCGGCTATCAAAAAGCTTATTCCTTATAAATAAACCCGAATAAATTTAAAAAAACTTTGGAGGTAAATGACAAATGGCTCGTGTAAAAGGTGCTATGGCAACCCGTAAGAGAAGAAATAAAGTCTTAAAGCTCGCAAAAGGTTATTGGGGCGGCAAGTCAAAACTTTTTAAAACTGCAAAAGAAGCAGTAATGAAATCAGGTCAGTATGCGTATATTGGCCGTAGACAGAAAAAACGTGACTTCAGAAAGCTCTGGATCACAAGAATTTCTGCCGGCTGTAAAATGAATGGTATGAATTACTCAACCTTTATTAACGGTCTTAAAAAAGCTAATATTAACTTAAACCGTAAAATGCTTTCTGAAATAGCTGTTAACGACGCTGTTGCTTTTGGAGCATTATGCGAAAAAGCTAAAGAAGCATTAAAATAATTAAATCTACCTGTGTCAATATTTAAAAAAGTATTGACACGGGTTTTGTTATTATCCAGCTTTATGGAAATTTGTTTTTAGGTGAGTATATGGAAAAGATAACTTCTAAGGACAATAAAAATATAAAGGAATATGTAAAGCTCAGAGACTCAAAATCCTACAGAAGTGAAAAAGGGCTCTTTGTCATAGAAAGCATTAAGCTTATATTAGAAGCGCTTAATTCCGGTATATTTATTGAGAAGGTTTTTGTAACACAGTCTTGCTTTGATGAAAATTTCAAGGTGCTACAAAAGCTTTTTGATATGGCGAATGTAAGTTTTATAATCCCCGACAACCTCGAAAATAAGCTAAGCCTTACCTCTGCGTCGCAGGGGGTGTTTGCAGTTTGCAAAACGGGCGAAAATATAATGTCTGCCGCCAAACTTAAAAAAAGCGGTAAATATATATTTTTAAATAGACTTCAGGATACCGGCAACGTCGGCACTATTGTAAGAACCGCCGAAGCCTTGGGCGCTGACGGCATTATCATTTCAAAGGATTCGTGCGATATACTGTCACTAAAGGTTTTAAGGGCAAGTATGGGCTCGGCATTCAGAATGAAAATTTTTATAAGCGATGATACTCTAACCGACTTAAAGGAATATAATAAAAGCTTTGCTACCTATGCCGCTGTTTTAGACGCTGATGCACTTACATTAGGCGATATAGCCTTTTGCGAAAACAGCATAATAGTTATCGGCAACGAGGGCAACGGACTTGAAAACGAAGTTATAAAGTTATGTAAACATAAACTTACCATAAAAATGAACGGTAAGGCAGAATCCTTAAACGCCGCTATGGCGACAGGGCTTCTTATTTGGGAAATGACAAAAAAATAAAAAGGTGAGTTGTTTTGGAAGAATTAAAATATTGGATTTGGCTTTCGGGCGTGTTTAGCCCTGGAAGCGATAAGCCGAAGCTTTTACTCGAGCATTTTAAAAGTCCCGAAAGGATTTACAGTGCCGGCACTGACGAGCTTTCACGTCTTAGCTTTATCGGCAAAAGAGAGCTAAAAAGACTTGAGGATAAATCGCTTGACGACGCAGTAAATATTATAAAAGACTGTGAGAAAAATAAAATTAAAATAGTTACCTATTCTCAAAAGCTTTATCCGAATAAGCTTAAGAATATTTTCGGTGCGCCGATACTACTTTATTATTTCGGCGACATAAGTAAGCTGAACGAGCAGGTAGTCATAACAATAGTGGGCACGAGAAAAGCCCACGAATACGGTAAAACCGTCACCTGCAATATGGCTATGCAGTTAAGCTCGGCAGGCGTTTTAATTGTAAGCGGTTGTGCCGTAGGCATAGATACCTTTGCACATAAAGGTGCGCTTATGGCAAACGGGAATACCGTAGCGGTATTGGGTTGCGGACTTTTAGTGGATTATCCGAGCGAAAACCACAATTTAAAGCTTGAAATCATAAAACAAGGCGGAGCGCTTATATCTGAGCTTCCTCCGAGGACTGCGGTAAACGGCAGGTATTTTCCTGTAAGAAACAGAATTTTAGCAGGCTTATCAGACGGTGTGCTTGTAACCGAGGCTCCTTTAAGAAGCGGCTCGCTTATAACTGCCGAGCACGCTATCGAACAGGGCAAGGATTTATTCTGTATACCTCCTGCGGATATTTATTCGTCTGCCTACAGCGGAGTTAAGCGTTATATTCGTGACGGCGCTGTTACCGTATGCGACGTGGAGGATATTTTAAGAGAATATGAGCATATAAAACCGCATAGCATAAGACAAACTCTAACGCTTATAAATAACAGCGATAATTACAGCGAAAGAGATATAACTAAAAAGCGTGTAGAGCCGTGCGTCGTGGTGTATAAGGATATTCAGATAAAAGAGGATGAAATATCGGGGGAAAATCCCGAAAAGGAAAAGAGATTTAAGGAATTTGACTTAAATTTAAGCGACGACTGCAAAAGAGTGTATGAAGCGATAGGCGAGGCCGAGCCTCATATAAACGATATTTGTGAGAGGACAGGTATGCCTATATCCAAGCTTTTGGCGGTATTGACAGAACTCGAACTTGCAGGTATGATTATTGCTATGAGCGGAAGACGCTATAAAAAAGCTTAAAGAAAGAATAAAATAAACGAAAGGAAGCCTATTAAGGTTTAGGTATATATAAATGGCACAAGCCGAAAATAAAACCAAAGCAAAAACAAAAACAAAATCAACATCTACGGCAAAGACTGCAAAAAAGTCACCCTCGCCAAATAAAAAGCTTGTTATAGTTGAGTCGCCTGCAAAGGCTAAAACGATAAAGAAGTATTTGGGACGAGGCTATGAGGTTATAGCTTCTATGGGGCATATAAGAGACCTGCCCAAATCAAAATTAGGCGTGGATATAGAAAATGACTTTGAGCCGCAGTATATAAACGTAAGAAGTCAGTCAAAGACCATAAAGGCAATTAAGGAAGAAGCCCAAAAATGCGGTAAAATATATCTTGCAACCGACCCTGATAGAGAGGGAGAGGCTATTTCGTGGCACCTTTGTAAATTGCTTGACTTAAACGAAGCCGAGCAAAACAGAGTTACCTTTAACGAGATAACAAAAAACGGCGTTAAATCCGGTATGGACTCTCCACGCCATATAGATATGGATTTGGTTGACGCACAACAGGCAAGAAGAGTGCTCGACAGATTGGTGGGCTATAAAATGAGTCCGCTTTTATGGCGAAAAATAAGAAGCGGTCTTTCCGCAGGACGTGTTCAGTCGGTTGTAGTAAGCTTAATTGTGGACCGTGAAAACGAGATAAAAGCGTTTGTACCGGAGGAATACTGGACTATAGAAGCTCTCCTTACACCGCATAGCACCGATAAGAGCTTTACCGCAAAATTCACAGGTAAGGGCAATAAAAAGATTGAGCTTAAAAATAAAGCTCAGTGCGACGAAATTTTAGCGGCTCTTGAGGGCGCAGAGTATAAAGTTAGCGATTTAAAATTAGGTACAAGAACCAAAAACCCCGCACCTCCGTTTATCACCTCCACCTTGCAGCAGGAGGCGTCAAGGAGACTGGGCTTCCAGTCAAGAAGAACAATGAAAGCCGCCCAAGAGCTTTATGAAGGTATGGAGGTCGCAGGCTACGGCACAATGGGTCTTATAACCTATATGAGAACCGACTCGCTTCGTATTTCCGAAGAAGCAAGAGCTGCGGCTAAAAACTATATTACAGAAAAATATTCCGAAAAATATCTTCCTAAAACTCCGAGATATTATAAATCAAAGGCAAGCGCACAGGACGGCCACGAAGCAATAAGACCGACTTCGCCCGAAATTACTCCTGCTATGGCAAAGCAAAGCTTAACAAGTGACCAATATAAGCTTTATAAGCTTATCTGGGAACGCTTTATCGCAAGCCAAATGGCAAGCTGTCTTTTAGATACCGTTCAGGCTACTATCGACGCCAACGGCTATACCTTTAAGGCAAGCGGATATTCGGTTAAATTCGACGGCTATACCGTGCTTTATGAGGAAGGTAAGGACGAGGAAACAAAAGACGAGGGAATGTTGCCTAAGCTTAGCGAAAACGAAGTGTTAAGCTTAAATAAGCTTGACGGCAGCCAGCATTTTACCCAGCCTCCTGCAAGATATACCGAAGCCACACTCATCAAAACCCTTGAAGAAAACGGTATCGGCAGACCGTCAACTTATTCACCTACAATAACGACTGTAATTTCCAGAAATTATGTCGAGCGTGAGGGCAAGCAGTTAAAGCCTACCGAGCTTGGCGAAATAACAAATAAGCTTATAAAAGAAAACTTCACAAAGATTATAGACGTTGACTTTTCGGCACAGATGGAAAACGATCTGGATAAGGTGGAAAAGGGTACGGAAGAGTGGAAACAGCTTATAAGAAGCTTTTATGCCGTTTTTTCCAAGGAACTCGAAGAAGCCGAGAAAAACATCACTAAGGAAAAGATAATACTCTCAGACGAGATAACCGACGAAATCTGTGAATTTTGCGGAAGAAATATGGTTATAAAAACAGGCCGTTTCGGCAAATTCTTAGCGTGTCCGGGTTATCCCGAATGTAAAAACACAAAGCGCCTTGTAACCTATACCGATGGAATTTGTCCTAAGTGCTCGGGTAAGATTTTAGAGAAAAAATCCAAAAAGGGCAAAAAGTATTTCGGCTGTGAGAATAATCCTTCCTGCGACTTTATGACTTGGGATACTCCTACCAAGGAAACCTGTCCTAAGTGTAATAAAACCCTGCTTAAAAAGACCGGCAGAGCAGGTAAAATTTATTGCTCGAATGAAAACTGCGATTATGAGCGTCCTTTAAAGCAGGAGAAAAAAACACAGTAAGATAAAATTACAGTAGCAAAAAACAGGAGATATAATATGCAAACGGTTTGTGTAATCGGAGCAGGTCTTGCCGGCTGTGAAGCGGCGTGGCAGCTTGCCGAGAATGGAATAAAGGTAAAGCTTTATGAGATGAAGCCTAAAAAATATACTCCTGCTCATTCTTATGAGGGCTTTGCGGAGCTTGTCTGCTCAAATTCCTTAAAGGCGAGCAGACTCGATTCTGCGGCAGGTCTTTTAAAGGAAGAAATGAGAATGTTATCCTCGCTTACTATGCAAAGTGCCGCAGAAACTTTCGTTTCGGCAGGCGGGGCGCTTGCGGTTGACAGAAAGCTTTTTTCCGATTATATCACCGGAAAAATAAACTCACACCCGAATATTGAGGTTATAAGCGAAGAGCTTACCGAAATTCCGGACGGCATAACGGTAATAGCTACAGGTCCGCTTACTTCCGACTCACTTGCAGAAAATATAGCAAAGCTTACGGGAAGCGAGCACTTAAGCTTTTTTGACGCCGCCGCTCCGATAGTAACGGCTGATAGCATAGATATGTCGATAGCCTTTGAGGCTTCACGTTACGGCAAAGGCGAGGGCGATTATGTAAACTGCCCTATGAATAAAGAGGAATATGAGACGTTTTATAACGCTCTTATCAGTGCCGAATCGGCACCGCTTAAAAGCTTTGACAAGCGTGACTTTAAGGTGTACGAGGGCTGTATGCCGGTAGAGGTTATGGCAAAAAGAGGTATGGATACGCTTAGGTTTGGACCTTTAAAGCCCGTAGGTCTTACAGACCCCAAAACAAGCCATAGAGCGTGGGCGATAGTTCAGCTAAGGCGAGAGGATTCTTTGGGTACAATGTTTAACCTCGTAGGCTTTCAGACTAACTTAAAATGGGGCGAGCAAAAAAGAGTATTCTCACTTATCCCGGGGCTTAAAAACGCCGAGTTTGTGCGTTACGGAGTTATGCACCGAAACACCTTTATAGATTCGCCAAAACTTCTTGACAACAGATTTTGTTTAAAGAAAAATAATAATATTTTCTTTGCAGGTCAGCTTACAGGAGTTGAAGGCTATATAGAAAGTGCGGCAAGCGGTATTTACGTTGGGTTAAATATTGCAAGGAAGTTACAAGGAAAAGCTATGATAGACTTACCGAAAGATACAATGCTCGGTGCGCTTAGCTATTATATAAGCGATGAAAGTATAACTGACTTTCAGCCTATGGGCTGTAATATGGGTTTACTGCCGCCGCTTGAGCAAAGAGTTAAGGATAAGAAATTAAGATACTCACAAATTGCCGATAGGGCGATAAATTCATTAAAAGAATGTCTTAATAAAGCTTAAAACGGAAAGGACGATAAAAATGAAAATAGTTGTTGACGGCTTCGGCGGAGATAACGCACCTTTATGCGTGCTACAGGGAAGCGAAATGGCAGTAAAGGAATACGGCGTAGAAATAATAATCACAGGCGATGAAGAAATAATAAAAAAGACTGCTAAGGAAAATAACATAAGCCTTGACGGAATCGAAATCGTGCATACCACCGACGTTATAGAGGTTTGCGAGGATCCTACCACTATTTTAAAGGAACACAATAATTCGTCTATGGCAGCCGCACTCAAGCTTTTGGCAGAGAAAAAGGCAGACGCTTTTGTCGGCGCAGGAAGCACAGGCGCATTAGTTGTAGGCGCTTCGCTTATTGTAAGGCGTATGAAGGGTATTAAAAGAGTTGCTTTAGGTACAGTTATCCCTGCAAAGGGAGGCTGTTATATGCTTATGGATTCAGGCGCTAACGTTGAGTGCCGTCCCGAAATGTTTAAGCAGTTTGCCTTAATGGGAAGCATATATATGGAAAACATTATAGGCGTTAAAAATCCGAGAGTTGCGCTCGTAAATATAGGCGCAGAAGAAACTAAGGGCTCACAGCTTCAAATCGACAGCTATAAGCTTTTAAAGGAAAGCGATGAAGTAAACTTCATCGGCAATATTGAAGCAAGGGACGTGCCTTTAGGCGAAGCAGACGTTGTTGTAGCCGACGGCTTTACAGGTAACGTTATGTTAAAGCTTACCGAGGGCTTGGCAAAATACCTTATGGGCGAGTTAAAGGGTGTATTTACTTCCGGGCTAAAATCAAAGCTTGCCGCCGCAATGGTTATGAAAAACATAAAGGGTATGAAGGATAGCCTTGATTATAAGGAATACGGAGGCGCACCGCTTTTAGGCTCGTCAATGCCTGTAATAAAGGCGCACGGCTCGTCTGACGGCTATGCTTTTAAAAACGCCATAAGACAGGCAAAGGAATTTGTCGAAACAGACGTAAACGCAAAAATTTTAAATGCGCTTTTAAAACAAAAGGAAAATAAAAGCGAATAAATCTAATAAAAATCCTTGCTTTAAGCATTGCGCTTAAAGCAAGGAGGATATATATAAAAACGTGTTTTTGATACTTTAAAAGATAAGTTTTTATATATATCTTAAATGAAATTTAAGGAGTAGTTTAAGATGGACTTTGAAGCTAAAATAGGCTATACCTATAAAAATAAAAGCCTTATGAAAATAGCTCTTACGCATCCGTCGTATGTAAACGAGGGAAGAAAAAACTTAAAAAACAATCAGCGCATGGAATTTTTGGGAGATTCGGTTTTATCCATAATAGTAGCGCAGTATCTTTTTGAGCATTACACTCATTTTCCCGAAGGCGAGCTTACAAAGCTAAGGGCTTCGCTTGTGTGTGAAAAGGCGCTTTACTCTTTTGCGCAAAAAATAAACTTGGGTGAGGATCTTATTTTAGGCAAAGGCGAGGAAACTACAGGCGGACGTGAAAGACCGTCTATTTTAGCCGATGCCTTTGAAGCGGTTATAGCTTCTATTTATCTGGATTCGGGCTTAGAGGACGCAAAAAAGTTTGTACTTTCCTTTATTCCTGATGATTTAGACGTATCAAAGCTTACCTATCAAAGCGATTACAAGACCGCTTTGCAGGAGATTATACAAAAAAACAGAGAAGAAAAAATCGAGTATGTGCTTGTTGAAGAAAAAGGCCCTGACCACGATAAACGCTTTACTGTAGAGGTACATTTAAACTCAAACGTCATTGGTACGGGCGAGGGCAAAAGCAAAAAACAAGCCGAGCAGTACGCCGCTAAAGAGGCACTTAGTTTGATGGGTTATGAAACATAATAATATAGCTATATTTATACCGCACTTGGGCTGTCCGAATATGTGTAGCTTTTGCAATCAAAAAACCATTTCGGGGGCTGTAAACGCACCTACGCCTGAAAGTGTAAAGACTGAACTCGGCCTTGCGCTTAAAGAGTTAAAGGGTAGCTTTAATGATACCGAAATTGCGTATTTCGGCGGCAGCTTCACAGCTATTGACAAAATGCTTATGATAAGCTTTTTACAGGTAGCAAAGGAATTTGTAGATAAGTATTCTCTAAAGGGTATCAGAATATCAACACGCCCCGACGCTATAGATGATGAGATACTTAATATTCTGAAAGAGTACGGAGTTACTTCGATTGAGCTTGGTTGTCAGAGTATGGACGACGAGGTGCTTTTAAAAAATAACAGAGGGCATACGAGTGAAGATATTAAAAAAGCTGCCAAGCTTATAAAGCAATACGGCTTTGAACTCGGCGTTCAGATGATGGTAGGGCTTTACGGCGACAGTAAAGATACGGTTATCTACACTGCAAACGAGCTTATAAAGCTAAAGCCCGATACGGTGAGAGTTTACCCGACTGTTATTTTAAAGGGTACAAAGCTCCACGAACTTTATTTGGCTAAAAAGTACATACCTTTTTCTATTCAAACGGCAACAGATATTTGTGCGCAGGTGCTTTATCTTTTTTATAAAAATAATATTCGCATAATTAAGTTCGGGCTTCATTCGTCAAGGGACGTTGAAGAAAATATGGCAGGCGGCATTTATCATCCGGCGTTTAAAGAACTGTGCGAGGGCAAAATATACTTTGATTTGGCACTTGAAGCCCTAAAACAAAAGGGCATAAAAAAAGCGGATATTGCAGTAAACGATAAAGCAGTATCAAAGATGACAGGGCAAAAGAAAATAAACATAAAAAAGCTTAAAGAGTCAGGCTACGATATAAGAGTAGTGCCGGACGAAAATATACCTGTTTATCAAGTTAAGATTATATGATAAAATACCTATAAGGGTGTGAGAATTATGAAGCTAAAGGGTTTGGAATTACAGGGCTTTAAGTCCTTTCCGGATAAGACAAAAATAATCTTTAACAGAGGGCTTACTGCGGTTGTAGGCCCTAACGGAAGCGGAAAAAGTAACATAAGCGACGCTATTCGCTGGGTTATGGGCGAGCAGTCCACCAAAACCTTGCGTGGCGCTAAAATGGAGGACGTTATCTTCACCGGAACAAAGCAGAGAAAATCACACGGTTTTGCAGAGGTTTCGCTTATTATTGACAACAGCGACCGAGCTCTCGGGGTGGACAGCGACGAGGTTACCGTTACCCGTAAATATTACCGAACCGGCGACAGCGATTATATGATAAATTCGTCTAATGTTCGCTTGCGTGACGTAAACGAGCTTTTTATGGATACAGGACTCGGAAGAGACGGTTATGCGCTTGTAGGACAAGGTCGTATAGCCGAAATTGTGCAGTCTAAAAGCGACGAGCGCAGAGAAATTTTTGAAGAAGCCGCAGGCATATCAAAATTAAGATATAAAAAGAACGAGGCCGAGAGAAAATTAAAGGCAAGCGAAGAAAATATGCTCAGATTAAAGGATATTTTGTCTGAGCTTGAAGAGCGTGTAGGACCTTTAAAAGAGCAGTCACAAAAGGCTAAGAAATTCATAGAGCTTGCCGATGAGAAAAAAACGCTTGAAATTTCACTTTGGAACAACACTCTCGAAAAGTCAAATAAACTTTTAAAGGACCAAAGTGACAAAATTTTTGCAAGTCAGGTTGAATACAGCGAAATCGAATCTCAAATCGACGGCATAGAAAAGCAGATAGAAGATATTTATGCTTCTATGCAGGAGTGCCTTGTAAATACCGATAATTTAAGGAATAAAAAAAGCGAGATAGAGCAAAACACCTCCGATACCACAGCGAGAATAGCGGTACTCGAAAACGATATTTTACACCACAGTCAAAACATTGAGCGCATAAAAGGCGAGCTTGCTTCCTTTGACGATAACTACGATAAATTAGTAGAACAGCTAAAGGAGAAAAAATCACTTTTAGATAAGCTTTATAAAAATGGCGAAGATATAGATAAAAATATGTCGGCTGTCGAGGGAGAGCTTTATAATTTAAACGAACAAAACGAAAATGTTTCGGATTATACCGCTCAGTTAAATAACCGCATAAACGAGCTTATTATAAATCAGTCTAAGGTCTCCTTAACGCTTGCACAGCTTAATGAGCAAACGGCTAAAGAAAAAGAAACCTTAGAAAACAACACTCTTATTTTAAACACAAAAAAAGAGGACGCTTTAAAAACCGATGCAGAGCTAAAAGACACAAACGAGCTTTTAGAAACCTTGTCGGAAAAAGAAACTGTTTTACATAACACTCAAAACGGTTATAAGCTAAAGCTTGACAGCAAGCTAAAAAAGCTTGAGGCTTTAGAAAGTGAAGTAAATAAACTAAGCCTTTCGTTAAGCGAAAAAACTCAAAGCGCAAAGCTTTTAGAGGATTTACAAAAGAATTTAGAGGGCTTTGCCTACAGCGTAAAAACCGTTGTAAACAGGGGTAAAAACGGTTATCTTAAAGGCATCTTAGGCACCGTTTCCCAGCTTATAGACGTACCCGACGAATATGCCGTAGCTATTGAAACTGCCCTTGGAGGAGCGCTTCAAAACATAGTCACCGAAAACGAGTCAAGCGCAAAAGCCGCCATAAACTATTTAAAAAATGAAAATGCAGGTCGTGCTACCTTTTTACCTTTAACCTCTGTTAAGGGCACAAAGCTTGACGTCAGGGAATATAAGGACCTTGACGGGTATATTTCACTTGCCTGCGATTTGGTTAAATTCGAGGAAAAATACACCTCGGTTATATATTCTCTGCTTGGCAGAATTGTAGTAGTTGACGATTTAGACTCTGCTGTTATTCTGGCTAAGAAGGGCTCGTACCGCTTTAAAATAGTCACCCTTGACGGTCAGGTGGTAAACGCAGGCGGTTCTATGACCGGTGGTTCCAAAAATAAATCACAGGGCATTTTAAGCAGAAAAGCGGATATCTTAAAGCTAAACGACGAGGCTAAAAAGCTTGAAGCAAAGCTTTCGGAAAAGAAGCTTGATTTAAAAGAATTAAACGACGAAGTAGCTACCCTTGAAGCATATGTTAGCTCTATAAACAGCGAGCTTATGTCAATAAACGAGGATAAGATAAGAGCTTTAAGCGAGCAAAAGCGCATTTTAATGCAAATTGAGCAGGAAAAAGCGACGCTTGACGCTATGCAAAAAGAACTGACGCTTTTAAAAAGTAGCATAGACACAAAAGAAAAAGAAATAGTTTCATTTACTGAAAAGCTAAAGGAAACCGAAAACGAATTAAATGAGGCAAACGCACAGTTAGACAAGGTAAAGGGCGAAAACGATACTCTTTCCGTAAAGCGTGATGAGTTATCAGAGAATTTATCCTCGCTTCGTATGAATAAGCTCGAGCTTCAAAAGGACATAGAAGTTTTAAAAAGCAGTATATCAGAGCTCGAAAGCCGTGACCAAAGCTCAAAGGATACGTCGCAAAGACTGATCCTTCAAATTTCAGAGCTTGAAAACGCCAGTAGCGAAAGAGCTGCGCTTATAGATAAGTTAAAGGGCGATATCGAAAATAATTCAAAGACTTCAAAGGATATAGACACCGAGATTTCTACGCTTATGAAGCGCAGAAGCGAGCTTGAAGCATCTACCACGGTGCTTCGTGCCGACGAGAGAAAAATTTCCGACAAAAAGGAAAAAATCTCGGGTGAGCTTGCTCGTTTAGAGGAACGCAAAAACTCTATTGAAAAGGAATACGACGACATAATTGCAAAGCTTTGGGAGGAATATCAGCTCACACGCACTCAGGCTAATTCACTTGCCATAGAGCTTGAAAATATATCCGAAGCAAAAGCCAAATTAAATTCCGTTAAAAATAAAATAAAAGGGTTAGGAAATATAAACCTTTCCGCCATAGAGGAATATGATGAAGTATCGGCAAGATATGAGTTTTTATCCGAACAGTTAAGCGACGTAGAAAAATCAAGAGCCGAGCTTTCACGTCTTATCTTTGACCTTACCGATAAAATGAAGAATATTTTTGAGGAAAGCTTTGAGAAGATAAACGAGAACTTCAAAAAAATATTTACAGAGCTTTTCGGCGGAGGCAGAGCAGAATTAAAGCTTACCGACAGCGATAATATTCTCGAGTCGGGAATAGAAATATTCGTTGAGCCACCGGGAAAAATAATCAAAAATCTGTCTTTGCTCTCAGGCGGTGAGCAGACCTTTGTTGCCATAGCAATTTATTTTGCAATTTTAAAGGTGCGTCCTGCTCCGTTTTGTGTGCTGGACGAAATTGAGGCGGCGCTTGACGACGTAAATGTAACAAAATATGCGCAGTATCTGCGCAGTATGAGCGACAAAACTCAGTTTATTATGATAACCCACCGCCGTGGTACTATGGAAGAAGCGGATATGCTTTACGGTGTCACTATGCAAGAAGAGGGCGTATCTAAGCTTTTGGCGCTCAATGTAAGTCAGGTTGAAGAAAAGTTAGGGCTTAAAGATACAAACTAAATTTTTCAAGGGGTGAGGTATAATGGGAATTTTCAGTAAGATTAAATCAGGACTAAAAAAGACAAAGGACTCAATGACAAAACAGGTGGAGACCATTTTACATTCCTTCACCAAAATAGACGAGGAGCTGTTTGAAGAGCTTGAGGAAACCCTTATTATGTCGGATATAGGTGTAGCTACCTCGACGAAAATTTGCGATAAGCTAAGGGAAAAGATAAAACTCACAGGTGAGAAAGACCCCGAAATCATCAAAGGACTTTTAAAGGAAGTAATCTGCGAAATGCTTGAAGGCGGCGAGCAACTAAATATTTCTACCAAGCCGTCTGTCATTTTGGTTATAGGAGTAAACGGCGTAGGCAAAACTACAACCATAGGCAAGCTTGCCGCCAATTTAAAGTCACAGGGTAAAAGGGTGATTTTGGGTGCGGCAGACACCTTTAGAGCCGCCGCTATCGAGCAGCTTGAAATCTGGAGCGAGCGAGCAGGCGTAGATATAGTAAAGCACAAAGAGGGCGCCGATCCTGCAGCGGTTGTTTTTGACGCAATAAGCGCAGGTAAAGCCAGAAACGCCGATGTAATTATCTGCGATACCGCAGGCAGACTTCACAACAAAAAGAACCTTATGGACGAATTAAATAAAATCTCCCGAGTTATCGACAGAGAGATGGAGGGTTGTGATAAAGAGGTGCTTTTGGTGCTTGACGCAACTACGGGACAAAATGCGGTAAATCAGGCTAAACAGTTTAAAGAAGCCGCAGGCATTACGGGTATTGTTTTGACAAAGCTCGACGGTACGGCAAGAGGCGGTATAATTATTGCAATAAAAGACGAATTGGGACTTCCTGTTAAATATATAGGTGTCGGCGAACAGATTGACGATCTTCAGCCGTTTAGCCCTACTGAATTTGCAGACGCACTTTTTGATTAAACATAAGGAAAATAAATAATATGAAGATAGTAATAGCTACTCAAAACGCCCATAAGCTAAAGGAATTTAAGCGAATACTCAAACCTCTGGGTTATGAGGTTTTAAGCCAGGCTGATATAGGCGTTTGTGCAGATGTTGAGGAAACGGGCAAAACCTTTGAAGAAAACGCCGCTATTAAAGCAAGGGCGGTATATAACCTTTCGGGCATGGCTACCGTAGCGGACGACTCAGGCCTTGAAGTTAAAGCTTTAGACGGTCAGCCCGGTATATATTCGGCAAGATACGGTGGCGGAAACCTTGACGATAAGCAAAAATGCTCGCTTATTTTAAAAGAGTTAGGCGACACCCCTAAAGAGCAAAGAGATGCACAGTTTGTCTGTGTTATACACGTTATATTTGACGATAATAAAGAGTATTCGTTTAAGGGTGTGGCAAAGGGATATATCGGATATGACTTTGTCGGCGAAAACGGCTTTGGCTACGACCCGATTTTTATGATTGATGACACCCAAAGCTTTGCCACAATAAGCCCCGAACAAAAGGATAAATTAAGCCACAGGGGTAAGGCATTAAGAGAGCTTGATAAGTTTTTGCAAAATTTTAAAGGAGAAAACAATGTTAACCAGTAAGCAAAGAGCCTATTTAAGAGGCAAAGCAAATAAAATGGAAACCATAATTCAAATCGGCAAGGGCGGTATTACCGATACTCTGACAGTACAGGTTAATGACGCCCTTAAAGCAAGAGAGCTTATAAAGATAAGGGTGCTCGAATCGTGCGAGTATGTCGCAAAGGAAGCGGCACAGATTTTAGCCGAAAAAACCGGCAGTGACGTAGTTCAGTTTATCGGCACAAGGTTTGTACTGTTTAAAAGAAATGACGAAAACCCGATATATGAGTTTGAAAAGTAATGAGCAGGATAGCACTTTTCGGAGGCACCTTTAACCCGGTGCATAACGGACATATAAATTTATGCCTTGAATGTCACAAAAAGCTTAATTTTGATAAGATACTTCTTATTCCCGATAACATTCCGCCGCATAAGTCGTCAGACGACCTTGCCGGTAATGCCCACAGGCTTAATATGCTGAAAATTGCGGCTAAGGAAAATGAGCTTTTTGAGGTGTGCGACATAGAGTATAAGCTAAAAGGCACAAGCTATACGGTAAATACTATAGCAGAGCTTAAAAAGATTTATAAAGAGGACGAGCTTTTTTTAATCATAGGAAGCGATATGCTTTTTATGTTTGATAGGTGGTTTTGCTATGAAAAAATACTTAAAAGCGTAACCCTTGTAGCAGGAGCAAGAAAAAAAGACGAATATGACGCTATGGTTAAATATAAAGAGCGTTTCTCAAAGCTAAAAGACAAAATAAATATCTTAAAGATAAATACTCTCGATATAAGCTCAAGCAGAATAAGAGAGAAGATAAAAAACGGTGAAGCGACAGGGGAGTATATAAGCAAAGAGGTTTTAGATTATATTTTAAAAAATAAGCTTTATAAATAAGATTTTTATTTATCAGAAGGATTTTAAGTATAAAGATGGTTAGCCTAAAACAGATAGATAAGGTTTTAAAGAAAAATCTGTCGGAGCATAGATATAAGCACACCTTAGCGGTTACCAAAGCGGCGCAGAGCCTTGCCATAAGATACGGTGCGGATATAGATAAATGCAAGATAGCGGCTATGCTTCACGATATTACAAAGGAAGAGGATCTGCATAAGCAGTTGCAAAAGATAAAAAAAGCTGATATAATGATAGATAATGTGGTTTTAAAGAGCCCACAGCTTTACCACAGTATAACGGCAAGTATTTATGCTGAAGAACAGTTTCTCATAGAAGATGAAGATATAATTAACGCTATAAGGTATCATACTACGGCGAGAGCAGGTATGTCCGATATAGAAAAAATAGTTTATGTTGCAGACGGAATTTCCGATGACAGAAGCTACAGCGGCGTAAACCGTTTCAGAAAGCTTGCATTTGTCGATTTGGACGAATGTATGCTCGGTATGATATCACACAGTTTAAAAAATCTTGTAAAAAATAATTACTTGATACCGATAGATACTATAGAAGCATATAACCTGCTATGTATAAATTTGGAGGGTTTTAGATGTCGAAAGAAAAAGTTAAAAAAACAAAGTCAAAAGCAACAAAAGGTGAAAAAGTAGTTATCGCCGTTTGTGTTATATTGATAATAGCGTCGCTTATTACGGTAGGCGTGCTTTGGCTTATGAAGCAAAAAATATTATTGCCAAAGGATAATGTTCCGTATGATCCGAGCATTTTAACACCGTCTGATATAAGCGATAAGGTGGTTAATTTTCTGCTTGTAGGTATTTCAAACGATGAAAACGAGCGTGAAAAAGATGACCTTACCGATACCCTTATGGTAGTAAGCCTTGATATAGAGGCAAAAAAAGCAACCATAATACAAATACCCCGTGATACCTATATAGGCTATGAAACCTCTACAGGTAAAATAAACGCTATATATAAGCAGTCCGCTGACAGTTGGGATTACGCAGGACTTTCGGGACTTATTTCAATGATAAATAAGACGTTGGCTATTCCGATAGACCACTATATAACCATAGAAATGGACGCCTTTGCCGAGATGATTGATGAGCTCGGCGGTATTGAGGTAAATGTTCCCGACGATATGGAATTAAACGGCGTTTCGCTTAAAGCCGGCAGACAGACCTTATCGGGCGCAGAAGCCATAGTTTTGGTAAGAACCAGAAATATTTACAGAGCCGCTGACTTAAAGAGAATGGACAATCAAAGGCTTGTTATGTCTGCACTGTTTAAAAAGTGCCTTAACATCAGTATGGTAAAGGCGGCTTCAATGTCCGATATTATATACGGTAACGTAACCACCGACGTAACGGTTGGAGACGCCTTAGGCTATTATAAGTTTGTTAAAACGCTTAAAGCCTCCGATATTTCGGTAGCGACGCTTCCCGGCGCACCTACAATGGTTTCGGGTCAGTCTGTTTACGGCTTATATCCCGAAAGAACGGCATATATTTTAAATAATTATTTCAGGCCTTATTCCTCAGACGTTTTGGCGGAGGATTTGGGTATAGTCGATATTGTAGATGAACCGTATATCAGCGAGGACGAGGATTACGGAGTATCTAATATTTCGGAGTATGACGTTGACAAAACCGACGACGACACAACCGAAGAATAACCGCTTATTTTAGAAAGGTGATGGCTGATGACTTCATTGGAATTAACCAAAGAAGCAGTAAAGATTTTAGACGATAAAAAAGCTCTTGATATAAAAGCAATCAAAGTAAGAGATTTAACCATAGTTGCAGATTATTTTGTAATAGCCTCCGCTTCAAATACAACTCATGTAAAGAGCCTTGTAGACGAGGTAGAGTTTAAGCTTAAGGAAATGGGAATAACGCCGTTAAGGGTTGAGGGTTATCAGTCTGCAAACTGGATTGTTCTTGATTACGGTGACGTTGTGGTTCATATCTTTTACACCGAAACAAGAGATTACTATACGCTCGATAAGCTTTGGAGCGACGGTGAGAGCTTAGATATAGCAGAGCTTTTAGCATAAATATATGACAAGTTAAAAATCGAGGCTTTTTTTAAGTCCTCGATTTTGAGTTTATACAAATGGAGTTGGTATTGTGAAATACAATTTTGCTGAGATTGAAAAGAAATGGCAGGATAAATGGGACGAAATAAATGCATTTGCGGCTTCATCGGATTATTCAAAGCCAAAGTATTACGCTTTGGTTGAGTTTCCGTATCCGTCCGGACAAGGTCTTCATGTAGGCCACCCGAGAAGCTATACGGCACTCGATATAGTTGCGAGGAAAAAACGCCTTGAAGGCTATAACGTGCTTTATCCTATGGGCTGGGACGCATTCGGACTTCCTACCGAAAACTTTGCCATAAAAAATCATATACACCCCGAAATAGTAACCGAGCAAAATGTAGCACGCTTTAAAAAGCAACTTAAATCCTTAGGGCTTTCATTCGACTGGAACCGTGAGGTTAACACTACCGACCCCAATTACTATAAGTGGACTCAGTGGATATTTTTACAGCTTTTCAAAAAAGGGTTAGCTTATAAAAGCGAGATGTCGGTAAACTGGTGCACAGGCTGTAAGGTGGTTTTGGCAAACGAAGAGGTTGTAAACGGCGTTTGTGAGCGTTGCGGCAGCGAGGTTGTCCACAAGGTAAAAAGCCAGTGGATGCTTAAAATTACCGAGTATGCTCAAAGACTTATAGATGATTTGGATTTGCCCGATATAAACTATATTGACAGAGTTAAGGTTTCTCAGAAAAACTGGATAGGAAGATCAACCGGTGCGCAGGTAAGCTTTAACACCACCTTGGGTGATGAGCTTCAGATTTATACCACACGCCCCGATACGCTTTTCGGAGCAACATATATGGTTATGTCACCGGAGCACCCGCTTATAGAAAAATGGGCGGATAAGCTTAGCAATATGGAGCAGGTAAGAGAGTATCAGCAACTCACCGCAAGAAAATCCGACTTTGAGAGAACCGAGCTTGTCAAGGAAAAAACAGGCGTTGAGTTAAAGGGCGTTAAGGGCATTAACCCTGTAAACGATACTGAAATACCGATATTCATTTCAGACTATGTACTTATGACCTACGGTACGGGTGCAATTATGGCAGTTCCCGCACACGATACAAGAGACTACGAATTTGCAAAGAAATTTAATCTTCCCATAATCGAAGTTGTTGCAGGCGGAGATATTAAAAAGGAAGCCTTTACCGACTGCGCTACAGGCACTATGGTAAATTCGGGTATGTTAAACGGCTTAAGCGTTGAGGACGCCAAGGTTAAAATAATAGACTGGCTAAAGGAAAATAAAAAGGGCGAGCCGAAGGTAAACTTTAAGCTTCGTGACTGGGTATTTTCAAGACAGCGTTATTGGGGCGAACCTATCCCGATAGTACATTGTGATAAGTGCGGATATGTGCCGATTGATGAAAGCGAGCTTCCGCTTAGATTGCCCGAAGTTGAATCCTACGAGCCGACCGACGACGGTCAGTCACCGCTTGCAAAGCTTGACGACTTTGTTAACACTACCTGTCCGAAATGTCACGGCCCCGCTAAGCGTGAAACCGATACAATGCCTCAATGGGCAGGCTCATCGTGGTACTTTATGCGCTACTGTGATCCTACCAATAATGACGCACTTGCTTCAAAGGAAGCGCTCGATTACTGGTTGCCTGTTGACTGGTATAACGGCGGTATGGAGCACACAACGCTTCACCTTTTGTATTCACGTTTCTGGCACAAGTTCTTATACGATATAGGCGTAGTTTCCTGCAAAGAGCCTTACGCTAAGCGCACAAGTCACGGTATGATTTTGGGCGAAAACGGCGAAAAGATGAGTAAATCAAGAGGCAACGTAGTAAACCCCGATGAGATTGTAAAAGAATACGGAGCAGACACAATGCGCCTTTACGAAATGTTCATAGGCGACTTTGAAAAATCAGCTCCTTGGAGCCAAACCAGCATAAAGGGCTGTAAGAGATTTTTAGACAGAATTTGGGGCTTGCAGGATATTCTCACAGACGGCGACAGTTATACTCCTCAAATTGAAAGCTCTATGCACAAGACCATCAAAAAGGTTACCGAGGATATAGAAGCGCTTAAATTTAATACTGCAATCGCTTCAATGATGTCGCTTTTAAACGAGATATATGAAAAGGGCGCAGTAACAAGAAAGGAATTAAAAGACCTTCTTATTATCTTAAATCCGTTTGCACCTCATATAACCGAAGAGATTTTTGAATCTCAAAACTTCGGCGGTATGATTACCGAGCAAAGCTGGGTAAAATACGACGAAGCCAAGTGCAAGGACGACAGCGTAGAAATCGTTTTGCAGATAAACGGCAAGATAAAGGATAAATTAACCGTAGCCGCCGACATTCAAAAGGACGAGGCTTTGTCACTTGCAAAGCAAAACGCCAAGGTTAAGGAAGCTTTAGAGGGCAAAAACATAGTAAAAGAAATTTTTGTACCAAGAAAGCTAATAAATCTTGTAGTAAAATAACAAATTTTTGCGATTTTACGTTTCGTGCTTGACATATATGCACGATATAATGTATAATTATTTTATATTGTAATAGTGGATTTACATTTAAAGCGATATAAAAATATTGCTTTTAAGCGTCTGCTGTTAGGCCAAAGGGAGGGAAATTGTAGTGTCAGAAGTTCGTGTAAAAGAGAATGAATCTTTAGACAGCGCACTTAGAAGATTTAAGCGTTCATGCGCAAAATCAGGCGTTTTGGCTGAAGTACGCAAAAGAGAACATTATGAGAAACCTTCTGTAAAACGTAAAAAGAAATCAGAAGCAGCACGTAAGCGTAAGTATAGATAATTGCGTGTATTTACTTAGTAATGAAAGTGAGCATTTTTGCTCACTTTTTCTTTTATAAAGCCTTATCAAAAAGCTAAAGGCGGAACGGAGAAAGAAATGGCACTTTTTTTACCCGATATATATCTGGATAAAATAATTAACGTCGATATTTCGACGCTTATAAAAAAAGGTATAAAAGCCGTTGTGTTAGACGTAGACAACACCCTTACTCATCACGACAGTCAGATTGTAACAGACGAGGTTATAAGTTGGCTTAAAAACGCAAAGGAAAACGGCTTACAGCTTACTATAGTTTCTAATAATAACGAAAAGAGAATAAAGCCTTTTGCAGATAAAATAGGCCTCGAATATATAGCTTCGGGCTGTAAACCGCTTACTATAGGCTTTACAAAGGCCTGCAAAAAATATTCTCTTAAACCTGAGCAAATAGCGGTTATAGGCGACCAGATTTACACCGATATTTTGGGCGGTAACCTAAAGGGTATGTATACAATTTTGGTAACGCCGTTTGAATATGAAACAGGACGTTTATTTAAGCTTAAAAGGCGACTTGAAAAAATACATATAAATAAATACAACAAAAAACATAACGGCTAAAGGAGGATATACTATGTCTGCTTGTTTCGGACCTGCAGGTAATTCGGAAAGCTTTACAAAGCAGGGATATAAAAAGACTGTTCAGATACCCGAATATTTAGAAAAATTCGGTCTTAACGCTTACGAATATCAGTGCGGCAGAGGCGTTAGAATATCTTTAGAAGCGGCTAAGGAGTTTGGCGAGATTGCAAAGAAACATAATATAAGGCTGTCGCTTCATTCGCAGTATTATATATCGCTTTCAAGCGTCGAGGAAGAAAAACGAGATAAAAGCATAGAGTATATCTTACAAAGTGCCGCTGCCGCAAAGGCTATGGGAGCTTTTAGAATAGTTGTTCATTCCGGCTCTTGCTCCAAAATGACAAGAGAAGAAGCCCTCGCCCTTGCAAAAGATACCTTAAAAAGAGCAAGACGTGCACTTATAGAACAAAACCTTTCGGATATACATATCTGCCCCGAAACAATGGGTAAAATAAATCAGCTGGGCGATTTAAACGAGGTTATGGAGCTTTGTAAGGTTGACGACAGCTTTATCCCGTGTATAGATTTCGGGCATTTAAACGCCAGAACCTTTGGGAAAATAAAGGGCAAAGACGACTACGAGTATATTCTAAACACCATAGGAAACGAGCTTGGTTCTGACAGGTTAAAGGTATTTCACTCGCATTTTTCAAAGATAGAATATACCGAAAACGGCGGCGAAAAAAGGCATCTTACCTTTGAGGACACTACCTTTGGCCCCGAATTTGAACCGCTCGCAGAGCTTATAGCAAAAAAGGATTTAAGCCCTACTTTTATATGCGAATCTGCAGGCACTCAGGCGGAGGACAGCGCATATATGAAAAAGGTGTATTTAAACGCACTTAAATAAGCAGATTTACTTATACGGAGAGATTATAATGGATAATATAAAAAGGCTGTCGGAGCGTTTTTTTAACGGTAATATAGACGCCGCTATTTTAACCTCACCTGTAAACAGAAAGTATTTACTTGGGATAAATTCCTCGGCGGGCACTATTTTGCTTTTTCCCGATAAGGCATATCTTATAATTGACTTTAGATATTACGAAATGGCAAAGTCAAAGGCAGAGGGATTTGAGGTTATACTGCAAAATAAGCTTTTTAAAGAGCTTAAAGAGCTTCTTATAAAACATAATGCAAAGACCGTAGCACTTGAGGAGGACACCGTAACCTTAGAGGAGTACGAGGGTTATAAAAATAAGCTTTCGGGCTTTAATATAGTGTCAAACAGCGGTTTATCGGAAATTTTAAGAGATATGCGAAGCGTAAAATCTCAAAGCGAGCTCGAAAAGATTATAACTGCTCAAAAAATCACCGATAAATCCTTTGAGGAGATATTAAACTTTATAAAGGTAGGAGTAACCGAAAGGCAGATTGCCGCAAGGCTCGAATATATAATGAAGCTAAACGGTGCGGACGGTTTAAGCTTTGACACTATTGCCATAGCAGGTAAAAACACCTCGCTTCCGCACGGCGAGCCGAGCGATTATGTCATACAAAAAGGCGACTTTGTGCTTATGGATTTCGGCGCACTTTTTGACGGATATCACGCAGATATGACAAGAACTGTGGCGGTAGGGGAAATATCCTCACACCAAAAGCGCATATACGATACCGTATTGCAGGCACAGCTTATGGCTTTGGATAGTATAAAAGCAGGTCAAAGGTGCAGCGACATAGATAAAATCGCAAGAGATTATATAAATAAAAGCGGTTACAAAGGCACCTTCGGACATAGCTTAGGGCATTCGGTAGGGCTTCAAATACACGAAACGCCCAACTTTTCTCCAAACTGCGACAGTATACTCAAGGAAAATATGGTGCTGTCGGTAGAGCCCGGCATTTATATTGAAGGCGACTGTGGGGTAAGAATAGAGGATTTAGTGATAATAAAGGACGGTTGTGCCCAAAATATCACTTCAAGCCCAAAGAATTTAATTTGTTTATAAATAGTACTTGAAAAAACTACCGTTTTACGATAAAATGTTAAGTGCAAGTATAATTTTAGATACTAAATCGGTTTAGTATCGTTTTTGGAGGTAACTTATGATTTCAGCAGGAGATTTCAGAAACGGCGTAACATTTGAAGACAACGGCGCCGTATTGCAAATTATCGAGTTTCAGCATGTAAAGCCGGGTAAGGGCGCAGCATTTGTCCGCACAAAAATAAGAAACGTTATCACAGGTGCGGTAACAGAAAGAACCTTTAACCCAACAGATAAATTTCCTAAGGCTTTCGTTGAGAGAAAGGATATGGAATATTCTTACGAGGACGGCGGACTTTATTACTTTATGGATTCCGAAACCTATGAGCTTGTACCTGTAGACCAGTCAAAGCTTGACGATAACTTTAAGTTTGTTAAGGAAAATATGGTATGTAAGGTTTGCTCTTATAAGGGCTCGATTTTCGGTGTTGAACCGCCTAACTTTGTTGAACTTCAGGTAACACAAACCGATCCGGGCTTTAAGGGCGATACAGCTACAAACGCAACAAAGCCTGCAACTCTTGAAACAGGCGCAGAGATTAAGGTGCCTTTGTTTATCGAAGAGGGCGAAATGATAAGAATTGATACCAGAACCGGCGAATATATGGAGCGTGCATAAGCATTTTTAAAACGTACATAATATATTTTACGGGATTTATGCTTAAAACCCATAGATCGATATGGGACAAAATTTAAGCAAGAGTAGAAAGGCGTGTAATTATGAATATTACAGAAAAAGTAGCTTATTTAAAAGGCTTGGCAAAGGGTCTTGAAATTGACGAAACCACAAAGGAAGGTAAGCTTTTGCTTGCTGTTATCGACGTTTTAGAGGATATGGCAGATTCCGTTTCCGATTTGGAAAGTGCTTATGAAGAACTCGACGAGGTTATAGATGTTCTTGACGAGGACTTAGGCGCTGTTGAAAAGGATTTCTACTGCTTTGACGAAGATGACGATTGTTGTTGTGATGATGACGATTGTGATTGCGATTGCGACGACGATTTATACGAGGTTGTTTGCCCCAACTGTCAGGACGCTATTTACTTAGACGAAAGTATGTTGGAGGAAGGTTCAATAGATTGTCCAAACTGCGGTCAGCTTTTAGAGTTTGACTATGTTGAGGACGAGGACGAGCCCGAAGAAACTAAGGAATAATATAAAAAAAGCTTAAACCCCATAAGCGTGAGCTTATGGGGTTTATTTTTTTAAAATTCCCTTAAAAAGCGTATTTTTTAAGGACAATCACAATATACATTGAAACAAAACGCTGTTATTTTGCGTAGTTATAAGGTTGTGTATTGGATTGAAAAAGAAAAAGCAAAGCTTTATAAGGGGCGCCACTATACTGATGGTATCTATGATTATCGTAAAGTTTATAGGCGCAGTCTTTAAAATTCCGCTTTCAAGAATGTTAGGCGTTACGGGAATGGCATATTTCAGCGCCTCCTATACGCTTTTTACCACAATATACGCATTGACGGTTACCGGGCTTTCCACCGCCGTCGCAAAAATCACCGCACAATATTCCGAACAGCAACGGCATAACGACTGCAGGGAAGTATTAAAGGTATCAAAGCGCATTTTTATTTTGCTCGGCGTGTTCGGAACTTTGTTAATGCTACTGCTTGCAAGGCAGTTTTCGGTAATGATAAAAAGCGAAAACTCCTACCTTGCAATACTTGTGATGTCGCCGGCAATTTTATTCAGCGCAGGTATGGCGGCGTACCGTGGGTATTACGAGGGGCTTAGCAATATGCTCCCTACGGGAATATCACAGGTTGTTGAAGCGGTTGTAAAGCTTATAAGCGGTATCGGTATAAGCTACGGCGTGTTTTATTATGCGAAAAAGTGTTTTTTTGAAAATAAGCTTTTTTTCGGTCAGCATATTGCTTCGGCAGAGGATATTACCTTAGTAGCACTCCCTTACGGTGCGGCAGGCGCTATGTTGGGTATAACCTTAAGTACCCTTGCAGGTCTTTTATACATTTTGATAAGACATAAATATAAAGGTGACGGCATTACAAAAAGCGAGCTTGCAGATGATTTAAAAAAGCGTACCTCTAAGGATATAACAAAAAGCCTTATAAAATGCGCGGTTCCCATAACGCTCAGCGCAGTAGTTATAAATTTAAGCTCGCTTATAGACTTAATGACAATTTCGGGCAGACTTGTATACGCTTATGAAAACAACAAAGAATATTTTGACGGTATCTATGGCGCTTATATAAAAGGCGGCCAGCAGATGAACGAATATATCTACGGAGCATATACGCTGGCGATAACGGTGTTTAACTTAGTGCCGGCATTTACGGGGCTTTTTGCCAAAAGTGCGCTTCCAAATGTAACTTGTGCATGGGTGTCGGGCAATAGGCTAAGGCTTAAAACCAGCATTGAGGAGGTAATAAAGATAACCTCAATTATCGCTATGCCGGCAGGGCTTGGCATATTTGTTATGGCAAAGCCTATAGTAAGAATTTTATACGGAGCCCAAAACGGCGTTATCGAGTCGGTAGCTCCTATACTTAGCTTGCTCGGCATATCGGCGATATTTATCGCCTTGGTAGGCCCTATCTTTGCCGTTTTACAGGGTATGGGCAGGGTAGATCTGCCGGTAAAGTTTATGCTTGTAGGCGCAGTGGTAAAGGTTTTACTTAATTATCTGCTTGTGGGCATAAAGCAGATAAACATAAACGGTGCCGCATACAGTACAGGCGTATGCTATGCGATAATTTTAATTTTGTGTATAGCGGCGATAAAAAGGCTTACAAACTTAAACCTTAACTATTTGGAGATATTTATAAAGCCTTTAGTGGCGGGTATCCTTTGCGGAGTTACGGCAGGAATTATAAGTAACCTTTCTGATACGGACATAACGGCTGTAATAGCGATTTTATCGGCAGGCGTAGTGTATATACTGTCACTTATTGTTATGGGCTCGCTTAAAAATATTAAAAATGCGTAAAAAAGTCCCCGTGAATTAAATTCACGGGGACTGACTGTTAGTTTTAAGTTACTTTGTTTCACTCTTTTTAGCCGCAGGCTTTTTAGCAGTAGTAGTTTTCTTTGCAGTAGAAGCTTTTTTAGTAGCAGCGGCTTGCTTTTTAGCAGCAGGTGCAGTTTCTTTCTTAGCAGGAGCTTTTTTAGCTGCAGGCTTTTTCTTTGTAGCTGAAGAAGCCCTTTTAGTAACGGTTGTTTTTACAACAGCCCATTTCTGATTGTCTGTGCCGAGTTTGTCCCAAAGCTGAACGCTTTCGCCGTCCTCTAAAGCGACGTCAAGGCATTTGTTTGCATAAGCCGATATAATAGTGTCGTCCGTTACATACCAGATTTGAGTTTCGGTATCTATATTTTCCCACTGGTGTACGGGAGTGCCGTTATCTGTACCGGTAAAAGCAACGTCAAGCGCAAGCTTAGTAGCTCTGTTTACAAATTTACAGCGGTTATCCGATAAAGAAACATTCTCCCAGATTTGATAATCGCTGTCGGATATGTCTTTTAAAGCTACAGCACCGCCGGCTTGCATATCCAAAGCTTCCAAAGCTTTAGTACCGTTTGCCGCTGTGATTTTACAATATCTTTTTACAGGCATTTTTATACTTCCTTTCAGAATAAATATAATTTATTGCTTATATAAAAATTTTACTACTATATTCCTTAAATGTCAAATATTATAGGCTTTTTGGCAGTATTAAAAATAAGTTAAAAAGTATTTATATTCTTAGGCTTTTAGTTTGATTTATTCTGAGAGATAAGGCAAAAGGAGGATAAAATATATTACAATAATATGCATATTACACAAAAGTTTACAACTAATTTCGCTTTTTTTGTTATTGATAAACATATTCATGTATGATAAAATAAAACAAACAAAAGGTTTTGTGGACTGCACCAGATTGTGCAGACAGCACAAAAAAGCGACTTGATGTAGAATATTAAGTTTTAAGCAACGAACTGACATCTTTGTTCCAAGGGTGTCAGTTTTGTTTTAGTTTGAATACGAATGTTGTTGTAAAAATAGATGTATTCATCTATAAGGAGGCGTGCCTCCTCATAGCTGTGAAGCTTGACGCAGTGGATGCATTCTGTTTTGAGGATTGAAAAGAAATTTTCGGCTAAAGAATTGTCATATGGATTACCGCGTCTTGACATTGACTGCGTAATGCCGTATGATGTGGTTAGGTTAAAGTATGCCGGTGAAGTATACTGAAACCCTTGGTCACTGTGGAGCTGCAACTCTCCGGTGACCTTCTCTTTTGCCTTGGCTGCTTTGATGGTATCAAGTACAAGCTTGATAGATTGTTCTCTTGCAGTCTTGTAGGCAACGATGCTGTTATCATACAAATCACGGATAACCGAAAGATACAGAAAGCCTTCTGCTGTCTTGATGTATGAAATGTCAGTAACCCATTTCTGATTCGGTCTTTCAGCACCGAAATCACGGTTTAAGATATTCGGATATCTGTGTAAATACTGACTGCAATAGTGAAACTTCTTATGGTGTTATTAAATTTATTATACAACTTTTTATTGCTTTCGTCAATTAGATACAAAAACAGCCCACACTTAATAAAGTGCGGGCTGTAAGAATTATTCTTCGTTCGGCGACGCTTTTGCAATTTCGCCGATAATAGGACTTACTTTTCCGACTGTACTGTCGATAGTTGCTTCGCTAAATCCTTTTGCCATACCGTTAATTGTATCGTTTTCGATTTCTTCGGCGGTTTTACCGGCGGTAACGCCTTTGAGTGCGGCTTTTCCGCCCTCCATAGTTGTATTTACTGCGAATTTACCGGCAACCGTATTTGTATGATTTTTAGCAATATCCGTCGATGTATCAATTACGGTATCTGCAAGACCTTGTGCAACAGTCTTTTGCCCTGTTAAGACTTCGGCAGTATTTCCTGCAGCCGCTTTACCTGCGGCATAAGCATCGTTGATCATTTTTCCTGCACCTGTCGGCTCAAATTCCGCAAGAACATTCATAGCGCCGTCAGCCGTCTTTTGAACGGTTTGTGCAGTTTGATAGCCTGCGTTTGCGTATGCGTCGGTTGCGGCGTATCCTGCTTGCTGTTCAAACTCACGGTTTTGTTGCATGATAATATTTTTCTTAGCGGTATTTACATTACCGTCGTAAGCGCCGTGCTTGTAAAGAATTTGATTGCGTGCATCTTCACGCCTGAACTGATCTTCCATTTCCTGCTTTTGCCGGGCGTAATCTTGCGCTTCCCAAGAAAGACCTTGGTTATCGTTTCTTTGTTGATTAACGGCATTTTGAGCAGTGTTGTAGTCTTGACGAATAAGGTTAGCGTTATCGTTAATGCTGTCGAGTGAATTTTTAAGTTCCCAAGGCGTGTAAGTTGCACCCGATAGGGGATTGGTATAAGTGCCGTCGCCGTTAGAAACATAAATTCGCTTTTGACCTGTTGCGGGATCGACTACATTCAAGTCGCCGTCGGCATCTACTTTAATATGCGGACCGATATTTTGACCAGGGGTTACTCCGCCAAAGCCGCCACCGATACCTCCGCCACCGATACCTCCGCCACTGCCGCCTCCGCCAGCGCCTCCGCCGGTCAAACCGCCTGCAACTGCACCGGCAGCACCGGCGCCAACAAGAGCGCTACCTACACCGATTACAACTCCGGCAGGAACAGAGCCGTCGTCATCGCCTTCAAGAGTGTTTTTTACGCTGTTTAAATTCTTTTCACTTTGCGAAATTTCGGGCAATTCGGGAACAAATTCCGAAACTCGTGAGCCGTAGTAATCGAAAGTTGCACTTGCAATAAAGTTGTGAAAATCGAAACTGCCGTCGCAAATAATACTGTTGCCTGCACGATAAAATTGCAAAGTCATTTTATCAATGGTAACTTCAAGAGTGTCATCGTCTTCTTTGGGAATGTTCGATTTACTGATTCTAAGGCTTAATTTGTTATTGCGGTAATTGCCTGTATATACATAGTCAATGTCTTCACCGGTAAGCCTTGCTACAACCGAACTACCGCCTTGCGGAGAAATATAAAGAGTGCAAGGAATTTTGTGAGTTTCGTTTTCGTAGTCCTTGTTTACGCTTTCGACTACGTCATCGCCAAAAGCATCTTTGAGCCAACTTACAATAGCATCAATAAGCGGAGATTTAACATCGTGTACTGTAAGGTCTATACCCCATTCGCCCTGAATTTCTTCCATTTCAACCTTGTCATAATCGGCAAAAACGGGGGTACTGAACAACAGCCCTATAAATATAAGGGAAAATATAGCGAAAATTCGTTTTTTCTTCATCATAATGCTCCTGCCACCGCCTTTCTCGGACGAATAATAAGGTTAAGTAAAATTCCTAATACGATTAAGCCTAAGCAAATAAAGTAGGGGATTTTGCCAAGGTCGAAAGCGAACAGAGGAATTGCAAGTCCCCAGCCGATTGAAAGTCCGATAAGCAAAGCCGCCGCTTTTGATTCTCTTGGGTGTCTTATACCGTTTTGCTTTTTGGAAGTCCACGAGCGAGCAAGGTTAAATATCCAACCCGACTGTGATCCCGATGCCATAATCGAAAGTAAGATTCCCATTACTGCGGTAATGGCGGCATTCACACCTATACCACCCGAAATAAAGCGGTAAACGAGAGGGGAAATGCCAACGCCGAAAATCAAAATTCCATAGTGACTTGTATTTTTTAAACTTTTGCCCATTCGGCTGAGTCCGCGAATTAACTGCTTGCCGCCGCCCATAAATAACGAGCAAACAGTAGCGGCGATAGTGCCTTTTCCGCAAAATCCACCGAGTCTTTGAACGACTGTGCCTTCGTGTCCGCCCTCTGCAAATGTGATAAATGATAACGCTTTGATTATCGGATTATCTACGCCGAGTCGCGGCAGTAAAATCAAAACGAACCAAACCGTTGCAGATAAAAGCATTGCAAGTAGCGCTTTTGGCTTTGTAAACGATTTAAAAAAGCCTTTGATTGCTACTCCAATACCGCTGAAAACTGCGCCTATGGGCGACGAAACTTTTTTAAAATTTGTCGCTTGCGACTGCGTATAAATCGGTTGCGGCATAGCTCTAAATTGTTGGGGCTGAGCCTGCATATTAACGGCGCCTGCATTTTGCGTTAGGCCGCATTGAGAGCAAAAGTTTGAGTTATTTGCAATAATCGCACCGCAAAAGTTGCATCTTCTCACTTGCGCCTGTATTTGCGGTTGAGGCTGAACCTGTCGTTGCGCCTGTGGTTTTGGTTGCGGTTGCACAGGTCTTTGCATTTGTGGCTGTTTATTTATATTTGCGGGGGTGGGTTGCGGTCTTGGCTGTTGTGGTTTTGGGGCAGCCATTTTCGCACCGCAATAGGTGCAAAAGGCGGTATTATTCACATTCTCCTTACCGCAGTTTCTACAAAAATTGCCCATATCGTCCTCCTTGGCGGCTCTATGCCGTTGCTTATACTTTAATTATACCATATAGAAAGCGGTCTTTCAATAAAAGCGGTCAATAAAAATATATTAAATGCGGTAAATTTCTTTTCCATACTCAAAACCGAATGTATCCACAGAGTGAAGTTGCGCAGCTATGAGGAGGCGCGCCTCCTCATAGCTGAATACATCCATTTTTACAATAACATTCGTATTCAAACAAAAACAAAACTGACACCCTTAGAACAAAGATGTCAGTTCGTTGCTTAAAATTTAATATTCTACACCAAGGGGGTTCTTTTTTCTATTGTCCATTTTTTACGGACTTGTGCAGTTAGCTTTTGCTACACACCTGTTTTACATTTATGCTTTTAAGTTAATGCTTTTTTAAATAATGCTTAAAAGTAAACTATCTTTATGAAAATAGAGAAAAATATATACATTCTACCGCTTTTATTTAGCAGTAGAGAGCATTTATTTATAAGTAGAGTTAAATATAATTAAAGTAGCTTGCTTATAAGTTATATAAAAGCTATGGTTAATATATAGTATTTAATATAATATGCTTTTAGCTTTTTTCGCCTTTTGATTCCTTTTCGCTTTCTGCACCTTTATCCTCAAGAAGCAGTAGCTTTTCGGCAAGCAAACGGGTAAATCCGCCCATTATTGCCGAGGTGGTAATAAGCTCTTCGGCTTGATTAGTGGAAAGCTCGTTAAAGGTATCGTGCTTTAGGATAGGTGCGGCAATAAGTGAAATCTGACTTATAAAATACTGCGCAACTATTAGGTGACGCTTTGCATAAGAACTGTAAATGTTTTTTAATTCTTCCTCTGATAAATCCATAGGAATAAGCTTATTTATAAGCGCAATACTCATACTTTGCTTTAGCGACAAAATGATTATCAAATACGCTATGTGAGTTCTGTAGTATTTTTTCTTGTAAGGCTGTGGCATAATCTTTGTGCGCACATAGTTATTGATGGTTGCCGCAGTTATAAACTGCTCCTCCTTAAGCTCAGGCGGAAGATAGTCTAAATACTGTTTAAGCAGTATTATTACCTGCTCCATATAAAGTCCGATATCGGGAATGTCCTCCCAGTCGGGAAGACGGTAGTCGTTTAAGTATTTTTCCCATCTGCGAAGCTTTTGAGCTATTAAATCATTATCATAATTCATATAAATTTCCCCTGTAAAACAAAGCTTAATAACATCATTAAATCAAGTATATCACATATTGCAATAAAAATCAACGCATAATAATTTAAAATATGACTTGACATAATTAAAAATATATGATAACCTAATATTAAACATTAGATAAGGAAGGGATTAAAAATGAGTTTTACAATTATGACAGATACTTCGGCAAATTTGCCTTCTGCTTTTTTGCGTAAACATAAGATAGAGGCCGTTCCGTTTTCATATTATATAGATGATAAAGAGTATACCTGTACCGATACGGAAGCCTTTGACGGTTCAAAATATTACGACGGCATCAGAAACGGGGTTAATGTTACGACCTCGCAGATAAATCCGCAAAAATATATCGAGTATATGAAGCCTGTTTTAGATAAGGGCGAGGACATTTTATTTATAAATATGTCCTCAGGGATCAGCGGCGCATATAATTCTGCAAAATTAGCCGTCAGCGAGCTTAAAGAAAGCTATCCCGACAGAAAAATCCGCCTTATAGATACTTTGGGAGCGTCGTTAGGCGAGGGAATGCTGGTGCTTAGAGCAGTACGCTATCGCAGTAGCGGTATGAGCATTGACGATACGGCGGAAAAATTACTCTCTTTAAGACGCCGTATATGTCAGGTGTTTATGGTAGACGATCTTATGCACCTGCGTAAAAGCGGACGAATTTCGGGTGCTGTTGCGATATTAGGCTCAATGCTTCAAATAAAGCCGTTACTTAAAGGAAACGAAAAAGGACAGATTGTTAATTTTGGCAAAGCACGAGGCAGAAAAAAGGCGATAGAAGCACTCGCTCAAAAGTACGAAACCTTAGTAGAAAACGCAAAGCAACAAATTGTGTGTATAGCACATACCGATTGTGAAAATGATGCACATTATTTAGAAAAGCTTTTAAGACGCAATAAACCGCCGAAAGAGATTATGACTGTATGCTATGAGCCTGTAACCGGCTCGCATGTAGGCCCCGGCGCATTAGCGCTCTTTTTTGAGGGTGGCGAAAACGTAAGAAGTCTGGCGTAAGGGAATAAATTAACTCCTTGTCTTATGACAGGGAGTTTTAATTGAATATCTGAGGTACTCTCTATAAGTTCTGATAAAAATATTCATTAAAAAACTCCGTTGCTAATGCAACGGAGTTAATAAAACAAAACGCTTTTGTCTATTATGACAAAAGCGTTTTTTGCTTGGTGCGGCAAACGGGACTTGAACCCGTACGGTATTACCACACGCCCCTCAAACGTGCCTGTCTGCCTATTCCAGCACTGCCGCACAAAATATTTTTATGAGCTTAATCACTCAACGCTATTTATTATAACAAATCATATAAAGTATGTCAAATAAAAATTTAAAAAAGGGCGGATTTTTTCTTCCGCCCTAAAATTATTTAATAAATACCGAAAAGATGCAGTCCTTGAGTCAACAAAAGGCATATAAGTATACCTAAAGCGGTGGGAATGATAATGCTAAGTAAGGTCCATTTAAGGCTTTTTGTCTCTTTTCTGATGGTAAGGCAGGTAGTAGAGCAGGGAAAATGCATAAGGGTAAAAATCAGCATATTTATCGCCGTTACTATTGTCCAGCCGTTATCCACAAATAAGGTCTTTAACTGCGCAAGCGACTCGTATTCGGTTATTGTACCCGTAGACATATACGCCATCATAATTATAGGAATTACAATTTCATTTGCAGGAAAACCCAAAATAAAGGCGAGAATAATTACGCCGTCAAGCCCGATCAGGTGTCCAAAGGGGTCTAATATTCCTGCGATGTAGTTAAGTAGGCTTATATCACCTACGTTTACATTTGCCATTATCCATATAATAACTCCTGCAGGGATAGCGGATATAACAGCTCTGCCCAGCACGAAGACAGTGCGATCAAGAAGCGAGCGCACAAGCACCTTTAAAATCTGCGGACGTCTGTAGGGCGGAAGCTCTAATGTAAACGAGGAGGGAACGCCCTTTATTATGGTTTTTGAAAGTAGCTTTGAAACCAAAAAGGTAAGGAGTATTCCGAATAAAATTACTGCGGTTAAGATAAGTGCGGAAAGTGCTGACTGAAATGCAGAGGTAATACCGCAAACCAAAAACATTGAGATTACGGCGATAAGCGCAGGAAACCGCCCGTTACAGGGCACAAAGCAGTTTGTAAGCGTGGCAATAAGTCTTTCTCTGGGCGAGTCTATTATTCTGCACCCAACAACTCCTGCGGCGTTGCACCCAAACCCCATACACATTGTAAGCGCTTGCTTTCCGCAGGCGTTAGCCTTTTTAAAGTGATGATCTAAATTAAAAGCCACTCTCGGCAGATATCCGAAATCCTCCAGCAAGGTAAAAAGCGGAAAAAATATAGCCATAGGCGGAAGCATAACCGCAACTACCCAGCTAACCACACGGTATACGCCGAAAATCAGTATGTTATAGATAGTTTCCGGCGTGTGCAGGTAGAGTAAAAAGCTACTAAGCTTTGCTTCAAACCATAAGAAAAAGTCCGATAACCACTGTGACGGATAATTTGAAACGGTTATTGTCAGAAAAAATACCCCTGCAAGCAAAATAAGCATAATGGGTATACCCGTAAGACGTCCCGTGAGAATTTTGTCGAGCTTGCGGTCGTATTTATCAAAAGAGCATTGCTCAAACCTAACGCAGTCTGTACAAATTCCCTCCGCCGTTAAAACGATTGAGGCTACGATTTTATCCTTAAGGTTATTTTTGTCTATCCCGTTTTTATTAAGATATTCGTAAGCATCGTTTAAAGCCTTTATTATGTCCGGGTTTTTAAAAATATCCTCCTTTAAGTAGTCGTTAAGCGATCTTTTGAAGCTGTCATCACAGTCAAGAAGCCGTAAAGCCAGCCATCTTTTATCAATAGGCGGCAAATTGAAATTATTTAGCACGCCTTTTATATCGTCCAAAACCTTTTCGATAGGCTTTATGTAACGAATTTTAAAGGAATCGGAGGCGTTATTTTCTGCCGTTTTTTCTACCGCTTCCAAAAGCTTATCCAAGCCCTCACGGCTTCTGGCGCTTGTTGCTATTACCGGTATTCCGAGCTGGGCGGAAAGAGAGTCGGTATCAATATATATATGCTTTTTTGCCGCTTCGTCCATTAGATTTAAGCACAAAATTACGTTTTTTGTTATTTCAAGCGTTTGTAAAACTAAGTTTAAGTTTCTTTCAAGGCAGGTAGCGTCGCATACCACTATAACTGCCTTGGAGCCTCCGAAGCAGATAAAATCCCTGGCAACCTCCTCCTCGTGCGAGTGAGCCATAAGCGAATATGTACCGGGCAGGTCTACGAGCAGGTATTCTTTTTTGTTATATGTAAAAGCTCCTAAGGCAGAGGTTACGGTTTTTCCTGCCCAGTTTCCCGTGTGTTGTCTTAGCCCTGTAAGCGCATTAAAAACAGTACTCTTGCCAACGTTTGGATTTCCTGCTAAGGCAATTACGGTTTTGTCGTTTGAGTTAATTTTATAAAGCCCTTTATCTATGGCCTTTAAGCCGGTTGACTTTGAGGTTAAGCCCAATTAAATCACTCCTATTAAAAACATAATCAATGATGGAAGCCACCACTGATTATGTTAAATATATTTTTAGTTATAATTTAAAACAAATATGTTTTTTGAATCTTGGTTTCTAAGAGCAATAACGGCTCCCTTTATAAAGTATGCAACAGGATCGCCTGCCGGACTTTTGTATAAGCATTTTATCTTTGTGCCCTCTATTATTCCTATATCCTGTAATCTTCTGCGCATACTACCGCTTGATGTAATGTTTATAACCCTTGCTTCTTTGCCGACAGGCAACAGGTTAAGTGACTGTGCCGTCTCCATAAACAGTATCCTTTGCCTTTCAGGTAAACTTTAGAATATGTTAATATTCCTGCTATATAGTATGTTTAAGATAAGGTTATGTGACTAAAAGGGTTGCTTTTAAAACCTTGAAAGAAAAACACTTTTATGCTACAATAAACAGGTAAAAACTTACATAAAATTCGGAGGTTTATACTTTGATTTACATAACAGGCGATATGCACGCCGACATAACACGCTTTAAGGATAAGTCGCTTAAAAAGCTAAAAAAGGGTGATACGCTTATTGTGTGCGGTGATTTCGGCTTTGTATGGACAGGCTCAAAGCGTGAAAAAAATACGCTTGACTTTATAGGCAAGCGTAAGTATAACGTCTTATTTGTAGACGGCTGTAACGAAAATTTTAAAGAGCTAAACAGTTACGAAACATCCGATTGGTGCGGAGGTAAGGTAAAAACCATAAGCGGAAATTTACGATACCTTATGCGAGGCGAAATTTATACCATAGAGGATAAAAAGATTTTTACCTTCGGAGGCAGTAACAGCATAGAAAAAATAGACGAGGGTGACGATAAAAAAGACTTTGAAATCACAAAGGAACATACTTCACACGGTATAGAAAATTTAGAGTTAAACGGCGATAAGGTCGATATAATAATAACCCACGACGCTCCGACAAATATAAGGAGCATTTTAGAGTCTGACCAAAAGCAGTCATTTTTTATAAATAAGTATCTTGATACTATAAGGGATATTACAGATTTTAAGATGTGGTATTTCGGAAAATATCATCAGAATAAAACCATTCCTCCGCATTATCACTGCCTTTTTACCGACGTGGTTAAGGTAGAAATATAATTAAAAAAAGGCATCGGCTCGGCTGTAGGGTGTTTATCGTAAAGAAGGTTAAAGTAAATAAGCCTTCTCCTTGAGGAGAAGGTGGATTCCCGAAGGGCAAGACGGATTAGGTGTAGGTGCGAATCACCGTTATAAAGCTAAAGCAACTTGCTTTGCTCAGACAATGGCATTTTACCACCTCATCAGTTTCGCTGCGCTCAACAGCTTCTCCTTGAGGAGAAGCCTTTTCTTTTTAGACTTTGTGGCATTACAAAACCTATGCTTGCTGTAGTATGAGATACTATAGGCGTTGAAAGAGTCGAAATATAAACTAAAACGCAAAGAAGGTGGCTGAGTTAAACTCAGCCACCTTCTTTATGTAGGGAAACGGCGTCTAATGTCTTTTTTAATCTGTAAAGCAACCTCACTTTACAACGCAATCATTATACTTTAAATCTCTTTTTTAATATAGGGCTTAACTTATAAATATATATCGAAACCGCCTTGGTTAAGGCTATATCGTAGATAATAAATACTATATTGCCTAAGAATAACATTCCGGGTATACCGAATTTAAAGGCACCAAATTCATTGAGTAAATCTTTTAAACCGAAAAGATTTATAAGCAAAAAATAAGCCGATACCATAGCAACATTAAAAATTAAAAGCTTTAAAGCCCATTCCAAAAAGCGAAGCTTTAACTTTTCGAGTAAGCTCTTTACAATAGGGTAATAGCCGAAAAACAAAAAGAATAATACCGATACCTCTCTGCTTGGTACTATAAAAAACGAAATTAAGCTTACGGCAAAAAAGGCGACAAACGCATATTTATAACCCACTTCGACAACAAGCACCATTAAAACTGCGCCTGCAAGACACGGCAAGGCATATTCGGCAAAGGGGAAAAACGCTGTGCAAAACAAAAATATAATGCTTATAGCAGAAATTATACCGCAAAAGGCTGTCGTATAGCTTTTTTTCATTTTCAAGATGTCCTTTCCTTCCTAACAGCAAAGTCCTCCGCCCATACAGTCACAGCACATATCGGCGCACATAAGTCCGCAGCAGATGTCTAAACAGCCGCAACCGCTTGAGGTGCGATAGGGATTGGGGTTATTTTGTGAACTCGTACCAAAGTTGCCTTGCCTTTGCCACATAAGCCTGTCGTATGCAGCCTTGTATTCGGGATTAGCAGGGTCCATATTGCAAGCCGTAGAAAAATGCGACGAAGCGTCCTCAAGCCAGCCCTTGTGAAACATTATAGTGCCCATTAAAAAGTGCCACTCGGCGTTATGAGCGTTTATCGGCATACCGTTTAAAAGCTCCTCTGCTTCGAAAAGTCTGCCTGACTGTATAAACTGCCTTATGTCGTTAAAGCGTATACCCCCCGAAGACTGATAAAAGCCACCGTTATACTGATTGTGAGCATTTTGACTGTACGGATTATTAAGGCGACGCTCGTTCATAATAGTATCAAAAGCGTCGTTTATCTCACTCATTTTTTGTGCGGCAACATCTTTAAGCGGACTGTCTGCATAATTGTCCGGATGATATTTTCTGGCAAGTTCACGGTAAGCGTTTTTTATCTGTTCGTCGGTGTCGCTTTTTTTAACCCCTAAAACGTCATACGGATTCGGCATAACTTTTTTCCTTTCTGTTATTTTTTTCTAAAACTCTTTTCAGTTCGGCTTTAAAGCCCAAGTATATAATGTTGTCAAGAATACTCTTGTAGTTTTTTATTTCTATAAGCTCATAGCTTGCCGCAAGCTGACCTAAGGTTAAATTTATAGCCTCTTTTGCATATTCTTTTATTTCGGCTAAGTTAATATTCTTAGTATCTGCACTAAATTTTTGGATAAACGGGTTAAAGGTGTTTGCCTTTACATCTTCCTCTAAATCGTCGAGGGCGTCCATAAAGTATATATATCTGCCCAAAAGATACCCGAAGTGCGCTAACACTTGATTTTGCGCTTCGTTAGGAGAAATGAGCACACAAAGCTGTGATAAAGCTTTTGCGGTAGGCTCTGCGGCGGCGTCAATGCTGTAGCTTTCGCCTTTTTCGACTTTTAGCTGATTTGATATATATGTTTTAAATATATCGTCAACGTTTTTATAAAGCTTTTTTGCCTTTTTGTGTTTTAAGGCAAAAAACGGATAAACAAAAATAAGCTTTAATTTTTTTAAAAAAGAGCCGTCGATAAAATTATCCTTTAGCTTATAATAGCTTATTATCATAGAACAGGCGGCGCAAAACTCAAGCTCCTTGCAGCCTTTAAAGCAAAGTTTTTTCCTAAAAGGCTTTGCTATACATCTGCTTTGCTCAAAGCCTACACTTTCGTCTTTAAGAGAGAGCATCAAAACGGATAAAAAGGTTAAGTCATAGCTTAAGCCTAGTCGTGAAAGCTGACCGAAGGATTTGCCAAGTTGTTTGCAAAGTCCGCAGTAAACGCCTCTGTAGCAGTCGTATTCGCATATTTTCATTTCAGGCTTAAAGACTTTTACATAACCGAACAACGCTTTCCCTCCAATTTATCCTTATAAAATTATATTACTTTAACTTTAGATAAAAATTATTACTAAAATGTAAAATAAAATACAATAAAAAAAGAATTTAATAAAAATGTTGTCGCTCATTAAAATAAATTGAGTTTTTATCCGGATTTTGTTATTATAAATGTGATATGTTTTTTCTAAGGGGCAATATTATGGAAATCATAAATCATAATATAGACAGCGGAAAACCGTTTAACTTCGGCAGGACATCATCTGATTATGCAAAATACCGTGACATTTACCCACCTGTATTCTATCAAAAAATCGTAGACAGAGGGCTTTGCGCAGACGGACAGCGTGTACTTGATTTAGGAACGGGAACGGGTGTGCTTCCTCGGAATATGTATCGTTTTGGTGCCCAATGGACTGCTGTAGATATATCGGAAAATCAGATTCAACAGGCGAAAAAACTGGCGTTTAAGGAAAATATGAAAATTGACTTTTTAACTTGTGCAACAGAAGATATTTATTTTGCTGATAAGACCTTTGATGTGATAACCGCCTGTCAATGCTTTTGGTATTTTAATCACGATGTAGTTATGTCGAAACTTGCAAAAATACTAAAAGATAACGGAAAGCTCCTTATATTATATATGGCTTGGCTACCGTTTGAGGATAACATAGCAGGACAAAGCGAACAGCTTGTCTTGAAATATAATCCTGTTTGGTCGGGTGCAGGAGAAACCCGAAAACCAATATATATACCTGATGTCTACAAACAGTATTTTGAACTTATTGATCACGAAGAATATGATCTGAATGTTCATTTCACAAGGGAAAGCTGGCACGGCAGAATGAAAGCCTGTCGTGGTGTAGGCGCATCGTTAAGCGAAGCTGAGCTAAGCTCTTGGGATAAAGAACATAAGAAATTACTTTATAAGATTGCTCCTAGTGAATTTGATGTACTTCACTACGCTGCATTAGCGGTGTTGAAGAAAAGAGGGTAAATAATGAAAGAATTAAATATTGTACTTGTCGAACCGCAAATACCGCAAAATACGGGGAATATTGCCAGAACCTGTGCCGCTACGGGTGCAAGACTGCATATAGTTAAGCCTATGGGCTTTAAGATTGACGACAAAAAGCTAAAGCGAGCAGGTCTTGACTACTGGTATCTTTTAGACATAACGTATTATGAAAATTTAGGTGAGTTTTTCAGTAAAAATGAGGGCGAGTTTTTTTATTTTACGACAAAGGGAGAAAATATATACTCAGACGTAACCTATCCCGATAAGGCGTATATTGTGTTCGGGCGTGAGGACGCAGGGCTTGATGAAAAACTGCTTTACGATAATCCCAAAAACTGTGTGAGAGTGCCTATGATAGAAGAAGCGAGAAGTCTAAATCTTTCTAATACCGTAGCCTTGGCGGCTTACGAGGTTTTAAGACAATGGAATTTTCCAAACCTTTTGGTTAAGGGCAAGCTTACAAAATTTACATGGGGCGAATGACGAGAGGCAGAGCATATAATTTGACTTTATATAAGTTTCTTGCTAAAATTTATTATTAAATGAAAGATTTTTAAGGAGTGCTTGAATTGGGAGACGGTCCGGCGTTTTATTATATTTTTATTATTGCAATGGTGGTTTTGTCGGCATTTTTTTCAGCTACCGAAACCGCTTTTTCGAGCGTCAGTCAGATAAAGCTAAAAAATAAAATTGCAAACGGCAACAAAAAAGCGGAAAAAACGCTTAAAATTGCACAGGATTACGACCGTACTCTGTCAGCGATTTTGATAGGAAATAATATAGTAAATATTGCCGCCGCATCAGTCGGAACCTTAGTGTTTACCTTGCAGTTCGGAGAGTCGGGCGCAGTTATATCAACTGTAGTAATAACAGTACTTATACTTATATTCGGCGAGGTTTTGCCTAAGTCCGTAGCCAAGGAAAATCCCGAAAAGGTGGCTATTGGGGTTTCGGGAATGCTTAAGGCGTTAATCGTGCTGTTTACGCCGGTTATATTTTTATTCGTTTCTTTAAAAAAAATAGTAAGAAAGATTACGGGTGGCAGCGCCGATAATCCTGTTGTAACCGAGCAGGAATTAAAAGTGTTAATCGAGGAAAGCGAAAATCAGGGCGTTTTGGAACAGCAGGAAAGCGAGCTTGTAATGTCTGCGCTTGATTTTGATGAAACTACGGTGCGTGAGGTACTAACCCCAAGAGTAGACGTTACAGCAGTTGATGCAAATTCATCAGCCGAGCAGGTTAAAAATTTATTTATTGAGCAAGGCTATTCAAGACTTCCGGTTTATAGCGGAAGCATTGACACAATAGTGGGTGTAATACACAATAAGGACTTTTTCAGGTCATATATATCGGATAAAAATGTTGAACTTAAAAGCATTATGCAACATGTTATTTTCGTGCCGGCTACAATGAAAATATCACAACTTTTAAAGGAATTTCAAAAACAGAAAACCCACATGGCGATAGTCAGCGACCAGTATGGAGGAACTATAGGAATAGTTACTCTTGAAGATATTATAGAAGAATTGGTCGGCGAGATTTGGGACGAAAGCGATGAAGTAGAATACGATATAATAAAGCTTTCGGAAAATAAATATAAAGTTTCGGGTGATATGAACCCGCTTGATTTTTTTGAGAAAATAAACTTTGATTATAAAAAATCGGGCTACAATTATAACGTAAGCTCAATAAGCGGTTGGGTTTTGGAAAAATTCGAGCGCATACCGCAGGTAAATGAAAGCTTTAGCTTTGACAGCCTTGATATAAAGGTAACGGAAATTGAAAAAAATCGTATAATATCTGTTGAGGTAACAAACAATCAGCCGTGTGATAATCCACAATAAATAAAAACTTAAAATCCGGCAAATCATCTGCCGATAAAAGATGATGACGGCCTGTGTTAAAAACACAGGCAACTAAGGGGAAAATATGCATAAAAAAGACGTGTCGGTAATTATTGTTGCGGCAGGAAACGCCACCCGTATGGGAGGGCTTAATAAACAGCTTCTTGAAATAGACGGTATACCTGTAATAATGAGAAGTATTTTGACCTTTGAGCCGCTTGACGAAGTGTATGAAATTATAATTGTCACAAAGAAAGAGGATATATCAGTAATAAGAAAGCTTATAGAGCAATATAATATAACAAAGCCTATAAAGCTGGTAGAGGGCTCTGATACACGTCAGCGCTCGGTGCAAAACGGAATAAAAGCTACAAGCGATAAAACCTCTTACCTTGCGGTGCATGACGGCGCAAGACCTTTTGCAGGAGTGGAAAACTCAAAAAGAGTGATTTATGCAGGTTATAAATACGGTGCGGCAACTACAGGTGTGATGTCCAAAGACACCGTTAAAATACTCGATGAGGATGGCTTTGTAAAGGTTACCCCAAACCGTGACAGAATGTACCTTTCCCAAACCCCGCAGGTTTTCAGCAAGGAAAACTATAAAAAGATTGAAAATATGGGCGGTGCGCTTACCGACGAATGTCAGATTCTCGAAAGCATAGGCGTTAAGGTGTTTATGGCGCAAGGCGACTACAGAAATATAAAAATAACCACTCTTGAAGATATAGGCGTAGCAAATGCTATTGCAAAAGATATGAGCAAAAAGGAAGTGTAATCGGTAGTGAGAGTAGGGCACGGCTATGATGTACATAAACTTGTTGAGGGCAGAAAGCTTATTTTAGGCGGAGTTGAGATACCGCATACCTTAGGGCTTTTGGGCCACTCTGACGCAGATGTGCTCCTGCACGCCGTTATGGACGCCATTTTAGGTGCGGCGGCACTCGGCGATATAGGCAAGCACTTTCCCGATACCGACGAAAAATATAAAGGAGCAGACAGCTTAAAGCTACTGGAATATGTTGCAGATTTGACAGAAAAGCAAGGCTATAAAATTATAAATATAGACGCAACCGTTATAGCTCAAAAGCCGAAGCTTGCCCCTTTTATCCAACAGATGAGAGAGAATATAGCTAAAGCTTCAAAGCTCGATATATCGGCGGTAAACGTAAAGGCAACCACCGAGGAGGGCTTGGGCTTCAGCGGCAGTCAGCAGGGTATATGCGCACACAGTGTATGCCTTATAGAAGATATTTAAGGAAAGTAACAAAGCTTATCTCTTAAGTCACCAAACCCCTTTTAATTACATAAGGTGTAATGGAAAGGGTGACGATTATGGGAGAGAAGCTAATCGTTATGCATTCGCTCACATATGCATATAAAGCACAGGATATTTTAAAACGTCATCATATTCACGCTAAGATAGTCCAAACTCCGAAGGAGTTAAGCAAAAACGGCTGTGGCTATAGCTTAGCGGTAAACGGTGACGTTGATTTTATTTTAAAGCTTCTAAAACAGTCGGGTATACCGGTCTGATTTAATATAAATCCTGAGGTGAGATAATGATATATTTAGACAATGCCGCCACTACCTTTCCCAAACCGCAAGCAGTATTAAACAGCGTAACCCAGGCTGTGAAAATTTACGGTGGTAATCCGGGCAGAAGCGGACACTCGCTTTCGATGAGAACATCAAATAAAATCTATAAGATAAGAGATGGAATTGCGCAGTTTTTTAATGCCACATCTGAGGGTGTAGTGTTCGCTTTTAACTGCTCTCATGCACTTAATATGGCTATCAAAGGCGTTATGCTCGGCGGAGGACATATTATATGCTCCGATTTAGAGCATAATTCTGTCATAAGACCTATTTACGCTTTAAAAAGTAAGGGTATGATAGATTACAGTATCGCTCAAACCGACATAGACCACGAAAAAACCCTAACAAATTTCAGGCGCCTTATAAAGCCTAATACAAGGGCAATAGTCTGCACCCACGCTTCAAACGTAACAGGCAGGATTATGCCTATAAAGGAAATAGGCGCACTTTGTAAAAAAAGAGGCATAACTTTTATAGTAGATGCCGCACAAAGCGCAGGAGTAATAAACATAGACATAAAGGATATGAATATAGATATTCTTTGTACGGCAGGGCACAAAGGTCTTTACGGCATTACCGGCACAGGACTTATGATTTTGTCGGAAAATGTAACCCTTGATACCATTATAGAAGGCGGTACGGGAAGCGTTTCGGCAGAGCTTGAACAGCCCTCGTTTTTGCCTGATCGCTTTGAAAGCGGTACGATAAATACCGTGGGGATACTATCTTTGTCGGCAGGTATTAACCATATAAAAAGGCTCGGGATAAATAATATTTATGCTAAAGAGTTTTCGTTTTGCAAAAGAATTTACGAAGCGCTTAAAACAATAGATTCTGCAAAAATTTACATAGACGAGTTTAAAGAAGATAAATTCGTACCGATAGTGCTCTTTAACTCCGATAAATACACTTCAATACAGATAGTGGAAAAATTAAACGACAGAGGCTTTGCTACAAGGGGAGGACTTCATTGCGCACCGCTTGCACATAAGACTCTTTCCACACAGGATAACGGTGCGGTAAGAATATCCCCGTCGGTTTTTAACACTTCCTCGGAAATAAACAGCCTAATAATAAATTTAAAAAGGATATTGACTTCTTAAAGGTAGGTATGTATAATTTTTTTATAAATTTGTAAATAACACTTGAATTTATAAAACCTATGTGTTATCATATAAAATGATTTATAACGTGCAATATGGAGGAAATTACAAATGGGCGTATTAGAAATTATCGGCGGAATTTTATTGCTGGTTGCCAGCGTTATTATAATTTTCGTTATTATGCTTCAAGAATCAAAAACTGAGGGAATAGGCGCACTTACAGGAAGCAGCGACACTTATGTAGGCAGAAACGGCGCAAAAACAAAGGAAGCATTTTTAGTAAAGCTTACAAAAATTTTAGCCGTAGCATTTTTTGTAGTTGCTTTGGCAATGAATGTTATATTAAAGTTCTTTTAAACTTTAAAAAATGCTTTTTGATACCCTGTGTTTTTAGGCACAGGGTATTTTTAGTTTATGAGGGAAAAATAAAAATACGCCAAAATAAAAGGAAAGGATATTTAATCTCAGTATGAATAAATACTCTCAAAAAATTTTAAAGGTTTTAAGTATAAATGAAAAAGGTTTAAACTTTAGCGAGCTTGTAAAAAAGCTAAAGGTAAAACATAAGGATATAAAAGCGTTAAGGGAAGCGCTTAAAAAGCTCGAAAATGAGGGAAGTATAGCGTATAAAAAGCATAAATATATCTTTAACCAAAAACGCCTTATAACCGCAAAAATTGCAAGGCTTAATAAAACCTTCGGCTTTGCGTATGACGAAAAGGAGGATAAAGAATACTTTATCCCCGGCAAATTTTTAATGGGAGCTCTGCCGGACGATAAGGTCTTACTAAGAAAAATAAAAGGCAAAGGCGAAAGCGACGAGGCAAAGGTCATAAAGATACTTTCCTACGGCAAAGGCGAGTTTACAGGCGTTTTATTAAAGGAAAACAATATGTATTTTATCTTACCAGATACGCTTATGAAGCAGGCGGTCACCTTAAAGCAAAATGACACTTCGTGCGCTAAGGTAGGAGATAAAGTACTTGCAAAAATTACCTATCGTGGAAAAAGCCATTTTGAACATAAGGCTCGGATTATAACTTCTTACGGTGAGGCTGACAGTGCTATGGCCTGTGCCGAAGCGATACTCGACTTAAACGGCATTAGCTTAAATTTTCCCGAGGAGGTCATTGACAGGGCAAAATACCTTAAACACAGAGATATAAAGGCTAAAGATTTAACCGATAGGCTTGATTTGACAGATGAAATAATTTTCACTATCGACAGCAAGGAGTCAAAGGACTTGGACGACGCAGTTTCAATAAAAAGGTCAGGCTCGGGGTATGAGCTTAGCGTGCATATAGCGGACGTGTCGCATTATGTTCATCATAAGGACGTTATAGATAACGAGGCGTTTTTAAGAGGTACGAGCATTTACTACGCCGATAAGGTTATACCTATGCTACCAAAAGAGCTTTCAAACGGTATCTGCTCGCTTAGTCCCGATTGTAACAGGCTTACCTTTTCCTGCTTTATGAAGCTCGATAAGAACGGCGTGCTCGAGGATTTTTACTTTGCAAAAAGCGTAATTCGCTCTAAGGTAAAGGGCGTATACAAAGAAATAAACGAGCTTTTTGCAGGCACGGCAGACGATGAAATAAAAGAAAAATATAAAGACGTAAAAGAAAGCTTATTTTTAATGAAAGAGCTTGCCGATATTTTGTCAGAAAACAGAAAAAAACGTGGCTCACCTGATATTCAAACGCCTGAAGGTAAATTTGAAATTGACAAAAACGGACGCTGTATAAATGTTATAAAGAGAGGAAACGGTATCAGCGAAAACATTATCGAGGAGTTTATGCTTTTGGCGAATGAGTCTGCGGCAACGCTTGCAAAGCAAACGGAAATTCCATTTGTGTACCGCATACACGAACGCCCCGAACAGCAGAAGATAGATAATTTAAATGTACTGCTTAAAGCGCTTGATCCTAGTGCAAAAACCTTAAGCTATAACATAAAGCCGAAAGCACTTGCCGAAGTGCTCGAAGCTTATAAGGGTAAAGCGGAGTTTGAAGTTATAAACACTCAGGTTTTAAGGACAATGTCAAAAGCAAAGTACAGTGAAAACCCTATAGGGCATTACGGCTTAGCGCTCGAAAATTACGCTCATTTTACTTCTCCTATAAGGCGGTATCCCGACCTTACGATACACAGGATATTAAGCGATTATGCCTTAGGCATACCGATAGAAGAAATAAATAATAAATACCGTAAATTCGTTGTAAAAT
>JAEDDN010000014.1 GCA_016298065.1 Oscillospiraceae bacterium
TTGTTGCGTTGTTCGCTAACTGCTGATTAGCGCTTTTCGCTAATAGCAGCCTGTGCAGCAGCAAGTCTTGCAATCGGTACACGGAACGGTGAGCAAGATACATAAGTCATACCTAACTTATGGCAGAACTCTACAGATGTAGGATCTCCACCGTGTTCACCACAGATACCGATGTGCATATCAGGACGTGTAGCTTTACCCATCTTGATAGCCATTTCCATTAACTTACCGACACCTGTTTGGTCAAGCTTAGCAAACGGATCGTTCTCAAAGATTTTAGCGTCATAGTAAGCTTCTAAGAACTTGCCTGCGTCGTCTCTTGAGAAACCGAAGGTCATCTGAGTTAAGTCGTTTGTACCGAAGCAGAAGAATTCAGCTTCCTTAGCGATTTCGTCAGCTGTTAATGCAGCTCTCGGAATTTCGATCATTGTACCAACTTCATATTTGATGTCAGCGCCTGCAGCAGCGATTTCAGCGTCACAAACTGCTACAACTACGTCTTTAACGTATTTTAATTCCTTGATGTCGCCAACTAACGGAATCATAATTTCAGGAACGATGTTCCAGTCAGGATGTGCTTTCTTAACATTGATAGCAGCACGGATAACAGCCTTAGTTTGCATCTTAGCAATTTCAGGATATGTTACTGCCAAACGGCAGCCTCTGTGACCCATCATTGGGTTAAATTCGTGTAATGAAGCGATGATGTTTTTGATTGTTTCAACTGATTTGCCCTGAGCATCAGCAAGCTTTTTAATGTCAGCTTCTTCTGTAGGAACAAATTCGTGAAGCGGAGGATCGAGGAATCTGATTGTTACAGGGTTACCTTCGAGTGCCTCGTAAAGTGCTTCAAAGTCGCCTTGTTGATAAGGAAGAATCTTTTCAAGAGCAGCTTCTCTTTCTTCAACTGTATCAGAGCAGATCATTTCACGGAATGCAGCAATTCTGTCTTCCTCAAAGAACATGTGCTCTGTACGGCAAAGACCGATACCTTCAGCGCCGAGCTCACGAGCCTTCTTAGCGTCTGCAGGAGTATCAGCGTTTGTTCTAACCTTTAATACTCTGTACTTGTCAGCCCAACCCATAATTCTGCCGAACTCGCCTGCGATTTGAGCGTCAACTGTAGGAATAATACCGTCGTAGATATTACCTGTTGAACCGTCGATAGAAATATAGTCGCCTTCTTTATATTCTTTACCGCCTAAGGTAAACTTCTTGTTAGCTTCGTCCATAACGATGTCGCCGCAACCTGATACACAGCAAGAACCCATACCACGAGCAACAACTGCTGCGTGAGAGGTCATACCGCCACGAACTGTAAGGATACCTTGAGCAGCCTTCATACCTGTGATGTCCTCAGGTGAAGTTTCAAGTCTTACCAAAACAACCTTTTCGCCTCTTGCGTTCCACTCAACTGCATCTTCAGCTGAGAAAACAACTTTACCGCAAGCAGCGCCCGGAGAAGCACCTAAGCCTCTGCCCATAGGAGTAGCAGCCTTTAATGCCTTAGCGTCAAACTGCGGGTGGAGTAATGTATCTAAGTTTCTCGGGTCGATCATACAAACAGCTTCCTGCTCTGTGATCATACCTTCGTCAACTAAGTCACAAGCAATCTTTAATGCGGCCTGTGCAGTTCTCTTACCGTTACGAGTCTGGAGCATATAGAGCTTTCTGTCTTCGATAGTGAACTCCATATCCTGCATATCTCTGTAGTGGTTTTCAAGAGTATTGCAGATTTCTACAAACTGAGCGTAAACTTCAGGCATAACTTCATTTAACTGGTCAATCTTCTGCGGTGTACGAACGCCTGCAACAACGTCCTCACCCTGAGCGTTCATTAAGAACTCACCCATGAGGTGTTTTTCACCTGTAGCAGGGTCTCTTGTGAAAGCAACGCCTGTACCTGATGTATCACCCATGTTACCGAATGCCATCATCTGTACGTTTACTGCAGTACCCCATGAATAAGGAATATCGTTATCACGACGGTATACGTTTGCACGCGGGTTATCCCATGAACGGAATACAGCCTTGATAGCTTCCATTAACTGAACCTTAGGATCTGTCGGGAAGTCTTCGCCGATTTTAGCCTTGTATTCAGCTTTAAACTGATTAGCGAGCTCTTTTAAGTCGTCAGCAGTTAAGTCAACGTCCTGTGTAACGCCCTTTTCGGCTTTCATCTTGTCGATAAGCTCTTCAAAGTATTTTTTACCTACTTCCATAACTACGTCAGAGAACATCTGGATAAATCTTCTGTAGCAGTCGTAAGCCCAACGAGGATTGCCTGATTTTTTAGCAAGAACCTCAACAACGTCTTCGTTAAGACCTAAGTTTAATATTGTGTCCATCATGCCGGGCATTGAAGCTCTTGCACCTGAACGAACAGATACCAAAAGCGGATTTTCCTTGTCTCCGAACTTTTTACCTGTGATTTCTTCCATCTTTACGATGTATTCCATTATTTCAGCTTGTATATCGTCGTTGATTTTTCTGCCGTCTTCGTAATACTGTGTACAAGCCTCTGTAGAAATTGTGAAGCCCTGAGGAACCGGTAAACCAAGCTTAGTCATTTCTGCTAAGTTAGCGCCCTTACCGCCCAAAAGCTCACGCATGCTGCCGTTACCTTCGCTGAAAAGATAAACGTACTTCTTACTCATTGTGAATTCCCTCCAATTTTTATCTCATACGCCAAAAACCTCTCTCGCAGTCTTAGATTGCACTTGGGTTTAAGCCCGTATATTTTTAGCCCTTAAACATTAAATCAGGCTTTCTATAGCATTATATCAAATATCTAATCATTTTTCCATATTTTCGTTGAAAAAAATTTAATTTTGCATACTTATCACAAAGTTTAGCCAAAACTTTAGCTAAAGGCTTGCAAATTGCTTAAAAAATTGCGATAATATATAAATGTAAGCGTAGTTGTTGTTTAAAAAGTATATAGCAACTGCGGATTTAATTTTTAAAAAAGGACTGTTTGTATGGGTAATACATGCGCTGTTATTTTAGCTGCCGGCAAGGGCACAAGAATGAAATCCAAAAAGCCTAAGGTTTTGGCTGAAATTCTTTTTAAACCGATGATACATTATGTTATCGACGCCTGCAAGGGTGCGGATATAGACGATATTTGCGTTATCACAGGCTTTGAGGCAGAAGCTGTTGAAAGCTATCTTGAAAGTATAGGAAATTTCAAAATCGCAAGACAGCTCGAGCAAAAAGGCACAGGCCACGCAGTAATGATGGCTAAGGACTTTTTAGAGAAAAACTCGGGCAAGGACGTGCTGGTTATCTGCGGAGATACTCCGTTTATAAACAGTCAAACCCTAAAAGACGCTCATAAACAGCACAAGGACGAGGGCAACGCAATCACCGTAGTTACCGCAAAGCTCGATAATCCTACCGGCTACGGCAGAATTATAAGAAACTCAAACGGCATAGAAAAAATCGTTGAGCAAAAAGACGGAAACGAAGAAGAGCTAAAGGTAAACGAGATAAACGCAGGTACATACTGGTTTGACGTGGATAATCTTATCGAGGCTCTCGGCGGTCTTACCACAAACAACTCGCAAGGCGAATATTACCTTACCGATACAATAGATTTAACCCTTAAAAAAGGTAAAAAGGTCGGCGGCTTTACCGCACAAAACAGCGACATCATTTTAGGCGCAAATTCCAGAAAAGATTTGCACGCTCTAAGTGAAAAAATGCGCCTTGATATTATCGATAAGCACTTTGCAAACGGCGTGGAAATAGTATCGGCAGGCTCTGTTTTAATTGCTCCGGACGCTAAGATAGGCGCAGACACCACTATTTTGCCGAACACCATTATTAAAAGCGGCGTTACAATAGGTAGCGGCTGTGTTATAGGTCCTAACAGCGTTGTTGAGGATTCGACTATAGGCGATAACGTAATCTTAAACGCCACACAATGCTACAGCTCTAAAATACATTCAAATGTAAATATCGGTCCTTTTGCGCACATAAGACCTAACACCGAGATTAAATCGGTTGTTCACTTGGGCGCATTCGTCGAAACCAAAAACTCTGTTATCGGCGAGGGTACGGGCGCTTCTCACTTAACCTATATAGGCGACAGCGACGTCGGCAAAAACGTAAACTTCGGTTGCGGTTGCGTTACCGTAAACTATGACGGAGTTAACAAGCACCGCTGTGTTATAGGCGACGGAGCGTTCTTAGGCTGTAACACAAACCTGATAGCTCCCGTAACCATAGGCGAGGACGCATATACCGCCGCAGGCTCTACCATTACAAACGACATTCCTGCAGAGGCTTTGGGTATTGCCAGAGCAAGACAGGAAAACAAACCGGGCTTTTCTGCCAAAAAGCTTGCAGGACGTAATAAGAAAGTGTAGAATAATAAAGTATTAGACAAAAATAAAGGAGATATAATTTTTATGAATTTACATGGCAAGGATATTAAAATTTTCACCGCCAACTCAAATAAGCCTGTTGCCGAAGATATCGCAAGAACCTTGGGGCTTCCTATGGGCTCGTCTGATGTTACCGCTTTCAGCGACGGTGAAATTTCGGTTTCAATAAAAGAATCGGTTCGTGGCTCTGATGTGTTTGTTGTTCAGTCAACCTCATACCCCGTAAACGATCACTTAATGGAACTTCTCATTATGATTGACGCCTTTAAGCGTGCTTCCGCAGGCCGTGTAACCGCAGTTATTCCCTACTTCGGCTACGCAAGACAAGACAGAAAGGCTAAGGCTCGTGACCCGATTTCAGCGAAGCTTTGCGCCGACCTTATAACTGCCGCAGGTGCAGACCGCATACTCACTATGGATTTGCACGCACCGCAAATTCAAGGCTTTTTTGATATCCCTGTTGACCATTTGTTAGGTGTGCCGATTTTGGCTCCGCATTTTGTCGAAAAATTTCACGACTGTATGGACGACGTTATTGTTGTGTCTCCTGACTTGGGCTCGGTAAACCGTGCAAGAAGCTTTGCCACAAAAATAGAAGCTCCTTTGGCTATAGTAGATAAGCGCAGACAGCGTGCAAACGTAAGCGAAGTTATGAACATTATCGGTAATGTTGAGGGCAAAAAGGTTATACTTGTTGACGATATGGTTGATACCGCAGGCACCTTGTGTAACGCCGCAAAAGCAATTATAGAAATCGGCGGTGCAAAAGAGGTTTATTCCTGTGCAACTCACGGTGTTTTATCCGGCCCTGCAATAGAAAGAATTGAAGCAAGCCCTATAAAAGAGCTTATATTGCTTGACACAATCAATATGCCTGAGGAAAAGAAAATTGATAAAATAAGCGTATTAAAGACAGGCCCCGTATTTGCGGAAGCGATTGAAAGAATATATGAGGATAAGCCTGTATCTCCTTTGTTTGTATAATAAGATTTATGAAAATAATACTTTTCCCCACCGCAGTATGCGGTGGGGAATTTTTATGATTGTTTGTTAGTAAGGATATTTAATTTGTCTCTTTTGTCATTCTCACTTTCCCTCACTGGTATTCGAGCCTTTTCCCTCTCCCTGTCATTCTGAGCGTCAGCGAAGAATCTTAGGCTCCCTTGTGTAAAGGGAATACACTCGCTAAGCTTTGGTATATCCTTAGGCTCCCTTGTGTAAAGGGAGCTGTCAGCGCAAGCTGACTGAGGGATTGTTATAGTATGCTTTTATGCTTAACTTTTTACTTTGTCGTTAAGGATAAGTTTACAATCCCTCCGAGTTTGCCTTATGGCAAACCCACCTCCCTTTACACAAGGGAGGCTAAAGTGCCACTAACCCAAGTTTATAGATATTCTTAGCTGTCGCTAAGAATTAGGTATTTGGCACAAGGGAGGCAATTTACAGCCTAACTTAAGGCTATGGATAATTCTTAGCTGTCGCTAAGAATTTAGGTTAGTTACACAAGGAAAGCATTTTATGCCATAACTAATAACCCCCAACAGCTTACGCTGTTGGGGGTTAGACTTATTATTCTACCACTTTAGGTGATGTATTTATTATAATACATTTATGCTCGTCGGCGGGGATAGTGTATGGATCGCTCGGCGAGTAAGTACTGCTATCATATTTCGTATTCGGCATTACTATACCACCGCTTAACTTGTAATTTGATTCTCCCTCAATCACATAATCCGCCTTAAACGGTGCGTCTTTTTTTGTATCGGTCGGGGTTACCTTTATCTCAAGCCCCGTTATGTTTTTAAACGTAGATGTCGTTGTAGATACCGTGCCGTTTTGCAACTTTGCTGTTTTTACCGTAAACACGTCATTATCATCAAAGTAAAAAGCAATTTCACCTGCATCTAAGGTATCTATGTCATCAGCATCTCCATACCAGATACTGCCATCATCCAAGTCAGAGGTTTGGGAAATGATAGGATCACGCTGTGCACGCATTAAATTTCGCTGGAGATATGTTTCTACCGTAGCGCAATCACTAAATGATTTTGACACGCCTGCGCCCTCGTAGTAGATATTGTTTCCGGTAAGGAACATAGAAGCCGTAACGCCTACAATAAGCGTTATCAGCACACTGCTGATAATTACTTCAACAACGGTTATACCTTTTTTTGTTTTAAGCTTCACTGTCACTACCTCCCCAATCTAAGCCGTTTAAATACGCTATTGAGCTATAGGTAATGTGCTCTGTGTTGCCGCCGACAGTATAGTACATTGTTGCGGTAAATTTAACTGCATCGGTTTTTATTCCGCCGGAATCTGTTACCGCTGCTTTAAACTGAACTATGTTTAAATCTGTACTATCAAAGGGATCTACGGCTTTTACATATTGTGCTTCTATATCGCTGTTTTCAAATACGCCGTCCCAGTTGTATGAATCCGGGTTGTCAATCTTGTTGTTAACGGTATAATCAACCAGCTCGTCAAGCACGCTTTCAACCTTAGCGGCGTTATTATCGGCAACGCTTGTTTTTAATATAGAGTTATGAGTAGTGGTTAAAAGGGTTATGATAGCTACGGTAAAGATAACCAAAACGCAAACCGCACAAACAACCTCTACTATGGTAAAGCCCTTTTTGGAGTTGGCTTTGGGAAGAAATATATTGCGTTTCATTAGTGGTAATATCCTCCATCAAATTTTTTGGAAGCTGGGATTTCGTCACCACCGCCACCGTTGCCAGGATTTAAATCATTATCAAAGTCAGGTAAGTCCGGGTCTTGCGGAGCATTTGCTAAAGGCTGAGGGTTATAAATAGTAACCAAAATATTGCCCCACATATCCGTTAATTTATAAACAGGCACGCCGTTTTCATTACCATTAGCAGTGTATTGACAATAAACCGGTCCATAGCCGCCGGACTTTGTACTGTCTATAGCAGAAATAACTACCGGAGCGCCACTGCTGGTAATAGTACCGCCTATCGCCACATAAGCGCCTTCGCCTGTAGCTTTTATGTTAATACCCGAAGTAGCGCTCGTGGCAAGACATTGAATATAATCCTCAATAACAACAGCCTTTTTGGCTTCTATGTTTATTATGTTATCTCCATTCCATTGCTGTTGTTTAACAGTTATTCCTCCGCCATTTCCTGCAGTATTTTTTCTTACTATAATATACTCAAAGTTATTGATATTTAGTTTTGCATTTTGCTGCAGCATAATAGTGTCATTTTTTCCATTCTCTTCCTCCCAATGATACCCTTCAAATACAGCAAATTTCCCGCCTGCATCTGCTCCATTTATATTTATAATTGGATTTGCTGGATAGTTGTTATTCATTATATATAAACCATCTTTAAAGCGCACCCAATCAGTTGCATTAACATCCCAACTTGAGCCTACTCTGACCAAACGTGCAAAATTTGCTATTTTTCCGTTCATTCGAGTATATGAAGAGTCCTGATGAATATGTATACCACCGTTAAAATTAAAGACTGTTTTACCAACAGTGCCCATCAATAACTGCAACGGTTTATATGATGCGCCCTGTATCACTGTAGGATAAGTATTACCCCAGTCAGTATTAGAAAAACTTTGTAAGTTTTCCAGATGTAATGTGTACCCTGATTGATTGTTGCTTTCAAATGTTTCAATATATTTATATTTACCGCTTGGAATTGCAAAATCGCCCTTATACTCATAAGATGAGGTATCATCTCCCGGTGCTCGTAAAAAATTCTGCCATGCAGTAATTGCATCTGCGTTCCCTATTCCTCCCCACGAAGGAATATTGACCTGACCTACCTGAAAGTTACCGTCAAAATTTCCCGGTGCATCTTCAAGTTTATTGCCGCCATCCGTCTTCTCACTATACTTACAAGTCAACCCTTCAAACGTCAAAGTCTCAGTCTTTGGAGTATGGCCTGCGCCTGTATAGTTAACAACAGCTTTTATTGTTATCTCGTATTCTTGCTGATTGTCGGCGTTAGGTTTCGGTTCTTTTACAAGACAGTAACCTACTCTTGTATCATCGTCGGCTATATACGAATTCAAATAATCCAAATCACTATCTGAATTGAGCGTAGCAACACTATTATCTGTCTGAAAATAATCTATCTCGCCGTTTGAATAGTGTGCAACAACAACAAAAGAGGACGGTGCTTCCATATCATCAGTCAAAACGGCTTTTGAGTACTCGATAACCGATTTTGCGGTTATGTAAGCCTGGCGCTGATTATATCTTTCTGAAAAAACGACCGTATCCGAAGTAGATACCGCACACAAGGTGGTAGCAAGTATAAAAAGGCTTGCGCTTACTATAATTACATAAGGCAGAGCAACGCCGTTTTTCTTTCTTAAAAGTTTTATTTTGTTAGGTTTAAATCGGCTCAATAACTTTTTCATCAGAGTTCCTCCGTTTAAATAAGTTTACATTTTTATGGTTACTTTAAATTATATGCTTTGTTAAATATTTTAATATTGACCTTGCCAAAGGGTTGCAGGATTCTTCGTCGCTTCGCTCCTCTTAAATGACAAAGAGTTGCGCTCCTTTACCCTTTCCTGTCATTCTGAGCGTTAGCGAAGAATCTTAGGCTTCCTTGTGTAAAGGGAGCTGTCAGCGGGAGCTGACTGAGGGATTGTTTTAGTATGCTTTTAAGCTTGACTTTTTACTTTGTCGTTAAGGTTAAGTCTACAATCCCTCCGAGTTTGCCTAACGGCAAACCCACCTCCCTTTACACAAGGGAGACATTTGGTGCTCCTCTTAAATGACAAAGGGGGGTGAGGCGACAGCCCCGTCGGCTTTCACAGACGACATAACTAAGTTTAGTATAACACACTTGCACACATCTGTCACTAAAAAAATTGTGTGTTTTTTTGTACACTTTGACGTAATAGATAATTCACTTAGGCTAATTTGCACAAATGGAACACCCCATAAGCTTTGGCATATCCTTAGGCTCCCTTGTGCAAAGGGAGCTGTCAGCGTAGCTGACTGAGGGATTGTTTTTGTCATTCTGAGCGTCAGCGAAGAATCTTTTTGCTCACTAACCTTAAGCCCTACAAGATTCTTCGTCGCTTCGCTCCTCAGAATGACAAGGGGAAGAGCGTACATTTTATCTGTACGCTTTGCCATTCGCCGTTTCCCGTTTGCTGTCATTCTGTCAGCCCCATTTTCCTTTTATGTCATTCTGAGCATAGCGAAGAATCTTAGGCTCCCTTGTGCAAAGGGAGCTGTCAGCGCAAGCTGACTGAGGGATTGCTTTTTGACTTTTAAGCTTGACTTTTTACTTTTGCGATAAGGTTAAGTCTACAATCCCTCCGAGTTTGCCTAACGGCAAACCCACCTCCCTT
>JAEDDN010000015.1 GCA_016298065.1 Oscillospiraceae bacterium
TTACACAAGGGAGGCAAAATGCGCTCCAAGTTAAGTTTATAAATATTCTTAGCTATCGCTAAGAATTTAGATTAGTTACACAAGGGAGGCAAAACACCCCACATAACTTTGATAGATATTCTTAGCTATCGCTAAGAATTAGGTATTTGGCACAAGGTAGGCAATTTACAGCCTAACTTAAGTTTACGGATAATTCTTAGCTATCGCTAAGAATTAGGTATTTGGCACAAGGTAGGCAAATTGTGCGCTTATATTTAACATAATCTAATCATTGTCAGCGATTATTTGTTTTACACATAAGTCTATATATTCGCATACTCCTTTAAAGTTTTTGTTAACTTCATTATTAGGTATGCGAATTATCTTTAATCCATATTGCTTTAGATATTCACTTCGTTTTCTGTCATTTTCAATGCCTTTATCCTCAAAGTGTTGTGAGCCGTCAAGTTCAATAATAAGTTTAGCTTGTGCAGAATAAAAATCTGCAATATATTTCCCTAAAACCTTTTGCCGTGAAAATCTGATAGGATATGTTCTTAAAAAATCATACCAAAGATGGTTTTCTTCTTTTGTCATATTTTTACGCAACATTTTGGCAACAGGCACAATGGATTTATTATGTTTTCTGTCCATAAGACTACCCTCATTTAGTTTGTTGTGTTTATCTTTAATATATCATTTTGTAAGCTTCAAAACAATCTTTAAGTGAAATAAATTTACAGTCAATAAGGCTCCTTTGTGTAAATACACTCACTAAGCTTTGAACTATCCTTAGGCTCCCTTGTGTAAAGGGAGCTGTCAGCGGGGGCTGACTGAGGGATTGTTTTAGTATGCTTTTAAGCTTGACTTTTTACTTTGTCGTTAAGGTTAAGTCTACAATCCCTCCGAGTTTGCCTTATGGCAAACCCACCTCCCTTTACACAAGGGAGGCAAAATGCGCTCCAAGTTAAGTTTATAAATATTCTTAGCTATCGCTAAGAATTTAGATTAGTTACACAAGGGAGGCAAAATGCGCTCCAAGTTAAGTTTATAAATATTCTTAGCTATCGCTAAGAATTAGGTATTTGGCACAAGGGAGGCAATTCTTACAAAAAAGGCGGACTTATCGTCCGCCTTTAAGCTTTTATCCCGTCATATTTTTTTAAGCTCTAAAAGCAATTTTTGAAGTTTTTTGCCTATAACCCCAAAATCTATGTAAGGTACATAATAATCCTCTAACTTATCGTGTAACATCTTGGCGTTTTGCAGGCGCTTAACACCTTCGTCAAGTAGTTCGGTAGCAGTCTTTTTATTAAAATTAAGTCTTGTTTTCTTGGCTTTTAAGATTTCTTTATCCATAAACCGTGTTGCGTTTATGTTTCTGTAAGGCGTTATTCCACCTAATGTGACAAACTTATTACGGCTGACAAAGGCAAGCTTCTTTTCGGGAATGATGATATGGCTTATTTTTTTACCCGGAGCAAGCGGAGAGTAACATACATAATAGCTGTAACCGCCTTTCATAGCGTACCCTCTTATAAGGTCCATAAAGAAATCGGTGATAACGTCGTAATAATCGTTTAACACATAAATTTTGTCACAAAGGGTATTTAGCGTTTGTTCATAGGTTATGAGTCCTTTGGGAGTAAATGCGCTTATCATTCTTACATTTTCTTTATACTCACTTCCCTTATTTACCTCAAGCTCTCTTTTGGCGATATTCTTTACCGTTTTTATGATTTTTTGCTTGTCACAAAACGGCAGGATTATGTCTGCGTTTTCACTAAGCAAGACGTTTGCGCACCGCAAAAGATTGCAAAACTTTTTATGACAGCCCGATATTTCGGCGTTTAGGTCCATTATTTTTTGCTTATTCTTTTTTAATTTCGGCTTGTCAAAAGCGTCGTAAAAGCATATCATATCCTGACCTGCCGCAGGGTATTTCGGCTCTATAACGTGCGGAGGCGTACCGTCCGCTATCGAAAAATCCTTTGAGTGTATTATAACGCAGTCGAGCGAATCGGGATCGCTTGCACAATGTATGCGCTCGGTTATTCCGTCTGCGCCCGCTGTTTCAATTATCTTTTTCATAAAGGTGGATTTCCCGCTTCCCGGCGAGCCTTTTATTACAAATCCGTTTTCAAAGCGTTCAAGCTCGTCAAAGTACGAAATAAAGCCGTCTTCACTGTTTGAGCCTAAAAAGAAATCTATACAGTTAGCCATAATATCTCCCCCATTAACTTTATTTTTTATGCTTTGGTTATTGCATTTTATTCAAAACAGTGTTAAGGGGTGACAGAATGACAGGTTAAGGGAAAATGAGGTCGACTTAAATTTGGCTTTTTTAAAAAATTGTGGTAATATTTTATGTGTAATTATATTGTGAAACGGAGTTATTTTTATGAGCCTTTTTTTCAAAAGCAAGGGCGGTTATGAATTTTTAATCGTAGGGCTTGGAAATCCCGATAAAAAATATGAAAAAACACGTCATAACGCAGGCTATAGGGCAATCGACAAAATCGCCGAGCATTACAATACCGATATTAAAAAGCTAAAGTTTAAATCCCTTGTAGGCGAGGCGGTAATAAATTCGCACAAATGCCTTTTGATGAAGCCGACTACCTATATGAACTTAAGCGGTCAGGCAGTAGTCGAGGCGATGAATTTCTACAAAATTCCCATAAGTAATGTGATAGTATTATTTGATGATATATCGCTTGAGGTGTCAAAGCTTCGCATAAGGCGTAAGGGCAGCGACGGCGGCCACAACGGTATAAAAAATATTATCTACCTGACGGGGCAAAACGAGTTCCCGAGAATAAAGTTAGGCGTAGGCAAAAAACCTCACCCCGATTATGATTTGGCGGACTGGGTGCTTTCAAACTTTTCTGCCGACGAGCTTAAGGGGCTTAATACGGCAATAGAAAAATGTCCCGAAATAATCGAGGACATCACAGACGGCTTTATCGACAAGGCTATGAATAAATATAACTAAGCTAATTAAAATTTTTAAAAGGAGGACAGACCAAGTGGATTTATACACCTTAGCGGCACAGGGTATAGCGCAGTTTAATACTCTCAAAACCGCTGTAAAATCGGGCAAAACACCTGTGCTTACGGTAGGTCTGTCCGACATACACAAAACGCATTTTTTATATTCTCTTTATAAAAGCCTTGATATTCCGATTTTAATTGTTACCCCCGACGAAGCGTCGGCAAGACGTATCAGCGATGATATGAACACGATGTTCGGCGGTGATGAGTGCCTTGTTTATCCTGCAAGAGATTTTGAATTAAGGCAATCCGCTACGGCTTCCAAGGAATACGAACATATAAGAATAGGCGTAATGTCAAAGCTATTGTCGGGCGAGTGCAGGGTATGCGCTTGCTCTTTTGACGCACTTATTCAGCGCACTTTGCCTGCAGATGAGCTAAAAAAACGCACCTTTACTATAGATATGTCTGCGTCTGTCGGTAAGGACGAGCTTATAAAAAAGCTTTTGGGCGCAGGCTATGTGCGCTTTGCGCAGGTCGAGGGAGTAGGACAGTTTTCGGTAAGGGGCGGTATAATAGACATCTTCCCTCCCGACAGACAAAACCCCGTGAGAATAGAGCTTTGGGGCGATGACATAGACGCCTTAAGCGAGTTTGACATAGAGTCTCAGCGCAGAACGGATACGCTACAAAGCGTTAGGATAACGCCTGCCTCAGAGTGTATTTTTGACAGTAATGAAGCGCTTTGCGAGAAAATAACTGCGCTTTTAAAAACCGCAAAAAGCGCTAAGGCGAAAGAAGTATTGCAAGCCGATATTGACAGGCTAAAAGCAGGCGGCGAGCTTGTAAGCCAAGATAAATACCTGCCCTTAGCATATGACACAAAGGCAACCTTACTCGATTATTTTGACTGTGAAAAAAGCCTTATTGCAATAAGCGAATATGTTTCGATAAAGGAGCGCAGTAAAACTGTAGCGTGGCAATATCACGAGGACATAAAGCTTTTGCTCGAGCAGGGCGAGCTTATAAAAGGCTTAGAGGGTTATCAAGTTGAGTTAAGCGAAATTATGTCAAAGGTGCAAAGCTTTAAATGCGCTTATTTTGACACCTTTTCACGCTCTTCGTCGGACATAAAGTATAAAGAGATTATAAACATAAACCCCATTCAAACCTCGCATTTCAGCGGAGAATTGAAGGTGCTCTACGAGGACCTTGTACCGCTTTTGGAGGGTGAATACACCGTCTGTATTATGGCAGGTACCGCAAAGGCCGGTATAAGCCTTGCCGAACAGCTTCAGAATATGGGGCTTGACGCACAGTTTGCAAAAAAAGTTGATGAGTTTAAAAAAGGCAGGATATATGTGCTCGAGGGCACTATGTCGAGCGGATTTGAATACCCCGACATACATTTTTCGCTTATGACGGTAGGTCAAAGCGCACCGACAAAAAAGCGAAAGGCAAACTTTAAAAAGGGCAAGCAGATAAGAAGCCTTGACGACCTTGCAAACGGAGATATAGTGGTTCACGTTTCCTATGGAATAGGTATATTCGACGGCATTAAAACCATAGATACTCACGGCATAGTCAAGGACTATATAAAAATAAAATACGCAGGCGCAGATACTCTTTATGTGCCGGTGACACAGCTTGACTTAGTGTCAAAATATATAGGCACAGAGGACAAGGTAAGGCTTAACCGCTTAAACAGCGGTGAGTGGCAAAAAACAAAAAGCAGGGTTAAAAAGGCCTGTGAGGATATGGCAGACGAGCTTATCGAGCTTTATGCAAAGCGTATGAACACAAAGGGCTTCTCCTTTAGCGAGGACACCGCTTGGCAAAAGGAATTTGAGGACGGCTTTAGCTATGAGGAAACCGACGACCAGCTCCGCTGTGTAGAGGAGATAAAAAAGGATATGGAGTCTTTGGCTCCTATGGACAGACTGCTTTGCGGAGATGTTGGCTTCGGCAAAACCGAGGTTGCCCTGAGAGCCGCCTTTAAGTGCATTATGGACAGTAAGCAGTGCGCTATACTTTGTCCTACTACCATTCTTGCGTGGCAGCATTACAATACTGCGCTTGAACGCTTTAGCAGATACCCTATAAGAATAGAGCTTCTTTCACGCTTTCGCACCCCGAAACAGCAAAGAGAAACTATAAGAAAGCTTAAAACAGGCGAAGTGGATCTGGTTATCGGTACACACCGCTTAGTGCAAAAGGACGTAGAATTTAAGGACTTAGGGCTTGCGATAATTGACGAGGAACAGCGTTTCGGCGTAACTCATAAAGAACGCTTTAAGCAGATGTTCAAAACAGTTGACGTGCTTACTTTATCCGCAACACCGATTCCGAGAACATTAAATATGGCGATGAGCGGTATAAGGGATATGTCCACTATTGAACAGCCTCCCGAAGATCGTCACCCGGTTCAGACCTATGTACTCGAGCACAACGACGCAGTAATTGCCGACGCCATAAAAAAAGAGCTCAGGCGTGGCGGTCAGGTTTATTATATCCACAACCGTGTTGAGACGATAGACCTTTGCGCCGCAAAAATTATGGCTATGGTACCCGAAGCAAGAATAGGCGTTGCTCACGGAAAGATGAGCGAGGCACAGCTTTCTGATGTGTGGAAACAGCTTCTTGATAACGAGATAGACATACTTGTTTGCACTACCATAATAGAAACCGGCGTTGACGTTAAAAACTGCAACACTCTTATAATAGAAAACGCCGATTATATGGGGCTTTCACAGCTTTATCAGCTAAGAGGGCGTATCGGGCGTTCATCAAGGCGTGCCTTTGCATATTTTACCTTTACAAGAGGTAAAGTGCTAAGCGAGGTCGCAACAAAACGCCTGTCTGCAATAAGGGAGTTTACCACCTTTGGCTCGGGCTTTAGGATAGCGCTTCGTGACCTTGAAATCAGGGGCGCAGGCAGCATTTTAGGCTCAAAACAGCACGGTCACATGGAAGCGGTAGGGTACGATATGTATGTACGTCTTTTGAGCGAGGCTATTTCCGACAAAAAAGGTGAAGCTCAAAGCGAAAAATCTTACGAGTGCGTTATCGACCTTCCGTTAAACTCATATATCCCGGAAAGCTATATAGAAAATCTCTCTCAACGGCTTGATGTTTATAAAAAGATAGCCTGTGTAAAGACGCCTGAGGAAAAGCTTGACCTGACAGACGAGCTTATCGACCGTTTCGGAGATGTGCCGCCGACAGTTGCGACCTTAATTGAGGTTTCACGCATACGCAATACGCTGGCTCTTTTCGGCTTTAGTGAAATAACTCAAAAAGGCCCCACGCTAATACTTAAAATGCAAAGCTTAACCCCCGACATTACCAATGCGCTTATGAGCGCTATGCGTGGCAGAGTTATGGTAAACGCCTCTTCAAAGCCGTATATAAGTGTCCGGTTTAACCCCAAAAACGAACAGCTTATCGACCTGCTTAACGGTATTGCCAAAATACTAAGCGAAAATAAAACGCTTAAAAGGAGTTAAACTAATGCCAAAATCACTTTACAAATTCACTCAATAACGCTATAATTATTTTGTTATATAAATTTTAAAATTTTAATTTAAAATTTTATGAAAGCGCTTAATTTGCGCTTTTCGGGAGGTTTAAACACATGAATATATTAAAGAAAGCCGCAGCGGGAATAATTGCCGCAACAATGCTTTTGAGCGTTGCAGGCTGTTCAAAGGGAAACTATGCATTAAAGCTCGGTGACGTAACGGTAAGCCCCGGCGTTTACGTTTATCTTCAAACTGCAGCGCTTAACGAGGCACAGTCAAGTGAAGATTATGATGCAGAGCTTAAAAACATTTGGGATAATAAAATTGACGGCTTATCCTTAAAGGATTATATAAACGATAAGGCTTTGGAAAACACAAAGCAGTACGCCGTTGTTGAGGATTGGTTTAACGAGAAAGGCTTAACCCTTTCCGAAGACGATTTGGCTAACGCCGACGCCTATGCGGATTATTACTGGGAATACTACAGCGAATATTACGAAGCTCTCGGCATAAGCGAAGACAGCTTTAAAAATGTTATGACCAATAACTACAAGTATCAGGACTTGTTTATGGATTACTATTCACCTGACGGCGAAAACGCTATACCCGAAGATGAATTAAGGCAGTATTACACCGAAAATTACGCTCAGTACAAGGCTATCTCAATCTCCAAAATCGACCCTGAAACAAGCACCGCTTATGATGACGATACCTTAACGGTACTTGAGCAGAAGGCAAACGATTATCTTTCACGTTTACAGTCGGGCGAAGACATAGACAAGCTTATTTATGAGTATGCTTTGGAAAATGCAAAAGAGGGCGAAGAAGTAACCTTGGCTGAGGGTGACGAAAACCTGCAAAACGTTGAGTTAAGCGCCGAATCCAAGCTTTCGAATGCAGTATTTGACGCCGAAGCCGGTACACCTACATTGGCTTCCGACGACAATTACTATTATGTATTTATCCGCTATGACGTTTCGGAAAACGAGGAATATTATGATTCCTTGCTCGAAACCTTGATGTATAACTGCAGATCCGAAGAGTTTGAGGACTTACTTGCAGAAAAAACCGCAAACGCTAAATTTGATATAAACACCGGTGAATTAAAAAAATATAAGCCCAAAAAGCTTGTAGACGAACAATAAAATAAACAGTAACCCTCCGTCGATTATATCGACGGAGGGTTTTTCATTTATCCCTGCAAAATATTTGAGATATTTTTTCCGTGAGGTCGGTTAAACCTATATAGCTTTATCAAATCCCCTTTTTTATACTCACTGTTATCGGGGTAATTTACCTTTTCCTCACAGGTGAGTATCACCTTAAAGCCGAATTCCTTTAAAATTTCCTCACTCTCGCTCGAACAACACCCGAAAGGATATGCAAACACCGTAGGTCTAAAGCCCAGCTCCTGTTCGATTTCATCGTTAAATGCCAGCACGTCATTTTCAAGTAACTTCTTATACTCGTCGCTTGTTTCGCTATCAAGTTTTTGTATGCCTGTGCGTTTGCCGCTTTCACAGGTGTGAAGCTCGTAGGTGTGGTTGCCGAGCTCTATAATATTGTTTGCAAGCATATCCTTTATCTGCGTCCACGACAGGTGCGAATAGCTAAGCGACCTTGCCACGTTTGCGGAATAAAGGTCGGTGTACTTGCCTATGACCGATACTACTACACTTGCGTTATGCTCTGTAAGTATCGGCTCTATGTATGCGTTTAGCGTTTCATATCCGTCGTCAAAGGTTAAAAGCACCGCCTTGCTCGGCAGCGGCGTATTATTTTCGTAATAATCTATTATCTGCTTTACGGTTACTATGGTGTAGCCGTTTTTTTCGATATACTCTAAATCGCTTTCAAATTCCTCCGGCGAGATTACATATTTGCCGAGTGCATTTGGGTTCGTAGAAACCTGATGATACATTAAAACGATAAGCGAGCCCTCCTTAAAGTTTTGCACGGCAACTGCCTTTTTTTCGGTGTATTCAAAATAGCAAAGCAATATGTTCCCGAAAATTATAACCGCAAGGCAAAACACGGCACATACACCTGCCAATTTATTGTTCACGCAAAATCACCTCATTTTCTGCTATGTATCTATAGAAATATATGTTATAATAACCTTAGTTATGTCGGCTGTAAAAGCCGACGGGGCTTCGCCCTTACAAAATCCTGTCGGATTTTACTAAGAACATTTTAACGAAAAAGCTTTCGTGCTAAAGCACGACCGAGGCTATCGCCTCACGCAAAGGCTTTGCCTTTGGCTTTGCGTTATAATAACCTATAAAATATGTTGACTGTAAGAGCCGACGGGGCTTCGCCCTTACAAAAT
>JAEDDN010000005.1 GCA_016298065.1 Oscillospiraceae bacterium
TTACAAATCAATATCGGTCATCGGAGGACAGTACGCCGTAGCGTAGGGGATCGTAAAGCGTTTGCTTTGCAGGCCGCCTGTTGGATAAGATGTCGAGTGAGCTCGGAACGAATGGCTTTTTGCCTTTTGTGCCGGGCATTTTTATAGGAGGCATTTATGACCGCAGCAAACATCACCCTTACACCCCTTACCGAAGACGACCGCGAGCAGTTCATCCTCGACAATCAGTACGCCTTCAAATACGGCGCAGTCGAAGAGTTCGGCATGCGCGACGACCACCTTGACGGCGACGGCGAGATCATCTCCCGCAAGACCATTGAACACTGCATCGACCACGGCGTCGCCTACCGCATCCGCGAGGACGGCAAAATCGTCGGCGGGCTGATCCTGAAGATCGACGAGCAGACGAAGCATAACGAGCTTGAGATCCTGTTCGTTTCTCCCGACGTTCACAGCAAGGGCGTCGGCACCGCCGCGTGGCGACAGGTCGAGCGCCTTTACCCCGAAACGCAGGTGTGGGAGACCTGCACGCCGTATTTCGAGAAACGCAGGCAGATATACGGTTGTTGCAACATATCTCGGTGATGCAACGCATCAGCCCGCTTATGCAACCGCTTACCTTACAATAGAAAAAGCTTCTGCAACCATTACCGTATCTTGTGCAGACTCCATTTACTACGGCGATATTCGCAACCCCAGGTCACCTGTTGCACTGCTCGGCGTTTCGGTTTCCGGTATGGTCGGTGGTGATAATCTGAGATGGGTTTATCCTTACATTGTTTGGTCTCCGAACTTCGCTAATGTAGGAGAATACACCGTTCACGCAAGATATTCACCAAATCCTAACTACGACATTACGGTAGTTGACGCAACCTTAAATATTATTCCACGCCCTGTTACCGTTACTATTGATAACAAAGAAAAGACTTACGGCGACGAGGATCCGGAATTAACCTACAGCATAGATAACCTTGCTTTTGACGATACTCTTGATATTACACTTGCCCGTGAGGAAGGCGAAGATGTCGGTACTTACGATATCACCGCAACTCTTGAGGAAAACGATAACTATATCGTTACGGTTGTCGGCGAAAACGATGACAAAGGTATCTTTACCATTAATCCTAAGAAAATTATTATAAAGGTTGACGACGCTTCAAAGACAGTAGGAGAAAAAGACCCCGAATTTACCGTAACCATTACAGATTTAGACGGTAATCCTTTGGATCCTGACGAAGTTAAACTAAAGTTTGCTCGTGAAGAAGGCGAAGCTGTCGGCACCTACAAGATTTTCGCTGCAATCAACAACCCGAATTATGTGATTGATGAAGATGTTTCTTCTGACGGTGTTTTGACAATTAACCCTGTCAAAGCAGTAGCCGATACTCCCGTGACCGGCGACAATGCTCACTTAATTTTATGGTTTGTTGTTATGCTTCTTGCTATGGTTGCTATGTTATCTCTTGTAGTTATAAACCGCAAAAGAAAAACAACAAAGTAACTGTAGCTTATAAGCTTCATACGGTATGATTTTAAAAAATCATAATAAAAAGTCCTGAGGCAAAATGCCTCAGGACTTTTTAAATAATCATTGAAAAATCTATATATCTATAGTATAATGATTATTGACTTAAGATACCCGACTATTCTGCCGATAAGCATAATGCTTATCGGTGTTATAACCGTTAATGGAGGTTTTTATATGGCTTTTGCGTTTATACAAAATTATCTTGCGCCGAAATGCACCGAAGAAGACCAAATTGATATGACATATAATTCCCATATGGTGCTGTATGACCGCTGTAACTATCGTTGCGCTTATTGCGTACAAGCTCAAAAGGACTTTAATAACGCTTCTGACGAACGCTATCATGAGCTTAGTGATAATGAGTTTATAGCTACGATTTTAAAGCTTATGGAAACAGGCAAAAACTTTAAGTTTTCAGGCGGTGAACCGACTCTTAACCCCGACGTTGAAAAACATCTTAAAATAGTAAAGGACCTTGGCGGAACAATATTTTTTGACACCAACGGCTCACGCCCCGACATTGTAAAAAATCTTTTGGATAAAGGGCTTATCGACGTTTTGGCGGTTTCCTTAAAGGGACTTTCTCCCGAAGAATGTCTTGACAACGCTAAAATTAAACGCAAAGATTTTTGCTGGGATAATCCCTTTAAAACCATTGAATACGGCTCACACACCCCTAATGTCAAGGTTATTATCACCCACGTTTGTTATAACGATGTGTCGCTCGATGAGCTTAGACGCTTTTCCGAGCTTTTGGAGCCATACCCCGATGTATACTATAAAATCAACAACCTCTTTTTTGAACAGTCAGCAGGCGGAGAATATGTAAGAGCGGATTCCGGTAGGATAGTCGAGCTTTTAAAGGAACTTCAAGCTCAAAAACCGTTTTGGAAAGGCCGAATGATTTACGTTGACAATCCAAGCGGTGTAAGTAATTACGATAAAATTTTATTTATGTAGCTTATGTTTAAAGGCGATACCAAAAGATATCGCCTTTTATTTTTACTCTGTACAGAATACGTTTTCCAAAAACACCTCGGTTAAAACCTCGGCTGTTACGGGGTTATCCTCCTTAAGCCATACAATAGCGGTGTTATAAAGTGCGCCCATAAAGGAATACAGATGATAGCGTTTAGGTGAATTAGCAGGCATAGAGCCTGCTACCATCTCCTGAAACTGATTAAATTCCTCCAAAAGCATTGTACCAAAGCCCGAATTATAAAGGTTTAAGATATATTTTTTGTACTTATAAAAATAGTAAAAGGCACGCTTTACATTCTTTTTTGAGGTGTAATCGCTAAGGTCAAAGGGTGCGTTTTTTTGGTATTTATCCAAAACCTCCCTAACTACCGTTACGAGTACGTCCTCCTTGGAGCTGTAGTTGCGGTAAAACGAGGCTCTCGCAACATTTGCGCTTCTTATTATATCGCTTATGGTAACGTCGTCGAGCGATCTTTGCTGTATAAGTTTAAACACCGTGCCCGTTATTGCGTTTTTTACACGCATATTTTCCGATTTTCTTTTATCCATAACACCGCTCCATCTAATATGATACATTATTACATAAAATGTATCACTTTAGCTATTGCGATTATTTTTTTAATGTGATACACTTGTCACATATACAGTATATCATAAAATGTAAAATTGGTAAAACATTAAGTAAATCGTCCTTTTGGGCGGCTTAATCGGAGGTTTATATGAGTAATTATTGTTTGACTTGTTGTTCTACGGCGGATTTATCTAAAGAATATTTAGAAAAACGAGACGTAAAATATGCTTGCTTTCACTTTGAACTTGACGGAAAAGACCATCTTGATGATATGTGGCAAAGTATGTCGCCAAAAGACCTTTATGACCAAATGCTTGCAGGTGCGTCCGCTAAAACCTCGCAAATTCCTATGGTAGAATATGAGGAGTTTTTTGAGAGCATTTTAAAGGAAGGCAAAGATATTTTGCACTTAAGCCTTTCAAGCGGTCTTTCGGGCTCGTGTAGTTCCGCTAAGGTTGTAGCCGAAGAGCTTAAAGAACGCTATCCCGACAGAAAGATTTACGTTGTGGATTCGCTCGCTGCTTCAAGCGGATACGGACTTTTTGTAGATACCTTAGCCGATATGAGAGATGAGGGCATGGATATAGACACCCTTTTTAACTGGGCTGAGGCGCATAAGCTTAATATGCACCACTGGTTTTTCTCAAGTGATTTGACCTTTTATATAAGAGGCGGTAGAGTTTCAAAAGCCTCGGGAACTATCGGAACCATTTTGGGAATATGTCCGCTTCTTAACGTAAATAACACAGGTCATTTAATCCCAAGAGAAAAGGTCAGAAGTAAAAAAAGAGCTATTCAGCGTGTAGTAGACAAAATGGCAGAACACGCAGATAACGGCACCGAGTATAGCGGTAAGTGCTTTGTCAGCCATTCGCTTATTGACGAGGACGCCCAAAAAGTAGTCGAGCTAATCGAAAAGACCTTTCCAAACCTCGCCGAAAAGCCGAAATGCTTCCCTATCGGCGCAACTGTAGGCGCTCACTCAGGCCCGGGAACTATCGCAGTATTTTTCTGGGGCGACAAAAGAGGAGAATAATTAAAAGTAACATAAAAAAGGTCGCAAGGCGTTTGCCTTGCGACCTTTTAATATTTTAAGCTATTTTACCGTATCAAACTTATAAACGGTAGTAAAGTTATATTCCTCGCCTTTTCTCAAAATCGGTGACGGGAAATGCGGATTTGCAAGAGAGTTCGGGAAATACTGTGTTTCTAAGCAAAAGCCGTCACGTTTTTTATACTGATGTCCGCCTTTGCCTGCAACCTCGTCCATACAGTTGCCTGCATAAAACTGTATAGCGGGCTTATCGGTATAAACGGTAAGTCTTCTTGCGCATTTGTCTGCAAGTACTTCGGCCGCTAAGGTAAGCTTCTTTTCGGCAGTCTTTAACACAAAGTTGTGGTCATAACCGCTTGTTGTTTTAAAGTCAGGCACCTTATCTATTTCGTCGCCGATAGTTTTAAATTCTCTAAAGTCAAATACCGTACCTGCAACCGACAAAACCTCGCCTGTAGGACAGCAATCGGTATCAACAGGTGTATAAAAGTCTGCATATATTTTCATCTTGTGATTTACTATTGTGCCCGAAGTATGTCCGTTTAGGTTAAAGTAAGCGTGGTTTGTTAAGTTTACAATGGTATCTTTGTCGCTTACTGCCTTATATTCGAGCTTTAAGGCGTTGTCGTCAGAGAGAGTATATGTAACGGTAACCTCTACGTTTCCGGGGAATTTTGCAGACATATCCTCATCGTAAAGCTTACAGATAAGCTTATCGCCCTGAGCGGTTATATCCCAAACTCTTACGTCATAGCCGTTAGGTCCGCCGTGGAGGTTATTTGTGCCCTCGTTTGCGCAGATTTTATATTCGGTACCGTTTAAGGTAAACTCTGCGTTTTTAATGCGGTTTGAGTGTCTGCCGATAATAGCGCCCAGATATCCGCCGTGGCTCATATATTCTGTCGGTGTGTCATAGCCTAAAAGCACGTCGTCCACCTTACCGTTTTCGTCAGGTGTTTTTATTGATACGAGCGTTGCGCCCAAGGTCATTACCGATACCTGTGTTGTACCGTTGTCCAAGGTAAAAAGCTCGATTTGCTTGCCGTTATATTCCCCGAAAGGCGTTTTTGTGATTTTGGTCATAATAAATTCTCCTTTTTAGTTAATATTTATCCCACCGTACAGCCCTTGTAATAATGCTGCAGGATTTGTACATAACTCATACCCTCGTTTTTAGCGTAGCCCTTTGCGCCTATCTGGCTCATACCTACGCCGTGACCGTAGCCGTTTGTAATAAAGGTAAAGGTTTCGTTTGAATATGTAACGCTGAACTTTGGACTTCTTATTCCGTAGCCTAAGAGCGTTTCTCTTACATATCTGCCTGTTTTTTGTACTCCGCAGATATTTATTGCATTTACATAATAGCCGTCGGTGTAATTTACTATGCTAAACCAGCCTGACGGATCGCCCGAAGGAGTAATGCCGCAGCTTGCAAGCTTTGATTTCATCTGCGCTAAGGTATAGGTAGTGGTGACAAGAGAGTTGTCGTATTTTGACTCAACGCCTACAAGATAAGGCACGCTACTGCCCCAAACATACGCAGCGCTTTGAGTATGCCCACCGCTTGAAGCGTGATATACCGTCTGAGCAACGCTTCCGTTATAGTAAACAAGCTTTCCAGCAACCTGCTCAACAAGCCTTACCGTTTGTGCGTTAGGCGTTTTCATTGAAACAGACGGAGCAGAGCTTCTTAAATTAGAATATTTTACATAAGAGTGTGCGGCTACCGCCTGTGCCTTATATGCTTCGTTGTAAGCGGAAATAGGCGCTTCATTTGCCGCACCCACTATCTCACACTGAACCATACCGCTTAAAACGGTAACTGCATCTGCCTTATACTGTGTGCCGCCGAATGTTACCGAAAGGGTTATTCCGCTGGGAGTATATTCGGGCATACCCAGCACCGAATCGAGCGCACTGCGTGTGCTTTGAGAAGCAGGTGGACTTGGAGCAGTACCTTGCGAGGTGCCCTGCGAAGAAGTGGTTGTACCGCCTTGCGAGGAGGTAGGTGTATTAGGTTGAGTGTCTACCGAAGGAGTATCTATAATAGTAGTACCTGCGCCCTCTTGTACAAAAATTTCGGGAGTTGCGCTTACAGTAACCGAAGCGTCTATCTTAGCTATCTGCTCGGGGGCGGGCGTTGCAGGAGGTTCGGGAGTTACTTCTTCTTTAGGTTCTTCTTCGCTAACCTCAAACAAAGGCTCGCTTGCAACAAGCGGTCTTAAAAGCTCAATATCATAATCTATCTGCTCTAATTCCTGTTCGTTTTCAGTTAAAACCACATAATCCTCTGATAAACTTAGTTCACTTAAAGCGTTTATCTTTCCGAGCCCGTATATAAACGCAAGCGTAAATATAAGCACTGCGCTTAAAAGGCATATTAGCTGAACGTGCAGTTTTTTCATTATATCACTCCCTTTTAACGTCCTTTTTTCGCCTTAACCCTTACTGCTCGTCGGGTACATATCTATTAGGGTTATAGATTACTTTTATATTTTCAAAGTCTGATAAGGTTTCGTTTTCTCTTAATTTTCTTGCGACTACGACAAACCGTGTATCATCATATTCGTAATCACAGGTGGATAGGGTTAGCAGTTTATCGCCAAAAGCCACATCTATATCGGTATTAAAATAGCTTCTTGCGTTTACTTCTTTTATATATTCGCCAAACTCGTCCTCGGTCATATCTATGTGGTTAAAATACTCAAAGCCATCCTCCTCGGTGCTGTAGGGAAGCGATATAAACGCCCCTACAATCACATAGTCGGCGTTTTCATAAAGCGTATTAAAGGAAACTGTTTTGTGCGCTTTATAAAAGTCTATACTCTTATAGCTTCTTATGCTGTTAAAATACGAGCCGTCAGCCGCACTGTGTCCGTATAAAATTATATTTTCGCTTTGATAGTCTTTTGTTATCGTGCTTCGGTAATCGGCAAAAACACAGCCGAGCCTATGATAATTGCCGTAAAAGTCGGTTTTAAGATAATCGTTATTGTCGTGGGATAAAACCACAGGATAATCTATAACGCTACCCTCAATCTTAATCCAGCCGATAAAATCGTTATTTATACCGTAAAGCCTTGCAAAATCTATGTTTGCGCCTTCGGGGAGATTATTTATTTCGTCCTCGGTTGCTTTCTCATCTAAAAGGTCTTTTAGGTCATCGTTTTGCCTTTTTGCAGTAAAATAGTCCTTTAGGATAAATATAAGCATTATTAAAGAAATAAAAAATATAATCGCAAAAACTATTATAAGCACCGTATAAAGCTTATTTTTTTTAAACCCCTTATCCTTGCGACTCATAATATCTGCCTTCCGATTTTAAACGACTTATCCTATATATTCCTTATAATTTTCATTATAAAGCTCAGGTCTTATTATTGTCAACCGCAACATATTAAGCGCCCTTAAGCACGCCGACTCTCTTATATAATCACGCTCGTTTTGATATCTTGCAAAAAAGCACCTTTCGCACCAGCACTTATTATCGTGAGCGACACAAATATATACTGTACCTACGGGCTTTTCTTCGCTTCCGCCCGTTGGCCCTGCGATACCGGTAATGGATATGGCGTAATCGGCTTTACTTTTTTTAATCAGTCCCAACGCCATTTCGCAGGCAGTCTGATAGCTTACTGCGCCGTAAGTTTGGAGCGTTTTTTCGCTCACACCTAAAATAAGCTCTTTTATTCTGTTGGCGTAGGTAACTGCTCCCATTTCAAACACCTTGGAAGCACCCGAAATATCGGTTATCTGCGAAGCTAAAAGCCCGCCTGTACAGCTTTCCGCCGTGGCTACGGTTTTATTTTGGCTTGAAAGTAAGCTGACTACGGCGTTTGGCATACTTATAATATCTACACCGTAAATTAAGCTGTCAAGCCTATCATAAAGCTTTTTAATCATACCTTCGATAAGGGTATTTGCCTCTTTTTCGGTTTTTGCCTTTGCGGTAACCCTTATCAGCACCTGACCTGTTTTTGCATAAAGCGCAACGGTCGGGCTTTTTGACGCTACCAAATCCTCTATCTTTTCCTCCAGCGCAGACTCCCCTATGCCGTAAACATAAAGGCTCTTTGACGCTATTACTTCACTGCTTTTTTTAATAAGGTACGGCTTTACGCTTTTATAAAACATCGGTACAAGCTCTCTGGGAGGTCCGGGGAGCAATATAACGCATTTGTCGCCGTTTTCTATTATAAAGCCGGGTGCCGTACCCTTGTCGTTATTTAAAACTATTGCGCCCTCGGGAACATACGCTTGCTTTAAGTTATTGTCGGTCATAACCTTGCCGCCACGCTCAAAAAACGCTTTTAGCTCATTTCCTATCTGCTCGTCGTAATGAGCGCTTATCCCCAGCACCTCGCAGACAGTTTCCTTTGTTATATCGTCGGTGGTGGGTCCAAGGCCTCCTGTTATAAACACCATATCGCTTCGCTCGAGAGCAGTTTTTAATATGCTTTTAAAGCGTATATCGTTATCGCCGACAGCGGTGTGATAATATACGTTTATGCCTAAAGCGGCAAGCGACTCGGACAAAAACTTTGAGTGTGTGTTTAAAATGTTTCCTAAAATTATCTCTGTTCCTACCGATATAATTTCTGAATTAAGGCTCATCTTTATCACCGTACCTAAAAACTAATCGTTTGACTGGATTTGCTTCATTTTTACGTTTTTGACTGCTTTTTCTACAAGCGGCGCAAAATCAAAGCTATTTTGGTCGTCTATTACCTTTTGTAAATCGGGCTTTGTCTTAGGGTGTTTGGGCGTAAATACCGTACAGCAATCCTCATAAGGCAAAATCGAAGTTTCAAAGGTGTCTATTTTTCTTGCGATTTTAACTATATCGTCCTTGTCAAGCCCGATAAGAGGTCTGAACACAGGCATATCGCTTACGTTATCGGTTGCAACTATTGCGCCTATAGTCTGGCTTGCCACCTGACCCAAGCTTTCGCCCGTTACAAGAGCAGATATATTGTTTTCTTTAGCAAGCTTTATCGCTATTTCCATCATAAGCCTGCGCATAATAATGGTAAAAAGCTCCTCTTGGCAGTGGTTTTTTATTGCCTCCTGAATTTCGGTAAACTCAACGCAGTAAAAATGTATTCTGCCCGAATATTCGGAAACCTTTTGACATAAATCCTCAACCTTTTGAAGCGCTCTGTCGCTCGTATACGGCGGACTTACAAAGTGTACTGCGTGAAGCTCAAGTCCTCGCTTTGCCATAAGATATGCCGCAACAGGCGAATCTATACCTCCGCTGATAAGTACCATAGCCTTGCCCGAGCTTCCCACAGGCATACCGCCTGCGCCCTTTATTGCTTCGGCGTAAACGTAAGCCGCATAATCCCTTACCTCAACCGTTACCGTCACCTCGGGGTTGTGGACGTCTACTTTTAAATGGGGATACGCCTCTAAAAGCGCACCGCCAAGCTCGGCTTGCAGCTGCGGTGAATTAAGCGGAAAGCTTTTATCCGCACGCTTTGCCTTAACCTTAAAGGTTTTCGCACCCATTAGGTCATCTTTTACATATTCTATGGTGTCCTTCTTAATAATTTCAATGTCTTTCTCAGTCGAAAGAGCCCTGGAAAAAAGCGAAATTCCGAATACCTTTTTAAGCCTTTCTACTGCGTCGTCAAGGTCTGCGTCAGAGCTCTTAGGCTCAATATATATCGTTGACTGCGCACGGTGAATGTTAAATTCACCCGATTTTTTAAGTCGCCAGCGTATGTTTTTTATAAGCATATTTTCAAAAGTCGCCCTGTTTAAGCCTTTTAGGGCTATTTCGCCTGTCTTTACAAGTAAAATTTCCTGCATTTTTATTGCTCCTTGTTTTTATTTTAACTTTATAAGAGTTTTTATGCCAAGCTTTAGTCTATCTACAAGCTCGTCTATATCGGATTTTTGAGTATCCTTGCTAAAGCTTATTCTGAGCGCCGTATCTATTTGCTTATCATTACAGCCAAGCGCCTTTAAAACATAGCTTTTTTCGCCCTTTGCGCAGGCTGAACCGCTGGAAACAAAAATGCCGTATTGCTCTAAAAAGTGAAGATTTACCTCCGAGCGCACACCCTTTACCGATATATTTACTATATACGGCACGCAGTTTTCGTTAGAGTTAACGCTTACTTCCTCTATTTCCGAAAGTCTTGAGATGAGATAATTTTTAAGCATATTGTAATGCTCTAAATTTTCCTTTATATCAATGCTCTCTACCGCCGCCGCAAAAGCGCAGATAAGCGGTACGCTTTCGGTACCCGGTCTGATACCCTTTTGCTGACCGCCGCCGTATAAAAGCGGAGTTAACCTAACTCCCTTTTTAATGTATATAAGACCTATCCCCTTAGGCGCATAGGTCTTGTGACCGCTTGCGCTTAAAAGGTCTATCGGCGAGTTTTTTAGCTTTATAGGTAGCTTGCCGAAAGCCTGTACAGCGTCAACGTGATAAATAACGTCGGGGGTTTTTCTCTTTACCGCCTTGCCGATTTCGTCTACGGGCAATATTAAGCCTACCTCGTTATTTACAAGCATAGTCGATACCAGTATCGTTTTGTCGTCTGTTGCGTCATAAAAATCCTCGGCGTTAAAGCTGCCGTCTTTGCCCGGCTTTATTGTTACCACTTCAAAGCCCTGCGTTTCAAGATACTTTACCGCTTGCAAAACCGAGGGGTGTTCTATTTGAGTTGTTATTATCTTGTTGCCGACACGTTTTTTTGCGAATGCCGTACCTATAATGCTCATATTATTAGACTCTGTAGCGCAGGAGGTAAAATAAATTTCCCTCTCGTCACAGCTTAGAGCATTTGCAAAAACCCTCTTAGCGTCGGTTATAAGCTTTTCGGCTTCAAAGCCTTTTTTATGAAGCGATGAGGGGTTTGCGTACTGCTCGCTCATAGCATAAACGCTTGCCCTTATAGCTTCCTCGCACACCTTAGTAGTGGCGCAGTTATCAAGATATATTTCCATTTAATTCTCCTAAAAGTTTTTAAACCGATTGTGCAAGTGCCACCAAAACGGGCATTGTGATGATTGAAAGCAAGGTGGAAAGCGCCACCAAATTTACCGAAAGCTCAACGTCCTGCTCATACTTTGAAGCAAACATTGTGGTCATTGTGGCAACAGGTGCGCTTGCAACTATAGTGGTTGCGATTAAAAGCTCTTTGTCTGCCTTTAAAAATACCATAACGCCGAGCGTGACAAGCGGTATAACCACAAGCCGTAAAAATATCGCAAGATAACTGCCTGCGTCTTTAAGCGCCTTTAAAAGATTTGAGTTTGCAAGATAATATCCTATAATAAGCATCGGCACAGGGGTATTAAGCGCCGAAAGATGCCCTATAGGCGAGGAAATAACCTCCGGCAAGCTTATCGGCAGTACAAATACCAAAATGCCTATTACAAGGCCTATTATACCTGGGTTTAGGATTAACTTTTTGCCCGACAGCATCTTTTTATCTCCGCTCATACACAAAACGCCGTAGCTCCACACCAAAAGGTTAAACACCGCAACAAACGTAGCGCCGTAAAATACGCCTATATCGCCGAGTATCGCCTGTTGTAAGGGTAAGCACATAAAACCTGCGTTTGAAAAAGCTGTACCGAAGCGCAAAACACGTCTGCGTGCTAAATCCTTACCCTTAAACACAATCATCGGCAGTACTATCGCAAAGATATGTAACAAAAAAGCTGCGAGTATGCTTATTAAAAGCTGTTTTAGCATAGCTACCTCAAACTCTCGCATAAACGACTTTATTATTACGCAGGGCGTTGCAAGATAAAGCACAATATCGGTACAAACCCTTATTCCGTTTTCCTTAATTAGTTTTGCCTTTGTAGCAATATAACCTACTCCGATTAAGATAAACAGTACCCCAACCTGACAGGTTATCGTCAAAAAATTTTCAAGCATTTTTTATCTTTATCCTTTATTTTTAAGTTACCTTTAATTATACAAAAATATCGGGGTTTTGTAAATAATTACTGTGCCTTGCAAAAAATATCCCGATATGCAAAATGCATATCGGGATATAGCTTTCTATCGTCCGAATAGCAAAAGTGCCGCCGAACCGCCTGCCACAGCGGAGAGTAAAAACGAAATCCCCTTAAACACCTTTTTCTTTGCCGAGGATTTAAATGCAACTCCCGTTGTGACCGACGAAATACATTCGTCCGCTTTTGCAGTAAGCACCTGCTGAGAGCATTTTGAGGCAGGGTTTACAAATAAAATTATCCTGTCAAAATATTCGTTTTTGGGGTTTACCTCTATAATTCTTTTGTTTACGCCTTTTATCATTTTTAACACCCTTTTTCCTTTTTTAGTAGGCCAAACGCCTTAAAATGTAAATTTTATCTCTTCGGTAAAATTTTGGGCAAGAAAAAAGGAAAATATACAAAAAGTTATACTAATTTCTGTTGAAAACGTGTTGAAAGAGGTTGAAAGTTTAAATTTAACTGTTGAAAAGTCTGTGGAAAGTGTGGAAAAGCGCGGTAAATCCACACCGAGAAATTTTGTTCCCAGATGTGAATACATTTTTTTACAGATACAAAGAGTATATCTTACTTGACACTTGAAAATTTTTGCACACAAAGTGAATATTATAAGGACACTTTCACGGCTAAAAAGCCTATTTATCGGCCGTAAGCTCACTTATAAGCGCATACACAGCTAAAATAACAAGCGAGAAGTTGCCCTTACTTTTTATAAGCACTATAATTCCGCCGAAAAACAAGGTGCACAGCGTAAGCGTTCTAACGATGTTAACAATCCTTTGGGCTTTAGCCAACGGCAAAGTCGCCTCAAAAATAAGCCCGAGTATCTTACCTCCGTCAAAGGCGCTAAGCGGCAAAAGGTTTATAACCCCCAAGATAAGATGTCCTGCCGCAAACACGCTTATATAGTTTATTTCTCTTAAGCTAAAGCTAAGGCACAAAAACATTATAAAGTTAGCGATACTTCCTCCCAGTAACACTAAAATTTCTTTTTTGATGCTTATGTCACATGCGCCCTGCTCCATTTTTATACCGCAAAGCTCAAACGATACTTTTTCGGGCGCATAGCCTATTAAAAAAAACACTATAAGGTGCCCTAATTCGTGAATAAGGCTTGCTAAAAAAAGTATAAGCCCATATCCCGATTTATCACACAGCAAAAACAAAGTAAGCGTTGCGACAAACAAAAACTTTATTTCTAAGGTAAAGTCCTTAAAGCTTATCTGAAGCATATCATATATTTATTATGTGCTTTGGGTTAAAGTAAACGCCGTTTAGCGAAGCGCCGAAGTGCAGATGATACCCCGTAGACACTCCCGTACTTCCGACGTAGGCTATGACCTCGCCTTGACTTACGCTGCTGCCCTTTGTTACCGCCACACTTTCGCAGTGGGCATAAAAGGTTTTTATGTTAGTCTTGTGGGTTATCTCAACATAGTTACCGTAGCCGTCGGAATATCCCGTATCGCTTACAACGCCCGAAGCGACGGCGTAAATATTGCTGTTTTGTGCGCTTGCAAGGTCAACGCCGTAATGAAATTCGGTTTGGTTTGTTATAGGGTGTAGGCGAAAGCCAAACGGCGAGGTTACGTTTATGGTATCAAGCGGTAATATAAAGCCCTCATTTGCCGTAACCGATGTAAGCGTTGCCTTGGCAGGTACCTCTCCGTCGGGTATTACGTTTGGCTGTCCGCCCTGCGCCGAATCCGCCGAGTAAGCGTTTTCCTCTTTAGAAAGTGTTTCGTCGCTTTCACTTTGTCTTACGGTATCTTCGCTATCCTCGGCTTTGTTGTCCGCCGATAAAAAGTCGCTGAAAACACCTGCAAGCTTTTTTGCCGTGGCTGTCGATTTATCTGTACTTATTTCTTCTTTTAAGCTAAGCTCTACGCTTGCGTACTCGGATTTACAAAAAGTATTTAAAAGCACCATACCGATAACAATGATAAGGCACAGTATAATCTGAAAGGTAAGTGTGGAAAAAAAGCCGTTTGAATAGGCTTTTTTAGGCTTTATATCGGCTTCGTCGGGAGTGGAGACGATATTTTCCTCGCTTAAATTATCCATTTATTCTGCCTCCTTATAAAAGTAATTTAGGTATTTAATATATATTCTTTAAAAAGTTAAATATGTCCTATTTACTTTTTTTAGGGATTGTGCAATAATGAACTAAAGGTTAAATATTTGACAAAAAAGAAGGCTTTTTAATGAATATTTTAATTGTCGGCTGCGGTAAGGTAGGCGCAAGACTTGCAAACGTTCTTTCCAAAGAAGGTCACGACGTTTCGGTAGTCGACGCAGACGAAACAAAATTTGAATATCTTGACAGTGATTTTTCGGGCTTTACCACTACGGGTATACCGATTGACGAGGACGTGCTTAAAAAAGCCGGCATACAAAACTGCGACGCAGTAGTGGCACTAAGCGAAAACGACAACGTAAACATTATGGTGTGCCAGCTTGCAAGAGAAATCTTCGGCATAGAAAATTCCCTTGCAAGAATATACGATTCCTCCCGTGAGGACGTATTCTCGCATTTCGGCATAGATACCGTTTGCCCTACAAATTTAACCGTTGACGCCGTAAGGTCTGCGGTTATCGAGGGGCATAAGCCAAAGGTAATGCACTTGGGTTGTCATACCGTTTCATTTGTCACGGTTCAAAGCCCTAAAAACATTATCGGCAACAGCGCAAGAGACCTTGAATTTGACGACAATCAGGTTTTGTTTGGCATAGAACATTCCGACGGAGCAATGACGCTTTATAACGGTCAGAATATCCGCATACAGCCGGGCGACAAGCTGATAGTATCTTATGTTGTGGATTAGCAAAAAGGAGACATTGTAATGAAGGTTTTGATTGTTGGCGGAGGAAAGCTCGGTTATTATCTTGCTACCACCTTGTTGGAGCACGGACACGAGCCGACTATTATAGAAATTAAAAAGAGTGAATGCACCCGTATAGCAAACGAACTGGATATACCGGTTGTTTGCGGCGACGGTACCTCCATAGAGGTTATGGAAAGTGTTGAAGCAGACGAAATGGACGCATTTATCGGCGCAACCGGCAAAGACGAGGACAATCTCATTTCCTGTCAGCTTGCAAAAAAGATGTTTCACATACCCAAAACGGTGGTTATGGTAAATAACCCGAAAAACGTGCTGGCTATGAAAAAGCTCGGCTGTGACAACGTAATCTGCGGTACCGAAAATATCGCAAGACTTGTTGAGCGAGAGGTTGATTCAAACCGTATAAAACAGCTTTTAAGCTTAAATAAGGGCGAAGCAAATATTGCAGAGCTTTTGATTCCCGATAACTTTAAGTTTAATAAGCGCACCCTAAGCGATCTTGACATTCCGGAGCAAGCTGTAATTATAGCAATATACCGTGACGGCAAAACCATAATTCCAAGAGGTAATACTCAAATTCTCTGCGGCGACAGAGTTTTGGTTATGGCTATGAAAGACGCTCTGCACGATCTTGTTAAGCGTTTAAGGCTCGACTAAGAGGCCGGAGGATTTAGCGTGAAAAAATTTCTGCTGCCTGTTTTTTTAACACTTGTCTTAATATTTACCTCCTGTTCACCTTTCGGCGAGCAGGAGGCCTTTGACAAAAAGGTAAGTATCGACATTGACGGCGAGCCGTTAGCGTTATCGGTAGTATACGACGACATTTACTCGCTTGCTTTGGAATACGACAAAGACGCTTTTTTGGTCGGCGTAATGGTTACCTTTGAGGGAGAAAGCCAACTCTCCTCGCAAAAGGGTATAGCAAACTTTACCTTTGCGCACAAGGACGATGAAGCTACCACCGCTACGGTTATCTCTTACGATATGAGTGAGCAAAAGGTCACCGAAATTTCTTATAAAAGGCGAAAAAGGCTAAAGGTTTCTACCGAGCCTATGGACGAGAGCTTACTTGCGGCTTCGTTTGAGAGCATTTTTGCAAGCTTTTCCGAGGACCCGTCCTTTGAAAAAAAGCTAAACGGCGAGAATATAAAGCTCACCGTGGAGTTTAGCTCAGCGGGGCTTACCTACACACTTATTTAGCCTTAAATTTGAGCCTTAACTTATTTTTATCGGCATACCGCTTAAAGTGCCCCGTACTTTAATGGTGAAAAATGCTGTTTTTACGGCAAAAAGTCAAAAAAACTTTGACAACACGGGTAATAATTGGTACAATTATTATATTAAGTATTTGTTGTAATATAAAGAGGCAAGCTGATGACTAAGGTAATATCTGTCACCTCCGGAAAGGGCGGAGTAGGCAAATCAAGCGTTGCAATCGGATTGGCTAATGCGTTTGCTTTTCGCAAAAAAAGAGTCTTAATAATGGAGCTTGATATTGGGCTTAGGTGTATAGATTTAATGCTCGGCGTCGAAAATGAAGTTGTATATGATTTGGGCGACATCGTCTGCCAAAGATGTAACGTATATGACGCCATAATCAGAAAAAATGACATTAGCTATATCGCCGCACCGCCTAACATCTCGCCTGAATTTAGCTTTCAAAAGGTCGTTGAGCTTATAAATAAGCTTAAAGGCGAGTTTGACTATATTATAATTGATACTCCGGCAGGACTCGGTATCAGTATTTTATCAATACGAAACCTTGCCGATATTGCGCTTATCGTTACAACGCCCGACAGCGTTTGCATAAGAGACGCCGCAAAGGTCGCCTTAATGGCAGAGGAATCGGGCTTTACAAACTATAAGCTCATAGTAAACAAAGTAAATAAACTAAACATTAAAAAAGCCGGCATATCCGACCTTGATGAAATTATAGACAGCGTCGGGGCTCAGCTTATCGGCGTTATTCCCGATGACGCATCTTATCGAATCACCTTAAACAAAGGGCTTCCCTTGGATCGAAAGAGCTCTGTCGCAGATGTGTTTTGTGCTATAAGCAAGCGAATTGACTCGGAATATGCTCCGCTTATCATAGACAAATTATAGGAGGTTTTTGTTATGAACATTGCATTAATTGCACACGATGCAAAAAAAGAATTGATGGTACAGTTCTGTATTGCATACTGCGGTATTTTAAGCCGTCATACATTATGCGCTACGGGAACAACGGGAAAATTTGTTTCGGAAGCAACAGGCCTTGATATACAAAAATTTCTTAGCGGAGTTCAGGGCGGCGCTCAGCAGATTGCGGCAAGAGTAGCCTGCAACGAAATAGATTTGGTTTTGATGTTCAGAGATCCTTTAACCAAAAAGGAAAACGAAATAAATGAAGAAAGCTTACTGCGCCTTTGCGACGTGCACAACATTCCGATGGCTACAAACATAGCTACGGCGGAGGTTTTAATTCACGGCTTAGAGCGTGGCGACTTAGACTGGAGAAACATTGTAAACCCAAAATAAATCCCTTACCGTGAAAAAGGAAGAGTATCCTTTATACACGCTTACAGAGAAGGCTCGTTTGCTGAGAGAGCCACAGCGTTAATATATAGGAAAAGACACCTTTGGAGTAAGCGTATCTTCTGCGTTAAAGAAGCACTTAAAGGATACCGTTTGCGGTATTGAATTAGGGTGGCACCACGAGAATTTACTTCTTCGTCCCTTTATCTTTTAGGGGACGAAGATTTTTTTATGTATAAAAAGTTGATTTTAGCCTTTATCTTAGGCGGAACGGAGAGTTTTATGGCAAACATAACCACAGCCCCCAGAGGCACACAGGACATTATCACCACCGAAAGCTATAAATGGCAGTTTATCGAGAAAATGGCGCTCGAAAACGCCGCACTTTTCGGCTTTAAGGAGATGAGAACGCCTACCTTTGAGCAGATGAGCTTATTTAAGCGCTCGGTAGGCGACGACACCGACGTTGTTCAAAAGGAAATGTACGAGGTAAGAGCCGAAAAGGGCAAGGACTTATACGGCTTAAAGCCCGAAGGCACAGCCGGAATCGTAAGAAGCGTAATCCAAAACAATCTTTTAAAGGGTGCGCTTCCGCTTAAAACCTGTTACGTTACCTCCTGCTTTAGACACGAGCGTCCGCAGGCCGGCAGATTAAGAGAGTTTCACCAGTTCGGCGTAGAGCTTTTCGGTCCCGGTTCACCGAGCGCAGACGTCGAGGTAATCTTAGTTGCAAAAAATCTTTTTGATATGTTAGGGCTTAAAAATATAAGCTTAAATATAAATTCAATCGGCTGTCCCGAGTGCAGAAAGGACTATCACGCTGCATTAAAAGCCTATTTTGAGCAATATAAAGACAAGCTTTGTCCTACCTGCCTCGAGCGGCTTGACAAAAATCCCATGCGAATACTCGACTGCAAAAGCCCTGTTTGCTCCGAGATTGCAAAGGGTGCACCCGTAGTTACAGATTATCTTTGCGACGAATGCAAAGAACACTTTGACGGCGTTAAGGCAAGACTTAAAGCTTTAAACATAAGCTTTGAGGTAAATCCGAAAATCGTAAGAGGGCTTGACTACTATACAAAAACGGTATTTGAGTTTATCTCCACCGATTTGGGCGCACAGGCAACCGTTTGCGGCGGCGGCCGTTATGACGGCTTAGTTGAACAACTCGGCGGCGACCCGACAAAAGCACTCGGCTTTGCGGTAGGCTTAGAGCGACTGCTTTTAATAATGGACGCTCAAGGTGTCACTATCCCGACGCCCGAAGTATGTGACCTTTATATCGCAAGTATCGGCGAAGACGCTTCGATAAAGGCGTGTGAGCTTACCAATATGCTCAGAGCAGAGGGCTTTTATATAGAGTGTGACCTTATGGACAGAGGCGTTAAGGCACAGATGAAATACGCCAACAAAATCGGCGCAAAATACAGTATGGTTATAGGCGACAGCGAGCTTGAAAGCAAAAAAGCAAGGCTAAAGGATATGACTTCGGGCGAAGAAATAGAAGTGGCGCTTGACGAAAGCTTAACCAAAAAGCTTTATGATATAACTCTTTCCGGTCAAATAAATAAGCTCACCGATGAAGCCTCAGCGGACGGACTTTACGAGCTTTTTGCAAAAGGCTTTAATAAATAATAAGGGTGGTAAAATAAATGGCAGAATCAATGAAAGGCTTTAAAAGAAGCCATTATTGCAACGATTTTAATATAAACGACGTAGGAAAAGAGGTCTGCGTTGCAGGCTGGGTACAAAAGCAAAGAGATAAGGGCACGCTCATATTTGTGGATTTGCGTGACAGAACAGGTATTGTTCAGCTTACTTTTGACGAAAAGACAGAAAGTGCGGTTTTTGAAAAGGCAAAGTCATTAAAAAGCGAATACGTTATCGCCGCAAAAGGCAACGTAATTAAAAGAGAAGCGGTAAATTCAGAAATAAAAACAGGCGAAATCGAGATTTTTGTAACCGAGCTTAGAATTTTATCCGCCGCTCAAACCCCGCCGTTTCAAATATCCGACAAAGCAAAGGTAAACGATGATATCCGCTTAAAATACCGTTATCTTGACCTTAGAAGAAGTATGCTTCAAAAAAATCTGAAGATGCGCCACGATATTGCCAGAGTAGCCAGGGAATATTTCTACGAAAACGGCTTTTTGGAAATAGAAACCCCTATGATGATAAAGTCAACTCCGGAGGGCGCAAGAGACTACCTTGTTCCGTCAAGAGTACAAAACGGCAAGTTTTATGCGCTTCCGCAGTCACCGCAGATTTATAAACAACTGCTTATGATTTCGGGCTACGACAGATATATTCAGCTTGCACGCTGTTTCAGAGATGAGGATTTGCGTGCCGACCGTCAGCCTGAATTTACTCAGATAGATTTAGAGATGTCCTTTGTTGACGTTGAGGATATCCTTAAGATAAACGAGGGCTTTATAAAAAGGCTCTTTAAGGAAATATTAGACGTTGATATTCCTCTTCCGCTTCCTCGCCTTACTTATGAGGACGCTATGAACCGTTACGGCTCGGATAAGCCCGATACCCGTTTCGGTATGGAGATAACCGACATTTCCGACTTGGTAAAGGACTCTGACTTTTCGGTATTCTCGGACGCTGTTACCGGCGGCGGAAGCGTCAGAGCGATTGTAGCTAAAAACTCAGCCGAAACACTCACAAGAAAAAGCATAGACAAGCTTACCGAATACGTTAAGGGTATCGGCGCCAAAGGTCTTGCATATATTCGCTGGGTGGAGGACGAGCCTGCATATTCCTTTAAAAAGTTTATAGATATCCCTAATCTCACCCCGATTTTAGAGAAAATTGACTGCCAAAAGGGTGACGTTGCGTTTATCGTAGCGGATAAAAACAAGGTTGTGCTTCCGACCTTAGGCGCATTAAGACTTACTGTTGCAAAACAGCTTGACATTATACCCGAGGGCTACAACTTCTTGTGGATTACCGAATTTCCTTTCTTTGAATGGGACGAGGAGCTTGAAACCTTTGTGGCTATGCACCACCCGTTTACAATGCCTCTTGACGAAGATATAAAATATCTCGACACCGACAAGGGCAGGGTTAAGGCTAAGGCTTACGACCTTGTGTTAAACGGCACCGAGCTTTCAAGCGGTTCTATCAGAATAACCGACTTTGAGCTTCAGCAAAAAATGTTCGAGGCTTTGGGCTTAACCGACGAAGAAATTGAAGCCAAATTCGGCTTCCTTGTAGACGCATATAAATACGGCGCACCGCCTCACGGTGGCGCAGGTATCGGACTTGACAGGCTTAGTATGATTATGTGCGGCGCCGACAGTTTGCGTGATGTTATCGCATTTCCTAAGCTTCAAAACGCTTCCGAGGCTATGAGCGAATGCCCTGCCGAAGTTTCCGCCGAACAGTTAGATGAGCTCGGCATTATACTAAAAACACCTGAAGAAGAATAATAAAATTACACAAAACTTTCACACAATCACCCTTAAAACGACTGGTAAACAAAGTAAGTATGTGATATATTTATATTTGTACGTTTTAACATTAAATGCTTTTTAGTTTAAATACACTTAATAAAACGCCGACTTTTCGGCACATTTCAGGAGGGTAAAGATGATACAGATAAAAAATCTTACCAAAAAATACGGCTCAACCGTAGCGGTTGACGATATTTCCTTTTCTGTAAAGGAAGGCGAAATACTGGGCTTTTTAGGCCCTAACGGCGCAGGTAAGTCAACTACAATGAATATCATTACGGGATATTTGTCCTCAAACGAGGGCGAGGTTATAGTTGACGGCTTTAACATCTTGGATAATCCGACCGAAGCAAAAAAGAGAATAGGCTATCTGCCTGAACACCCGCCGCTTTATCTTGATATGACAGTAGGCGAATATTTAAGCTTTATGTATGATTTAAAAAAGGTAAAGCTTGACGTGTCAAAGAAAAATCATATCGACAATATCTGCGGTCTTGTTAAAATTTCTCATGTAACCGACAGGGTTATAAGCCACCTTTCAAAAGGTTACCGCCAACGTGTAGGCATAGCGCAGGCTATGCTCGGCAATCCGCCTGTACTTATTTTGGACGAGCCGACAGTCGGTCTTGACCCTAAGCAGATAATAGAAATAAGAAGCCTTATCAAAAGCCTAAGCACAAAACACACCATTGTACTCTCGTCACATATACTCTCCGAAATTCAGGCGGTATGCGACAGAGTGGTTGTAATAAACGCAGGTAAAATCGTCGCCGACGATACCGAAAGCCACCTTTCCAACACCTTAAGTAAGGACTCACGCATAGTAATAAGAATAGAAGGTCCCGAGCAAGAGGTTTACAATACAATGGCAGGTATTCCGGACGTAAAGGAAATTAAAACTATGGGGTTGCGTGAGGACGGTATATACGAATATATCGTTGAGGCTAAGCCCGGCAAGGACGTAAGGCGTGAAATATTTAAGCGTATGAGCACGAGAAGCTGGGCTATAATGTCCTTAAAGAGCAGCGAAATGACCTTGGAGGATATCTTCCTTGCTCTTACCGACGGCACCTTTATTGCGAATGAAAACAACGATACTAAAGACGGAGGCGATAAGTAATGTCAGCGATTTTCAGACGAGAGTTCTCGGCTTATTTTAAATCCCCCTTGGGATATGTATTTTTAACGCTTATGTTTGTCTATACGGGCTTTTTCTTTTATTACGTTTTTGGCTACGGATACAACAAAATCGACTATGTTTTCAGCTCCATTTTCCTTATTTTCTTAATGTGTATTCCGCTGCTTACAATGCGCCTTATGAGCGAGGAGCGACACAATAAAACCGACCAGGCTCTTTTAACTGCGCCGGTAAGCTTAAACGGCATTATCTGGGGCAAGTTTTTAGCGGCTTTATCGCTTTTGGGCATTTCGCTTATTATGACAGTTGTTTATTTCTTTATCTTCTCCGTGATGTCAACGCCTCAATGGAGCATATTTATAGGTAACATTTTGGGCGTATTTTTGCTCGGCGGTGCACTTATCTCAATAGGACTTTTAATCTCAACCCTTACCGAACAGCAGATAATCTCCGCTATAGTTACCTTTGCGGTTATGGTTTTGATATACTTTTGGAACAGCGCCGTAAGCCTTATCCCGATAGATTTTATTAAAAATATCTTATCGACGCTTTCTTTCACCTCACGTTATGACGACTTTACCTCAGGCGTACTCGATTTTTCAAACGTATTATTCTTTTTAAGCGCAATTTTTGTGTTTAACTTCTTATCGGTAAGAGCGCTTGAAAAAAGACGCTGGAGCTAAGGAGGGTGAGCGAATATGAAAAACATTTTTAATAACAAAAAATTTAAATACGGCTCTGCCGCTACAATAATTACCGTTTTGGTAGTAGCCGTTGTAGTAATAATAAACATCATAGCTTCATCTATATTAAACCGCCTGCCCACAAAGGTTGACCTTACCGCAAACAAGCTTTTTGCGCTAAGTGATAAGTCTATCGACTTTGTAAAGGATATAAATACCGACGTTACCATTACAGTTTGTATGGACGAGGAAGACTTTGAAAACGCAGACACCTACGGCTATTATTATCAGGCAAATCAGGTAATTAAAAAATATGCCGAATACTCAAATCACATAAAAGTACAATATGTTGACCTTATGGCAGACCCTACCTTTGCCAACAATTACACAAGCTACGACCTTTCCGACGGCGATATAATCGTTGAGTCTGACAAGCGCTTAAAGGTAATAGACCCTAACGAGCTTGTTGAAACCCAATCTGACTCTAACTATCAGCAAAAATATCTTGCGGCTTCCGAAAAGGTTATGACCTCGGCTTTAATGTATGTAACCGAGGATAAACTAATAAAAGCCGCCACACTTACAGGTCATTCCGAAACCGACCTTACGTCAAGCGAAAATGTAGACTTAGCTTCAATGCTTTCTGCCAATAACTACGAGCTTACTACATTAAATATCACCACTCAAGACTTTAGCGAGGATATTGATTTGGCGCTTTTGGTAAGCCCGTCAGTAGACTTTACCGAACAAGAACTCCAAAAGTTAGATGCATTTTTAAATAATGACGGCAATTACGGCAAAACCTTGCTTTATATTTCCTCCACCACCGAAGCTCAGCTGCCGAACTTAAACGCATTTTTGGCTGAGTGGGGAATAGAGGTTCAAAACAGTATCGTCTTTGAAACAAACAGCAAAAACGTTTATTCCTACGGCAACAACGCATATCCTTACATTATGGGACTTGACTTTGCAGATGAAGCTTATACCGAAAATCTCGCAAACGCTTCTTTGCCGGTTATCGGCGCAACACTCCGCCCGATAAACGCTTTGTTTGAAGAAAAAGACGGCCTTAAAACCACCGCACTGCTTAAAACTCCCGAAACGGCTTATGAATACCCGTTTGAAATGATAGATAACGGCGAAAACTTAGACGCCGGCAGTGTTAAAACCAATACCTTTACGGTAGCGCTTTTATCTCAAAAGACAAAATTTGAGGGCACTACACCGCTTACCTCAAATATTATTGCCTTCGGCGGCGAAGGACTTTTCTGGCCGACGTGGACAAAGAGCGCACAGTATAACAATAACCCTTACCTTGTAGGCGTAATAAACGACCTTTGCGGCAAAAGCGAAGCAATCGACATTGTATCGGTAGAATATTCAAACGAAACCTTTACCGTTACCGAGTCGCAGACAAAGGCAGTATTCTATATCTTTGTAGTCATAATACCTTTGGTAACGCTTGGGCTCGGCATCTTCGTGTTTATGCGCAGGAGGCACAAGTAATATATGAACAGCAAAAAGAAAACTATTATAATCTCTTTAGCAGTCTTAATAGTGCTTATTATATTTCTTGTAGTATTAAGATTGACCGAAAATAAAGATCCTGACGACACTACGTCGGACGTTTCCTCCGCAAGCTCAAGCTACTCGCTTATAGAAAAAAACGAGATGTTATTTCAGTCGGCTAAAATCACAAACCAAACCGACACCTTTACCATAGAAGCAGTATATGAAGAGGACGAAAACGGCACGGCATACTATTCTATCCCCGAGCTTGCAAAGTATAGCCAGCGTTCCTCAAGGCTTAGCAGTATTGTGGGACATTGTTGCAGTATTTACGGTATGAAAAAGGCAGCGTCAAATCCCGGCGATTTAAGTGAGTACGGTCTTGATAATCCGTCTGCAACCGTAACGGTTAGCTTTGCCGACGGCGATACAAAAACCATCTCGGTAGGCGACGCAGTATATAATAACTCCGCTTATTACGCTATGGTAGAGGGAGACGCTTGTGTATATACCATTACAACGACAATAGCAGAGTATTTTCAGAGAAGCTCGCTTTATTATCTTGAAACTACCGTTACCCCAAGCTTTGAAAGCGACGATACCCCTAATATAAGAAAGCTCACTGTAACAAGGACTGATTTAAGCTATCCTTTGGTTATAGAGCCGTTTGTTAACCCAAACGCAACCGAGGAAACAAAAAAGCTTCACTCTGCCTTTAAGCTTACAAGCCCTGTTGAGATTGAGCTTAACTCCGATTACGACTCAAAGCTTATTTATAACCTTTTCGGGCTTGAGGGCGACGAGGTCGCAGGCGTTTTAGTATCTGATTTATCTCCTTTCGGACTGGATAACCCGTTTTGCACGATAGAATTAAAGTACGATTCAAGCGTTTTAACACTGCTTGTAGGTAACGAAACCGCTGAGGGAAGCGGAAAATATTACATTATGGTTGACGGCGAGGATATTGTTTACACTGTTTCCGCTTCGTCGCTAACGGCTCTAAGCTGCAATGCAGAGGACTTAATAACAAAATTCCCTGTACTGCCTTATATAAATTCGCTTTCACAGATAGACTTAACCGTTAACGAAAAAAGCTATCAGTATGACCTTACAGTTTCGCAAGACGAAAACGGCGAGGACGTGCTTAAAGTTTTATGTAACGGCAAGAAGATAGATTCGTCTGAATTTTCTGTGTTTTATCAGCTGTTATTAGACATTGACATCACCGGCATTAACTCTGAAGCTGTAACAACCGAGCCTGATATGGAGCTCACCTATCATTACGCTTCTGGCAACACCGAGCAGGTAAGATTTTATAACACAGGCGAGGAAAGAAAAGCGATTGTCGAAATAAACTCTCAAAGCTCCTTCACGGGAAAGAGCACTTATTTAACAAAGCTCGAACAGGAAGCCGAAAATCTCTTAAACGGCAAAAAAGTAGACACCTCGTGGTAAATATTAAACCTCCGTCCTTTAAAGGCGGAGGTTATTTTTATACATTTTTATTTACTATGTGCTTTATAAGCGCTATTACCGATAAAACTGCACACCCCAAGGCAATAAAAGTCTGCCCCAACATAAGCTCTGTAATTACCGAGGTGGGCAAAAACAAGCTAAAGGTTATTATACTGCGCTTGCGGTGAGGGTTTATCTTTATAACTGCCGAAAACAATATGTAAAGTCCTGCAAGCAACAGTCCTATAGGCGTAATCCACAACAAAGCTATCATTTCGCCGAATATTGTTGCGATACACTTGCCACCCTTAAATTTATAAAATACCGAAAACGCATGCCCCAAAACAGGTGCTGTCATTAAGGCGGTAAACCAAAGGCTATCTGTCTCACACCACTTTATCGCCGCAAAAACGGGGATAAACCCCTTAGCCATATCAAGCAAAAGACAGGTAAGCCCCCATTGCCAGCCACAGCTTGTAAACACATTTGCGGCTCCGGGATTGCCGTCACCGCTTAAAGTACAGATGTCCTTTTTTAAAAATATAAGCGGTATAAGTCGGCAAAAATGCACGCTACCGATAAGATATGCCCCCACTATCAAGGCTATCCATCTAAGAATATTTATCATAAGCTTTCCTCTATCTTTTTAAGAATTTGGTAAGCGGAATCATTGGGGATAGTTTTTTGCTGATTGTTTTTCATTTTTTCGGCTACTTTCGGGTTGCTTGCAAGGTAATGCGCCTTTTTAACGGCGTCGGTTGTGTTTCTGGCAAAAAGCGACAGCTTATTTTTAGCAAAATATTCGGCGTTTTTGCTCTCACAGCCGGCAAACAACTCCAAATGCACCATAGGAGCGGTGCAGACCGCAATTTCGGTACTCGAAAGTCCGCCCGGTTTTGTTATTACTGCGTCGGCGGCTTTCATATAAAGGTTTACCTTTTCGGTAAAGCCCAGAACCTTTATTTTGTCGTTACCTGAATATCGGCTTTGAAGATTTGCTTTAATCTTTAGGTTCCTTCCTGTTATAATATATGCCTGATAGTCGCCTTTTTCTCTTTTTACAAGCTCGCTGCAAATCTCTGAGATTTTACTACAGCCCACTCCGCCCGACATTATAAGGTATACCTTTTTATCTTGCGGGATATCAAGCGCTTCTCGTGCCGCATATTTATCAGGGCTGTTTGCAAATTTATCCCCAACAGGTATGCCCGTCTCGAAGATTTTATCTTTGTCTACGCCCTTTTTTATCATCTGCGGTTTTATGGTAAGCTTCGGCACAAAATATCCGTCTATTTTGGCTTCGCAGAAAAACGGTATGCTTACATAATCGGTCAAAACGCCGTAACTTTTTACCTGTGATATACCTTTTTGACGCAGAGCAAAAAGTGCCTCCATACCGTAAAGATGTGTGGAGATTACTGCGTCAAAGCCCTCTTTTTGAATGTACTCGCCCAGACGTTTTGCGTAAAGCGAATTTGCATAATATACGGGTGATCGCAGGTTTGTTTTGTCGTAAAGCTCGCCGATTTTGTAAACTGCGCCAAAAAGCTTAGGCGCTGTTTTAATTGTGTTATTATAAAGGTCGGCTACAATATTTTTTGCCGTATCCCCGCCAAAGCCTACAGGGTCTGCAATTACCGCTTCCATATTAAGTTCTCTTGCTTTATTAAAAAGTGCTTTTGCGGCGCTGTTATGTCCCTCGCCTGTGCTGCAACTTAAAATTAGGATTTTCATACTTATTCATTCTTTCGGGTTTGTTGTTTTGATGTATATCTACTTAATAAGTATAATATAAAAGCTTCTTGTTTTCCAGTATATTTATACTTTTATGTCGATATGTGTAAATTTAACTTTAAAAAGGGCGGATTTTTAAAAACTATTTGTATAAATGTTCATTATTATAACTTTTCGTATCAATAATATGGCAACTCTGCTTTCCCTTTATTGTCATTCCCACTTTTCCGTCCTGTCATTCTGAGCGCAGCGAAGAATCTTAGGCGCCCTTGTGTAAAGGGAGCTGTCAGCGCAAGCTGACTGAGGGATTGTTTTTTAACTTTTTCGCTTAACTTTTAACTTTGTCGATAAGGATAAGTTTACAATCCCTCCGAGTTTGCCCAAAGGCAAACCCACCTCCCTTTGCGCAAGGGAGGCAAAAGTACCACTAACCTAAGTTTGTGGACATTCTTAGCTATCGCTAAGAATTTAGGTTGATTACACAAGGGAGTCAATTTTTGCGATAACCTAATTCCTACAAGATTCTTCGTCGCTTTGCTCCTCAGAATGACAAAGGGGGTGGCACTCCTCTTAAATGACAAAAGGGTGGGAAGCCCTATTAAGTGACAATGAGGGTAAGCACTCCTATTTCCCCTTCCTGTTATTCGCCATTTCCCCTCAACCTGTCATTCTGCCCTCTACTTTCCTCTCTCTGTCATTCTGAGCGCAGCGAAGAATCTTAGGCGCCCTTGTGTAAAGGGAGCTGTCAGCGCAAGCTGACTGAGGGATTGTTTTTTAACTTTTTCGCTTAACTTTTAACTTTGTCGATAAGGATAAGTTTACAATCCCTCCGAGTTTGCCCAAAGGCAAACCCACCTCCCTTTGCGCAAGGGAGGCAAAAGTACCACTAACCTAAGTTTGTGGACATTCTTAGCTATCGCTAAGAATCTTAGGCTGACTTGTACAAGCAAAGCGATTTTATAATACAAATAGTTATAATTTCTATGGTTTATACATATAGCACTACAAAAACACACAACATTAAGTTATAATACTTATAAAATATACTTAAAGTATTAAATTTCATCTCTACTCGTAAACAAAAAAGGCTGTTCTTAAAAATTAAGAACAGCCTTTTAATATAAATCTTTAAACATTTATCCCTACAAAGCGCAAGACAGTTTGTGTAAAGCTAAACCAAACGGCGTCTGAATTTACATTCATAGGCGCAGTCGAAGGGAAAAGCAAAAACATTCTCACCGCATAAACGCTCAGATAACAGGCGACAACGGTTATTATAAGCATTTTCTTTATGCGCTTTGACTTAATCGGTCTGCCGAAGCGTATTATCACAAAAAACGCCATCATCACCGAAAACCAAAAAAGCGGGTGCCAATAAAAAGCGTCTATCACATTTAAGTTTACGGCATTTATAACAGCTCTGGTAGTACCGCAAAAAAAGCACGGAATACCTAAAAACTTTTTAAAAGCGCAGTCAATATCCAAAAACAATACTGCACATATCATCAGCGCTATAGCGATAAGCCATTTCAGAAAGTTTTTCATTTTTTTAGGTCCTTATTTTTACAGAGCCTTTGTGTCGATTTCCTCTTTAAGCATTGCAAGAAGCTCGTCTACGCTCTTAGCTCCCAAGTCGCCGAGCTTTCTTGAACGCACGCTTACAACGCCTGCTTCAATATCCTTATCGCCGATAACAAGCATATAAGGCACTTTCTCAAGCTGTGCTTCACGGATTTTATAGCCGACCTTTTCGCTTCGGTCGTCCATTTCACAGCGTATACCTGCGCTTTCAAGCTTTTTCATAACTTCATAGCTGTAGTCAGCGTGTCTGTCGGCAATCGGTAAAAGCTTTACCTGTGTAGGCGAGAGCCACAACGGGAATGCTCCTGCGTATTTTTCTATAAGCAAGGCGAGCGTTCTCTCGTAACAGCCGATAGAGGTTCTGTGAATGATATAAGGATTCTTTTTACTGCCGTCCTTATCCGTATATTCCATACCGAATTTTTCGGCGATCATCGGGTCAATTTGAATTGTTATGAGGGTATCTTCCTTACCGAATACGTTTTTAATCTGAATGTCAAGCTTCGGGCCGTAGAAAGCGGCTTCGCCGATACCGATTTTATAGTTAAGATTTAAGTCGTCGAGTATTCTCTTCATCATACCCTGAGCCTCTTGCCATTGTTCGTCGGTGCCCGTGTATTTTTCACGATTATCCGGATCCCATTGTGAGAATCTATAGGAAACGTCCTCGTAAAGACCTACGGTTTTAAGCATAAATATAGCAAGCTCCAAGCAGTTTTTAAACTCTTCTTCAAGCTGTTCGGGAGTACACATAAGGTGTCCTTCCGAGATTGTAAACTGTCTTACACGGATAAGGCCGTGCATTTCTCCGCTTGCCTCGTTTCTGAAAAGAGTTGAGGTTTCGTTATAGCGAAGAGGCAAATCACGATATGAACGTGGGCGGTTTAAATATGCCTGATACTGAAACGGACAGGTCATCGGGCGAAGTGCATATACTTCCTTATCTTTTTCGGGGTCGCCCAAAATAAACATACCGTCCTGATAGTGATCCCAGTGTCCCGAAATTTTATAAAGATCCGACTTTGCCATATACGGCGTTTTGGTTAAAAGCCAGCCACGCTTTTGCTCCTCGTCCTCAACAAAACGCTGCAAAAGCTGGATTACTCTGGCTCCCTTTGGCAAAAGTATCGGCAAGCCCTGGCCTATATAATCTACTGTTGTGAAAAATCCTAATTCTCGTCCGAGCTTATTGTGGTCTCTTAATTTTGCTTCTTCGAGCTTTGTAAGGTGTTCTTCGAGCGCAGAAGCCTTGGGGAACGCTGTAGCGTAAATTCTGCAAAGCATTTTATTTTTCTCGTCGCCTCTCCAATATGCGCCGGTAACAGAAGTAAGCTTAAACGCTTTTATCGGCGACACATTTAAAAGGTGTGGACCTGCGCACAAATCCACAAAGTCGCCCTGCTTATAAAAGCTTATCGGCTCGTTTTTGCCTGCGTGTTCCTTTATAAGCTCAACCTTATAGCTTTCGTTTCTTTGCTCCATAAGCTTTATGGCCTCAGTCTCGTCAAGCTCAAATTTATTAAGCTCTAAGCCTTGCTTTACTATCTTTTTCATCTGAGCTTCAATTTCTGTAAGCTGTTCGGGAGTAAACGGCTTTTCAACGTCAAAATCATAATAAAAGCCACCATCTATAGCAGGGCCTATTGCAAGCTTTGCGTCAGGATATAATTCCTTTACTGCCTGTGCCAAAACGTGCGAAGCGGTATGCCAAAAGGTCTTTTTACCGTCCTCGTCATCAAAGGTGAGGATATTTACCTCACAGTCGCTCTCAAGCGTAGTTCTAAGGTCGCAAACCTTGCCGTCAATACTGCAGCAACAAGCGGATTTATAAAGACCTGCTCCCAAATCCTTTGCTATTTCCGCTACTGAAATGCCGCTTTCATATTCTTTAACAACATTTCCTTTAAGCGTTACTTTAATCATAAGTCTCTCTCCTTTTTAAAAAACAAAAACACTCCATCCCATCATAAAGGGATGAAGTGTAATAACTCCACGGTTCCACCCAAATTGCATACCGTTAAGGTATACCTCTCAGTTTGGGATATGATAACGGTTCCCTCTCCGTTGCGGTTTTACGCACTCTCAAAGGTGGTAGCTTCTCTTACATACAGCATAACGCTTTCAGCAAAATGCGTTACTCTCTTTAGCGGTAATCATTAAAGAGAAACCGTCCTTATCACAGATTTACATTAAAAACATAGTATCACTTTTTTAAATCAGTGTCAAGCAAAACCTTAACCGTTTGCCTTAAAACGCTGTTTTGCTCTTTGAGTATTGTCTAAAATGGCTTTTCTTATTCTTATGTTTTCGGGCGTTACCTCAACAAGCTCGTCGTCGGCAATAAATTCGAGCGCCTGCTCCAAGCTCATAACTTTAGGAGGAATAAGCCTTAATGCGTCGTCAGAGCCGGAAGCACGAGTGTTGGTAAGCTGTTTTTTCTTACATACGTTTACAACTAAGTCCTCTGCCTTTGGCGACTGACCGATAACCATACCCTCATATACGGGAACGCCTGCGCCGATAAACAAGGTACCACGCTCTTGTGCGTTATAAAGCCCGTAGGTTACGGCTGTACCTGTTTCAAAGGCTACAAGCGAGCCTGAGGAACGCTTTGCAATTTCGCCCTTATAGGCTTCGTAGCGTTCAAACACCGAGCTCATAATACCCTCGCCCTTAGTGTCGGTTAAAAACTCGTTTTTATAGCCGAAAAGCCCCCTTGACGGTACCAAAAACTCTATTCTCATTCTGCTTCCTTGAGGCGCCATGTGCTGTAGTTCGCCCTTGCGTGCGCCCATTTTTTCCATAACCGAGCCCATATATTCCTCAGGCACGTCAACAACAAGCCTTTCTATCGGCTCGCACTTTTTACCGTCTATTTCACGGTACAGTACCCTCGGAGTACTTACCTGAAGTTCATATCCCTCACGGCGCATACTTTCTATCAAAACGGACAAATGCATTTCGCCACGTCCCGATACCTTAAAGCTGTCGGTTGAGTCGGTATCCTCAACGTGCAGTGAAACGTCCTTTAAAAGCTCCTTATAAAGCCTTTCTCTAAGCTGGCGTGAGGTTACAAATTTGCCCTCTTTGCCCGCAAACGGCGAATCGTTTACCGAAAAGGTCATCTCAACGGTAGGCTGGCTTATTGCGGAAAACTCGATAGGCTCTACTGCTTCGGGAGCACAAAGCGTATCTCCGATAGTTAAATCCTCTATGCCCGAAACGCAGACAATATCGCCCATTTCAGCCTTTTCACAGGGTACTCTCTGCAAGCTTTCTATCTGATAAAGGTTTGCGATTTTTCCCTTATATCTTCTCTTTTCGTTGTGATAGTCACACACCATCACTTCTTGTCCTTGAGTTATGGTTCCTCTGTCGATTCTGCCGATTGCAATTCTGCCTACATAGTCGTTGTAGTCTATTGAGGAAATAAGCATTTGACACGGAGCGTCAATTTCTCCCTCGGGAGCCGGAATATAGTCTAAAATTGCGTCAAACAGCGGCTTTAAATCACTGCCCGGCTTTGTGTAATCGACGGTTGCGGTACCCTCTCTGCCCGAACAGTATATAATCGGGCTGTCAAGCTGTTCGTCGGTGGCGTCAAGCTCAAGCAAAAGCTCTAACACCTCGTCCTCGATTTCATCAAGACGTGCGTCGGGACGGTCCATTTTGTTTACAACTATTATGATTTTATGTCCGAGCTCTAAGGCTTTTTGCAGTACAAATCGAGTTTGGGGCATAGTTCCCTCAAACGAATCCACCAGCAAAAGCACGCCGTTTACCATTTTTAATACTCTCTCAACCTCTCCGCCGAAGTCAGCGTGCCCGGGAGTGTCTATAATGTTTATCTTAACGTCGTTATAATGAACGGAGGTGTTTTTTGCAAGTATGGTTATTCCTCTTTCACGTTCCTGGTCGTTGTTGTCCATAACTCTTTCCTGAACAACCTGATTTTCCCTGAACGCACCGCCTTGCTTTAACATCTCGTCTACCAATGTGGTCTTTCCGTGGTCAACGTGCGCTACGATTGCGATATTTCTCAAGTCTTCCCTAATCAAAACTCTACTACCCCTTTAATTTTTATCCTGTATTATTATAAAACTACTTTTTAATATTTTCTACCGATTTTACAAAAAACAATAAATATTTGTAACAATGTATACAAACTTGCCTTTTTAGCGCACCGTGATGTTCCATAATGCATAATACCCCTGCGCCTTTTTGTGCGTTTAATTTACAAAATAACCTGTTTTGTGATATACTTACTTTAGAAGTTTACGACTAAAGGAGAAAGCTATGGTTAAGAAAAAATCTTCACCTTTAAAAATATTTCTCATAATTATAAACTGTATTATTATTTTATCCCTGCTTTTAGTCAGCGCAGGGGTTGTGGCAGTATCGCTCAACAAGAATATTTTGGATATGAGTTTTTTTGTTACCGACCAAAATATACATACCTCTTACTTTGAAAATAACTGCTTTATTGCCGTAAAGCAAGAGGCTTCTTACAAGGTAGGCGATAGGGTTATTTACGCCTTGCAGACAGATGAGGAAAAGGCGGATATTTTTATCTGTGAAGCTCAAAAAATTAAGGGCGATAAAGTTTATGTAAGCGATTTTGACGGTGCTTTGGAAACTAAAAACATTATGGGCAAGGTTATTTTTTCAAACCGCCCCTTAGGATATTTAATAAATTTAGTGAAAGACAAAAACGCAAAACAGCTTATAATAGCGATAGCTATAGCGGCGTTTGTTATTTTAGGTGCGCTTATAATTATGATTAACAATATATCAAAGCTAAGAAAAGCAAAAAAGGAACAGCTAAAGGAAACAAGCGAAGAACAAAGCTTAGATATAAACGAGCTTATCGAAGTCGAAGAAGAAGTTTTGCTGTTTAGGCAGGAAAAGGAGTGAATTTTGGCAACAAAAAGTATAATATATAGCAAATTATACTGTAAGTTAAATAAAATAAGCTGTATTAGGTTTTAGCAAACCTTTAATATGGTATTAACCCATCTTTGTTTTATTTAAAAGTGTCGGTGGGTAAGGTGTAAAAAGACAAAACTATCCCCTTAACGCATTTAGCGTTAAGGGGATTTTTATTTTTACTTTATAATATCCGTTCCCATATAAGGGCGTAAAACCTCAGGCACCGTAACAGAGCCGTCCTCGTTTTGATAGTTTTCCAAAATAGCGGCAACCGTTCTGCCTATGGCAAGACCCGAGCCGTTTAAGGTGTGGACAAATCTCGCTTTGTCCTTTATATTCTCCTTAAACTTGATGTTTGCACGTCTTGCCTGATAATCCTCAAAGTTCGAGCAAGAGGAAATCTCCTTATATCCCTGATACGACGGCATATATACCTCTATATCGTATGTCTTTGCGCTGGAAAAGCCTATGTCGCCCGTGGAAAGCGTAACTACCCTATAAGGAAGCTTTAGCGCCTGCAACATTTTTTCTGCGTCGTTTGTAAGCGATTCTAGCTCATCATAGGAGGTATCGGGGTGAGCGAATTTTACAAGCTCAACCTTGTTAAACTGGTGCTGTCTTATAAGTCCTCTTGTATCTCTGCCTGCCGAGCCTGCTTCTGCTCTGAAACAAGCGGAGTATGCGCAGTACTTGATAGGGAGCTTGTCTGCGGTGAGAATTTCATCTCTGTGCATATTTGTAACAGGAACCTCTGCCGTAGGAATGAGGAAATAGTCAAAGCCCTCGTTGCCGAGCTTAAAGGCGTCCTCCTCAAATTTCGGAAGCTGACCTGTACCGGTCATTGAAGCACGGTTTACCATATACGGCGGAAAAATCTCGGTATAGCCGTTGTCAACGTGACTATTTAAATAAAAGTTAATTACGCTTCTTTCGAGTCTTGCGCCCAAGGCCTTGTAAAAATGAAATCTCTTGCCGGTAACCTTTGCGGCGGTTTCGGGATCTAATATGTCTAAATCCTTGCCTATATCCCAGTGTGCCTTAGGCTCAAAGCCGAAATCTCTCGGCTCACCCCAACGTCTTACCTCAACGTTTTCGGTGTCGTCTGCACCCACAGGTACCGACTCGTGCGGGATGTTGGGAATGGTTAAAATCAGCTCTCTTTGCTTTCTTTCAAGCTCGCTAACCTTTTGGTTATCCCCTGCAATATCGTCTGACAGCGCTTTTAGCTTCGCCATAATTTCAGAAATATCCTTGCCCTCTTTTTTGAGCATAGGAATTTGCTTGCTTAACACGTTTTGCTCATTTTTCTTTGTGTTTGTCTGTGTTGCAAGCTCACGTCTTTGAACGTCTATATCCAAAATCTCGTCAATAGTAGCGTCTAAATCCGCATTTCTTGTTTTCATAGCAGCCTTTACTCTGTCTGCGTCCTCTCTTATTACCTTAATGTCCAGCATTTATATATCCTCCTTGATGGTTTTATTCGGTCAGGGCTTGTGCAAGCCTTTTGAGATCGTCTTTATCAAAAAATTCTATTACTAACTTTCCGCCTTTTTTGGCTTTTTCAACCTTTATTTTTCTGCCGAGCTCTTTGTTTAAGCTTATCTGCATTTCTCTGTAAAAGCTGTCCGAAGCCGGCTTTGGCTTAGTGGGCTTTTGTGCCTCGTTTTGTTTTTTTACAAACTTTTCGGTTTCTCTTACGTTAAGCTCGCCTTTTACAACCACTCCTGCAAGCTCACATATTTTTTCGTCACTTTCAAGCGCAAGCAACGCTCTTGCGTGGCCCGACGAAAGCTTTTTTTGGCGCACAAGTGTAATTACTTCATCAGGAAGGTTTAAAAGCCTTAACATATTTGCTACGGCAGGGCGTGATTTTCCCACGCTTTTTGCAACCTCGTCCTGTGTTAGGTTATAGTCGTCTATAAGCTCCTTGTAGCCGAGAGCCTCTTCAATAGGGTTTAAGTCGTCACGCTGTAGGTTTTCGATAAGCGCAATTTCCAGCACTTCCTTGTCAGAAAACTCCCTTACAACCGCAGGCACTTCGGTAAGCCCCACCATTCTTGCGGCTCTGTAACGGCGTTCACCTGCTACAATCTGATATCCGCCTGTGGATATTTCCCTTACTACCAGGGGTTGAATTATGCCGTGTTCCCTTATAGAATCTGCAAGCTGTTCGAGCGCAGACTGGTCAAAATCCTTTCTCGGCTGATTTTTATTCGGTTCAATTTCGCTTATTTTTATTATCTCCTCGCCCTGCAAGGAAGATGTACTGTTGTCCTCAAAAAGAGCCTCCAAGCCCTTTCCCAAGCCGTTTTTTCGTGCCATTTAGCCTACCTCCCCTTATTTTTCTTTATAATTTCATGCGCTAATTCCATATATGCCTTTGTTCCCTTTGAGCCCTTATCGTAATATATTACGGGTTGGCCAAAGCTCGGCGCCTCCGAAAGCCTTACGTTTCTTGGGATAACCGTTTTATATACCTTATGCGCAAAGAACTTTTTAACCTCGTTTAACACCTGCATAGTTAGGTTTAACCTACCGTCAAACATAGTGAGCAACACGCCCTCTATGTCGAGCATAGGATTATATTTTTTCTTTACCGTTCTTACCGTAGCCATAAGCTGTGACAAGCCTTCGAGCGCATAATACTCACACTGAATAGGTATAAGCACCGTATCGCAGGCGTTTAGGGCGTTTAGCGTTACAAGCCCAAGTGACGGCGGACAGTCAATAATGATGAAGTCGTAATTGTCCTTGACGCCGATAATCGCCTTTTTCATTGTGTTTACCCTGTCTGCAACGTCTACAAGCTCAACCTCTGCGCCGGCAAGCTGCATATTAGCAGGAATAACGTCTAAGTTTGCAAACGGCGTATGTAGTATTACTTCATTTGCCTTACACTCGCCTATGAGTATATTATATGACGATTTTTCGATATTTCTCTTGTTTATGCCTACTCCGCTTGTGGCGTTTCCCTGCGGGTCAATATCAATAAGCAGGACTTTTTTCTTTTTTACGCCGAGCGCCGCAGATATATTCACTGCCGAGGTGGTCTTTCCTACTCCACCCTTTTGGTTTGCCACCGCAATAATTTTCCCCATTAACCTCGTCCTTTACAAAAAGAAGTTGATTTTTTGCTGTTTTAGCCAGTTAACAACGTATCTAACATTTATTATAGCATTTCTTTGTCGCCATTTCAATTTTTTTCGGCTTAAAGTTTATGTTATTTAGTGAAAAATTAAAATGTTTCACATGAAACATTTTGCGCTAAGCGGTGATAAAGCGCATAAAATCGGCGTAAGGCTCTGTGCAATAAGATTCTTCGCTGCGCTCAGAATGACAGGGAAAGTAAAGACTCAGAATGACATTGAGAAAAAACGGGCACTCCCTCTGGTCTTTAAGAGAAGCACGACCCCCTATTGTCATTCTGAGGAGTGAAACGACGAAGAATCCTGTAAAGGTTAAGTTAGAAATGTCCTTGCCTCCCTTGTGCCAAATCCTTTATTCTTAGCGACAGCTAAGAATTATCCGTAAACTTAAGGGTGCCTCCCTTGTGTAAAGGGAGGTGGGTTTGCCGTAAGGCAAACTCGGAGGGATTGTAAACTTATCATTACCGACAAAGTAAAAAGTTGAGCGAAAAAGTTATATACTTTAACAATCCCTCAGTCAGCCCCCGCTGACAGCTCCCTTTACACAAAGGAGCCTAAAAAGATTCTTCGCTGCGCTCAGAATGACAGGGACAGGAAAGCGAGAGGCAGAATGACGGGTCAATGCAACCCCACATAAAAGCCGAAACGGACAGGCATAAGCCTGTCCGTTTCATGCTAAAGGGGAAATAGCATTTATATAAAAGCACCTTGTGCTTTTAAGCAAATATTAAACCTTGTCGGTGGTGGGTATTCTCACTAAATACTCTATATAGCCCTCCTGCTCGGTGCGCTTGCTCGTGGCAGGTACTCCTGCGTCCTTCATCACCTTTATCGCCTTGTTTATAGTGTTTACAAAAAGTCTTACGTCTTTTATTATCGGCGTTCTTTTCGGCTTTGCAGGCGGTGCTTCCAGCGACCCTATATATTTCTCGGTCTGAGCTACGTTAAGCCCCATATTATATATGTACTTTATTACTTCTATTCGCTTATCTGCACCGTTTATCTTTAAAAGCGCCCTTGCGTGACGCTCGGTTAGGTCGTATTCTATTATAAGCCTTTGTTCAGTAGACGTTAGCTTTAAAAGCCTTAGCTTATTCGCTACCGTTGACTGCGCAACTCCTAACTTTTGTGCCGCCTCGTCCTGCGTTACGTCCCATTTTGCAATAAGCGTTTTTAACGCCTGCGCCTGCTCAAATATATTTAAGTCCTCACGGTGTATATTCTCTATAAGTGCAAGTAGTGCCGATTCTCTTTGGCTTTTATTTACCGATATACATTCTATCTGGGTTTTGCCGATAAGCTTACAGGCTCTTAACCTGCGCTCGCCCGAAATAAGCTCATACTCGCCGTGTGTATTTTTTCTTACGGTTACAGGCTGTAAAAGCCCGTTTTCCTTTATGCTTTGCGCCAGTATGTTTAACTGCTCCTCGTCATAACGGCTTCTCGGCTGATTCGGGTTAGTTCTTATGTCGTCAACATTTAAAAGCAACACCTTGTTTACTACCTTATCTTTTTTACTGACTAACGGCATACCTCTTACTCCCTTTCGGCGCTAACTTATATTTTATGTATCCTTTAGCTTTAATATACCACGCAAAAATAAAAATTGCCAGCATTTTACATCGCAAGTTACGACATATAACGCTGACAATCGACTTATATTTTATTATTTTATAGGTTCTTTTTTTATTTTTGCGGTTATTCTGGGGTATTTTGTCGGGGTTTGCGATATTTTTTTAATCACTACCACCGACCTGCCCATATCGTCGGGCAGTTTAAATTTTTCTACCCTTTCGATTTTTCCGCCCATTTTACTTATAGCAGGCTTTGCCTCGTCAAGCTCCGTTTCTATATCCGAGCCTTTAAGTGCTACAAAATATCCTCCCACCTTTACAAACGGCAAACAATACTCGCTAAGCTCTCTTAAATGCGCCACAGCCCTCGCCGTAGCAATATTAAACTGCTCTCTTAAATCGGTTTCTCTGCCTGCGTCCTCTGCTCTTGCGTGTATGCACTCGGCGTTTATACCGAGCATTCTTGTAAGCTCGTTTAAAAAGGTTATGCGCTTATTTAAGCTGTCAAGCAAGGTTATATTAAGGTCGCTTTTATATATAGCGCAGGGTATTGACGGAAAGCCCGCTCCTGTACCAACGTCTATAAGCGAAGCTCCTTCGGGCAAATCAACGCTTTTTAAAAGTAATAAACTATCCACAAAGTGCTTTATACAAATTTCCTTGGGCTCGGTAATGGCGGTCAGATTTATTTTTTCGTTCCACTCGGTCAACAAACTTGCGTAGGTATCAAAGCTGTCTGCCATACTGTTTGTTAGCTCAAAACCATACTGCAAAGCTACAGACTTTAAAAAGTTTTTATCTATCATATTCTCACCTGTTACATTCAAGCCAGATAAGCAGTACCGATACGTCGGCAGGACTTACCCCGGAAATTCTGCCTGCCTGACCGATATTAAGCGGTCTTATTTTTTTTAGCTTTTCCTTTGCTTCAAGGCGAAGCCCCGATATGCTGTCGTAATCTATATCCGACGGCAAAGGCTTGCCCTCTAATTTTCTCATCTGACTAACCTGTGCAAGCTGTTTTTTAATATAGCCCTCATATTTTATTTCTATTTCCACCTGCTCGCAAACCTCTGCCGAAAGCACAGGTCTATCGACATCAAACGGGGCTAAATCCTTATATGTAAGCTGTGGACGTCTTATAAGCTCGGTTGCCCTTATGCCTGTTGTCATAGGTGATGTTTCATGTGAAACCAAAAGCTCGTTTAGCTTATCCGACGGCGGTATAATGAGCTTTGACAGCCTTTTTATCTCGTTGTCAATAAGCAAGGTTTTCTCACAAAACTTATCGTAACGCTCCTTTGAGATAAGCCCTAACTCATATCCCTTTGGGGTTAGGCGCTTATCGGCGTTATCCTGCCTTAAAATAAGGCGGTATTCGCTTCGTGAGGTCATCATTCTGTACGGATCGGAACAGCCCTTTATAGTAATATCGTCTATAAGCGTACCGATATATGAGCTTGCTCTGTCTAAGATAAATTCGTCTTTTCCGAGCACTCTGTGAGCCGCATTTATACCGGCTATTAAGCCCTGTGCCGCCGCTTCCTCATAGCCCGAAGTTCCGTTAAACTGACCTGCGCCGAAAAGCCCGCCTATCTTTTTAAATTCGAGCGTTGCCTTTAATTCCAAAGGATTACAGCAGTCATACTCTATAGCGTAGGCATTTCGCATAACCTCGACGTTTTCAAGCCCTTTTATAGTGCGCAAAAACTCAAGCTGTACGTCCTCCGGTAAGGACGACGACATACCCTGTAAATACATTTCGTCGGTGTCAAGCCCCATAGGCTCGATAAAAAGCTGATGACGAGGCTTATCGGCAAAGCGGACTACCTTATCCTCTATACTCGGGCAGTATCTCGGCCCTACGCCCTTTATACGCTCGCCCTCGCCGTAAAGCGGAGAACGGTGCAGATTTTCCATTATCACTTTATGTGTGCGCTCATTTGTATAAGCAATATGGCACACTACCTTGTTTTCAAGTCCGTCGGGATTTGTTTCAAACGACATAGGCGTTATCGGGGTTTCTCCCGGCTGTACCTCAAGCTCGCTGAAGTTAATGCTTCTTTTATGCACTCTTGACGGAGTACCTGTTTTAAAGCGGCGAATTTCTATACCGGCTTCGGCAAGCTTTTGGGTTAAGCCCTTAGACGGCAACGACGAATCGGGTCCGCTTTCGTAATGAGTATCGCCTATATGTATAACTGCGCTTTGATATGTACCGCTGCAAACAACGGCGCATTTTACGTTATATACCGTACCGAGCTTTGTTACCACGCCTGATATGTTACCGCCCTCATCAAGTACAATATCGACAATCTCAGCCTGTTTAACATCAAGGTTTTGCTCAGCTTCCAAAACCTTTTTCATATATTTATGATACGCTTTTCTGTCCGACTGCACACGCAGGCTGTGTACCGCAGGGCCTTTGCCCCTGTTTAGCATACGGCTTTGCAAAAAGGTTGCGTCGGCGGCTTTTCCCATCTGTCCGCCCAAAGCGTCTATTTCTCTTACTAAGTGCCCTTTGGCAGTTCCTCCTATCGAGGGGTTGCAGGGCATATTTGCTATATTATCAAGGCTAAGCGTAAAAAGCGCCGTTTTAACGCCGAGTCTTGCGCAGGCCAAAGCAGCTTCTATACCTGCGTGACCTGCTCCTATTATTGCAACACTGTAATCATCAATGCAATATGACATTATCCTTAACACCTCTTTTTAAGGCAAAGTTTTTTACTTTCCCACACAGAAATTGTGGAAAACTCTGTTTACAACCTCTTCGCTTACCCTCTGACCGCTAAGCTCTAAAAGACACTCTATCGCCGACTCTATATTTACGGTAACTGCGTCTAAGGTAAAGCCTGCCGTTAGGGTATCTATCGCCTCGGTTAGATATTCGAGTGCACCCGTAGCACATATCCTTTGGCGTTCGTTTGCGATAATACCGTTTGAGGTATCTATATCGTTTAGCTTTAAAACCTCTTGAATTTCATCGGATAAAGCGTTTAAGCTCTCTTTGTTGTCCGCAGATGTGTATACTATATGTTTAAAATTATCTTTTATATACTTTTCGTCTATTTTTTTAGGCAAATCCGTCTTGTTTATTATAGCTATAGATGGGGTATTATCCTCTTTTACGGCGGAAATAATCTGCTTGTCCTGCTCGGTAAGACTGTCGGAATTATCAAACACCGCAAGTACAAGTCCTGCCGTTTTAATTCGCTCTAAAGCACGCTCAACACCGAAACGCTCCACCACGTCGTCGGTTTGTCTTATTCCTGCGGTATCGGCAAGTCTAAGAAAAGCGTTTCCTATATTTACGCTTTCCTCTACAACGTCTCTGGTTGTACCGGCTATATCGGTAACTATGCTCTTTTCACAGCCTGCAAGCAGGTTCATAAGAGTGGATTTACCCACGTTAGGTTTGCCGACTATAGCAGTCTGCACGCCCTCTCTTATGATTTTACCGCTGTCAAAGGTTTTAATTAAGCTTTCCACCTCTTGCTTTGCGTTTTGCAAAGAAGCAAGCAGATTACCCTGCTCCAAAACCTCTATATCCTCTTCGGGAAAGTCAACCCACGCAGACAAATGCGCCGCTATATTTAAAAGCTCAGACTTTATATTTTCAAGTCTTTTAAAAAGCGCACCGTTTGCCTGTGCTCTTGCACTGCGAAGCGACTGGGTGTTTTTAGAGCCTATAAGGTCCATAACCGCTTCTGCCTGAGTTAAGCTCAGTTTGCCGTTTAAAAAGGCTCGCTTTGTAAATTCTCCTGCTTCGGCAAGCCTTGCCCCACAGCTTATAACCTGCCTTAAGACCTCTCTTGTAACAAAAACTCCGCCGTGACAGGAAATTTCCACAACGTCCTCGCCCGTATAGCTTCTGGGGGCTTTAAATACAAGCGCTACACCGTCGTCTATTTGAGTGTTGTCATTTCCCAATATCATACCGTAGCCTGCGCTGTAGCCCTCATATTCGCACAGAGGCTTTTTATTAAAGCCCTTAAAAACCTTATCGGCAACCGATATTGCGTTTTCACCGGAAATTCGTATGACCGAGATTCCGCCCACAGCTAAAGGCGTAGCGATAGCGGCTATTGTATCCGACATCTTGTATTCACCCCTTTTATTTTTGTAAGTATGCTTAAAACGTGCCCGAATACTCGGACACGCCTAATTTTCTTATTAAAGCTCTATTTTGGAATAAAGCTTTGTGTTCTTTTCCTCGTCTGAAAATTCGCCCTTTAAAATCTGCTCCATTGTTCTTTCGGGAGCGACCGGAGCTTTTTTATACGAGCCTGATTTTGCGCCTTTAGGAAAGCTTTTGCTCTTATCGGTTGAGAATATAACTACTCTGCGGTTTGGTTCTTCGCCCTTTGATTTAGAAGAAACGCCCTCTATATCGGTTACTGCTGCGTGAATAATTCTTCTTTCAAACGGATTCATCGGCTCTAAGGTTTGGCTTCTGCCTGTTCTTTTTACCTTATCGGAGATTTTTCTTGCTAACTCCTGCAAGGCTTTTTCTCTTTTTTCTCTGTAGTTACCGCCGTCAACGGAAATTCTGTAGTAATCGCCCTCTACTCTGTTGCAGGCAAGTGAGGTAAGATACTGTAAAGCGTCTAAGGTTTCGCCGTGCTTGCCGATTATAAGACCTAAACGGTCGGCTTCAACGGTGATTTTTGCGCCTCTTTCCTCTTTAGTTACGGTAAGGTTTATGTTTTCGAGCCCTAAGTTTTCTAACACTTCGCTTAAATATTCCTTAGCCACTCTTAACTTTTCTTCGGAATTGTCGTTTGACGGTTTATCGTCGTTACTGTCCTTATCGTCAGTTACAACATTTACCTTTATTCTTTCTTCCTTTAAGCTCACCTTAACCTTTGCCGGCTCTTTTACCTTGCCGAAAAGTGTTTTTTTGCCCTTTTCGATAATTTCTATATTACACTCCTCTTTTATTGCTTTAAGCTCGCCTAAAGCTGTGTTTACCGCTTCTTCTACGGAATTTCCTTCAATAATAACTTCCTTTGCCATTTTTATGCCCTCCAAAAATTTTAACCTTTATTCGTCGCCGTATTTTTCCGCCATACGTTTTCTCGCAAGTGCCAGTATCTCGCTGTCGGATAAGTTTTCTACGTCCTTTGGTTTTTTTACATTTTCACTCTTGTCGTCGCTTGAGGTATTACCTTGAGCCTGCTGTTGCGCTTCAAGCAACATCTGGTAACGTGATTTTTTACCGCTTTTTTTATTTTCCTCACGCTCTTTTATCGCTTGCTCTCTCATTTTATCTATAGGATAAAGCTTATTTATAACTATAGTCTGTACAAATGCGAGCGCACTTGAAACTATCCAGTAAATTCCGATTGCAAGCGGGAACTGAAATGCAAATATAACCGAAATAAGCGGCATAAAATACATCATTATTTTCATCGAGCCTGCGCCCTGCTGCGGCATAGTACCTGATTTTTCCTGCTGTTTATTGCTTGCATAAACAGAAAGGAAGGAAAATACACCTGACAAAATCGGAATTAAAAGCGCAATAATTCCCGTTACGCTTGCCAAATCGCTGAATAAGGTTTTAAAGCTCAAAATATCCTTAGGAACGATACCCATATCCAAACCGAAAAGGCTTAGCTTAAATTCCTTAATCTTTGTAAGCACTTCGCTCGAAAAAACATCTTTATAAGCGGTAGAACCGTTTTGAATATCGCTTATAATACCTAACTGCGCAATATTTACCCTGCCGGTAAAAAGCTTGGTAGCGGCGGTTATTGCGTCATTAGGAGCCTGTATAAAATATTTTAACGGCCTGTAGATAACCTCGATAAGTCCGAACAAAACTATCATCTGAATAACAGCCGGCAAACAGCCTCCCGCAGGGTTAAAGCCCTCCTCCTGCTGAGCCTTCATAAGCTCTTGCTGATATTTTTCCTTATCCTTGCCGTATTTTTTCTGAATTTCTCTTTGTCTTTCGGTAAACAGTGAAGATTTACCTAAGTTTTTTTGCTGTTTTACTGCCAGCGGAAATAAAATAAATCTGAGCAAAACAGTAAATATAATTATCGTCACACCGTAATTGTTTACAATGTTGTAAAGCAATCTCATAATGTAACCGAAAGGAGTTCCCAAAAATCCCATTGATTACTTTCCTCCGTTTTCCTTTTTTAAATTAAATAGCTTAAATTTTTCCGGTACAGGATCATATCCGCCCTTACAAAAAGGGTTGCACCTTAATATTCTCAAAAAAGTCAGTATAAAGCCCTTTATAACTCCGTGTCGGCTGAATGCTCCTATAGCATATTCCGAACAGGTAGGCGTAAACCTACAGCACGGTCGCTTTAGCGGAGAGATAAGCTTCTGATAGGCCTTTATGAAAAAAATACATATTCTTCTCATAGTTTATCCCATTTCCTTTAAAATCGAAGCTATTTGTTTTTTCATCACTTTTGCTATTTGTGTCGATTTTACAAACGGTGTTTTATTTCTTGCCACAAAAATAAAATCGTATCCGCCTTTTAAGTTAAGCTCCTTTTTCACCTCTAAAAAAGCCGCCCTTATAACACGCCTTGAACGGTTTCTTTTAACGGCGTTGCCTATTTTTTTCGAGGTGGTTATGCCTACTCTGACGGTAGTATTATTATTTTTTATAATATACGTTACTATAAGCGGATGAGCCTTGTATTTTCCTTTAAAATATGCCCTCTTAAAATCCTTATTAAGCTTTATTGAAGTAATATTTTTCATTTTTATACCGCCGTTTTTAAACGCATATTACTAAGACCTGCAAAAATAATGACCACAATATTAAAACTGTGGTCATATAACTGGTTATTGTGGTTTAGTAGGTTAATCTTTTTCTGCCTTTGGCACGTCTTCTTGCCAAAACCTTTCTACCGTTAGAGGTAGACATTCTTTTTCTGAAACCGTGTTCTTTTTTTCTATGAATTTTCTTTGGTTGATATGTTCTTTTCATAACTTTTATCCTCCCTTACAAGCATATTTAAAATTTCATCTTACGTTACAAAATATTTTTAACAAGACTCTTTTAGTTAAATAAAGCGTATTTTTAGCTTATTTTTAAGATGAAACCACCTGAAATAAAAGTATATATCATTAAAATACGGTTTGTCAATACCTAAATAAAAAAATATTATTTCATTTTTAAACAATTTATTTATAGGATTGTTAAAAGCATAGCATTTTTATTAAAAAAATTAACCCTTAAGCCTTGAAAAAAGCAGTATATTTTGTTACAATATAAATTAGTAGTATTATGGGGTAATTTTTGTAATCTATGATTATCTTAACTCGATATTTCTAATAAATTTATTTTATTTTAAAGGAGGATTTTTTGCGTGGATTCTTTTTCCCAAGTATTAAATCTTGTAAAAGAAAATTGCAAAGAAAATATAAGCGACGTTGCTTACGATTGCTGGATAAAACCTATTGAGCCGCTTGATTTAATTGATGATAACGCTTTTATATATGTTTCGGCTCCGTTTCATAAAAATTTACTTGAAAAACAGTATCTCACAAAATTACAGGAAAGCTTTAAAAAGGTTTTGGGCTTTGATGTAAATATTATAATCCAAACCGAAGAGGATATCAAAAAGGAATTAGACGACGTTCCTTTATTCGAGGCAGTTCACAAGCTTGTATCTCTCGACGACGAAGAGATAGAAAATTATAAAAACCAACACTCACAAAAGCAAGATGAAATAGAAAAAACCTTTACAGACGCTACATACGACTATACCTTTGATACTTTTATTGTGGGAAGCTCTAATAACTTTGCTTATGCGGCCTGTAAAGCGGTTGCCTCTCAAAACGGTTCGGGCTCATACAATCCGCTTTTTATTCACGGACCGTCAGGACTTGGCAAAACTCACCTTTTGTGTGCTATAAAGCACGAGTTTTTAAAGAATAATCCTACAAAAAACGCAGTTTATGTTAACAGCGAAACCTTCACAAACGAGCTTATAACTGCGCTTAGAAATCAGACTATTCAGGATTTCAGAAACAAGTATAGAAAAGCAGACATTTTACTTATAGACGATATTCAGTTTGTTGCAGGTAAGGAAAGTACCCAAGAGGAATTTTTCCACACCTTTAATGAACTTCATCAGGTAGGCAAGCAGATTGTCTTGACCTCGGACAGACCTCCAAAGGATATTAAAACTTTAGAGGACAGGCTTAAAACTCGCTTTGAATGGGGACTTTTAACCGACATTTCTCAACCTGATTTTGAAACGAGAATTGCTATAATAAAAAGAAAAGCCGAGCTTTTAAATATAAACATTCCCGACTACGTCGCACAGTTTATAGCTCACAGATTAAAAAGCAATATCCGTCAGCTTGAGGGCGCAGTTAAAAAGATAAAGGCTTATAAATACCTCGCAGGCTCAAATCCTTCGATAAGCGTTGCTCAAACGGTTATCAAGGAAATCTTAACCGATAATCAGCCTACCTCGGTAACGGTAAATAAAATCATTGAAGAGGTTGCGGAAACCTACGGCGTAACGCCTGAGGATATACGTTCAAGAAAGAGATCGTCAGGCATTTCTATGGCAAGACAGGTTGCAATTTACGTTGTAAGAGAGGTAACTCAAATGTCACAAAGCTCTATCGGCGAGGAATTTGGCGGCAAAGACCACGCAACGATAGTTTACTCTCTGCAAAAGGTAGAAAAGCTTTTACAGACCGATTCTCATACAAAAGCAGTAGTAGACGACATTATAAAAAATGTAAGGGATAAGTAATTAACACTTTAAACTGTTTAAAAAAGTTTATAATTTGTTGTAAATTATTTTAATGTAATTTTTAGCTTTGTTTTTAACTTTTATTTAACATTAAACAATTTGTTTTTAACAAGATTACACAATTAAAAATTTTTTTAAATTTTATAAACAAATTTTACTCACTTAATTTACAGTTAAAAAACACCTTTAACGTTCGTAGTTTATTTTATATTTAATTGGTTTTAACAAATTAAACATCCCCTATTACTATTACTAAATTTATTTATATATTATATTATATATTTATATATTATATATTTTTAAGCCGAAAAAAGTTTTCGGCAAACTTTAAGAAAAACGGTGATATTTTATGAAATTTTCCTGCGACAACAATTTACTTTGCGAAGCTATTACAAACGTATCGCTTGCAGTTTCTTCAAAATCAACCATACCTTCATTAGAGGGTATTTTACTCGAATGCTCAAACAACACCTTAACCCTTACCGGCTACAATATGGAGTTGGGTATCATAAAGAGTATTCCCGTTAATTCAAGCAAAGACGGCAAAATAATATTAAATGCCGCACTTTTATCAAACATAGTAAGCAAAATGCCTTCGGGAATTATAAGCTTTTCGAGCGATGATAAGCTTTTAACGGTTATCCGCTGTAATGATGCAGAGTTTACAATACTCGGTATGAACAGCGACGATTATCCCGAAATACCTCAGATAAGCGAGGATAAAAAGTTTACTATTTCGTGCGATAATTTTAAAAGCTTTATTTCTCAAACGCTTTTTGCCGTTGCCCAGCTTGATACAATACCCGTTTATACAGGTACGCTTTTTGATATTGAAAACAAGGTTTTAAACGTAGTTTCGGTTGACGGATATCGTCTTGCTATGAGAAAAGAAGCGGTAGATATTGACGAAAATATGAGATTTGTTGTTCCGGGAAAAACCTTAAACGAAATTCAAAAGCTGTTAGCTAAATTTAACGACGAGGAAGATAACCAGATAAGCATAAAAGCCTCAAATAAACACATTATTTTTGAGGTTTACGGCTACAGCATTATTTCACGCTTACTTGAAGGTGAATTTTTAGATTACAAAACCGCAATTCCAAAGGAATGCACCACAAAAATAACGGTAAACACAAAGGATTTTATAAATTCCATCAACAGAGCCTCGATAATTATAAACGACAGAGCAAAAAGCCCTATAAAATGTGAATTTAAAAGCGAGCTTGCAAAGCTTAAATGCGAAACCTCTTTAGGTAAGGTTCAGGACGAATTTAAAGTTTCACTTGACGGAGCAGATGTGCTCATAGGCTTTAACAATAAATATATGCTCGACGCACTTAAAGCAAGCGAAAGCGACAAGGTTGTTTTGGAATTAAACGGTCCTCTTTCTCCTATGAAGGTTTTACCGCTTGAGAGCGACAGCTTTTTATTCTTAGTATTACCTGTTAGATTAAAGGATAACTGATATGCAGACAAATGAAATTAAGATAAAAACAGAGTTTATTAAGCTCGACCAGTTTTTAAAATTTTCGGGACTTGCCGAAACAGGCGGACATTCTAAGGAAATTATTGCCGAGGGAATAGTTTGTGTAAACGGCGAGGTTTGTCTTGCCAGAGGAAAAAAGCTTTATAACGGCGATATAGTTGAAGTTGAAAATTACAGATTTAAGGTTATAAAGGAATAGTTTTTTAAAGCGGTAATAAGGTGGCAGTATGATAATAAAAAAACTTAAACTTAAAAATTATCGCAATATTTCTAAAATAACCCTATCGCCCTGTGAAAACGTAAATATAATTTACGGCGATAACGCACAGGGAAAAACCAACATTATAGAGGCTATATGGCTTTTTACCGGAAATACAAGCTTTAGGTCCGCCAATGTTTCGGAGCTAATCGAATTTGAAAAGGATTTTTCTGAAATAAGCCTTGATTTTGAGGATAAACAAAGACCTCAAAATGCAAAAATAAAGCTTTATTCCAAAAAAGATATATTTTTAAATAACGTAAAGCTTAAAAAATCAAGCGAGCTTGCAGGTAACTTTTGCTCTGTAATATTTTCGCCGGACGATTTGGAGCTTATTAAGGGAAGCCCTAAAAACCGCAGGCGGTTTTTAGATATGTCAATATCTCAGATAAAGCCTCAATATATAAACTATCTTGAACAGTATGAAAAGGTTTTAGAGCAAAGAAATGCGCTTTTAAAGGATATGTTAAGGTTTCCTGATTTAAGAGATACCATTTATGTTTGGGATTTACAGCTTGCAAAGTTAGGTACGGTAATTTCAATATACCGCAAGGATTATGTAAAAAAGCTCGGTAAAATCGCAGAAAATATTTATTTAAAGCTTTCTTCAAATACCGAAAAATTTAAAATAGACTATATTTCCTCTGTTTTTGAAAATTTAGATGACCTTAAAGTTTACGGCAAAGAGGAAGTAGATTTTTATTTTAATAAGTTAAATAGCTCTTTAGAGCTTGATATAAAAAGAGGTTATACCTCCTTTGGTATACACCGAGATGATTTAGATGTTTTTATAAACGGCATTTCGGCTAAAAGCTACGGCTCTCAGGGTCAGCAAAGAAGCTGTGTACTAACCTTAAAGCTTGCCGAAGCGGATTTAATAAAAGCTATTATCGGCGAAAGCCCTATAATACTTTTAGACGACGTTATGAGCGAGCTTGATATAAAAAGACAAAACTATATTTTAAATCACGTTAAAAAAAGACAGGTGTTTATAACCTGTTGTGATATATCAAATACTGTCAATTTAAAAGAGGGTAAAATCTTTAAAATAAAAGACGGCAGCATAATAAGCGAGGAAACGATAAGTTAAATGTATTTATATCTCGGAAAAGACACTGTTTTACAGGCAAAGGATATTATAGGGATATTTGACCTTGAAAAATCCACTGTCTCAAATCATACAAAAAGCTTTTTATCAAAGGCGACAAAGGCTGATATAGTAGAAAATGTTTCTTACGATATGCCAAAATCGTTTATTGTCTTTGACACCGATAATAAACGCAAAATAAGGCATAAAAACCACAGGGTATATATTTCTCCCATATCAACTCAAACGCTTTTAAAAAGGTTAAAAAACGAGGTTAATATATAAGATACGCCGTTTTATTACGGTTTGGCGCATTAGCGCATTTGGAGGTTTTTATTTATGGCTAAACAAAATCAAAGCTACGACGAAAATCAAATACAGGTTTTGGAAGGACTTGAAGCAGTACGAAAAAGACCGGGTATGTATATCGGTTCAACAGGTCCGAGAGGACTTCACCACTTAGTTTACGAGATAGTGGACAACGCTATCGACGAAGCGCTCGCAGGTTACTGTACCGAGATAAATGTTGAAATTTTACCCGACAACATTATAAGAGTTACCGATAACGGACGTGGTATTCCTACAGGTATTCACCCTAAGGAAAAGATTAGTGCGGCTACGGTTGTTTATACAATACTTCACGCAGGCGGTAAATTCGGCGGCGGCGGATATAAGGTTGCAGGCGGTTTGCACGGTGTTGGTGCGTCGGTTGTTAACGCCTTGAGCGAATATCTTGAGCTTACCGTTTATAACGGCGAAAATATATTTTTCCAGAGATTTGAAAGAGGTCACTACGACGAGCCTATAAAAATTATCGGCGAAACCTCAAAAACAGGTACTTCCGTTGCGTTTAAGGCTGACGACGAAATCTTTGAAACCACAGTATACGAGTACGAGGTACTCTTAAAGCGTTTAAGAGAGCAGGCATTTTTAAATGCGGGTATAAAGATTATTTTAAGCGATTTAAGAGACCCCGATAACACTGTAACCGAAACATTGCAATATGAGGGCGGTATAAAGAGCTTTGTAGAGCATATCCACAAGACAAAACAACTTGAGGTATTGCACGACGAGGTTATATTCGTAAGACAGGAAAATAACGACTCTATAGCAGAGGTAGCCTTACAGTATAACAACAGCTATAACGAGCTTATATTATCCTTTGCAAACAACATTCATACCGTAGACGGCGGTATGCACGAAACAGGCTTTAAAAACGCTCTGACAAAGGTAATAAACGAATACGGCAAAAAGCATAACTTTATTAAGGAAAACGATCCTAAGCTTACGGGCGACGACGTAAGAGAAGGTCTTACCGCAATAATTTCGGTTAAGCTTACCGACTGTGAATTTGAAGGACAAACCAAAGGCAAGCTCGGAAATCCCGAAGCAAAACCGCTGGTTGAAAAGTTAATAAACGAAGGACTTACAAACTATCTCGAAGAAAATCCGACCGTTGCAAAGGCGATTATGGAAAAAGCTCAAATTGCCCAAAAAGCAAGAGAGGAAGCAAGAAAAGCAAGAGAGCTTACCAGAAGAAAATCTGCACTTGCTTCGTCGTCTTTGCCGGGTAAGCTTGCCGACTGTTCGGATAAGGATTCGACCTATACCGAAATATATATCGTCGAGGGAGACTCTGCGGGCGGTTCCGCAAAAACAGGACGTGACAGACGTTTCCAAGCTATTTTACCGCTTTGGGGTAAAATGTTAAACGTAGAAAAAGCAAGACTTGACAAGGTATATAACAACGAAAAGCTCATGCCTGTTGTAATTGCTTTGGGTACCGGTATCGGAGACGACTTTGATATAACAAAGCTCCGTTACGGAAAGGTTATCATTATGGCGGATGCCGATGTTGACGGCTCGCATATCAGAACTTTGCTTTTAACCTTCTTCTTTAGATTTATGAGACCGCTTATCGAAAACGGCAACATATATATCGCTCAACCGCCGCTTTACAAGCTTTCAAGAGGTAAACAGGTAAGATACGCTTATACCGACGCTCAAAGAGATACCTATTTAAAGGAGCTTGCAGGCGAAAACAACCTAAAGGTAGAAATTCAGCGTTACAAAGGTTTGGGTGAAATGAACCCCGATCAGCTTTGGGAAACAACCTTAAACCCCGAAAACCGCACAATGATAAGGGTAGAGATGGAGGACGCAGTAAGCGCCGACGAGATATTTACCATTCTTATGGGCGAAAAGGTTGAGCCCAGACGTGAGTTTATCGAGAAAAATGCTAAATATGTTGAAAACCTTGATATATAACCGAAAGGAAATAAAATGGAATTAAATAACGAAAATAAGCCTCAAAACGAGGATATTAACCTATCACCCGAAGAGGAGTTAAAAAATGTGAGCCAAGGCGTTGTGGGCGATTCCTTTTCAGAGATAGGCGATATTCCGGCGACAGAGGACGAAGACTTAAAAAACCGTTTTGATGCTGCCGACGGTATTGAGGTAGAATATGCCTTTAATGGCGAACAGGTAAAGAAAGCGCTTAAAATTTTCCAAAAGCATACCCTTTATAAAAAATATTTAATTTACACCTTGCTTTTGGCGCTAATGCTTATACTTTACGTTTACAGACTTGCCACAAACTACTCAAAAGCAAACTTATTTATGGCTATACTTTGCGTTATAGTAATTTTATTTGTTTGGTATGTGCCCTTAACTCATATAAGACAAATCGCAAAGGGAGTAGAGGCGTCTGGGCTTTCGGATACCTTTAAGATAACCTTTTATGACGAGGGTATTAAGCTCGGTGAGGGCGAAAGCAGTACGGTATTTATGTATGAAACCGAGCCGCTTAAAGCGTGGGAAACAGACGATATGTTTGTAATAGGCTACGCAAAGGAAAGAGTTTTTGCAATACCTAAAAGCTATTGTGAAGATAATACCGAAAAAATATCCTTGATTTTGCAAAACGGACTAAAGGAAAAATATAAAAGACTGTAAAAACGGTTTATATTTAATTGAGGTGAATTAAATTGTATAACATAGAAAGCACAAATCTTATAAACAGAGATATAGAAAAAGAAATGAGAAAATCGTTTCTCGATTACTCTATGTCGGTTATCGTAAGCCGTGCGCTTCCCGATGTGCGTGACGGACTAAAGCCTGTTCACAGAAGAATACTTTATACAATGCACGAGGCAGGACTTACTGCCGATAAAAAATACTTAAAGTGTGCCGCTACCGTCGGTGACGTTTTGGGTAAATACCACCCTCACGGCGACGCTTCGGTTTATGATGCGCTTGTTCGTTTGGCACAGGATTTCTCGCTTAGATATCCGCTGGTTGACGGTCAGGGTAACTTCGGTAGTATCGACGGAGACCCCCCGGCTGCTTACCGTTATACCGAGTCGAGAATGAGTAAGATTTCTCAGGAGCTTCTCACCGATATAGACAAAGAAACAGTTGACTTTATGTCAAACTACGACGACCGTTTACAAGAGCCTACCGTTTTGCCTTCACGTTTTCCAAACCTTTTGGTAAACGGCTCAACAGGTATTGCCGTAGGTATGGCTACAAATATACCGCCGCATAACTTAACCGAGGTTATCGACGCCGTAAACTTTGTTATAGATAATCCCGACGCAGAGCTTGCGGACATTATGGACTACATAAAAGGTCCCGACTTCCCCACAGGCGGTATTATAATGGGCTATGCAGGTATAAGAGCTGCGTATGCTACAGGTCGTGGCAAGGTAACCTTGCGAGGCAGAGCCGAAATAGAGGAACAGAAAAACGGCAGATTTAAAATAATCATCAGCGAAATACCGTATATGGTCAATAAAGCAAGACTTATCCAGTCGATAGCTCAGCTTGCAAAGGATAAGAGAATTGACGGTATTTCCGATTTAAACGACGAGTCGGATAAGGTTGGAATGAGAATAGTTATCGACCTAAAGCGTGACGCTAATCCGCAGGTTGTGTTAAATCAGCTTTACCGCTACAGTCAGCTTCAGGATACTGTCGGCATTATACTTTTGGCTCTTCACGACGGCCAGCCTAAGATAATGTCGCTTAGGGAAATATTAGACCACTATATTGACTTCCAGTGTGAAGTAATTGAGAGAAGAACAAGGTTTGAGCTTAAAAAAGCAAAAGACAGAGCGCATATCTTAGAGGGCTTAAAAATTGCGCTTGATTATATAGACGAGGTAATTTCCATTATACGTGCGTCAGCCGACCAGCCGAGCGCAAAGGTGGCACTTATCGAGCGTTTCGGCTTAAGCGAAGCACAAGCCTCTGCTATAGTTGCTATGCGTTTAGGACAGCTTTCAGGTCTTGAAAGACACAAGATAGAGGACGAGTTAAACGCTTTGCACGAAAAGATAAAAGAGCTCGAAGCAATTTTAGGCGACCATCAGCTTGTGCTCGACATAATAAAGAAAGAATTAACCGAGCTTAAAAACCGTTACGGCGACGAAAGAAGAACCGCTATAGAAATGGTAAGCGGCGAGGTTGATATTGAGGACCTTATTCCTGAAGAAGAATGTGCCGTAACGCTTACACACTTCGGTTACGTTAAGCGTATGCCTGTTGACGTTTATAAGACTCAAAAACGTGGCGGACGTGGCGTTTCGGGTATGACTCAGCGTGAAGAGGACTTTGTAGAGGAGCTATTTATAAGCTCAACTCACGATTATGTGCTGTTTATCACCAACAGAGGCAGAATGCATAGGTTAAAATGCTATCAAATCCCCGAGGGCAGCAGAACCTCAAAGGGCACCAATGTTGTAAACCTATTGCAGCTTGAGCCTGACGAAAAGATAGCATATATGATAAACGTACACGACTTTGACCCCGACAAGTATCTTGTTATGGTTACCAGAAAAGGTCTTATAAAGCGTACAAAGCTTGAAGCTTACAAGAATATAAGAAGAAGCGGTCTTATCGCCATAGGACTTAATGAGGACGACGAGCTTGCTTTTGCTAAGCTCACAAACGGCTCTCACGAGCTTCTTATCGCTACACACAACGGTATGAGCATTCGCATTAACGAAAATGACGCTCGTCCGCTTTCGAGAACTGCAAGAGGAGTTAGAGCGATTAAGCTTCGTGGCGACGACTACATTGTAGGACTTGCAAGACTTAGAGAAAATGCAACCGTTATGACCGTTACCGATAAGGGTCAGGGCAGAAGAACGGCTATTGAGGATTATCGCTTGCAGTCAAGAGGCGGTTTCGGTAAGATTAACTATAAGGTAAACGACATAAAGGGCTACGTTGCAGGAATTAAGGTTGTTGACGATACCGACGACTTAATGCTTATAGCAGATGACGGCATTATTATCCGTATCAGAGTAAGCGACGTAAACGTTATGTCAAGATACGCTTCGGGTGTTAGAGTTATGAGACTTGTAGAGGATTCAAAGGTTGTGTCCTTTGCAAGAGCAGAGCACGACGATACTAAGGAAATCGAGCAGGTAGAACAGGCTACAGAGGACGTAGACGAAAACGAAATAAAGAAACTTCAAGAGCTTGAAAAAGAGCTTGACGCTAAGTCCGAGCAGGCTGACGATGAGGAAGAAACCGAAGAATAAGTAAAAAAATAAGTAAAAGACCGAAGTTTTACAGCTTCGGTCTTTTTTGTGTTTTACACCACTTGTAATATAAAATATAGGTGAGGTTTTAAAACCATACACCACCTAAAAGGTAAAAACAAAGGTGGTTTTTAAAGGAACACACCACTTGCCCTCGCTGTCATTTAAGAGCGTAGCGAAGAATCTTAGGCTCCTTTGTGTAAAGGGAGCTGTCAGCGTAGCTGACTGAGGGATTGTTAAAGTGCGCTCAAGTTAAGTTTTACTAAGGGATTGTTTTTTAACTTTCCCGCTTACCTTAAAAAACACCCAAAAAACAGGAATATATTACCTACCCTTTTGCATATACATTTATATAGTGGCAACTTTTTTGCACTATATATTAAAAGGAAGGGTAGTATGTTTAAAAAAATCATTTCAAAAAGCTATGTGTGGGGAGCTTTTATTCTTGTGCTTTGCGCCGTTTTGGCAATAAATCTGTTTTACAGAGCAGAAACTTTTGCCGTAGCCACCGAAAACATTGTGCTGTCGGAGCCTGTTTACCAAAATAACCAAAGCTCGCCTTGCTATGTGCGCTTGCAGGTGATAAACCCTACCTACACCTCCGACAAGGAAAGCTTTAACCTTTTTATACTTCACACCGATTCAAAAGAGGGTATCAGAGACGAAAGCTGGACATATTTTGACGGTTACTACTACTATAACACTTCGCTTTCTCCCGGCGAGAGCACTAAACCCCTATACGACTTTATTACCAAAAACAAAAAGGCTTTTGCCGAAGATAACTTACATGCAAAAACGATTATTTTCGCTCAAAGTATACCTGTATCAAACGGCAAAAGCCCTATAGACGCATTTAATACTCAAAATCAGTAAAAGCATTTATCCAAAGCAGAATATATTATTCCCTCAAGCCCTTTTAACGCAAGCCCGATAAAGCGTATGCTGTAAGGGATAAAGCCCCCTATCTTATTTACAAGCGAAACTATCGGGGAAATATCGAATTGATACGGCGTATTAAAAATTATACCGCTTAGCTTATCCTCCATTAAAAACAGTACATAATCGGACGGACTTATATATTTTTGCATAGATAAAAAAATTATCGCAAATCCCGACAAAAACATACTTATTACAAGGGTTAGCATAAAGGAAAAATATAAATATTTGTACTTCATTTAATTTTCTGCCAACAAAACCTTTGCTAAACTACTGCCAAAAAGCTTGGCGGCGTTTACCGCCTCGTCGAAGGTGTTGGCGTGACCTCCTACTTCAATTAACAGCGCACCTGTTGATAAATCCTGATTGTAAAACCTGTCGTCAAACAGTATTGGCCGCATAAGCGTGGGGTAATCACTTTCCGCCTGCATTTGAAGCTTGCAGGCAAACGTAAAGTTTTGAGTATAGTTAGGTATTCTGCCTGTACCGTTATCTGCGCAGGAGATAATCATTACCTGCGCTGTCTTAACGCCGTTTATCTCGGTGGTCGGCGCTGTTATGGTTGTTTCGTCGTTTACTATTGCGTCACGGTGAATGTCTAAAATCACCTTTATAGACGGATATTTCTGAAGATAACTCTTTATCGTTTCTCTGGATTTATCGTAAGCGCCTGTATAAGAGGGATAGTCGTGTAAGGTTTTATCGTGCACAACGCAGATACCTGCCTCGGTAAGCTTAGTTGCGATAGCGTCGCCCACCGCTACGGTATTAAAACTGCAGTCGGTCGTCCTTGCGTTATATGCGGTATCAAACCAGTCTACGTCGTAGCTTTGGTAGCTTTCGGTAGCGTGAGTATGATAAATTAAAACCTGCGGTTCACCCCCGGTATTTACGTCAAAGGGAAGCGAGGCGTTTGCAAGGTCTAAAATCTGTTTGGCGGAAAGCGAGGTTTGGTTTCTTACATATCCTGACGATAGCGCTACATACTGCGAGGAGGTGCCTGCAGTATAAAGCTTATCTATAATTTTACCTGCTCCCTCGGGCGCAGGCGGTACCGTATCGCTTTCGGGCGAGGTAAGTGTTATTTCGTTCTCATCAGATTTTTTTGCTACGCTGTCTACTTTTGTGTATACTTCACCTGCGGGCGCTTTCTTAATATCCGCAAGGGTGTTATCGGAAATGGACTTTGCCTCAACCAGCGCAATTCCGCCGTTAATAAAAGACACTCCCGCAGAGGCAACCACAACCTTGTTAAGTGAGTCTCTTACGGCAGGAAACGCCGTAATACACACCTTAAAGCCGACTAACACCGCCAAGGTTAAGGCGCAAAGCTTAGTAAAGCCCCTAATTACTCGGCTGTGATATTTCTTTTCAAGCAAAAAATCATTCCCTTTCACATTTTTACATCTTTATATCATTAAATAGTATGTGAAAGGAAAATTTATTATGATAGTTTAGTTTACAAGCGCAGATATTGTTTCTATGTCAAGCGAGGGCTGTAAGCACTTATTTATGCTGTAGGCAATTATTTTTGAGCTGTGTTCTATCATTGTATCTATTTCTCTGGGCGTTACCATCATATTTTCTTCAAGACTGGGTTCACTGCCTGTTATTTCGGAAACTATAGTCCTCAAATCCACCACCATAGGTACGCCGATACTTATCACAGTGGTGTTTAATGTCTTAAAACTAAGCTCTTTTCGTGCATTTTGAACGCCTGAACCCGGACAAATGCCCGTATTTGACATCTGAATGGTTTTTCCTAACCTATCGAGGCTTTTGCACGCCAAGGCGTCTATCACAATAACGGCGGTGGGGTGAGTTTGTTTGCATATTGCGCCTACAATCTCTGCGGTTTCAAGTCCTGTTTGCCCCAAAACGCCGGTGGCTACGGCACTTACAGGGGTTAATCCCTCTAAGCCTATCTCTCTTGCAAGCTCGGGCGAAATGTGGCGTGTTGCCAAAATATAGTTTATGCTGTTAGGACCCAAAGCGTCGGGGGTTATATCTCTGTTGCCCAAGCCCACAACCAACACCGAGGTTAAATCTCTGGGCAATAACATTCTAAGCTGTTCGGAAATAAGCTCGACCTCGTTTTCAAAGTTTTCTGTTATCTCCTTTAAGTTGTGCGGTTCGATAGTGATATAGTCGCCTATAGGCTTGCCTATGGCTTTTGCGCCTGCCTCGTCGGTTACTCTTACCTTAGAAATTTCGGTACTGCCGTTTAAAAAGCGGTCTGCTTCAACCCCTTTAGGAAGCACTCCGTTAAGCGAGTCCATACTTTCTAAGGCTAAGTCTGTTCTTATACTCATTAAAAACGCTCCGTTTCTTATATACTTTTGCTTTCGTTAAAATTATTTTTTAAAAAAACTATTGCATTGTAAAGAAAAATGTGATATTATACTAAGTACTGTCATAATCTCAACGTGTCTCAAGTTTTAGATTGTGAAAACTATCTTGATTATTATTTGAAAAAATGATAATTTTATTATTAGTTTTTCTTAAATGATGATTAAAACAAGGAGGTGTTTTTGATGCCTAATATTAAATCAGCAAAGAAAAGAGTTTTGGTTACCAAAACAAAGGCAGCAAGAAACAAGGATTTAAAATCTAACTTAAAAACCGCTTTAAAGAAAGCAGAGCTTGCTGTTGAAACTAACGCAGATAACAAGGAAGAAGCTGTAAAGGCTGCTGTTCAAAAGCTCGATCAGGCTTGGTCAAAGGGCTTAATTCACAAGAATAAGGCGGCAAGAAAAAAATCTCAGCTTGCAACTAAGTTAAATAAATCTAACGCTTAATTTTATTTTTTAAGTAAAAGTAAAGCACAGACCTTTAAATGAGTCATTCTCATTTAACCTCTTGGGGTCTGTGTTTTTTTGTTTTTATAATTAAAAACCCTCCTGCTATATGTAACAGGAGGGAAGCATATGAGAGTAAGGATAAAAATTACGACAAGCTTTTGCTGTTGGGCTCTACAGCTGTAGTTCAATGGTCTTATCGTGCATTACATACTGTCTGTAAATTACGCCGGTCATATCAAACATCTTTTTTGAAGCTATGGTGGCGTCGGTGTCGTTGTATTTATCCGACAGGTAAATAACCTCTTTTATGCCCGCCTGGATAATTGCCTTTGCACATTCGTTACAAGGGAAAAGCGTAGTGTAAATTTTAGCACCCTCTAAAGAACCTGTATTGTTGTTTAAAATTGCGTTTAATTCGGCGTGACAAACATACATATATTTAGTTTCAAGCGGTTCGCCCTCTCGCTCCCACGGCATAAAGTCGTCGTGACAGCCTATAGGCATACCGTTATAGCCCATAGATAAAATCTTTCTGGAATTATTTACGATACAAGCGCCTACCTGAGTGCCTGAATCCTTACTTCTTTGGGCAGACAGGAGCGCAACGCCCATAAAGTATTCGTCCCACCCCAAATAATCGGTTCTTTTCATAGCCTTTCACCTTACCTTTTAAAAATTTATCTTTGCCAGTACTTGCGGTCAAGACTGCGGTACTGGATAGCTTCTGCAACGTGGTGAGCGGTTATCACTTCGCTCTGATCCAAATCCGCTATGGTTCTGGATACCTTTAATATGCGGTCGTAAGCCCTTGCGGAAAGTCCTAAACGCTCAAACGAGCCTTTTAAAAGCTCAAAAGCTTTCTTATCTAAAGGACACGCTTTATTATACATAGACGGCGGCATTTCGGAGTTTGAAAAAACGCCTGTGCCCTTAAAACGCTCGTGTTGCAAGGCTCTGGCTTTGTCAACACGCTTTTTTATTTCGGCTGACGTTTCCGACGCCTCCTTTGAGGAAATACTGTCAAATTCGACAGGCTGTACCTCTATATGTAAATCGAGCCTGTCAAGTAAAGGCCCCGATACCTTGCTTAAATATTTTGATACCGCATTATCCGAACAACTGCACGGTCTTGTAGGATGCCCGAAATATCCGCACGGACACGGGTTCATAGCGGCTATAATCATAGTTCTGCAAGGATATGTAAGCGAGCCTCTGGCACGGGAGATTGTTACCTTGTGGTCCTCCATAGGCTGTCTTAAAATTTCCATAGCAGTCCTGTTAAATTCGGGAAGCTCGTCTAAAAACAACACGCCGTTATGCGCAAGCGAGATTTCTCCCGGTACGGGAATAGAACCGCCGCCGCTTAAGCCTGCAGGTGAAACGGTGTGGTGAGGCGCACGAAACGGCCTTGCGGTAATAAGCGGTGTGTCCTTGTCAAGAAGCCCTGCAATAGAGTATATCTTGGTGGTTTCTATGGATTCCTCGAAGGTCATATCGGGTAAAATGCCCGGCATTCTCTTGGCGAGCATACTTTTACCTGCGCCCGGAGGACCTATTAAAATGGCGTTGTGACCGCCTGCCGCCGCAATTTCGAGAGCTCTGCGTGCGTCTGACTGCCCTTTTACCTCTGAAAAATCGGGAGCAAAGATATTTTGCGCCGCCTTTAAATCGGTGGCTTTTATAGGCGATAGGGTTATGCTTTTTGTCATAAAGGCGATAAGCTCGTCTATGTGCTTTAAGCCGAATACGTTTATGCCGTCGACCACACTTGCCTCAGTTGCGTTATCATAAGGCACAAAGATGTTTTTTATGCCCTGCTCCTTAGCGTGTATTGTCATAGGCAAAACGCCGTTTACTCCTCTTATCTCACCGCTTAGAGAAAGCTCGCCGATAAAGGCGCAGTCATTAAAGCCAACCTCGAGCTGACCGCTTGACTTTAATATAGCCAAAAATATTGCCACATCGTAAATCGGCCCCGATTTTTTAACGTCCGCAGGAGCGAGATTTACGGTGATTTTTGCATTTGGGAACTCATATCCGCAGTTTTTTACGGCGGAATGCACTCTGTCACGGCTTTCTTTGATTGCAACGTCGGCAAGTCCGACAATATCAAAGCCGGGCATACCTCTGAAAATATCAACTTCAACATCTACCGTAAAGGCGTTCATACCGAACAAGCCTACGCTTTTTAAAGCTGTTACCAAGTGTCTGTCCCACCTATCCTACTAATACTATTTTTATTATACCTTTATAGTGGAAAAAACTCAACCTTTATTCTCACAGCCAAACGGCGAAATAAGGCTTTGAATTTTGGGTATACTAACTAAATAAAGAAACTAAAATGTTTACTAATATCCAAAAAAAGATTTAATAACCGGCAAATTATTATCCTTTAAGTATATTTAATAAGACACAATACAAAAAGTATTATAAGGGCAACAAAATTCCCCTTAAATATAGACAAAAACATCAAAAAACCGCCCTGAATTGTTGTATAATTGCCTATTGATATAAGCTATGGTTAGATGATACAATTAAAAACAATATACTTTACACTAATCGGGAAGGAGAGGTTTTCGGTGTTGGAAACTAATTTTGAACGCAAGTTTGCAAAAGAGAGCTTGACCTTTGACGACGTGCTTTTAATTCCTGCTTATTCTCAGGTTTTACCTGCCGACGTCAACATCAAAAGCAGACTCGCAAAGGACATTTATCTTAATACGCCTGTTATGGCGGCGGCTATGGATACCGTTACCGAGTCAAAAATGGCTATTGCTATTGCAAGAGAAGGCGGTATAGGCGTTATCCACAAGAATATGTCTATAGAAAAACAGTGCGATGAGGTCGATAAGGTTAAGCGTTCCGAAAACGGTGTTATTGTAAATCCGTTTTATTTGGGAGCTGAAAACTTTGTATATGAGGCTAACGACCTTATGGCAAAGTACAAGATTTCGGGTGTGCCGATTGTGGACGAGCAAAAAAAGTTAGTCGGCATTATAACAAACCGTGACCTTAAGTTTTTAAACGACTTTAATCTAAAGATAAAAGACGTAATGACAAAGGAAAACCTCGTAACTGCTCCGATAGGCACTACCTTACAGCAGGCACAGGACATTTTGTGCAAGCACAAGGTTGAAAAGCTTCCGCTTGTGGACAGCGAGGGTAAGCTCAGCGGTCTTATTACAATAAAGGATATTGAAAAAGCTGTACAGTATCCTAATACTGCAAGAGATAAGTCGGGCAGACTTTTGTGCGCCGCCGCAATCGGTGTAACCGCAGACGTTTTGGAACGTGCAGGAGCGCTTTTAAAAGCTCAGGCAGATGTTTTGGTGCTCGATTCCGCTCACGGTCACAGTCAGGGCATTATCGACTGTCTTAAAAAGGTTAAGGCCGCATACCCCGACAGCGTAGTTATCGCAGGTAACGTAGCAACTGCCGAAGCTACCGAGGCGTTAATTTTAGCAGGCGCAGACGCAGTTAAGGTCGGCATAGGCCCGGGTTCTATCTGTACTACCCGTGTAGTATCAGGCGTAGGCGTTCCGCAGGTTACAGCTATTTACGATGCGGCGTGTATGGCTGCAAAATACAATGTACCGGTTATCGCCGACGGCGGTATCAAATATTCGGGGGATATTGTTAAGGCTATCGCCGCAGGCGGAGCTACAGTTATGTTGGGCTCGCTCTTGGCAGGCTGTGAAGAAGCTCCCGGTGAGATGGAAATATATCAGGGCAGAAGCTTTAAGGTTTACAGAGGTATGGGAAGCTTGGGCGCTATGAATAACGGCTCAAAGGACAGATACTTCCAGCAAAACAATAAAAAGCTTGTTCCCGAGGGCGTTGAGGGACGTGTGCCTTATAAAGGTGCTGTTGCCGATACAATCTTTCAGCTTATGGGCGGCTTGAAATCAGGTATGGGCTACTGCGGTTGCGCAACTATTGACGAGTTACATTCAAAGGCTCAGTTTACAAGAATTACGGGCGCCGCATTAAAGGAAAGCCACCCGCACGATATTTATATTACAAAAGAGGCTCCGAACTATTCCGTTCAGGTTTAATAAAAATAAGGTTAGCTCTCTGTCTTGCATACGCAAGGCAGAGGGCTTTGTTTTTTTCCTGTAATTCTGCACCCTCACTTCCCCTCCTTGTCATTCTGCGCCCTCACTTTTCCTCCTTGTCATTCTGAGCGTAGCGAAGAATCTTTTAACGCCCCTTTCGGCAAAGTTAACTGTCAGCGTAGCTGACTAAAGGGCTTATTTTTTTAAACTCTCTTCTATTATATATACATATATATTGCAACATAAATTTCTCGGCACTTAAAGGCGACTGTAATACAAGCTGTATATTATCCTCATTTTTTACACCACAAAAACAGCCGGATATTGTAAAAGCGCATAGCTGTTTTAACATATACCCTATATTATAATGCAAAAAGAAAATCAGAATGATTTTCTTAAAATTTAAGTGTTTTAAAAGATTTTGCCATAAAATATTTATACAAAACGGATATCACATAAACTATATAACTAAAAGTATTAAAAAATGCGCCTTTTTTCGATTGGCAAAATTGCTAATGCGACAAAAAAACGCAAGTTTATTTCCCTTATTTTTACAAAAATAAAACAAAAATATACTTTTCGTATTATTTTGATAAAATGTACGTTTTGAAAAACAAAATGCTTGCATATATTTTATAAAAATAATACCTTGTGTAAATAACTTGTGGTGCTACTGCACAAAAACGGGTGTGGGGCGGATTTGTCATATATATAAAAATCGGAGTTTTTTTGTTAGGTGAATATTGACAAAATTTAAGGAAAAAAGACGACATTTAAAATTTGAGAAATTTATTGTTAAAAGATTTTTGCGCATATTGCACAAAAAACACCACCTAAAATGCCTTGACAAGTGGAAGTTTTATTTAATATAATACAACAAAACCTGCATACAGGTAGAATGTGTTTAAAAAATTTCCTATATTCCAATAATTAGTTTAGCCCATATTTTTGGGAAAGAGAAAAAGAGGAGTATCGATTACAATGAATTTTTCATTAAAAAGGTTAACCCGAAAATACCGATTTCAAATTAAATCGGCAGTTGCGTTAATGCTTTGTATGGTTACATTAACAAGCTTAACAGGTGTTACAAGCGCACGCAACCTGGTTACCGTACATGAAGACTCGACAGTATATTCAAAATACACAATGTATTATGAAGCTCAGGATATCTTAAATGCTTTTGATATCGAGCTTGGCGAAAACGACAAATATGTGTTCAGCGGATTTGAAAACGGCGAGGGCGATATATTTATATTAAGAGCCTTTGATGTTACCGTAACCGCAGACGGCACTGCTCAGACAGTAGTTATGACCGACGGCACAGTAGCAGACGCACTTGACTTGGCAGGTATTACGCTTGCAGATGAGGACCTTATAAATGTTTCCTTAAACGAGCGTGTTCAGTCAGGTACAGACATTGTTGTAAACAGAGTTACCTATCAGGTAGAAGAAAGAACAGAGGAAATTCCATACGAGGTTATCGACTGTGATATTCCCGAGGGCGTTGCAAACGTAAAAAAGGTTCTTACTGTAGAGGGACAAAACGGCGAGCAGCTTGTTACCTTGCGTCACAAGCTCGTAGACGGCGTTATCATTGATTCCGAGGTTATTAACACCAAAATTATCACCTACCCTGTATCAGCTCAGTATGAGTGTGTCAGAGAGATGTATGTCGGCGGTGTTAAAAAACAGCTCGCATTAAACGAAGAATATGTTGAGCTCGACGCAAACGGACGTCCGATAAATTACGCTTACAAAGTTACAGGTAAGGCTACCGCATATAGCGCCCTGGGCAGACCGACAAAATTAAAGCCGGGCTGTGTTGCTATGGATTTAAGCAAGTATCCGAGAGGCACAAAGCTTTATATTGTTGCTTCTAACGGAAGCTATGTTTACGGCTATTCCGTAGTTGCAGATACAGGTGCTTTCGTTCACAACGGAAGCGGCGTATTGGTTGACGTATTCTTTAACACTTACGCAGAGAGTGTGGCTTTCGGCGCAAAGACAGTTGACGTTTACGTTTTGAACTGATACCGATAAAAGTAATTTACAAATTATTATTGAAAAACATTCTAAGACTGTATATAATGAGATATAGTCGCAAAGGATTAAGCAGCGATATTATCTTTAAAAATTAAGGTGGGACTTTGTATGATTTTTGAAAAGGTCAGAGAAATTTTATGCGACCAGTTGGATTTTGACGCAGATAAGGTGACACTCGAAGCTTCTATTGTAGAGGACTTAGACGCAGATTCTTTAGATGTTATGGATTTGCTTATGAATTTGGAAGAGGAATTTGATATGGAAATTCCCGACGACCAGATTGAGAATATAAAGACAGTCGGAGATATAGTTAAGTATATTGAAGATCATTCTTAAGGATTATAGTGAAATAATAAAAAGAGCTGTGTAAATACACAGCTCTTTTTTGTTGGGATTTCTATTCCTTGTCATTCACCATTCCCTGCGCCCTGTCATTCTCTTTTTCCCCTCACTGTCATTCTGAGCGTAGCGAAGAATCTTAGGCTCTCCCAGTAAAGTCAGCTGTCAGCGTAGCTGACTGAGGGATTGTTAAAGTGTTTCTTTTTCGATTGACTTTTTACTTTGGTGGTAAGGTTAAGTTTACAATCCCTCCGAGTTTGCCTGACGGCAAACCCACCTCCCTTTACTGGGGGGAGGTAATATGTGCCGTTAACTTAAGTTTATGAATATTCTTAGCTGTCGCTAAGAATTTAGGTTAATTACACAAGGGAGGCAATTTGTGCGATAACCCAAATCCTACAGGATTCTTCGTCGCTTTGCTCCTCAGAATGACATAGCGGGGATCCTTTCCCATTTAACTTTCCTTTAGTTGCAAGAAACAACCGCTACAAAAAGTTATAAACAGCACTATTTATACAAATAGTTTTTAAAATTCGACGATTTTCGGCGGTAAAATACATATTGCTTGAATACAAAATGATTTCATTATATAATGAAATAAAGAATATTTTTAAGGGGAAGTTAATATGAACAGAGTTAAAGTTTATATTGCAGGAAAAGACTACATACTCCAAACTGAAGAGGAAGAAAGATACGTTTTAGGTCTTGCAAAAAAGCTTGACAAAACTATCAAGGATATGCTTGCAGGCGACGGTATGTCTTTAACGTCTGCGTGCGTTTTGGCTGCGCTTGACGCCTTTGATGAAAAGGAAAAGCAAAGCGTTGACGCCGACAATCTAAGATACCAGCTAAAGCAGTATATAGACGAGTCGGGCAAGATGAACCAGCGCATTTATGAGCTTGAAAGAGAAATAGAAAAGCTCACAAATGAAAAAGCCGATCTGCAAAGCGAATTAAAATTATATTCCTTAAAGGAAAAGCTTGATACATAGTAATCACATGGATAAAAATAATATAGAGATTTTAGCCCCTGTCGGAAGTATGCAAAGCGTGCCTGCCGCAGTATTAAACGGCGCAGATGCCATATACTTGGGGCTTGAGGCATTTAGCGCAAGGCAAAACGCCAAAAACTTTACCGCCGCAGAGCTTATAGACACGGTAAAATACTGTCATATAAGGGGCGTTAAGGTTTATCTTGCCATAAACACAGTAGTGTTTGACGAGAGTATAGATAGGCTTACAGACACCTTAAAGGTCGCTTGTGAAGCTGGTGTTGACGGGCTTATCGTGCAGGATTTAGCGGTGTTTAGCCTTGTTAAAGAGTGCTGCCCTAATATGCCTATTCACGCTTCTACTCAAATGACAGTGCATACCGTAGCGGGCGCAAAAATGCTAAAGGAGCTCGGCGCTTCAAGGGCGGTTTTAGCCCGTGAGATGTCGCTAAGGGAGATACGAAAAATCATAACCGAAGTTCAGATTGAAACCGAGGTTTTTGTACACGGTGCGCTTTGTATGTGCGTTTCTGGGCAGTGTTATATGAGCTCTGCTATCGGCTCACGAAGCGGAAACAAGGGTAGCTGTGCAGGTAGCTGCAGGTTGCCGTTTGGCGTAAATACCCCAAATGACTACGATTTATCGCTAAAGGATTTGTGCCTTGCGGGGCATTTTGATGAGCTAAAAAAGCTCGGGGTTACCTCGCTTAAAATAGAAGGGCGTATGAAAAGGCCCGAATACGTTGCCGCCACGGTAAAGGCATATAGCGGGCTGAAAAACGGTATAATGCCCGATATAGATATGCTAAGGGCGGTTTTTTCGAGAAACGGCTTTACCGACGGTTATTTTGCTTCAAGGATAAACGCCGATATGTTCGGTGTAAGAGGCAAAGACGACGTAACCGCCTTGACCGAGGATGTGCTTTCGGACCTGCAAAAGACGTATCAAAAAGAAACTCATACCATACCTATAAATATGGCCTTTTCGCTTGATGATAATTTGGCACGCCTTAGAGTTTGGGATAATAACGGGCATAAAACCGCTTCGGAAACTACCGCCGTTCAGACGGCGATAAATCTGCCGTTAGGATATGAATCTGCAAAGCAGTCGTTATCAAAGCTCGGTGCAACGCCGTTTTATTTAGACGAATTTACGGCGGATATTAAAGAGGGGCTTATGCTACCAAAGTCAGAGCTAAACGCTTTAAGGCGAAAGGCTTGCGAGGAGCTTGCGGACAAAATAGCGTATAAAGAAAAAATAAGCTTTACCGAACCTAAAAAAGCCTCGCACCTTACCGAGAAAAAGGTAAAAAAGGCGCTTAGGGCACGCTTTTTAACCGTAAGTCAAATCCCGTTTGAGTGTTTAGAGGCTTTTGAGTATATATACCTACCCGTTTTGGAAGTTAAAAATAATATAGAAATACTTGACTCAATAAAGCAAAAAATAATACTCGAGCCCGACAGAATAATGTTTGACAGCGAAGAAGATACTATAAAAACGCTTAAAGAACTAAGACAACAAGGCTTTGAAAATATGTGCGTGAGCAACCCTGCGCATATATTTATAGGAAATAAGCTTGAGTTTAAGCTTTTCGGCACGGCATTTTTAAACATAACAAATTCACTTAGCTTAAACGCTTACAGTGAACTCGGCATAAGCGATACGGCTTTGTCCTTTGAATGTACCGCAGGGCAGATAAACCACATGGATAATTCCAAAACTTCGCTCGGAGCGATAGTTTACGGCTATTTACCTTTAATGATAGTGAGAAACTGCCCGGTAAAAAGGCACCGCAGCTGTAAGGATTGTAACGGCGAAAGCGTGCTTTGCGACCGTTTGGGCAACAAGTTTAGAGTAATTTGCAATAATCGCCGTTACAGCGAGATTTTAAACTGCAAAAAGCTTTATCTTGCGGATAAGCTTAATGCGTTTATCAGTATAGACTACGGCGTTTTATATTTTACTGTCGAGAAAAAGTCCGAATGTAAACAGATAACAGAAAGCTTTTTGTCAAACTCCGCACCCACAGGCGATTTTACCAGAGGGCTTTATTTCAGGGGAATAGAATAAAAATAAATTAAAAAAGGATATAATATATGATAATACTTGCTTCAAAATCGCCCAGACGAAAAGAGCTTATGGCACTTTTGCCGTATGAATTTAAGGCAGTGTCGTCGGGCTTTGACGAAAAAAGCGTAAGTGAAAAAATCCCCGAAAGGCTTGTAAGAACGCTCGCTTTCGGTAAAGCGAGTGCCGTAAAAAAAGATTACCCCGACGATATAATAATAGGCTGTGACACGATAGTGGTATCGCCCGAAAACGAAATTTTCGGCATACCTAAAGACAAAGCGGACGCTATAAGAATGTTAAAGGCGCTATCCGCAAAAACTCATAAGGTAATTACAGGCGTTTGTGTACTGTACGGCGACAAAAAGACGGTTTTTCACAAAACCACTAAGGTAGAGTTTATGCCTTTAAGCAAAGAGGATATTCGGTGGTATATATCCACAGGCGAGCCCTTTGACAAGGCAGGCGCTTACGGTATACAGGCAAAAGCCGGAGCATTTGTAAAAAGGATAAACGGCGACTGCAATAATGTTGTAGGTTTACCGCTACAGGCATTAAAGTGCGTTTTGGATAAGATAGAAAATCTATGAAAATTTAAAGTTAGCTATTGTGTAATTCGGCTTAAAGCGGTATAATAAAATATTATAGGATATGATGTGACAGTTTATGGGACAAATTATCCGCAATATTTTCTCTGGGAGGATAAAAAAGGATGTTTTCTAAGGATATAGGCATAGATTTAGGTACTGCAAATACCCTTGTATATATGAAGGGTAAGGGCATAATTATAAGAGAGCCGTCGGTTGTTGCTGTAGACGAGCGCAGTGACACGGTAAAATGCGTGGGTCAGGAGGCTAAAAACGTAATAGGCAGAACTCCCGGCTCAATCAAGGCAGTAAGACCGCTAAAGGACGGCGTTATCGCTGACTTTGACATAACAAGCGAAATGCTTGAGGACTTTATAAAAAGAGCAGTAAGCAAATCCATTTTTGCAAGACCGAGAGTGGTTATATGTATTCCGTCGGGCGTAACAGGCGTTGAAAGACGTGCAGTAACCGACGCCGCTCGCCGTGCGGGTGCAAAAAGGGTGAGCATTATCGAAGAGCCTATGGCGGCAGCTATCGGAGCAGGTTTACCGGTTGCCGAGCCTACAGGCAGTATGGTTGTAGATATCGGCGGAGGTACTACCGAGGTGGCAGTTATTTCACTCGGCGGAATAGTAACCGCAAAATCGGTAAGAGTTGGCGGCGATAAATTTGACAATGCTATCATAAACTATATTAAAAAGAAATACAGTCTTTTAATAGGTGAAAGAACCGCCGAAAACATAAAGATAGAAATAGGCTCTGCGTTCCCTCTGGAGCAGGAGTTTGAAATGGAAGTAAAGGGTATAAACTTAGTAAACGGTTTACCTCAAAAAATCACCATTAAATCCGAAGAGGTAAGAGAAGCGCTTGAAGAACCGATAGCACAGGTGCTCGAAGCAATTAAGATTACCTTTGAAAATACTCCTCCCGAGCTTGCGGCAGATGTTATCGACTTAGGCGTAACCTTAACAGGCGGCGGCGCAATGCTTAAAGGTCTTGACGAGCTTATTCACCGTGAAACAGGTATGCCGGTGCATATAGCGCAAGATCCGCTTGACTGTGTTGCAAACGGCACCGGACAGGTTTTGGATAACTTTGATTTGCTCGGCGACGTGTTAAGCGATGAAACCGACTAAATATGCTTTTGACAGGACACCTTTTTAAACGGTGTCCCTGTTTATATCATTGGTTTTTTGTTTGTTTTTATAATGTAAGGTAGCTGTTTTTATGGAAAAGTTTTTTAAGAGCGTAAGATTTAAAATACTTATAACAGTTATAGCCGTTTTGTTGGGCGTTATGATTTACAGCGCCTCAACAGGAGGGCTTGCTTCTGCGCCCGAAAAAGCGTTAAGCTTAATAGCTTCGCCGTTTCAGAAGCTTTCGGGTTACATCTCAAACAAAACAGGCGATACCTTCGGCAAATATTTTCATATAGACGAAATCATTGAGGAAAACGAAAAGCTCAAAGCTGAGGTAGATACCTTAAGAGAAAACGCCATAGAAAACGAGGAGCTTAAAACCGAAAACGAACAGCTTAGAACTATGCTCGGAGTAAAGAGCATAAACGAGGACTATCAATTTGTAAACGCCTCGATAGTGGGCAGAGATAAATACGAATACTTTACCATAAATAAAGGCTCGCTTCACGGAGTATCCAAAAACGACCCGATAATAACTTCAAGCGGACTTGTCGGAGTAGTTCAGACGGTATACCCCACTATATCGGAGGTAAGGACGGTTTTGTCAACCCAAATCGACATAGGTGCAATAGAGCCTACTTCAAACCAAATCGGCGTTATTACAGGCGACATTGAGCTTGCCGAGCTCGGATACTGCAAGATGACCTATCTTACCGACAGCACCTTAAACAGCGGCGACACCATAGTGACCTCGGGCTCAAGCGGAATTTATCCGAAAAACCTTGCAATAGGCAGAGTTGTATCGGTAGAGCAGAGTAAAAACGGCGCTTCATACTATGCGGTAATAGAGCCGTTTAACGATATAAAAAACATAACCGACGTCTTTGTGCTGACCGATTTTTTGGGGCAGTCTGAGGACACGGAGTAAGGCTTAAAAACAAAGAGGTGAAGGGCGATGAAGCTTATACTGCCTAAAAGGGCACCGGTCAAGTGGATAATTTATGCAGTAGTGCTTTTAGTGCTTTATTCGCTTCAAACTGCGCCCGGCTTTTTAACGATAAAGACCTATGAGCCAAACCTTGTAATTCCCTTTGCGGTGTGCGTAGCACTTTTTGAAAATGAAGTTGCCGCAGGGGTGTTCGGGTGCATAGCGGGTATGCTTTGCGATATGGATTATCACAAGCTTTTCGGATTTAATGCGATTATAGTTATGTGTTTGTGCGTTGTAATATCCTTTTTGGTTTTATATCTTATGCGCACAAAGCTTATAAATGCGATTTTCTTTGTGGGTGCGCTTATGCTTGTTGACGCACTTTTAGATTATCTTTTTTTCTATTTAATATGGTCGTATGAAAATTCCTACATAATTTTACTAAGATACATTTTACCGGCAATACCTTATACTATGGTTATAACCATACCGATTTATTTTTTGATAAAGGCGGTAGCCACAAAGTTTAACGAAACCTTAAGAGCATAAGTATTATTATTTAAAGGAGCTTTAAGATGGCACAGTTCAAAAAAAAGGACGTCTCCAGAGTGCGCATAATAATTCTGGCCGTAATAATGCTTTTGATTTTTTTGGCAATGGTGTTCAGGCTTATGCTTTTTCAGATAGTTGACGGCGACGATTATTTAGAGCAGGCGCTTACCAATACCTCAACCCAGATAACCGTTTCGGCGGCAAGAGGCGATATTGTTGACCGCTACGGACGTGTGCTTGCGACAAGCAAATCGGTGTTTAATGTCTGCTTTGACTACACATATACCGATATGGAGCATATAAATGAGACTATTTACAGTCTGATAGGGATTTTTGAAGAGAATAACATTAAATGGCTTTGCGATATACCGATAAAGCTCGAGGGGGATGAGTACATCTTTGACCCAAACAGCGAAGACAGCGAAATAGAGCAAATGGCGTCGATTCTTAATATAAACAGCTACGCCAGCGAGGAAAATATCGTAAAAAAGATGCTTAAAACCTTTGAGATAAACGATTATCCGATTATAGAAGAAAACGGAGAGTATTCTTTTGACGCAAAGCAGGAAAAAGAGGTTAAAAAGCTAAAGGAAAACTTAAACCTTGACGACACGGCTACCGCCGCAGACTGCGTAAATATAATGCTTCAAAGCGAGGAATACCCTTATTATTTAAATGAGGACGCTTTTAAAATAGCTGCGGTAAGGTACCTTATGCTTCAAAAGGAGTTTTCGGTAAATAACCGCTATACCTTTGCTACCGATATTTCCCCTCAAATGATTGCCATAGTTAAAGAATATAGTGACACCTTACCGGGCGTTGACGTAATAGAAGAGCCGACCAGACTTTATTTAAACGGCGACGTTGCTACAAACCTTTTGGGTACTATAGGGCCTATGTATGCCGAGGACTACGCCGAGAAGCTTGAGGAATACGAGAAGAAAAAGGACGAGGGCTATCAAAAATACCAGATGAACGATTATATAGGAAAATCGGGCGTTGAAAAGGTATGCGAGGAGCAACTTAGAGGTACTAAGGGCACAATTTCGGTAACCCAAAACGCAAGCGGAAACGTGGTTTCCTCCGAAACGGTTACCCAGGCGCAGACAGGCGATACGGTAAGGCTTACCATAGACTATAAATTCCAGCAAAAAGTGCAGGAAATTTTAAAAAATCACATAAACACTCACAAGGTATCAACCGCAGGTTATACCTCGCTCGGAGGTTCGGTGGTGGTGCTTGACACAAAAACGGGCGAAATGCTTGCGTGTGTGAGTTACCCGACATATTCTATTGAGGAATATACCACAAGCTATAGTGAATTAAAGGCAAGAGAAGAAACCGACAACCCCCTGACCGACAGAGCGCTCACAAAGGGCTACAGACCGGGCTCGACCTTTAAAACGGTGGTTGCGACCGCAGGCTTGCAGGAGGGCGTAATAAGCAGATATTCCACGGTGGACTGCACAAGAGTATACCATTATTATGAGGGCTTTTCACCGACCTGCCTTGGTTATCACGGCAACATTAACGTGATGAACGCCCTAAAGGTTTCCTGTAATATCTTTTTTTACGACGTAGGCAGAAGACTCGGAATAGACAGAATAAATAATTATGCCGAGCTTATGGGCTTGGGCGTTGATACAGGGCTTGAAATATATAACTCGGACGGCAGACTTTCGGGGCCTGAAACCTCTGAAAAATGGGGAAGCACCTGGCAAGAGGGTAACGTGGTTCAGGCGGCTATAGGTCAGATGGACACGGCAATAACTCCGCTTCAGATGGCAATACAGGCTATGACTATAGCAAATAAAGGCAAAAGGCTTGAGGCACATCTGATAAAATCGGTCGAAACCTATAACGGCGAGGTCGTAAGCGAAACAAAGCCTGTTGAGGCAAGCAGCTTTAATATGTCGGACGATACCTATAAAGCCGTAACCGACGGTATGATTTTGGCGGCGTCAACGGTACCTGCGCCGTATCAGCTTACAGGGCTCGGTTATGACGTGGCACTCAAAACCGGTACTCCGCAGACAAACGCCGCCGGTGACAGAACAAATAACTGCTTTATAGCGTTTGCTCCCGTTAGTGACCCTGAGATAGCGATTTCCTGTATGATAGAGGACGGTACCTATACAAACCGCTTGGTAAGACAGATTTTAGACGCATATTATGAATGTTTAAAGGAAGCCGAAAACGAAACGGCGGTACATTATCCTTTAGAGCTTGACGAAGTTATAAATTTTTAATATAAAGAAAGCCCCTGTTTCACATTAACGTGAAACAGGGGCATAATTTTTGTGCTTTAGTATTACTTAGCGTAGTCAACTGCACGGCTTTCTCTTATGATATTAACCTTAATCTGACCCGGGTAGCTAAGCTCGCTTTCAATTTTTTGTACGATATTTCTTGCAATAAGCGGCATCTTTTGGTCGTCGATAACCTCAGGCTTAACAACAATTCTTATCTCACGGCCTGCCTGAATAGCATAGGACTTTTCAACGCCCTCAAACGATGTGGCGATTTCCTCTAACTTTTCAAGGCGCTTGATAAAGCTTTCGAGATTTTCTCGTCTTGCGCCCGGTCTTGCGGCGCTTATAGCGTCAGCCGCCTGAATAAGACAGGCGATAACCGTAGTCGGCTCAACGTCGTTGTGGTGAGCCTCAATTGCGTGCAATACTTCCTTAGGCTCTTTGAATTTACGACATACATCTACGCCGATTTCAACGTGCGAGCCTTCGATTTCGTGGTTTAAGGCCTTACCGATATCGTGAAGCAAGCCTGCACGTCTTGCCATAGCGGCGTCAACGCCCAGCTCGCTTGCCATCATACCGGCAATTTGAGCGACCTCAATAGAGTGATTTAAAACATTTTGACCGTAGCTTGTTCTGTAGCACAGTCTTCCCAAGAGCTTAACTATTTCATAGTGAACACCGTGAACGTCGGTTTCAAGTATAGCTCTTTCGCCCTCGTTTTTCATCTTCTGTTCGATTTCACGACGGCATTTTTCAACGGTTTCTTCAATTCTTGTCGGATGAATACGACCGTCTGCAATAAGTCTTTCGAGTGTTTGACGTGCAATTTCACGTCTTACTGGGTCAAAGCACGATAATGTTATAGCTTCAGGTGTGTCGTCTATAATAAGGTCAACACCTGTTAAAGTTTCAATAGCACGGATATTTCTTCCTTCTCTGCCTATGATACGACCTTTCATTTCGTCGTTAGGCAAAGGCACCACCGACACCGTAGCCTCTGCAACGTGCTCGGCGGCGTAGCGTGATATGGCAAGCGAGATAAGCTCTTTTGCCTTATCGTCACAATCATTTCGTATCTGCTGTTCGTTAGCGGTAATTCGCTGTGATTTCTCATAAGCCAAATCGTCGTCAAGCGTTGCGAGCAGTTGTCGTTTTGCTTCTTCTACGCTGAGTCCCGACAGCTTTTCGAGCATATCAATTTGACTTTTCTTAATAACTTCGGCTTCTTCGAGCTTTTGTTCGGCTTCCTTTATTTTTTCGGAAAGCTTTTCTTCCTTTTTCTCAAGGTTTTCGGCCTTTTTATCAAGTGTTTCTTCCTTTTGGTCGATTCTGCGTTCCTGTCTGGAAATTTCCACACGGCGAGATTTTATATCCCTGTCGGCTTCTGTTCTTAGCCTATGTATCTCGTCTTTTGCTTCCAGCAAGGCTTCTTTTTTCTTGGTTTCGGCGTCCTTTTCGGCGCTTTCCAAGATACGCTTAGCTTCGGTTTCGGCGCTGCCTATTTCGGCTTCTGCGATTTTTTGCCTGTGCGCAGCTCCTGCCTTAAAGGCTATGATAAAGCATATAACTCCGACAAAAACGGCTATTGCCAAACATATAATAACAGCCAAAGCAATAGATATTTCTACCATAAAAGCATCTACCTCCTCATTTTCAGTTTTCAAAATCCAATATCCATAAACAAAAATCGTTATTTAAATTTTTAAATAAATAACAAAATAACGGTAAAAAATTATACCGTCAGTAAAAAAGCAAAACCTTTTTGCAATACATTATCAATACTATTTTATAGTTTTAAAAACCGAATGTCAAGAATTTTATACATTTTTATATACAAAACTTCGTGTTTATTCTTCATTATATACCAAAGGATTGTGGAATTATAACAAAGATTGCCTGCTATGAGAATTTTTGTTGACAAGGCTTATTTGGTATGGTAAAATGATTATTACCTCGAAGAAGGTCTATTTTTTTGCGTTCATTTTTAGGTGTGCGCAGATTAGCAGGCGTTGAGGGAGGCAAAAATATCCTAATTAACAGGAGGTGCCGATATGGCTGATACAAGGGTTAAAGTTACACTTGCCTGCACAGAGTGCAAACAGCGTAATTATAACACTACAAAAAACAAGAAGAACGATCCTGACAGACTCGAAATGAACAAGTACTGCCGTTTCTGCAGGAAACACACACTTCACAAGGAGACTAAGTAGAGGAGGGAAATTATATGGCTAAGGATGCTAACATTGAAGCTAACGAAAACATAGCCCAAACCGAAAAGACAAGCTCAAAGAAAGCAGACAAAAAGTCAAAGGATAAAGCTAAAAAATCTTCCGACAAAAAAATTTCCCGTTTCTTCAAGGACCTGAAAGGCGAATTTAAAAAGGTTGTATGGCCGAGCAAAAAACAGGTTAAAAACAATACCATAGTCGCTATAACATTTATGCTCATCTGCGGTATATTCCTTTGGATTATTGACTTAGGTCTGGCCGCACTCGTGAACTGGGTATTCTAAGCGAAGGTATTTAGTATTCTGGAAGGACTGATGTTATGTCAGAAGCTGCAAAATGGTATGTGATACACACCTATTCGGGCTATGAGAATAAGGTATCACAAAGCATTGAGAAGGTTGTCGAGAACCAGAATCTGCATGATTTGATTTATGAAATAAAGATTCCTACCGAAAAGGTTTTAGAGGTTAAAGACGACAAAACCCGTGAAGTTGAGCGAAAAATCTTTCCCGGATATGTTTTGGTTAAGATGATACTGACCGACGATTCGTGGTATGTAGTAAGAAACATTAGAGGCGTTACCGGCTTTGTCGGTTCTGCCGCAAAACCCATTCCGCTGACCGAACAAGAGGTCAAGGCTTTGGGCGTTGAAACCGTACAGGTTGAGGTAGACTATGCCGTAGGCGACAACGTTCAGGTTATCTCAGGTCCTCTTGAGGGCTTCACAGGTATCATTAACGACATTGACATTAACGATAACAGAGTAAATGTTACCGTTTCAATGTTTGGAAGAGAAACGCCCGTAGATCTTGAGTTAAATCAGGTTAAGGGCATTGAGTAACGCCTTTTGGGTTTACTCAAAGCGCAGATTTTTTCTGCAAAAGCGTTTTATTTACTTAAAACGCTCGTGGGAGGAACAAAATTTATCTCAGTGTTCCGCCTTACCACATTTTTTTGGAGGTGCAAATTATGGCTCAAAAAGTAGCAGGCTACATTAAGCTTCAAATCCCTGCCGGAAAAGCCACTCCGGCACCACCGGTCGGACCTGCATTAGGTCAACACGGTGTAAATATTATGTCTTTTACAAAGGAATTTAACGAGCGCACAAAAAATGATATCGGTTTGATTATTCCGGTTGTTATCACAGTTTACGCTGACCGCTCCTTTACTTTTGTAACAAAAACACCGCCGGCTGCAGTTTTAATCAAAAAGGCTTGCGGCATTGAAACGGCTTCGGGTGTTCCGAACAAGACAAAAGTAGCTAAGATTACCAGGGAGCAGGTTAAGAAAATCGCTGAAACCAAAATGCCTGACTTGAACGCTGCTAACATTGATACCGCAATGAGTATGATTGCCGGTACAGCTCGTTCAATGGGTATTGAAGTTGTCGATTAGTGACCCTCTGGTGGGAGGAAAATTCCGCTTTATACCACTTTTAGGGAGGATAAGTTATAATGAAACACGGTAAAAATTATATTGAGAGTTCAAAATTAGTTGAACGTGGTAAGCTCTATGACGTACAGGAATCTTTAGAGCTTGCTGTAAAGACATCCAAGGCAAAATTTGACGAAACTGTTGAAATTCACGTTAGACTCGGCGTTGACTCACGTCACGCAGACCAACAGGTTAGAGGCGCAGTTGTATTGCCAAACGGTACAGGTAAAGACGTTAAGGTTTTAGTTATCTGTAAGGGCGACAATGTTGACAAGGCATTGGAAGCAGGCGCAGACTTTGCAGGCTCCGACGAGTATGTTCAGAAAATTCAGGGCGAAGGCTGGATGGACTTCGACGTTGTTATCGCAACACCTGATATGATGGGCGTTGTCGGCAGACTCGGTAAGGTTTTAGGTCCAAGAGGCTTAATGCCGTCACCAAAAGCAGGTACAGTTACACCTGATGTCAGCAAAGCCGTAAGCGAAGCAAAAGCAGGTAAAATCGAATACCGTCTTGACAAAACAAACATCATTCACTGTCCTATCGGTAAGGCTTCCTTCGGTGCTGAGAAGTTATCAGAAAACTTTGAAGCTTTAATGGGCGCAATAGTAAAGGCTAAGCCGGCTGCCGCTAAGGGTCAGTACATTAAGTCCTGTGTTGTTTCTTCAACAATGGGACCCGGTATCAAGGTTAATACCGGTAAATACGGTGTATAATTTAAAAAATTAAATTATATTTGCATTATTCGCCCGTTTGGGTTATAATGCTCTAAAGCTGTTATTTTTCTAAAGACAGCAGGTATAAGCGTAAGCTTATGTAAATTGGGAAACCTTGCCTGCCGAGGAGGAATAAATTGGCGTATAAACTCTTTTAGAGTATCGTAGTTTATGCCCTTCCTCTTTCTTTTGAAAAAGGAAGGGTTTTTTAAATAGCCAATGTCTTTCTTAGAGAAAAACAGTATTTTATTTCTCGGAGGTGAAAATCTTGCCAAGCGAAAAAATACTTTCTCAAAAACAACAGTATGTTGCTGATTTAGCTGAAAAATTGCAAAATTCCGCTGCAGGCGTTTTGGTTGAGTACAAGGGTATTAACGTTGCCGACGACACTAAGCTCAGAAAAGAGTTAAGAGAAGCAGGCGTTGAATACACTGTTGTAAAAAACACAATGTTAAAGCTTGCTGCCGAAAAAGCAGGACTTGACGGCTTAACCGATGTGTTAAAGAACACTACGGCACTCGCAGTCAGCACAGACGACCAAATTGCTCCGGCAAAAATTTTGGGTAAATACGCTGAGGATCACGGCGACGACGGCTTTGCAATAAAAGCAGGCTTTATGGACGGCGAAATCCTTGACGCAGATAAGGTTGTTGCATTAGGAAAGCTTCCTTCAAAGGAACAACTTATCGGCCAACTCGTTGGCTTGCTCGTTGCACCTATGCGTGGCTTAGCCGTTGCGCTTAATGCAATAGCAGAAAAATCAGAACAACCTGAAGCTTAATTGAGGCTTTTGGGTAAAAAAGAAAACTTTTTATTTAATTTAGGAGGATTATATCATGGCTGATATAGCAAAATTTATTGAAGATATCAAAGCTCTTTCTGTTTTAGAGCTTAACGAATTAGTAAAAGCAATCGAAGAAGAGTTCGGCGTTTCTGCCGCTGCTCCTGTAATGATGGCAGGCGCTCCTGCAGCAGGCGGCGCAGCAGCTGCTGAAGAAAAGAGCGAATTTGACGTAGTTCTCGCTGAAGCTGGCGGCAACAAGATTGCTGTTATCAAGGCAGTAAGAGAAGTTACAGGCTTAGGCTTAAAAGAAGCTAAAGACCTCGTTGAAAGTGCTCCGAAAGCAATTAAAGAAGGCGCTTCAAAAGAATCTGCTGAAGAAATCAAGACAAAGCTTGAAGAAGCAGGCGCTAAGGTTGAACTCAAGTAAGTTTACCCTTTTAACAAAGTACATTAAAACCGTCTTGCCTTTAGGCAAGACGGTTTTTTACATATCTTTTTGATATTCGCTTTTTATTTGCATTTAACATAATAAAATGGTATTATATTATTTATAGTACTTTACATCAAAAGGAACGGTGAACAGTTAAATGGCACAGCAAAAGAAAATGGTTGAAGACATTACCTCTATGGACGAGGATTTTGCAAAATGGTATACCGATATAGTTAAAAAGGCAGAGCTTGTAGATTATTCGAGCGTTAAGGGCTGTATGGTAATAAGACCTTACGGCTATGCAATTTGGGAAAACATTCAAAAGGATTTGGACGAGCGCTTTAAAAAGACAGGCCATGAGAATGTATATATGCCGATGTTTATACCCGAAAGCCTGTTGCAGATAGAAAAGGATCACGTTGAGGGATTTGCGCCGGAGGTTGCTTGGGTAACTCACGGCGGAAACGAAAAGCTTGCCGAAAGACTTTGCGTAAGACCTACCTCAGAGGTACTTTTTTGCGAGCATTATAAAAAGGTGATAAACTCCTACAGAGATTTGCCGAAGTTATATAACCAGTGGTGTTCGGTTGTGCGCTGGGAAAAAACCACACGTCCTTTCCTGCGTTCCTCGGAATTTTTGTGGCAGGAAGGGCATACTATGCATGAAACCGAAGAGGAAGCAAGAGAAGAAACCATGCAAATGCTGAAGGTTTATGAGGATTTTTATTCCGAGTCGCTTGCAATTCCTGCAATTACCGGTAAAAAGACCGAAAAAGAAAAATTTGCAGGTGCTAAGGAAACCTATACAATCGAGCCTATGATGCATAACGGCGTTGCGCTTCAGGGCGGAACCTCGCACTATTTCGGCAGTCACTTTGCCGAGACCTTTGGCATATCGTTCTTGGGACGTGACAACAAACAGCACGCACCGCACCAGACCTCTTGGGGCGTTTCCACAAGAATGATAGGCGCTATTATAATGGTACACGGCGACAACAACGGACTTGTGCTTCCGCCGAAAATCGCACCGATACAGGTAATTATCGTGCCGATTGCACAGCATAAGGAGGGCGTGCTCGACAAAGCGTACGAGCTTGCCGATAAACTGGGCAAAAACTTTAGAGTTAAGGTTGACGACAGCGACAATTCACCCGGCTGGAAGTTTAGCCAGTACGAGATGAAGGGCGTGCCTTTAAGACTTGAAATAGGCCCTAAGGATATAGAAAACAACCAGTGCGTTTTGGTAAGACGTGATAACGGCGAAAAATCCTTCGTATCGCTTGACGAGCTTGACACGGCTGTACCGGAGGCTTTAAAGGCTGTTCACGACGGAATGTATCAAAAAGCACTCGACAACTTAAAGGAAAAAACTCATACGGCGCTTACCTACGAGGAATTTTTGGATACAGCAAAAAATAAACCCGGCTTTATAAAGGCTATGTGGTGCGGCGACGTAGAATGTGAAAACAAAATAAAAGACGAAACGGGCGGCGTAAAATCACGTTGTATTCCGTTTGAGGAAGAGCATTTAAGCGATAAGTGCGTTTGCTGCTCTAAGCCTGCTAAATATCAGGTTTACTGGGGTAAGCAATACTAAAGAAAAAGACAAAGCCTTAAAAAAATAAGGGCGAGGTGGATATATTGAAGTCAAACAAACTTAATATTTTTATCTGCCTCTCCTGCGGAGCAGTTATATTCTTTTTTATATTCTTTTCTACGGGTTTTGATACGCTCAAAGAGCATTTTCATTCGCTGAAGCTTTGGTGGATTGCGGCGGCGCTCGGGTGTATGATTGTGTACTGGTTTTTGGATTCGCTGGTACTACACAGTATGATTAAGCCTATGCATAAAAAACAAAGGTTTATAAGCTCGTTTCGCACCGCTATGGGAGCGCAGTATTTTAACTCGATAACTCCGTTTTCAACAGGCGGACAACCCTTTCAGGCGTATTATCTCACAAAACAGGGGATAAGTCTCGGCGTTGTTATAAACAGTCTGCTTTCCAAGTTTATAATTTATCAGACGGCGCTCGTACTCGTATCTGCCGGGCTTTTGGCGTTTAGGCTCGGATATTTTAAATCGCAGATAAGTAACTTTACCTTTGTGGTTGTAGTAGGCTTTCTTATAAATCTTGCGGTGCTTGTCTTTCTTATAAGCTGTGCGCTGTTTAAAAACGCTACACGCAAGATGGCAGGCTTACTCATACGTTTTCTCGCTAAGATAAGGCTTATAAAAAACCCCGAAGAAATCACCGCTTATGTAGATAAAGAGCTTGACAAGTTCAGCGTCTGTTTCGGTCAGATGATGACAAATATACCGATAATGATTTTGGCAGTTTTTTTGTCGATAGCACAGATTGTCGCCTATCTTTCGGTACCATATATGATTTATAAGGCTTTCGGGCTTTATGAAATTGACTTTGTTACAATAATTGCGGCGCAGTCGTTTGTTATGATGGTGTCGTCCTTTGTGCCCATTCCCGGCGCAGGGGTGGGAGCAGAAGGGTTTTTCTACTTCTTTTTTAAGCAGTTTTTTACACAAAAAGGTCAGCTTGGCGTAGCGCTTGTTTTATGGCGACTTATTACATTTTATATAACGCTTGTAGTCGGAGCGGTTTTTGCGCTCAATTCCAGCAAGGGCGAGCCGATAATTAAGGATAAGCTCGAAAACGAGAAAAACGACACGCAACAAACTAAAAAGCTGTAGCTTTAAAAAATTATTAGGTGATGTTATGAAGGTACTTTTATATACCGAGGGCGAGGAACTGATAAAAAAATCAGGGCTCGGAAAGGCTATAGAACATCAGATAAAAGCCTTGGAGGACAACAATATAGCCTACACCACAGACTTACACGACGATTATGATATAGTGCATATAAACTGGTACGGACCAAAGTCTTTTGATGTGGCAAAAAAGGCGAAAAGAAACGGCAAAAAGGTAGTGTATCACGCTCATTCTACCGAGGAGGACTTTAAAAATTCCTTTATCTTTTCAAATCAAATGGCGCCGTTTTTTAAAAAGTGGATTTGCAGATGCTATAAATTAGGCGACCGCATTATTACCCCTACGCCGTATTCAAAGCGTTTGCTCGAGGGCTACGGCATTAAAAACATAACCGCCATTTCAAACGGCATAGATACCGAGTTTTTTAAAAAGGACGAGGCTTTAGGCGAGCAGTTTAGGAAAAAGTATAACTTTAAAAGCGACGATAAGGTTATTATGGCTATCGGGCTTTATCTTGAAAGAAAGGGTATACTTGATTTTGTCGAGCTTGCAAAAAGAATGCCCGAATATAAATTTATATGGTTTGGCTACACAGATTTAAAGCTTGTGCCGAGCAAGATAAAAGATGCGGTGGAAACCACTTTGCCGAACTTAATCTTTGCAGGCTATGTTGAGCCGCCTCAAATAAAAAGCGCACTTTGCGGAGCGGATTTGTACATATTCCCTACCTTAGAGGAAACCGAGGGAATCCCGATACTTGAAGCTTGCGCCTGTAAGCAAAAGGCTATCATCAGAGATATTCCCGTGTTTGAGGACTGGCTCGTCGACGGCGTAAATGTATATAAGGCTAAGGATATAGACGAATTCGAGGTAAAAATCAAAAAGGTATTAAACGGCGAGTTTAAGGATTTAACCGAAGAAGCGTATAAAGTTGCTTTGGATAAGGACGTAAAAAAGGTGGGTAAGGAGCTTATAGAGGTTTATAAGTCGCTCATACCTTAAAAAAGCCCGTAAAACAAGTAGTTTACGACTGTTTTTATGATTTAAGTTGTACGAATTTAGGATAAATAGCTTTTGTTTATTGTATATTTGTACATATTTAAAAATTTTTCTTGACTTTACGGCGGCGATTGGATATAATAGTTAATGTTCCAGCTATAGCAGCTGAAATATATGGCGGTATAGCTCAGTTGGCTAGAGCACGCGGTTCATACCCGCGGTGTCGTTGGTTCAAATCCGACTACCGCTACCATATTTTAGGCCCGTTGGTCAAGCGGTTAAGACACCGCCCTTTCACGGCGGTATCACGAGTTCGATTCTCGTACGGGTCACCATAAAAATCCCTCAAGGTAATAATCTTGGGGTTTTTTTACGCCCCAAAATAGATGTTAGCATAAAATAAGCTTAGGTTAGGGTGCAAATTGCCGCCCTTGTGCCACACCCTTTATTCTTAGCGACAGCTAAGAATATCCTTAAAACTTAGGTTAGTGCACAAATTGCCTCCCTTGTGCAAAGGGAGGTGGGTTTGCCGACAGGCAAACTCGGAGGGATTGTAAACTTAACCTTGCCAACGAATTAAAAAGTTAAGCAAAAAAGTCAAAAAACGATCCCTCAGTCAGCCCCCGCTGACAGCTCCCTTTACACAAAGGAGCCTAAAAAGATTCTTCGCTGCGCTCAGAATGACAGTGATGGGAAATAATGGCGACAGAATAACAAGACGAGGAAAACGAAAATAACAGGAAGTAGGAATGCCCACCCCTTTTGTCATTTAAGAGGAGCCTCTCCCCCTTTGTCATTCTGAGGAGCGAAGCGACGAAGAATCCTGTAGCACTTCGATTGGAGCACAAAGAAGCCTAAAAGACAGTATTTCAATTTAAAAATTAGTTATTTTCTAACAAATCAACACCTTAAAAATAGGTAATATGTTCTTTTTACAAAGAAATTAAAATAAAATTACAAAAACTATGTACATTTATACTAAATTATTGTATATTGATATATGTGTGAACATTTTTTGAAAGGCGGTCTTAATTTTGGCAGCAAATTATACATTAGCAGTAGAAATAAATCAAAGCGGAATTGCAATTACTCCGTTTTTACTAAAGGATAATGCTTTGTCCGCACCCAAAAGCGCATTTTACTCATATCCCGAAAATATGACGATGATGACGGTGTTTGACGACATTCCTTTGTTCGTAACATTTTTTAAGCAATGCTTAGGTCAGGATATTTTACTGGCAAACAAGCAGATTGTCATTATTTTAAAAGACAGTCTTTACATAGAAAAGGAATTCTCACATAAAAAGGCTAATCTCAAAAACATCAAAATGATAGCTAATATTGAAGCAGGCGCAGTAATAAACGATGCTGAAAGCGACTATCAGATAGAGGTATTCAGTTACGGTAACGGCACCAACATAAAGGGCGAATGCAAATCGGCGTTATACGCCTTTTCAAAATATAATATCCGTGAGCTTAAAAAGGAATTTGAGCTTGCGGGCTTTAACCTTACAAAAATAGTTCCGCTTATGAACGGATATTGTTATGCGACAAGAGAGTTTTTAAATAACTCCAAGTACGCAAGCACCCTTGATAACAAGTGTTATACCACCCTTAACTTTAACGACAGCCATGTAAGAGTAGGCGTTTTTTATAAGGGTACAATGCTTTATGCAAATGTGTTCGACAGCCCGTTTGGCGCTATGGTAAATATGGTAGCCGATTTTATCGACATAGATAAGAAAAAAGCAGAGGAATATCTTTTAAATATCGGTATGTTTGCAAATATGCTTGACAAGAGAGCCGCTAACAGCATAAGCAAGCTCGAGCGTCAGCTTATAACCGAATTTAACACTAAGATAGAAGATATTTTCCGTTCAATACACTTTATCGCTGCCGCAGAAAGACTTGAAATTTCAAAGGTTGTAATCAGCGGTAAATACTCCGGCATAAACTGTCTTGACCGTTATATTCAGGATATATATGCGGTTGAAACCAATGCCATAGAAGTTTTGGCGCCTAACGTAAGAAGCCGTATAAATATCAATCAGGAAGCAAGCGGCGAATGGATTGACGGGCTAACCTTATACGGCGTAATAAAAACTTCGGTAAACTTCTGCAACGAGTTTATGTCCAAACAGCTTGAAAAGAAAAAGATGATCGGTATCGTTGCGGCAAGCTTAGCAGTAGTTATCTTAATTATGCTTATACAGCCGATAATTTATATGGTAAACGGCATTCAAACAAAAAGCGCACAAGCTGCCCTCGAACAGCCTCAAATCCAGCAGATAAGAGCACTTTTGGATACACAGGAAGCAAATAGGGAGCAGATAAACACCTTGCAGTCGGATATAGACGTTTTGCCTTATAACAAAACCTACGCAAGACTTTATTGCGAGCTGTTACTCGATATTTTTGAAAAGAGTCCGACCGCTACAATAAAAACATATACATACGACAACACCTCCGGTAAATTTACTGTCAGCTTTGAGCTTGCAAACGGAGCACATACGGATTATATAGCTATAAGAAACGCTATAAACAACACGGGAGTATTAGAGTGCAGTCAGGCATATAATTACTCTATAAACTCCGAGACAGGCGTTTCCACCTATAATATATCCGTAATGGTAGTAGACAGCGAATTCACCACATACAATTAAACCGACGGTGCATTTAAAGGAGGTAAGTCAAGATGAAAAATAAAACATTACTTATGGGTGTAGGCTGGGCGCTTGTTTTACTGCTTATACTTGCAATATACTATATGACAGCTTTTACAAGGCTTGGCGAAAAAATTACAGACTTAAAGCAAACAAGACAGGAATATAAAGATGAATACGGGGTTTTAGCCGCAAATATCGGCAACGAGGACGTATTGCAGGCACAGATAGACGCACAACAGCAAACTATAGAGGACTTAAAGGGTAAATTAAGCGACTTTAACGCAGTTAATATCGCAGACTTTTTGTTTGACGCTGAAAGCAAAGCGGGCGTAATCGCAGGCTCTGCAAGCGTAGGCGACGTAGTTTGGTATACAAACAGGGTAAGCTCTGAGGGCAGATGTCTTTGCAGCTCGGTTATATCCCAGACCTTTACGGTAGCTCAGGCGAAAAATGTTGACGGCGAATGGTTAGTTAAGGAAAACGACAAGCCGCTTGCTACGGTAAATACCGAAACGGGTGAAGTAAGCGAGGTTAGCGCTTCGTCCTTGTCAATAACTCAAAACGACAAGCAGGCACTTTATTTCACTCACCTTTTTGAAGATGCTTCGTCAGGCTCTGCGTTTTATGTAAACAGCCTCACACGTTCGAGAAATTCCGATCAAGACGTATATACGCTTAATTACACATATTATTTCTATGCAAGCGAAGAGGAATCGGCTTCAAAAATTGCTGCAGCAAGAGCTGCTGCAGAGGCCGCCGCTGATGATGAGGAATAAGATATGCTAAAATACATATTGTGCGCCGCTGCGGCGCTTATCTTAGCAGGGCTTTTTACCTTTTTGACAAAGGCGCTTTTTGAGCGTGTGCCTGAGTCGTGGCTCAGCGACTATGACGAGGAGTTTACAGGTAACTCGGGCGAAGACAGAATATCAAAAAGGGCACTGCCCGTTATATTCACAACCTTTGCGTTAAGCTCGTTTTTCAGCTTTATGCAGTATCTTCAGTACGGTATAAAGGGCGCTGTTTTGATTGCTTGCGTCGGACTTATAGTATATTTTCTTGTGATGACTTATATTTCCGACCTTAAATACACCATTATACCCGACCAGTTTGTAGTGGCTATAGCGGTACTTGCCATAATGGTTATAATCCTCGATTTGCCTTTGGGGTTAAAGCTGTTTCACTCTAACTGGCTCTCGGTTTTGTGGGGAGCGCTTATAGGGTTCGGAGTATTCTTTATAATAGGAGCGATAGGCTCGCTTATAACTAAGAAAAACGCCTTCGGTTTTGGCGACATTAAGCTTCTTACGGCTTTAGGGCTTTTTTCAGGCACCGAAGGGATAATCATAATACTGATTATTTCGGTTTTGATTGCAACAATTCACTTTGTCGCACTTATGCTTATGGGTAAGCTTAAGCGTGGCGAATATAAACCGTTCGGACCGTATATCTGTATAGCCACCATTGTGTATATTTCCTTCAGAAGCTATATAGTTATGGGCGTAGACTGGTATTTATCACTGCTTATGGGCAGATAAACCTTTATAAATTTTGGGCTTCGGCTCGGCAAGAGGGATAGTATATGAGATTTTCACGAATGAGAATAGGTGAGCTCTTAATTCAGGCGGGAGTTCTGACAAGAGATGAACTTAAAAAAGCGCTCGACATTCAGAAAACTTCAAGCAAGCGTATCGGTGAAATACTTATAGAGTGTGAGTATATAACCGAGCACGACCTTATGTTAGCGCTTGCAAAACAGCTTAATATCGAGTATGTGGATTTAGACGAATGCGATATACCGCAGGAAATGGCAATGATACTAAACGAAAATACCGTAATGGATAAGCATGCGTTGCCGATAAAGGTTGAAAATCACGTTATGACTCTTGCCATAAACGATCCGCTTGACTATGCGCTTATAAACGACTTGCAAATCTTCACCAAAATGAAGATAAACGCCGTGCTTTGCGAAAAGAGTAAAATCGACGCAAGAGCAAAAGAGCTTTATGCCGCTAAAAAGGCGTATGAAGCTGCGGAAGAATTAAACAGAGAAAAAGAGTATCAGGAAGAGGAAGAGCCTGAGGACGACGAAGAGCTTGAGGTAATCGAGGGAGACGACGACGATCAGCCTGTAATAAAAATGGTAAACACCATGATTGAGCAGGCGGTCTTGCTTGAGGCGAGCGATATACATATTGAACCGCAGAAAAAGAGAATGATTATACGCTTCCGTATCGACGGCAGGTTAAATGTATATATGAGAGCCGAGATTTCGGCACTCTCGGCAGTCGTATCGAGAATTAAGTTTATCGGCGGTATGAATATCGCAGAAAAAAGGCTTCCGCAGGACGGACGTCTTAACTATCGCTTTAACGGCACGACTATCGACCTTCGTATTTCGGTTTTGCCTACTATCTTCGGCGAAAAGGTGGTAATGAGAATTACCACAGCCTTAAACTTTGATATGAAAAAAGAGGAAATAGGCTTTACTCCCGAAAACTTAGAGCATTTTAATAACTTTTTGCAGTTATCTCACGGTATTATCCTGCTTACAGGACCTACGGGAAGCGGTAAGTCAACAACCCTTTATACCGCTATCAAGGAGCTTAACCGTGACGATATAAATATAATCACGGTTGAAAACCCCGTCGAAATGATTATTCCGGGTGTATCGCAGGTAGAGGTTACCGGCGAAAACAGAGGTCTTACCTTTGCGCTGGCGCTTAGGTCTATCTTGCGTCAGGACCCCGACATAGTAATGGTCGGCGAGATTCGTGACGAGGAAACGGCGTCTATCGCCGCCAGCGTTGCGATAACAGGTCACTTGGTATTCAGTACGCTTCATACCTACGACTCACCGAGCGCAATAGTGCGTCTTGTTGATATGGGCGTTGCACCTTATATGGTTTCGTCGGCGGTTGCAGGCGTTATCTCACAAAGACTTGTAAGAAAGATTTGCCCCGAGTGTAAAAAAGCTTATGAGGCAACCTTAGAGGATAAAAAGATTTTGGGCATATCCTCCGACGAGCCGCTTACGCTTTATAAGGGCGAGGGCTGTGAGCATTGTAAAAATACAGGTTATAAGGGCAGAACCACAATACACGAGGTTATGCATGTAACACCTGCCATTAAAACTGCAATTCACGCAGGCAAAAGCACCGCCGAGATAAAGGAAATTGCTATTTCAGAGGGAATGACAACTCTTAGCGAAAACTGCAAGCAAATTGTGTTAAACGGCGACACCACAACCGAAGAAATGTTGAGAACCTGCTCGGCAGAGAGCGAATAATATAAAGACACACTAAGAAAGGTACAAAGCTATGGACTTTTACGAGATTATAAAATCAGCTGTTGAAAACAATGCGTCGGATATACATATATCTACAGGCAATAAGCCCGCTGTCCGTATAGACGGTAAAATAAGATTTGTGGGCGAGCAAGCCGTTACCGACGATATGGTTAAGGAATTTATCATAAGCTATATCGGAGAAAATATCTATAAGAAATATTTAGATAAGCTTGACGTTGACTGTTCTGCCGAAGTGGCAGGGCTTGCACGCTTTAGGGTTAATATTTTTAAACAAACCTGCGGTACGTCGGTTGCAATGAGAATTGTAAAGGACGAAATCCCCGAAATCACAACGCTTAATCTTCCGCAGTCTATCGGAAATATCCTTCAAATGAAGGAAGGCTTGGTTTTGGTAACAGGCCCTACGGGAAGCGGTAAGTCCACAACCCTTGCGGCTATAATAAATGAGTTTAATAAAAACAAGGAGCTTCATATAATTACAATCGAAGACCCTATCGAATATGTACACACGCCGAAAAACAGCGTTATAGTACAGCGTGAGGTAGGCCAGCACAGCTTTTCTTACGCAAACGCACTCAGATCTGCGCTCAGAGAGGACCCTGACATTATCCTCGTGGGTGAGATGAGAGACTTAGAGTCTATCTCGATTGCGCTTACAGCGGCTGAAACAGGACACCTTGTGCTTTCTACACTGCATACCATCGGTGCGGCAAAAACAATAAACCGTTTGGTAGACGCCTTCCCGAAAGAACAGCAACAGCAGATAAGAATACAGCTTTCAATGGTACTGCGTTCGGTTATTTCTCAAAGGCTCTTACCGCTTAAAAGCGGCGTAGGACGTATAGGCGCATTTGAAATGATGTTTGTAAACAACGCTATCGGAAACCTCATAAGAGAGGGCAAGGTAGCTAATATAAATCAGATTATTGAAACCAGCGGTAAAGAGGGTATGATTTTACTCGACAAGTATATTGCAGAGCTTTTAAAAGCCAATGTAATTACGCCTGAGGTTGCAAGTGAATTCTCGCAGGAGAGTATGACCTACAAAAATAATCCGATATATAAAATTTAGGAGAGTGAAGCCAAATGCTTTATAGTTATGAGGCCATTAACGAAAAAGGTAAAAAGGAAACGGGTCAGCTCAATGCCGAGAACAAAAAGATGGCACTGGACTCGTTAAAGGCACAGTTGTTAACACCGATAGCAATTATTGAGCTTGGCACTGACGGTAAGCCTAAAGATGTTCCTTTTTGGGAAAAGGATCTGTTCCAAAAGGAAATTTACGATGTAAAAGTAAAAAAGAAAACCGTGTTTGCATTTTTGCACCAGATGGCAATAATGCTCAGAAGCGGTGTTTCACTTTCGCTTTGTATGGAGGTTATGAAGGATTCCGAAAAGGATAAGAAGTTTAAGCGCATAATCACCGAAATGCACAGCGACCTATATAACGGCATAAGCGTTGCCGAATCAATGCAAAAGTTTAAGGCTTTTCCGGCTATCGTAACAAATATTATCTCGTCCGGTGAATTAAACGGTCGTCTTGATACTGCTTTTGAGCAGGCGGCGGCCTTGCTGGAAAAGGAAATTAAGCTTACCTCGCAAATAAGAGGCGCTATGATCTATCCGTGCATACTGCTTGTTTTGACAATCGGACTTGTAATCATTATGAACGTTGTTGTACTTCCTGCGTTTACCGGAATTTTTGAGCAGTTTGACGCAGAGCTTCCCGCAATAACAAAAGCGCTTATGGCGGTGTCCGCCTTTATGAGAAGCTTCTGGTGGTTGCTTCTCCTCATAATAGTAGGTATCATAGCAGGTTATATATTCTTAAACAACAAAAACCACGCTTTTCGTCTTAAAAAAGATGAGCTTATGTTAAAGATACCGCTGTTTGGTAAAATGCTTGCAAAATCTTATGTATCACGTTTTTGCCGTATTTTAGCTTCACTTATCGACGCAGGCGTAGACGTAGTACAGTCGCTTGAAATTGCCAGAGGCGTTATTAAAAATGCCTACATACAGCATATTTTAGGCGAGGTCGCAAGAGAAATTAAGCTCGGTATTCCGATAAGTGAATCCATTTCAAAGTACCCTGTGTTCGACTCGCTGTTTATTTCAATGCTTCGTGTCGGCGAGGAATCCGGTTCGCTCGCAGATACGCTTTACAAAATGGCGGATATGTACGAGGAACAAACCGAGGACAACATAAAGGTTGCTATGAGTTTTTTGGAGCCTGCAATTATCGTTATTATGGCGGTGGTTGTCGGTACGGTTGTTATTTCGATTATCACTCCTATGTTCAAAATGTACTCTATTATTAAATAGATTAGAAAAGTTTATCCCCCTGTTCAGAAATGAATAGGGGGAATTTAAACGATTTATATTTTGTTTTATAAATTTAATAATTCTTTTTTCTTAGCATCAAATTCTTCTTTCGTTATTGCTCCAATATCAAGTAATTCTTTGTATTTTTTTATTTCATCTGCGGCTGAATTATTAGAGACAATAGGTTGTTCTTTTGAAAGTTCACTTATGATAGTTTGGAATTTAGATAAAATTTGTTGTGCATTCCCAAATGCCGTTTGATATATAAAACCGTTTTTCTTGATGCCAGATGTATTATTTATCAGAGTAATATAAAACAAAGGTCGATCGCTACTATTGGTTGTAACTTTTATTTGTAGGTTTGTACATACAGAGTTACTCTTTTTTCCTGTAGTAGCACCGACTATTGCTCCAACACCGCCAAACAGAGCCCCACCGACAACAGCTCTGCCTAAGCCGCCTTTTGAAACAGAAGCGCCATCTTCTAACAATTCGAAATCAACAATGTTGTTATATAAAAACACATAAGACTTATCAATACTTGATGTAATAGTTCCTTGTGGAATAGCAAACCATTTGTTTGTATCGTCAAACCAAATATAGCCGCCTATCTGCATTGTTGGATGGAATGAACTTATCCTTTTAGAATTTTCAGCCAAATCATTTTTTACAAACTCTATTCTTTCTCTTAACTGTTCAACAGTAGAGTTATTTACATTGTTAATATTAAATCCTGTGGTTAGGTTAAGTCCTCTAACGCAATCTTTGCATAATTTCCTGTTATTTGACAGTTTGGCTCCAGCAGTTTTGATTTCTTCTCCGCATAATATACAGTTTTCTTTTTTAAATAGTCCCATTTTAAGTCTCCTTATAATCCATAAAATATATAGGATGTTATTATATCCCTTAAAGCAATAGAGTTTAAGTTAAGAATATGATAGTAAATTATTATGCTTAAGGGGGCATCTATACAATAACATACAATCATTATTTATTCAATAGTTAAAAGTCGTTGTAATGCTTACTAAAAATGTGTAAATGTAAGGACATTAAATAGGGCTCTTGCGTTATTAACAAAGTTTGACAATCTTACGGCTACTTGATGTTATGATTATGTACATTTATTCATCGCTTTTTATTTTACCGATATTTCTTTGCAACCCCTTCATTTCCCAGCAAAATGCACAATAATCTTTCTTTACCACTTAAAAAGATTTACATTTAAAACAGTTGCCAATAATAAGGATATAAGATATAATAATTATTGCGTGACTGCGACAGATATGCGTTGAAGCGAAAGGTTGCTGCACTTGTGCAGGTTTTTTCGTGGAGTATGTCCGATTTCAAACCGGGCGACCAATTTTGAACATTTTTGTGATGTGCAATATCCCTGCAAGAAGTATGTCTTGCAGATGTGATTGCCGAAAGCATTATAAAAAAGGTCTGCGTTCCGGAAAAACTTTGTGTTTTTTCGGTTTTCTTATTGTAATAAGATGAAACACACGGAGGCGTGTTCAGAATTTGTCTAACCCCCAAATAAATGCTTTAGGAGGCGATGACAGTGGCAGTCAAAGAAAAAATCAGAATCAAACTAAAGGGTTACGATCACACGTTGGTTGACGCAGCTGCAAAGAAAATAGTTGAAACAGCTAAGAGAACCAATGCAAGAGTTTCAGGTCCTATTCCACTGCCTACTCAAAAGGAAGTCGTAACAATCTTGCGTGCTGTTCACAAGTACAAAGACAGCAGAGAGCAGTTTGAGATGAGAACTCACAAAAGACTTATAGATGTATTAAGACCGTCTGAAAAGACAGTTGAAGCATTAACAGGTCTTGAGCTTCCTGCCGGCGTAGATATTGAAATCAAATTATAATCTACCATTTAAGATTTCATTATTTAGCACGACGGGTGGTCATGTTGGCTTTTAAATAAAGTCAACCAATAACCTAAAAAGGAGGAAAAGTCAGTTTAGTACTGACGAAAAGCGAAAATGAGAAACGCTATTATTGGAAAGAAAATCGGTATGACACAGATTTTCGACGAAAGCGGAAAAGTTATTCCGGTAACTGTAATTGAAGCAGGTCCTTGCGTAGTAGTTCAAAAGAAAACTATCGAAAACGACGGCTATGAAGCTTTACAGTTCGGCTTCGGCGATTTAAAACCGCAGAAGGTTAACAAACCGCAACAGGGTCACTTCGCAAAAGGCGACGTTGCACCGAAAAGAACATTAAAGGAATTTAAGTTCGACGATTGCTCAACATTAAATGTTGGCGATATTATCAAGGCAGACACCTTCACCGCAGGCGACATCGTAGATGTTACCGGTACAAGTAAGGGTAAAGGCTACGCCGGTACAATCAAGCGTTACAACAACGCAAGATTAAAAGAAACTCACGGTACAGGTCCTGTAGGCAGACACGCCGGTTCAATGGGAGCTTGTTCAACTCCGTCGAGAATCTTTAAGGGCAAGAAAATGCCGGGTCACATGGGTGTTGAAACAGTTACAATTCAGAATTTAGAAGTTGTAAAAGTTGATGCAGAAAACAATCTTATTGCACTTAAGGGTGCTGTTCCGGGTCCTAAAAACGGAATCGTTACAGTAATCAACAGTGTCAAGAAAGCTTAACGGAAGGAGGAAGCGATATGCCAAAAAGAGTTCAGGTATTCGATATGGAAGGCAATAAAACAAGACAGATGAATGTCAATGAAAACATCTTCGCTATCGAACCAAATGAAGTTGTTATGCATGCAGTAGTTGTAAACTATCTTGCAAATCAACGTCAAGGCACTCAGTCAACTCTGACTCGTACAGAGGTTAGAGGCGGCGGACGCAAGCCTTGGAGACAAAAAGGAACAGGTCACGCAAGACAGGGTTCTATTCGTGCTCCTCAATGGCGTCACGGTGGTGTGGCTTTAGGTCCTAAACCTCGTGATTACAGCTACTCCTTAAATAAAAAGGTTAAGAGATTAGCATTAAAATCCGCTTTGTCTTCTAAGTTTGCCGATAAAGAAATGATTGTTGTTGAGGATATTAAGCTCGATAGCTACAAAACCAAGACAATAGTTAATATGTTAAATGCATTGGAAGCAAACAAAAAAGCGCTTATCGTAACAGGCGAAGTTGACAACAAGGTTGTAAAGAGCGCCGGCAACATTCCGGGTGTTAAGACTTCTGTTGTAAACACGCTCAACGTATACGATATATTAAACCACGACGCTTTAGTTTTAACTGTTGACGCAGTTAAGAAAATCGAGGAGGTGTACGCATAATGATGAAAACAGCTCAGGATATAATCATTAAGCCTATCATCACCGAAAACTCCATGAAGGATATGGAGCTCAAAAAATACACCTTTAAGGTTTGTAAATCTGCAAACAAAATCGAAATAGCAAAAGCTGTTGAAGAAGCATTCTCAGGCGTAAAGGTTAAAAAGGTTAACACAATAAACGTCAGAGGCAGATTTAAGAGAATGGGTAGAAATGAAGGCTACAAGCCTAACTGGAAAAAGGCAATCGTAACCTTAACGGAAGATTCAAAGACAATAGAATTTTTTGAAGGTATGATGTAGGCTGTTTGCCTAAAGCCTGTCAGTCAGGCTATAGGTGATGTATGAAGAAACCGTTTAAAGTTTAAGTCGAGTTTCTTCGCTAAACCGAACAAGGAGAGTGAAATGCTATGGCAATTAAGTCATACAAACCGACTACCCCGTCAAGACGTCAAATGACAGTTACTGATTACAGCGGGTTGTCAAAGGTTGCTCCCGAAAGAAGTCTTTTGGAAAAATTAAAGAAGAATTCAGGACGCAACAGTTATGGTAGAATTACCGTTCGTCATCGTGGCGGCGGAAACAGAACAAAATACCGTATCATTGATTTCAAGAGAAACAAGATAGGTATGGATGCTAATGTATTAACATTAGAGTACGATCCAAACCGTTCGGCTCATATTGCTTTGGTTCAATATGAAGACGGTGAAAAGAGATATATAATTGCACCTCAGGGCTTAAAGGTTGGCGACAAGATTCGCTCAGGCTCTGACGCTGATATTAAACCGGGCAACGCTTTACCGCTTGCCAATATCCCGGTAGGTACATTTATTCACAACATTGAGCTTTACCCCGGTAAGGGCGCACAGCTCGTTCGTGCCGCAGGTAATATGGCTCAGCTTATGGCAAGAGAGGGCGAATACGCACTCGTAAGACTTCCGTCAGGAGAACTTAGAAATATTCCTGTAGGTTGTATTGCAACAATCGGTCAGGTAGGTAACGTAGACCACGAAAACGTTAATATCGGTAAAGCCGGTAGAAAACGTCACATGGGCTGGAGACCTACAGTTCGTGGTTCTGTAATGAACCCGTGCGACCACCCTCACGGCGGTGGTGAAGGTAAATCACCAATCGGCCGTCCGGGACCTGTTACCCCTTGGGGTAAACCTGCTTTGGGCTACAAAACCCGTGCAAAGCATCATCGCTCCGATAAATTTATCGTAAAACGCAGAAATGATAAGTAGTGAAAGGAGGCAGATGAATAATGGGTAGAAGCGTAAAGAAAGGACCTTATGTTCAACCGGTCCTGTTAAAGAGAGTTATGCAGATGAATGAGGCAGGCGAGAAAAAAGTGTTGAAGACTTGGAGCCGCAGCTCAACAATCTTCCCTGATTTCGTAGGTCATACATTTGCAGTACATGACGGACGTAAACACGTTCCGGTATATGTTACAGAGGATATGGTAGGTCACAAGCTCGGTGAGTTTGCACCAACCAGAACTTATAAAGGCCATGCAGGCTCAAAGACAACTAACAATGGTAAGAAGTAGGCCGGAAGGAGGATTTTAAATGGAAGCAAAAGCACATTTAAGATATGCTCGTATCGCACCTCGTAAGGTTCAAATAGTTTTGGATTTAATAAGAGGCAAAGACACTAAACTTGCGATGGCTATCTTAAAACAAACACCAAAGGCTGCAAGCGAGCCTTTACAAAAACTTCTTAAATCGGCCGTTGCTAACGCAGAAAACAATCAAAATTTGGATAAAGATAATCTTTATGTATCCGAGTGTTTTGTTTGTCCGGGTCCTATTCTTAAGAGAATCAGACCAAGAGCACAGGGCCGTGCATATCGTGTTCTGAAAAGAACATCTCACATAACAATCGTTGTTAAGGAAAAGGAATAAGCTGAAAGAGGAGGTAAACTATGGGACAAAAAGTTAACCCACATGGCTTTAGAGTGGGAATAATTAAAGATTGGGATTCCCGCTGGTTTGCGAAAGATAGCGATTTCGGCGATACCTTAGTTGAGGACTATAAAGTTCGTAAGTTCTTGAAAAAGAACTTGTATGCAGCAGGCGTTCCCCGTATCGAAATCGAGCGTGACGCCGTTAAGGTTAGAATCCACATTCACTGTGCTAAACCGGGCATTGTAATTGGTAAGGGCGGTGCAGAAATCGAAAAGCTCCGCAAGCAATTAGAGGCTATGGTTAAAAAGCCGGTAATCGTAAACATTGTTGAAGTAAAACAACCCGATTTATCAGCACAACTTGTTGCTGAAAACATCGCAGCTCAGCTCGAAAGACGTGTATCCTTCAGACGTGCTATGAAGCAGTCTATCGGACGTACAATGAGATTGGGCGCTAAGGGAATCAAAACTCGTGTTTCAGGTCGTTTAGGCGGTGCAGAAATCGCAAGAGCCGAAGATTATCACGAGGGTACAATTCCGCTTCAAACAATCAGAGCTGACATAGACTATGGTTTTGCTGAAGCAGATACAACCTACGGTAAGTTAGGTGTTAAGGTTTGGATTTACAAGGGTGAGGTTTTAAAGGGTGAAGCTCCTAAAATCGAAGCTCCTGCACAAAGACCGAACCGCAGAAGACCTCGTAAGGAAGGAGGAAGTAAATAATGTTATTGCCAAAGCGTGTAAAATACCGCCGTCAACAAAGAGGCAGAATGAAAGGTAAAGCTACCAGAGGTAACTTTGTAAGCCACGGCGACTTTGGTATCCAGGCATTAGAACCTGCTTGGATTACTTCTAATCAAATCGAGGCAGCCCGTATCGCTATGACACGTTACATCAAGCGTGGCGGTCAGGTTTGGATCAAAATATTCCCGGACAAACCGGTTACAGAGCAACCTGCCGAAACCCGTATGGGTAAAGGTAAAGGTTCGCCGGAATACTGGGTTGCGGTTGTTAAACCGGGCAGAGTATTATTTGAAATTGCCGGCGTAAGCGAGGAAGTAGCAAGAGAAGCTATGCGTCTTGCTATGCACAAACTGCCTATCAAGTGTAGGTTTGTAACTAAGGAAGAGACTGGTGGTGAGCAATAATGAAATCAACAGGATATTTAAAAGATTTAAGAGAAGCTAATTTGGTTGAATTAGAACAAAAACTCGATGAGCTTAAGAAAGAATTATTTAATCTCAGATTCCAGCTTGCTATCAATCAATTGGATAACCCGATGCGTATAAAAGCGGTTAAAAAAGATATTGCTCGCATTAAGACAGTTATCCGTGAGAACGAATTAAAAGCACAGTAAGAAGGGAGAATTTGAGTTATGAGCGAAAGAAACCTTAGAAAAACTAGGGTTGGAGTAGTTGTTAGCGACAAGATGGATAAAACAATCGTTGTATCTATTGCTGATAACGTAAGACACCCTCTTTACAAAAAAATTGTAAAACGTACAATCAGACTTAAAGCGCACGATGAGTTAAATCAATGCGGTATTGGCGACCGTGTGCAGATTATGGAAACTCGTCCGTTATCTAAGGATAAGAGATGGAGACTGGTTGAAATAATCGAAAAAGCCAAATAATATTTTAGTTTTGTTTGTAATGCCGAAAGGAGGAACGCACTGTGATACAGATGCAAACATACCTTAAGGTAGCCGATAACACAGGAGCAAAGGAACTTATGTGTATCCGTGTGTTAGGCGGTTCACGCAGAAGGTACGCTAACATAGGCGACGTTGTCGTTGCTTCGGTTAAAAAAGTAGCACCGGGCGGCGTTGTTAAAAAAGGCGATGTTGTTAAAGCAGTAATCGTTCGTTCAGCAAAAGGTTTACGTCGTGAAGATGGTTCTTACATCAGATTCGACGATAACGCTGCTGTTATTATAAGAGAAGATAAAAACCCAAGAGGCACTCGTATTTTTGGCCCTGTTGCAAGAGAACTTCGTGATAAAGATTATATGAAGATTTTATCTCTTGCACCGGAAGTGCTTTAATGGGAGGTGCTGTAGATGAACAACAAGATGCACGTTAAAACCGGCGATAAAGTAATGGTTATCTCCGGTAAGGATAAGGGCAAGACAGGTAAGGTTTTACAGGTAAGCCCTAAAGAAGGTAAAGTAATCGTAGAAGGCATAAACATGGTTACAAAGCATGTTAAGCCTAAAAGAATGGGCGAACAGGGCGGCATAGTTAAAGCAGAAGGTGCTTTATATGCGTCAAAGGTTATGCCGATTTGTCCTAAATGCGGCAAGGCTACAAGAGTAGGCCACGTTTTAAAGGACGGTAAAAAATTACGAGTTTGTAAGCACGCTGATTGCGGCGAAAGATTCAAATAAGGAGAACAAACAGTATGGCAAGATTAAAAGACTACTACAAAGATGAAGTAGCTCCGGCTTTAATGAAAAAGTTTGGCTACAAAAGTGTCATGCAGATTCCGAAGCTTGATAAAATCGTCGTTAACGTTGCTTGCGGTGAAGCAGCAAGTAACTCAAAAATGATGGATGCAATTGTTGGTGACCTTGAAAAAATCACAGGTCAAAAGCCTATTATTTGTAGAGCTAAAAAATCAGTTGCTAACTTCAAACTTCGTGAAGGTATGCCAATCGGTGCAAAGGTAACACTTCGCAGCGAAATGATGTATGAGTTTATGGACAGATTTTTCAACGTAGCTCTTCCGAGAGTTCGTGATTTCAGAGGAATTAACGCAAACTCCTTCGACGGCAGAGGTAACTACTCTATCGGTCTTAGAGAGCAGCTTATTTTCCCGGAAATAGAATACGATAAAATCGACAAGATTCGTGGTATGGACATAAGCTTTATTACAACCGCAAAAACAGACGAAGAAGCTCGAGAGTTATTAAGTCTTATGGGCGCTCCGTTTGCTAAGTAGGAGGAGGAAATAAAAAATGGCTAAAAAGTCAATGATTGCTAAACAGCAAAGAACACCTAAATTTTCCACCCGTGCCTACAACAGATGTAAAATTTGTGGCAGACCACACGCATATCTCAGAAAATACGGTATTTGTCGTATTTGCTTTAGAGAATTGGCTTACAAGGGTCAAATTCCGGGCGTGAAAAAAGCCAGCTGGTAAGTCCGAATAAGATCGGAAACTGCCCCATATTTTTTGCAGCAAAAGCTGCACATACCAAAAATAAACACAAGGGTATGTTAATGGTATAAGCACGAGCAAGGAGGTTTACGGTATGCAAGTTACTGATACTATCGCTGATTTCTTAACCAGAATTAGAAACGCTAATTCTGCTAAACACGAAACAGTAGACATTCCTGCGTCAAATATGAAAAAATCCATGGCTCAAATCTTGGTTGACGAGGGCTATATCAAAAGTTTTCAGGTTATTGACGACGGAAAACAAGGAATTATCCGTATTACATTAAAATACGGCGAAAACAAATCACAGGTTATCACAGGCTTACGCAGAGTTTCAAAGCCGGGTCTTCGTATCTATGCAAGCTGCGAGGATATGCCTAAGGTTATGAAGGGCTTAGGTATAGCTATCGTTTCTACTTCTAAAGGCGTTATGACCGATAGAAAAGCAAGACAGGAAAACGTAGGCGGCGAAGTTTTAGCGTTCGTTTGGTAATAAGGAGGGGAAAGAATGTCAAGAATAGGTAGAAAACCAATAGATGTTCCCTCCGGTGTTGACGTTAAAATCGACGGTCAGCACATAACCGTAAAAGGTCCTAAGGGAACTTTGGAAAGAGATATTCACAAGGATATCACAGCAACTTTGGACGGAGCAGTTATTAACGTTACCCGTCCGAGCGATATTAAAGAACACAGAGCGTTACACGGCTTAACCAGAACTCTTATAAACAATATGGTTATCGGTGTATCCGAAGGGTTCTCAAAGGAATTGGAAATTCAGGGTGTAGGTTACAGATGCCAGAAACAAGGTAAAGACCTTGTTATGAACTTAGGTTATTCACATCAGGTTATTATGCCTGAGATTGAGGGTATCAAGATAGATGTTCCCGCACCAAACAAAATTGTTATTTCTGGTCCGGACAAACAACTGGTTGGACAGTTCGCTGCTAAAGTCAGAGAAAAACGTCCGCCTGAACCGTACAAAGGCAAAGGTATTCGTTACGTTGGCGAGTATGTACAGCGTAAGGAAGGTAAAGCCGGTAAGGGTAAATAAAGTTAAAGGAGAGACGCAAACATGGTGAAAAAGCTTGATAAAAACAAAGCAAGATTAAAAAGACACCGTAGAGTTCGTGCAAAAATCACAGGCACAGCCAGCTGTCCTCGTCTTAATGTATTCCGTTCCAGTAAGCACATTTATGCACAAATTATTGATGATGTTGCAGGCGTAACTTTAGTTTCCGCTTCTACAATGGATAAAGATTTTACAGGTAACGGCGGTAACAAGGAAGCTGCAAGACAAGTTGGTTTGACAGTGGGTAAACGAGCTTTGGATAAGGGTATCGAAGAGGTTGTTTTTGACCGTGGCGGATATCTTTATCACGGCAGAGTACAAGAATTAGCAGACGGCGCTCGTGAGAGTGGCTTAAAGTTTTAGGAGGAGGTTATTAGTATGGCGAAAATTGACGCATCAGCATTAGAGCTGGAGGAAAGAGTAGTTGCTATTAACCGTGTATCTAAAACGGTTAAGGGCGGTCGTATATTCAAATTCGCAGCGCTGGTTGTTGTAGGCGACGGAAACGGCTTAGTAGGCTTCGGACTCGGTAAATCGGGCGAAGTTCCCGACGCAATCAGAAAAGGTATTGAAGACGCTAAGAAAAACTTAATCAGAGTTTCCTTAAAAGGCACTTCAATTCCTCACGAAGTTATCGGTAAGTTCGGCGCAGGAAGAGTTTTATTAAAGCCTGCTCCGGAAGGTACAGGATGTATCGCCGGCGGTCCGGTTCGTGCCGTTGTTGAAATCTGCGGTATCAAGGACATAAGAACAAAGGCTATACGTTCAAACAATCCGTGTAACGTAGTAAGAGCTACAATTAACGGTTTGGCTTCTTTGAGAACAGCTGAAGAAGTAGCTGCAGTTCGTGGCAAATCCGTTAAGGAAATATATCGTTAGGAGGTAAGACTGATGGCTGATTTAAATATAAAATTGGTAAAGGGTCTTGCCGGTAAAAGAAAAGACCAGATTGCTGTTGCAGAGTCTTTGGGACTTCGCAGGGTAAACGATGTTACAACTCAACCGGATAACGCAGCAACAAGAGGAAAAATCGTAAAAATTTCTCACTTGGTTGAGGTTACAGAAAGATAACAAGGAGGTGCACGCATAAATGAAACTGCACGAGTTATCACCGGCCGAGGGCGCAACCAAAGAAGCTAAAAGAATTGGTCGTGGACACGGCTCCGGTAATGGTAAAACAGCAGGTAAAGGTCATAAGGGTCAAAAAGCTCGTTCCGGCGGTAGTATAAGACCGGGATTTGAAGGTGGCCAGATGCCTTTACAAAGACGTATTCCTAAAAGAGGTTTCAACAACATCTTTGCTAAGCAATACGTTATAATAAACGTTTCCGATTTGGAAACAAGATTTGAAGACGGTGCAACAGTTGACGTTGACGCTATTGTTGCTTCGGGCTTGGTTAAAAATTCAAGAGACGGAATAAAGGTACTCGGTAACGGCGAGATTACAAAGAATTTAACCGTTAAGGCTACTGCTTTCTCAAAATCTGCTGTAGAAAAAATTGAAAAAGCAGGTGGAAAGACCGAGGTGATTTAGTGTGTTTGATGTAATAAGAAATGCATTTAAAAACCCTGAAATCAAAAAGAAAATATGGTACACCATATTTATTCTTATAATTTTCAGAATCGGTTCCGCTATTCCGCTTCCATACGTTGACGCTTCCGTTTTGACAGCATTATCTTCATCAGATACTGCATTTGGATATATAAACTTGATGTCAGGTGGTGCGTTCTCTAACGCAACCTTGTTTGCTATGTCAATCACCCCGTACATCAACAGCAGCATTATTATCCAGCTTCTTACGGTAGCTATCCCTGCGCTTGAAAGACTTTCTAAAGAAGGCGCAGAGGGACGTAAGGTATTAAACAAAATCACAAGATATACAACTGTGGCATTAGGCTTGCTTCAGGGCGCAGGATATTATTTCCTCGTTAGAAACCAAGGCGCTATTGCAAGCGGATATACTTCCGGCGCAGCAATGTGGTTTGCCGCAATTGTACTTATTATTACATCAACCGCCGGTGCAGCACTCGTTATGTGGCTGGGTGAGCAGATAAATGAAAAAGGTATCGGAAACGGTATCTCAATCATCTTGTTCGCAGGTATTATTTGCCGTGGACCTTCGGCAGCTCAGACCTTATATGAGTACTTCAAGGTTGGTGGACTCAACTACTTCTTAGTTCCGTTAATTTTGATAATTTTCATTGCTATGATAGTTTTCATAGTAATTATGACAAATGCGGAACGCAGAATCCCTGTTCAATATGCAAAAAGAGTTGTGGGAAGAAAAATGTACGGCGGCCAGTCAAGCTATATTCCTATTAAGGTTAGCATGAGCGGCGTTATGCCTATCATCTTTGCAAGTTCGCTTTTGTCTCTTCCGCAGACAATAAGACTTTTCTACACTCCTAAAGCAGGCTCATGGCAGGAAACTTTCTTTAGTCTGTTTTCTACCAGAGGCGCAGTGTATGCAATACTCTATTTCTTATTGATTATCGGATTCAACTACTTCTATGTTGCAATTCAGTATAATCCTTTGGAAATTGCAAACAACATCAAGAGCAACAACGGTGCAATCCCCGGAATCAGACCGGGCAGACCGACAGTTACATTTATTTCTAAGGTAATCAACAAGATTACACTCGTAGGCGCATTCTTCTTAGCTGTTATTGCTATATTCCCGATTTTATTCACGATGTTTACCGACATCAACGTATCTTTGGGCGGTACCTCTATAATCATTATCGTAGGTGTTGCGCTCGATACAATGAGATTACTCGAATCACAAATGACAATGCGTCATCACAAGGGCTTTTTAGAATAAGTTAGCGGAGGAAAGTAAAATGAAACTGATTTTATTAGGTGCTCCCGGAGCAGGAAAAGGTACACAGGCTGAGGTTATTTGCGATTACTTAAATATTCCTGCAATTTCAACAGGCAATATTATAAGAGAAGCTTTGAAAAACGGCACAGAAGTCGGCTTAAAGGCAAAATCGTATATGGACGAAGGCAAGCTCGTACCTGACGAGGTTGTTATTGAAATCATCAAAGAGCGTTTAGCTAAAGATGATTGCAAAAACGGATTTATTCTTGACGGTTTCCCGAGAACAGTGCCTCAGGCTGAAGCGCTCGACGCTATGGGAATTGAGATTGACAAGGTAATTGACATAGAGGTTGCAGACGAAAAGATTATGCAGAGGTTATCCGGCAGACGTGTTTGCTCGGACTGCGGTGCTTCTTATCACACAATGTATAAGCCGTCTAAGGCAGAGGGCGTTTGTGATAAGTGCGGCGGCAAAACGGTTCTCCGTAAGGACGACCACCCCGACACCGTAAAAGAGCGCCTTAGTGTATATCACACTCAGACCGAACCGCTTAAGGATTACTACGAAAAAGCAGGCAAGCTTCAAATCGTAGAAGGTCAGGAAGAGGTCAAAGACACATCGGCACTTGTTATCAAGGCGCTGGAGGCGTAATTGATGATTTCGCTTAAAACTTCTAAAGAAATCTCAAAGATGAGTGACGCTTGTAAAATTTCCGCAAATGCCCTAAAGGTAGCCCAAGAGTATATGAAACCGGGCGTATCCACAAAGGAAATTGACGACGCTATAAGGAAGTATATTTTATCTACCGGAGCTAAGCCGAATTTCTTGGGATACGGCGGATTTCCCGCAAGCGCATGCATTTCGATAAACAATCAGGTAATTCACGGTATACCTTCGAGCAAGGTATTACTGAAAGAGGGCGATATTGTAAGCGTTGACGTGGGAGCGGCTTATGGCGGCTTTAACGGCGACAATGCTTATACCTTTGCTGTCGGTGAAATATCCGACGAAGCAAAAAACCTTCTCAGAGTTACCGAGGAATGTTTATATAAAGCTATCGAACAGGCAAAGGTAGGAAACCGAATCGGAGATATCGGTTATGCGTGCCAGCAGTATGCTGAAAGTTTTGGCTACGGCGTAGTCAAAAAATTTGTTGGGCACGGCGTAGGCAGAAATCTTCATGAGGATCCTGAAGTTCCAAACTTCGGCAAACCCGGCAGAGGCGTCAGATTAGCGGCTGGAATGACACTCGCCATTGAGCCTATGATTAACCTTGTAGGCGAGGACGTAAAGGTTTTGTCGGACGGTTGGACGGTTGAAACTGTTTCGGGCAGCATTTCGGCACACTTTGAACACACCATTGTCATTACAGACAACGGTCCTAAAATCTTAACCAAGGTTTAGGAGGTTCAAAATGAAGCTGAACAAAACCGAGTTTGATAAGATAAGTGCTATCAAACAGGGTTCAATAGTGTTTTCTAAGGCAGGACACGATAAACTGAGCTTTTATGTTGTGGTAAAAATCGAGGACGGCTTTGCATATATAGCCGACGGCAGACGCCGCAAGCTACAAAGCCCCAAGAAAAAATCCACAAAGCATTTAAGCCCGACAAAAGCTATTGTGGACATAAACGCCTTAAAAACAGACAAAAAAGTTAGGCGAGTGTTGTGGGAATATAACTTCGGTGAAGATATTGTTCCAAACGACTCCGTCGCCGAGTAGGGAGGGAATTTGATTGGCAAAGGAAGATGTAATCGAAATAGAAGGCATCGTAAAGGAAACTCTGCCAAACGCAATGTTCAAGGTAGAATTGCCAAACGGACATACAATTTTAGCCCACATTTCCGGTAAGCTTCGTATGAACTTTATACGTATACTTCCGGGTGATAAGGTGACGGTTGAGATGTCGCCGTATGACTTGACAAAAGGACGCATAACTTGGCGTTCAAAATAATAAGTTTAAAAGTTTAGTGAAACTAAAAATAAGGTCATTTAGCGTTTTTACCCTGCGGTAATTTCGCTGAGAAGGAGGTATTTCAAATGAAAGTCAGACCTTCCGTTAAGCCCATTTGCGAAAAGTGTAAAATAATCAAACGTAAAGGACGCGTTATGGTTATCTGTCAAAACCCAAAACACAAACAACGTCAGGGCTAATAGTGAAACCTTAAACGTGGTTATGATAACTATTTTTACACACAGAAAACACCCTTTAGGTGTTAAGACTGTTATTGGAGGTGCAACTTTATGGCTCGTATAGCCGGCGTTGACCTGCCGAGAGAAAAAAGAATCCAAGTAGGATTAACTTACATCTACGGTATAGGTCAAAAATCTGCTGATGAAATTCTTGCTGCTACAGGTGTAAACCCTGATATCAGAGTTAAGGATATCTCAGAAGATGATTTAGCAAAATTGCGTGATTACATTGACAAAAACTATGAGGTTGAGGGCGACTTGCGCAGAGGCGTAGCTCTTAACATCAAAAGATTAACCGAAATCGGATGCTATCGTGGCGTTCGTCACAGAAAGGGCTTGCCAGTAAGAGGCCAGCGTACTAAGACAAACGCTCGTACAAGAAAAGGTCCGAAAAAGACTATTGCTAACAAGAAGAAATAAGGAGGGAACTGAGAAGTGGCAAAGCAAGGTACTAAAAAACCGATTCGTAGACGCCGAGAACGCAAAAACATCGAGCGTGGTGCCGTTCATATTCAGTCTACCTTTAACAACACGATTGTAACCATCACTGATACACAGGGCAACGCTATTTCATGGGCAAGTGCCGGTGAAATGGGATTCAGAGGCTCTAAAAAATCCACTCCGTTTGCTGCTCAGGTTGCTGCTGAAAAAGCAACAAAGGCTGCTATGGAACACGGCTTAAAATCAGTTGAGGTTTATGTAAAAGGACCGGGCTCAGGACGTGAAGCTGCTATCCGTGCTTTACAGGCTTGTGGATTAGAGGTATCCTTAATCAAAGACGTTACCCCGATTCCTCACAACGGATGCCGTCCGCCGAAAAGAAGACGTGTCTAATTATCTATCAGGAGGTGTAACTGAAATATGGCAGTACAGAGAGAACCAATTCTTAAAAGATGCAGATATCTTGGTATCAGTCCTGCAGTAATGGGCGTTTCCAAGACAGAATCCATCAGATTTAAGAATACAAACAACAGAAAGAAGATTTCTGAATACGGTCTTCAGCTTAAAGAAAAGCAGAAGCTAAAATTTATATACGGTGTGCTTGAAAAACAGTTCTATCACTATTTCGAGATTGCTTCCAAAATGGAAGGCAAAACAGGTGATAACCTTATAACCTGCCTCGAGTCAAGACTCGACAGCGTTGTATTTAGAATGGGACTTGCTCTTACAAGAAGAGAAGCAAGACAGCTCGTTGTTCACAGCCACTATACTGTAAACGGCAAAAAGGTAAACATTCCTTCCTACAGAGTTAAGGTTGGCGATGTTATCGCTCTTCGTGAAAAAGACAGAACTTCCGAAAAGTTTAAATCTACGGTAGACGAAACAAAAACAAGACTCGTTCCTGCTTGGCTCGACGCTAACAAGGATGATTTCTCAGCTACAGTATTACGCATGCCGACAGCAGAAGATATTGACTATGAGGCAGCAACACACCTCATCGTTGAGCTTTATTCTAAGTAATATAAATTAGTGTTGGCGAAACTGAAAACACATAAATATCAGTTATTGAGAAATAGGAGGGTTTTTGGATGTTAGGAATAGAAAAGCCAAGAATAGAAATAGCCGAAACCAGCGCCGACGGCAGATACGGAAAATTTGTCGTAGAACCGCTTGAAAGAGGTTACGGTATCACCTTAGGCAACAGCTTAAGACGTGTACTCCTCTCTTCGCTTCCGGGCGTTGCAGTTTCTTCTATTAAAATTGACGGTGTCCAACATGAATTCTCAACCATACCCGGAGTAAAAGAAGACGTTACAGAGATTGTCCAGAACATTAAAGGTTTATGCGTAAAAATTCACGGCGAAGCTCCTAAAACAGTTTATATTGAAGCTGAGGGCGAAGGCGTGATAACCGCAGGCGACATAAAAGCAGATTCCGAAGTTGAAATACTTGAACCTCAAATGCATATTGCTACTCTTGACAGAGGCGCAAAGCTTTATATGGAAATTGTAATCGACAAGGGACGTGGATATGTACCTGCAGATCGCAACAAGGACAATGTCCAAAACGTTGTGGGCGCTATTCCGATAGACAGTATCTATACGCCTGTTTTAAAGGTTAATTATACTGTTGATAATACCCGTGTGGGACAAATAACCGACTATGATAAGTTGAGTTTAGAGGTATGGACCGACGGAGTTATATCCGCTAAGGAGTCCGTATCGCTTGCAGCCAAGGTTCTTAATGAGCACCTTAACTTATTCGTTGATTTATCAGAGGACGCAGTAAATGCCGAAATTATGGTAGAAAAAGACGATAAGGGCAATGAAAAGGTCCTTGAGATGACTATTGAGGAGCTTGACTTATCTGTACGTTCATTTAACTGCTTAAAACGTGCAGGAATAAATACGGTAGGCGATTTAATAAGCAAATCACAGGATGAAATGATGAAGGTTAGAAATTTGGGCAAAAAATCTCTCGAAGAGGTTGTATTAAAGCTCGAATCTTTAGGCTTTAACCTCAGCTCAGACGAAGATTAAAATTAAATTGCTACAACCAATAAGGAGTGAAATTCACAATGGCAGGAAGCAGAAAACTTGGTAGAACTTCTGACCACAGAAAAGCTATGCTCAGAGCTATGGTTACCTACTTGCTCGAAAACGGCAAAATAGAAACCACCGTTTCAAGAGCTAAGGAAGTTCGTTCCATGACCGAGAAAATGATAACTATCGGTAAAACCAATAATCTACATTCCAAGCGTCAGGCTTTTGCATATATCACCAAAGAAGAAGTGGTTAAAAAATTATTCGATGAGATTTCACCTAAATACGCTGATGTTAACGGTGGATATACCCGCATAATTAAAATCGGTCCACGTCGTGGTGACGCTGCGGAGATGGCAATTATTGAATTAGTATAATTTATTTATACCGATAAAAGCATAAAAAAGGCTATCCTTTTAGGATAGCCTTTTTGTTTTTTAAAAATCACATTTAAAAGGCATATAACTTAAAACAAGCTTCATATAAATATAAAAACAAAAACATTAAGGGGTGGAGCTATGTTTATATGCTCGGTAAAAACAAGCAGATTTAAGCTTATAGGTATCATTATAGCGGTGCTGGCGGCGATATTTGTGGCGCTTTGCCTTTTGGGCAAAAGCTCTGAGTCAAAAAGCGATACAAAAGCGGACACAAAGATAAAGGCAAATCTTACGGTAAGCGACCCAAGCGATATAAAGACCTTCTTAGAAAGCTTCGGCTGGGAGGTGTCCGACGAGGCGTGCGAAATCGTAGAGGTGACTATCCCTGCGGAATTTAATGCGGTGTATACAGAATATAACAACATACAAAAGACGCAGGGCTTTGACCTTGGCGAATATAAAGGCACGGTGGTTAAGCGTTATGCCTTTGAGGTTTATAACTATCCCGATTATCCCGACTATATCAGGGCTAACGTCTTGGTGCATGACGGCAAGATTATCGGCGGGGATATATGCTCTACCGAGCTTGACGGCTTTATACAGGGTTTTGAAATGAAGTAGGATAAAAATATTCCGCAATGTATAACCTTGACTTAAAAAGGCAAATCCACGAAATTCGGTATATGTGTGATATATACATAAAATCTTAAATAAAAACAGCATAAATAACAATAAAAAGCCCTGTTTAGTTACAAAATGTAACAAAACAGGGCTTTTTCGGCTAAATACTATAATTAAATACGAGGATAAAGCAAAAAATACCGATAGTAATTTTTACGTCAATATGCATATATAACACCCAGCAATATGCACACAATAACCAAATGCGGCTTTTCAAAAGAGGAAAATGCAAATTATATTATATATATTGCACAAAAACTTCTTCACAAGTTGGAAGAAAAGTAGATTATATTTTTTTAAAGCAAAAAAGTATTGCAAAATGTAACTAAGGCGACTATGATAGGTAGTAGATTAGGATTATGATTATTATGGGGAGTATGTTTGAGTTACAGGAAATTAAAAACGCACTCAAATGTACGACATCTTCCTTAGCCTGCATCGGAGCAGACGATTAAATCATAGCGATAATGGTTTACGGAAGATAAATAATATCATTTCCTTATGAACACAAGCGGTTAAACAAATTCAGAGAGGAGTGAACACTTATGAATTTCAGGAAAATTCTTGCAGGCGTTATAGCAGTAGCTATGACAACAGGCCTGATAGCAGGAAACATTTCCACTAATGCAGGAGCTGCATCGGCAGACTCAACATTAGTAGCACAGTACAATCTGGGCGGTTCATACACAACATCTGTTGGCTCGGCAGGGGAATTGCAGTCAACAGGCACAACATCGTATTTTGACGACACAATGGGCACCGTAGAAAGATTTAACGGTGGCACAAACGGCACAAGCTATTTGCGTCTTGACAGAAGCATATTTAATGCAGTAAGCTCAAGCACAGGTATGACAATTTCGGTTTGGTATAAAGCCGATTCATCGACAAGCGCATGGTCGAGAATTTTTGACCTCGGACATTCGGGAGGCTCAATGCCTTATGTATTTTTAAGCTCTAACCTTTATTTAGGTTATACTTCACCTTATTTAACATACTTAGGCACAGACTATTCAATAGACTTAGACGCTTCGGCTAATGCTAAGTACGGTTCGTGGAATATGGTTACAATGACAATGTCAAACGACCTTATTTCACTTTACTTAAACGGTCAACTTATCACTAGTGGCAGCGGAGATTATTCTTGCGTACTCAACGGCTTAAAGGAATTCTATTCTTTATATTTAGGACGTTCACAATATTATGATGATTCTGACTTCTCAGGTTATATGACAGACTTAAGAGTTTATAACTCTGCATTAACTGCAAGTCAGGTTGATTCTGTTTACTCGGGAGCAGGCGGAACTTCTTCATCAAGCGGTTCATCTTCAACACCTACAGGCGCAGCAGCCAGCGGAACTTTATATACAATGAGCGCATCAAATGCTGACTCTACAATTTCGTTCCCGTCTGCACCTAAGGCTTACTCAGCTGATTATAACGGCAGACAAAACGTACACGACCCGTGTATTATAAAAGACGGTAACTACTACTATATGTATTCAACGGGTATAGTTACTACAGATATTGAAATCAGACGTTCAACAGATATGATTAACTGGACTTATGTAGGCGATGCAGGTCTTATCCCTGTCGCTTCCGAGGTTTCAAGTTACTTATCATCTAACCTTTGGGCTCCTGATGTTATAAAAGTAGGAAGCACCTACAGAATGTACTATTCAGTATCCGGCGCAAACGGCGGTAACTCTTGTATAGCTTTAGCTACAGCAAGCAGTCCTTCAGGTCCGTTTACTCATAAGGGCAAAGTAATTTCTTCTACTACCGCAGAATGGATTGCCGGTGGCGTTAACGCTATCGACCCGATGATTACATACGACAAATCAGGCAGTATGTATATGGTATGGGGCTCATTCTTCGGCGGTATTAAAATTGCTCCTATAAATTCAAGCACAGGTTATTTAAGCTCAACAAACGGAACAGTAATAGCTAAGCGTTCTTCATCATTTGATAACGGCGCTGTAGAAGGTCCGTGTATCGTATACAACAGCGACACAGGCTACTATTATTTGTGCGTATCTTACGGTAACCTCTTTAACAATGACGCAGGCGCAGGCGGCTACAGCATGAGAATCGGCCGTTCAACCAGCATTACAGGTCCTTATGTTGACCAAAACGGCGTTCAGATGACAAACACATCTGTTTCCGATGTTTCGGTAGGTTATAAATTAGCTACAAACCACAAGTTCAGCACAGGTACAGGCTGGATGTCAATAGGCGGTAACGTAATATATCAAGATACCGACGGCAGATGGTACTGCGTAGCTCACGCACGTATAAACGGCGAGCAAAATTCAGTTTATGCAAACATTCGTCAGATTTTCTGGTCAAACGACGGCTGGCCGATAATGAACCCGCAATTATATGCAGGTGAAAAAGAGCAGACAGTAAACGTTAAGTTTGTTCCGGGTAACTATGAAAGAATAGTATTCACAAACACTAAAGAAACTTCTGCTAACACCCCGACAGTAATGAAGCTCTACAGCGACTACACTGCTACCGTAGCAGGTACATCGGGCACATGGAGCTATTCAGGTACAAATACAGTTACAGTTAAATTCGGATCCTCAACTGAGGTTTACAAGATAGTTCCTTCTTGGGATTGGAACAACAGCCGTGCAACTTATATCCTTACAGGTAAAGATTCATCAACAGGCTTACAGCGTTGGTGCACAAAGACAGGTTACTATAATGGCGTTATAGATACATCGACATCGAGCTCTTCGTCAAGTAGTTCTACTGCACCAAGCAGCTCATCATCAAGCAGTTCATCATCAAGCAGCTCAACTGCACCGAGCAGCTCATCATCAAGCAGCTCAACTGCACCGAGCAGCTCATCATCAAGCAGCTCAA
>JAEDDN010000003.1 GCA_016298065.1 Oscillospiraceae bacterium
ATTCATAATTAGATTATAGGTTATATCATCTTTACTTTCAACATTTTTCGACAAAGTAAAGGAATATAATTTCCTCTGCCGTTTTTAGCAGAGGAAATCACTTTACTGTTCAATACTTTTGTTTGCTTTAATGGGCAGCTTTTTTGTAAGTGTTGCCAAAAAGTAAAGCATAATAACTTCAACGGGAAAAGCTATGAGGCACTTTATCACACGCAAACCGAAAATTGCCTTAAAGCTTGCGCCGTAGATTGCACAGAGCCAAAGGGTAGATAACCCAAGCTCACAGATTACGGTTACCAATGCGTGAGAGACTATAATTCTCCATAGCTTAAGCGGCTTTTTATATAAGAATAATCCGTAGATTATACCCTTGACAATTCCGTTTAAGGTAAAGCCGGGAAAATACGCACCGGTGGGCTTTATAATGTATCCTAAAATATCGCTTAGCGCACCGATAATCCCGCCCGAAACAGGGCCGTAAAGCATACTTGTAATTCCTATGGGAATAAACGCAAAGCCTATTTTTATAAAATCGCCTATCACTATGACAAAAAAGCTGAGTACGGCGCTTAATGCACCCATAATTCCCGTGGTGGTTAAAGCGACCGTGCTTTTTAGCTCAAAAAGAGAGCTTTTAAAGATTTGACCGATAGTTTTAAAAAAATTCGGGTTTTTAGTTTCTTTGTTTGACGGCAAATCAGACATAAAAAAATAACCTCCTTAATTTGTAGCCTGTACTGGGTGTTGCTACATAAGGAAGCCTTCTTCTATATGTAGCAGCGGGATGCGAATTTTGCACCGCAAGAAAAATCTTTTCGTCCGACCGACAACTCCCCGTTCGATCGGCACTTAGCATTACTGAAATAATGCAGCGCACAAAATTCTACTCTGCCGATAATATTTAATTTTATCCACAAGTGACATTATAGCGCATTTATTATAAAAAAGCAACTCTCAAGGTAATGTGAATAAAAATATGCAAGGTGTCAATAATCAGCATAACAAAACAAAAAGGAAGGTAAAGTTATGAAAAAGATGTTATCGGCGCTTGCAATAGGGCTTATCTTATCGGTAGTAATAGGTATATTTACAGGCTTTGAAAGAGAATGTGAGGGGATAAGGGAAAGCGTTTTAAGGCTACATATACTTGCAAACTCCGACGACGACTGTGACCAAGCCCTAAAGCTTGCGGTGCGTGACGCTGTTTTAAAAGAGGCAGGAGATTTATTTTATAATGTAAATTCGCTTTCGGACGCAAAACTTGCGGCAACGGGGAATTTAAAGCGTATAGAGCAAATAGCAAACGATGAGATAAAACGAAACGGCTTTGACTATACCGCAAAGGCTCAGGTCGTAAATATGTTTTTTAACACAAGAGTTTATGAAAATTTCACCCTGCCGGCAGGTAGATACGACGCAGTGAGAATTACAATAGGCAAAGCAAAAGGGCATAACTGGTGGTGTGTAATTTATCCTGCGCTTTGTTTGGGTGCGGCGGATGAGGATAACGAAATTGAAACGGTGCTTACAGACAAACAGGCTGATATAGTTGAAAATCCGCAAAGCTACAGGCTTAGATTTAAGACGGTAGAGATTGTAGAAAAGATAAAAGACTTTTTTGCGGGCGAATAATAAAAGTGCGACTTAAACATACAAAATAACTGATTAAGGGTATTGAAAACAGCCCTCACACCATCTATTGTTTAAAATGCTCATAAAATTATTTTACTTTTGTATTAAAAGCACAGCTATTTTTCACAAATTTTACTTTTTGCACAAATATAATATTGCCAATTTAGTAAAAATGCGGTAGATATAAATGTGGAAAGAAAGAAGAGTAGAAGAATAGGAGAGAGTGTGCAGATGAAAAATAGAAGACTAGTATGTTTATTGACTGCAGTTATTTTGTTAGCAGTACAAACCTTGGCACCGATAGAAATTTTTGCAAATGAAAATGTGCCGACAGCTTTATTCGTAGAATCTCAAACGGATAATAAAAAATCGGATAAAATAATTTCGGATACTTTAACGCTTGCCGAAACAGACGGCGCTAAAGCTGCAAAAAGTGTAAATGCAATAGAAGATGACGCCACCTTTGATAAGGCATTAAGAGAGGTTTTAAACCTTTATTACGGCGAAGAGGGCTTTGTTGAGCAAGCAGAAAGCTTTAAGGAAAATATAGATAAAAGAGCAGATAAATTATTAGCGGATTATCAGTCTGCTTATGAAGAACGTAAAAACGAGGCTGAGCTTTCCTACGCCGCCGGAAGAATAGTAGTAGCATATAAATCGGGCGTTGACGAAAAGCTTATAGATGAAATGACTAAGGCGCTTGACGGTACTGTAGAAAACACTATCGTGAGTGAAGACGACGGCATTTTAGCCGTAACCGATATTTCTTTAAGCCAGACGGTAGACCGTGCAGTAGAGGATTATTCTGCGCTTGGTTTAGTAGAGTACGCAGAGCCTGATTACATATATGAAACCTGCTCATTACCAAACGACGAATTGGTTAACGGTCAGTGGTATCTTGATTATATCGAAGCTCAAGACGCTTGGGACGAATTTGAAAACACAGATTTTGTAAACGTTAAGATTGCGGTTATAGATACGGGCTTTGACGTAAATAATGCTGAATTTAAAAATGTATATTCCGCCGAAAATTCGGTAGACATAACTGCACAAGGATATCCTAAGCTCAGTCAAATAGATAATCCTTACTACACCCAATATTCTAACGGTTATCACGGAACAGAAGTTGCAAGCATTATTGCGGCTGAAGCTAATAACAGCATAGGTATTGCAGGAGTATGCGCAGGTGTGGATAACGGCTTATGTACCGTTATGGGCTTAAAGGTTATGAACGATGAAGGCATTATGTATAACTCGGCTGTAATTGAGGCTATAGATTACGCAATGGACAACGGTGCAGATGTTATAAATATGAGCCTCGGAAGCGCAGAATATTCTCAGGGCTTTGAGCTTGCTGTAGAAAGAGCATATGAGTCGGGAGTAGCAGTTGTCGCCGCAGCAGGAAACGAACAAACAAACGGCGTTTATTATCCGTCTGATTATAACCATTGTATTTCAGTAGTATCATTAAAAAGCGACAGTACTCTCAGCAGTTTTTCAAATTACGGTATCGAAAAGGACATTGCCGCACCCGGCAGCGCCATAATGGCACCTATAGATAATAATTCCTTCGGGTTTGTAAACGGAACCTCCTTTGCTGCGCCGATGGTTTCTGCGGTTATAGGGCTTATGATTTCGATAAATCCGGATTTGACCTTAGACGAGATAGAACAAATTTTATATGCAAGCGCTACCGATTTGGGAAGTATAGGTAAGGATTCATACTTTGCTAACGGTGCTCTAAATGCAAAGCAGGCCGTTTTAAACGCAAAAGGCTATAAAAGAGAAGTGTTACCTGTCAGCACTACACACTTTAGCTCCAACAGCTTGAAAAAAGGTACATACACAAATAATATTTACTCAGACGGCTTTACCATTGTAGCTTCTGCGGCTAAAAATGTTGAGGTACAAAAAACAAATATAACATTAAATTCCGTTTTATATAACTTCAGATTAAAAATAAACGGCGCGGGTACTGAGGCAGGAAGATACATTACCTTTACGGTTGATACTCCGTCAGAGCTTACAATAAGGGCGGCTTCAACCAACAATTCCCCAAGAACGCTTAAGGTAATAAAAGGCGACATTAACGGAAGCTTGGTAGGTACATTAACGCTTTCCAATACGCCGGACGCACAGACTATTAAATTGCCCGCAGCGGGTACATATACCATTTGTTCTGCAAACAGCGGAATATATGTATATGACATTTTTACACAAACCGTACAAAACACCGCAAGCAGTCAGCTTACCTGTGAGGTTAGCGTAGATATGGGAATAGGCGGAACTGTAAGCGGGATTCCTACCGGAAGGGTAAATATAGGCGACAGCGTAACATTAACGGCAACGGCTAATACGGGTTATACCTTTGAAAGTTTTACTAACCTTGACGGTACTGTAGTAAGCACATCGCCGAGCTACACCTTTACCGTATTTAATAACACAAGACTTATTGCAAACTTTACTAAGAGTACAGTATCTTTGTGTACGCTTAAGGTTAATGCAGGTACAGGCGGAACTGTAAGCGGTGTGCCGACTTCGTCGGTAGAAAGGGGAACAAGTGTTACCATAACCGCTACTCCGGACTCCGGTTATCAATTTGAAAGCTAGACCAATAAAAACGGAACTATATTAAGCACTGACAGTACTTTTACTTTCAATTTAACGGCTGACACAACCTTAACGGCAAACTTTAGCAAAATAAGTGTGTCTGAATCTCTTGTAGACGGCGGAATTTATATAATAAGAAACTTAAACAGCGGTCTTGTTTTAGACGTTGCAAACGGTCTTAATAAAGACGGTGCGAATATTCAACAATGGGATCAAAACGGATATAACGCACAGTACTTTAAGGTAGTAGCCTTAGGTGACGGATATTATAATCTTTATTCGGTATGCACAAATAACACAAAAGTAATTGACCTGCCTTATGCGCAGACCGCAAACGGCACTAATATTCAGCTTTGGAGCAAAAACGGCCACGACGCACAAGCTTTTTTGATAAAAGAAAATGAGCTCGGCGGATATACGATATTTGCAAAGCTAAATACTTCAATGTGCTTAGGCGTAGCAAATGCGTCGTCTTCGATAGGCGCAAACGTAGCGCTTTATACCTATAGCGGAAATGCTTCACAGCGCTGGAGCTTTGAGCTTGTAGGTTAAAAACACATAAAATCTCAAAATTCTTTAAAATTTCAGACCAATAAAAAACACACCGACTTTAAAGTCGGTGTGTTTTTGTTTATGGATATTAAAAACCATTAAGAAAAGTTTACGGTGTATTCAAAATGTCCCGGCATAAACGTATCGATAAAATCTGCTTTTACTCTTCTTGAGGAAAGCAGTCCTAAATCCCCAACAATGTTCATTACCGTATTTTGATGTTGATAAGATTCTATAATTTCGGCAGTCATTCCCCACGAGGCTATGGCGTCTATTATGCCCTGCTTTGTAAAATTGCGGTTACTTATTTTTAACCTTTGTTTCATACAGTCTATTTTTTGTTGTCTTAAGTTTATTTCATTTTCGGTCATATTCTCCACGTCTATTATCGGGGTTATCGAGAAGCCGAACAATTTTTCAAAATAACCGTAGCTATAACTTTGCATTTCATCAAAAAAACACTCTGTACAAAGCCTGTTTATCTGAGAAATAATATCCTCCAACACGGTGGCATATGCTTTCATCTCGGCTTTTATCAGACTTTCGTTTTTAGACATATCATAAAGTCTTGTGCTTTGCAGGTGAGATAACATTCTCTCATAACAGCCCATCTAATCACCCCTTTATGACAGATATGTCCACTAATCCCGGCTTAATTATCTGATTTATGTCCACGGTAGAAATTGTAGTAGGATTATTAAAGGACAAGGAAACGAAATTATCTACATAATCTTTTATGTCGTTTGTAATAGTGTATGGGTTTAAGCTTTCGCCGATACCCAGATTATATATCTTGTTAGTTATATACTGTGTTATTTGCGCCATTACAGCATCGGCGCCCTGTAAGCTTCTTACATATAAGTTAAGGCTTACGTCACGGGTTACTACCTGTGGCGCCTGAACCGAAACGTTTACGTTTAATTCGCCCAAACCGTCCAGAGTTTGTGCTACTCTGTTTATAAGGCTTTGGGGTGTGAGTCTGAAAATATCCGAAACAAAAAGCGTAATTGCCGTATGAGAGACGTTATAATACGCCTTTGCAGACCATACGTTGTTTACCGACATAGCCAGATCTTCATAATACTTTGTATTAGCGCCTGTTGACAGGTTTAAAAAGCTATAAAGTATACGGTCTCTGTAGTGCTCGTCGTCCTCTTCGTCCATACCGCCTGCAATAGCTTCTAAATTTCTTACTCCGCTGATACCTGCGATGACGTTTACCATTGTATCGACCTTGCCTGCAACCGCATTCCCCGAAGGACCTGTTTGAGTTGCCGTAACGCTTGCGTCAACGCTGGTAGTACCGCTTAAAAGCGTCACCTCGGAGTCGGTCTGATATATTACGCCGTTGCCCGTACTGCAGCTGCAAAGAGTGCCTTTTGGAATTACAATATCCTTTGAAGCGGCACTGTCGCAGTAAAACTGTACGGTACCCGAAGCGTAGTCTTCGGTTTTTCTGGCAATATCTCTGCACGCTCCGTGACGGTCAAGATACTGCCCCGAAGCTGTCTGCGGAAACATTTGCTTTTGAGCATATGCGAGCTGTTCATAGGCGTTATAAAGCTCTCCTGCTACAATTTTCATTCTTATTGCCAAATCGGTATCGTCATATACCGTATTACCGGTTTGATGTTCGTATGTATCTATAATGCTCTGATAGATGCTTGAGAAATCCGTGGCTTTCACTCCCTTTAAAATTACTTATTTGCCAAATTTATTTCCAGTATGGCGTCCTGACCTTTTGCACGCATATAAATCGTGACATATAAAATCTGTTCGTTGCGGTTTAAGCTTTCTTCTATATCCAAAACCTCAAGTTCGTCAATGCCGTCGAGCGCATCGGTTATTTTTGATAGAAGCATTTTTTTGTTGAGTTTATTTATATCAATGCTTCTAAGCTCGCTTCCGAGCGTTTCGTCATATAAAAAGCTGCCCTTTTTCATAGTCAGACGTATCATTGCACGCTGTACTATTTCCTCTATGCCCGAAACAGTCTGAACGCCGCCGTCTGAGCTGCAAAGCATATCGCCGTTTGATAATTTGTTATCCATATATCCTCGCTTTCTTAAACTATCTTGCCGGAAGGAGTAATTGTCAGTCCGTTGATTATAACCTGGCCGTTGCTTTTTAGCTTAATGTATGCGCCGCCGGAAGACTTTATTTCGATTTCGCCGCTTTGTAAATCGTCTACGGTATAGCTAACTCCGGGTACGGCATATTTTTGCTCGCTGGAGGGAATTATAAAGGCTTGCCCGCTTACAATAGGCTTTGAGCGAATACCGTACGGTGCAACAAACTGAACGTCTTTTAAGTCTGCTTGTCCGGAAATATAAATACCGTTTGAGCCGGACTGAAGTATCTGTCCGAAATGCGAGGCTTCGGACGAAGTGTTTTCGTTATATCTGTTAGTCATTTTTATCCTCCCGTTATCATATTGCTGTCCCAAAGCTTAAGCTTTGTTTTGTATGAGTTTTCATCACAAATGAGTTTTGTCTGTGCAACATATAAGTTGGAATAGTTCCCAAGTTCACCCTTAAAAACACACCTGTCGCCGACATGTGCGTCAAAAAGTTTTGGCACGGTAAGCTCAAGTTCAAAATAATCGAGCTGTTTTTCACAAAGCAAGCTTTTTGCGCTTACGTCTATGCTGTCTACCCACTCGCTGCTCGGGTTTAGGTAACGCTCTCTTGACACCCCTAAATTTCTTGCCAAGACATTGCTTATTATGTAATTGTAGGTAGCGCCGTCGTCGTCCTTGCCCGTTTTTACAAAAAGCTTTGAAATAAGGTTAAAGCGGTCGTAGGTAACCGATGCGTCGGTGTATTTAACACCGCCCTTAGAAGTGTTTGAAAAGGTATGAGAAACGCTTTCCAGCGGTGTTAGGGAAAGCCTGCCGTTTCGGTCGATAAAGGGGATTTTCTGATACGCAATTTTAAAAAATAACGTTACAAATTCCCAGTGAGAAATACCTTTTTTGGCAAGTATTCGCCTAAGCCCTAAGTTGCGGTCTAAGTTTGCGCCCTTTACGCCGTAAGGAAAGGCGTGGGTGCATAAAAGGTTATAGGAATTTAAATTATAGTAATAACAGGGCTTAACTTCGTTATCTATCATACCTGCATATTTGTTTCGGCAGACAAACTTGCAGTATTTTCCGTCCTCGCCTTGATGCATTTTTTGCACGTCGGCATACCCTTCAAATAAAAGCTTCCCGTCAAGGTAAAAGTAAATGTGTGTTATGTTTTTGCCCGATATGTCGTCAAGGGCGGTAAATTCAAAGCTGTCTACGGGAGTAAAGCGGTCGCTTTGAAGTTTAAAGGAAAGTACCTTTTTAAAGGAAATGCTCTTACCGCTTTGAGTAGTGCCTTTTATTGTTACTCCAGCCATATAATATCTCCCTCGGTTAAGTTTAAAGCATCGGTAACGGAACTATTAAGCTCAAATAAAGTTTCGGCGCTTATACCGTATTTAAGCGCAATGGTATAAAGCGTATCATAAGCCGAAACAATATGATATGAACGCTCGGAGATAATTGAGTTTGAGGTGTTTTCACAGTCCTCCGAAAACTCAAAGGAATAGGTAAGAAGCCCCGGCCCCGCCTTGCCGACTATTTCCAAACCGGTAAAATAACAGCATATAGGCGCAAGCTCGGGCAGATACAAAAGTCCGCTTGTGCGGTCTATATAAATGTCATACAGCTTAGCGTACTGCTCCATATAGTCGCCGATAAGCTCACCCGTACCTGTTATGACCATAGGCTTGTCGCCCAAATCCTGCATAAACGGAGAGTGCAGGGGAGTGAGAAAGGTTTTAATGTTTTTTGAATGTACTATTTTAAAGGTGTTCGGATTATATGTAAATTCGTAATCCTTAAAAATAAATTTTTTATTGATATTACGTCACCCCTTATAAATTAAGGTCGGTTACGGCTCGTCGTTTGTCTAAATTTATCTGTTCGAGTAAATCCTGCATATCAATGCTGTCTTTAAGGCTTATGTTGTAGACGCTGTAATTTTCCGAAGGCTTTTGATTTGAGCCGGCTTCTAAAGGAAAAGAATATTCCGTGCTTTCATTTTGGGCATTAGCGCTAAGCCCCAAAAGCCTGTCGATACTGTCGTTAAACACTCGCAACTGCCGCCACCTCGCCTTTTTGAGTATATTTACCATAGCTTTCATTTACCGAGTATTCTATAGTGTGAGATTGTTCTTCGCTAAAGGCGCAGTATTCCTCGTAAATTGTAGCTATAGCGTCAAGGCTTAATGTTTTAAGTACCTCAAGCGGTGAGCTAAACGCCTTTTTACCGTCATCAAATACGCAAAAATATCCTAAAACCGCATTTTCACACAACGCTTCGGTAAGCTTGGGGTCTGCGTCTTTCGGCGCAAACTCTTTTCTAAACTGTTTTTCAAGGCTTATACATTCCAAAGCGTCGGTTGCGGAAAGCTTTTTAAGCAGATAGCTTTTGCCGTCTAAAATAATAGTCTTTTGCATTACAGTACCATCCTTTTTGAAGCGATAATATTTACGGTTTCAATACAGGGCTTGCTTAAATCTCCCGATTCCGTTATGTCGCTCCATTCACAGCCCGAATAGATAATTCTGCAGTCGGGCTTTACTATCATAAGGTTAAAATTGCTTAAATTATAAAAGTCTATTTTGTCAAAGTCGGAATCGTTGATAATCAGCACTTTTTTAAGCTCTAAACTGTATGTACATTTTCCGCTTACGGTAGCTACGGGATTTTCGCTTCCGAAAGCCTCTATGTTTTTACTTTCTCTTTTGGTAAAGGCTCTGTAGCTTTCAACAACGGCAAGCTTTTTTCCGTCGACTTCAATGTAAATGTCCTTGCTTGTAGGTACGGTTATTTTAGCCATATTATCCCTCCTTAAACGCTTATGTTAGCGTTGATATAGATTTGGCTTAAGCCTTCGGCTACCGCAAAGCTTAAATTTATTATTGCCGTAGTGCTTTCCTCGCTGTCAAGATATACTACGGGGGTAGAATACTCGGAGATAATACCGTCGTCGGCGTAATCTCTTAAACAGCAAACCACTAAGGATTTTATGGTGTCAAGTGAGGTCAGGTTGTTTTTAAACCTTGATATTTTTGATTTTAAAGTATTTTTTATTTCGGGCAGTACGGTATCTAAAATAAGCGTAACGCTTAAATTTCTGAAGGTATTGTCGGTATTTAAATCCTCGTCTAAGGTTTTTGTGGTAACGCCTTTGATAAGCTCTATAGAATTTCCGTACTGTTCAAATACGTTTACTCCGTAACGCAAGGCTGTGTCTACCTGAGCTTCGGTAGGTGAGGAGCCGATATAAAACCTTCCCTGTACAGACTCACCTATAAGATTTGAGTTTATGTCGTCGCAATCTGAAATCATAGCCGCCAAAACTGCGTTTGAGACGTTTAAATCGTTTTGATCAAAGGTGATTTTAGGCGATGAGAGTAAAATGCGGTTACTGTTATAATACTGTGGTGTATCGGCGCTTTCGGGGTAATCGTCTAAAGCAATTACCGCAAGCTTCGGGTTATCACAGTTTAAATTACTTACGGCGTTTTTGAGATAATTTTTTATCTCATCCGGATAAATGTCGCAGATAATAAGATAAACGTCCTCATTTTCTATAAGTGTGTCAATGGCGTCAAAATACTGCGAATAATCTTCGTTTTCACAGTTTACACTTGCGGCATAAACGTTTGGTGATGAAACATTAAAAATACTGCCTAACAGCACGAGCATATTGTTAGTTAAATTTTGCTGTCCGTAAATAGTCTTTGCATTAAGATACGAAGTTATTTTTACAATTTCCTCCACATTATCAAGTCCGCTTTGAGCGACGACGCCTATTGAGCGTCCTTTGCCCGTAGAGTACGGCTCTATTATGTAATCGGTGTATATACCCGGTCTTAAACCGTCATACAAATAAATTCCTCCTTTAGTGCGTTATCTGGGCTGAAACTTCAAGGTCGGTAATAGCAGTTACCAGTACTGATTTTGTAAGAATTGCGCTTGTAGTCGCTTTTATACTGCAAACAAGGCTTTGGGTTTTATCGTCAAAATAAATTTCGTCACAGCTTATCTGCTCAAAAGGATATTCGTCGTTAAATAAAAGCTTATTGCAAACGCTTATAAAAATATCGTTTGAATCGGCTTCGGTATAGCTTTCGGGAAGCGAGAGATAAAGACCTAAAACAATACTTGCCTTTGTGGCGTACACTTCGTTTGTACCCTGCTCATAGATATTGCCGTAAAAGTCCGAAAAAGCGTTTTTGTCTGCAGTTACGTTATTTATCATAACGCTGAGCACAGGGCTTGTAAGCTTGCCGAAATAAAGTGAGGCGGGAAAACCGTTTACCACGTTAATATCGGGCGAAATATCGTCCAAAGCGTTTGCGACAAAATCCTTTATTTCACTAAGACTGTCTATTGCTACCATCGCTTACCTCCCTTATTCTGTATGCGTAAGAGCGCCTGTAAATCGGAGCCTCTCCGATAAACTTAGCCTCGCAGTTTATTATCTTATAACAAAGTCCGTTTATATATACTATCGAGTCCTCAAGCAGTACCTCGTTATCTGCTTTAGAGATAATAAGGTATTCGCACTTTTTCATAAACCCTGAGCGTGTAAGCGTACGGTCGTCGTATTCGGCGTTTAGGTTAGTTACCCTTTTTATAATGCCAAAGGTCTTTTTTGAGGTATCTTGCGAAGTAATACACACGCCGTACCTTTCAAAAAAATCGTTTAAAAGCTTAATTTTTTCGAGCATAACTTACCGTACCTTTCTATATAGCTTCAAACAAAAAGTCGTCCTTTAATAAATCCTTAGCCAAAACAAGCAGACTTTGCTTATATGAATTTGCCATATTAAGCGTTTTGGAGTTATTAGACGACACACTTATGTCAAGGGTACTTATACTGCTTTCCTGTGAAGCAAAACCGCCAAGATAGTTAGTATATGCGATTGCGGCGGCAAGCTGGGTTAAGATTAAGGAATGTGACGAAATGTCAACATCATTTTTAAGCCTTGAGCGCACCTCGTATATGGCAAGGGAAATAAGGTCGGTATATTGTGAAGCCTTAGTTTCGTCAAGCCCCGATAAAATTTCAAAAGCCGTTAAAACATCTTGCGTGTTCAAATGTTATCATCCTTTTTAGGTGCGGACCCTTGCTTTATGCAAAGGTCCGCAAAATTAAAGTTATTAAGATTATTCAGTCGGATTTTCGTTTTCATTTTCGTTTGGGGTTTCGTTATCGGTTAAGCTTTCCTGAGTGTCAGTGTTATCGCCTAAAACACTTCCGATGCCGTCTATAACCTTGCAGGCGTCGGCAAAGATTTTTGCAAAGCCCGAAATGGTTGTGATAGCGGCTCTTTCGATTTGACGGTCGATTAACTTGTCGTATTCAACGCTTACGTCGCCTGCGCAAACCATTTCCAAACTGCAGCGGTTGTCAAGACCTATGATAGTACCTTCGGGAACAACGCTCGATTTATATAAGGTTGCGCCTAAAGGTGTTGAAAGCTTACCTGTAGCCTGGAAGTTTAAGCCGGTATTCGGGTTTTTAAATTCGTCTATGCTAAGCAAAGCGAGCATTGCAGTGTTGTCGGCAAGCAAGGTGTTAAGCTCGTAGTCCTCAAACTGTGACCAGAGGTTTAAAAGGTCGTCGTAGGTGAGTACGCCCGAAGTTTTAAGGCTTACGGTATCTGCTGCGTTGTCGTTTCCGTCGCCGTTTATAAGCACTGCTACTGCGTCAGCAAGCTGAGTTTTTGCTATGTAGTTACCGATTTGCTTTAATGTTACGGTAAATAAATCAAGGCGCTGGAACTTAATAGCCTCATAAGAAGCAGAGAGCATTCTGCCACGCTTTTTGAGCGTAACGAGGTTTTCTTTTGTTCTTACCTGTGTTTCGTCTATTAAGTCGCCCTCGTCCACTTCCAAAAGGCTCTTTTCGCCGGCTGTCGGAACAGAGGCTATTGAACGGTAGTCTAAGGAATTGATATAGGTTTTTGTCGCAATAATGTTTTTGAGTATGTTATCGCTTTCTACGCCTACGTTTACCGCACGTTTGATATATTCCGGGAATAAGGCGGAGGAATCGGAGGTTGAGAAAAACTTTTCAACGCAGTCGGATTTTTTACCGCTTACCTTTATGTCAAAACGCTTGAGCTGACGCTCAAAGGCGTCTAAGCCCTCTAACCTTGTGCCTTTGTAGTGCTCGGAGGGGTCAAGCTCCTCCAAAACATCGGTAAAGGATTTACCGCTTACCTGATACATACCCTTTTCAAGTTTTAAGTTATCGTATACAGCCATGAGTTTAAGTCTCCTTTATAATTTAAATTGGTCGATTTTATTTTCTTTTGCTTCTGCCTTTTTGGTGAAAAGCTGAACGTTATTAAAGTTATCGTTGTCGAGCTTTGCTTCGTAAACTCGTTTAAATTCCTTTAATTCCTCAACATTCATCTTTTCGGTTACAGAGCAGACAATATCGGTGTCAAGCTCGCTGTCGCATAAAAACGCAAGCCTTACCACCTCGGTTTGCAGGTTCGATAAATAGCTTTTGCCAAGCTCGGCAAGCTTTTCGAGCTCGTGAATGTGTTTCGATAAAGCTGTCATTTGTGCTTTTGAAAGAGAGATTTCCTGCTTTTCGTCAAAAGATTTTATAAGCTTATTTATATCCATAGCTTTATATGTATCCTCCTTGTTTTTAAAGGCTTTTGTCACGCCTGCGTTTTTCTGAGCAGGTACTGCGACAAAGCTGAATTCGTATGCGTCGGTGGGATTACTAAGCACCGTGAAGCAGATATTGTCGCCATACGTTTCGCCCTTTTTGTGCTTACAGCCCTCATCGTGTACATCAAGTCCGCAAACAGAGCAGTAGGTTTCTTTTACACTGCAGCCGACGCTTACTTCCTTTTTGATACCGCCGTCTATTTCAAGTATTAAATCGCTGTTGCGGTCGTTTCTAACCATATACGCTTTTGCCTTTAAGCAGGCATATTTTTGACCGTACAGGGTAAACCTGTCGTCGATTTCCTCAACCCAGGCGTCATAAATTCTTGCGGTTTGATTTTCGCCCTTGGGGTTATGGTCAAAAATTCCCGTTTTGCCGACAAAAAGCTCGCTTAAAGCGTAAAGTGCGCTTGTGGTAAAGGCTTCATAATCTCTGTCGATTTCATTGTCGCAAAGTATCACGTTAAAGGTATAAACCTCGTCGGCGGTTAAGTTACGTCTTGTATAGGCGTTTATTTTTTCAAGGTCCTTGTCGTCTGCGAGCGCAGACTTTAAAATAATTCCCTGTTTTATAATGTTTCACCTCCGCTTTGCAGGATTTCGGTTTCGAGCTTTTTAGCCTGTGCGTTATAATATCTTGACTGAGCCTGTTCTACCTCGTCCTTTAAGCTTATGGTTTTCCAAGTAATTACGGGCTCTTCGCCAATGCCGTTTAATCTTAAATATGTACGGCAGATTTTTAACAAAACCGGTGTTAAAAGATGTCTGTAATGCTCAAGCTCGGTAGTCAAAATATCGGTTTGCTGTTGACTCATACGCTCGGTAGTTGACCAGGAAAGCCCCAATAAAAACGGTGGTATCGAAAGCTTAGCTACGATTTGCTCTAACATCTGTCTTACCGGAATTTCCGTATCAATCATCTGATTATCTGCGCCGATAACCTTAATGCTTACGTCGCCTACGGTAATAAAATCCTTAACCTCGTGAGGATTTGAACAGTTCATACCGTCAGCCCATTCCTTCGCTATCATAGTAGCTCTTTCTTTTGCGTAGGCCTTGTCCAGCGAATCGTTTGCAGGCTTGTAGGTTACGGCGTATCGAACATTGCCTATGCGGTCAAAGTTTGTGCCGATGGAATTATATATCTTAAATAAGATATTGCTTAAAAACGGCAGACTTCTTAAAATAGACACGCCCATAATCTCGCCCGGTTTGGGGTTTAAGGCGGTAAATAATATTAAATTTTTATTCTTTACTTTTTTACTTTCAAAGGTGTCGTCCGAAACATAAAAATCTACGCCCAGCGGTCTTAAGCCCTCTTTTATGGAGATGTTTTTAAGGCTCGGAATATAAAGCCCTAAAAAATTTCTTTTATCCTTTGACAGCACTATTTCTCCTATGGCGTTGCCGTAGGTTAGCATACTGTCAAGATACTGTGCTATAAAACTTTCGAGGCCTTTTGTGCTGGAAGAAACATTTACGTTTTTAACGAAGTAATCCATAAGCTTTTGGGCTTTTTTATCCTTACAGCTTATGTTTATTCCGCCCACAAGACGAATGGTCTTTGTGATGGCGCTGTCCACTATCGGTATGCCTTCACGGATTGATTCATAGAGCATTATTTCGGGATTTGACAGGGGAAGATAATCGTTTAATGCTCTAAACGGATGGGAGTTATTCCTTGAGGTCTGAATAAGAGGCGGTGAGTAGCTTTTTTGCTTTTTGCCAAAAAGTTTTAATTTCAATGGTTTTGCTTTCTCTCCTTTCCTTAAGGTCTTGCTGCACTGATTACGAAGAAATCGTCCTCGTCTTGCGTGAGAACCGTATTTACAAAATACCTCATATCGTCCATAGCGTGATCGTTTTCCTTTTTGGGAGTATCACTTTTTTTATTGTCCTCCCAGACGTATTGAGAAAATTCTCTTATAATATCCTTACAGCTGTAGTGAAACAGAATTTTTTTGGCTCTGAGCATATCGCAGACACGTCTGATACCTGTTAAAACGTCGTTTTTGGCAGGCTTTACGGTAAAGCGTGCGTGTCGTCTTATGCACTCCATAAAGCTTGCGGCAGACGGGTCTACGATAACTGCTTCGATTTTTCTGTCACCTGCGAGCTTTTCGAGTTCAAGATAATATTCCTCGTCGGTTTTGAGCGATTTTTCCTCTCTGGAGCTGTAGTAATATTCGCTTATTCTGTACCATACACCGTCCGCTTCGCCCCAAAGCCCCATAGAAGTCGGGTTTACCGTGCCGTAATCGCAGGAAATGTAATAACGGCTGTAGTCTTTGTCAGCGCAGTAGACGTGCGTATCATAGTTAAACATAGGGTATACCGTGCCGGAGGCCGATACCCACTTGCCTAACACAAACCTTTCGTAAAAGGTTCCCGAATAAAGCGACTTGTAGCGCTTTAGAATATTATCCGAAAGCGAAGGATTATCCTCCATAACAAAGTGCAGATAAAGTGCGTTTTTTTGTTTGGATTTTTTAATCCATTCAACGTAAAACCAGTGAAAAGGGTGCTCCGGATTGCAGTTAAACCAAAATCTTGAACCGTTTACCGAGCATCTTGCCAAAGCCTGCTCAACAAAGCTTCTCGGCATAAGCGCTACCTCGTCGAGCATAATTCCGCTTAAGGTTATACCCTGTATAAGCGAGGCTGAGCCTTCGTCCTTTCCGCCGAAAAGGTAAAATCGGTTACGGTGCCCCCTGTAAGAGATGTCGATATAATTTTTAGACACCTTTTCATCACAGCTAAAGCCCATATCCTTTAAAATTGCCACAAGCTCAACTATTACATTTCTGCGTAGAGAGGTTATGGTTTTTGCGCATATTGCAAAGTCGCTGTCGTTAAAATCGGAAAACGCCCACAATACAAATGATATTGACATACATAAGGTTTTTCCGCTTCGTACGGCGCCATCGCAGATTATGGCGTCGAAGTGCCTGTCCTTACTGCCGTGGCACCACCAGGTGAGAAGTCTTAGTTGTTTTTTTGAAAAGCTTTTAAACTTCAAGGGAATCATCCTGCTTTCCCGACGATATAACGCTTTTTTCAAGTGCCTTGTAAAATCCGTTTAAATCTTCGCCTGAGTGAAGGTTTCCTATATCCAATAATTTTTCAAGTGCCTTAAACCTGTCAAAGAATTTTATTTCCAGCGAACCGTCCTTCGGCTTTTTAATTTCACTTATATTAAATAAGTCGAGTGTTCTTATAAATTGTTCCGTGTTGTCGGTATCGCTAAAATCCGCAAACATAAGCCTTATACAGTCGTCTATAGAGCCGAATGCCAGGCGTTTAAGCCCTGCCGCAGCGCAAAGCGTGAGCTCGTCCTTTTTGCTTTTTTCTTCAAGCTCTGTTATACAGTCGGTGATTTCTTTTCTCTCAAGCAGCTTTGTGCCGTTTAGCTCGGGAAGCAGATTATACCCTGCCTTTATCGCCGCTTCCTTTGGGTTCCTTAGCTTCTGATAATAAATGCAAAAAAGTTTTTCTTTTGCTTTAAGTTTTGCTTTCATATTGTTGCACCCCTTCACTAAAGGTGTGGCAAATAAAAAAAGTTGCACCGATTGGTGCAACTTTAAAAAATATTTTATTTATTTTTTAGAAAAGTTAAAAAACTCACATTTTAAATTCAGTTTCGGCATTGTTAAACTTATCGGCGTACCGCTTTGCTTGTCGATAGTAAGTGTAAAGTCGGTGTTTTCGACCTCGCCGTTTAAGGTAAGCGTATCGCCCGCCGAATAAACAGCGGTGTAGCTTTTATTGCTACAGGCTTTAAAGACATCTACCACACTTCCCGTAAGCGAAAGCGCAGGCGCAGACGAAGAGTTTATATCTACGCTCATATCCTTGTAGGATACATTAACCGTATCGGCTGAGTATGTAAACACCATACCGCAAAGCGTATCGGGAGAGGTGACGGTTGCGGTAAAAACATCGTCTTGCTTTAAAATATCTGCGCTTAGGTCGGTATCGTTTGAGCTTAAATTAACCTTAACCGAAAAGCCACACTTTAAAGCTTCGTTAAATACGCTTTCGGCGTTAATGCTAACCTTTTGAGCGTCACTTTTTTTAAATAACGCTACGGTTAAAAGCGTAAGTATTATAAGTATAATAAAAATAATAGCAGAATATTTTTTAAAAGTTTTCTTATCCAAAAAATCACCCTTTGCAAAAGCGTTTTAAGGATAAGAAAATATTTTATACCCTTAAAAAGCTAATTTAATAAATTAAACAGCAAAGGTATCTCATCTATTATATCCCTCGGAAGCATACCCGCTTTAGATAGCTTCTTAGCGGCGTTGTCGCCTGCAAGACCGTGTAAATATACTCCTAATATACTTGCGTTTTTTGCGCTTAGACCCTGAGCTAAAAACGCTCCGAGCATACCGCTTAACACATCTCCGCTGCCGCCCTTAGCCATACCTGAATTGCCGGTGGTGTTTATATAGACTTCGCCACTCTTTGTCGCAACCACCGTTTCGTGACCTTTGAGTATAACCGTAACGCCGTGCTTGAGAGCAAAATCCAAAGCCGTTTTTTGACGGTTATTTTCAATTTGTTCAACGCTTAATCCCGTAAGGCGTGACATCTCCATAGGGTGAGGGGTGATAACAATATCGCATTTTGCTGTTTTGATAATATCTATGTCGTGAGATAAGGCATTTATGCCATCAGCATCAATAACAAGAGGATTTTTTGAGTTTGCGACAATGAGCCGCAAAAGCCTTTTTATTGTTTCGCTTTGTCCGAGACCGCAACCTATTACACAAGCCGAGGCTTTATTAAGTGCGGTTAAAAGTAAAGAAAATCCGCTTTCTGCAATCTGACCGTTTTGGTCTGCTTCAACGGGTAGGGTAACAGCTTCCATAATAAACGGGAAACCGTAGCGTATTACTTCTTTTACCGAAGCAAGACACACTATTCCCGCTCCGCTTCTAAGAGCCGACAAGGTAGACATAAGTGCAGCTCCGCCCATACCCACACTTCCTGCAATATTTAAAAGCCTGCCGTAATTTCCCTTGTGGGAAAACTCATCTCTTTCGGGTAAGATGTCTTTTATCGTATCGAGCGTTATCTTTGTTACAAAGCCGTGTGTTCCTTCAAAGGCGCTGTCGGGAATACCTATGTCAATAAGCATAATTTCACCGCAAAGGTCGGCGGAATTTTTCATTTTGTGTACAGGCTTATATGCGCCGAGCGCTAAGTTTAAATCGGCGTGGATAAATTCTCCCTCATTAACACCGCCGTCGCCGTTTAAACCGCTTGGAACATCTATGCTTATAACCTTTGCGCTCGACTGATTCACTACTTTAACTATTTCTAAAATAGGCTCTTTAATTTCACCCTTAAAGCCTGTGCCGAAAAGGCAGTCCACTATAAAATCGGCTTGCTTTAAAACATATAAAATAACTCGTTTTTCACGCTCGGGCCATAAAAATTCGGCGTCGGTTTTTAAAAGAGCCTCATACATTTTGTTGCTTTCAGCGGTTGTGGGCATACCCTTGCACATAACTACCGTTACCGAAGCGCCTTTTTCGATTAGCCTTTTCGCAATAACAAATCCGTCGCCGCCGTTATTGCCCGAGCCGCATAAAATAACTACCTTTTTGTTTATAACATAATATTTCTGCGCAATGGTAAGCGCCGAGAAAGTACCTGCGTTATCCATAAGTTTTAAGTAGCTTATTCCCATATCATTTGCGCTTTTTTCTGCACGCTTCATCTGCTCGACAGTTACTGTTCTTTCCATATAAGTTTACTCCTTATAAAAATATTGTTAGTAAAAAAGCCTTCGCTTACAAAAAGCGAGGGCTATTAAAGCTATAGTTTTAAGGCAGTTCTTTTTACTGTTTTTTTGCATACGTCGACCATATTTTCGTTAAGCGACATAATTATAAGGCATTTCCCAAAGGTTTGATGCTCGCAAACGGCATAGTAATTTTCCTCGCTTTTTATATTGTGGCATACGTTTAATACTAAGTCGTAGCTTCTGTTTGTATGCTCAGCCTTATCATACATACCGAACTCGGTAAAATCTCTTGTATTTACGGTTATAATTCTTTTGCGCTTTTTGCGCCCCATAATTTTATCTATGTCAAGCTCGCCGTTTGTGATTATATATTCATATTCTGTGTACATATAGCTTATCAGATAATATGCGCCGAAAAGCCCTGCAACCCCGAGCATAACGCCGAAGTATCCGAACCCTGCAAAAAATTGCGGAATGAAAATTACAAGTATATAAAATAAAATAAGCGCCAATAAAATAATCCCGAGCTTTTTTAAAAAATCCAAGGCGGTTTTCTTTTTTATAACAAGCTGTTCAAAAAATATATCCATAAATTAAGGCTCCTAAATTTAATTTACTTATTACATTATAAATCAAGATAAAAAAACATTCAATCTTTTTAAGCTATTTACCCTTGCAAAACTTTTGAGTATTTGGTATATTATATAAATAAGGTAAATTTAAAACACGTTGAATAAGAAAAAAGTTGCCCCAAAAGGCATATCAGAGAATGGCTGTCGTTTGTGCTGTAAACAGCCTTGTGTCTTTGCAACAGTTCGCTTTGGAGTGGCAAGGCTTAAAGTTTTATGACAAGTAGGCTTTGACGTTTAACCTGCGTTAGAGGTTTAATGAGGTTGTACAAGATTATTTTGTGCAATAAATCAGGGTGGTACCGCGTAGAATTATTCCTTCGTCCCTTTTATTAGGCGACGAAGGCTTTTTTATTCCCTTAGACTTTTACTGCGCCACACAAAGTCTAAAAGGCATTATCAGTCAGATTACAGTGGCAGAATGGAGATTTTTTTATGAAAAACGCTTTGGAAAACATAAAAAACGAAGCTATAGAGGCTTTGTCAAAAAGCGAGGATTTAAAGGCACTTGAGGATTTAAAGGTAAAGTATCTCGGTAAAAAGGGCGAGCTTACCGCTATTTTAAAGCAAATGGGCAAGCTTTCCGCTGAGGAAAGACCCATTATCGGTCAGCTTGCAAATGAGGTGCGCTCAAAGATTGAAGCAAAACTCGCAGAAAGTCAGGAAGCCTTAAAGAAAAAAGTGCTCGAAAAACAGCTTAAAGCAGAAAAGCTTGACGTTACAGTGCCGGGACAAACCTTTGAAATAGGCAAAAAACATCCGCTTACCATTGTTATGGACGAGATAAAAGAAATTTTCTTGGGTATGGGCTTTGATGTTGTAAGCGGTCCTGAGGTAGAGCTTGACTATTATAACTTCGAGGCATTAAATTTGCCGCCCGATCACCCTGCACGAGATACGCAGGATACCTTCTATATCACTCAAAACACCCTTTTGAGAACTCAGACCTCTCCGGTGCAAATTCGTACAATGGAGGAGAGAAAACCGCCTATCAGAATTATATCGCCCGGACGTGTTTACCGTTCTGACGCACTTGACGCAACACATTCACCTGTGTTCCATCAGATTGAGGGGCTTGTAGTTGACCGCAACATCACAATGAGCGACTTAAAGGGTACGCTTGAAATGTTTATAAAAAGCCTTTACGGCGAGGACTCACAAATACGCTTTAGACCTCACCACTTCCCGTTTACAGAGCCTTCTGCGGAAATTGACGTTATGTGCTTTAACTGTCACGGCGAGGGCTGTAAGCTTTGTAAGGGCGAGGGCTGGATTGAAATTTTGGGAGCAGGTATGGTACACCCGAAGGTGCTCACAAACTGCGGGATTGACCCAGAGGAATATTCGGGCTTTGCTTTCGGGCTCGGACTTGAGCGTATAGTTATGAGAAGATTTTCGATAGACGACATAAGAATGTTCTTTGAAAACGATATGAGATTTTTAAACCAGTTTTAACTGTCTGCGATAATTTAAGTTAATTTGGAGGAAAAGTTATGAATCTGTCAATGAAATGGTTATCCGATTATGTGGATATAGATGTGTCTGTCAAAGAATTTGCAGACGGTATGATTATGTCGGGCTCAAAGGTTGAGGGCTATGAAAGCGAAAACGAGGGCATCAAAAACGTCGTTGTAGGTAAGGTTTTAGCTATCGAAAAACACCCCGACGCAGATAAGCTTGTAGTGTGTCAGGTAGATGTCGGCAAAGATGAGCCTATACAAATCGTCACAGGCGCCGATAATGTCGTAGTGGGCGCATTGGTTCCTGTAGCTCTCGACGGCAGTGTTTTGCCAAACGGCACAAAGATAAAAAAGGGTAAACTAAGAGGCGTAGTAAGTAACGGTATGATGTGCTCCTTAGGCGAGCTTAACCTTACTCAAAACGATTTCCCTTACGCTATAGAAAACGGTATCTTTTTAATCGAAGAGGACTGTACAGTAGGCGAAGATATATGCAGTGCGATAGGTCTAAATGACACAAGCGTTGAGTTTGAGATAACCTCAAACAGACCGGACTGTTTGTCGGTAGTAGGACTTGCAAGAGAAGCGTCCGCTACCTTTGATAAGCCGCTTACAATAAAAGAGCCTGTAGTAAAGGGTGCAGGCGACGATATAAATAAATATATCTCGGTGGAAATAAAAGATCCCACACTCTGCCCGAGATATACCGCAAAGGTTATAAAGAATGTTAAAATAGCTCCGTCTCCACGCTGGATGAGAGAAAGATTAAGAGCCAGCGGCATAAGACCTATCAATAACTTTGTAGATATAACAAACTACGTTATGCTCGAATACGGTCAACCGCTTCACGCCTTTGATTTAAGATATATAGACGGCAATAAAATTACCGTAAGACGTGCAAACGAAAACGACGCTATGATGACCTTAGACGGTATCGAGCGTAAGTTTGACAGTGATATGCTTCTTATCGCCGACCAAAGTAAAGCTGTTGCAGTTGCCGGCGTTATGGGCGGCGAGTACAGCGGTATTATGGACGACACTCAAACGGTTGTATTTGAATCGGCAAACTTTAACGGACCGAGCGTGCGTAAAACCGCTAAAAAGCTCGGTATGAGAACCGACGCCTCCGCAAGATATGAAAAGGGACTTTCGGCCGAAAGTACGGTAAACTCGGTTATGCGTTGCTGTGAGCTTGTTGAGCTTCTCGGTGCAGGCGAGGTTGTAGACGGCATAATTGACGTTGACTATTCCGATAAAACGCCTAAAACGGTAAAGCTTGAGGTAGAGTGGATTAACAAGTTCTTAGGTATAGATTTAAAAAGAGAAGAAATGGAAAAAATCTTAACTTCACTCGGCTTTGAGATTAAGGGCGACGATATAATAGTTCCTTATTTTAGAATTGACATTGAGCACAAGGCTGATATTGCAGAGGAAATAGCAAGAATTTACGGCTACAACAACATACCTACAACTGCGCCTACGGGAATTTCAAGAGGTGTTGTTACCCCTTATCAGAAATTTGAGCGCACGGTAGGTCAGACTATGCTTTCTTTAGGCTGCAGCGAAATTATGACCTATTCGTTCATAAGCCCGAAATATTACGACAAAATTTTGCTTCCTAAAGACAGCCCACTCAGAAATTCGGTTGTTATCACAAACCCCTTGGGTGAGGATACAAGCATTATGAGAACAACCACTATTCCGTCTATGCTCGAAACCGTTTCCTTAAATTACAACAACAGAAACCCGAAGCTGTGGGCTTATGAAATAGGCAAGGAATATATTCCCATAAAGAATGAAAAGCTCCCTGACGAAAGCTCTAAGCTTACAATAGGGCTTTACGGCGGCAAAGCAGACTTTTATACCATAAAGGGTATGATAGAGGTAGTGCTTAGTAAACTTTCGATAACCGATTATGACGTAACGCCGTGTACAGATAATCCTACCTTCCACCCGGGAAGATGCGCTTTGATAAGCAAAAACGGCATTACACTCGGCATATTGGGCGAGGTTTCTCCTAAGGTTGCGGAAAACTATGAGGTAGGCACAAAAATTTATATTGCAAAATTTGATATGAAGGCACTCTTTGAGCTTAGCGGAAGTGAAATAACCTATAAGCCGCTTCCTAAGTATCCAGCTTCAACAAGAGATTTGGCGCTTATCTGCGACGACGATTTACCGATAATAGAAATCGAAAAGACAATCAAAAAAGCCGTAGGCGCAATTTTAGAAAACATCAAGTTATTTGACGTTTATAAGGGCGAGCAGATTGATAAGGACAAAAAATCGGTTGCTTATTCTGTTACCATGCGTTCGGATAAGGGCACACTTACCGATGAGGAATGTGACAACGCCGTAAACCGTGCTCTAAAGCAGCTCGAAAAAATTAACGTATCGTTAAGAAAATAATTTGCCCTTGTGTTTTTTTAAATAATGAAGTATAATTATTTTAAAGAAAAAATGTTTCTTTAAAAAAGCTTTAAATTCACGCTTAATAAAACTGTGCGTTTTATGCGAGAAAAGATGGTGATTATATGGATAAAACAATGATTTTTTCGGTAAAGGACGAAAAAGAAAACGAGATGAAAAAAATACTTACTTCGGTTTACGACGCTTTGCGTGAAAAAGGATATAATCCGGTAAATCAAATCGTAGGCTATATTTTGTCAGAGGACCCGACATATATCACAACATATAATAATGCCAGAAGCCTTATCTGTCATATCGACCGTGATGAGCTTTTACAGGCTATGGTAAAGTCTTATCTGTCAGAATAAAATTTTGTATTTTTGCCCGTATGTTTATGCATACGGGCATTTTTGTTTGTGTTTTAAGGTTAGGTATGATATTATAAACTAAAGATAATACCGAAAGGACGCCTAAAGCCAAGGTAAAATTAAAGTATGGAAGAAAACGTAAGCTTTGAAAAATTAAATGATAAAATATCGGTTTGTATAAGTAAAGAACACGGCTTCGGAACAGACGCATTTTTGCTTGCGAATTTCGCTATGCCGAGAATGAAGGATAAGGTATGCGATTTGGGTACAGGGTGCGGAATAATACCGCTTATAATGTGTAAGAAAAATCTGCCTAAAGAGATACTTGCAGTTGATATTCAGCCCAAAGCTATAGCCCAGCTTAATATGTCGCTTGAAAAGTGTGAACTAAACGGAGTGATAACGCCGTTATTATCCGATTTAAAGGAGTTATCCAAGGAATATAACGATAGCTTTGACGTTGTTACTTGCAATCCTCCGTATAAGGCAAACGGCGCAGGAATACTCAGCAGTACTTCCGCCGACAAGGTGGCACGTCACGAAACTATGTGCACTATAGAGGATATTTGTAAAACTGCGTCAAGGCTTTTAAAATTCGGCGGCAGGTTTTGTCTTTGTCAGCGCCCCGAAAGGCTGTCAGACGTAATTTATGCGATGAAGCAAAGCTCTTTGGAGCCAAAGCGTTTAAGACTTGTTGCCAAAACTCCAAACGATAAGCCGTGGCTTTTTTTAATCGAGGGCAAAAAGGGAAGTAAACCGTTTATGACTGTAGACCCTACTCTTTGCGTATATGACGGCAAGGAGTTTTCCAAAGAGATGATAGAGATTTACGGTTTTAATTTAAGCGAAAATGAGGAGTAAAAAAATGTCCGTATTATATGTGGTGGGAACTCCTATCGGAAATTTAAACGATATGAGCGTAAGAGCTGTAGAAACCTTAAAGTCGGTTGATTTTATTGCGGCGGAGGACACAAGAGTAACGCTAAAGCTTTTAAATCACTTTGACATAAAAAAGCCGATGATAAGCTATTATGAGCACAATATCCGTGAAAGAGGAAATATTATAATAGATAGAATTTTGTCCGGGGAAAGTTGTGCTATAGTGTCCGACGCAGGTATGCCGTGCATATCTGACCCGGGCGAAGATTTAGTAAGGCTTTGCAGTGAAAATAATATTGACGTTAAGGTAATACCCGGACCGAGTGCCGCAATTTCGGCACTGTGCATCAGCGGTATGAATACAAGCCGTTTTACCTTTGAGGGCTTTTTGAGCACCAGTAAAAAAAGCAGAGCCGAGCATTTAGAGAGCCTTAAAGACGAAAGGCGCACAATGATTTTTTACGAAGCTCCGCATAAGCTTAAAAACACTCTTGAGGACTTAAAAAAATGCTTTGGTGACAGCCGTAAAATCTCGCTTTGCAGAGAGCTTACAAAACTGCACGAGGAGGTTTTGCGCTTTAATCTTAGTGAAGCGACAGAATATTTTGAGAGCATAACGCCAAAGGGCGAGTTTGTGCTTATACTGGAGGGAAAGCCTTTATGCGAAGAAGAAGTCACCTTAGACGAGGCGGTAAATATGGCGAGAGAGCTTGTAAAGGGCGGACAAAAGCTCACCGAAGCGGCAAAGACAGTCGCTAAAAACACAAGCTTTAATAAGGCAAAAATTTACAAAGAGCTTATAGAGGAATAAAAAACACTATAAAATGACAAATTCTTCACAACATTTTCACAAAAGGGCATTATGATGATAATAAGGAGGCGATACTATGCCTAAAATATTAGTGGTAGACGACGAAGCGGGTATAAGAGATATTATAAGACAGTATGTCGAGTTTGAGGGCTTTGAGTTTTATGAGGCTTCCGACGGAGTTGAGGCTTACGATATGGCAAAGGCAAACGAATTTGACCTTATTTTGCTTGATGTTATGATGCCACGCTCGGACGGAATAACAACGCTCAGAAGAATAAGAGAATTTTCCGACGTGCCGGTTATACTGCTCACCGCTAAAGGCGAGGAATACGATAAGGTATTCGGCTTTGATTTGGGCGCAGACGATTATGTAGTAAAGCCTTTTTCGCCAAAAGAGCTTATGTCAAGAATAAAGGCTATATTAAAGCGTGTGAAAGGCCCTGCAAAGCAGGACGAGGTTTATACCTTTAAAACGCTTACGGTAAATCCGAAGTCTTACGAGATAAAAATTGACGATAAAAAGATAACGGTAACTCCAAAGGAATTTGAGCTTCTTTTGTATTTTATAAACAACCAAAACACCGTTATCACAAGAGATGTGATTTTAAATAAAATATGGGGCTATGACTTTTTCGGCGACAGCAGAACGGTTGACACCCATATAAAAATGTTAAGAAGTAATCTCGGTGAGTATAGAGATTTAATAAAAACAATTTGGGGCGTAGGTTATAAGTATGAGGAGTATTAGACTTAAACTGTGGCTTTCTATAGTAGGCGTAGCCGCTTTAGTGCTGGCACTTATTTGGATAAGTCAGGTAGTACTGCTTGAAAACTTTTATCTTGGGCAAAAAAAGAACCAAATAATAATTGACGCAAAACAAATTGTAAAGCTCATAGACGAAGACAGCGAAGATATGGAATCCATAACCGATTTTGACAATATGCAGTGTATGGAGGAAATTATAGAGCTTGCCGAGAGCAATCATTACTTTATTCAGTTTTCCGATATAAACGGCAATCCGCTTTATGCGCTTAATACTCTCGGTAACGGCGGCGTGCTGGAAGGCGACAGAAACTTTGCCGTAAGAGGTAATGTTATAAATAATATGCTTCAAAGTGACGAGGAGTTTTTCTTAGAGGAAAATTTAAACTCTCAGTACGGTAAAAAATCTTATATTGTTACCACTATGCATCAAACTGATGACATAAGCTATATACTTATGGTGGAATCGGAGCTTGCCCCCGTACACGAGGCGGTATCTACAATTAAAACTCAACTTATATATATATCGGTATTTTTAATTTTAATAGCTACCGTTGTGGCACTTTTAATATCATTTAACATCACTAAGCCCATAAAGAAAATTTCAAACGCCGCAAGAGAGGTTGCCGACGGCAATCTTGATGTAAGGGTTAAGGTTAAGTCAAAAGATGAAATCGGAAAATTAGCCGACGACTTTAATATAATGACTAAGGAAATCTCAAAGGCAAGCACTCTGCAAAGGGAACTTGTAGCCAATGTATCTCACGACATACGCACTCCGCTTACAATGATAAAGGGTTATGCCGAAGCGATAAGAGATTTAACAGGCGACAACAAGGAAGTAAGAGATACCCAGCTTGGCATTATAATCGAGGAAAGCAATCGTTTAAATGTACTGGTAAACGATATTTTAGACCTTTCAAAGCTTCAGGCAGGGCAACAACAGCTTAAATTTACCGAATTCGATATAGCTAAAAAGCTAAGGGATATAATAAATCGTTACAGTCTTTTGGAGGATACCCAAAATTATACCTTTAAATTAACTGCTCCCGACAGCTTTATTATCTATGCGGACGAGGTTAAAATTGACCAGGTTATCTATAACATTTTAAATAACGCCGTAAACCACACAGGCGCAGATAAGCTTGTATCGGTTGTTATGGAAGCAGAGGATAACACCGCCGTAATCAAAATTATCGACACAGGTAAGGGTATAGAGCCAGAGCACATACCGCTTATCTGGGACAGATACTATAAGCCTTATAAAAAAGGCGACCGCAAGGGTATGGGTACAGGGCTTGGACTTTCGATAGTTAAAGCGATACTCACGGCACACAACCTTAACTTCGGCGTTGACAGCGTAGTCGGAGAGGGAAGCTGTTTCTGGTTTGAGGTAAAAGGCGTAGAAAAATAAAGACATTTCAGTAAAAATTAAAAAAGTGATAGCCTTTATTTATAAGGCTATCACTTTTTTGTAAAATATTGTATATATGCACATATAGCTTATAAAAAATTCGGGTAAATATCCGATATTTGTGTTATTTGGTTGACGTTTTTAGCAACATTTAGTATTATTAAATTAAGTATAATATTTGGCTTATGTTATTGTTTTTACGCTAAATAACAAAGCATTGGATATAAAAATATATCGTACGGAAGTGATATTGTGATAAAAATTTCGCCGTCTATACTGGCCGCTGATTTTTCAAATCTTCAGCGTGATATATCAAAGGTAAAAAACGCTACTATGCTTCATATCGACGTAATGGACGGGCATTTTGTTCCAAATATAAGCGTGGGAGTACCTGTAGTTAAAAGTATACGCAACTTCACCGATATGTTCTTGGACGTACATTTGATGATAACAAATCCGCTTGATTATATTGAGGCCTTTTGTAACGCCGGCGCAGATTCTGTGTGCTTTCATCTTGAGGCTGAGAGCGATGTAACTAAAACGATAGAAAAAATTAAATCCTTTAATAAGCGTGCGGCTTTGGCAATAAAGCCCGATACACCTGCCGAAGCGGTTTTCCCGTTTGTAAAAAATCTCGATATGGTACTGGTTATGACGGTAGAGCCGGGCTTTGGCGGACAGAGCTTTATGGAAAAAACGCTTCCGAAAATAACGGCTGTCAGGGAATATGCAAATAAAGTAAACCCGGCACTTGACATTCAGGTGGACGGAGGCATCAATTTTGATACGGCAAAAAAAGTCATATCGGCAGGCAGTAACGTCTTAGTTGCTGGCTCGTTTGTATTTAAAAGCGAAAATCCGTCCGAAACGGTAGATAAGCTTTTAAAGCTTTAGCATAGATATTTTATTATTGTTTCAAGGGCGTTTTCGTTTATGATTTCTTTGCCCTGTTCCTTTGTAAATTCACCTAAGATACTGCCTCTGCCTAAAAAGAGTGCGTATTCTGTAGCGAGCGATATTATCTTTTTTTCCATACGGCAAAAGGTATATATTAAAAGGCGGTATTTGCCGTCTATAAGGTAAAGCGAGCTTTTGGCGATAACGTGATTATATCTTTGTTGCAGTCTTTTTGCGAGGCTTTGCAGCGAATGTAAATTATCTGCCTCAAAAATTAAAGGCGTGTCAAAGCTTTGAGGCTTGCTTTGAGCCAAAGGAGAGTCATTTATTATTTCAACAATGTTTATATACATAACAAGGCCGCCGTCAAGATACGGAAACGCCTCTATATAAAGCTTGTTTGAGGCAGGGTTAAAATCGGATTTAAGGTTTACCTTTCCGATTATATCAAAGATAAATTGTCTTGTGGATTTATCGTTATAGTCCATTTGGCTGTAGCTTAAATCATAATCAGCGACATCCTGTGCGCTTAATAATATTTTTACGGTTCTCTCGTCGAGTCTTTCTATTTTCAAGAAGGCTGCCCCCTTAACTTTCGTTTAATACAGTATATTATTTTGCGGGCTAAAGGCTACACAGTATAATTTAAAGCGCTGATTTATAACTGAGGATATATTTTTAAAAAACGGTATCACTTGCCGCAAAAATAAAAGTGAAAGAACGGAGATTTATATGAGTAATAACTTATCGGGCACAAATAAACAGGTGAATATACTGTTTTGTCTTTGCGCTCTTATTATAGTTCCTATATATCTATATGGCATAAGACCTGTCCTTATTTCGTTAGTTGCGGTTGTAACTGCGCTTATATGTGACATTGTCTGCCGACAGATTTTTGATTTAAAAAAGCAGAAAATGGATCTCTCGTCGGTAATAACGGCGCTGATTATATCGCTTTCAATGTCGGCGAGTGTCAACTACTTTGCGGTAGTAATTGCGACTGTAAGCGGCATTTTAATCGGCAAATATGTTTTCGGCGGTTCGGGGCACAATATATTTAATCCGGCAGCACTCGGTATTGCAGTTGCGGCAATATCCTTTCCCGAAAATGTGCTCACCTATCCCGCAGTAGGCGCTTGGGGAGTTAACGCAAACTTAGGCGGAGAAGGGGATATAATCTATCAGTCCTCCTTTGCCAGCATTTTAAATGTCGGAGGGACTCCCAAAACGTCGCTTTTTGATATAGCTCTCGGCAATTTTGCAGGCCCTATGGGTACGACCTGTATGCTTGTTATTTTGGTTATAATGATTTATTTACTTGGAAGAAAGATAATTCCGTGGCAGATAGTATTAACTTCACTTGCAACCTCGGCAGTCTTTGCGTTTATTTTCCCGAGATTGTCGACAGGCAGAGTAAATTCGGTAATCTTTGAGCTTGCCTCGGGCATTATGCTATTTGGCTTTGTGTTTTTGGCTTGCGACGAAACTACCTCTCCGAAAACAGGTTGGGGACAGGTGTTTTTCGGGTTTAGCTTAGCACTGGCAACGATGATTTTTAAAACTGTCGGTTCAACCGTAACAGAGGTCGAAATAGTATTTGTTATTTTGCTTGTAAACGCCTTGTCGGAGCAGTTTGACGTGCTTGCAAAGCATTTAACAAATCGTTTTAGCGTTTTGCGCTTTGAAAAATTTAAAAAGGGCGGTGACTTAAATGTTTAAAGCCTTTTATAAAAGAAATAAAAAGTTTTTTAAAAAATACGATTCTATAATCACCAATAATACCGTACTTATCGAGGGGCTTGTTATAGCGCCTGTAATAGTCGGCGCAAACACCTTTTTAAACGGCCTTATTTTAGCGATAAGCTTTATGGTAATAACCTTTCTTACGGTGTTTATCTCCTCGTTTATTCCTAAGTCAATACCGTATACCATAAGGGTTATTATGTATACGCTTATAGCGTCTTTAATATTTATACCTACGGCTATTATTCTTGACAAAACTTTCCCAGAGCAGATATATAAGGTCGGCATATTCTTGCCGCTTATGGTTACCAATTCACTTATAGTAACAAAGAGTGAAACAAGATTTTTTAGAGAGTCTAAAATCCATATGTTTTTGGATCTACTAAATCATACGATAGGCTTTTTTGCCGTAATAATTATTGTCGGTGCAATAAGGGAAACGCTCGGCAACAATACCTTTATGGGAAATCCCGTTAATATCCCGTTTAAGCTGTCGATACTTATGCTTCCTTACGGCGGCTTTGTGTTAGTCGGATTTTTATCCGCTTTAATTCATAAATTTAACTCTTATCTAAAATCACCGATTAAAAAAGAAGAATAATCTTAAATTTTTTCGTAAAGCAAAAAGGACGGTAAAAGTTTATGTTAAATACAATCCTTTCGGGTGCGGGTCAGATGTTCGGATATGCCTTAGTCGCAATCTTTATTGAAAACACAATACTTTCCAGAGCGCTCGGCACATCTACTTCGCTTTGGACCATAAGGAAAAAATATAGCATATTACTATTCGGCGCAGTATTAACCATCATCACGACGGTCACCTCTGCTTTGGCATATGCCTTGCAGCCGTTTATTAAGTCGTTAAATAACAGCTATTATGTTTTGCCGCTTATTTATGTGGCAATAATAAGCGTAGTTTATATTTTAATGTTACTTATAACAAATAGGTTAAAGCTAAAGCAAAAGAAAACCATACGCATTTTTATTCACAGATGCGCCTTTAACTGCGCCGTTTTGGGCGGACTGCTTTTAAGCACACAGGCGAATTTGTCGCTTCTGGGGTTTATAGGCTTCGGCATAGGCACAGGTATAGGCTTTACTCTTGCTACGGCGCTTATTGACTTTAATCACGACAAGCTTCACGGTGAGCATATTTCAAAAGCCTTCAGAGGCTTTCCCGCAATACTTATATATATAGGTATTTTATCGCTTGCGGTTTACGGTATGATAGGCGGCCACGAACTGCCGATTTAATTTAGTAAAACTTAAATTTATAAGGAGGAGCAAATGGCTAAGGGCAAAAAGATTAAACGTTCTAACTATAGCTACAGAAGAAAAAAGCATAAAGCACGCAAAAACATAATATTTATTTTTGTTGTAATACTTTTTGTCGCCCTCGGTTATTTCGGCGCAAAGTTTGTTTTTGGCAGAATCGCTCCCGAAAACGATAAAAAGGCTACCTCATCAGAAGTTGAGCTTACGTCTGAAGCTAATACCGAAGATGTTGCAGATAAACCTGCACCGAAAGACAGTATAAGCTTTATAAATGCGTGCGTTATGTCTTATGAGCAGGTTTCGGATAGCGAAAGCTATCAAAGCTTTTTTGAAAAAGCCGCTAAGGACGGCTACACCGACGTAGTTATTGACCTAAAGGACGAAAACGGTATTTTATATTATAAATCCGGTGTGGAGCTTGCGCTTTCAAAGGACGCCGTCAGCGATAATGCGGCGGATTTAAGTACGCTTATAGATATGGCTAAAGACGCAGGGCTTACTCCTATCGCACGAATAGTAACCTTGCAGGATAATATCGCTTCCTACGGCACAGACGCTACGTTTTTATATGATGATACAACCAGCCGTTGGCTTGACGGCGTTCCCGGCAACGGAGGCAAAGGCTGGTTAAACCCATATACGCAAAACGCAAGAAATTATATCGCTGATCTTTGCACAGAGCTTTCAGGTGCAGGCTTTGAGACGATAATTCTCAATAAACTGCAGTTCCCGTCAAATATGTCGGCTCACACAAATACGCTTGATACTTCGGGTGCTTCAAAGTCCGAGATACTAAAAATACTTGTAGATGAGATAAGTGAAAAAACCGACGCTAAAATCATCTGTCAGTTTAATGCCGAAAGCTTTTTTGGCGAAAACACCGCTATTTACGGTGCAGAGCCGTTTAACATTACAAGCGGTGCGGTTTTGGCGGATATAGATACTCAAACGCTTTCTTCATATACCTTGCCTGATGAGCTTAAGGACATTGACTTTAATAATTTAACCGCTGACAGTTTAGGTGAATTTGCGGATTATATCTTAAAGACAAATGATGAAGTAATGTTTTATGCAGATAAAAACCTTGCCTTAGCCCTAAAAGAGCTTAGTGATAAGGGCAAGATTTACGGATTTGTCACAAAATAAAGGGTTATCCTTTATGAATATAAATGTACGGAGGTAAAACACAATGAATGAGATGAAACTTTATAAGCAGTGGACTGAGCAAAAGCTTGAGGACAGTGACCTTACTGAAGAATTAGCCGCTATCGCAGGCGACACAGAAGGCATTAAGGATAGATTTTACAGAGAGCTTGCTTTCGGTACCGCAGGCCTTAGAGGTGTAATCGGCGCAGGTACCAACAGACTTAACATATACACAATCAGAAAAGCAACCCAGGGCTTTGCCGATTATATCAAGGAAAAATACGGCGAAAACACAAGCGTTGCGATAGGCTACGACAGCAGAATAAAGTCTGACCTTTTTGCAAAGGAAACCGCCAAGGTACTTGCCGCAAACGGAATAAAGGCTATGATTTACGGTCAGCTTATGCCGGTACCGTGTCTTTCGTTTGCAGTAAGAGAGCTTAAATGTAAGGCGGGCGTTATGGTTACCGCAAGTCATAATCCTGCTAAGTATAACGGCTACAAGGTTTACGGCGACGACGGCTGTCAGATAACAACCGAAGGCGCAAATAAGGTTTTGGAAAACATAAATAAGGTCGATATGTTCGGCGGCGCTAAGGTAATGGATTACGACGAGGGCGTAAAGGCAGGACTTATCGAGGTTATCTCACAAGATGTAATCGACACATATCTTGACAGAGTAAAATCTCAGTCGATAAACGGCGACCTTTGCAAGAGTGCAAACCTAAAGGTTATCTATACTCCTTTAAACGGAGCAGGTAACGTGCCGGTAAGGGCAATTCTAAAAAAGGTCGGCATTGATAACGTAATAGTAGTGCCCGAGCAGGAAAAACCCGACGGCAACTTCCCGACCTGCCCGTTCCCGAACCCTGAAATTGCACAGGCACTTGATCTCGGTATGAAGCTTTGCGCCGAAGAAAAAGGCGATTTGCTTTTGGCTACCGACCCTGACTGTGACCGTGTGGGTATTGCAGTGCCGGATAAAAACGGCGAGTACGTTTTAATAACCGGTAACGAAGTCGGCGCAATGCTTATGGAGTATATTTGCAGTCAGAGAATTAAAAAAGGCACTATGCCCGAAAATCCGGTTGCCATAAGTACGATTGTTTCAACTGCTATTGCAGGAAAAATTGCGAAAAAATACGGCGTTGAGTTTAGACAGGTGCTCACAGGCTTTAAGTTTATAGGCGAGCAGATTTTGTACTTGGAAAATGACGGTCACCCCGAAAGATACATCTTCGGCTTTGAAGAAAGCTACGGTTATCTTATAGGTACTCACGCAAGAGATAAGGACGCCGTTGTAGCTTCTATGATGATTTGCGAAATGGCTGCTTACCTAAAATCTCAGGGTACTACTGTTTTGGAATTTTTGGACAGCATATATAAAGAGTACGGAAACTACCTGCACGTTCAGCAAAGCTTTACCTGCGAGGGCGCAGACGGTATGGCAAGAATGGCTCAGATTATGGCTGACCTTCAGAGCAATATACCGACTCAAATCGGCGGGCTTAAAGTGTTAAAGGTGGATAACTACATCACAAGAGAAAGCACCGATTTGGCTACAGGTCAAAAGAGCGCTATCACGCTTCCTAAATCAGATGTACTAAGCTTTATCTTAGAGGATAACGCTACGGTAATTATCCGTCCGTCAGGCACAGAGCCGAAAATCAAGGCTTATTATACTACTGTGGCTGATACAAAACAAAAAGCCGCAGAGCTTCAAAAAACGCTTGCTGATGATTTTTCAAAGACAATGGGCTTTTAAGCAGGTAAAAAGTTTAAAAAAATACTTGCAATTTAAATGCTCTTATGTTATGATAAGAATTCGAGAGAGTGTAAATACCACTTTTTCGGTAGGCTGATATTATCTCATATCAGCTTAGATATATCTTACGAAATGATGGCAAAATCTATCGTTTCAACAATAAGATTGGTGAGGTGAATTTAACCATGAAGGAAAATATCCATCCTAAGTATGAAGAAACTACAATCACTTGTGCTTGTGGTGAGGTAATCAAAACTCGTTCTACAAAAAGCGATATTAAAGTCGAGATTTGTTCAAAGTGTCATCCGTTCTTCACAGGTAAACAAAAACTTGTTGATACGGGCGGTCGTGTTGACAGATTTAAGAAACGTTACGGTATGAAATAAATCCCGTAGCTTTGAATGAGATTTTTTAAGGCGGTGCGTAGGTTTTAAGCTTTGGCTTTTTACTGCGTATCGCCTTTAAGCTTTTTATTTTTATAAGGGCGGTGAGCATTGTGGATACTGAATATAAAACGGTAAAGGAATATTCTCAAAGCGAATTTATAGAGAAAAAGTCACGCTTTATCGGCAGTATTATGCCTGTAAAAAGCGAGAGTGAAGCGCTCGAATTTATCGCACAAAAGAAAAAACAGTACTGGGACGCCACCCACAACGTATACGCTTATATAATAAGAGATACCGGCACAAAGCGATGTTCGGATGACGGGGAACCACAAGGCACGGCAGGCAAGCCTGTTTTGGAAATACTCGAAAGAGAAGCCCTTACCGATATATGCGTAGTCGCCACCAGATATTTCGGCGGAATAATGCTTGGCGCAGGCGGACTTGTAAGAGCGTATGCACACACGGCTAAAATTGCCGTGCAATCCGCACAGATTATGAATATGGCTATGTGCAGCGAGCTTTTATTAGATCTTGATTACAGCCTTTACGGCAATGTAAGCTATATTTTGCCCAAATATAATATCAAGGTATCGGATACCGATTTCGGCGAAACGGTGAGATTAAAACTCATTATAAGAAAGGACAGAGAACAAAGCTTTACAAAAGAACTTACCGAAATCACAAACGGCAGGGTATTACCGCAAAAAACAGGCGAAAAATTTGAAGATTTAAAATAATTTTAAAAAAATAAAGGATTTTTATGACATTCCCTTGTATATAATATTAGAATGTAATTTTTTAAAAATCGAGGTGAAATGAGTGGCAGCTATACCCCAAACCTTTATATCACAGCTTTTATCAATGTGTGATATCGAAGACATAGTATCAAGCTATGCAAATGTAAAAAGACAGGGCAGAAATAAAAGCTGTCTATGCCCGTTTCACTCCGAAAAGACTCCGTCAATGGTGATATATAACGATACGCAGTCCTTTTACTGCTTCGGTTGCGGAGTCGGCGGCGATGTCATTACCTTTATTATGAAAATCGAAAATCTCGATTATGTCGAGGCGGTAAAGTTTTTGGCAAACCGTGTCGGGCTTCAAATTCCCGAAGAAGCAAGAGACGATAAAACGGCGTATCTTAAATCGAGAATTTTAGAGATAAACAGAGCATCGGCAAGATTTTATTATGACTGTTTAAAATCCGATATAGGAAAAGCGGGCTACGACTATTTTAAGACAAGACAGCTTTCGGATAAAACCATTACAAAATACGGACTCGGCTATGCGCCTGATTCTTGGGACTTACTTAAAAATCATCTTTTAGGCTTAGGCTTTAATTACGAGGAAATGTATTTAGCCGGCGTTATCTCAAAAAGCCAGAGGACAAGCCGTTATTACGATACCTTCAGAAACAGGGTTATGTTTCCGATAATAGATACAAAGGGAAACGTCATAGCTTTCGGCGGCAGAGTGCTTGATAACAGCAAGCCCAAATACTTAAACTCCGCCGATACACCTGTGTTTAAAAAAAGCAGAAACCTTTTCTCGCTTAACTTTGCAAAAAATTCAAAAAGCGACAGAATGATTTTAGCGGAAGGCTATATGGACGTTATCGCAATAAACGCCGCAGGCTTTGATAACGTAGTTGCCACTTTAGGCACGGCGCTTACAAAAGAACAGGCTAAAATTATCGGAAATAAGGCAAAAGAAGTTATCATCGCTTACGACTCCGACGAAGCAGGTCAGACTGCTACGCACAGGGCGATAAATCTTTTTTCCGATGAAGGAATACCCACTAAGATATTAAAGCTTACAGGTGCAAAGGACCCTGACGAATACATAAAAAAATTCGGCGTAAAGCGTTTTGAAATGCTTTTAGACGGCGCAGGCGATATAATTGAGTTTGAGTTAAATAAATTAAAAGCAACACTTGACTTAGAGGATATAAACGATAAAAAAGCATATTTAAAGGGAGCGGTTTCGGTTTTGAGTAATGTAACAGATCCGCTGGAGCGAGAGCTTTATGCAGGTATTGTTTCAAAGGAAACGGGAATTGCTACCGAAAGTATAATGTCGCAGGTAAAATCAAAAATTAAAAAGGACAGCCGTGAAAAGCAAAGACGAGAATGGAACGATATAAGAATCAATAAAAAGGTATTAAGCGACAGAATAAATCCTCAAAAGCCAAAATTTTTAAAACAAAGTCTTGCCGAAGAGGGAATAATAGCATTTTTATTCAGAAACCCCGATTATTATGATTATATTTTGTCAAAAATTGGTGTAGAGGATTGTGTAACCGATTTTAATAAACGTGTTTTTAAAAAGCTTAGTGAATGTATAAGTAAACAAGGCGAGGTTACGCTTACGGCACTTAGTGAAGATTTTTCATCAGACGAAAAATCAAGGATTGCTCAGATTTTGGCGCAAAGCGAATCTCAAAGGCAGACAAAGGAGCTTTTGGACGGATATATAGCTACTCTTACAGAGTATAATAAGAGCCTTAAATCCAAGGATATTGCCGCTACGGATATAGGCGATATTGAGCAGTACAGAAAAAATTTATTAAAGAAAAAAAGTAATTAAAGATGAGGTTGGAGAGATTTTATGGGTACAAACAATAAAGCAACAGTTTTTGACTTAATGGAGCAGGGAAAGCAAAACGGCAAGCTTTCAACAAAGGAAATTACCGATGCGCTTGCAGAGATGGATATTGACGTTGAGCAGGTTGATAAGTTATACGAGAATTTGGAAAGTCTGAATATCGAAATCGTCGAGGACTATACTCCGGAGGATTTGGATTTTTCTGCTGACGGCGTAAACGGTGATTCTATTGAAGATTCGCTGGCTTCGGAGGGCGTTAGTATTGACGATCCGGTAAAGGTGTATTTAAAGGAAATCGGACGAGTACCGCTACTCACCGCCGAGGAGGAAATAGAACTTGCCGAGCGTATGAAAAACGGCGACGTTGAAGCAAGAAAGCGCTTGTCGGAAGCAAATTTAAGACTTGTTGTAAGTATTGCCAAAAGATATGTAGGACGTGGAATGCAGTTTCTTGACCTAATTCAAGAGGGTAACTTAGGCCTTATTAAAGCGGTCGAAAAATTTGACTACACAAAGGGCTTTAAATTCTCGACCTATGCAACTTGGTGGATAAGACAAGCCATAACCAGAGCTATTGCCGACCAGGCAAGAACCATTCGTATCCCTGTTCATATGGTTGAAACCATAAACAAGGTTAAAAAGGTGAGCAGTCAGCTTCTTCATAAAAACGGTCACGAGCCTACCGCAGAGGATATTGCAGAGGTTTTGGATATGCCTGTTGAAAAGGTGCGTGAAATTATGCGTGCCGCACAGGAACCTGTAAGCTTGGAAACTCCTATAGGCGAGGAGGAGGACAGTCACTTGGGCGACTTTATCCCAGATGACGACGCTCCCGCGCCTGCAGACGCTGCTTCGCATACTCTTTTAAAAGAACAGCTCGGCGAAGTGCTCTCAACGCTTACCGAGCGTGAGGAAAAGGTATTGCGCCTGCGCTTCGGGCTTGAGGACGGACGTTCCAGAACACTTGAAGAGGTGGGCAAGGAATTTGACGTTACCAGAGAGAGAATACGTCAGATTGAAGCAAAGGCACTCAGAAAATTAAGACATCCCAGCCGAAGCAAAAAGCTTAAGGATTTCATAGATTAAACTTTAAGAGGAATTAAAAATGTATATTACACTTGAAGCGGATTATGCCGTAAGAATTATCCTTTATTTACTTAGAGAGAATAAGCGTGCCGACGCTAAAACCATTTCCTCAAATACCGGTGTTACCATTAGATTTGCGCTTAAAATACTCAATAAGCTGGTGTCAAGCGGGCTTGTAAATTCATTTAAAGGCAAAAACGGCGGTTATGAGGTGGCAAAGTCTGCAAGCGATATTTCGCTTTATGACGTTATTTATGTCATTGACGGACCGTGCGTGCTTAGCAGATGTCTTTTAGAGGATAAAAACTGTACTCACGACCCTGACGACAGTTGTAAGATAAGACACGAATTTTTTAAGATATCCGAGCTTATACATACTCATCTTGACAAAGTTAAATTTGATAGCTTAGTTTAAAATCACATAAGTTAAAATAATCCTCTCGATAAAATATCGAGAGGATTATTTTTTTAAGGAGTTCCACTTTATCTTTACATATTTAAGCGGAACACAAGTATGCCGGCTTATCTCGTCAAGAGTTTCAAAACCGCTTTGATTAAAGTTAAAAATGCTGTCGTCAAGTAAAATATGACTTGCAAATTCATCCGCCTCGGCCTCTAACGAGGAACGGTTCATAAGTGTGTGCTGATGTAAAAACAGCGCATTTAACGACGGATGAAGCACGGCATGTCCCAACTCATGAGACAAAACTATTTTCCTTTGGTTTTCGTCAAGGCTTGTATTCAGATATATAAAATCCGTTTTTAATATGTTTATGTAAAACCCCTTTATACTTTCGGGTAAAAGCTGGTCAAGTACAATTATTTTAAGATAATCGCACAGCTCAAACGGATCCGAAGTATGATAAAGCTTCTTTAACTCAAGAGCCTTTTTCTTTGCAATTTTCATAGGCTAATCCTCACTTTTTGATACCGCAATATCCACTGCTCTTCTTATAGCGTCGGAGAGCTTATTTAAATCCTCCTCGGACATATTTTCCTCTTTAAACATAAGCGCATTTTGCTTTGCAAGATTACAAAAGATTTCATTTGAAAGCTGTTCACGCTGTAGGTAGTTTAAGTTTTCGTTTCTTTCTCCGCTTAAAAGATAATCGGTAGAAACCCCGAAAAATTCCGCAAGCTTTAATAATATAGAATGGTCAGGCTCCCGTCTGCCCTGCTCATACATTCCCACCGTACTTGCAGATATGCCGATTTTTTTACCTAACTCCTTTTGATTTAAGCCCTTTTGTAATCTAAGCTCTCTTAATATCTTGGTGTTCATAATATCTTTCGCTCTTTTCTTTTTGGTTTTAACACAGAAGGAATAACCCTCTAAACTAATATTACACTAAGTGTGTAGTATTTGTCAATATTTTTCGAACAAAAGTTCTTATTTTCTGTTGACTTAACACGAAATGTGTGATAACATTAAATTAAAGAGAACACACAAAACGTGTGAAAGGGGATGAAGAATTGGGACTTGAAAAATTAGCGCAGGAATACAGACAGTCGGCAGAAAAATTAAACGAGAGAATAAGCCTTTTAAAGCGCATAGATACCGCAAACGACCGAAAAACACAGCTTGTAGTGGACGATAGACTTCTTATTTTAAATGCGGAATACAGTTACCTTGTTAAAATGGCGGATTACTTCGACAATTATTACAGAAAAGGGCGTACAGATGAAGAAGCTAAGCTTTGATTTATGCGAGGATTTTGTCAGCGACAATAAAAACGATTTTGAGGATGAAAATACAAACGAAAAAAGGTTAAAGGAGCTTGAACGTATTGTGAGAATGGTAATAAAAGCTCAACTTACAAACCGTCAGCGGCAGATGATAATACTTTACTTTTATGAAAATAAAAATATGGTTGAGATAGCTAAAATGTTAAATGTAAATAAATCTACGGTATCACGCACAATAAAGCGTGCCATAAATAAAATAAGCGAGTACATAAAATTTTATAAAATCAGATGATAAGCGCTTTCATATCGTCGTCTATGTCTATTTTAAGCTCAACAGGCTTATCGCTTGCAGGATGTAAAAATTTGATTTCATTACAGCAAAGCGCCTGTCTTTTAATATCGTCGGTATTGCCGCCGTACATATCGTCGCCCGCAAGCGGATAGCCTATATAGGAAAAGTGAACTCTTATCTGGTGGGTACGCCCTGTCAGAAGCGTTACTCTTACCAGCGAATATTTTTCGTTTTGTGCTATAAGATTAAATTCACTTATACTCGGCTGACCGTTTTCACAGACACAGCGCTTTATGATACTGTCGCTCACTCTGCCTATCGGGGCGTCTATTTTACCGCTTTGCACCTTAATTTTACCGCAAAGCACGGCTGTATATATTTTTTCTACGTTTCCTGCAAGTTTTTTTGCGGCAAGAGAATTTTTTGCGACAAGACAAAGCCCCGTAGTATCTCGGTCAAGACGATTTATCGGGCGAAAGTTTATGTATTCGCCGTTTGACTGCGTGTGATATGCAAAAAAATTCGCAAGCGTGTCGTCATAATGGCGTATAGACTGATGAACAGGCATATTATAAGGCTTGTTAAAAACTATAATGTCGCTGTCCTCGTATACGATTGGGACATTAAGTAAAGGGTTAGGCGTTGGGAAAGAATTGTCGCAAAGCATAACGGTTATAATATCTCCCGAAAAGATTTTATCAACCATACGCACATGCTCATTATTTTTAAGTATATGTTCGGGCTCTCTTTTAAGCCTTGTGACAATGCGTGCAGAAAATCCGCACTCTTTTTTAAGATAACATTCGAGCGTTTTGCCGTTATGCTCATCGGTAATTTTATACTCAAGGCGTCTTATACCATCGCCCCCCTTTTTAATATTAAAGCCTGCCCGAAATTTCGGGCAGGCTTATACATTTTAATTTTAATTGTTACTTAACTACAACTGTCCAGCCGAAAGGATCTTCTAACTTACCGAACTGAATACCGGTTAAGTTGTCGTATAATTTTTGAGAGATAGGTCCGATTTCACCGTTATTGATATTCATAACAAGACCGTCGTATTTTAATTCGCCTATAGGAGAAATTACAGCGGCTGTACCTGTACCGAAAGCTTCCTTTAAGTTGCCGTTTTTATAAGCGTCAACCAATTCGTCTACAGAAAGAAGTCTTTCGCTTACATTCATACCCCAAGACTTTAACATCTCAACAGCAGATTTTCTTGTAATACCCGGCAAGATACTGCCCTGAAGCTTAGGAGTTACGATTTCGTCGCCTAAAACGAAAAATACGTTCATAGCTCCAACTTCTTCAATGTACTTGCGGTGTACGCCGTCGAGCCATAATACCTGAGAGTAGCCCTCTTTTTCTGCTTCGTCCTGAGCCTTTAATGATGAAGCGTAGTTACCGCCTGTTTTTGCGGCGCCTGTACCGCCTTGTACGGCTCTTACATATTTGGTTTCAACATATATTTTAACAGGGTCAAGACCTGAATCATAATAAGCTCCCGACGGAGATAATATGATAACAAATTTATATTTTGACGACGGGTGAACGCCTAAGGCTTCTTCAACGCCAAAGATAAATGGTCTTATGTACAAAGATGCACCTTCGTCATTAGGAATCCAGTCAGCTTCGAGCTTAACGAGCTCTTTTAAAGCTTCGAGCAAAAACTCTTCGTCAAAGTTAGGGATACACAAACGGTCGCAGGAAGCGTTCATTCTCTTGAAGTTTTCTTCAGGTCTGAAAAGGGTTACTTCGCCGTTAGGAGTTCTGTAAGCCTTTAAGCCCTCAAAAACCTCCTGACCGTAGTGCAGACAGGTAGCGGTGGGATACATTTCAATCGGTCCGTAAGGAACGATTTTTGTGTCGTGCCAGCCTAAGCCCTTATCCCAATCCATTATAAACATATGGTCAGTGAAGATTTTACCAAAACCAAGCTTTTGACCCGGTTGAGGTTTTTGCTTTTTATTACTGTTCAGTTCGATTTTCAGTTCCATATTCATACTTCCATTCGCAAAAAAATTTATTCCCGTAACAAAAGGAATATTTCCATAACATATTATAGCAATTTTTAATTGTTATGACAATCGTGTTTTATAATAAATTACGCCCGAATATACGGCTTAAACTCGTCAATATCGCCCTAACTGCGTTTTGCTTTATCCTTTACGGGCGTTATTATCATAACGTCGTACGGGTTTAGGCTGACGGCGTGTCCTGCCTCAAAGGTTTTATTTTTGAGTATACAACGATAAGACTTATCCAAAACCACCGACTGTACCGCACCGGTGTGATTTAACAAAAAGGTAAATTCATTTTTGCCTTTAAAGCGTTTGGTCGCTTCTACTCCGTAAGGTGTTTTCATTACAGGGGAGATTTTTAGCTCTTTGCAAATTTTTTCTAAAAAGTTATTGTAAAACTCGTAGTTTGAGGAGGTGGCGACATAGTAAGCGCAGCCCTTACCGAAGTGATTTTTTGTAATGACAGGGGTATCTGCATAAAATTCCTTGCCGTATTTTGCGATTGCCTTTGCGCCTTCGGCGTGTAAAACGTCGCAGAGTATATATGCAGGGTATGTTCCGAAATCCTTTGTGATTATCGTGTTTTCACAAAACGGCATAAGTGCGTCGGTTTCTTCCACCCATACGCCTAAAAGCTCTCTTAACTCGCCCGGATAGCCTAAGGTTGTAACAAGGCCTGAGCAGTCGGTCATACCGCTCATATAGGTAGTGATAAGTGTACCGCCGCCTGAAACGAACTTTTTAAGCTTTTTGCTAAATCCGTCCTTTATCATATAAAGCATAGGAGCTATTATAAGCTTATAGTCGCTTAAATTATCCTCTACGCTTATGATGTCTGTGGAGATGTTTAGATTATTTAAAGCTTTATAATATCTTGTGGCTCCCGCCTTGTAATCCTTTAACTTTGTAGGGCCTGCACAAAGCTCGGTAGCCCACCAGTTATCCCAGTCAAAAAGTAAGCCGACCTTAGATTTTGTGTCAGCGCCTAAAAATGTATCGCCTAAGGCTTTAAGCTCGCCGCCGAGCTCGGCACATTCTTTAAATACTCTTGTTTGAGAGCTTCCGACATGGTCGATAACCGCACCGTGCATTTTTTCGCAAGCGCCTCTGCTGCGTCTTAGCTGAAAGTACATAACAGTATCTGCGCCGTGCGCTATAGCCTGATAGCTTAAAAGTCTCATAACGCCCGGGCGCTTTAAGGGGTTATAGTCCTGCCAGTTTGTAACGCTCGGAGTTTGCTCCATAAGCGAAAACGGCTTTTTTAAAAGGCTTCGCATAAGCTCGTGACTCATAGCGACCTCCTCAAAAGGCGTATCTGCAAAGGGATAGTTATCCCATGAGATAAAGTCCATACTTTTTGCCCACTTCTGATAATCGAGCGTTTTATAAAAGCCCATTAAATTTGTGGTTATCGGTATATCGGGGGTATGCTTTTTAATTTCCTTTGCCTCAATATTAAAACAGCTTAGCATACTGTCGGAATTAAAGCGTCTGTAATCCAAGGTAATGCCCTCAAAGGCGGTGGAATTTTCGTCCGAATGTTCGCTTAATATGTTAGGCAAGACAATTTCGTCCCAATCATAAAAGGTGTGCCCCCAGAAAAAAGTGTTCCAAGACTTATTTAAAGCGTCTAAGGTTTTGTATTTTGCCTTAAGCCACCTTCTGAATTCTTTTTCGCAGTTTTCGCAGTAGCACTCGCCGCCGTATTCGTTTGAAATATGCCACATAACAAGATTATCGTAATCCTTGTAACGCTCGGCTAAACGTCCTGCAAGTTCGGCTGAATATTTGCGGTAGGTTTGGCTGTTAGGACAGCTGTTGTGCCTTAAACCGAACTTGCGCTTTCTGCCGTAAAAATCGGTTCTTAAAATATCGGGATATTTTTTTGCCATCCAGGCAGGGTGAGCGGCAGTTGAGGTAGCAAGACAAACCTTAATATCATTTTGTCTCATTTTATCCATTGTGTAATCGAGAAAGGAAAAATCATATTCGTCCTCGCTTTTTTGTAGCATAGCCCAAGCGAAAACATTTAAGGTCACTATATCTATACCGGCTTTTTTAAAGAGCTTTATATCTTCGTCTATAATGCTTTTATCCCATTGTTCAGGGTTGTAGTCTCCGCCGAACAGTATTTTGTTAATTCCTTTTAAAGTCATAGCGTAATCTCCTAATTTAAGCTAAACGTAATAAAAACATTATAACCTTAAACGCTTTTATTTTCAATGTCGGTTTTTGACCGAAATTAAAAAAATACTGGATTTTTAAAGTAGGGTGTGTTAATATAATAAACAGTCAGTCGCAATTACCTGACTATAAACAAAACAAGAAAGAGGTTATTATAATGAAAAACACAAAAACACAGGCTATTGTTAAGATCGCTATGATTGCGGCAATCTACACGGTGCTTACCTTAGCGATTCCGGTTATCTCCTACGGACAGGTCCAGTTCAGATTAAGCGAGGTTTTAACGGTTTTACCTGCGTATGCGGGAATTGCTGTTCCGGGGCTTACCTTAGGCTGTGTAATAGCAAATCTTGTAGGCTTTGTCATCGGCGCAAACCAAATAGGTATAATTGATGCGCTTTTTGGCTCGGCGGCAACTCTTATTGCAGGACTTATAACTTTTGTTTTAGGTAAACGCTTAAAAGGAAAAATACTAAGATATATCCTTATACCGCTTCCTGCAGTAATTTTAAATGCACTTATAGTCGGCATAGAGCTTACGGTAGTATTTTCGGGCGGTATGAATTTTGAAATCTTTTTGATAAACGCCGTATGGGTAGGCTTAGGCGAACTGGTTGTATGCTATGTGCTGGGCGTACCGTTTATGATAATTTTGGAAAGAAACGATTTTTACAAAAAGCTTTTTCATAAAAATAATATTTAGTAAAAAGAGTAGAAAGCCCTCCCGACAAAATTTTGTCGGGAGGGCTTATTTTTATATCTGTTTATCTTTTAAAGGCGAGGATAATTAAATAAACCGTACGTTTTCGATAAAACTCACTATTTCTAAATATTTTGTTGTAAGTTTTAAACAAAATATTTTTACTTTACGAAAAAATATTAGATAAAATGAGGAATAAGCGGTAAAATAAATATATGACCACATACAGAAAAATTAAAAAAGCTAAGATAACATATACATTTTGGAAAGGATGATGGAATTGAAAATTTTTAAAAGAGCTCTTGCCGTGTTAGTGTCATTACTTATGATGTCTAATGCCTTAGGCGTCAGTGTATTTGCGGCGCCGTCAAACAGCGGCACAACTGACGCCGGCGTTTTTGAGTACTCCGTCACAGACGGAGCGATTACCATAACCGGCTTAGCGGACGAGGACTTTTCAGGTGAGCTTAATATTCCGTCTGCAATAAACGGCTATGCAGTAACGGTGATAGGCGAAGAAGCCTTTGAAAACTGCTCCAGGATAACGAGCCTTGTTTTGCCCGATAGCGTGACGACTGTAGAATACGGCGCTTTTTGGGGCTGTGATGCTCTTGAGAGTATAGTATTTTCCGACAACTTAACTACTATAGGCGAGAATGCTTTCTCTGACTGTATAAGTCTTGAGAGCTTAGATCTGCCGGATAGCGTAACCGAGATTAGAGAAAGCGCATTTTTCTATTGTGACAGCCTTACAAGTATAACCATACCGTCAAGCGTAACCTCCTTGCCTGCGTATGTGTTTGGCGATTGCTCAAATCTTTCGAGTGTCACGCTTCCCGATACTTTAACCTATATAGGCGGTTATGCTTTTTCCGACTGTGTAAGTCTTGAAAGCATCACTATACCAAACAGCGTAACCTACATAGGAGAGAATGCGTTTGAATATTGTAGCGGACTTGAAACGATTATCTTGCCGTATAGCGGAGTGTATATAGACGAGAATGTATTCAGCGAGTGCGAAAATCTTGCAACCGTAACCATACCTTCGGGCGTTACAGCAATACCTGATAATGCTTTTTACGGCAGCGTAGGTCTTAAAAGCTTCATAGTTCCCGACAGCGTAACCACTATAGGCAGAAGCGCATTTTCCGACTGCGTAAACCTTGCTGATGTGGTGCTTCCCGAAGGCTTAACCGCAATAGACGATTATGCGTTTTTCGGTTGCAGCGCACTTTCCGACATACTCCTTCCCGATAGCTTAACCTCTATAGGTGAGCGTGCATTTTCTTACTGCAGTGCGCTTTCGGGTATTACGATACCGCAAAACGTAACCTCAATAGGAAGCTGGGCATTTTACGGTTGCAGTAATCTTGTAAGCCTTGAGGTTGACGATAAAAACACCACATATCATTCGTCGGGCAACTGCTTAATTGAAACCGATAGTAAGACGTTAATTCAGGGCTTTGGCAATAGCGTTATCCCGAATGATTCGAGCGTTACCTCAATAGGCGAATATGCTTTTTATAACTGCACAGGGCTTACAAGCGTTACCATTCCCGACAGCGTAACCGATATAGGTAACAGCGCATTTTCGGGTTGTACGGCGCTTGCAAGTATAACCTTGCCCGACTCAGTTATATATATTCACAATAATGCTTTTTATCTGTCGGCATATTATAACGATCCTTCAAACTGGGAAAACGGAGTTTTGTATATAGGAAATCACCTGATAAAAGCTCAAACTTCAATTTCAGGCGCTTATGAAATTAAAGACGGCACAAAAACTATTGCAGATTACGCATTTTATAATTGTACAGAGCTTACAGACGTTACCATTCCCAACAGCGTTAGTGTAATAGGCGGATATGCTTTTTACTACTGTAGCGCTCTTGATGACATTGTTATTCCGCAAAGCATAACCACAATAGAAAATTACACTTTCTATTATTGCACAAGTCTTGAAAGTATAACTATTCCGGATAGCGTTACGGCAATAGAAAACGATGCCTTTTATGGCTGTAATTCACTCCAAACCGTAAATTATTCGGGCACGCAAAGCGAGTGGGCACAGATTTCGATAGGTACGAATAACGCTCCGCTTACAAATGCGACGGTTGTTTATGGCGAAGAAGACGTATCTCTATCGTCAATTTTAGTTTACAGCGTTCCGAACAAGACGTCTTATTATATAGGCGATGAGCTTAATACCGACGGCATAAGAATTATGTTGCGCTACAGCGACGGTAGTATGAGTATAATTTCAGACGGATTTACCGTAACCGGCTTTGATTCCTCTTCTGCGGGAAATCAAGACCTTACCGTTTCTTACGAAAACCTTACCGACACCTTTACCGTAACGGTTTTATCGCCTGAGGTTATATTAAATGTTTCCTCCGAGACGCTTATATCAGGACAGACAGCCACATTAACTGCTACTGTAACTCCTCAGGGACAAACCGTAACGATTACCACCTCCGAAAGAAATGTTGCGGCAATATTAGACGGTACACTTCTTGCCCGTCAGGCTGGTACTGCAACCATTACCGCAAGTATGGAATATAACGGAATTACATATACCGACAGCGCCGATATTACCGTACTTGTGGCAGATTATTCAGAGCTTAATACTGCTTTGGCTTTAGCTAAAGGGTACAGTCAAGACGACTATACTGTATCGAGCTACAATGCATTAAAAGTAGCGGTGGCGGCAGGCGAGATTTTATTACAAAAGGGTGTAAGGACTCAAAGCGTAATAGATGCGATAACGGCTACTATAAACAGTGCTATCGCTAATTTAGCTCCGGCAAATGTCGGCCCTGACTATACCGCACTTCACGGTGCGATAACGCTCGCTCAAAGCTATTCTGCTGACGACTACACAACTTCAAGCTATAATACACTTAGGGTAGCATTACAGGCAGGCGAACTTATAATAGATCACGGCATAAAAACTCAAAGTATAATAGACTCAATTACCGCTAATATAAATAACGCCGTAAATTCTCTTGAGGCAAAGTAAAGAGTATTTTAACTAAAAAAATAAAAGCGTACCGGTACTTGTGACCGGTACGCTTTTTTAATTTTGTTATTTAATTTTTCTTGCTTCCAGATAAAAGCGCTTGTCGCACGCTTCGCCCATTGAAAAGGTCTTTCTCGGCAATGCACCGTCGAGTATAACCGTTTTAAACAAATCGTTTTTATCCATACAGGGTAATATAAAGCCGATGTTATCGGGCTTTGACGAAAGCTTTTTGACAACGTCCTCGCCGTGTATGTAGTCGGTTTTGCCGCCGTAGGTTTTCATATATTCGTCTAAAAAGCTTTGGAGTGTTCCCACAGCCAAAACCATATTCGGATTAGTTATGGTAATTGTTTTTGTTTCGTTTTCGGTTATGTAGGTTATGGTCTGACCGTCCGTGACACCCTCTTTTATGTCAAAGCGTTTATTAAGCTCGTCTAAAAGGTGAGCAGGGTTTACGCCGAAAACAACTCTGTGGATTGCCTCAAATTCCAGTGAAGAGTCGTGTAAGTTTACTAGCTCAATAAGTGCGTATCTTGCAGGGTGATTTAAAGCCTCCGTGGCAGGTAAGGTTTTCTTTAAATTCTCGTAACATGCTTTTGCGGTTGCAAGCGAATGGTTTCCGTCGCCTACGGCAAACAGCATAGGGGTCTGACCTTCTACCGAATACTTATTGTTAAAGTATTCTTCGGTGCTCATATCGTTTAAGATAAAGCAGATATTTTTAGCTTGCTCGTCGCTTATTTTATAGCCCTTTATATGACCGCTGTTTTCCATTAAATCAAAGTCATATAAAAGCTCAAAGTCGTCTGTCTTTTGAGCCAAAGGCTCAATAACCTTTTTATCTTCGTCGTCTACAAGGAGCATTATATGAGGCGTTTCAAGCAAGGCGTTTTGCCTTATTTTAACTCTCGGCGGGATACGCTCCAAAACCGTGCCCTCGGTAGCTCTTATATAATTTTTAACTCCCTTTTGATAATCGTACATCTCTAAGTCCACGGCGCCTACAATGCCTTTTCTCACCTTGCCGTTTTTTAAAGTACGCTCAACATAAATAAGACTGTTTTTAAGCTCGTCATATACGCCGAGTGAAAAATATTCCTCCATCTTTTCGTTGATGGAGTTTATTTTATTTTCAAAGCCCTCTCTTTCAAGATAAACCTCAGGAAAGATAATATTGTAAGCAGAGGGTTTGTCCGATACGTTTTTTTCTACTCTTTCCCAGTACTCAGGCTCCGAAGTGTATTGGTCGCAGGCAACTACGCTGTAAAGGGAATAGTCAACCTCTTTTTTCGGTATGAGAATGTTTGCAAAATTAAGATATAAGTTTTCCATTTTTGTCCTCCGTAAATTATTAAAAATGCTTAGTCTAAATCGCCGTAAGCGTTAATCATAAAAGCAATTTTTTCGCCGTCGGAATCCTTAAAATATATTTCAACTCCACTATTTGAATTGCCGTTTTCCGCAGGCCATAATGCAACTATACATTCTTCTCCGTCAACTTCATCTTCGGTAGTAGTATAAGCGTCTCCGCCTATAATTGAGCTTATCTGCGAATAGTTCATACCAAGCTCGATTTCATCATACTCCGAGCTTGAAATACCGTTTGGAAAATCGGAATAGTCAGAGTAACCGCTAAAGTAAGAATTATCGTCATGATAACTAAAAGATTCAAAATCAGATATATCAATATTACTATAGAGCCTTGAAGCTAAAACCGTGACGGTTAATAAAAATACGATTAGCATAATCAAAGAGATTATAATGCCTATAACCAAAGGAGCTTTGCTCGTTTTTTTAGAAGTGGCTTTATAATCCTGACTTAAAGGCGAGCTCGCATTAGAATAAGAGTTTGCACTGTATCCCGCAGGTGCACTGATGCTTTGTGCTTTGTAATACTCGTCTACATTTGTTCCGCAGTTTCCGCAAAAAGAACCGTTTGTAACACGATTGCATTTCGGGCAAACCTTAGGCGCCGAGGTGCCGGAATTATTTAAATTATTAGTTAAAGGCGCATTTTCTTGGTAGTTACAGCGAGGACATTTTTCGCCGTCATATTCTGTTCCGCAGATTTTACAAATCAAAATATCATCTCCATAAGATAGTTTTTTAAAAATATACGTTATTTTTCTTTTCGGAATAATCCCATTATACCAAAATAAATAAGGTTAGTAAATACAATATAAGATTTTTTAAAAACGCTTAAAAATGGGTTGATTTTTTAAAAAATTGCCATAAGTTTGTAATGTTTGCTTGTTTTAAGTGATTCGCTTAGTGTAAAAGAAAAAAATTTTAAAAAAATATAAAAAAATATAGATAAACACTTGCTTTATTTGCGCTAAGTGGTTATAATAAAGTTAACGGTGGTTGATTTAGGTGACTAATGGTGAACAATACCTAATGTCCATCAATTTTAACTTACGAAAGGTGGGGAAAATATGCTCATAGGTGAATATAACTGCAATACCGATATTAAGGGCAGGTTAAATTTCCCTGCTAAACTGCGTGAGGATTTAGGGGACAAGTTCATCATATCAAAAGCATTAAACGATAGCTGCCTGTGTGTTTATTCCATAGAAGAATGGAATGTAATGGCCACTAAAATAAAATCCCTGCCTATGTCAAAGGGAAGAAACATACAAAGGCATTTCTTCTCCAGCGCAACTGAGGTTGAGCCTGATAAGCAAGGCAGAATAGTAATACCGCAAGGCCTTAGAAAATATGCTCAGATTGAAAAGGAAACCACGATTATAGGTATGTCTACATATTGCGAAATATGGAGCAGTGCTAACTGGCATGATTTCTGCGAGGCTACCGATACAGAGGATATGAGCGAAGAAATGGAAGAGCTGGGCATTTAAAGGAGCAGGCAAATGGAATTTGAACACATTTCTGTTTTGCTTAATGAGTGTATAAATTCGCTTAATATAAAACAAGACGGCGTTTACATTGACGGCACGGCAGGCGGAGCAGGTCATTCGCTTGAGATAGCAAAAAGATTAAAAGACGGAAAGTTATTTGCACTTGACAGAGACCCGGACGCTGTTAAAGCCAGCACCGAGCGACTGGGAAAATACAAAAACGCCAAGGTAATAAAGGCAAACTTCTGTGATATGAAAAACGTACTCGAGAATGAGGGCGTAAACGGCGTAGACGGAGTGTTACTCGATTTGGGAGTATCGTCACATCAGCTTGATACCGCCGAGCGAGGCTTTAGCTACCATACCGACGCACCGCTTGATATGAGAATGTCGCAGTCGGGCATTACCGCAAAGGACATAGTAAACACCTATTCGCCTGACGACTTAACGAGAATACTTTTAGATTACGGGGAAGAAAAATTTGCCCGAAGGATAGCGCTTAAAATCGACGAGAAAAGAAAGATAAAGCCGATAGAGACTACCCTACAGCTTGCCGAGATAATAAAGGAAGCTTATCCTGCGGCGGCAAGGCGTGAAAAAAATCCCTGCAAGCGTTCGTTCCAGGCTATACGAATAGCCGTTAATTCAGAGCTTGAGGCATTAAAAGAAGGGCTTGAAGGTGCATTTTCGCTTTTAAACCCGGGCGGAAGAATAGCGGTAATAACCTTCCATTCCTTAGAGGACAGAATAGTAAAGCAAATATTTTTAAACTGGTGCAAGGGTTGCACCTGTCCGCCGGATTTTCCGGTGTGCGTATGCGGTAATAAGCCTAAGGCAAGGCTTGTTAACAAAAAACCGATAACCGCTTCAGGCGAGGAGTTAAGTTTAAACAACCGTAGCAGAAGCGCAAAACTAAGAGTTATAGAAAAGTTATAGATATAAAGTAAAGGGGAAGTTAAAATGAGTAAAAATTCAAACCTTGCTTATGCCATTAAGGCTTTTGAGCAGGAAGAGAAAAAGCTCACGCCGCAGATTCGTGAAGTACAAAAAGCTAAGCCTAAGGCAAGCAAGCTTTCGTCGCTAAAGGTTGTTTTTGCGATGCTTTACATCTTTGCGCTTTGCAGCGGACTTTTATACGGCAAAGTAGTTTTAGCCGAAAAAACCTCTTTACTTTCCGAAAAAGAAACCGAGCTTCAGGAGGTTTTGAGCGAGTCGACAAGACTGGGACTTAAGCTTGACAATATGATTTCGCTAAACAGCCTCGAAAAACAAGCCACCGAACAATACGGCTTGAGCGAGGTATCTGCAAATCAGGTAAATTACATTGTGGTTGAACAGGACAACATCATAGAAGTGGAAAATGAAAACCTTTCTTTTATGGACAAGTTATCACAAGCCTATGATTCCTTTGTGGAATACATTAAGGGTTAAACTAATATGAATATATAAAGAAAAAGGGTTAGAAATTATTTTAACCCTTCTTTGCTTTTTAAAAGCTGTTTTGATTTATGCCAATGGCATAAGAGGTGATATTTTTGGCAAGTCAAGTCAATAAAAAGATGAAATTCAAGCTCAATGTAGTAGTTACTATAGTGCTTGTGGTTTTTGTGTTATATATAATTTACAATATGTTAAGCGTTGTGTTTAATCCCTTTTACAGAGAATACGCAAACGACCAACAGCTAACCTCTACTACCATAAACGCAAACAGAGGTACCGTTTACGACACTAATATGAACATATTGGCGCAAAGCACAACTGTATGGAATGTACAGATTACGCCCTCAAATATAGCTAAAGAGGACAAGGAACTTGTAGCAAGCTTTTTGTCAGAGCTTTTAAAGCTTGACTACAACGAGGTTTACGAAAAGGTTTGTCAGGACAATAACTATGCGATGATAGCCAAAAAAATAGATAAGGTCACCGCAGACGAGATAAGAGAGTTTAAAAGCGAGCACGATATTTTTGCCATACATCTTATTGAGGATACAAAAAGATATTATCCGAATAACGAGCTTGCCTGTCATATAATAGGCTTTGTCGGCAACGATAATCAGGGGCTTTACGGCGTGGAGAAGTATTACGACGAGGTGTTGCAGGGTACTCCCGGTAAGATTATGTCTGCAACCGACGCTAAGGGCAACGCCATAGCCACAACCTACGAGGAAACACACGACGCAGTAGACGGCAACAGCATTGTTTTAACGGTAGACCAAACAATACAGTATTATACCGAAAAGGCGCTTGAGGTAACCTTTAACGACAACCTTCCCGCTCAGGGCTGTTGCGCCATTGTTATGAACGTAAACACAGGTGAAATTCTCGCAATGGCAAACTATCCTAATTACGATTTAAACGACCCGTGGAGCATATATACCGAGTATCTGCAAAACTTAATGATAACAGATGAAGAACCCGAGAGCCAAGACGAGTCGCAACAGAGCACAAACGAGGATAAAGAGAAATATACAAAGGGCGAATTACAGCTTATTCAGTGGAGTAACAAAGCCATAGAAAAGGCTTATGAGCCGGGTTCTGTATTTAAGGTAATAACAGCGGCTTCTGCGCTTGACAGCGGAGCCGTAACTATGCACTCTACCTTTAGCTGTTCAGGCAGAATGACCGTGGCAAACCGTGTTATGAGCTGTCATAACACAAGCGGACACGGCGTGCTTGATTTAACCGGCGCAATAGTTAACTCCTGTAACCCCGCCTTTATTCAGATAGGTTCTGCGCTGGGAAGTGAACGCTTCAGCGAATATTTAAGACTTTTCGGCATTACCGAAAAAACAGGCATAGACTTAAACGGCGAGGGTCAAGGCCTTTATATCAGCGAAGAAAATATGGGAGTAGTAGAGCTTGCCAGCTCCTCCTTCGGTCAGACCACAACCGTAACCGGTATACAGATGATTTCCGCAATTTCAGCTGCCGTAAACGGCGGATATCTTGTTCAGCCACACGTTTTAAAAGAGGTTATTGACGTTGACGGAAACATAGTAGAAACCGTAGGCACTACCATAAAAAGACAGGTTATCTCCGAGGATATTTCCGAAGGGTTAAACGTAGCTTTGCAGGCAATGGTTGAGGCAAACGGCGGTAGTACGGCTTATGTTCAGGGTTATAGCATAGGCGGAAAATCGGGTACCTCTCAAAAGAGAAACCAAAACGGTATATATGTCGGCTCTTTTGCGGCGTTTGCACCGGTTGAATCGCCCGAAATAGCGGTTATAGTCATAGTTGACGAGCCGACACAGGGCGCATATTACGGCGCTGCCGTTGCAGGCCCTGTAGTAAAAATGATTATGGAGGACACTCTTCCGTATCTTGGATATTCAAAGGAATACACCGCCGAAGAGTTAGCACAGATAGAAAACAGCGTACCTAATGTTATAAATAACGACGTTGCGGCGGCAAAAACTCTTATAGATTCTTTGGGACTTACCACACAGGTAATAGGCGACGGCGATAAGGTAATAGACCAAACTCCACGAGTTGGTTCTACTATAGCAAGCGGCGGTAAGATAATTCTCTATACTACCGAGAATTATACTCAACAGACTACTACGGTTCCTAATGTTGTGGGGCTTACCCCGTCCGAAGCAAACAGACTTCTTATAAACGCAGGGCTTAACGTAAGCTTCAGCGGAGGAAGCGACGGTTCAAATAATACCACCGCTACCGTAACGGCGCAAAGTGTAGCGGCCGATACCGAAGTAGCAGTCGGCACGGTAGTACAAATTACCTACAGTCACGTTGCGGCAGACTAACATAGTTAAAGAGGGTTTTAAAAAATGATGTTATCGAAGTTACTTAAAGGCGTAAACGTATTATCGGAATATAACGATACCGATATAAAGGATATAAAAAATAACTCAAAACTTGTCGGTAAAAACGACCTTTATATAGCTATAAAGGGCACAAACGCAGACGGTCACAGCTATGTGGGTATGGCGCTCGAAAACGGTGCGGCGGCAGTTATAGTAGAACGTGATATGGGCGTAAAAAACCAAGTCATAGTCGATAACACAAAGCACGCTTATGCTATTATCTGCGCAAATTATTTCGATAACCCCTCTAAAAAATTAAAGCTTGTCGGCGTTACAGGTACAAACGGCAAAACCTCGGTAACTACAATAGTAAAAAGTATTTTGGAATACTGCGGATATACCACAGGCCTTATCGGCACCATAAGAATAGAATATGCCGATACGGTAAAGCCAAATCCAAATACCACTCCGGACGCATATCTTTTTCAGTCAACGCTTAACGATATGGTAAACGCAGGCTGTAAGTATGCAGTATCGGAGATTTCCTCTCACGCCTTGGCACAGGACAGAATATACGGCTGTCATTTTGACGTTGCGGCGTTTACCAATTTAACACAGGATCACCTTGACTATCATAAGGATATGGAGGACTATTTTTTAGCAAAAACAAAGCTCTTTTCAATGTGCGATAAGGCAGTAATAAATATATCCGATCCATACGGCAAAAGACTTAAAAAGATGTTTGATAACACTTCTTACGGCTTTTCGGTATCGGATAAAGACGCTTACTTTTATGCGGATAATATTTTAAGCTTTGCCGACAGAGTTGAGTTTAACCTAAATTATAACGGCAAAACCGACTCGATACGTTTTGCAATTCCGGGTCTTTACTCGGTGGAAAACGCCCTGACCGCCATAGGAATTTGCGATTTGTTGGGTATTGAAAGGGAAAAGATTATAAACGGACTTGCGACCGTAAACGGCATTTCGGGCAGAAGCGAGATACTTTATTCCGACGCTCAAAAGGTACTGATGAGAGATTATGCTCATACTCCTGACGGTATAGAAAATATTTTATCAAGCGTTAAAGGCTACGCAAAGGGCAGGGTAGTGGCACTTTTCGGTTGCGGAGGCGACCGTGACAGGCTAAAACGTCCTTTAATGGCAAAGGCGTGCGAAAAATATGCAGATTTTATTATAGTAACCTCGGATAACCCAAGAAGCGAAGAGCCAGACGCAATAATTGACGACATTATTAAGGGCTTTGATAAGGCTACCGAATATATAAGAATAACCGACAGATATAAAGCGATAGAGTATGCGGTAGATAACGCACAACAAGACGATACGATTGTGCTTTTAGGCAAGGGCCACGAGGACTATCAGATTTTAAAGGATAAGACCATTCACTTTGACGAAAAGGAAGTAGTAAATGAAATAATGGCGGCAAGAAACACTTCACAGGAGGCAAATAGATGAAACAGCTGACGCTTTCTCAAATAACAAATGCGGTTGGCGGAATACTGAATGTAAACTGCGATGATTACATTACCGACGTCTGTACAGATACAAGAAAAATCACAAAAGGCTGTCTTTTTATAGCCATATCGGGCGAAAATTTTGACGGACACGATTTTATAAATACGGCGTTTGAAAACGGCGCAAAAGCGGTAATGAGCAGTAAGCTTTTGCATACCGACAAGCCCGTTATACTGGTTAAGGATACGAGAATAGCTTACGGAAAGCTTGCAAGCTATTATAAAGGGCTTTTTAACATATTTTGCGTGGGGGTTACAGGCAGCGTAGGCAAAACCTCTACAAAAGAAATGATAAGCACCGTTATGAGCAAAAAATATGACGTTTTAAAGACGCAAGGCAACTTTAATAACGATATAGGCTTGCCGAGAACGCTTTTGAGCTTGGAGCAAAACCATACGGGCGCAGTTATCGAAATGGGAATGTCCTCACTCGGTGAAATAAGCTATTTAAGTAAAATCACAAAGCCTGACTTGGCGGTAATTACTAATGTAGGCGTATCGCATATTGAAAATTTAAAAACCAGAGAAAACATTTTAAAGGCAAAGCTTGAAATCTTGGACGGAATGAAAGAAACCTCAAAGGTTATCTTAAACGCCGATAACGATATGCTATTTAGCGTTAAGGATATTTTAGGCGACAGAGCGCTTTATTTCGGAATAGACACCCCCGCACTCGTTACGGCAAGCGATATAAAGGTTTCGGGCGACAGTACGGAATTTAAAATAAATTATGATAATAAAAGCTATAATGCTGTAGTGGGCGTAGTGGGCGTTCACAATGTGTATAATGCGCTTGCAGGCTTTTTGGTGGGTGTGCAGATAGGTTTAAGCCCCGAAAAAATAATAGAAGCTATAGCAGAATATAAAAATGCAAATATGCGCCAGACCATAAAGGACTGTAACGGCATAAAGGTTATAGAGGACTGCTATAACGCAAGCCCCGATTCAATGAAATCTGCGCTTGAAGTTATATCGTCGGTGGAATGTGACGGAAAAAGGATTGCGGTTTTGGGCGATATGCTTGAGCTTGGAAGCTTAAGCAGTGATATGCATACCGACGTAGGCAAGCTTGCGGCTGAGTCAAATATAGATATGCTGTTATGCTACGGCGAGCTGTCAGAAAATATAATTAAAGGCGCTAAACAAAACGGCCTTTTTGACGCTTTGCATTTTAGCGACAAAGATAAGCTTGCCGATTACATAAGAAAAAGCGTCAAAAAAGGCGATGCTATTATCTTTAAGGCAAGCAGAGGTATGAGATTAGAGGAAGTTATAAAACTGGCTTTTGAGCAATAAAGCAGTACAACACGGGAGGAACTTTTAAATGCAAGGGATAATTTTATTGTCAGTAGCAGTTATATCGTTTTTAATATCCGCCGTATCGGGAAAATTTCTTATTCCGTTTTTAAGAAGGCTTAAATTCGGTCAGACTATAAAGGAAATAGGCCCGACCTGGCACAAGAAAAAACAAGGCACCCCGACAATGGGCGGAATAATGTTTATTTTGGCGACTGTACTTGCGACTGTAGCAGGATATTTTACCTATATATCGGTGACGGGCGAGGAAGTAAACTCGGTCGAAACAATAAGGCTGTTCGCAGGCTTATGCTTAGCTATACTATATGGCTTTATGGGCTTTGTAGACGACTATATCTCGGTAATAAAAAAGAGAAATTTAGGTCTTAAAGCAAGCCAAAAGCTTATAATCCAGGTGCTTATAGCGCTTGCATATTTGCTGGTTTTAAGATTATCAGGCGCAGTTTCCACCATAATAGACGTACCTTTTATATCAACACAGTTTAATTTAGGAATACTTTACTATCCGATAATGGTGTTTGTAATAGTGGGTACTGCAAATGCAGTTAACCTTACCGACGGTATCGACGGTCTTGCAGGTTCTGTTACCTTTATTGTCTGTGTATCGTTTATTATGTTTGCCGCAAAGCTCGCACTAAGCTACACGGGCATTTTTGCAGCGGCAGCCGCAGCGGCTTTGCTCGGATTTTTGGTGTGGAACTTTTATCCCGCAAAGGTTATTATGGGCGACACGGGCTCTATGTTTTTGGGCGGAACAGTTGTAGCGTTTGCGTTTTTAATAGATATGCCTATAATAATTATCTTGGTAGGAATCATATACTTTATAGAAGCTTTATCGGTTATCTTACAGGTTATAAGCTTTAAAACCACGGGAAAACGTATTTTTAAGATGAGCCCTATACATCATCATTTTGAGCTTTGCAACTGGAGCGAAATTAAAATCGTAACGGTATTTTCCATTGTAACGGCTTTGTTTTGTGTAATAAGCTATTTCGGCATATAAGAAAATTTTTATCCTTTTAAGTAAGTGAGGTGAGGCATTTTGCAAAACATAACCAGAATCGGTAAATTGGGTGCAAAGTCAGCAAAAAAACGCAAAACCGAAATCGAGGGCAAAAAGAGCGTTCAGTCGATGGATATGTCATTTTTGCTTTTGGTGTTTATACTTTTGGGCTTTGGGCTTTTGATGGTATTTTCCGCAAGCTACGCAAATGCCTTATACTATGAGGGCGACAGTCTTTATTTTATAAAAAGACAGGGCTTTTTTGCGGTAATAGGTATCATAGTTATGCTTGTCACCTCAAGGTTTGATTATAAAATTTATAAAAAGTATGCGCCGTTTATTTACGCCTTCGGAATACTGCTTCTTGTTTTGGTATTTGTACCCGGTATCAGTTACGCAAGAAACGGCGTGCACCGCTGGATTAACTTCGGGTTTGCGACCTTTCAGCCGTCAGAGTTTGCGAAATTTGCGATTATAATAGTGTTTGCGTCAATTATAAGCGCAAACTCCGACAGAATGAAAAAGTTTAAATACGGAATGCTTCCGTTTGGAATAGTGCTTTTGCCTGTTTTCGGGCTTTTGGCGTTGGAGCCTCATCTATCGGGTCTTATACTCATAACCCTTATCGCAGTTATAATGATGTTTGTCGGCGGTACCAATTTAAAGCATTTTGCTGTAATCGGCGGAATAGGTGTAGGATTACTTATAATAATGCTCCTTGTAATGTCTGCAAAAAGCGGCGAAGCTTCCTTCCTTAAAGGCTATCAGCTAAGTCGTATTCAAAACTGGCTTAATCCCTTTGAAAACGAGGATTTACAAGGCGAGGTATGGCAGACCTGCCAGTCGCTTTTGGCAATAGGCTCAGGCGGATTTATGGGCTTAGGCTTCGGCAACTCAAGAGAAAAATATCTCTACCTGCCCGAACCGCAAAACGACTTTATCTTTGCGATAGTCTGCGAAGAGTTAGGTCTTATCGGAGCTTTGTTAGTTATAATTTTGTTTGGACTTTTGGTTTACAGAGGCTTTGCAATCGCAAATAAAGCGCCGAATAAATTTGCGGCTATGGTAGTAATAGGCATAACCTTGCAAATAGGCTTGCAGACGCTTTTAAATATAGCGGTTGTTACAAACTCAATACCGAATACAGGTATTTCGCTTCCGTTTTTCAGCTACGGAGGTACAGCACTTGTAATGCAGCTTTTTGAAATGGGCGTTGTGCTCAATATTTCCAGACATTCAAAAATAGATAAACCTTAAAGACAGGCAGGTGAGAGGGCTAAAAGCCTTTTTGTATGAGAGTATTGTTAGCAGGCGGAGGCACGGCAGGGCACATAAACCCGGCTATTGCCATAGCGCAGTATATTAAAAATAAACAGCCCGACTCGGTTATATTATTTGCAGGCACTCCTAAAGGTATGGAGGCAAGGCTTGTAAAAAACGCAGGCTTTGATTTTGCGCCCATAAAGGTAAGCGGTTTCAGACGAAGCTTGTCTGTTGCCAACATAGGTCACAACATAAATACGCTTTACAGAATGTTTACCTCGAGTTTTACCGCAAGAAAGATAGTAAAGGACTTTAACCCCGATATAGTTATAGGTACAGGCGGTTATGTAAGCGGACCTATAGTTATGGCAGGCGTTAAGGCTAAAATAAAAACTGCGATACACGAACAAAACGCTTTTCCGGGTGTTACAAACAAATTGCTTGCCAAAAAAGTGGATAAGGTTTTGCTTGCTGTAGAGGAAGCAAAAGCTCTCTTTGACGAAAACGCAGACTGTGTTGTAGTAGGCAATCCCGTTCGCCAAAGCGTAATAGAAAAAACTAAAGCCGAAGCAAGAAAACAGTTAAACCTTGACGAGAGAATGTGTATACTCTCCTTTGGCGGAAGCTTGGGAGCTAAGATAATAAACCGTATGGCAGCCGACCTTATAAAGTGGAATAAGGACGAAAAGATAAACCATATACACGGTTACGGCAGACAAGGCAAGCAAATCTTTCCCGACTTTTTAAAGGAAAGAGGACTTGATATAAACAGTAATAAATCGGTGAGCGCAAGGGAATATATCGACGATATGGATACCTGTCTTGCGGCGGCCGACCTTGTAATTTGCCGTGCAGGAGCAATAACTCTAAGCGAGCTTGAGGCAACAGGTAAAGCGTCGATTTTAGTACCGTCGCCGTATGTTGCGGAAAATCACCAGTATCATAACGCTATGGTGCTTGTAAATCACGGCGCAGCACTCATAATAGAAGAAGCAAAATACGATGAGGACGAGTTTATCTCGATAATCGAAGACTTATATAGTAATCCCGATAAATTACACGAGCTTTCCAAAAACGCTTCAAAGCTCGGAATACTTGATACAACACAAAGAATATACGATATTATAAAGGCAATGTAGCCGTTTCACATTTTCCCTTCGTTAAGCATAGGATAGCCTATACTTAATGGCTTGACGAAAGGGTGCAAGGTTATGAGTGATTTCGTTATAGAGGGAGGCACTAAGCTTTGCGGTGAAATTGATATTCAAGGCGCAAAAAACAGCTGTCTGCCTATTTTGGCGGCAACTCTTATTGATAAAAATGTGAGCGTAATACATAATTGCCCTGATTTAACCGACGTGAATACAGCGGTAAAAATATTAGAGTATTTGGGCTGTGAGGTAATAAGGGAAAACCATACCGTTATAGTTGACGCAACCTGCGTTACGGCTTGCGATATTCCCGAACATTTGATGTGTGAAATGCGATGTTCTGTGGTCTTTTTAGGCGCAATTATCGCACGTTGCCATAAGGCGAGAATATCAATGCCGGGAGGTTGTGAATTAGGCCCCAGACCTATAGATTTACACTTAGACGGTCTTAAAAAGTTAGGAGTAACCATTAAAGACGAACACGGTTATCTTGACTGTAGAGTAGATAAAGGGCTTAAAGGTAATAAGATTTCTCTTGCGTTTCCAAGCGTAGGCGCAACAGAAAACATAATGATAGCGAGTACGCTCGCTAAGGGCACTACCACAATATACAATGCGGCGCAAGAGCCGGAGATAGTTGATCTTGCAAACTTTTTAAATAAAAAAGGCGCAAAAATTTACGGTGCAGGCGAGAATATTATAGTAATAGAGGGGACTAATACTTTAAGCGACAGCATACATAGCATTATCCCGGACAGAATAGTTACGGCTACATATTTGTCCTCTGCGGCAATAACCGGCGGAGAGGTACTTTTAAAAAAGGTATGCCCTGACGATTTAAGCTCGGTAATACCGATTTTGGAGGAAGCAGGCTGCTTTGTAAAAGGGTATGACAGTAGCATATATTTAAAAGCTCCCGATATACTAAAGCCTGTGTCACTTATACGCACAATGCCGTACCCGGGTTTTCCCACTGATGCACAAGCGCCGATAATGGCTTTACTTTGCGTGGCAAACGGTACCAGTATTTTTGTGGAAAACATATTTGAAAACCGCTATAAGCATGTGTGTGAATTAAATAAAATGGGCGCAGATATAAAGCTCGAAGGCAAGGTGGCTGTAGTAAAGGGAGTAAGTGAGCTTTACGGTACAAGCGTTGCCGCTAAGGATTTAAGAGGCGGAGCATCACTTATAGTTGCAGCACTTAAAGCCAAGGGCATAACAAGACTTAAGGATATATATCATATCGACAGAGGCTATGATAATATAGAAATTTATCTCTCGCAATTAAATGCAAAAATAATAAGGACAAAATAATCTAAAAAAGGAGTGTTTTAATTGGGCAGGAAGTTAAAAAAGAATAAGCCGTACAACAATAAAAAATCAAGCCCTAAGCCGCAAAAGGCAAAGACTCCTAATCAAAGACGCTTTGAAGAATTAAACAGACAGACAAACGGAATTACCTCAAAGGAGCGCACCCGTTCCGAAGAAGAAATACGTATGTCTATTTGGGGTGAAAGCTCCACTGCAAAAAAGAGAAAACCAATCTCAAACGTAACTCCCGTTTCGGAGGAACAGCTTAAAAAGAAGAAAAGAAAAAGTATTGATATAGATACCTCTCTGCCTGAAAACGTATACGAGAAAAAATCAAAGAGAGCGCAAAAAAAGCAAAAGGAAAAAGCTTATCGCCAAAACAGTAAAAAGCATAAAAAAAGGCGTAAAAAGAACTATATTTTATACTATCTTTTGCTTCTTATAATAATAACGGTTGCAGGTATAACCCTGTCCGTAACGGTGTTCTTTAACATATCCTCCATAGAGGTAAACGGCACTCAAATGTATTCGGACGAACAGATTATAGATTACGCAGATATAAGCGAGGGCGATAATCTTTTCAGGTTAAATCTTAAAAAGGCCGAGAATAATATTTTAGATAATTGCATTTATCTTGACGGAGTGGATATAAAAAGGCGTTTGCCCGACGTACTTAGCATAGAGTGTATTGAAGCCAATCCTCAAACTGCCATATATTATAAGAATAAATATTATATCGTAAGCTCAGGCGGACGCATTATTTTAGAATGTGATAACCTTGAGGCTTATCCGGATATATTTTTGATATATGACTTTGACTTAGCCGGGCTTAAAACAGGAGATTTTATAACTCAAAACAGCGATTATAAGACCTTTGAGGAGGTTTGGAAGACAGTAGAGACTGTAGGTATGGCTGATAACATAACGGTTTCTTATATAAATTCAGGCGTTGACGTAAAGCTTTGCTATCAAAACAGGATAATAATATCCTTAGGAAACGTTTTGGAGCTTGATTATAAGCTGTCGAGTGCTAAAAAAATCATCGACGAAAGCATAGGCGCACAGGAAAGCGGAATCTTAGATGTCAGCAATATGGGCTCAGGCTCAGATAAGCTTTCTAACCGTGCTACGTTCAGAGCCCAGATGATAAACCCTCACCCGACCGAAGAGGACTTAACCGACACGACATCTAATACCGATACGGGTGATAATACCGATGTAAGCGATACTGCCACGACAGACGGCACTGCTACAGATGAAACTTCGCCTGATACCGCAAACGAATAGTGTACTACCGATATTTTTTAAACAACGGTTAATATATAAAAAGGAGCTTTTGCTTTAGCAAAAGCTCCTTTTTATGTTACTGGCATTAAAAGCTGTGCTTTGGAATATCATTTATAAAGCGCAATTAACATAAGAGGTGTTGAAAAATGGGTATTATGAGTATCTTGGAAAAGGATTTAACCGAAGTTAAACCGGAAAATAAAAAAAGCTTTCATAAAGGGCTTTCTTCAAAACAGGCTAAGCTAAATTTAGATAAATACGGTCCTAATATCCTTAAAGAAAAAAAGCAGGTACATCCTGTTAAAATTTTTGTAAATCAGTATAAGGATATTCTAACGCTTATTTTGCTTATCTCAACGGCTGTATCTATATTTTTGGGAGAATGTGTAGAGGCTATAGCAATAGGCGTTATAGTTATGCTTAACGGCATAATGGGCTTTGTCCAGGAATATCGCACCGAAAAAACTCTCGAGGCGCTTAAAAAGATGTCCTCGCCTATGGCTAAGGTTTACAGAGACGGCAATATAGTCACGATAGACGCAAAGGAAGTGACAATAGACGATATAATTATTATCGAAGCAGGCGACAGAATCTGCGCCGACGCAATTATAACCGAAAATTCGGGTATATGCGCCGAGGAGTCCGCCTTAACGGGTGAATCCGACGCAGTAGAAAAAAGTGTGAGTAAAACTCACGCTTTGCAAAATACACTAAACCGCACCGATATGGTGTATATGGGAACGGTAATCACAAAAGGTCACGGTGAAGCTAAGGTTGTTGCAACAGGTATGCAAACTCAAATGGGCAAGATAGCCGATATGCTTCACGGCATTGAACAGGAAAAAACAAATCTTCAGATAAAGCTTGCACAGCTCGGAAAATATATAGCTGTAGGCTGTCTTATAATATGTGCAGTTGTTACGCTATTAGGCGTAGTAAGAGGCGAAGCGCTTTTAGATATGTTAATAGTCGGCGTATCTTTGGCTGTAGCAGCTGTTCCGGAGGGACTGCCTGCGATAGTTACTATTTCCTTGGCGCTTGCCGTAGGGCGAATGGTAAAGCAGAATGCGCTTATAAAAAAACTCCACGCAGTAGAAACCTTAGGTTGTACAGGGGTTATTTGCTCGGATAAAACAGGTACTCTTACTCAAAACAATATGACCGTCGTTGAGCTTATAACGATAGAAAACGATATAAAGGTCACAAAATCCACTAAATTTAAATACGGCTCTTTGGAATATGCGGCGGCTACCTGTGCGGTTATATGCAATAATGCAAAGGAAAACCTAAGCGATAACACCTTCTTCGGCGAGCCTACCGAAACGGCGCTTTTGCAGTTCGGACATTCTGTAGGGGTAAGCAGTGAGAATATTTTGAGAGAGTATACCCGTTCGGGAGAAATCCCCTTTGACAGCAAACGAAAGTGTATGTCGGTAGTAGTATCAAACGCTTCGGGCGAAAGATATATGTTTACTAAGGGCGCTTACGACGTTATACTCGAAAAATGTACGGCGGTAAAAACCGTTGACGATCAGATACCGCTTACCAAAGTTTTAAAAAATAAAATAGCAGAGCAAAACGACCTTATGGCGTCTAAGGCTATGAGAGTATTGGGGCTTTGTTATAAAAAGCTTTCGCAAAACGGCGACGAATATGAGGGAAGACTTGTTTTTTTAGGACTTGTTGGTATGATAGATCCGCCCAGACCTGAGGTGAAAAAGGCGGTAAGAGAATGTAAAAAAGCCGGCATAAAAACGGTGATGATAACAGGCGACCACAAAATAACCGCAAAGGCAATCGCTTCACAAATCGGTATATACCGTGAAAACGACCTTATCCTCACGGGTAGCGAAATAGACAGTATGCCCTTGGAGAAATTCGAGCAAATCGCCGATAAGGTCAGCGTTTTTGCAAGGGTAAGCCCAAAGCATAAGCTTATGGTGGTAAATGCGCTTCAAAAGAAGGGCAAAGTAGTTGCGATGACAGGCGACGGCGTAAACGACGCCCCTGCGGTAAAACAGGCGGATATAGGCGTTTCAATGGCAATAACGGGTACCGATGTAACAAAGGAAGCCGCCGATATAGTTTTACTTGACGATAACTTTGCAACACTTGTTACCGCTGCCAAAGAGGGCAGAGCAATTTACAGCAATATAAGAAAGTTTATAAGGTATCTTTTGTCCTGCAATATCGGCGAGGTTATGACAATGTTTTTGGGTATGATTATGGGTATGCCGATAATACTTTTACCGATACAGATACTTCTCATTAACCTTGTAACCGACGGACTTCCTGCCATAGCGTTAGGCTTGGAGCCTGCCGAAAGTGATATTATGAATAAAAAGCCCCGAAAAAAAGACGAGGGTGTTTTTTCCGACGGCTTATTTTCAAAAATTTTAATAAGAGGTATTTTTATAGGGCTTAGCACTTTGGCTTCTTTTGTGGCTTTATATAATATGAGCGGCAGCTTATTTATAGGCAGAACGGGTGCATATTTTACGCTGGTAGTAACCCAGCTTATAAATGTATTTGAATGTAAAAGCGAAAGTAAAACCATATTCGGTATAAATATTTTAAGTAACAAAAAGCTTATAGCGGCGGCGTTAGTTTCGCTTGCGATACTTCTTACGTCAATATACTTTCCGCCGTTTCAGGCGATTTTATTAACCGAAGCGCTGTCACTTCGCTTTATAGGAATAGCCTTGGGCTTTTGTATGGTACCGACGATAGTATCGACTATAACAGTTGCGATAAAATCGTAAAAAATAAACGGACTGATTTTTCAGTCCGTTTGTTTTTATCCCAAAAGCTCTTTAACGGCGTCAAAAATCTCGGAGGGTTTAGTTACCGTCTTGTCAGCGTCTGCTACTTCACGGTCGTTAAAGCCGTATAAACAGCCGATAAAGGAGATAGAGTTACTTTCGGCGGCCTTTTTATCATATATTCTGTCGCCTACCATAAGCGCCGATTTGGGTTTTACTTTTTCTAAAAGTGCGCCTAACGATTCGTTTTTTGTAAGCCCTTTTATAAGAGGCTGGATAAAATCGACATAATCTATAAGCTTAAGTACGCTTAACACCATACGGATATATCGCTCGGAGGAATTTGAGCATACGCCAATAAGATAGCCGTTTTGCTTTAGCTTATTTAATGCTTCTTCACTGCCGTCAAAGGATTTGCCGTATTTTAAAATAAGCTCGTTTTCGTATTTTGCCACAAGCTCAAAAAACTTCTTTCTCGTTTCGGGTGAAGGATTGTCAAAAAATAATTTTATATAGTCGTCGGGGCGTGAGCCAAACTGACTTTTCAGAAATTCATCGGAAAGCTTTTTGCCTCCCGTTTCCTTTAATGCCATTTGCTGTGCCTTGACTGAATAAAGCTCGGTACGGTTTAGAGTACCGTCCAAATCAAATACCACAAGCTTTTTATCGGAATACATATTCTTACCTGCCTTTAATAATGTTGCTAAAATAGTATATCATAAAATTACCCTCGTGACAAAAACTTTAGATTACATAAAATTTATCCGGTTGCTTTTATTTTAATAACCATATATAATAAAAATAACTAATGGTTACGGAAAGGCGGACTCAGAATGCAACAAAACGGTTTTAAAAGATCGTTATTCGGCGGTTTTAATCGCACAGAGGTACTCGATCAATTCGAGCAGATGAGTAACAGCTACAACGAGGAAAATCAGAAAAATTTAAAAGATATAATTTCGCTTAAGGAAGAAAACGAGGCTTTAAAAAAAGCTATAGATGAAAACGCTCAAATCGTGTCGCAAAAGCAAGAGCATATAGACAAATTACAGCAATTTGTAAGAAAACAGCATACCGATAACGATAAATTAAAACAGATGAATATTCAAAATCAGAGGGAATTAGACACACTGCGCTCAGAGCTTGACGATAAGTGTAAGAAGCTAAAGTCCTTTGAGGATAACGGATATTCTGCGCAAAAGCTTATAGAAGAAGCAAATGAGCGTGCCGATAAAATTTCTCAAGAGGCACTTAATAAATCGGGCGATATAATAAAAGAAGCCTCAGAACAAGCCGAAAACATAGTAAATGAAGCAAAGCTAAAGGCGGATAAAATACTAAAAGATGCCGCCACCTCTGCTAACGAAATTCAAGCGGGCGCAAACGATAAGGCAGGCAAGATTATAAGCGATGCTATGTCACAGGCGGATGCAGTGAAAGAAGCGGCCGACAAAAAGGCAAGCCTTATAGTTGAAAACGCCAAGGCAAAAGCTTACGCAGAAAAGGTCAGCGACAATGCAGAAAAAGCTTCGGGAAATATCGCTGAGGAAACAAAAGTCGATAATACCCCAGAAGTTAAAATTCAAAGTGAAAGTGATAATTTCTCAGGTGTATCAGAGGACTTTATAAAGAAAGTAAAAAGAGATAACGTAAAAACAAACCAAAGAATAGATAAGCTTGACGACAAGATTCAAAAGTTAAAGCATTCGGTAAAAAAGCTTTCAAAGGAAAAGGATAATGCCTCGAAATCGACCGAAGACTCCTATTTGAAGCTTTTGCGTGATGCGGCAAAAAAGCTTTAATAAAACTTAAATTACATAAAACAAGGTGAATAAAATGGCAACTCATAAAATAGATGCGGTCAATTTAAAAAGCGCCGGTGAAACTTTAAAGACATTTGACAGAGTGCTACTTTCGGGAACTATTTATACAGCCCGTGACGCAGCGCATAAAAAGATTATGGCGCTTATAGAAGAAAATAAGCCGCTTCCTTTTGAAATTAACGGTGCTACTATTTATTATGCAGGCCCTACCCCTACGCCCGAAAATATGGCGATAGGTTCTTGCGGTCCTACAACTTCGGGCAGAATGGACGTGTATGCGCCGAAGCTTCTTGATATGGGGCTTGCCGGAATGATAGGCAAGGGCGAGCGAAATAAAAACGTAGTGGAAGCGATAGTCCGCAACAAAGCAGTTTATCTTTGCGCAATAGGCGGAGCAGGTGCGCTTGCCTCAAAATGCATAAAATCCTGTGAGGTAATAGCCTTTGAGGAATTAGGGTGTGAGTCGGTAAAGAGACTTGTTATCGAGGATTTTCCGCTTATCGTAGCGGTAGACAGTACAGGCACAGATATATTTAAGGTAGGAAAAAGTACCTTTTTAAATTCACAAAAGTAGTTTAATAGTTTAGTTGTCCCCACGACTTTTTAACCCTTTCTCCCCCCCGACTTTCGTCGGGGGGAGAAAACTATATTCCACGGCTTTTTACTCTTTCCCCCCGACTTTAGTCGGGGGAATGTATCCACATGGCTTTTACTCTTCTCCCCCGACTTTCGTCGGGGGAGAAAACTATATCCCACGACTTTTGCTTCTTTCCCCCCGACTTTCGTCGGGGGGAATATATTCACATGGCTTTTGCTTCTTTCCCCCGACTTTCGTCGGGGGAGAAAACTATATCTCCACGGCTTTTGCTTCTTTCCCCCGACTTTCGTCGGGGGAATATGCTTTTGGCTTTGCTGTGGGGAAATATAAATCTCAACTCCCCGATTTCGTCGGGGAGTATCTTATTCTGGTTCTGCCGTAGGTGATATATTATTTTGCCGTGGAATAAACTTTATATTTTACATCAAATTTATTTAGTTTATGCGTATATTCAAACTCTCACTTGCAGTATATATTGCAAAATGACCTTGGTTAAACTTAAAGCCTCAATAAAAATGAATATTTTTGCATTTAATCTTGCATTTTAACTGTAAAAGTAATAAAATTTATGGTAAAGATATTTTATGGGGGCTTGTTTTGATGGATAAGGATATACTTACCTTGATTGCACAGAAAAAACAGACTTTATCCAAAGGTCAAAAGCTGATTGCAGATTATATATTAAACCACTATGAAAAAGCGGCGTTTATGACCGCCTTAAAGCTCGGTCAGGTGGCAGGAGTGAGCGAATCCACCGTTGTCAGATTTGCATTTGAGCTCGGATACGACGGCTATCCGCAGCTTCAAAAGGCTCTGCAAAAGATGATAAGAAATAAACTTACCTCGGTTCAGAGAATAGACGTAGCAAACGAACAGCTCGGTAACGGCGAGATACTCGATAAGGTATTAAACCTCGATATAGACAGGATAAAACATACCTTGCGTGAAACCTCAAGAAAAGACTTTGACGGTGCGGTTAATTCGATATTAAAGGCTAAGAATATCTATATATTAGGCTCAAGAAGCGCCTCTGCGCTTGCAAGCTTTATGGCGTTTTATTTCGGCACGATACTTCCGAATGTAAAGCTTGTCAATACCGTAGGCTTTGAGGAAGTTTTCGAGCAAATTTTGCGTGTCGGCGAAAACGACATTATGATAGGAATAAGCTTCCCGAGATACTCAAAAAGAACTGCCGACGCATTAAAATACGCCCACAAAAACAAAGCGAAGGTAATAGCCATTACCGACAGCGAAACCTCGCCGCTTGTAAAATACTGCGATTATTTTTTGCAGGCAAGAAGCGATATGGCGTCGTTTGTCGATTCTTTAGTAGCACCGCTTAGCGTTATCAATGCGCTGATTGTTGCGGTAGGACTTAAAAAATCGGACGAGCTTAAAGAGGTTTTTGATAAGCTTGAAAATATTTGGGACGAATATAAAATATATGAGAAAGCAGAGGAAACTCAAGATTGAACTCAAGCTATGATGTAATAGTTATAGGCGCAGGAGCCGCAGGTCTTATGGCGGCTCATACAGCCTCGCTTTACGGCAAAAGGGTACTGCTTATCGAAAAAAACGACCGTGTCGGCAAAAAGCTTATGATTACGGGCAAGGGACGCTGTAACGTCACAAATAACTGCGATGTGAGCACAGTACTTAATAATGTAACTGTAAACAATAAGTTTTTATATAGCTCGCTTAACCGTTTTTCGCCTGCCGATACTATGGCGTATTTTGAAAATGCGGGAGTAGAGCTTAAAACCGAGCGAGGAAACAGGGTATTCCCCCAGTCAGACAAGGCAAAAGATATAGTCGACGCCTTAAAAAATAATGTTCGCTCCACAGGCGTAGAGATATTAAACGATACCGTTATAAGCGTGCTTTGTGATGAGAATGTATGCACAGGCGTAGAATGTAAAAATACCGGCGTTCACACTTCAAAATCGGTTATCCTCGCAACAGGCGGCAAATCCTATTCCGCCACAGGCTCAAACGGCGAGGGGTATTTAATGGCAAAACGCTTAGGGCATAATATCGTTACGCCAAAGCCCTCGCTTGTGCCGATAGTGACTAAAGAGGATTTTTGTAAAAAAGCACAGGGGCTATCCTTAAAAAATGTAAGGCTTGATTTATTTGACGCAAAGCTTCAAAAAAATCTTTACAGCGAGCTCGGCGAAATGCTTTTTACTCATTTCGGAGTTTCCGGACCGCTTGTTTTGTCTGCCTCGGCGCATATAAAGGATATTCAGCAAAACAGGTATAAACTAAAAATCGATTTAAAGCCTGCCCTTAGTGAACAAAAGCTTGACGAGCGCATATTAAGAGATTTTAGCGAAAACCTAAACCGTGATTTTCAAAATAGCTTAGGAGCTTTACTGCCACGCAAGCTTATACCGGTAATAATAACGCTATCGGGTATACCGTTTGACATAAAGGTAAACCAGATAACCAAAAATATGAGAGAAAATCTTGTGAGGGTTATAAAATGCCTTGAACTTACGGTTAAGGAGTTTAGACCGATAGAGGAGGCTATTATAACTTCGGGAGGAATTGACACAAGTCAGATAAACCCAAAAACCATGGAGTCAAAACTTGTATCGGGGTTATTTTTTGCAGGCGAGATAATAGACGTAGACGCATATACCGGCGGGTTTAATTTGCAGATAGCTTTTTCTACAGGCTTTGTATCAGGCGAAAACTCATAAATGCGTTGGGCAATATAACTTAAAAAGTCTGTAAAATTTATATAATATAACCTTACGATTTTATGGTATAATTATTTTAATAAGCGTGTAAGAGGGCTTGGTTTAAACTCTTGCATATAAAAAAGGAGATAGTTTATGAAGGCTGTTGCCATCGACGGACCTGCCGGAGCAGGTAAAAGCACAATATCGAGAATAACTGCAAAAAAGCTCGGCTTTATATATGTTGACACCGGAGCCTTATACAGAACGGTAGGCTATGCTATGGATAGCAAAAATGTTTCGGTACAAGATACCCAAGGCGTAAAAAATGCGCTAAAGGATATAAATATAGAACTAAAATTTATAGATAACGAGCAAAGGGTATTTTTAAACGGCGAGGACGTTTCGGATAAGATAAGAACGCCAAAAGTATCAATGCTTGCGTCGGATTTTTCTGCCCTTTCGCCTGTCAGAGAGTTTTTGTTTGATCTGCAAAGAGATATTGCAAAAAAGCAAAACGTCATAATGGACGGGCGTGACATAGGCACGCTTGTTTTACCGAATGCAGATATAAAAATATTTCTTACCGCTACTCCTGAAGACAGAGCAAAGAGAAGATATAACGAATTTGTGGAAAAGGGAGTTCCCGTAGAGTTTGATAAGCTCCTTGAGGAGATAAAACAGCGTGACTATAACGATTCCCATAGAGCCGTAGCTCCCTTAAAGCAAGCAGACGACGCCTTGCTTGTAGATACTACAGGCAACACTTTAGAGGAATCTATTAACCTGCTTTTTGATATAATTTCAAAAAGATTGGGGCTTTAAAAAATATCGGAGGCATTTAATTGACAAAGTTTTACCGTTTTTGCAGAGGCGTATGCAAATTTTTGTTTCACATAGCTTATAAAACCGAAGTTTACGGAAGCGAAAATTTGCCCGAGTCGGGTGGATATATACTGGCGTCTAACCACAAATCCTTTTTCGACCCGCCGCTTATAGGAATGACAATAAATAAACAGCTTTTCTTTATGGCTAAGGAATATCTTTTCAACATAAAAGTGTTAGGCGCTATCATCAGAAAGCTTGGGGCTTTTCCCGTTTCAAAGGGAAACGGCGAGCAGGCTATATTAACTGCGATTGACGTTTTAAATAAGGGAAATATACTCGGCATTTTCCCTGAGGGCACAAGAATTAAGACCGATCAGCTCGGACGTTTTAAATCCGGCGTAATTGTAATTGCGGCTCAAACGGGAGCAGACGTTATACCCGTAGCCCTGCGCTATCAAAGACGTCATTTCAGACGCAACAAAGCCATAGTAAGCTACGGTACGCTTATTAAAAACAGCGATTTGGGAATTGATATGAACGCCCCACGCACAATAAGGAATGCGTCGACGCTTATAAAGGGCGAAATAGCAAAACAACTGGAGGATATTAAATGCAAATAACCGTTGCCAAAACCGCAGGCTTTTGCTTTGGCGTTGACAGGGCGGTAAATTTGGTTTATAAGCTTACCGAAACTCAAAAAAACGTAAAGACCTTAGGTCCTATTATCCATAACCCTCAAATAGTCGAGGATTTAAAAAACAAAAATGTTGACATAATAGCTTCGCCTGATGAAGCAAAAAGCGAAGATACAGTGGTTATCCGTTCGCACGGCGTAGGTAATGACGTTTACGATACCTTAAATAAGCTTAATATAAACTATGTGGACGCAACCTGTCCTTTTGTTTCAAAGATACATAAAATAGTAAGCGAAAAATCAGCCGAAGGGTATATCGTCATAATTGCAGGAGATAAAAATCACCCCGAGGTTTTGGGTATAAAGGGACATTGTAAGGGCGAGTGTTACGTTATAAAGGACGAGTTTGAACTTAAGGATTTGCTTGAAAATGTCTTAAAAGACGCTCAGAAAAAGGCAATTTTGGTTGCGCAGACGACTTATAACACAAAATTTTGGGCAAATTGCGTTAAAAGTACAAAAAAACTATATACAAATCTGATTTTTTTTGATACAATATGTAATGCGACAAATGAACGCCAGCAGGAAGCGGTAGAGCTTGCAAAGAAAAATGACGTTATGGTTGTCGTTGGTGGACGAGATAGCTCTAACACCAAAAAATTAAAGGAAGTTTGCGAAAAATACGCAACAACTTACTTAATTGAAACCGCCGAAGAACTAAAAAATATTGAACTCAACAATGCTTTAAGTGTCGGCGTTACGGCAGGTGCCTCTACACCTGCTTATATAATCAAGGAGGTTTTACAAACCATGAGTGAAATGGCAAACAACAAGGAAGAGCTTAATTTTGAGCAGTTGCTGGAGGAATCTTTAGAAACCGGCAAATTATATAATGGGAAAAGAGTCAAGGGTATTGTTACTACAGTGCTTGCAAACGAAATACACGTTGACGTAAACGCTAAGCAATCCGGTATCGTGCCGTTAGACGAACTCACAGACGATCCTACACAAAAGCCGGAAGATATCGTTAAAAAGGGAGACGAGCTTGACCTTATCGTATTAAAGGTTAACGATCAAGAGGGCATAGTAACTCTCAGCAAGAAAAGATGCGACGCTTTGGCAGGATATGACGTTATCTGTAAGGCTTATGAAGAAGGTACTGCTTTAGAGGGCGTTGTAACAAACGTTGTAAGAGGCGGCGTACTTGTACTTTCAAATTCAGTTAAGGTATTTATTCCTGCTTCACAGGTTTCCGACAAAAGAATAGAGGATTTAAACACACTCTTAAAGCAACAGGTTACCTTTAAAATTTTAGAAGTAAACGAAAAACGTTCAAGAGCCTTAGGCTCTGTAAGAGCTTACTTAAACGAAGGCAAAAAGGAATTGGAAGAACAGTTCTGGAACAATGTCGAGGTAGGAAATACATATAAAGGCGAGGTTAAATCTCTTACCTCTTACGGTGCTTTTGTTGACTTAGGCGGCGTTGACGGTATGATTCACATTACCGAGCTTTCTTGGACTAAGATAAAGCACCCGTCGGAAATAGTAAATGTCGGCGATGTTGTCGAGGTTTATGTAAAGGACGTAGACAAAGAGAAGAAGAGAATTTCCTTAGGCTATAAAAAATCAGAGGACAATCCTTGGGAGATTTTTGTTAATACATATAAGGTTGACGATGTTGTTAAGGTTAAAATCGTAAGCTTTACCGCTTACGGAGCTTTCGCAACAATTATTCCGGGTGTTGACGGCTTAATCCACATCTCTCAAATAGCTAACCAAAGAGTTGAAAAGATTGCCGACATTTTGGAAGTAGGTCAAGAGGTTGAGGTAAAGATTATCGACATCAACTCTGACAGCAAGCGTGTAAGCCTTTCTATGAGAGCTTTGCTCCCTGAAGAAGAGCAGAAAATCGTAAAGGACGAAGCGGGCGAGCAACAAGCAGAAGAAGCTGTAGAACAAACAGCCGAGGTATCGGAGGAATCCGCAAATGAAGAAGTTAAAGAGGTTGCCGAAGAAGCTAAAGAAATCGCTGAAGAAATCACAGAAGAAACAGCGCAGGAGACTAAGGAGACTGAAACTGCTGACGAAGCTGATGCTCAGGAATAAAAAATTAAAGTAAAATAATTTAACCGACCGCACACTTAAAAGTGCGGTCGGTTTTTCTTATTTTGCCCTTAGCTTTGAGAAAAACTGTTTTAAGATATCGCTGCATTCTTCCTTTAAAATTCCGCTTTTAACGTAGGGCTTGTGGTTATAATCAAGCTCAAACAAATTTATCACCGAGCCTACCGAGCCTGCCTTTTTATCGTCCGCACCGTATACCACACGCTTTATGCGGGAATTTATAATTGCGCCTGCGCACATAGGGCAAGGTTCTAAGGTTACATATAATGTACAATCCGAAAGTCGCCAGCTTTTTAAAGCTTCACACGCCGCTTGAATGCATATAAGTTCTGCATGTGCGGTGGCTGAGGTGTTTTTTTCTCTTAGATTGTGAGAAACACTTATAACCTCACCGTCTTTTACAATTACGGCTCCCACAGGCACCTCGCCTTCGTCAAAAGCAAGCCTTGCTTCGTTTAACGCTAAGCTCATAAAATATTCGTCGTTTGTCATAAACCTTATCCTTTAATCTATAAATTCTATATACCTAAGCATATTTACACACGAAATAACGATTATCACCCAGATAAATACATTTGAGAAAAAAAGCGATATTTTCATACGGTTTGTGAGATTTGTTTCTGTGCTTGTGACTATAAAAGCGCTTTTATCTTTTTTGGAATGAAATATAAAGCCTATTGTCGCAAGCAGTATTAAAACAAGGTACAGAATAAGTATTAAAAGCCGTGAGCTTGCTACGCCTGATGAGCAGAGGATACACTCCGCTAAGCTTAGGACTTTTACAACAAAACTGCTTATTATCGGAACTATTATGCTTTGCGAGCGAAGAGCCATATATGCTAACATAAGCCCCGGCAAAACACTGCAAGCCATATCGTCAATTTTGGTATTTACAATCACAAAAAGAAAGGTAGAAACAAAAACCGCTGTAATGTCGCCGAATTTTCTAAATGTCCTTAAAATAATGCCGTGAAAAAGCATTTCCTCAAGAAACGCAGGGATAATTGTCACCAAAACAAAAAATAAAACAAAAGACAATGTACCTTGCGGTATTGAGTAGCTTTCGGGAATAACGGAAATATTCCAAAGACTAACTGAGCTTTTAAAAAGGCTTGTTAATATTTTCGATAATGCATATATACCTGCAATAAAGATAATTGAGTATCGCATAGAATACGGATAAGGCTTTTTAAACATACCTTTAAAGGATACCTGTCCTTTAAACGCAACAAGCAAAAATAAAATCGGAAGCCCCAAATAAATAATATTAAATAAAAAGTCGGATAAAGTGCTGTCTAAAAAACTTTGTGTAATCGCAACGCCGAATAAAGATAAAGCCTTAATTAAAGCCTTTTTGGCAAACGAGCGTAAAAACATTAAAAACAAAATCGCAATAAAGGTTATATTGTAGCACATTATAAGCGATTTTTTCTCATTTTGTTTTGGTGTTTGAGGAACAAACCCAAGCCCGTTTATGTAAACATATCCGCTTTGAGCATAGTAAGTATTATTTTGATTTTTGCTCATAAAGGCTGTTCCTCCTTTTTAATATACTTTAAAGACATCTGAAAGCCTTGATAAAAATACCATTAAAATTATATCATAATAAAAAATAGGAGTAAACAAAGTCACTAAAAGTTTACATTTTAGACACTTGAATATTAAAATCCCTACTGATATAATTTTTATTGACGACAAAAGTAATTATTAAAAAGGTAGAGTGATTTAGGTAATGGAGAAATTTAAAGACGCCGTTTGCCCTATATGTGAAAAGCCGTTTGACGACGGCGAGCAGATAGCGGTATGCCCCGAATGCGGAGCGCCTTATCATAAAAAGTGTATAGATGTAACCGGCAAGTGTATTTTCGACAACCTGCACAGCGAGGGCAAAAGCTGGACAAATCCAAATGAAAAAGCGTCTGCCGAAAGCGAAAATCCAAATAAGAAGATATGCTCTCGTTGCGGAAGCGCAAATCCTGCAAGCGGTCTTTTTTGCGAAAATTGCGGAAATCCTTTAAACAGTCCGCAAAACGCTTATTATCAGAATACGCAAAATAACGCCCAAAACTTCCAAAACGTGTACGGTCAGTATGGCTTTAATACACAGGGCTTCGGTATGTTTGCCTCTCCCTTCGGCAACGTAAATCCCGACGAAGAGTTAAACGGAATAAAGGTTAAGGATTATTCGGTTTTCATAGGTCAAAATATGCATTATTTTGTGCCTAAGTTTAAAAATATGGCGCTTAAAATAGGACGAGCAGGTTTTAATTTTGCGGCTATGCTGTTCGGCGGATTTTATTTTCTTTACCGTAAAATGTACGGTATAGGTATTTTGCTTTTAATATGGTTTGCGGTGCTTAGAATACCCGATTTTCTTTATAGCATAGATTATGCAAGACAAATGCTCGATTCGAGCGTAGAATTGTTATTTGACCAAAACACTCTCGAGTCACTTTCGATGTTAACGACTATTCCTTATTATTTAACGCATCTGCTGTGCGGATTTTTTGCAAACAGACTTTATTTCTCGCATTCGGTACGCTCTATAAAGAAAATAAATAGCTTAAATTTAAATACACAAGATTATGTGCTTTCTCTCAGAAAAAAGGGAGGCGTTGTTCAAAACCTTGTGCTTATAGTGTTTGTAGTTTATTTTCTGATTTCGTTTGTAATGGCCTTTGCGCTTATGTATACGATGTAAAAATACCCTGTCTTATTTAAGACAGGGCACTTTTATGCCTTTTTGATGCGTGATATTAAGGCTAAAAAATACATATAATAGTTTTTGAAAATTTAATATTTAAATTTATGCTAAAAAGTATAAATTTTCAAACGAATTACTTTTTTTGTCGAAATATCACTTGATAAAATTATTGTAATATGCTATTATTTTATTAGTAGTTCACAAAAAATTAACTTATACATAACATTTTATATGTTTTTTGTAAATTGCCTATGGATAAGGACGGTGCATTAAGCTGAGAAAAACAAGCTCAAACCACGGTTTATTTTTATGTTTTTTGCTTAATTTGCTGTTAAATGCACAATGGTGTATTCCCTCTGTGGTACTGCTTATTATGCATTTTATAATCGGTATTTCTCTTATTTGGTTTATAGGTGCACTTGTTATCTGGATATTATGGGTTTTTATCTTTACCGTTTTAATTTCAAAGCTTGCAGGCAGTGCTAATGAGGATATAAACGAAACGCCTAAAGAGAATAAAAATCCCTATTCCAACTCAAAATATAAAAGCACATTTAATAAAGGCGACTGTAGGGATTATTACCCGTTAAGATTACTCGAATGTTTAAAATTAACCTTTGTAAATATCGGTATACCCGGAGAAGTCATAACCGAGCTTTATGAAAGCATTAAGGGAAATACGCCCGTCGACACAGGAAATACCGTTAAAAAGTTTCTTTATCTTTTATCCGAAAAAGACCGACTTTATATCTGTAAAGACAATGCTCCTTTGGACGATGTACTTTTTTGTGTTTTATCCGACGCAGGGCGTCAAGAACTTTCTCTAACTTCCCCAAAACAGATAATAGAGTTTATAGGCGACAATGAAGATATAAGCGGTAAAGACGCCGCCTTTTATATAGCGTCAAAGCTAAGCTCAAATAAAGATATAGCTGTAGGCTTTTGCATTTATATTATAAATACCCCTGACGGCGAGTTTTTTACAGGAATCGTTTCAAAGGAAAAATCAAAGCTTTTTATAAACAATCTTAACATTATTCTAAGCGACTGCGATTTTAACGCAACCTTGCTATAGGTTTAGGTTTCTTAAAACCTTTACAAAGCAAACAATTTATAAACATAAACTTTTGAAAGGAGTTTTTAATCATGGGACTTATTAAAGCAGGAATAGGCGCTTTGGGCGGTACCTTAGCTGACCAATGGAAAGAATTTTTCTATTGTGAGGCTATGGATAAAAACGTTATGGTTACAAAAGGCCAAAAACGCACCTCAAACCGTTCCTCTAACACTAAAGGCAGTGACAACATAATCACAAACGGTTCGGGAATTGCAGTAGCAGACGGACAGTGTATGATTATTGTTGAACAGGGAAAAGTAGTAGAGGTTTGTGCAGAACCGGGCGAATTTACATACGACGCCTCTACCGAGCCGAGTATTTTTTCGGGCTCTTTGGGCGACGGTATAAAAAAGACCTTTGCAACTATCGGTAAGCGTTTTACTTACGGCGGTGACACAGGTAAAGACCAGCGTGTTTACTACTTTAACACAAAAGAGCTAATCGACAACAAATTCGGCACTCCGAATCCTATTCCGTTTAGAGTTGTGGATTCAAAGATCGGCTTGGACCTTGACGTATCGGTTCGCTGTTCGGGTGTTTATTCTTATAAAATCGCAGATCCGCTTCTTTTCTATACGAATGTTTGCGGAAATGTTGAAAGCGAATATACAAGAGATGAGCTTGACAGTCAGTTAAAGACCGAATTTATAAGCGCTTTACAGCCTGCGTTTGGCAAGCTTTCCGATTTAGAGCTTCGTCCCAACCAGATTGTAACCCACAACACAGAACTTGAAAATGCTATGAATGAAGCGCTTTCTGCTAAGTGGGGCGAGCTTAGAGGATTAAAGGTTGTAAGCGTTGCGCTCGGTTCGGTTACCTTACCGGAAGAAGACGCAGAGCTTATTAAACAAGCACAGCGTACAGCTATTATGCGTGATCCTACTATGGCTGCCGCAACCTTAACAGGTGCACAGGCAGACGCTATGAAGGCTGCCGCTTCAAATCAGGCAGGAGCTATGACCGGCTTTATGGGTATGGGTATGGCTATGAATGCAGGCGGTACAAACGCACAAAACTTATATGCTATGGGCCAGCAACAACAAGCCGGTCAACCTCAACAACCTGCACAGGCAGGCGGTTGGAAATGCGCTTGCGGAGCTACCGTTAACGGTAACTTCTGCCCAAATTGCGGTGCTAAAAAGCCTGAAAACGACACTTGGACTTGTTCCTGCGGTACGGTAAATAAGGGTAAATTCTGCTCAAACTGTGGCTCACAGAAGCCTCAAGGTGTAAAAACTTATAAGTGCAATAAGTGCGGTTGGGAACCTGAGGATCCCGCTAATCCACCTAAATTCTGTCCTGAATGCGGAGACGTATTCGATCAAAACGACGTAAAATAAATAAATAATTCATTATTTATTTTAAAATTAAATTTTTTCAATGGAGGTTTTTCAGTTATGAAAGGCGAAAAATTCTTAAAAATCACAGGCATTCTCATGATCATCGGCGGTGCTCTCGGCATCATCTTCGGACTCCTTGCAGTTGTTGGAGTTGCTGCTTTGGCAAGTGCTGTTGAAGGCTCTGCAGGCGTACTTTATTTAGCTGCTTTCTTAGTTTTAGTTTCTGCTATTATCGAGCTTATTGCCGGTATCATGGGTGTTAAGTACTGCAAAGTACCCGAAAAAGCACAATCTTGCTTGGTAATCGGTATAGTAGTTGCAGTAATGAGCGTATTAGGTCAGATCTTAAATGTAGTTGGCGGCAGCTCTTTCAGCGCTACCAGCCTCATAACAGGTCTTATCCTTCCTGTTCTTTACATTGTAGGCGCTGTACTCAACAAAAAATCAGCATAATATTTTTGATATAACAAAAACTTATAAGCTGTTTTTTGATGCTAAATATTTAATTTTAGCCAGGAAAACGTAAAAAAATAAAGGGGTGGCTTTGCTGAATATTAAGGTAAAGACGCCCCTTATTTTAAATAATCATAGTTAAAATATTTTTAAACTTATAAAATAAGGCGAGGAGATGATTTTTAATGTCAACATTACAAGAATATAAATGCCCTTGTTGCGGTGGAGCTATTGCATTTGACAGTGGGCTTCAAAAGATGAAATGCCCTTATTGTGACACCGAATTTGAAGTTGAATCGCTTTTAGGATACGACAAAGATTTAAATAGCGAGGGCGCGGAAAATTTAATATGGGAAACAAATCCCGGCTCACAGTGGCAGGAAGATGAAGCCGGAAATATTCGTTCTTACGTTTGTAAATCCTGCGGCGGTGAAATTATCGGCGACGAAAATACGGCGGCAACCTCTTGCCCGTATTGCGGTAATCCCGTTGTTATGATGCAGCAATTTACGGGTAACTTAAAGCCCGATTACATAATTCCGTTTAAGCTTGACAAAAATTCTGCCAAGCAAGGACTTTTAGGTCACTTGATGAAAAAGAAGCTATTGCCTAAGGTATTTAAAGACGAAAATCACATTGACGAGGTAAAGGGTATCTATGTTCCGTTTTGGCTTTTTGACGCTGATGTAAACGCCGATATACGTTACAGAGCGACTAAGGTACATTATTGGAGCGACAGCCGTTACGATTATACCGAAACAAGCTTTTATTCCATTTTCAGAAGCGGAAATATAGGCTTTGAGCATGTTCCTGTAGACGGCTCTTCAAAAATGCCCGATGATTTAATGGAATCGGTAGAGCCTTATAACTTTGCCGACGTAAAGGATTTCCAGACTGCTTACCTTGCAGGCTACGTTGCAGATAAATATGACGTAACTGCCGAGCAGAGTATCACCAGAGCAAACGAGCGCATTAAAACGAGTACCGAGCAATCCTTTGCAAGTACTGTTCAAGGCTATGCTACCGTTACTCCCGAAGCAAGTAACGTAAGGCTTTCAAACGGCAAGGCAAAGTATGCGCTTTTCCCGATATGGCTATTAAACACTACCTGGAAGGATAAGAAATACACCTTTGCAATGAACGGACAAACAGGTAAATTCGTAGGCGACTTACCTATGGATAAGGGTGCATATTGGAAATGGCGAGCTATTTATACGCTTATTTTTGCTGTTTTAATTTTTGGCGTAAGATGCCTTTTCCAGCTGTTTTAGGAGGATAGAATATGAAAAGAATACTAACTTTAATTATGGCTTTTCTCCTTATGTTTAGCTTTTGTATTATGCCTGTAAGCGCAGACGAAACAGACGATTATACGACCGACGACCTCTTAGTTTATGAAAACGAAAGTCTGCCGAGGCTTGTAGACGACTACGACCTTTTAACCTATTCGGAAGAGGAAGAAATAACCGCTAAGCTTGATTCCATAAGCGAAAAACACAGCTGTGATGTTGTGATTGTAACGGTATATTCCTTGGACGGTAAAAGCGCTATGGAATACGCAGACGATTTTTATGATTATAACGGTTACGGTTTTGGTGACAGTAGTGACGGAATACTTTTATTGGTTTCAATGGAATACCGTGATTACTGGATTACAACAACAGGAAGTGCAATTACTGCCTTTACCGACGCAGGTCTCGATTACATAGAGGACGATTTTGTAAGCTATTTAAGCGACGGAGACTACTATACGGCATTTGATATTTTTGCAGAGGACTGCGATAAGTTTTTAACTCAGGCCGAAACCGATGAGCCGTATGATTACGGGAATATGCCTAAAGAGCCGATGAATATACCGCTTTGGATTTTAATTTCACTGGCGCTTGCGAGCCTTGTTACCTGCATACCGATGGGTATACTCAGAGCACAAATCAAAAACGTAAGGTCTAAGGCAAATGCCTCCGATTATGTAAAGCAGGGAAGTATGAGCCTTACAGAAAGTAGAGATCAGTTTCTTTATAGACACGTCGACCGCAGACTTAAACCGCAGAATTCCGGCGGCGGAAGCAGTACACACTTTGGCTCGTCGGGCACTTCGCACGGCGGCTCAGGCGGAAAGTTTTAACCTAAAGGATATTTTAGTGCCTGTTTGGAGTTTTATTTATGACCAAAAAACAACGTGCCATATTACTTATAGATAATTTAAAAAAGCTTTATCCAAAGGCTTTGTGTTCGCTCGAATACAAAAAACCGTATGAGCTTCTTATTGCGACAAGACTTTCCGCACAGTGTACGGATGCACGGGTTAATATCGTTACAAAGGAGCTTTTCGGTAAATATAAAAGCTTAGACGAGCTTAAAGACGCACCTTACGAGGATATAGAAAGAATAGTAAGGCCGTGCGGACTCGGGAAAACAAAGGCAAAAGATGTAATTTTAATAGCTAAAGATTTGACCGAGAAGTTTAACTATACCGTTCCCGATACTATGGAGGAATTAACCTCGCTTTCGGGAGTGGGAAGAAAAACCGCAAATCTTATATTAGGCGATATATACGGCAAGCCCGCAATCGTTACCGACACGCACTGTATAAGAATTACCGGCAGAATAGGGCTTGTTACTTCTACTTCACCCGCTATAGTCGAAAAACAGCTTAGGGCTATAGTGCCGGATGACGAAGGCTCAGATATGTGCCATCGACTCGTGCTTTTCGGGCGTGAGTACTGCAAGGCAAGAAATCCTATGTGTGATGAGTGCATAATGGGAGACTTTTGTAAAAATAAGCCCAAAAAGCAGTAAAAAAGGTATTGACAACCGCTTAATGTTTTGCTAAAATTATTCTGTTATCCTTGCTCTATGTATATCATAGGGCCAAAGACCAAAAGGAGGTGCTAAATGTTATGGCTAAATTACAACAAAGCTATGAGTCAATAATCATTTTAAGTACAAAGTTGAGTGAGGAAGAAGTTAAGGCATTGGTTGAAAAAATCTCTGCTGTAATTTCTAAAAACGCAACTCTTGATTCTGTTGACGAATGGGGTAAACGCAGATTAGCTTATGCTATTAACTACGAGACAGAGGGCTATTATGTACTGTTTAACTTTACATCTGCTCCTGATTTTCCGGCTGAGCTGGACCGTATTTATAACATAACTGACGGTGTTATCCGTTCAATGATTATCGCTAAGGAAGAAAAGTAATAGGGGTGGCAAATTATGTTAAACAGAGCTATTCTTATGGGACGCTTAGCAGCGGATCCTGAACTCAGACAAACGCCAAGCGGAGTTAATGTCGCAACCTTCAGACTTGCAGTAAACCGTACCTACAACAGAGAGCAAACCGACTGGATTGACATTGTTGCATGGCGTCAGCAAGCGGAGTTTGTAAGCAAATACTTTAAAAAAGGACAGCTTGTTGCTGTTGAAGGAAGTATTCAGACAAGAAACTATGAAGACCGAAACGGCAATAAGAGAGTTGCAGTTGAGGTAGTGGCTGATCAGGTTCACTTTGCAGAATCAAAAAATCCGGGCGCAAGAACCGAAAGCAGTAATTTTGCCGTTCCCGAAGAAATCGAAGAGCCCGCAGGTTCCGGATTTTCTATCGGCGATATAGGCGATTACGAGGAAGTTGACGCCGACGACGGTCAGTTGCCGTTTTAACCTAAACCAAGGAGGTACTTAAAAATGGAAAGAACTAATAATCGTGGTAAACGCACACGCAAAAAGGTTTGTGCTTTTTGTGTAGATAAAGTTACCGAGATTGATTATAAAGATGTTCCTAAGCTGAGAAGATATTTATCCGAAAGAGGTAAAATCGTTCCGAGACGTGTTACAGGCACATGTGCAAGACACCAACGTCAGCTTACAACAGCTATTAAAAGAGCAAGACACGTTGCTTTGTTACCTTATGTAAGTGAATAATACTTTTTAAAAAGACCTTGTGTTACACAAGGTCTTTTATTATAATAAAATAAAGAGTATACTTTTTAAAAGAGGGGATAGTATAATGGCAATAGGTATTATTTGTGCAATTTCAGAGGAAATAGATTTATTAAAAAAGGACATAACGCTAAAAAGCAAAACCCTTATCGCAAACCGAGAATTTTTCGAGGGTACTCTTTACGGCAAAGAGGTGGTACTTGTAAAATCGGCTATCGGTAAGGTTGCTTCGACTATGACCGCTACGATTTTAATAAATAACTTTGAGGTAGAAAGCGTAATTTTCTGCGGAGTTGCAGGTGCGCTTGACAAGGATTTAAACGTAGGAGACGTAGTTATAGGCGATAAATCTGTACAGCACGATTACTATACTCCTGTATACCCTGATTTTTATCTTGACTCAATCGGTATAAGCTACATACCGTCCGACAGAGAGCTTTGCAGTAAAGCTTATGACAGCGCAAAGCTTTATATAGAAAAGGAACTTAAAAGCGATATACCGCAAAAATATCTTGATTTGTTTCATATAAATAACCCTAAGGTTGTGGTGGGTACTGTGGCTTCGGGAGATCAGTTTATAGACGACAGTAAGGTAAGCTTAAATCTCTCAGAAAAAGTGGAGAACGCTAAGTGCGTCGAAATGGAGGGCGCTGCGGTAGCGCAGGTATGCTATGAATTTAAAATACCTTATGTTGTAATAAGGGTTATCTCAGACAGCGCAAATGACGACGCAAACGTTGATTTTATTACCTTTGTCGAGGAGGCTGCCTGCCACTTTACAAGAGGAACGATAAAGGCGATATTAAAGGGCTAAAATTCTCATTAAATATTTAACGGTTTATACATAAAAATATCATTGAAATTTATATCGGTATTTGGTACAATAAAATTAAAGTAATAAATATTTGGGGAGTGATAGTTGTGAAAAAGTTTTTAAAGGTCATTACAATTATAGCGGCAGCTATTGTGATATTCAGAGCAGTACAGATAATAGCAGATTACATTTATGAAACCTATGTAAAAAAATATATCGCAACCGAAATATCCGATCTTAACGACTGATAAAAAGTAAATAAAATATTTGCGGACTGTCTTTATAAAGACAGTCCGCTTTTTTGTTTAAACTTTTGGAGTTTGCAGGGCTTGTAAATAACACCCGTTATATCTTATTTATCCTTAGGGTAGTAATGAATAAATTTTAAATTTTACAATTTTATTTACAGCTAATTAAAAAAATAGTATTCTGTAAATGTAACGTAAAGATTTTAAGGGGATTAAAGGGTATGTATAATATAGAAAAACTCTCGGATATGATAAAACAAAATAAATTCAACGAATGTTTTGAAAAGCTATACGGCGCCGAGCAAATCCCTTATCAGAAAAATAGATATCTTAATACTCTTAATGCTTTTAAAAAGCACTTTCCGGAATGTGAAAATGTCGGTATTTTTTCGGTGCCGGGCAGAACCGAGATAGGCGGTAACCATACCGACCACCAACACGGTGCGGTTTTAGCAGGAGCAATAGATAAGGATATAATAGCGGTAGCGTCAATTAACGGCGATAATGTAATAAGAATAAGAAGTGACGCTCTTGCCGATAATAACGTTTGTATAAGCGATTTAAATACGCAAAAAGCCAAAAAGCAAACTTCAGATGCGCTGATAGAGGGCGTATCGGCAAGACTTTTTGAGCTTGGTGCGAATGTGGGAGGCTTTAATGCAGTTACCTCGTCCGATATACCGATAGGCAGCGGACTTTCTTCCTCCGCCGCCTTTGAGGTGCTTATAGGGCTTATGATAAATTCGCTTTATAACTTTTCGTCTTTATCAGAGCTTACACTCGCAAAGGCGGCAAGATATGCGGAAAATGTATACTTCGGCAAAAGCTGTGTGCTTATGGATCAGCTGGTGTGTGCGCTCGGCGGAATTTGCGCAATAGACTTTAAGGACAGCGAAAACCCGGAATATAAAAAAATAAACTATGACTTTGAAAAGTCCGGCTACAGCCCCGTGATTGTCAACACCTTCTCCTGCCATAAGGGTTTAAGCGAGGAGTATTCTCTGATACCTTATGAGATGGGTAAGGTAGCTTAGTTTTTCGGCAAGCAATATTTAAGAGAAGTGGACGAGGAAAAGTTTTTTGGCAGTATTAAAACATTAAGAAAAACAGCAGGAGATAGGGCAATACTAAGAGCCATGCACTTTTTTTCGGAAAACAAAAATGCCAAAGCTCAGACTAAAGCACTTGAATCGGGGGATTTTAACGAGTTTTTGAGGTTATTTAAAAAGTCGGGAGATTCTTCATATAAATATCTGCAAAATATTTATCTGCCCTCCTCGCCTTTAAACGAAGACTTAGCCTTAGCGCTCGCTTTAGGCGAAAACGTACTCGGCGATTTGGGCGTATGCAGAGTTCACGGCGGAGGCTTTGCGGGAACAATACAAGCTATGGTGCCGAATGAAAAGCTTAAAATTTACAGCGAAAAATTAACTGCTGTTTTTGGCGTAAAAAGCGTTATACCGATAAAAATAAGACAGTACGGCTTAATAGAGTTAAGCGATAAATTAAACTAAACGGCAAAAAGTTTAAGGCACATTTAAAATTTGCATTTTACGTCGAAAAATGGTATACTAAAATGACATATTTTTATATATTGGGCTTTAAAGCGTATATGGGGAGGACATAGCGTATAATGAGTTTAAAGAGCAATACGGTGAACTTTTTAAAAAGATATAAAAAAATATTACTTATGATAATATCGCTTGTTTTAACGGTGTTTTTCTTTTTTGCTTGGTATAAACTTTTTGTCGATATACCGATAATGCAAAACAGAATTGTTTTGTCTTTAAACACTAACCCCGACGGCGTTACCGAAAATCTTATTTCGGGAAATGTTGTCGAGCAAAAAATAAAGCCTGATTTGTCTTACGACAGTTTTTCGTTTTATTTTGCTAAGGATAATGTTACCGATACCTGCGACGTTACGGTAGAATTTTGCGATGACGCTTCGGGCAAAGTACTGCAAAGCTTTAGCTTAAATTCCGACGATTTGCCGGACAGAAGCTATGTGGATTTTGACCTTACAAACAAAATGGAAAAGGACAAAATCTACTCAATAAAAATATATTCCGATAACGGAAGTGAAAATAATTCCTTGGCGGTGGTCACTTCATCCACTACTCCTCAAATTGTAAGCAGGGAATTTTATCCCTTAAAGGAGCTTACGGTAAACGGCGAAGATCAGGGGAACACAGGTATATTTTTAAAGCTAAATTCCTCCGATAATTCTGCGCTTAAAGCGATATATTTGATTTTGTCGGCTATTTTCGGGGTTTTACTTATATTCTTGTTTTACAATATATTTGTAAAAAAGCTAAAGATAGAAACGGTATTTTTAGTGTGCTGTCTTGGTGTAGGGCTTATTTATATGTGCCTTATGACGCCAAACTCAATACCGGACGAGCCCGTTCATTATTTTTCGGCTTATAAATATTCTAATGCCATAACCTTTAATTCGGCGGATTATTCGTCTGACAGCTTAATAAATATGACAAATAAGGATATAGACGTACTTTCATATTCGCTGACTCCCGGCAAACAGACTTACGCAAGAGTTGCCGAAGATATTGTTGCTCCTTCGGGCGATAAAAGTGAAAGCCCGGTTGCAGTTATGACAGCGGGAAATATACTGCAGTTTTTACCGTCGTCAATAGGCTTGTCTTTAGGACGAACCTTGGATTTTAACGGGCTTTGGACCTATTATATGGGCAGACTTTTTAATCTTTTGTTCTTTGTGCTTATGGCATATTTCGGAATGAAAAAACTGCCTTTCGGAAAAATGGTGTTTTTTGTAATAGCACTTTTCCCGATTACCATACAACAGGCGGCGTCTTATTCTTACGATGCGGTAATAAACGGACTTGCATTTTTCTCGGTAGGCTACAGCCTCTATCTTGCATATACGACAGATAAAATAAAGGTAAGGGAAATTGTCGCCTTGAGCGTGGCGTGCGCTTTGCTTTCCGCAAGCAAGGCAGGCGTTTATTTGCCTATAGGTGCGCTTATTTTTCTGGTGTTTGCAAGACGGCAAAATCTATCAAAGAAAAAGCTTTTTGCCTATGCAGGTACAGTTCTGGGAAGCTCGGTTTTGCTTCTTTTGATTTTTAATATAAATAAGATATTAAACTCTCTCTTACCTGCGTCCTCGTCGTCGGGAGAGACGGCAGCGCAAACCAGTGCACAGTTTTACAGCACATCTTTTGTATTAACAAATACAAAAGAGTTTATAAGAATGTTCTTTAGAACTCTAAGGCAGTTAAAGGACACTTACTATACCACTATGGTAGGCGGTCAGCTTGGCTGGCTTAATGTGTTTGTCGGTGCGCTTATAATTGCACTTTTCTTTGTGCTTATGCTTATAGCCGCTATGAAATACGATGACGAAAAGGTACATTTTAACTTTAAATCCCGTACACTTATGTTATTTATATTTATAGCCGTTTTCGGCGAGATACTTTTAGCGGCACTCACCTGGACCGATATAAATACTTCGATTATTATGGGCTTCCAAGGAAGATACTTAATACCCGTTTTACCGCTTGCGGTATACTGTCTGAGAAACTCTGCGATTGTAATAAAAAAGAATATTGATCATAAGCTTGCGTTGGCGACGCTTATGCTTCAGTGTATAACGGTGCTCGATGTGTTTACAGACCGTATGATGTAAAAAATGTTGAGGGGAAGTATTTATGGATTATAAGCAATACGAACCGGAAGTTTTAAAAAGAGTTCATAAGGTGGACTTAGAGCTTTTAGAGGTGCTTGTCAACTTGTGCGAAAAGCATGATATACCGCTATTTGCGGTTTACGGTACGATCTTGGGAGCAATAAGACACAAAAGCTTTATACCGTGGGACGACGATGTTGATGTCGGAGTTATGCGAAAGGATTACGACAGACTTATTTCACTCGTACAAGAAGAGCTTAGCGATAAGTATACGGTCGTAAATTCTGCCCTTGACAAAAACTACATTTGTACGGTTACTCACTTTGAGAAAAAAGGTACGAGATTTGTTACCTCTTATAATTTAAAGCTAAAAAGGGAATTTGGAATCTGTATAGATATTTTCCCGTTTGACAACGTGGCCGACGACCCGAAAAAAGCTAAACGTCAGGCAAGAAGCGCATGGATTTGGGGAAGGCTTTTGTGGCTTTCGGGCAGACCGCAGGCGGCATTTCCGTTCGAGGGAGCTAAAGCCACGCTTTCAAAAATAGCTTGTTACATAATACATTACACCCTTAAAATCCTTCATATAAAATCCACTTGGCTTTATAAAAACCTTGTAAAGACTGCTTCAAAATATAATAGCGAAAAAACACAGTACATAACCTGCTTTGACGACCAGTATGCATTAAAGCACAAGTATACCGTCGAGGATATTTTCCCACTCAGAGAGGTTGAGTTTGAGCATTTTAAGATAAAGGTGCCAAAGCAGTCCGAAAAAATACTCACCTTGACATACGGGGATTATATGACGCTTCCCCCTGTAGAAAAGCGTCGCAATCATTGTCCTTCAATACTCGATTTCGGCGACGGCAAAGGAAATATAGTGTAATTAAAAGGGCTTAAATTGGAGAAAAAGATATGACCAGTCAAAAAAGTCGGTTAAGAGCTATATATTTTTGGAATATGGCAGGAAGCTTTTGCAACGCTATATCTTCGTTTATATTAACGGTAATAGTAAACCGCATAAACGGAAGCGCAGACGGCGGAGTGTATTCTTTGGCATACGCTATATCCTACCAGATGTCCACTATAGCTCTTTTTGAAATCCGTCATTATCAGGCAACCGACCTCACCGATAAATATAGCTTTTCAAACTACTTTTCGCTAAGGATTATTACCTGTATAGCTACTATGATTATATCGGTGGGCTATATTTTCTCAAAGGGCTGTACGGGGCAGACTGTACTTATAGCGCTTTTGTGGTGTGCCTTTAGAGTTATGCTTGCCTTGTCAGATGTTTTCCAAGGGCTTTTTCAGAAAAACGAGCGACTTGACTTAGCCGGTAAAACATTGGCGTTTCAGGTGGTGCTTTCATCTGTAACCTTTGCGATATCGCTTTATTTAACACACAGCCTTCTTATTTCGAGCATATTTCCCGTTTTGATTACGGTTATATGGATTTTTATTTACGACGTTCCGAGAGTAAATAATTTTGATAAAATAAAATTCTCTTTTGATTTTAAGGCGTTTGGCAGATTACTTATTGAATGCTTACCTGCATTTGCGGGGGCATTTATGTTGCAGTACCTTACAAATGCGCCCAAGTATGCGGTAAATGCCATATCCTCCGAAACGCTTAACATCTATAACAATATGGCGATGATAGCGTTTGTAATAAATCTTTTCAGCTTATTTGCGTTTAGACCGAAGCTTACTTTTTTAACAACCTGTTGGCTTAACTCGAATAACAAGAAGTTCTTAAAAACCACCGCAGGTTTAGTGCTTTGGATAGGCGTTGTAACTATTATCGCAATAGGCGGTGCGGCTTTGCTCGGTATACCTGTGTTGAGTATGGTTTACGGCATAAGCTTTGAAGGCTACCGCACTGTGCTTTTGGTTATTGTGGCGGCGGGAGGTTTCAGTGCGCTGGCGACATTTTTCAGTGCGCTCTTAACGGTTATGCGTAAGCAGTCAAGGCTTTGGTTTATATATGCTGTACCGTGTGTTTTAACCTTTTTTATTTCCCCTATGTTCGTAAAGCTATGGGGCATTATGGGCGCAGCGGTGGCATATCTTACCTCAATGTTTGTGCTGGCGGTAATATTTATCCTGTTCATTCTTTATTTTGTTAAAAAGCTAAAAATAAGTTAAGGCTATGTGTGGTGATAAAATGTCTAAGTCGTATATAATTTTTTCAGCTTTATATCTGCCTCATTTGGGCGGCGTGGAAAGGTATACCTATAACCTTGCAAAAAAGCTTACCGAAAAAGGCGAAAAGGTGAGTATAGTAACCTCTAAAATAGATAATCTGCCTGAATTTGAGGTTATAGACGGCATAGACGTTTACAGATTAGACGCTATAAGCCTTATGGGCGGCAGATTTCCCATATTAAAACCGATAGGCAACAAAAAGCTTATAAAAGACTTAAAAGCGAATTTGGTTATAGTAAATACAAGGCTTTATTTTCATTCGTGGTACGGTGCAAAGTTTGCAAAAAAAATAGGCGCTAAATGTATCACAATAGACCATTCTACCGACCATATGACCTTAAATAATGCGCTTTTGGATTTTGTCGGAAGAAAATACGAGCATTTTATCACAAGGCGAATAAAGCATTTTTGCAAGGATTTTTACGGCGTTTCACAAGCGTGTAACGAGTGGCTAAAGCACTTTAAAATAAATGCGACCTCCACCGTTTACAATGCGGTTAATATAGAGGATTTTACCCCGATTTTAGAAAATCCCGTAACCGATTTTAAAGCTAAATATAATCTAACCGCAAACGACATTGCGGTTACATACACAGGGCGTCTTGTAAAGGAAAAGGGCATTTTAAAGCTTATCGAAGCGATAAAGCTTTGCAAAGAAAAAAAAGACAACATATATCTTTTTATAGCCGGCGACGGCGAGCTTTCAGATGAGGTAAAATTGTTAGCGAATAAGCATATAATCCCTCTCGGCAGGCTTAATTACGAAGAGATTATAAGCTTGCTTTCCAAAACCGATATATTCTGCCTGCCGACCGATTATCCTGAGGGATTTCCGACATCTGTTCTGGAGGCGGTGGTATGTAAATGCTACTGCATTACCACAACGGCAGGAGGCTCTAAGGAGCTTATTATAAATGATGACTACGGCGTGATATTAAAAGAAAATACGCCTGAAGAAATAGCAAAACAGATTTTATATGCCACAGATAATAAGGAGCTTGCAAAATCCGCAACAGAGCTTGCATATAAAAGGCTTGAAGAAAACTTTACATGGGATATAGTTTCCGAAAAGGTAAGACTTTTGGCTAAAGACTAAATAAAATGGGAGAGTAATATGAAAACCTTGATTGTGATTCCTGCATATAACGAGGAAAAAAGCATAGTGCGTGTGGTGGACGATATTATAAATAACTATCCGCAGTACGATTATGTCATAGTAAACGACGGCTCAAAGGATAACACAGCAAAGATTTGTAAAGAGCACGGTTATAACTATGTGAATTTACCTGTCAATTTAGGCTTGGCAGGTGCCTTTCAAACGGGGCTTAAATATGCGTATCTGGAAGGCTACGATTATGCAATACAGTTTGACGCCGACGGTCAGCACCGCCCCGAATATATTGCGGATATACTTGATGAGATGCAAAAGGGCTACGACATAGTAATAGGCTCACGATTTGTAAATGAGAAAAAGCCTTTCTCCGCAAGAATGATAGGAAGCTTTTTAATTTCATTTGCGCTTAGAATTACTACGGGCAAAAAGATAAAAGACCCGACTTCAGGAATGAGAATGTTTGATAAAAAGCTACTTAAGCTTTTTGCCAATAACATAAACTTCGGCCCCGAGCCCGATACGCTTTCTTATCTTATAAAGTGCGGAGCAAAGGTTTCCGAAGTACAGGTAACGATGGACGAGCGTACAGAGGGGCAAAGCTATCTTACCTTAACAAAATCCATATCATATATGATGCGAATGTGCATTTCGATTTTAATGGTACAGTGGTTCAGAAAAAGAGAAAAGGTAAACTAAGTAAAAAAGAGGTGCTTTGTTATGAGTCTTGTGTTTAGAATAATTTTAATTGTGGCGTCGCTTTTGACCTTGGTGTTTATGATGCGAAAGATACGTCACTCAAAGGTACAGATAGAGGATACGATATTTTGGGTCTTGTTTTCGATTTTACTGCTTGTAATCAGTATTTTCCCCGGGCTTGCAGACTTTGCGACAAGGCTTGTAGGAGTATATTCTACGGTAAACTTTGTATTTTTGCTCACAATATTTATTTTGCTTATAAAGCTTTTCTTAATGACGGTAAAGCTCTCGCAGGTGGAATGTAAAATGCGTGAATTAGCGCAAAAGGTTGCAATAGATAATAATATTAAGGATAAAAAAGAAGAGGATAAAGAGTAAAAACTAAAGCCCGACTATAAGTCGGGCTTTAGTTTTATTTTATTACTTTCTCTTATAAATCGCCAAATCAATCGGATTTATATCCTTATATCCCAGTACATAATAAAGCGATATGATAAGCGGAGTTACAAGCGTTAAAGAACAAATCCCTATAAGCTCTCCCCAGGATATTTCGGAAAAATATACGCTCGTTTCAATGAAATTTGCAAAGGTTATGATATTTGGATTTACAAGCTTGTAGGTCGCCATAAGGTTGTAGGGGAAGATATAAAGCTTTCCGAGGATAAGAAATATATCCAAAATAAATATAGGTGCGCTCATTAAAAACCCTACCTTAACGCCCTTTAGTAAATCCTTTTTTATATATCCGAAGCTTACTCTGTTTGCGTCCTTACTACCCCAAGTCCATACGGGCGAGGACATAAACCACCAGTACAGTATAAAAAGAATAACCCCTATAATTGCTAAAAACGGAGGTGCCTTTATTTTCATTGCCGCCGCAGTTAAAACTATTGCAAGGCAGATAAAGTTTGCCGTAAGATGAGGTCCCCAAAGCCTGAGCGCCATTACGGGAACAGAGTAGCCGTGTTTACTTATATCTCGTTTTTGTTTTTTTGCCATTTTTATACTTCCTAAAATGTTCTTAGTCAAAATCCGTAAGGATTTTCAAGAAGAATTCTGTTTGCGCCATAGGTGCAAACTAAATTAAGGTTATTATACCATAAAACAAAATAAAAAAGTATATAATAGGGACACGCTAATTGTTAATATTCTGTGAACAAACAATTGCAATATAGGATAAATAGTGGTAAAATTATAATGTTTGGAAAATGAATAAATAATGCTTAAAATAAACAAAAAGTCGAAGGGAAATGATACTGTGTTAAAGAGTATGACAGGCTACGGCCGAGCTCAACAATGCATAGATAATTACGAAATAACAGTGGAAATAAAATCGGTAAATCACCGCTTTTTTGAGTTTAATGCAAAAACTCCGAGAGCATACGGTTACCTTGACGAGAAATTAAAATCCTTTGTACAACGCTCGGTGTCAAGAGGCAAAATAGACGTAGGCGTAACAATTTACAAAACAGAAGGATTAAGCTCCGAGGTTGAAGTTAATAAAGCGCTCGCAGGAGAATATGTAAATGCATTAAGACAGCTTGAGGGCGAGCTCAACTTAAAGGACGATTTGACACTTTCGTCAATATCACGTTTTTCCGATATATTCACCGTTAAAAAGATTAACGAAGACGAGCAGGTAGTTTGGGAGCGTGTAAGTGAAGTAGCAAAACAGGCTGTAGAAAAGTTTGTAGCTATGCGTGCCGACGAAGGTAAGCAGATGAAAAAGGATCTTACCGAGAAATTAGAGCATATCGAAAGCCTTGTTAAAAAGCTTGAAGAGCAGTCACCCAACACCGTAAAGGCATATCGTGAAAGGCTCACAGCTAAAATGAACGAGGTGCTTGGCGCTCAGAACATAGACGAATCGAGAATTTTATTAGAGGCAGCTATATTTTCCGAAAAGGTTGCGGTTGATGAAGAAACGGTAAGGCTTCGCAGTCACATAAAGCAGTTTTATAACCTGCTCGAAGCAAAAGAGCCTATCGGCAGAAAGCTTGACTTTTTGGTGCAAGAATTAAACCGAGAAGCAAATACAATAGGCTCAAAGGCACAGGACGTCGAGATGACAGCGGTAGTTGTGGATATAAAATCCGACATCGAAAAGATAAGAGAGCAAATTCAAAATATCGAATAGGGGAAATTTAAAATGAAGCTAATAAATATAGGCTTTGGAAATATGGTGTCTGCGACAAGGTTAGTCGCTATTGTAAGCCCCGAATCTGCGCCGATTAAGCGCATTATTCAGGAAGCTAAGGAAAAGGGACTTCTCATCGACGCTACATACGGCAGAAGAACCAGAGCGGTAATCGTTATGGACAGCGACCACGTTATATTATCTGCGATACAGCCCGAAACCATTGCCGGCAGAGCAGACAGCGAGGAGGAAGCGGATAATGACTGAAAAAGGGCTTTTGATAGTGCTGTCAGGTCCGTCGGGCTGCGGTAAAGGCACGATTTTAAAGGAGCTTTTAAAAAAGCGTGACGATACTGTTATATCCATTTCGGCTACAACACGCTCACCTCGTGAGGGCGAGATGCACTCCGTGCATTATTACTTTATTTCAAAATCCGAGTTTGAGGATAGAATTACAAACGACGGTATGCTTGAATATGCCGAGTATGTCGGCAATTATTACGGGACGCCGGCAAAGGAGGTTTATGAAAACCTCGAAAACGGCAAAAACGTTATCCTCGAAATAGAAGTACAAGGCGCTATGAAGGTAAAGCAAAAATATAAGGATGCAGTTATGATTTTTGTTATGCCGCCGAGTGTGAGTGAATTAAGGCGCCGCTTGGTTGACAGGGCAACAGAGGATTTAGAAAAAATAGACGGCAGAATGAACACCGCTATGAAAGAGATGAAGCTCGCTTCACAATACGACTATATAGTGATAAACGACAGCTTGGAAACTGCCGTAGATGAGTTAAACAGCATAATTACTGCTCAAAGGCTTGCAAAGCCTCGTATGACGCAGATTATTGAAAATATATTAAACAGTTAAAGGAGATTTTTATTATGATGCACAGACCTGCAAGTACAGACATTTTGAAAAACGGAGAGAGCTACTATTCTTTGGTAATAGGCGTAGCTAAAAGGGCAAGACAAATTGCCGCAGAATGTGAAGAAAAAGGCGAACCGATAGTAGAAAAACCGGTTCAGTTAGCTGTAGAGGAATTTGCAGACGGCAAATATAAGCTTCTCGAACAAGAGGACGCCGGCGAATAAGCAAGGCATTTTAAGGCTTTTTAAAAGCGGGGTGAGGTAATGGATAATCAGATAGAGGATAGAGTGATAGCAAAAATATACGTTGACAAAACTGTATATCACTTTGACAAGGCGTTTGATTATTTAGTGCCCTGCGAGCTTATTCCCTTTGTAAAAAGGGGAATGAGGGTGATAGTTCCTTTCGGTAACGGTAACTCAAAAAGACAGGGTATGGTATACGAGCTTTATAAGCCGAGTAATCCTACTAAAAAGCTGAAACAGGTTTTACAGGTTTTAGATGAAAAGGCTGTATTTACCGAAGAAATGTTTAAAATAGCTGACTTTATGTGCGACAATACCTTTTGCACCTTTTACGATGCGGTAAAGACCATTTTACCGAATGGTGCAAATATGGTGATTACCGAAAAGTACAGCTTAAATAAAAGCATTGATGAGATTGATTTTACTTCGCTTAATGAAAAGGAGCAAAACCTTGTTAATTTTATTAAAACCGCCAAAACCGCAAGGGAGCTTGACGACTTTTTAAGCTGCAATAAATCAAGCGATAAGCATAAGGTGGTAGCCTCTTTAACCGACAAGGGAATAATAAAGGTAAACGACACCGCTAAAACAAAGGTATCGGCAAAAACCGAAAAAATGGTAAGGCTTACGGATTCCTATTTATTAAACGGCACCCAGCAAAAGCTATCCCCGAAGCAAGCCGAAATCGTAGACTTTTTAACTAATGTAATAACAGCCTCCGAAAAGGAAGTAATGTATTTTTGTGCTTTAGGCAAAAGCGTTATAAAAGGGCTTGTCAAGAAAAACGTAGCTGAATACTACGATAAAGAGGTTTACCGCATACCCGAAAGCGAACACGCAAAGACTTTAAACGTAGATGAAATAACTCTTTCCGAAAAGCAAAAGCGGGTGTACGAGGGGCTTTTAAATAAGCTAAACGAAAATACCGCTCAGGTATCGCTCCTTTACGGTGTTACGGGAAGCGGAAAAACGCAAATTTTTGTAAAGCTTATCGACGAAGTGCTAAAAAAGGGTAAGCAGGCTATGATGCTTGTTCCCGAAATTTCGCTTACCCCACAGCTTGTAGAAGGCTTTAAGGGAATGTTTGGCGATCTTGTTGCAGTGCTTCACAGCAGTCTTTCGATGGGCGAGCGTTTAGACGAGTTTAAACGCATACAAGACGGCAAGGCAAGCATTGTAATAGGTACACGAAGCGCTGTGTTTGCGCCTTGCAGTAATTTGGGGCTTATAGTTATGGACGAGGAGGGCGAAGGCTCATATAAATCCGAAAGCTCGCCCAGATATCACGCCAGAGATATAGCAAAGTTAAGGTGCGTAAACCATAATGCTATGCTTTTGCTTGCATCTGCAACGCCGTCGATAGATAGCTTCTATCGAGCTAAAAAGGGTATATATAACCTGTTTGAGCTAAACGAGCGCTATGCAGGCGCACTGCTGCCCGAGGTTTATGTAGTCGATATGAAAGCACAGGAGAAAAAGTTAAACACCTCCCTTCTAAGCGACGTATTAAAGCAGGAAATAGAAAATAACCTAAATAAAAACGAACAAACCATTTTGTTTATAAACAGACGTGGTTATAATACCATAGCGTGCTGCATGGAATGCGGGGAAGTGAAAAAATGCCCGAATTGTGATGTTGCGCTTACATATCACAAGGACAACGGCTATATGATGTGCCATTACTGCGGATATGCCGAGAAGTTTAAAAGGCATTGTGACGAATGTGACAGCGAGCATATAAAGCTTTCCGGTGTGGGAACTCAAAGGCTTGAGGACGAGCTTCAATTAACCTTTCCGAAAGCAAAAATACTCAGAATGGATACCGATACCACAACCTCACGTTACGCCTACGGCAAAATGTTTGCCGACTTTAAAGACGGCGAGTACGATATACTCGTCGGCACTCAAATGATAGCAAAGGGGCTTAATTTCCCAAACGTCACCTTAGTGGGCGTAATGAATGTTGACGGTGCGCTTTATTCGGGCGACTTTAAAGGGGTTGAGAGGGTGTTTTCCCTCATAACTCAGGTTGTCGGAAGAAGCGGACGAGCCGATAAAACAGGCAGAGCATATATACAGACCCTTATGCCCGACAATCAGGTAATATCGCTTGCGGCAAAGCAGGATTACAAGGGCTTTTTTGAAGATGAAATAGCTACAAGACAAGCCATGCTTTACCCGCCGTTTTGCGATATATGCGTGGTGAATGTATGCGGTGAGGACGAAAAAAAGGTAGTATCGTCTGCAAAGGTATTTATGGGTATGCTAAGAAAAAACGTAGAAGCGTTTGAAAACAAAGTGCCCTTAAAGGTGTTAGGACCTATAAAGCCAGTTATTTACCGTATGAACGGAAAATACAGACTTAAAATCATAATAAAATGCAGATTTAACTCAAGCTTTAAAAGATATTTAAAAACCTGTCTTATCGAGGCAGGCACCGATAAACGCTTCGGTCATATCACCGTATATACCGATATAAACGGCGATATTGAGAGTTAGGAGGATAAAAAATGGCGATAAGAAATATTATTACTGAGAAAAATGAAACCCTGCGCAAAAAGAGCAGACCTGTCGAGGAGTTTAATAAAAAACTGTGGGATTTGCTTGACGATATGGCGCAGACTATGTATAAAGCCGAGGGCGTAGGCTTGGCGGCAGTTCAGGTAGGCATATTAAGACAAGTTATAGTCGTAGATATAGGCGAGGGGCTTATCGAGCTTATAAATCCTCAGATTGTAGAGCAAAAGGGCGAAAGCGTAGATACCGAAGGGTGCTTGTCTTGCCCCGGAGAATACGGCAAGGTAAAACGCCCGAATTACGTTAAGGTAAAGGCGTTTGACCGCTTTGGTCATCCTATTGAAATCGAAGCGAGAGACTTTTTGGCAAGGGCGTTTTGCCACGAGATAGATCATCTTTCAGGTGTGATTTTTAAGGATTCGGCCATAGAGATGGTTGATGTAAAATAGTTTTTAAGGTGTTGAGTAACAGTTTGAATATAGTATTTATGGGAACGCCTGAATTTGCGGTACCGTGTCTAAAGGCGTTAATAGAAAGCGATAATAAAATAAGCGGTGTTTTCACCCAACCCGATAAGCCTAAGGGCAGAGGACATAAGGTTTTGCCGCCGCCTGTAAAGGAGCTTGCACTAAAATATGATATACCCGTATTTCAGCCGCAAAGCTTAAAGGACGAGGAAGTTTATAAAACGCTTACCACTCTTTCTCCGGACGTTATAATTGTGGTGGCATACGGTAAAATCTTGCCCGAGGAAATACTCAGTTTGCCGAAATACGGCTGTATAAATATCCACGCCTCACTGCTTCCGAAATACCGTGGAGCAGGGCCTATTCAGTGGAGTGTGTTAAACGGCGAAACCGAAACGGGTGTAACCTCAATGTATATGGAAAAGGGCCTTGATACAGGCGATATGTTAATTAGGGAAAGTATTCCGATAGGGGAAAACGAAACAGCTTCAGAGCTTCACGACAGGCTTAGCATACTGGGCGCTAAGGTACTTATAAAAACCTTAGACGAGATAAAAAACGGCACGTTAAAGCGCACTAAGCAAGACGATGAGCATTCAAGCTATGCGCCTATGCTTACAAAGGAGCTTTCAAAGCTTGATTTTACTTTACCTGCAAAACAGGTGCACAATAAAATAAGGGGCTTATCCGAATGGCCGTGTGCAAAAATCACACTTTTGGGCAAGACGCTAAAAGTGTATAAAAGCGAAATAGCGTCAAACTTTAGCGGATCACCTGGTGAGCTTCTTTGTGAAAAAACCTTTGTTGTGGGTTGCTCAGATAATACCGCAATACGCTTTATGGAAGTTCAGTATGAAGGCTCAAAGCGTATGGCTGCACAAGATTTTTTAAGAGGACACCCTCTCACAAAAGGTATGAAATTAAACGATTAGAGAATAAAAGCCCATGGGAGCGCTTATGGTTAAAAACGACAGACAACTGATTTTTGATTCACTTTTAAAGGTGTATAGGGATAAGGGATATTCAAATCTCACTTTGGGGAAAATATTATCAAATCCCGAGCATCAAAGCACAAACGCTTTCATTACAGCGGTATTTTACGGTGTAATAGAGCGTGATATAACCTTAGAATATATAATCAACCTCTATTCAAAAAGAAAGTGCGATAAGCTTGATAACGAGATACTCATAATTTTAAAAATGGGGTTATATCAGCTTAAATATATGGATTCTGTTCCCGATAATGCGGCGGTAGACGAGAGCGTTAAGCTTTGTTATTATGTAAAAAAAGCAAGCGCAAAAGGGCTTGTGAACGCTGTTTTGAGAAGCTTTATAAGAGATGATAAAAAGATATCGGTTGACGGTATGGATAATATCACGTCGCTTAGCATTAACTATTCCTGCCCTAAATGGCTTATAGAAAAATGGGCTAAACAGTATTCACTCGAAGTAACAAAAAAGCTTTTAGAGTATTCCGTAGGCAGACCGCCTGTGACCGTAAGGGTAAACACCTTAAAAATAACTATGGAGGACCTTATAGATAGCTTAAATAAAAAGGGTATAGAGTGTGAAATAAATAAATTTACCGATAACTGTTTAAGTCTTTATAAAACAGGGGATATATCCGCTTTAAGCGAATTTAAAAACGGCTTTTTCTACGTTCAGGATATTGCTTCACAGCTTTGCGCAAGAGCAGTTTCGGCTAAACCCGAAAGCCTTATTTACGATATGTGCTCCGCACCAGGCTCAAAGAGCTTTACAATGTCGCAGTATATGAAAAACAGCGGTATGATAATGGCTTTTGATTTATATGAGCATAAAATAAAGCTTATAGAGGCGTCAGCCGCAAGGCTCGGCATTACAAATATAAAGACAAGAATAGGTGATGCCGCAGAATATTCGCCGGATCTTGTTTTGGCAGACAGGGTGCTGTGCGACGTGCCTTGCTCGGGGCTCGGTATAATAAGAAGAAAACCCGAAATAAAATATAAACCCGAAGCAGAGCTTAAAAATTTACCTCAAATACAGTATAATATACTTAAAAACTGCTCTAATTATGTAAAGCACGGCGGGCTTTTAATATACTCCACATGCTCGGTAGACAAAGACGAAAATCAATATGTCGCTAAAAAATTTTTAGAGCAAAACAGCGAATTTGAAGCGTACCCATTACCCGATTATATAAAATCGGTAACGCTTTATGAAGATAATATGGCGACCTTTATGCCGTATATTATAAACAGCGACGGATTTTTTATAGCGACGTTCAAACGCAAATAAAAACTAAGGAATGGTTTAATTGAGCCAAAAACTTGATATAAAGTCTTTTGATATAGATAAGCTAAAGGATATGCTAAAAGATTTATCCCAGCCGTCATTTAGAGCAAATCAGATTTTTGACTGGTTGCATAAAAAAAGAGTATATACCTTCAGTGAGATGACAAATTTAAGCGAAGAGCTTAGAAACACCCTTGACAGTCAATGCTTTATACAAAGCCTTGAAATCAAGAAAAAGCTTACTTCAAAACTTGACGGCACCGTTAAGTATCTTTTTGAGCTTTCTGATAAGGAATATGTAGAAACGGTTTTGATGAAATATAAATACGGCTACAGTATATGTGTGTCAAGTCAGGTCGGCTGTAAAATGGGGTGCGAGTTTTGTGCTTCCACTAAGGCGGGCTTTGTGAGAAACTTAACCCCAAGCGAGATATTAGAGCAGGTGTATAAAGCCGAGGAGGATATGGGCGTACATATTTCTCATATTGTTATGATGGGTATAGGCGAACCGCTTGATAATTTTGAGAATGTTACAGAGTTTTTAAAGTTGATAAATTCGCCGTTAGGTGCTAATATAAGTTTGCGAAATATTTCTGTTTCGACCTGCGGCGTTGTAGATAAAATAATTGAGCTTGCAAAGCTAAAGTTAGGTATAACGCTTTCTATATCGCTTCACGCAAGCGACGATAAAACCAGAAGCAAGATAATGCCGATAAACAGGCGTTATAACATAGAAACCCTTTTAAAAGCGTGCGACGATTATACCGAGAAAACAGGCAGGCGAATATCCTTTGAATATGCGCTTATAAAAGGAGAAAACGACAGCATAGATGAGGCAAAGCGCCTTGCAAAGCTATTAAAAGGCAAGCTTTGTCATGTAAATCTCATACCCGTAAACTACGTTAAAGAGGCGGGCTTTGAAAAATCCGACAAACAATCGGTTATTTTATTCAGAGATACGCTTTTAAGGTATGGTATAAATACAACGGTAAGACGAACCTTAGGTTCTGACATAGAAGCCGCCTGCGGACAACTCAGGCGTGATAATTTAACGGAGGTGAAATGAGTGGTAATATACGGTCAAACCGATGTGGGAAAGGTCAGAGAATCAAACCAGGATATGTATTGCTTTAAGGTTATCTCCGACAATTTAGGCTTCGCAGTCGTATGTGACGGAATGGGCGGAGAAAACGGCGGAAAAGTTGCCAGCAAGATAGCCTGCGACACGATATATAAATATTTGGACGCTCACTTAAAAGAGGGTCTTGACGAGCAAGAATATAAAAACATAATGGTGACTGCGGTGAGCGACGGAAACGTAGCGGTATACGATTATTCACTTGAAAAGAAGGAATATATCGGTATGGGCACTACGGTTGTTGCGCTGGTAGTGGTAAACAATAAAGCGTATATAGCTCATGTAGGCGACAGCAGGGTGTATATGCTTAAATCAGGAGAGTTTTATCAGATAACAAAGGACCATTCTCTTGTACAAAACCTTGTGGAGCAGGGTAAGATAACCCAAGAACAAGCGAAAAATCACCCCCAAAAGAATATGATAACCAGGGCGGTGGGCGTAAGTTTCTTTGTGGATGTAGATTATATACAGGTAAACAGCATTAAGGACGTAAGCTTTTTGTTATGCTCGGACGGGCTGACAAATTCCTGCGACAACGAGCAGATAAAAAGCGTTTTGGAAAATACCCCAAAAGAGAGTGTTTGTAAAACGCTTATAGATATGGCAAACGACGCAGGCGGTATCGACAATATAACCGCCGTATATATTGCGTAGAGCATAATTAAAAAGGAGTGTAAGTCTTGAATAATTATATAGGTAAAAAGCTCGACGGAAGATATGAAATTAAAGAGCTAATAGGAATCGGCGGTATGGCCGACGTTTATAAGGCATACGATATTGCCGAGAACAAGCAGGTAGCGGTTAAAATCCTAAAGGACGAATACCTTACAAATGAGGATTTTAAAAGGAGATTCAGAAACGAGTCTAAGGCAATAGCCGTTTTGTCACACCCGAATATCGTCAAGATTTTTGACGTAAGCTTTGGCGACCGCATACAGTTTATTGTAATGGAATATGTTGACGGTATAACCTTAAAGGAGTACATCGACCAGCAGGGAGTTGTCAACTGGAAGGAAGCCGTACACTTTACCGTACAGATATTAAGAGCCTTACAGCATGCACACGATAACGGAATCGTTCACCGTGATATAAAACCGCAAAACGTTATGCTTTTGCAAGACGGCACCGTAAAGGTGATGGATTTCGGTATTGCGAGATTTGCAAGAGATAACGGCAGAACACTTTCGGAAAAAGCTATCGGTTCGGTACATTACATAAGTCCCGAGCAGGCAAAGGGTGAGGTTACCGACGAAAAAACCGATATATATTCTGTGGGCGTTTTGATGTTTGAAATGCTTACGGGGAAACTGCCGTTTGACGGAGAAACACCTGTAGCAGTAGCAATAAAGCAGATGCATTCCGAAGCGGAAAGACCAAGAAGCATTAACCCCGACATTCCGGAGGGCTTAGAGGAAATCATTATAAGGGCAATGAAAAAAGACCCTGATTTCAGATACCAAAGCGCTGCCGAAATGTTAAAGGATATAGACGAGTTTAAAAGAAATCCGAGCGTTGTATTTGAGTATAAATATCTTACCGACGACACCTCTACAAAATATTTCGATACGGTAAGCGACGAATCTAAAGAAGAGGAAGAAGAGCCGAAGAAAAAAATGTCAACCGTAATGCAGGTGTTAATCGGCGTTGCGAGTGCCTGCATTATTTTGGCAATTATCGTTACGATAATCTTTTTCAGAGGAATAGGCAATTCGGGAGACGAATACCCTAATCCTAACTTAGTAGGTCAGCTTTATGACGATGTTATTGCAAACGACAACTATGCGTATATAAAAATCAAGGTTGACGGCACCGAAATGAGCGATGAGTATGAGGAAGGGTATATTATCTCTCAAACTCCTGCGGCCAATACGAAGATTAAAAAAGGCCAAACCGTTAAGGTTATTGTCAGCGAGGGCTTAAATGCTTATGAGGTTGACGATGTAGTGGGAATGGATCAGTCAAAGGCAGTAAAGAAGCTTGAAAAGAGTGGCTTTGGCACTAATATTATAGAAAAATACGACAGCAGCGTAGCTGAAGGCAAGGTTATAAAAACCGACCCTGAAGCAGGAAGCTTGTGTAAAAAGGGCGACATCATCAACATTTATGTAAGTAAAGGTGCGGCAAGCGTGCCTGTTAAGGTGCCAAACCTCGTGGGAATGACCGCTTCCTCAGCAGAGGCAACTCTGAAAGAGCTTGGCCTCGGCTGCAGTATTACAACTGTCGAAAGCTCCAAAAAGAAGGATGAAGTAATCTCTCAAAGCTACGATTATAACGAAACGGTTGAAAAGGGAACGGTTGTTGCGCTTACGGTAAGCTCAGGAGCTAATAAAAACACCTCTGTAACTGTTGAACTTGAAGCAAACAGCAGTTATGAGGATAAAAATGTTGAGCTTAAAGTTTATCTTGCAAGCGAGCTTGTATCCACAAAGACGGTAAATCTGCACAGCAATAAGTTTAGCTATACAGCTACAGGTACAGGCCAACAGGCACTGGTTGTAAAAATAGGCAACGATACGCTTGCAAGTTTCCAAATTGACTTTGCAAAAGGCACTTCGACAAGAACCAAATTAAACAGTGATTTGCTTATGAAGAAGGAAACTGCGAGCGATAGTCCGTCATTATCTTCATCAGAACCGACTTCATCAGACGTATCGTCCGCTACCGAACCCGATACAAGTACAGGCGACACGGGCGAGGTTACCGAGTAATAAGCGCAAAGCGGAGTTGTTTTAAATGGATAATATTTGCGAAGGGCTTATAGTCAGAGCCTTAGGCGGTTTTTATTATGTCGAGGCGGCTGACGGCAAAGAATATGAGTGTCGTGCCAAGGGCATTTTCAGAAAAAACGGTATATCTCCCGTTGTGGGCGATAAGGTTAAGGTGGAAATTGACACTCAAGGGCTTTGTATGGTAAGCGGGATAATGCCCAGAAAAAACGAAATATTAAGACCTCCTATGGCAAATCTCGATAAGCTGTTTATAGTCACCTCTATCTGCGAGCCGCTTCCCAGCACCGAGATTATTGATAAGCTTATTGCAATCAGCGAGTACAAGGAAATAGAGCCGATTATTATTATAACAAAAAGCGATTTGGCTTCCACCGACGAGCTTGAGAGGATATATATAAATGCGGGCTTTACCGTAAAGACTGTAAGCAATAAACATTTCTTTCCCACCGAAGATATAAAAGAGATTTTAAGGAACAGTATATGCGCCTTTACCGGCAATACGGGAGTAGGAAAATCGAGCTTTTTAAATTCACTTTACCCCGAGCTTAACATAAAAACAGCTCAGATAAGCAAAAAGCTCGGCAGAGGAAAGCACACCACAAGACATGTACAGCTTTATAAGCTTGAGGACATTAACGCTTATGTTGCCGATACTCCGGGCTTTAGCACAATAGATGTAGACAGATACGACATAATTTTAAAGGAAAATTTGCAGTTTTGCTTTAGGGAGTTTAAGCCCTATATAGATAAATGTAAGTTTTCGGGTTGTTCTCATACGGTGGAAAAGGGCTGCGCCGTTTTAGAGGCCTTAAGCGAGGGCAAGATTGAAACAAGCCGTCACAAAAGCTATGTTGCGCTTTATAATAACGCCAAGAATATAAAGGAATGGGAACTAAAAAAATGACAGATATATGCTATGTTTTTGGCTCGGCAGATATAGAGGATTATAGCTTTGTAAAGGTACCGGCAGACAATATGATAATCTGTGCGGACGGCGGATATAAGCACGCAGAAAGCTTAGGGTTAAAACCCGCTTGGGTTGTGGGCGACTTTGACTCTTCAAAGCAGATAACCGGCGACTTTAAGGTAGAACGTCACAAAAGCGAAAAAGACGAAACCGATATGTACCTTGTAATTAAAAAGGGTATAGAGCTTGGCTTTAAACGCTTTGTAATATACGGCGGCTTAGGCGGCAGACTTGACCATACGCTTGCAAACATTAAGCTTATGCAGACGTGTATAAATAAGGGTATAAGGCTTACTCTTATAGATAAAACACACCGAATATTTATGATAAAGGACGAAAGCATTACCCTTAAAAAAGGAGCTTATAAATATTTATCGGTGTTTTCGGCATCATGTGAAAGCAAGGGTATTAGCGTGTCGGGGGTAAAATATCCGCTAAAGGATTATAAAATGGATAACCTAAACGAGCTGGGTATCAGCAACGAGATAACCTCTGATAAAGCCAAAATAACGGTAAAGGACGGCACACTGTTAATTATTGAGTCAAGCGACAATCACCAATAGTAAAATATAACATATTATGAAATAAAAGCACTTGGGGTACATACTCAGGTGCTTTTATAAAGTCGGGAGGAATGTTTTGTGAGGTATAACAGAAGACTTTTAAATAGCTTATGTACGGGAGAGATACTTATAGCGCTTGGAGCATTATGTATCGTTTTATATATGTTTAAATGGCTTTTGCTCGTACTCAGCGGAGCATTCCTCTTAGCAGGAATTATTAAGAAAAGATAAACAAGAGTGTAAACAATCGGGCTGAAAGGAGCATACATAATGAAAGTTGTTGTAGTAAAAAGCCCTAAAATTCTCTCGGGGCTTCTTAGAATGATTTTCAAGATAAAAAAAGAAGATATAGGATAACTTAAAAAAGGCTGTGACACGGTGAATGTCACAGCCTTTATGCTTTTAACTTTAGGATTTAAAATAGGGTAAATTTTTAAAATAAATTAAGCTAAAAAATGTATATTTACTCTTATTAAGCTAAGAATAATAAAAAAGTTAAAGGAGAGATAAAAATGCTTACAAGCAAAGAACTCGGCTCTATCGAGGACCAATTAAATCAAGAAGAGCTTTTGGTGAGAAAGTTTAAGCATTACGCTCAGTGTTGCAGCGACCCACAGCTAAAGCAAAAATGCGAGCAGGTTGCCGCAATGCACCAAGACCATTTCACCAGACTTTTAAACCAATTAAATTAGGAGGACGTTTAGTATGATGAGTCAAAACCCATTTTCCGATAAGGAAATGCTCGACGACGGCTTAGCTTCGCAAAAGTTTATCACAGGTATGTATAACGAGGCGGCTAATGAAAGTAAGGACTGTAAGGTTCGTGACGAGCTTATGAGTATTTTAAACGAAGAGCATCAAATACAGTCAGAGCTTTTTGACGAGATGACAAAAAGAGGCTGGTATCCCACCGAGGACGCCGTGCAGCAAAAGATTATGCAGGCAAAACAGAAATATTCCAATATTTTGACAAGCTTATAATTAAGAAAGCTGATATTAAGTTTTTAGTATAAACTTTTTATCAGCTTTTTTTGATAACTTTTTAGGGTAAATGTATTGACACATCACAGTCGATATGATAAAATAAGTGATGTTGCAAACGGTTATATAGCTACGGAGAGGTGTCCGAGTGGTTTAAGGAGCCGGTCTTGAAAACCGGTGATCCCGCAAGGGACCGTGGGTTCGAATCCCACCCTCTCCGCCATATATTTTTTAATTAACGTCACTATGGAGAAGTACTCAAGTTGGTGACGAGGCGCCCCTGCTAAGGGTGTAGGTCGGTTAATAACCGGCGCGAGGGTTCGAGTCCCTCCTTCTCCGCCAAATAAGCACAAGCACACCAAAGGTGTGTCTGTGCTTATTTTTTTAGGCTTACAGGGACTCGAACTAAGGTGGTAGTGAATGACAGTCCGGGGGACTGTCAGAGCCACCGCTGACCGAGCCCGCAGGCGAGAGCGAGTCCCTCCTTCTCCGCCAAATAAACACAAGCACACCGAAGGTGTACTTGTGTTTATTTTTTTATGCTGATTAGGGACTCGAACTAAGACGGTAATGAATGACAGTCCGGGGGACTGTCAGAACTGTCGCTGACCGAGTTCGCAAGCGAGAGCGAGTCCCTCCTTCTCCGCCAAACAAACAGAAAATACCTTTTGGGTATTTTCTGTTTGTTTTTTGCGTAAAGGGCTTTGACTGTGTTGGAATTGATCTAACGATTCAGAATGAGAGTGAAATTCCATTAGCTAAAAATCCTAAAGCAACAATTTAAATTTATATTTAATTATATACATCAAACGAATCAAAGAGTCCCATTCTGCAAATAGGACTCTTTTTATATAAAACATTTGGTTTAGTCTCGGAAATCAAATAATTTACCTACTGGGATTTTGAATAAATCTGCTATTTCAAATACAACATCAAGTGATACGCCACAAATAGCAAGTTCGATTTTACTTATTGTAGTTCTGTCTAAATTCAATTTTTCAGCAAGTTGCTCTTGTGTAAAACCATTTAATTTTCGATAATATGCAATATTAAGACCAAGCATGATATATTTATCTTTTTGTTTTAAATTCATATTAATCACCCGAAAACATTTTATTATATATATTCGTGTGTTAAAATAGAATAAAAAGCATAAAATGTTACTTGACACTCTACTTTTTATATGTTAAAATCAAATTATAATTTGAGGCAAAGAGTACAGAGCAAAACAACAAAAGATAAAAAATAAGTGTTGAAAGGAAGATAATCCGATGGAAAAAACTTTTAGCAATAAAAAACGGTTAGCATTATTAGGCGTTGTTTGTATTGGCGTAATAATTGTTGTCATATATTTTAATTCATCATTGCACTTAAAAAGGTTATTAACTAAAAATATATGGTATGAAGATGTTATGGAAGAAATTCTAACATCCAAAAGTGGCTCATCGGAGGTATTATATTTTAGAGTAGACGGTTCAGGGGTTTCTGAAGATTACATGCGATATGATTATATTGATGGATTTGGAGAGCACGTTTCAAATCCTCAGTATATAGGTGAATCCTCTTTTTCATGGGAGTTATTATCGGATAAAACTCTATATTTTAGAGGTAATTATTATATCTATAAAGATGAGTGGTTTTTTACGGGAAACAACGAGCTTAATATTGGGGGAGTCACATATAAATCATGGAATCAATGTGCCTACGACAAAGACGCTTCCTGGCTTAAGCGGGCACGTAAAAAAATAGATTAATAAAACAAGAACACACGGCTATAAAGCCGTGTGTTCTTCTCTTGACCATACAATTTCTCCGTTTATTATTGTCATATATACACTCGATGAAATTTCAAACGGGTTTGAGTCATATATTACAAGGTCGGCGTCTTTGCCTTTCTTTAAGCTCCCTAAGCGGTTATACACACGGCAGATGCGTGCCGCATCAATGGTAATTGCCCTAAGTGCACCAAATTTGTCCATACCCTCTTTAACCGATAACGCTGCACATAACGGCAAATATTGTAGCCTTGATACAGGGTGGTCGGTAGTTAAAGCTACAGTTACTCCTGCTTTTTGCAGTATACCGGGAGTTTTAAAGTCCGAGAGGCTTACCTCCTCTTTGGTGCGTGACGCCAAAGCCGAGCCCGCAGGCGAGAGCGAGTCCCTCCTTCTCCGCCAAATAAGCACAAGCACACTTTAGGTGTGTTTGTGCTTATTTTTTAGGCTGATGGCCACCGATTTATGATTTTTGGATATATACTTGCAAGCGTTTAAACAATTATTTTCACACTATGTAAATACGGCGTTTACTTGAATACTTATGGAGTGTGTGCTATAATAATATAAATATATAGTAAAAGAGAGGTTTTGTTATATGTATTATGGCATTGCTATTGCCTTAGTTATTGTGTTGGCTTTCATTTTTGCCAATGCTAAGATTGTACCTCAGGCGAGTGAATTTGTCATTGAGTTTTTGGGAAAATATAAAACAACTTGGTCGGCAGGCTTTCATGTGAAAATCCCGTTTGTAGAGAGAATTGCAAAGCGTGTAACCCTTAAAGAGCAGGTGTTGGATTCTCCTCCTCAGCCGGTTATTACAAAGGATAACGTTACTATGCAAATCGACACCGTTATCTACTACGCAATTTACGACGCAAAGCTATACGCTTACGGTGCGGTAAACCCGATATCCGCTTTGGCAAACCTTGCCGCTACCACACTTCGTAACATTGTCGGTGAGTTGGAGCTTGACGGCACTCTTACTTCCCGTGATACCATAAACGCTAAAATGACCGATATTTTGGATGAAGCGACTGACAAGTGGGGTATTAAGGTAAACCGTGTGGAACTTAGGAATATCATTCCTCCTGCCGAAATTCAGAACGCTATGGAAAAGCAAATGAAGGCTGAACGTGATCGTCGTGAAACTATGCTTCAGGCAGAGGGACACAAGGCTGCAGCCATTACCCGTGCAGAAGGTGATAAACAAGCGATGATACTTGCCGCTGAAGGCGAGAGAGATGCACGTATAGCTCGTGCAGAAGGTGAAGCAAAGGCAATATACCTTTCAAAAAAAGCAGAGGCAGACGGTTTGCGTGCACTGCGTGAAGCCGGTGCAGATGGGTCTGTTTTAGAACTTAAAAAATATGAGGCGCTTATTGCTATGTCAAACGGCAAAGCTTCAAAGATAATTGTTCCCACCGACGCAGTTAGTATGACCAAATCAAATGTGCTTTTTGCTGAAACGACAGGTCTTGGAGATGCGACAAAGCCCGCTCCGGATGAACCTGAGCCTCCACAAAAGCCGGATCCCTGCTGTGATTAAATAGTAACGCAATATCCGAAATTTACAATACATTCATAGGCAATATGATATGCACCTTTAAAAGTCAGACACTTTTAAAGGTGCATTTTAATTTTGCTGTGATTATTTTTAAGTGATACTTAAGCCATAGCTTTATAGCTACGGCTTTTTTATTTGTAGCGTTACCCACAACACCGCGACTATACAAGCGGACGGCAACGCACCGACAAAAGACGGCGCGTAAAACCGCCCACCGCGACTATACAAGCGGACGGCAAGGAACGCCCGACAACAAGCGGAGCGTTACCCACCAAACACCGCTACTATATAAGCGGACGGCAACGCACCGACAACAAGCGGAGCGTTACCCACCGAACACCGCTACTATATAAGCGGACGGCAAGGAACGCCCGACAACAAGCGGAGCGCAACACCACCCACCGAACACCGCTACTATATAAGCGGACGGCAAGGAACGCACCGCAACAGACGGCACACCCGAACACCCACGGCAATACCAACGGGGACGGCGCAAGCCACACGGAAACCCGAACACCCAACGCTATATAAGTGAAAGGAAGGATTTTTATGAGAAAGCAAGTAGTTTGCAAATCATGTGGATATGTATTCACACTTACCAAAAGCGAGATACAATTCTATGAAAGCAAAGGATATAATATCCCAAAACGCTGTGCTTCCTGTCGAGAAAAGAACAGGCAGGAAAAAGCTGATCCATATTACGGCATTTATGAAGCCATCGCAAACTATACCCCACTCAAAAAGAGAAGACAGCGTGTTCATTATGCGCCCTATATTGTAGGAGGATTGAGATGAAAAAAGATATTATGTGCTTGGATTGCGGTTGTCAGTTCTCTATAAGCGTCAGACAAATAAAAAGCTATAAAAAAAGAGGTCTTCATATTCCTTCACATTGCCCGATGTGTAGGGATATTCGTTGGAAGGAGGATAGAATAAAAACCAGACAGGCAAAAAAATTTGAAAGGAATAAAAATTATGAATAACTTTAATTTAGAAAAGGAAATTTGTGCGGCATTAGACCGTGCAGAAAAGGAGAGCAGAAAAAACACCTACATTATGAAAGAGGACACAATCAAAAAGGTTAAGTTATTAAGCAGTTTTTTAAGAGAAACAAACTTTAGTATCGAATTTGACAGAGTAATTAACACAATAGAAATATGTCTTACAGGCTATGTCTTGGACAGCTGTACGTGCGATTTGAAATCCGTGTTTAAAATCGTCGATTTGTTTGTTATTGACTCTCTGAATGACGGAAAAGTGTGTATTGAAATGAAAATCTTAAATGCGGCTAAGATTATAAGGAGGTAACGATATGTTGCAGGATATTTTCTTCATAATCGCCTATACTATTATGGGCTTAATCTATGATAAAAAATACGGTTGTTTAATAGCTATAGTTATCGCAATAGTGTTGATTTATCTTATGTCACAAATCATATATTAAAACTGAAGTTAAAGCCACTCCTATTTTACAGGATTTTTGTAATTTATAATGAATTGTCTAAAACTGTTTTTTTAGCAGTCTCTCCCTATAATTTCATAGACAATTTTAAGCTTATTTGATATAATTTTTATAAATAAAATGGACTTTGCAGGAGATAAAAATGAAAAAACAATTTATTCTAATAGGAGTGTTTATAATGCTTTTAACATCTTTTTTCGGCTGTAGTAAAAGTGTAAAGATTTCTGATATTACCTCTATTAGATTTTTCTATACTACAGGTACGGCGATTTATGATAACGTAAGCTATTCTCTTGAGCTAAAAGACGGAGTGTATACCGCTACGATTAAGCCTCAGGATATAGCCGATGAAGATGCCCTAAAGATAGAGGTTGATGAGGCAGTAATGGTAGAAATTAAAGAGCTTTTAAAAACTAATAAAGTCGGAAAATGGAACGGATTTCAAAAAAGCAACCATAACGTGTTGGACGGAAACAGTTTTTCGCTTAGCATTTATATGAAAAACTCTGACTCAATAAATGCCGGCGGATATATGAAATGGCCTAATAACTATCGTGAGGTCAGAGACGGTCTTGATTCAATTTTTATGAAAATTTATAATGAGAACGCATTTAACAAAGAAATATTATAAAAAACCTAAAACTCTACTAATAGTTCGTGTAATTTAATATGTTTTTGTGCTATTATCTTCTCAAAGGAGGCAAGCTATGGATCAGGTAAAAATCGGAAAGTTCATTGCAGAGCAAAGGAAAAACAAAAAATTAACCCAAGCACAATTAGCAGAAAAATTAAACATTACAGATAGGGCAATATCAAAATGGGAAACAGGAAAAGGACTGCCCGATTCATCTATAATGCTCACCTTGTGCGAGATACTTGGAATTAGTGTAAACGAGCTTTTAACCGGAGAGGTAATAAAAATGGAAAACTATGATTTAAAAGCAGAAGAAAACTTAGTAGAATTAAAAAGGCAAAAGGAAGAAGCCGACAGAAAAATGCTCGAATTAGAATGGGTTATAGGATTTTCGGCATCGGTAACCTTTATAGTTTTAATATTTGTGGCTTCATTTTTAAGTATGCCGTCTATAGTCAGAATTTTGCTTATAGTACTCGCAAGCATTATTTTCGCTGTAGGTATGGGCTATGCTATCAGAATCGAACAAACTGCCGGATACTATGAATGTAATAAGTGTCACTATAAATATATCCCATCATATAATAGTGTATTATTTTCAATGCACTGTGGCAGAACCAGATATCTCAAATGCCCTAAATGCCAAAAGAAAAGCTGGAACAAAAAAGTACTGACAAAATAAAATTTATTTTAATGTATTGACAATAAAAATATATTGTGATATACTTCAAAACATAAACCGTTGACGTGGAGATAACGGTGATTATGCTTGTACAGAGAGCCCGTGTTGCTGAGAATCGGGAGAAAAACAGATCATCAAATGGACCACTGAGGGTGCAGTCAAAGGCATATATGCTTAGTATTCTGCAACGTAAAGGCATACGTTAGTTGTCGGGGATATGTTGGTATCCTGCTTAAAGCGCACGGTATTTAGCCGTGAATCAAGGTGGCACCGCGGATAAAAAGTTTATTCGTCCTTGACAGAGACTTTTTCTGTCAAGGACTTTTTATTTACTCCTTTGACAAAAAAGTCAGGGGAGTATTTTTATAAACGGAGGTAATATAATGAAAGTATCACCAAGCCTTGAAGAAGTAAAAAAAATAGCCGATAGCGGAAAGTACAAGGTGTTGCCGATAAGTATGGAAATCTTGTCGGATATCTGTACGCCGATTGAAGCAATTAAGATTTTAAAAAATGTTTCGACTCATTGTTATATGCTTGAGTCGGTTAATGAAAGAGAAAAGTGGGGACGTTATACCTTTTTGGGATATGACCCGAAGCTTGCGGTAAGCTGTGTTGACGGCGAAATGAAGGTAGGAAATATCACCTTAAAAACCGATAATCCTGCCAAGGTTTTAAGAGAAATCTTAGCGGATTACAAAAGCCCTCGATTTGATTATCTGCCGTCGTTTACAGGCGGACTGGTGGGATATTTTTCTTACGATTTTCTTTCCTACAGCGAGCCGAGCGTAAAAATGAAAGTGGAGGACACTGAAGCCTTTAAGGATGTAGACCTTATGCTTTTTGACAAGGTAATAGCCTTTGATAACTTTAAGCAAAAGATTATTCTAATTGTAAATATGTCGCTTGACGAGCCCGAAACTGCTTATAACAAAGCGGTGCTTGAGCTTAAAAAGCTATGTGAGCTTTTAAAGTACGGAGAAAAGAAAGCCGAAAAGGGCGGTCGCCTTACAAGCGAAGTAACACCGCTTTTTGATAAGGAACACTATTGCGCTATGGTCGAGAAAGCAAAGCACTATATCCGTGAGGGCGACATATTTCAGATAGTGCTTTCAAACAGGCTGAGCGCTTCGTTTGAGGGCAGTCTTTTAAACACCTATAGAATTTTGAGGACTATGAATCCTTCGCCGTATATGTTTTACTTTTCGGGAACTGATGTTGAGGTTGCGGGAGCGTCGCCCGAAACGCTTGTTAAACTCGAAAACGGAGTGCTTCATACCTTTCCTTTAGCCGGCACAAGACCGAGAGGTAAAACCGAAGAGGAGGACAAAGCGCTTGAAGAGGAGCTTTTAGCAGATGAAAAAGAGCTTGCCGAGCACAATATGCTTGTAGATTTAGGTCGCAACGACTTAGGCAAAATCAGCAAGTTCGGCAGCGTACAGGTTAAAAAGCTTCATTCCATTGAGCGCTACTCGCATGTTATGCATATAGGCTCCACAGTAAGAGGCGAGATTAGAGAAGAATTTGACGCTCTTGACGCTGTAAGCGCAGTACTTCCCGCAGGCACACTCTCGGGAGCGCCTAAAATAAGAGCGTGTCAGCTTATAGGCGAGCTTGAAAACAACAAGCGTGGAATTTACGGCGGAGCGATAGGCTACATAGACTTTACAGGGAATATGGATACCTGTATAGCCATTCGTATTGCCTATAAGAAAAACGGCAAGGTATTTGTAAGAAGCGGAGCAGGCATTGTTGCCGATTCAGTACCCGAAAAGGAATTTGAGGAGTGCATAAATAAGGCAAAGGCAGTTGTAAACGCTCTTACACTTGCACAGGAGGCGGATATATGATTTTACTTATTGATAATTACGACAGCTTTTCGTATAATTTGTATCAGCTCATAGGCGAGCTTGAAAACGATATTAAGGTAATAAGAAACGACGAGCTGACGGTAGATGAAATAAAAAAATTAAATCCCGACCGCATAATTTTATCTCCCGGACTGGGACGACCGGAAAATGCAGGCAATATTGTAGAGGTCGCTAAAACGCTCGGTAAGGATATACCGATTTTGGGCGTTTGTCTTGGACATCAGGCAATTTGTATGGCATTTGGTGCGAAGGTAACCTACGCTAAGGAGCTAATGCACGGCAAGCAGTCCGAAACTGTACTCGACACCCAATGCCCTTTATTTAAAGGCTTACCCAAAAAGGTATTGGTCGCAAGATATCATTCGCTTGCCGCAAGCAAGGCGACAATTCCCGAATGTTTAAATATTACCGCCTTAACCTCAGACGGCGAAGTAATGGCGGTTAAGCATAAGGATTATCAGATTTACGGCGTGCAGTTTCACCCTGAATCCATTATGACGCCTGACGGCAAGGCAATGCTTAAAAATTTTATAAACTTAAAATAAGGAGAAAAAGCTATGATTAAAGAAGCAATAGTAAAAATAGTAAGTAAAGGCGACCTCACCTATGACGAGGCATATACCGTAATGAACGAAATTATGAGCGGAGAGACTACTCCTACTCAAAATGCCGCATTTTTGGCAGCGCTTTCAACTAAAAGCGCAAAGGCGGAAACAAAGGATGAAATTGCCGGCTGTGCCGCAGCTATGAGAGAACATGCCATAAAGGTTAACACCGATATGGACGTATTTGAAATTGTCGGCACAGGCGGAGACAACGCACACAGCTTTAATATTTCAACAACCTCTGCCTTGGTTGCCACCGCAGGCGGTATGAAGGTTGCAAAGCACGGCAACAGAGCTGCCTCCTCAAAAAGCGGAACAGCGGACTGTTTAGAGGCTTTAGGCGTAAATATAAACCAAAGCCCTGAAAAATGCATAGAGCTTTTAAACGAGGTGGGAATGTGCTTTTTCTTTGCGCAAAAATACCATACGTCAATGAAATATGTCGGAGCTATCCGCAAGGAGCTTGGTTTTAGAACAGTGTTTAACATCTTAGGTCCTCTCACAAATCCGTCAAGCCCGAAAATGCAGCTTTTAGGCGTGTATGACGATTATCTTGTAGAGCCGCTGGCACACGTTCTTGTAAACTTAGGCGTTAAGCGTGGTATGGTAGTTTACGGTCAAGATAAGCTCGACGAAATTTCTTTAAGCGCACCGACAAGCGTTTGTGAATTTGAAGGAGAAAACTTTAAAAGCTATGTAATTACTCCCGAAGAATTTGGTTTTACACGTTGCAGTAAATCAGACCTTGTAGGAGGAACTCCTGAGGAAAACGCACAGATAACAATAGACATATTAAACGGCGCAAAAGGACATAAACGCAACGCTGTTTTAATGAACGCAGGCGCTTCACTTTATATCGGCGGTAAGGCTGACAGCATAAAAGACGGCATAGCATTAGCCGAAAAGCTAATCGACTCGGGCAAAGCTAAAGAAACCTTAGATAAGCTTATCACAGTCAGCAATCACTCGGAGGCATAGTATGGCTAATATATTAGATGAGCTTGCCGCTTACGCTAAAGAGCGCACCGAAAGAGCAAAAAAGATAATATCTTATGACGAGATTAAAAATAAGGCACTCTCACTCGAAAAAGGCGATTTTGCCTTTGAAAAAGCACTTAAAAAAGACGGTATGAGCTTTATCTGCGAGTGTAAAAAAGCTTCTCCCTCAAAGGGAATTATCGAACCTGATTTTAAATACCTTGATATTGCTTTAGAGTACGAAAAAGCAGGAGCAGACTGTATCTCGGTGCTTACCGAGCCGAAGTGGTTTTTGGGTAGCGACGAATACCTAAGAGAAATTGCCCGTAAAGTTTCAGTACCGTGTATCAGAAAAGACTTTACGGTAGACGAATATATGATTTATGAGGCAAAGCTGCTCGGAGCTTCTGCCGTGCTTCTTATCTGCTCGATTTTAAGCGAAGCTAAGATAAAAGAGTATATTGATATTTGTGATACGTTAGGGCTTTCCGCTTTGGTAGAAGCACACGATAAAGCGGAAATAGAGACGGCGCTTAAAGCAGGCGCAAGGATAATAGGCGTTAACAACCGCAACTTAAAGGACTTTACTGTAGATACCAAAAACAGCCGAAATCTTCGCAAGCTTGTGCCGAATGACGTGATATTCGTATCCGAAAGCGGAGTGAGCACAACCGACGACATAAAAAAGCTTCGTGAAGTAGGCGTAGACGCCGTTTTAATCGGCGAAACGCTTATGCGTGCCAAGGATAAAAAGGCAAAATTAGATGAGTTAAGAGGATTATAATGACTAAAATAAAATTGTGCGGATTAACACGGGAATGTGACATTAAAGTAGCTAATATACTTCTGCCTGACTATATAGGCTTTGTTTTCGAAAAAGGCTCTTTACGTTATCTCTCGCCAGAAAAGGCAAAAAAACTAAAGGAAGCTTTAAACCCTGCGGTTAAAGCGGTGGGCGTTTTTGTAAACGAAGATAAGGATAGCATTTTACGCCTTGCAGAAAACAAGGTTATAGATATAATCCAGCTTCACGGAAGTGAAAGCGAGGAGTATATAAAAGCTTTAAAAAATAAGACCGACGCACCGATTATAAAAGCGTTTAGAATTGATAACGAAAATGACGTTATAAAAGCAAACCTTTCGTCCGCCGACTTTGTAATGTTTGATTCGGGGAAGGGCGGTACAGGCAAGGCATTTAACTGGGATTTGATAAAAGGCGTGACAAGACCCTTTTTCCTTGCAGGAGGGCTCGGAGTGAATAACGTAAAAGGAGCCGTACTAACGCTAAACCCTTACGCAGTAGACGTAAGCTCGGGTATAGAAACCGACGGGCTTAAGGATAAAACAAAAATGACAGAGTTTGTCAATGCACTGAGAAATATCTAAGGAAAGGAAGATGTAAAATGACAAATAAAAACGGACGCTTTGGTATTCACGGCGGACAGTATATCCCCGAAACGCTTATGAACGCCGTAATAGAGCTTGAACAGGCGTATAATCATTTTAAAAATGATAAGGAATTTAATAAAGAGCTTAGCGAACTTTTTAACGAATATGCAAACAGACCCTCTCGCCTTTATTATGCCGAAAGAATGACAAAGGACTTAGGCGGAGCAAAGATATACTTAAAAAGGGAAGACCTAAACCATACCGGTGCGCACAAGATAAATAATGTGCTCGGTCAGGCGCTTCTTGCAAAAAAGATGGGAAAAACACGCCTTATAGCTGAAACGGGAGCAGGTCAGCACGGCGTTGCAACCGCTACAGCTGCCGCACTTATGGATATGGAGTGCGTGGTGTTTATGGGTAAAGAGGACACTATCCGCCAAGCGCTCAACGTCTACCGTATGCGTCTATTGGGTGCCGAAGTAATACCTGTAACCGGCGGTACAGCTACCTTAAAGGACGCAGTTTCCGAAGCTATGCGTGAATGGACGAGTAGAATTTCCGATACGCACTACTGCTTGGGCTCGGTTATGGGACCGCACCCGTTTCCAACGATTGTCCGTGATTTTCAGGCAGTAATCTCAAAGGAAATAAAAGAACAGATGTTAGATAAAGAAGGAAAACTCCCCGACGCAGTTATCGCTTGCGTGGGTGGCGGCTCTAACGCTATAGGAAGCTTTTATCACTTTATTGACGATAAACAGGTGAAGCTCATAGGCTGTGAAGCGGCAGGCAGGGGAATAGATACCTTTGAAACCGCCGCTACCGTAAACACAGGTAAATTAGGTATTTTCCACGGAATGAAATCATATTTCTGTCAGGATGAGTACGGTCAGATTGCTCCTGTTTATTCCATTTCGGCAGGACTTGACTACCCGGGAATAGGTCCTGAGCACGCACATCTTCACGATATAGGCAGGGCAGAGTATGTACCGATTACCGACGAGGAGGCAGTTGACGCTTTCGAGTATCTTGCAAAGGTCGAGGGGATAATTCCTGCTATAGAGTCGGCGCACGCTATAGCTTATGCCAAAAAGCTTGCCCCCACAATGAGTAAGGATAAGATAATCGTGATTACCGTTTCGGGCAGAGGTGACAAAGACTGCGCCGCTATCGCAAGATATAGAGGGGAGGATATATATGAGTAAAATAGCTTCGGCTTTTAATAACAAAAAGGCGTTTATCGCCTTTATCACCTGCGGAGATCCTGACCTTCAGACCACCGCCGCCGCAGTAAAGGCCGCTGTGGAAAACGGAGCAGGTCTTATTGAACTCGGCATACCCTTTTCCGACCCTACCGCAGAGGGACCTGTTATACAGGGTGCAAATCTGCGTGCGCTAAAGGGCGGTATAACTACCGATAAGGTGTTTGACTTTGTAAAGAAATTAAGAAGTGAGGTCACAGTACCTATGGTGTTTATGACCTACGCAAACGTGGTTTTCTCTTACGGAGCAGAGCGTTTTATCTCAAAATGCAAAGACGTTCAGATGGACGGTATTATCTTACCGGATTTGCCGTTTGAGGAAAAGGAGGAGTTTTTGCCGCTTTGTCATAAATACGGCGTCGACCTTATTTCGCTGATAGCGCCGACCTCCGAAAACCGAATTGCAATGATAGCAAAAGAAGCAGAGGGCTTTTTGTATATAGTATCGAGCCTTGGCGTTACAGGTACAAGAAGCGAGATAAAAACTGACCTTACTTCAATAGTCAAGGTTGTCCGCCAAAACACCGATATACCTTGTGCAATAGGCTTTGGTATTTCCACACCCGAGCAGGCAAAGAAAATGGCAGAGCTATCAGACGGAGCGATTGTCGGCTCGGCGATAGTAAAGCTACTCGAAAAATACGGCAAAGACGCCCCTAAATACATAGGCGAATATGTTAAGTCTATGACCGAGGCGCTAAGGTAAAATTAGTAAAATTTTGTTTTTACAGTATCGAATAATATGAGTACCATAAAAGCGACTTGCTTAAATATTTATCCCGATAAGGCTATTTTAAAGGCGGATAGATAACCGCCACCTTATCTAAAATATTTAAGCTTGTCGCTGTAATACATAGTATGATTAAAAAAATAAAAAGCCACAACACAAAGCGCTTACGCTTATGTCGTGGCTTTAAATTATCGACGGATATTTTTTAAACTTAAAAAATATCCGTCTTAGTATCTTAATTTTTAAGGATAAAAATTTACTTCACAATATTGCTCGTGTTGTCCTCCTGCAATACTACTTCAATGTCGAGGTATTGCGGCTCGTTGTCGGTAATTCTGTATATTGTAAGCTTTACCGTATCGCCCGGACGTTTGCTTTCGAGAATAGGCGATATATCGCTTAGCGTGATAACCTGCGTATCGTCAATACTTGTTATAATGTCGCCTGCCTGTACGCCTTTTTTGTAGGCGTCGGTGCTTTCGTCTACGGTTACTACTCTAAGCCCTGACGGTATACCCCAAAACTCTGCCAAAGTCTCGGAAATTGAGCTAAAGGTTATGCCTATTCTTGTTCTGTCGGCAACATAGCCGTTTTGCATAAGGTTATCTATAATGTCCTTTGCAAAATTTATAGGGATTGCAAAGCCTATGCCCTCATAGTCTGTAGAGGCGATTTTAGAGGAATTTATACCGATTACCTGACCGTATTTATTAACTAAAGCTCCGCCCGAGTTGCCCGGATTTATGGCGGCGTCGGTTTGTATGCAGGCTACCGTATATCCCGAAGCACCTGTAGGAATCTGACGGTTAACGCCCGAAATAATACCCTGGGTAAGACTGCTCGCCAAGGTAAGACCTGTCGGGTTGCCGATTGCTATGGCTTTTTCGCCGACTTTAAGCGCACTCGAATCCCCAAACTCCGCAGGAGTTAGGTTATTCGCTTCAATTTTTATTACCGCTAAGTCTGTACGGGTGTCAACGCCTATTATTGCAGCGTCATAGGTTTCGTCCTCGCTTAGATAAACCACTACCTTGTCAACTGCCGTAACTGCGCCGGTATAGGAGTTTGTCTGAGTTACAACGTGGGCGTTTGTAATGATATATCCGTCAGAAGACATTATGATACCCGAGCCCTCACCGCCGGAGTAAAAACTTTTTGAAGCAGCGTAACGAGAGTTTGTATTTGAGTAAACCACAATACCCACTACCGACGGCATTACCTTTTGGGCAATAGCCTCTGTAGTAAGCTCGCCGTCAACTGACTGGCTTTCTTGCTCTTCGGGAGTTTCATTTATAACAAGCGAATATTCGGAATCGGCGGAATTTGTTTTGCGTTGGGTGCCGGTTAAATCTGAACTATTGTAAAGAACATACCCCAAAAAGCTTATGAGCGTTAAAATAAATAAAACACATATAATTACGGCAAATACCTTTAAGCCGTTACCGTTTTTGTGAGGCGGTGTAGGTGGGGTGGGAGATATACTATTTACCGTAAAATATCCCGACTGAATATCGTTATCGCTTTCAAAGCCGCTAAAGCCTTCGTGGTCGTTATTTTTAAATTCGTCCATATATTTCTCCTTAAATATTTTATTTGTTAATTTTTCTTTAGCTTATCTTTTATTTTGACGGCAGGAAGGCTAAATATAAATTCACAGTAAGAGCCCTCAACGCTTTTTACCATTATGTCACCGTCGTGCAGGTTGACGATTGATTTTACAATGTAAAGCCCAAGACCCACGCCTGATTTATCAAGGCTTCTTGAACGGTCGGTTTTGTAAAATCGGTCAAATACTTTGGGGATTTCGCTTTTGCTGAGCCCTTTACCTGAGTTTTTAATTCCTATTTGGTATTTTGAGCCTTCACGGTTAAAGGAAAATTCAATATATCCGCCCTCGTTTGCAAATTTTATGGCGTTTTCTGTTAGGTTATAGATAACCTGCTTTGTTAAATTTTCGTCTGCGTTTACAAATACTTTGTCGTGGTCAAGCCCTCTTATATCGAGCCCTTTGGCTTCTATCTGCCCCTCAAGGCTGAAAAGCGTTTGGCAAATAGCTTCCACCATATCAAACCTTTTACAGTTAAGCTTGGTTTCGCCTGCTTCTATGCGTGACAAGTCGAGCATTGTCCTTACGATTCCCGACATTCTCTTCACCTCGTCCGATACAATGCGCATATAACGCCTTTGCTCGCTTTGGGGTATTGTGCCGTCAAGTATACCGTCTATAAATCCGCCTATTGTTGTCATAGGGGTTTTAAGCTCGTGCGATACGTTGGAGATAAAGCTACGCCTCATAGTTTCAAGCGAAGATAACGACTGCGCCATATTGTTTAGCGACATTGCAAGAGCGCCCATTTCGTCATAGGAGGTCACAGCTATTCTTGCGGAAAAATCTCCGTTTGCAAACTTCTTGGTAGCCTCGCTCATTTCCTTTAGAGGCTTTACCATTTGCAAGGTCACCGCATAAACGATAACAAATACAATACAAAGCACTATAAGCGAAGCGATTAAAAACATCTGAGCTATTTTAAATAAAAACGCAGACATCGTACGTCCCACAGGCGTTACGGCAAAAACGTAACCTGTTAAATTTCCGTTTTTATCGAACATCGCTTTACCTACGGCAAAATTGTGAGACTTATATATGTTTTCCATCGAGCCCATAGCACGATAGATATTAGTTTCGTCTATGGAGTTTAGTATTGTTTCATTAACGACAGTACCAGAATGAATACAAGGTTGTGACTCGGTGCACATTATTACGTTGCCGTTAGCATCGGTTATAAATATTTGAGAGTCGGTGGTGTGTGCGATAATTTTTATATCGTTTAGCACATTTTCGCTTTCCTTATCTTTGGTATCATCTAAATTGACGCCGTCGTCTGTAACCTCGCATACGCTGTTTACACTGCTTAAAAGCAGGTCGTATTTTTCGTTTTTAAAATACTGCGACGAGGCGACAAATATGACAATTCCCATAATGAATATGCATATTAAGACAAGCGAAGAAAATATTGAAAAATATCTTGCAAATATACTTTTTTGCATATATCCTCCCGAAGCTTTCGTCTATTCGTTTACCTCAAATTTATATCCTACGCCCCAAACCGTCTTAAGCGCCCACTTATCCGAAACGCCCTCTAATTTTTCTCTGAGGCGTTTTATATGAACGTCTATAGTTCGAGAATCTCCGTAGTATTCAAAGCCCCATACCTCGTCGAGAAGCTGGTCTCTGGTGTAAACCCTGTTAGGATTGGAGGCAAGGTGGAAAAGAAGCTCCAATTCTTTAGGCGGCGTGTCTATTGTTTTGCCGTCTACCTTTAGTTCATATCTTGTCATATTTACACAAAGCTTATCGTAAACAACCTCTTTTACAGCGCTTTCATTAGAGCCTTTTCCTATTCTTCTTAAAACCGCTTTTATTCTGGCGATAACTTCTTTTGTGTCAAACGGCTTTACAATATAGTCGTCTGCGCCGAGCTCTAAGCCCAACACCTTGTCAAAGGTTTCGCCCTTAGCGGTAGTCATAATTATCGGCACATTTGATTTTTTTCTTATCTCACGGCATACCTGCCAGCCGTCTAAGCCCGGCAGCATAATATCAAGAAGCACCATATCCGGAGACAGTGTGTTAAACTTACCCAAAGCTTCTTCGCCGTCATAGGCTAAGGTTACGCTGTAACCTTCCTTTTCCAAATAAAGACGTAAAAGCTCACATATATTTTTGTCGTCATCTACTACTAAAATTTTACCCAATGACATTATAATCCCTCCGTCAAAAACGACTTCACAAAAGTCGCTTATATTATGATAATCCTATTATACAACAAATCCTGTCGAAATAGTGAACAAATCTTTAAAGTTTTATTTAAAAATCGGTGAAAAATTCAGATAAGGCTTCTAATAAAAAAGCATTTTACTTTTATGGGCTTTTAATGTATAATATATATTTGTGAAATGAATAAGCGATGTAAAAAAATCGCTTTAAAACTTTATTGTGAAAACAGGTGTAAAGATATGAAATTAGGTATGGTAGGTTTACCTAACGTAGGAAAAAGTACATTGTTTAATGCGCTTACAAATGCAGGTGCAGAATCTGCAAACTATCCGTTTTGTACTATAGAGCCGAATGTCGGCGTTGTAAGCGTTCCCGATACACGTCTTGATTATCTTGCCGATATGTATAACCCTAAAAAGTTCACCCCTGCGGTTTTGGAATTTGTCGATATAGCAGGTCTTGTAAAGGGTGCTTCAAAAGGTGAGGGACTCGGCAACAAGTTTTTGTCCAATATCCGTGAGGTAGACGCTATCGTGCATGTGGTAAGATGCTTCGAGGATACAAATATCGTACACGTTGACGGCAATATCGGCCCGTCCAGAGATATCGAAACTATAAATGCAGAGCTTATCCTATCCGATATGGAAATCTTGGAGAGAAGACTTTCAAAAGCCATAAAGGCGGCTAAGGCAGACAAGAAGCTACTTAGTGAAGTGGATTTTTTGGAGAGACTTATGGCGCATCTTGAAAAGGGCTTAAGCGCAAGAGCGTTTGACTTCAGCGAGGAAGAAGCCGAAATGATAAAGACAACGCCGCTTCTTTCAAACAAGCCTGTAATCTATGCCGCCAATATGTGCGAGGACGATTTTGTAAACAGCCTTGACAGTAATAAATATTATAAAGAGGTGTGTCAGATAGCAGAGCGTGAACACTCTTGTGTGCTTCCTATCTGCGCAAAAATCGAGGAGGATATCTCTGATATGCCTTTAGAGGACAAAAAGATGTTTCTTTCCGAGTTAAACCTCGAGGAGTCGGGGCTCGATCGCATAATCAAGGAGGGCTATTCTCTTTTAGGTCTTATCTCGTTTTTAACTGCGGGCGCAGATGAGGTAAGGGCTTGGACCATCAAAAACGGAACAAAAGCGCCTCAGGCGGCAGGTAAAATACATACCGACTTTGAGCGTGGCTTTATTCGTGCAGAGGTTATTTCCTTTGACGATTTGGTAGAGTGTAAGACAATGGTTATCGCAAAGGAAAAGGGGCTTGTCCGTCTTGAGGGTAAGGATTATGTTATGAAGGACGGAGATATCGTAAACTTTAGGTTTAACGTTTAAGACCTTTTATCATAGAGCAAAAAGTGTAGTGACAAAATAAACTAAATGTGATATAATTTGTCTATGCGGTTTGCAGCATAGTTTTAGAAATAAAACTTGTAAGTTAGGTTTTTGTGTTTTTGGAGAATCGATATGCAGGCAGATCATACGTTTGTTATTTGTGCATATAAGGAGTCAAGATACCTCGAAGAATGTATAGACTCCCTAATGTCGCAGACAGTTAAAAGTAACGTCATTATGGTTACTTCTACGCCGAATGATTTTATAAACAGTGTCGCTCAAAAATACGGCATTGAGCTTTTTACTCATATTGGCAACGGCATAGGCTCGGACTGGAATTTCGGGCTTAGTATGGTCAAGACAAAATATGCTACTATCGCTCATCAAGACGATTTGTACGACAAAGAGTATCTTAAATGTTGCCTTTTTTCAATGCAAAAATATAAAAATCCGCTTATATGCTATACCGATTATTATGAGCTAAAGGATGAAAGACTGCTTCACGACACGGTGAATTTAAAGATAAAAAGAGTTTTGGCAAAAACCGCAAATGCTTTTAAAAATAACCGTTTTATAAGGCGCAGGCTTTTAGCTTTCGGCGATTTTATCGCCTGTCCTTCGGTTACATATAATATGGAAGCGCTTTGCGATTTTAAGTTTGACGAAACTCTTTCCGTTACGCTTGACTGGGACGCTTGGTATAGGATATGTAAGCAAAAGGGCACGCTTTGTTACTGTAATAAAACGCTTTTTACCCATAGACTTCACGAGGAGTCGGAAACCTCAAATGCGATAATGGACAGCAGGCGCACCGACGAGGATAAAATTATGTTTAATAAGTTTTGGGTAAAGCCGTTTTCCTTTATATTTTACAGTCTTTATAAAAACTCGCTTAAAACAAAAAAATAGTGAAAAATAAATAATGCCTTTGCGTTATTTATTTTATATATGCGGATATGGCGGAATAGGCAGCATCGTCGTTGAGCGCTGCCGGTGGCAGATGAAGCGAAAACGAGGATGGCGCAGCGGTCAAAATTTGCGGGCGTAAGCCGAATAAATTTTGGGTACCGCAAGAGTATCGCGAGTTAAAAACAAAAAAACATAAAAGTTTAATATATGCGGATATGGCGGAATAGGCAGCATCGTCGTTGAGCGCTGCCGGTGGCAGATGAAGCGAAAACGAGGATGGCGCAGCGGTCAAAATTTGCGGGCGTAAGCCGAATAAATTTTGGGTACCGCAAGAGTATCGCGAGTTAAAAACAAAAAAACATAAAAGTTTAATATATGCGGATATGGCGGAATAGGCAGACGCGTTAGATTCAGGTTCTAATCGGGGCAACTCGGTGCAGGTTCAAGTCCTGTTATCCGCACCATTAAAAAATGACTTAGCGATTGCTAAGTCATTTTGTGCTATTTCGTCAGTTAATAAACCCTCCTGTCATTTGATAGGAGGATTACTTTTATTATTCATTATAAATGATATGCCGTAAAGTAGGGAAGTTTTCCCTTTAAACAAGCATAAATATAAGTCTTACTATAAATGCGGCAATCCAAGCAACCGCACATTGCCAAATTACAACGCCGACAGCCCATTTTTTGCCGAGTTCTCTTTTTATTGAAGCGATAGCCGCAACGCACGGAGAGTAAAGTAAGCTAAACACCAAAAGAGCAGCAGCCATAGCCGAGGTCATCGCAGCACCTACTCCTGACGGATAAAGTATCTCCAAGGTTGAAACAACGCTTTCCTTTGCCATAAATCCGCTTATAAGCGCAGTTACTATCTTCCAGTCGCCGAGTCCCAGCGGACTTAAAAACGGTGCAATAGCTCCTGAAATCAAAGCGAGTATACTGTCTTTTGAATCGCTTATCATATTCATATGAAGATCAAAATGCTCTAAAAACCAGACAATGATTGTCGAAATAAAAATTACGGTAAACGCTCTTTGGATAAAATCCTTTGACTTATCCCAAAGCAGCCTTATAACATTTTTGGCTCCGGGTAAGCGGTAGTTGGGAAGTTCCATTACAAACGGTACGGCCTCGCCCTTAAAGAGAGTCTTTTTGTAAATCAAAGCTACAAGTATACCGCCAACAATTCCTAAAACGTATAGTCCTGAGAGTATAAGCCACCTGTACTCAGAGAAAAAGGCGTTTACGAAAAATGCGTATATCGGAAGTTTCGCAGTACAGCTCATAAAAGGCAGAAGCAGTATAGTCATTTTTCTGTCACGTTCACTGGGCAAAGTTCTTGTAGACATAACTGCAGGTACCGTACAGCCAAAGCCTATAAGCATAGGTACTATACTTCTGCCCGAAAGCCCGATTTTTCTTAAAAGCTTATCCATAACAAAGGCAACTCTTGCCAAATATCCGCTGTCCTCTAAAATCGAAAGGAAGAAAAACAGCGTTACGATTATCGGCAAAAAGCTCAAAACGCTTCCGACGCCTGCAAAGATACCATCTACAATAAGCCCTGATATAACCTCGTTTACGTTTGCCGCCGCAAGTGCGTTTGCCGTAAGAGATGATAAAGCGTCTATTCCGGTTTCCAAAACGCCCTGTAAATATGCGCCTATAACATCAAAGGTTAAGAAAAATACCGCAACCATTATTAAAATAAATATAGGAATAGCGGTGTATTTTCCCGTTAATAGCTTATCTATAAGCTTACTTCTCTTGTGTTCTTTGCTTTCGGCAGGCTTTTTAACCGTCTGACTGCAAACCTTTTGGATAAAGGAAAACCTCATATCAGCTATTGCGGCGTTGCGGTCAAGCCCACGCTGACGTTCCATTTCGGATACAACCGTTTCGAGCATCTGCTTTTCGTTTTCGTCAAGCTTTAAAGCCTCAAGGATAAGCTTATCGCCTTCGATTACCTTGCTTGCGGCGAAGCGCAGGGGAATTTCGGCGGCTTGCGCTTTGCCTTCAATTAGGTGCTCTACTGCGTGCAGGCACCTATGAACTGCGCCTTTGTAGTCGTCGGCACTGCAAAAATCCTGTCTGCTTGGGCGTTCCTGATAATGAGCGATATGTATTGCGTGGCGAACAAGCTCGTCAACGCCTTGATTTTTTGCTGCCGAGATAGGAACGATAGGAACGCCGAGTAAAGCCTCTAAGGTGTTAACATCAATAGTCGAACCGTTAGCGTGCACCTCGTCCATAAAATTAAGAGCGACAACCATAGGTACATTCATTTCAAGAAGCTGCATGGTCAAATAGAGGTTTCGCTCAATATTTGTGGCGTCTACAATATTTATAATAGCCTTTGGCTTTTCATTAAGCACGAAATTGCGTGATACTATTTCTTCATTGCTGTAGGGTGACATTGAGTAAATGCCGGGCAGGTCGGTGACAAGGGTGTTAGGACGTCCTTTAATAGCTCCGTCCTTGCGGTCAACAGTAACGCCGGGGAAGTTGCCGACATGCTGATTTGCACCTGTGAACTGGTTAAAAAGAGTGGTTTTTCCGCAGTTTTGATTGCCTACTAACGCATAGGTAAGTACCGTGTTGTCTGGCAGAGGATTGCCGTCGCCTTTGGCGTGGAATTTACCTGCCTCGCCTAAGCCGGGGTGACTTGATGAAGTCAAAGCAGGCTTTTTTGTTTTGTTGATTTCCTTTGGCTTTTCGGCTTCGGTTTCATAAATTTCAATCTGCTCGGCGTCAGCAAGACGAATAGTCAGCTCGTATCCGTGAATTTGTATCTGCAAAGGGTCGCCCATAGGCGCAAATTTCACCATAGTGACCTCTGCTCCCGGAATAACTCCCATATCAAGAAAATGCTGTCTTAAAGCGCCTTCACCGCCGACTTTATAAATTACGGCGTTTTTGCCTATATCTAAATCCTTTAAAGTCATACTATCCCCTCATAAGCTTTAATCTAAAATATAATTATACTATACTTTTATCCTCAAATCTACATTTTAATGTTAAAAGTATAGTTTTGGAATAATAATTAAACTAAAGAATATCGCTAAAACTTATAAAAGGGCAAATAAAACATGAAAAACCGTTAATACTAATTAAAGAATATATTAACGGAGATAAAAATATGTCTGATGTAAACACGAGAAAAGCTGCGATTATAGGTTGTGGATTTGTCGGCTCGGCTTCTGCCTTTGCGCTTATGGAGAGCGGACTTTTTTCGGAAATAGTACTTATTGATACAGATAAAAACAAAGCCCAAGGAGAAGCGCTCGATATAAGTCACGGCTTACCTTTTGCAAAGCCTGCACAGATTTACGCAGGGGATTATAAGGACATTTCGGACGCCGCAGTTATTATTGTTACGGCCGGCGCAGGACAAAAGCAGGGAGAAACTAGACTTGAGCTTGTAAAAAGGAATGTTGAAGTTTTTAAGTCGATAATTCCAGAGATTGCAAAGGTAAATAGCGAGGGCATATTGCTTGTGGTTGCAAATCCCGTAGATATACTCACATATACTGCCGCTAAACTCAGCGGTTTTCCTGAAAACAGGGTGTTCGGCTCGGGTACGGTACTTGACTCGGCAAGGCTTAAATATTTGCTCGGCGAACACTTGGGAGTTGACAGCCGTTCTGTTCACGCTTTCATCATAGGCGAGCACGGCGACAGCGAAATTGCCGCCTGGTCGAGCGCAAACGTATCGGGTATTGAGCTTAATAATTTTTGCGAAATGCGAGGCCATTTTAATCACGAGAAGGCTATGAAAGAGATAGCTGACAATGTTAAAAACAGCGCCTATGAAATTATTGATAAGAAAAAGGCGACCTATTACGGTATAGCTATGTCGGTAAAGCGTATATGCGAGGCGATTGTTCGTGACGAAAAGTCGATTCTGCCGATTTCAAGTATTCAGCACGGCAACTACGGTATACACGGTATTGCCTTGAGTATGCCTGTGATAGTGGGGAAAAGCGGTATAGAAGCAAATGTGCCTATAGAGCTTAATAAGAGTGAGCAGGCAAGTCTTAAAAAATCAGCCGAAACCTTAAAGCAGGTTATAGGCGAAATGTTTAGCTGAATGTGAAAAGTAAGGTGTTTGATAATAAATAATAAGCCCTCCTTCTGTCATTTGACAGGAGGAGGGCTTTATACATAACGCAAGTTAAAAACGCAAGCAACAAACCATAAAAAAGAAGAACCTCAACTACGCATTATGCGTGTCGAGGCTCTCGACTGGTCGAGGCGACAGGACTCGAACCTGCGGCATCTTGGTCCCAAACCAAGCACTCTACCAAACTGAGCTACGCCTCGATAAAATATTATGTTTTAGACAGCTTTTACATTATAACTGATGAGAGTATAATTTGTCAACTGTTTTTATTAAAATGCTGTCTACATTATTAAAAGCCTTTTATTTTTACACCCATTAAATTTCAAAAAGGCATAAAGGGCTTTTTCACTTGCTTTTTAAAGAGTTTTGTGCTATAATAACATTAAACAAAGGCTTAATTTATGCCGTTTGGGCTTATTCATTTGTTTTTAAAATACTGTAATAAATTATCTGATTACAACGTGCTGTTTACTTTGCGGAACGTAAGTCCTGTTGAAAACAGTGCGTATTTTATTTTCGGGGGTGTAACTTATGTTTTCGGTAGGAGAAACGGTGATTTACGGAGCACAGGGAGTGTGCAAAATAAAAGATATTTCGTGTATGCAGTTTGGAAACGAAAAGCGAGAATACTACATTCTAAATCCCATTTATGAGGAAAAAGCAACAATTTATGTGCCTGCCGATAACGAAAAACTACTCTCTCACATGAGAAGCATAATCACCGCAGACGATATAGATAAGCTTATAAAATCGGCTTCAAAGGATGAACTTGAGTGGATTGAGGACGACGCAAAGCGAAAGGAATTTTGCGAAGAGGTTATAAAAAAAGGCAATCGCAAGGAACTTATGCTACTTATAGAAATGCTTTATTTGCACTGGGAGGAATTAAAAACTCAAAAGAAGCACTTTCATATAGCAGACGAGCGTTACCTAAAGGAAGCCGAAAAGCTATTGCACGACGAATTTGCCTATGTTTTGGGAATAACCAGAGACGAGGTTCCCGAATATATTATGTCAAAGATTAGGGATAAAAAATAACCGTATCCGATGATTTTTCATCGGATATAATTTTTTGGTTTTAATAATCTTGAAAATAAATAGATACTGTGTTATAATAAATTTACTTAGTGAAGATTTAATTTGTGGGGCGTTTTAAACTCTTTCATATTGACATAATTACGGAGGGTACGAAAAGATATGAAGAAGATAAAAAAAGCTGTTATCCCTGCGGCAGGACTGGGTACAAGAGTTTTGCCTGCAACAAAGGCTATGCCAAAGGAAATGCTTACTATTGTTGACAAGCCTGCAATACAGTATATTGTCGAGGAAGCGGTAAACAGCGGAATTAAGGATATTTGTATTATATTAAGCAGAGGCAAGAGCATTGTTGAGGATCATTTTGACCGTTCGCCTGAGCTTGAAATAAAGCTTAAAAACAGCGGCAAGGATAAAGCACTCGATGAAATACTCGGCATAGCAAACCTTGCCAATATAACCTATGTAAGACAGCAAGAGCCAAAGGGCTTAGGCCACGCAATAAGCTGTGCTAAGGCTTTTGTGGGAGATGACGATTTTGCGGTTTTATACGGCGACGATGTAATTTTAGGCGATTATCCTTGTTGCAGACAGCTTGTAGATCAGTACGAAAAATACGGACTCGGCTGCGTATGTATGAAGGAAGTGCCCTTTGAGCAGGTAACAAGATATTCCTCATTAAAGGTTGATTTACTCGAAAATAACGTTTATAAGGTAAGCGATATGATAGAAAAGCCTGCAACAAAAGAGCTTGCTTTTTCTAACTTCTCTATTCTTGGCAGATGCGTTTTGCCTAATGAAATTTTTGATATTCTCGATAAAATTCCAAAGGGTGCAGGCGGCGAGTATCAACTTACCGATGCTATGAAAATTTTAGCGCAGACAAAGGGTATGATAGGCGTTGATTTTGTCGGCACACGTTACGATATGGGCAACAAGCTGGGAATTATGCAAGCGGCAGTTGAAACTGCAATAAAGCATAACGAAATAGGCGAGGACTTTAAGGCTTATTTAAAGGAATTTGTCAAAACCTTAGACTAATGTTAATAAGAGCTGTACTTATTTTGTACAGCTCTTTTTTAAAGGAGGGCTGTCTGTGGAGTTAAAATATGCAGATTTACATATACATTCATACTATTCCGATGGAACCTCGTCGCCCGAAACCATTTTAAAAAGAGCTTTAGATAAAAACTTAGGCTTAATCTCTATAACCGACCACAATGTTTTAGACGGCTCAAAAAAGCTAAGGGAGCTTTGTAAAGGCAAAGATATACGCTTTGTAAGCGGCGTGGAGTTAGACTCTTTGTATAACGGCACAGACATACATATATTAGGCTACGGCGTTTCGTTAGAGGACAAAGCTTTTTCTAAGTTTGTTGCCAATAATCTTGCTATGCTAAATCAGATAAGCGATAAGCTCATACTGAAAATGCAAAAGGTTTATAAGGAAATTTCCTTTGAGGAATATGAACGCTTCATATACGCTAGGCAAAAGGGAGGCTGGAGAGCGCTTCATTATATTCTCTCAAAAGGCTTATCCGAAAGCTTAAAGGACGGACTGAAGTACTACAATCAGTTTGAATGCGGATATGACTGCGTACCTTTCCCGAGTATAGATAATGTCTGCGACGCTATTCATAAGGCAGGCGGAAAGGCAGTATTAGCTCATCCGGGCAAGGTTATTAAAACAGACGACCTTGATAAATTCAGGGCTACTCTTATGAGAATAATAGATATGGGTATAGACGGCATAGAATGTTACTATCCTTCTCATACAAAAGAGGTGTGTGATATATGCCTTAAAATATGTGAGGATATTCACTTAGCCGTAACTGCAGGCTCGGATTATCACGGCGATTTTTCGGGCGAGGATATAAATTATATGAAGGTATCGGCAGATAAAATTATAGGAATTTAAAAGGGTCATAATTAACCGGGGCTGTGTCAGCACAGCCCCGGTTTTTTGTTTGCACTGTGATAATTTTCACTTTAAGCTTTTTGTCAGACTGCCTCTTTTATCCTTAGTAAAGAAAAATACTTTACATCTATAATTTCGTTTTTTATTTGTGGGATAACTATAAGAAATTATGTAAAATCCCTGAAAAAGCCCGTTATTACGGGCTTTTTGCTTTACAACAAGCAAAAGGAATAGATATATCTATAATATGTAAAGCGAATTTACTTTACATATTATATTGGCGATATTTTTATATTCAAAAGGTTATATTATAGGACAAACTTTCATATCAATGTAAAAAACAAAGGGGTCTTATTAAATGGACAGACTTAAATTTGAAAGTGAAATTTTTTGCCATTTCGGTATGAGGCTAAAAAATATATTTTCGAAACTACCTGACGAAATCTTAAATGAGCTTAAAGAAATTCGCTTAAAAAAAGACAAGCCTTTGCTTCTTTTTATGGGGGACAGGATACTGTTTTTAAATAAAGACTCTGCTGTAGTAAAACGCCCCGACATAAATACAGTAATAATAACAAAAAAAGAGCTTGACGATATATTTTTATCGATATGCGAGTACTCTATACACGCCTTTTTAGATAAAATATCAAACGGCTTTGTAACAATAAGAGGAGGGCATAGAGTAGGACTTTGCGGAAGCGCCGTTTGCGAAAACTCGAAGGTTATATCGGTAAGGGATATTTGTTCGCTTAACTTCAGAATAGCAAGACAGATTTTAGGCGTGGCGGACGAGATTTTATATAGGTGTTTTTTTAATAAACTAAGCTCTGTTTTAATTGTCGGTATGCCGTCGAGCGGTAAGACCACGCTCTTAAAGGATATTGCAAACGCCTTAAGCAGCGCAAGGCTCGGCAGTTACATAAAAGTAGCGGTAATAGACGAGCGTGGCGAGATAGCCTCTTGTTATCAGGGTGTACCGCAAAACGATATGGGCATATCAAGCGATATATACGACTGTTTTCCTAAGGGCGAGGGAATGAATATGGCGCTTAGAACTATGTCTCCGCAGGTTGTGATATGTGACGAGATAGGAGATATAAACGACGCAAGGCTTATAATGCAAAATGCAAACGCAGGTGTTTATACCGTTGCTTCCGCACACGCCAAAAGCTTGGAGGAGCTTAAAAACAGAGGCTTTTTAAATCCGCTTTTTGAAAGCGGGGTATTTGATTATGCGGTTATACTAAAGGACGACAAATCGCCGGGCAAGATAGATAAAATCTTAAATTTAAAGGAGATAAAAAATGAAGTTAATATTAGCGCTGACAGCTATAGTTATGTTTAGCGTATGGGGATTTATAAAAAGCAAAAAGCTTTCCGACAGGGTAAAGGCGTTGCAAACGGTAAGGATTTTTTTAGAAAAGCTAAAGGCGTATTTACGTTTTGAAAGGCTTACAACTCCTCAGATTTTTTCAAAGCTTTCCGACGCAAAGGAGTTAAGCGAGCTTTCCTTTATAAGCGAGTGCGCCAAAAAACTTGAGCAAAACCCTAATTTTCCGAAGGTGTGGGGTGAAGCACTTGATAATTACAAAAAAGAAGAGGTGCTTTCAGACGAGGATATACGGGAGTTATATCTGCTCGGAGGCTTTGTAGGCAGTACCGATATAGAGGGTCAGCTAAACGGAATAAAATTGGTGGACGAGCAGGTTTTATTAAAGCTTAATGACGCAGACGAAAACTACAATGTCAAGGGAAAGCTTTATCGCTCGCTCGGTGTGGCACTGGGGCTTGCGCTCGGCGTAATAATAATATAATCAAACGAAAGGAAATGAGAAGCTTTGGACGTTGATTTGATTTTTAAGATAGCCGCTATCGGTATAATTGTAGCCGTTTTAAACCAGCTTTTAATTCGCTCGGGACGTGAAGAACAGGCTATGATGACAACTCTTGCAGGACTTATTGTGGTTTTGATGATGATTATATATGAGATACAGGATTTGTTTGAAACGATAAAGGTGATTTTTAACTTATAGCAAGGATGAATTTAAGTGGATATATTCTTGGTAGTGGGGCTTAGTGTAATAAGTGCAGTGCTTTGTATACTCTTAAAGCAGTATAAGGCGGAGTATGCGGTGATAATTTCGCTTTGCTGTTCGGTAATAATATTCGGCGCAGTTGTAGCGGCGCTTGCACCTGCTTTTAAAACGATAAATTCGCTTATCGGTACCGTTAATATAAACTCGGAATATGTAAAAGCGGTGCTGAAAGCACTTGGCATTTGTTATTTAACTCAGCTTGCGGCAGACAGCTGTAAGGACGCAGGACAAACCGCAATAGCCTCAAAGGTCGAGCTTGCGGGCAAGGTCGGTGTAGTGCTTGTAGCACTTCCTATGTTCGAGAGTCTGGTGGATATAATTATAAAGCTTATGAGCTTGTGATAAGAGGGAAAATATGAGGAAGTTTATATTAGCCTTTGTGCTTTTAATTTTAATAATGCCGGCGACTTTGGTATCGGCTCAAAGCGACTACGGCGAAGAGTATGACGATATGCTTTCAGAAAGCGGAGCAGACGAGCTTTTTAGTACGCTTCCCGACGGCACGAGGGAATATTTAAATGACGCAGGTATTTACAGCGTAGACGCCGATGCGCTTAAAAATATGAGCATTTCAGACGTGCTTAATATACTTTTTAAAGGCGCTTTAAGTAATATAAAGTCGCCGTTAAGACTTTTTCTTATTTGTACGGGGGTTATACTGCTTACATCACTTTTAAACGGCTTTGAGGAAACTATTAAAAACTCATCGCAAAAAAATATATTTTCGGTAGTAAGCGTACTTTGTTTGAGTACGGCAATAATGACGCCTGTTATAAAAATAATAACCGATACGGTTGATACCGTAAAACAGGCAGGGGATTTTCTCATTAGTTTTATACCTGTTTACGCAGGTATTGTTGCGGTGTCGGGTAAACCGGTGTCTGCCTTTACATACTATAGCTCTCTTATGGGCGCTACCGAACTTATGACCCTTGTTGCCACGGGCTTTTTAGTGCCTCTTATCAGCGTGTATTTAGCGCTTTGCCTTTCGGGAGCAGTAAACGACACCGTAAACATTTCTTCGGTCGCTAAGGGTATAAAAAAGTTTATGATGTGGACTATGGGCTTTTGTATGTCGGTGTTTGTGGGCTTGCTTACAGTAAAAAGCTTTGTGTCATCCTCTGCAGACAGCTTAACCGCCAAGACAGGTAAATTTTTAATAAGCTCCTTTGTCCCCATAGTGGGAAGTGCGTTAAGCGACGCTTTGGGCGTAGTAAACGGCAGCTTGGGGCTTATAAAATCTGCGGTGGGCGGTTTCGGGATATTGGCGGTGCTTTTGACCTTTCTGCCGAGCGTTATATCTATAGGGCTTATGAAGCTTTCTTTAAGTGCGGCACAATGTGTGAGCGAGGTTTTAGACGTTAAAAAGACGTCTGCACTCTTAGAATCCACCGCCTTTGTTATGTCGATACTGATGAGCTTTGTAATTTGCTTCGGGATAATGATTATAATATCGGTGGCTCTTATTATGGCAGTGGGGTCAAGCGTATGATGGACGGAATAAAGGAAATTGGTTTTTCGGTGAGCATAATACTGATTGTGACAGGTATTTTTTCTATGCTCGTGCCGACAGACCGTATGGAAAAGACTATGAAGCTTACTTTGAGCGTATTTTTCCTAATAAGCCTTGTGACGCCCTTTGTAAACGCTGATTTTAGCTTTGATGTTTCGGACAGCTATAAGGAATATGCTTATGAGGACACTGCGCTTTCTGCGGGGTTTAATGAAAAAACAAAGAACCTAACCGAGCAGTATATCGCTTCACAGTTAAAAAATCTCTTAAAGGACGAGGGGTATTATGTAAATAAAATTACCGTTTCGGTTAATATTACCGCTCAAAACAGCATAGATATTAGTGAAGTGGTTATCACTTTGCCTGAAACTTACATACAAAAAGAGGACAAAATAAAAGCCGTAATAAAAGAAAATCTGGGTGAAAGTAATATAACGTTTAAGTATTAGGAGAAGTTTTATGGGAATGACTAAAAGCATTTTTTCCTCATTTATAAAAAAGCTTGCCGCAGATAATAAAAAAAGAAAAATAATAGTGGCGTTAGGCTTTATATTTATACTTTTGATTTTGATGTCGGTGTTTTTTGACTCTGACAATAAAGATACTCAAAAAGCGGCGGTGAGCGAGGAAGTTATATTAGACAGGGAAGAATATACACTTTCAATGGAAAACCGACTAACCGATATTTTAAAAGATATATACGGCGTGGGCGAGGTAAAGGTAATGCTCACGATAGACGACACAGGGCAAAACATATACCAGTCTGATATTAAAAAAACAAATGACTCTTCAGACTCGGGACAAAATACAAGTTATGAACAACAGCTGGTGCTTATAAAGGATAATTCGGGTAAGACCAATGCGCTTTTAAAATCCACCGAATTTCCAAAGGTGTCAGGCGTGGTGGTTGTGTGTGAGGGCGGTGATGATATAAATGTACAAAAAAGGGTTATCGGCGCAGTTACGACCGTGTTTGATATAAGCTCGGCGAAAGTATGTGTAACAAAGCTTGAAAATAAACAAAACGGAGGCAGATAGTTATGAAAGCTAATTTTATAATAGGTAAAAAACAAATTGTGGTAGCGGCACTTATGGTGATTTTGGGAGGTGCGATATATGTAAACTGGGCTTACGCAAATAATAATACCCTCACCTTAGACGCTGTAAATGAAGCCCAGAACGTAACCGAAACCAAAGAAACCGCAAACTATGGCGACGCTAAGCTTGTAAATACTCAAACTCAAAGCGACGACGAATATTTTACACAGGTAAGCTTAGAACGTGAACGTTCCCGTGACGAAGCAATAGAAACGATAAATAACGTGCTTGCAAGCGTTGACTCCACCAGCGAGGAATATGCCGACGCAAGCGCAAAGATACTTGAAATATCGGCTCAAATTGAATCGGAAAACAAAATAGAAAATTTAATTAAGGCAAAGGGCTACAGCGAATGTGTGGTATATTTAAGCGGGGAGAGCGCAAATGTTGTGGTTAAAACAGACGGGCTCGACGCACAAAACGCAGCTCAAATTAAAAACATAATATTATCCGAGCAGGACATAAAAGCAGAAAATATTTCTATAGTTGAAGTAAAATAGTTGTTACCTTGCGATTTTTATGGTATAATAGCTTTGTTAAAGGCTATAATCTGCGGCTTATTAGCGGCACGCAGTAAATGGATATTGAAAAAATACTTATCCTTAAAAACGGAGGTAGCGTAATAATGGAAGGAACTTCAAAAAGAGAAAACGGAATCTTAAAAATCTCAGATGAGGTTATAGAAAAAATTGCCGAAACGGTTGTTAGCGAGGTGGAGGGCGTCGACAGCTTGGCACCTGCGCCTGCAAAGCTAAAAAATCTTGTGATAAAATCCCAAGGTAATAAGGGAATAGCCATAAACTTTGACTCCGGCGTTTGTATAATAGACGTTTATGTTGTGCTTAAAATGGGCTATAAAATAAAAACAGTAGCCGAAAAGGTACAGCAAAGCATAAAAGAAACCGTCCAAAATATGTGCGGAATAGCGGTTTCAAAGGTAAATGTGTATATTAAGGATATTAAGGTAACAGACTAACCTTTTAAAAAACTAACTCTCTTTTAATTCAAGGAGGGTTAGTTTTGTCTTGTTTTATACGACTTTTTATAAAAATTTAAACAAAGAGAAGTTTAAATTAAAGAGGTGATTTTCATTGACACGACATCAGATGAGGGAAGCGGTATTTATACTTACCTTTGAAGAAATTTTTACAAACGAATCTACCGAGCAGCTCATAAAAACCGCTGTGGAATGTGAGAGCTTTGAAATAAACGATGCGGCAGAGCAGATGTTTGAGGGCATAATCTTACACAAAGATGAAATAGACGAAATTATAAAGCGTTATCTTAAAAACTGGAGCATTAACCGCATTTCAAAGGTTTCTCTTGCGGTTTTGCGTGTGGCGGTATACGAGATGACCTACTGCGACGATATAAGCGACGAAATAGCCGTAAGCGAGGCGGTAAAAATCGCCCAAAGCTACACCTTAAAGGACGATGTAAACTTTATAAACGGCGTTTTGGGCTCATATTCCAGAAGCAGAAAAAAATAAGCCTGTATTCTCTCTAAAGCGCAAAAATTAACGAAAGGACTGCAAAAATATTGCCTAATGATATATTGACGGTTTCCTTAGTTAACAGCTATGTAAAATCCCTTATAGATAATAACGATTATTTGAGAAATATCTGCGTAAAGGGCGAGGTTTCAAATTTTACAAATCATATAAAATCGGGGCATTTTTATTTTTCCCTAAAGGATAAAAACTGTTCGATAAAATGCATAATGTTTAACTCCTATGCGTCTAAGGTGCCGTTTGAGGTAGAAAACGGAATGAGTCTTTTGGTGACGGGCGATATAAAGGTGTTTGAGCGTGACGGTGTTTTTCAGCTTTATTGCAGAAAATTAGAGCCCGACGGCATAGGCGCTTTGCACCTTGCCTTTAATAAGCTTCAGATGCGCCTTCAGGCAGAGGGACTTTTTGACATATCGCATAAAAAGCCGATACCTGCAATGCCTAAAAAAATAGGCGTTGTCACCTCAAAAACAGGCGCAGCGCTAAAGGACATTATAAATGTGCTGTCACGCCGTTACCCCATAGGCGAAATAGTGGTCATACCTGCCTTGGTTCAGGGTGATTTAGCCGAGGAAAGCATCTGCAAGGGAATAAGGCTGGCGCAAAGCGCAGGCGATATAGATGTACTCATAGTCGGCAGAGGCGGCGGATCGTTAGAGGATTTGTGGTGCTTTAACGGCGAGGCTCTGGCAAGGGAGATTTATAACTGCACTATACCTGTTATAAGTGCGGTCGGGCATGAAATTGATTTTACCATCGCCGATTTTGCGGCGGATTTAAGAGCGCCTACGCCTTCTGCGGCGGCAGAGCTTTGTACTATGGATATAAGCGAGATAAAATCCCTGGTTGTAAACTATAGCTCTGCGATAGACAGTATGCTCACCGCAACTCTTACACGCTTTAAGGAAAGTGTTTTTAACTTTTCCGAGAGGTTAAAATTATCTTCGCCTAAAAAAGCCTTAACGGCAAAAGAGGAGAAATTAACCTCGCTTACAAAACGTTTGGATACAGCGGCAAACGTACTTTTAGAACAAAAGACAAGCGAATATTTAAGGCTTTTGTCCACGCTCGAAGCGTTAAGTCCGATGAAGGTGCTTACAAGAGGATATTCTCTTACATATAAAAACCAAAGCGAGCTTTTAACCTCGCTAAAGGATATATCGCCGGGAGATACCATAAAAACCGTGTTGCCCGACGGCGAGGCATTAAGCATTGTAGAAGCCGTAAAGGCTAAAACTCTTTAACTGGAGGAAAGTAAAGTGGCTGAAAAAACATTTGAAAACGCTCTAAAGGATTTAGAGGAGATTGTCACACAGCTTGAAAGCGGTGAGGCAGATTTAAATAAATCAATGAAGCTTTACGAAAAGGGAATAGAAAACGTGCGTTTTTGCAATAAAAAGCTTGAAAGTGCAAAGCTTAAAATTACCGAGCTAAAGGAGGAAAAGCAAGGTGAGTAGCTTTGAACAAACACTCAAAAGCGATATAGATTTAGTAAATGAAGCACTCGATAAATATTTACAGGTTACAGATTCCGATTACGGTAAGGTAATAGAAGCTATGCGATATTCGGTTATGAACGCAGGCAAGAGAATACGCCCTGTGCTCACAATGGAATTTTGCAGATTAAACGGCGGTAATAAAAAGGGAGCACTTGCGTGTGCCTGCGCTGTCGAAATGATACATTGTTCGTCGCTTATACACGACGATTTACCGTGTATGGATGACGATGATTTGCGTAGAGGAAAGCCCTCCTGCCATAAGGCGTTTGACGAAGCGACAGCGCTTCTTGCAGGCGACGCACTGATTTTAAAGGCGTGTGAGGTCATAGCTTTAAGCGATACCAAAAAAAGCGTGGCGACAAAGGCGATAGGCATTTTATCCTCGCTTGCAGGTACAGAGGGAATGATAGGCGGTCAGGTAATTGACCTTGCGTCCGAGGGCAAAAAAATCGACGCTGACACTCTTTCAAAAATGCACAGCTTAAAGACATCTGCGCTGATAAGGTCGGCTTGTTGTATGGGTGCTGTGTGTGCCGATGCTGACGAGGAAAATGTCAAAAATGCGTCGGAATATGGTGAATATTTAGGGCTTGCCTTTCAGGTTATAGACGATATTTTAGATGTCGTAGGCGACGAAAAACAGCTCGGCAAACCGATAGGAAGCGACGAGCAAAACGACAAGACTACCTATGTAAGCCTGTTTGGGCTTGAAAGTGCCCATAAAAAAGCAGAACAGTACACAAATAAAGCGCTCTCAATACTCGACAAATATGAGGGCAGCGAATTTTTAAAGGAGCTTACCAAAACGCTTCTTAAAAGAAACAAGTAGCTAAAAACAAGGAAGATACAAGATACTGTAAAAATCCTTGACAAATGGTGATTTTTATGAGTGAATACAAAATTTTAGATAACGTAAATTATCCGGAGGACTTGGATAAGCTTGACGTAAGTAAGCTTGAAGAATTATCCGAGGAGATAAGAAAATTTTTAATTGAAGCCATTTCAAAAACAGGCGGACATTTAGCGTCTAATCTCGGTACCGTTGAGCTTACCGTTGCAATCCACAAGGTTTTTGACTCGTCTAAGGATAAAATACTGTGGGATGTAGGGCATCAAAGCTATACTCATAAAATTTTGACAGGACGAAAGGATAAGTTTAATACCCTGCGTCAGAAGGACGGAATAGCGGGCTTTCCACGTTCAAGCGAAAGCGAACACGATGCCTTTATCGGCGGACACAGCTCAAACTCCATTTCCGCAGGCTACGGCATAGCGGTGGCAAACACCTTAAACAAAAACGGCAGATATGTTGTCTGCGTAATAGGCGACGGCTCGTTTACCGGCGGTATGGTGTATGAAGCGATAAATAACGCAGGCAGAAGCGAAGAAAACATTATCGTAATACTCAACCACAACGATATGTCGATATCGAAAAATGTCGGCGCAATGGCAAAGTATCTTTCAAATATACGCTCAAAGCAGGGATATCATAAATTAAAGGAAAACGTAAATTCAAAGCTTGATAAGGTTCCCGTTTTGGGTAAACCTATAAAGCGTGTTATATCCTCGTCAAAGGACGCTTTAAGGCAAAAGGTATATAGCTCCTCTTACGAAAATATGTATCCTACCTTTTTTGAGGAAATGGGCTTTGATTATTTAGGCCCTGTTGACGGACACAACATATCCGATTTGCTGGAGGTATTAAGAACAGCTAAGAGCAAAAAAGGTCCGGTAGTAGTACATGTTGACACTAAAAAGGGCAAGGGCTATCAGTTTGCCGAAAAAAATCCGGGCGCATATCACGGCGTGTGTCAGTTTGATGTTGAAACCGGAAACCCCGACATAGCGGCAAAGGACAGCTTTTCCACCGCTTTCGGTAAGGCACTTTGCGCTTTGGCGGATAATGATAAAAAAATCTGCGCAGTTACCGCTGCTATGAAATTCGGCACAGGACTGCAATATTTTAATGCAAAACACAAAAAGCGCTTTTTTGACGTAGGTATCGCCGAACAGCACGCAATAACCTTCTGCGCAGGTCTTGCAAGTCAGGGCTTTATACCTGTTTTTGCGGTGTATTCCTCGTTTTTGCAAAGGGGCTATGACCAGATAATACACGACTGTGCCATTGAAAATCAGCACATCATTTTGGCGGTTGACCGAGCAGGTATTGTCGGCGACGACGGCGAAACTCATCAGGGTGTTTTTGACGTTTCGTTTTTGAGTAATATACCTAATGTAACGATATTCTCGCCCGAGAGCTATTTGGAGCTTGAGGCGTCGCTAAAAAGGGCAATATATGATAAAAAGGGCATAGTTGCGGTAAGATACCCGAGAGGAAGTCAAAAGCTTAGCCATAACTTAGTCTGCTTAAAAAACGAGGACTTTGCTTATGAAGCTTCAGACTCCAAAAAGCTTATAATCACCTACGGAAGAATTACCGATAACGCATACACCGCAAGAAGCGAGCTTGAAGCTTTAGGAGAAAAAATATCCATATTAAAGCTTTTGCAGATTATGCCGATACCCGAAGAAGCGTTGGATATAGCTATGAAATATGACGAGATATATTTCTTTGAGGAGGGTATGAAAAAAGGCGGTATAGCCTCGCAGATGCTTATGTCTCTTTACGAAAGAGGCTTTAGAGGAAGCTTTAAGATAACGGCGATTGATAACGAGTTTGTAAAACAGGGTACGGTAAACGAAAGCCTTGGCGAATATAACTTAGACGTCGAAGGAATGAAGCGTGTTTTAAACGGCACAGAAAGTGATAAAGTATGAGTCAAAAGTCAGAAAAAATAAGGCTTGACACAGCGCTTACCCAAATGGGCTTTGCGCCGAGCAGGGAAAAGGCAAAGGCACTTATTATGGCAGGCGTGGTCTTTGTAGATAATGATAAATGCGACAAAGCAGGTATGACCGTAAAAAAAGACGCCGTTATAGAAGTAAGAGGCAACGTATTAAAATATGTCAGCCGAGGCGGGTTAAAGCTTGAGAAGGCTATGGAAAAGTACGGCTTTGACCTCAAAGATAAAATATGTATGGATATAGGTGCGTCAACAGGCGGTTTTACCGACTGTATGCTTAAAAATAACGCCGAAAAGGTATATGCTGTAGATGTGGGCTACGGTCAGCTTGCGTGGAGCTTAAGAAACGACAGCAGAGTTATAAATTTAGAGCGTACAAATATAAGATATATCACAAGGCAAGAGGTCCCCGACGACATTGACTTTGCGTCGATTGACGTGTCTTTTATTTCATTAACGCTGGTGTTGCCTGTTATATATGAATGGTTAAAGCCCGACGGTGAGATAGTATGTCTTGTCAAACCGCAGTTTGAAGCAGGCAAGGGCAAGGTAGGCAAAAAAGGCGTGGTAAGAGAGCCCGAAATTCACTTGGAGGTTTGCCGTAAGATATATGAGTTTTGCATTTCATTAGGACTTTGTGTAAAGGGGATAACCTTTTCACCTATAAAAGGCCCCGAAGGCAACATAGAGTATCTTTTTTACCTCAAAAAGACTGATAAGGAAGAAAGCGTGGATATAACTCAAACAGATATGGCAGTAAAATTATCTCACGAGGAGTTAGACTTACACTGAGTTTATTTCATTTAACATAAGGGAGTATAATGATGAATATTTTTGTTATGCCGAATTTCGATAAGCCGAATGCAGTGAGCTGTACCTTACAGGTGTGCAATCACCTAAACGGGTACGGAGCAGATATACTTATGTCTTGTGAAAATAAGGATAAGGTGTCGCTTGATTTTGTAAACTACGGCGACTTTGATAAGCTTATAGCTATAGCAGATATTATTATTGCAATAGGTGGCGACGGAACAATAATAGACGCCGCAAAACACGCAGTAGAATACGACATACCCCTTTTAGGCGTAAACGCAGGCAGGCTCGGATTTTTAGCAGGTGTTGAGGTGTCGGATTTAAGCCTTTTAAGAAAGCTTACCGAGAATGATTTTAAAATCGAAAACCGAATGATGCTCGAAGCACTGCTTACTTCAAACGGCAAACAAGAGATTCGATATGCGCTAAACGACGTTACGGTATGTAAGGGCACAAGGTCCAGGATAATAGATTTGGCAGTTTACTGTAACGAGCGCCAGGTAACTCAAACCAGAGCAGACGGTATGATTTTTGCGACGCCTACAGGCTCTACCGCTTACACGCTTTCGACCGGCGGACCGATAGTAGACCCTATCTTAGACAGCATTATGATTACTGCAATTTGCCCTCATTCGCTTTTTGCAAGAACTATGATATTCTCAGCAGATAAGGAGCTTACCGTAAAGGTGGATTGTGACGAAACGCAGGACGTTTACCTTATAGCTGACGGTGAGCCGGCAATAAAAGTAAATCAAAACGACAAGCTTGTAATAAAAAAGAGCGATAAATACGTTAAGATGATTAACCTGCACGACAAGCCGTTTTATCAGCTGATAAACGAAAAATTCCTTGTAAGAGCTAAGCTGTAGCCCAAAGGAGAAGAATATGAAACAAACAAGGCAAGAAAAAATAATAAAGATTATCTCCACCGATGATATAGCTACTCAAGAAAAGCTTTTAGAAAGGCTTAAAGAGGAAGGCTTTAATGTCACTCAGGCTACGGTATCAAGGGATATAAAAAAGTTAGGGCTTATAAAGATAATGACCGATGACGGTCAGTATAAATATCATTCGCCTAAACTCACTTTAGCTTCGGGCGACGATACAAGAAATAAGGAGCTTTTTGCAAACGCCGTAATGTCGGTGGATTTTGCGATGAATACGGTTGTCATAAAGTGCAGAGCAGGTATGGCAAACGCCGCCTGCGCCGCCTTTGACAATATGAATATAGAGTCGGTAGTCGGCTCGATTGCAGGTGACGACACCATATTTGTGTTATTAAAAACACAATCCGGGGCAGAAGCGTTGGTGGAAAGCTTAAAGAATTTACTGAAATAAAGGTGATACTTGTGTTAAGCGAGCTTTATATTGAAAACTTTGCAGTTATCGAAAAAATGAATATTAGCTTAGACACCGGGCTTACCGTATTTACAGGTGAAACCGGCGCAGGTAAATCCATACTTATTGACGCTATAAACTTAGTCTTAGGTCAGCGTTCCTCAAAGGAAATAGTTCGCACGGGCGCAAAAAAAGCGGTTGTATACGCTAAGGTGCAAAACATTACCCCGCAGATAGAAAAGCTTATAAACCGTTACGGCTTTGAAAGTGAGGAAAATTCACTTATCTTTAAGCGTGAAATATATTCCGACGGCAGAAGCAGCGCCAGAATAATGGATAAGCCCGTTATGATAAGTACTCTGCGTGAGATTGGCGCAAGGCTTGTAAATATTCACGGCCAGCACGATAATCAGGTGCTTTTAAACAGCGAAAATCACATTGATATTTTGGATTTGTTTGCTGAAAACAAGGCTGTTTTTTTAAGATATAACGCCGAATACGATAAATACGTTGCGCTTAAAAACGAGTATAAAAAAGTAAGCCTTGACGAAGACGAAAAGAAGCGAAAAATAGACCTTCTAACTTATGAAATTAACGAGATTTCACAGCTTAATTTACAAAAGGACGAGGATATAGCATTACAAACGAAGATAAAATCCTGCCGCAACGCCGAAAAAATAATGCAAAATCTTAAAAAGGCGTATAATAGCTTAGCAGGCTTTGCGTCGGACGGTGCAGTAGACCTTGTAAACGAAGCCGCAAGAAACGTAAGCGAGGTAAGCGAGTTTAATAAAACCCTTGCCGATGTTTCCGAAAGGCTTGAGTCGGCAGAGTATGAGCTTGACGATATAAAAACGAGAATATCCGCTTTTATGGATAATTTTTATTACGATAAAAATGAACTCGAGCAAATGACCGAGCGCCTTGACAGCATAAATAAGCTAAAGCGCAAGTACGGAAACAGTATAGAGGATGTACTCGAATATTGCGAACAAAGTAAAAATCAGCTTGATGAAATAAAGCTTTCCGAAAAACGCCAAAAAGAGCTTTTAAGCCTTATGGACGTTCAGAAAAATAATGTCGTTGAAACTGCCAAAAAGCTCACCGTAAGCCGCAAGGTAGGCGCACAGAATTTTTCTAAGCAGGTCGCAGACGAGCTAAAGTTTTTGGATATGCCAAATATACAGTTAAGTGTTAGCATAAATAATACACGCTATAGCAAAAAAGGCTGTGACGAGGTGGAGTTTTTATTCTCCACCAATAAAGGCGAGCCGCCTAAGAGTATCGGCAAGATAGCTTCGGGAGGCGAGCTTTCAAGGATAATGCTTGCAATAAAGAGTGTGCTTGCGCAAAAGGACGATATAGACACGCTTATCTTTGACGAGATTGACACAGGCGTCAGCGGAAGCTCGGCACAAAAAATAGGGCTGAAGCTAAAGGGCGTATCAAAGGGCAGACAGGTCTTGTGCGTTACCCATTCGGCGCAGATTGCAGCGCTTGCAGACAACAATATGTTACTTAAAAAGGAAACGATTGAGGACAAAACATATACTAAGGCAATTAAGCTTGATGAAGAGCAAAAAATACACGAGGTTGCCAGAATAATGAGCACCGATACCGTAACCGAGCTTATGCTCCAAAACGCCAAGGAAATGGTGGAAATGGGTAGAAATACAAATTAAAATAAAAAGCCGTATGTATCTAAAGGATATGTACGGCTTTTTAAGCGGCTAAAGCATTTTACGCTTTTTTCCTTAAAAGGTAAAAATCATTGATATAAATGGGGAAAATATGTTATAATAACCTTAGTTTAGTCTGCGCCTTTGGCGCCGACAAGCTTGAGCTTAAAAAATCCTTACGGATTTTATCTAAGAACATTTTAACTTATAAACCTGCCGTGATAAACACGGCTGTGGCTGTCGCCACCGACAAAGGCTTGCGCCTTTTGGTTTATGTTATAACAATTTTTATTGAAGTTATTACAAATGAGTAATTTTAATAGCTTACGATTTTAGCTTGGAGGGTGTTTTTGTGAAGGTAGATGTCGGAGATACACTTAGACTAAAAAAGCCTCACCCTTGCGGAGAACATCTTTTTAAGGTTTTGCGTGTGGGTATGGACTTTAAAATAAAGTGCGTAAAATGCGGCAGAGAAGTTATGGTGCCCAGAGCTAAGATTGAAAAAAACATAAAGGAAATCATACACGGCGATTTGTAGCTAAAATAAACTTAAAAATAAAAATCAAAATAAAATTAGAAGGTGCAATATGTTTGATAAACTTGAGTTAACCGAACAAAGATATGAAGAAATAAATAAAAAGTTAATGGACCCTGAGGTTATTTCCGATAATAATATGTATCGTGATTTAATGAAGGAGTACAAAAACTTAACTCCTATCGTTGAGAAATATAAGGAATATAAGACCGCAAAAACGGCGTTTGAAGAAGCAAAAACTATGCTTGAGGACGGCGGACTTGAAAAGGACTTTAAAGAAATCGTACAGGAAGAATACGACGAAAATAAAGAAAAGATGGCCTCGATAAGCGAGGAATTAAAGATATTACTGCTTCCGAGAGACCCTAATGATGACAAAAACGTAATCGTAGAAATAAGAGGCGGAGCAGGCGGCGAGGAAGCGGCACTTTTTGCAAATTCGCTTTTTAGAATGTACAATATGTACGCCGAAGCAAGAGGCTGGAAGGCAGAGGTTATCAATATGAACGCCACCGAGCTCGGAGGCATAAAGGAAGTAAGCTTCAGCATAGAGGGCGACGGAGCATATTCAAGGCTTAAATTTGAAAGCGGAGTACACAGAGTTCAGCGTGTGCCCGAAACCGAAACCTCGGGCAGAATCCATACCTCTACCGTAACAGTTGCAGTGCTTCCCGAAGTAGAGGACGTTGAGATTGAAATAAACCCTGCCGATTTACAGATAGATACCTTCCGTGCAAGCGGAGCAGGCGGTCAGCACATAAACAAAACCGAAAGTGCAATAAGAATTATCCATAAGCCTACGGGACTTGTGGTAGAATGTCAGGACGAGAGAAGCCAGTTTAAAAACAAGGATAAGGCTATGAAGGTTTTGCGCTCACGTCTTTTTGAAGCAGAACAGCAAAAGCAAAATGCTCAAATAGCCTCAGAAAGAAAAGCACAGGTAGGTTCGGGCGACCGTTCCGAGCGTATAAGGACCTATAACTATCCTCAGGGCAGGCTCACCGACCACAGAATAGGACTTACACTTTATAAGCTCGAAGAGGTTTTAAACGGTTCTCTTGACGAGATAATAGACGCACTCATAACTGCCGATCAGGCGTTAAAGCTTGCAGCGACCGCAGACGAATAAAAATAACTTTTCCCGAATAGGATATGAGTTGAGATGAAAGACACAAAAATTTTAACTCCCGAAAAGAAAAATATAGAGTACGCAAAGGACTTAATTTTGTCGGGCGAGGTTGTGGGAATCCCCACCGAAACGGTGTACGGGCTTGCGGCTAACGCCTTTGACGTTGACGCTATAGAAAAGATTTTTAAAGCAAAGGGCAGACCTCAGGACAACCCCCTTATAGTTCATATCTGCGATATGGATATGCTAAAGGATATAACTTCAAAAGTTTCCGAAACAGCCTTAGCTTTAGGTAAGAAATTTTGGGGCGGACCTCTTACTATGGTACTCCCGAAAAGCGATAAAATCCCCAGATGCGTTACCGCAGGGCTTGATACGGTTGCAGTGCGTATGCCCTCGCACCCTGTTGCGATAGAGCTTATAAAAGCGTGTAAGGTACCGATTGCAGCACCCTCGGCTAACCTGTCAGGCAAGCCGAGCCCCACAACTGCAAAGCACGTTTATAACGATTTAAAAGGCAAAATAGACTGCATAATTGACGGCGGCGAATGTGAGGTCGGCGTAGAATCTACCGTAATCGCAGTTTATAACGACAGCGTTGAGATTTTAAGACCGGGTAAAATTACCGTAGACGATTTGCTCGAAGTTGTAACGAGCGTTAAAATTGACGACGGAGTATTCACAAAGATGACTACCGACGCAGTTGTATCGTCTCCGGGAATGAAGTATAAGCACTATTCGCCAAATGCAAAGGTTGTTATGGTTGAGGGCAGTATTTCTGATTTTTGCGACTATGTATTAAAAAACGCAGATGAAAAAACAGGTGTTTTGGTATTCGACGGCGAGGAATCGCTTTTTGACAAAGAGTGCATAACCTATGGTAAAGAAAACGACTCCTCAAATCAGGCAAGCCGTATTTTTGACGCTTTAAGAGAGATAGATAAAAGAAATTTAGATGTTGTTTACGCCAGAGCGCCTAAAAAAAGCGGCGTGGGTATGGCGGTATATAACAGGCTTTTAAGAGCTTGCGGATTTGAGGTTAAAAAGCTTACAAAAAAACCTTTAATCGTAGGTCTTACAGGTCAAACAGGCGCAGGAAAATCCACGCTTTGTGATGTGTTAAGACAGTGCGGTGCGGCGATAATTGACTGCGATATTATCTCCAGAGAGGTTATTGCTCAAAAAGAAGTTTTAGATAAGCTAAAAACCTATTTCGGCGAGGAAATACTAAACGACAACAAAACGCTAAACCGCAAAAAACTTGCCGAGCGTGTATTTTCCGAAGAAGAAAACTTAATTTATCTAAACAGCGTTATGTATCCTAAAATACTTAATAAAATAAACCGTCAGATAGATGATTTAACCGACAGCGGTTATAATATAATTATACTCGACGCTCCTACATTATTTGAAAGTGGCGCCGATACGCTTTGCGACAAAACGATAAGCGTAATATCGCCTGTAAATTTAAGAGCAGAGCGTATAATAAAAAGGGATAATCTTACCGAAGCCGAGGCGACAAGGCGTATAAACGCTCAAAACGACGACGAATATTATTCCTCACGTTCCGATTATGTTATTGTAAACGACAAGGATCAAAATAACCTTATTTCAGAAGCTCAAAAAATCTTTAAAAGTCTAAGTGGCTTATAACTTAAATTCGGAGTAGGTTTATATGGTTAAAAAGACAAAAAAGTCCGGTAAGCTTTTAAAGGCGGGTTTAGTGTTTATCATAGCCGTAACTGTTTTGGGGTTTGTTTTAAAGCTAAGCCTTGAGAAGATATATCCCACCGATTATTCAGAGTATGTACAGAAGTATTCGACACTCTACGGCGTTGACGAAAACCTTATATATGCGGTAATAAAAACCGAGAGCGGCTTTAATAAAAACGCCCTTTCCGAAGACGACGCCAAGGGCTTAATGCAGATAACTCCCGATACGTTTAACTGGATTCATTCAAAGCTAAACGACGGTGAGTTTACTCACGACGATATGTATAATCCCGAAATAAACATTCGTTACGGAGTATATCTTATAAGCTATCTTTTAGAGGAATTTGATAATACACAAACTGCGCTTGCGGCGTATCACGCAGGCAGAGGAGTTGTAAACAAGTGGGTTAAAAATCCCGATTATTCCTCAGACGGAAAAACCTTAGACACTATTCCGTATAAAGATACGGATCATTACGTTTATAAGGTCACAAGATATTATAATATTTACTTACGGCTTTATAAGTAATTTAAAAAAATACACAAAAAGAAAGAACGGAGATTATTATGTCAGCAGAAAAAGAACAAAAATCCTTAGGTAATAAATTAAAAGAAGAACTTTTTTATACGCCCGATCATTTGGGAGAAGTGCTCTCTGATGATCAGATAAATTCGGCATTAAGCTTTAGCGACGGCTACAAAACCTTTTTGGACAGATGTAAAACCGAGCGTGAAGCGGTGGAGTATTCTATAGAGCTTGCGACTAAAAAGGGCTTTGAAGAGTTTAAAGCGGGCAAAAAGTATACACAAGGTCAAAAGGTTTATTACAATAACAGAGGTAAAGCCTTGATACTTGCGGTAATAGGTAACGAAGGACTTGAAAACGGCGTTAACATAAGCGCCGCGCATATAGATTCTCCGAGGCTTGATTTGAAGCCAAGACCGTTTTATGAGCAAAACGATTTTGCTATGCTAAAAACTCACTATTACGGCGGAATTAAAAAGTATCAGTGGACCGCAATACCGCTTGCACTTCACGGAGTTATCCTTAAAAAAGACGGCGACAAGATAAAGGTAAATATAGGCGAAGCAGATACCGACCCTGTATTTTGTATAAGCGATTTGCTTCCTCACCTTGCAGGAGATCAAATGAAACGCACCTTAAACGAGGGTATAAAGGGAGAGGAATTAAACGTAATAATAGGCTCGCTTCCGTTTAAGGACGACAGCGCAAGCGAAAAGGTAAAGCTTAATATTTTAAAGCTTTTAAACGAAAAGTACGGCGTTACCGAAAAGGATTTTGTAACCGCAGAATTAGAGCTTGTACCTGCCTTTAAAGCAAAGGACTTAGGTTTTGATACGAGTATGGTAGGCGCCTACGGTCAGGACGACAGGGTTTGCGCTTATACTGCGCTTATGGCGGCACTTGAGTGTGAAAACCCCCAAAAAACTCTCCTTACGGTACTTACCGATAAAGAAGAAATCGGAAGCGAGGGCAACACGGGCTTAAAGTCAGCGTATCTTAAATATTTTATAGCAGATATTTCTCGTCCTTACGGCATATCCGAAAAAACCGTGCTCGCTAATTCAAGATGTCTGTCTGCCGATGTAAGCGCAGCGTTTGACCCAACCTTTTCAGACGCCTTTGAAAAAAACAACGCCGCCTTTTTAAACTACGGCGTATGCCTTAATAAATATACCGGCTCAAGAGGTAAGGGCGGCACTTCAGACGCAAGCGCAGAATATGTAAACAGCGTAATAAGACTGTTTGACAAAAATAACGTAATCTGGCAGATGAACGAATTAGGTAAGGTAGACCAAGGCGGCGGCGGTACCGTTGCGGCATACATTGCAAATTTAGGCGTAGACGTTATAGATGTCGGAGTGCCTGTGCTTTCAATGCATTCACCGTTTGAGATAACCGCAAAGTTAGATATATATATGACCTACAAGGCATTTTGCGTTTTTGCAAACGATAAATAAAAGCTAAACGTCACGGAAATTTTCCGTGACGTTTTTTTGTGTAAAATAAACCCCCCGATTTTTAATCGGGGGTTTTAGCTTTTAATTATTTAATGGTTTTGGGTGAGAATTTATCATAGTATTTTGAATATTCAATCTTAGCTGAGTCAATTTGCTCCTCAAGGAAAGCGGTAAATTCTTCAGAGCTTTCGGAGTCTTTTGCGTCTGCGATTAAATCTTCTGCGGTGGAAGCGACATCTTCATCTGTAAGCTCAACTCTCATTATAATGTGATAGCCATAATCAGTAGGCACTATACCGCTTATTTCGCCTACACTGAGAGCTGTTGCAGCCTCATAAAATGCGTCTACCATATCGCCTTCGGTGAAGATATATCCATCGGGATTAGACTCCATACCTGCGTCGGTGTTGTATTCACTTATTAAATCGTCAAAGGAAGCACCCTCGGCAATTTTATTGAGTACCTCGTTTGCAGTAGCCTCGTCCTCAACTAAAATGTGTTTAGCCTTTAGATAATTGTCGGCAACATCTTGTTTTTTAGCTTCTACTTCCTCGTCTTTGTATTCTACGGGATATAAATGATGCTGTAAGTTTTCAGATAAATATTCTAACTTCAAAAGACGTTCATATAAGCCTTCTGTAAGATACATACTTTCAAGATATTCGTTGTAAGCGTCTTTGTCAAATTTGCCGTCCTCGTCGGAATACATTGTCTTAAACTGTTCCTTGTATGAATCTGCTTCAGCCTGCTGATCCTCGGTAAGAGTTATACCGTATTCATCGCATAAAGCTTCGATAATAGCATAAGAAACAACATAGCTTTCGGTAGCTTCAAGAAGCTGAGAGGTTAACTCCTCGTCATCCCAAACGGTTTCGTCGCCGCCGTCATAGTTTGTTTTCATTGTCAGATAAAAATATCTGAATAAATCCATAGAAACCTTGTTTCCGTTTACGATTAAAGCGTAAGGAACATTTATGGTTTTTCCGTCAACGGTGATTTGGTTTGCGGTGTCTGAGCCGGAATTTTTACCGCAGCCCGCAAATAAAGTAAGTGTGAGCGCCAATGCCAAAACAAGACTAAGCGTTCTTTTTAAAATTTTCATAACAATCTCCATTCTGCAATTTTTAAGGTACACATAGTTTACCACATAAATATGTTTTTGTGGTTAAAAATAAAAAATCCTTTAAGCATTATTATATATCATAAAACAAAAATATACAACATAAAAAAGCGTGGCGTGTTATTTTTTTGATGTTTTATTTCTTTTCTTTCTTACGGAAAAGCCGAAGCTTCCCACTCTCTTACCAAGGGTAAAGTATTCTCCGTGGGCATAAGCCAAAAGACCTGCTTTACTTAGGTTAAGCTTTCCGTTTTCGTTTATGTATTTTTTATCCACATTTACGGCGAGGATATCGGCTAAAAACATATCGTGCGAGCCTAAAGGGATTATATCCGTTACCTTACATTCCAAGCTGACGGGGCACTCTTTAATCATAGGCGCCGAAATTTGTGTTGCAGGCTCTGCGGTGAGATGTAAGGCTTTAAATTTATCTATATCCTTGCCCGAACGCACCCCTGCAAAGTCGCAGGTTCTCACAAGCTGTGACGGCGTCAGATTTATTACAAATTCCCCTGACTTTTTAATGAGATTATAGGAATATCTTGACGGTCTTACGGAAATATAGGTTTTAGGCGGATTTGTACAGGTTATACCTGTCCACGCAACAGTGAGAACATTAGCTTTTTTAAGGCTTCCGCACGACACCATAACAGGCGCAACAGGCGCTATAAGCGCACCGCCCCTCCAACATTCTTTAGCCAAAAAACATTTCTCCTTTTTTAAAAATATACCTTAGTAAGCATATCATATATTTTTAAAGACCGCAATTTTTTTAAAAAATATTCTTGACAAAATAAAATCTCGGGCTTATAATAGCTTTACAACATAAATCAAATGCGATGATTAGGGAATAAAAAATAATAAAGCTTTCAAAGAGAGCTGTCGGTTGGTGTAAGACAGTAAGGCTTATTATAATAACTCCCCCTATAGCAGTAGGCCTAAAGCTTTTAAAGCAATTAAGTCTTATCGGGCGAGCCTTGCCGTTATCAAGGGCAGATATTATTGTTGATATCGTTGAGTGAGCGTTTTATACGCTAATTAGAGTGGTAACGCGGAAGTAATTTATTGCCTTCGTCTCTTTGTCTTTGGACTTTGAGACGGAGGTTTTTTTAATTTATAAAGAAGATTGAGGAAGGATTTTTATGAGAAATTTTACTAAGTATCAAAAGAGTTATTTTTTACCTCCCGAACAGTGTACAAGCTGGATGCAAAAGGACTATATAAGTTCTGCGCCCATTTGGTGCAGTGTGGATTTGCGAGACGGAAACCAGTCGCTTATTGTTCCGATGAGCCTTGAGGAAAAGGTGGAGTTTTTTAAACTGCTTGTAAAGCTTGGCTTTAAGGAAATCGAAGTCGGCTTTCCCGCCGCCTCGGATACCGAATATGAATTTTTAAGAACGCTTATAGAGAAAGACTTAATCCCCGACGACGTAACAATTCAGGTTTTAACCCAGTCCAGAGAGCATATTATAAAAAAGACCTTTGAAGCGCTGAAGGGTGTTAAGCATGCGATAGTGCATCTTTATAACTCAACCTCAGTAGCACAGCGTGAGCAGGTATTTAAAAAGTCTAAAAAAGAAATAATAGATATAGCCGTGTCGGGTGCAAAGCTTATAGAGGAATATGCAAAGCACGCAGACGGTGAGCTTAGATTCGAGTATTCGCCCGAAAGCTTTACAGGTACCGAAATGGAATTTGCCTTAGAAATTTGCAACGAAGTTTTGGATATTTTTAAGCCGACTGATAAAAAGCCTGTTATAATAAACTTGCCTGTCACCGTGTCGGTATCAATGCCGCACGTTTACGCTTCACAGGTAGAGTATATCTCTAAAAACTTAAAGTACAGAGATAACGTCATACTCTCGATACATACCCATAACGACAGAGGTTGCGCCGTAGCAGATACAGAGCTTGCTTTGTTGGCAGGCGGTCAAAGGGTAGAGGGCACGCTTTTCGGAAACGGCGAACGCACCGGCAACGTAGATATAGTTACCGTGGCGCTTAATATGTTCTCTCAGGGCGTTGATCCTAAGCTTAATTTTGAGAATATTCCTCAAACGGTTGAATTTTATGAAAATGTTACGGGTATGAAGGTATACGAGCGCCAGCCATATTCGGGTAAACTTGTGTTTGCGGCATTTTCGGGTTCTCACCAAGACGCAATCGCTAAGGGAATGAAACACCGTGAAGAAACTTCCGATAATAAGTGGACAGTGCCGTATCTGCCGATTGACCCAAAGGATATAGGCAGAGAATACGAGGGCGACGTTATCCGCATAAACTCTCAGTCGGGCAAGGGCGGTATAGGCTATTTGATGGAGACGAGATTCGGCTACAATATGCCTGCTAAGATGCGTGAAAACTTCGGATATATAGTAAAAGGCATATCGGACAGAGAGCATAGGGAACTAATGCCGGACGAAATTTATGATATTTTCCAAAAAACCTATGTAAATATAGGTGACAAAATTAAACTTATAGATTATCATTTTACCAGAGGGGAAAATATTTCGGTTATCGTAACCGTTGAGGCAAACGGAAAGACGGTAGACATAAAAGGTACCGGTAACGGACGTCTTAACGCAGTAAGTAATGCCGTAAAAGAATTTCTTAACATAAACTACACCATTGTAAGTTATACCGAGCACGCTTTAAGCGAACACTCCACCTCACAGGCTATAGCTTATGTAGGGCTCAAAATTTACGATGAGGTTATCTGGGGAGCAGGTATAAACGACGATATTATCGCCGCTTCAATTATGGCGCTTATCAGTGCAATAAACAGAAAGCAACCTTGAATTTTAAAATTGTGAACGGAGGCATAAATATGGGAATGACTATGACTCAAAAGATACTTGCAAAGCACGCAGGGCTTGATACTGTTAAGGCAGGCCAGCTTATAAAGGTTAAGCTTGATATGGTTTTGGGCAACGATATTACATCTCCCGTTGCTATAAGAGAGTTTTATTCCTATGGCTTTGACAAGGTTTTCGATGAAAATAAAATAGCGCTGGTTATGGACCACTTTGCGCCGAATAAGGATATTAAATCTGCCGAACAATGTAAGGTTTGCCGTACTTTTGCGGGTAAGTTTAACATTAAAAATTATTTCGACGTAGGCGATATGGGTATTGAGCATGCCTTGCTTCCCGAGAAGGGACTTGTCGCTTCGGGTGAGTGTATAATCGGAGCAGATTCACATACCTGTACCTACGGCGCAGTAGGAGCCTTTTCCACAGGAGTGGGAAGTACCGATATGGCGGCAGGTATGGCTACAGGTGAAGCTTGGTTTAAGGTGCCGAGTGCAATTAAGGTAAACCTAACAGGGAACTTTAATAAATACGTCAGCGGAAAGGACGTTATTCTTTATCTTATAGGAATGATAGGGGTTGACGGTGCGCTTTATAAATCGCTGGAATTTGGCGGAGACGGACTTAAAAATTTAACTATAGACGACAGATTTTCTATTGCAAATATGGCGATTGAGGCAGGAGCTAAAAACGGTATATTCGAGGTTGACGATATAACGCTTGATTACTTAAACGACCGTGTAAACAGAAGCTTTGAAATTTTCTCTCCCGACGCTGACGCCGAATATGAAAGGGTAATAGATATAAACCTTTCAAAGATAAAACCTATGGTGGCTCTGCCGTTTTTGCCGGAAAACGCAAAGCCGATATCGGAATGTGAAAAGGTAAAAATCGACCAGGTTATTATCGGCTCTTGCACTAACGGCAGAATTTCCGACTTGGCTATAGCGGCAGAAATTTTAAAGGGTAAAAAGGTAGCTAAAAATGTGCGCACTATAATAATCCCTGCAACTCAGCAGATATATAAGGAAGCTATACGCTTAGGCTATATAGAAACCTTTATAGACGCAGGCTGTGCCGTTTCCACCCCAACCTGCGGAGCGTGTCTTGGCGGACACATGGGCGTTTTGGCATCAGGCGAGAGGGCAGTATCCACCACCAACCGTAACTTTGTGGGAAGAATGGGACACACCGAATCCGAGGTGTATCTTACCTCTCCTGCATCGGCGGCGGCAAGCGCTGTAAAGGGCGAGCTTTGCAGTCCCGATACGCTGTAACTTAAAGGAGGCTTAATTATGAAAACTCAAGGCTTTGCACATAAATTCGGGAACAATATCGACACCGACGTAATTATTCCTGCAAGATATTTAAACACCTCCGATCCAAAGGAGCTTGCATCTCATTGTATGGAGGATATCGACAAGGACTTTGTAAATAAGGTCAATAAAAACGACATCATTGTTGCCGAAAACAATTTCGGTTGCGGCTCGTCAAGAGAGCATGCGCCTATAGCAATAAAGGCAAGCGGAGTATCCTGCGTTATTGCAAAAACATTTGCAAGGATTTTTTACCGCAACGCAATAAATATAGGGCTTGCCATTTTGGAATGTGAAGAGGCTGTAGATAAGATACAAAACGGCGATGAAATAAGCATAGATTTCGACAGCGGAATTATCACAAATTTAAGCAAAAACGAAACCTATAAAGCTGAGCCGTTTCCTGATTTTATAAAGGATATTATCGAAAAAAACGGCCTGTTAAACAGCTTAAAGAGATAAAAAGGAGAGTTAGTGTGGAAAAGAATATTGCTTTGATAAAGGGCGACGGAATAGGCCCCGAAATAATAGCCGAAGCGATAAAGGTGCTCGATAAAATCGAAGAAAAATACTCGCACACCTTTAACTATAATAGAGTGTTAATGGGCGGCGAAGCTATAGACGCTCACTCCGTTCCGCTTACCGACGAGGATTTTTTAAAAGCAAAGCAGTCTGACGCAGTTTTGATGGGCGCCGTGGGCGGTCCCAAGTGGGATAACCTGCCTGCCGAAATACGACCCGAAAAGGCTTTGCTCGCCTTAAGAAAAGGTTTAGGAATGTTTGCAAACCTGCGCCCTGCATATATGTACAGCGAGCTTAAAGACGCTTGTCCTCTAAAGGCGTCTGTTTCGGGCGACGGCTTTGACGTTATGATAGTAAGAGAGCTTACCGGCGGGCTTTATTTCGGCAAGCGTGATACCTTTAAGCAAGACGGCGTTTTGACTGCTTACGATACCCTTGTTTATAACGAAAACGAGATAAGAAGAATTGCAAAGGTTGCATTCTCGACGGCAAGAAAACGCCGTAAAAAAGTCACAAGCGTAGATAAGGCAAATGTTCTCGACTCTTCAAGACTTTGGAGAAAGGTTGTACACGAGGTTGCCTTAGATTATCCCGACGTCGAGTTAAACGATATGTTAGTTGATAACTGCGCTATGCAGCTTGTAAAAAATCCTAATCAATTTGACGTGATTTTGACCGAGAATATGTTTGGCGATATACTTTCAGACGAGGCGAGTATGCTTACAGGCTCTATAGGAATGTTATCGTCTGCAAGCTTAAACGAAACCTCGCAGGGCATTTATGAATCGAGTCACGGCTCTGCGCCCGATATTGCAGGAAAAAATATAGCAAATCCGATAGCAACTATTTTGTCTGCGGCAATGATGCTAGAGTTTTCCTTTGATATGAAGACAGAAGCCGAAGCTATACGAAGCGCAGTCGATACGGTGTTAAAATCGGGTGCACGCACTAAGGATATTTTCAGCGCTAAAGCCGGCGAGTTTGAAGTAAGCTGCAGTGAAATGGGCGACCTTATAGCTAAAAATATATAGCTTAATTAAAGTGTAAAAACCGCTTACAAATGTTTGTAAGCGGTTTTATTTTTTAAATAAGTTTGCGTATTAAAAAGGTTTTATAAATTACGATAAAAACTTAAGACTGCGTTTTAAAATCCCTTGCATATATGCTATGGCGGTGCCGTAATTTGTAAAGGGAATATTTTGCTCTATAGCGCATTTCATACGGTATTTTACCTCACGCTCGTTTAGCATACAGCCTCCGCAGTGGATAATAAGCGCATATTCAGATAAATCCTCGGGAAATTCCACACCCGAAACGGTCTTTATGTTAATGCTTTTGCCTGTGAAATTTTTAAGCCATCTTGGCAATTTAACCGTGCCTATATCGTCGCATTGGCGGTGATGAGTACACCCCTCGGCTATAAGTACGGTATCGCCGTCTTTTAATGAGTCTATTTTAAATGCGCCTTTTACCGCACAGTCTAAAAAACCCTTATACCTTGCCATAAGAATGGAAAAAGAGGTAAGCGGAATATTTTCAGGCGTATCGGCGGCCACTTTTTTAAATACCTGACTGTCGGTGATAACAAGCTTTACTTTTTCGCCAAAAAGCTTAAGCGTACTTTTAAGCTCGGTTTCCTTTACGGTAACGGCAACTGCATTTGAGTCTAAAATATCCCTGATTGTTTGCTGTTGCGGAAGTATGAGCCTGCCTTTAGGTGCGGCAGAATCTATAGGAACAACTAAAACTATAATGTCGCCCTCGCTTATTAAATCACCGATAAGGCGTTTTGACTGCTCTGTCAAATTTGCTATAGAAGCTATTTTTTCCTTAAGCTCATAAATGCCTTTCTTTTGAAGGGCGCTTACCGTGATGTTTCTTTCGTCATTACTGCCGATAAAGCCTTCCGAATCGGATTTATTATAAACCACAAGATAGGGGATTTCCTTATTTTTAAAAAGGTCTATAAGCTCGTTATCGCATTTTTTTAATCCTTCAGTACCGTCTACTACAAGTACGGCTATGTCGGTCTTATTTAAAATCTGATGAGTCTTTTTAACTCTTAAATCGCCTAAAGCTCCCTCGTCGTCAAAGCCCGGAGTATCAATAATCATCACAGGGCCAATAGGTAATAGCTCCATAGCCTTAAAAACAGGGTCGGTAGTCGTTCCCTTTATGTCGGAAACTACGGCAAGCTCTTGACCTGTTACGGCGTTTACAACGCTTGACTTACCTGCGTTTCGTCTGCCGAAAAAGCCTATGTGAATACGGTTTGCCGACGGTGTATCGTTAAGTCCCATAAGGTTTCCTCCTAAAAACGAAAATCTCTGATACCGTTTTCAATCTTTTCGAGGTGGTCTGCGCATATCTGTCTGACTTTTTCTTTCGGAATATTATTAAGCTCTGCTTTTATAAGCTCCTCACCGATTGCTTTTGTTTCTTTAGAAGCATAGTCCATAAGATATTCCTTTAAGGTCATAAGCGCATTCGGGTGACAGCAGTTTTGTATCTGACCGCTTTTACATAAGCTCATAAATCTGTCGCCGGTTCTGCCTTCACGATAGCAGGCGGTGCAGAAGGACGGAATATAATCCATCTGCATAAGCCATCTTACAACCTCGTCGAGAGTACGCTTGTCGCTTACGTCAAATTGCTCGGAGTTTTCGTCCTCAGGTTCAGGCTCGCAGTATCCGCCCACACTTGTTTTTGACGCACCGCTTATCTGCGAAACGCCTAAGCGTATTACCTTTTCACGAACTTCCTTGCTTTCACGAGTGGATATAATCATTCCCGTATACGGTACGGAAATTCTTATAAGCGCACAAAGCTTTGCAAAAATCTCGTCGCTTATTCCGTTGTCAAAGGTGTCGGGGTCAATGTCGTCTGCACGCTTTAAGCGAGGCACGCTTATGGTGTGAGGACCTACGCCGTGAACTGCTTCAAGATGTTCGGCGTGCATTAAAAGTCCTGCAAATTCATAGCGGTAAAGCTCAAGTCCGAACAAAACGCCTAAGCCGACATCGTCAATTCCGCCCTCCATAGCACGATCCATAGCCTCGGTGTGATAAGCGTAGTTGTGCTTTGGACCTGTCGGGTGCAAGGCTTCGTAGCTTTGTTTATGATAGGTTTCTTGGAAAAGGATATATGTGCCGATACCGGCGTCCTTTAGCTTGCGGTAATTTTCGACAGTGGTTGCGGCAATATTTACGTTTACTCTGCGGATAGCGCCGTTTTTATGCTTTATGCTGTAAATGGTGTTTATACATTCTAAAATATATTCTATCGGGTTCATCTGAGGGTCTTCACCTGCTTCTATTGCAAGGCGTTTGTGCCCCATATCCTGCAGGGCGATAACCTCTTTTTTAACTTCCTCTTGGGTTAGCTTTTTACGGGCTATGTGTTTGTTTTTTAAGTGATACGGACAGTAAACACAGCCGTTTACACAGTAATTTGAAAGATAAAGCGGTGCAAAAATTACAATACGGTTGCCGTAAAAATCCTTTTTAATCTGTTCTGCCAAATCGTAAATCTCGGTGATTTTTTGAGGATTCTCACATGCAAGTAAAACCGAAGCCTCCCTATGAGAAAGTCCCTTGCGAAGCTTTGCTTTTTCTATAATAGAGTCGATAAGTTCGAGGTTATCCTTGTTTTTGTCGGCATAAGCCAAGGTGTCGAGAATTTCCTCGTGATTTATAAATTCCTCTGCCTTTAATGAATTTTTATTATACATATTCTTTTTCCTTTCTTCTGAAACCGAAAAATATCCGCCTCATCAGCAGTTTTTAAATTATCTCTGACCTTTAAATAAATTAAAAAAGCACCCGAAGGGTGCATAAAGACTATAAATCCTTATTTTGCCCTTCACTCAGAAAAATCTTTGTGTCAGAGATTAAGTAGACCTTTGTTTAAGGGAGTATTCCCCGAAACTCAGCTATATAATTATAGCACATATTATAATTATATACAAGAGATGCCCGTAAACTAAAAAAGCTCTGCTTTTAGCAGAGCTTTTTTAAAATCTAATTTAAACTTTTTCTAAAGCCTGTTTAATATCCTCGATAATGTCCTCGACATTTTCAAGACCTACTGAAAATCTTATAAGGCCGGGATTTATTCCTGCCGCAACAAGCTGTTCGTCGGTTAGCTGGCGGTGAGTAGCAGAGGCAGGGTGAAGCACACAGGTGCGTATATCCGCTACATGTACTACGTTTGAGGCAAGCTTTAAGCTGTCCATAAACTTAACGGCAGTTTCTCTGCCACCTTTTATAGTAAAGGTGATAACGCCGCTGCAACCGTCAGGCAGGTATTTGTCTGCCAAAGCCTTTTGATCGGAGTTTTGAAGTGCAGGATAAACTACAGACTCTATTTTGTCTGATTTTTCGAGATACTCTGCAACCTCTTTGGCGTTAATGCAGTACTGCTTCATTCTTACAGGCAGGGTTTCCAAACCTAAGTTTAATAAAAATGCGGAATTAGCGGCAGGATAACAGCCGAAATCTCTCATAAGTTGCATTCTTGCTTTTATGATGTAAGCCATATTGCCGAACTCACGGGTGTATACAACTCCGTGATAGCTTTCGTCAGGCTCGGTAAATTCGGGGAACTTACCGCAAGTCCAATCAAAATTACCGCTGTCTACTATTACGCCGCCGCCCTGAACTGCGTGGCCGTCCATATATTTTGTGGTGGAGTGTACTATAATGTCCGCACCGAACTCAAACGGTCTGCACAAAATCGGGGTAGGGAAGGTGTTGTCTATTATCAAAGGTACGTTGTTTTTGTGTGCGATTTTTGCCATTTTTTCAATGTCGAGTACCTTTAAGGCAGGGTTTGCGAGAGTTTCGCCGAATACAGCCTTTGTGTTTGGCTTAAAGGCTTTTTGTATTTCCTCTTCCGAGCTGTCGGAGTCTATGAATATGCACTCTATTCCGAGCTTTTTTAAGGTTACTGCAAAAAGGTTTACCGTACCGCCGTATATGGTAGAGCAGGAAATAAAGCTGTCGCCTGCATTACATAAGTTTAATATTGAAAGAAGCGAAGCCGCCTGTCCGCTGGAGGTACACATAGCGCCGACGCCGCCCTCCAAAGCTGCGATTTTCCTTTCTACAGCGTCTACAGTAGGATTTGCAAAGCGTGAATACATATATTCCATAGGCATATCGAAAAGCTTAGCGATATGCTCGGTGGAGTCAAAGGTATAAGTCGTACTCTGAACTATAGGTACTACTCTCGGTTCGCCGTTTTTTGGCGTATAGCCTTCGTGAAGGCATTGGGTTTCAATTTTCATTTAACTTCAAGTCCTTTCAGGATATAATTATAAAAATTTTAAGACATTGTATACCTTAAATTATATGATAAATGGGTGTATTTGTCAAAATGTTTATAAAAAAATAAAGACGGTGCTTCGCACCGTCTTTTAGCTTGAGTTTTAAATTATTCTTCGATTTCTTCTTCTGCTTCTTTATCGCCCTTTAATAAATCACGGATTTCGGTAAGCAAAACAATGTCAGCTGTAGGCTCTGCAGGAGCTTCCTCTTTCTTTTTCTTAAAGCGGTTAACAGCCTTGATGAAGATAAATATAACAAGAGCAACTAAGATAAAGTCAATGATAGCTTGAATAAAGCTTCCGTATGTAATGGTAGCGTCTCCTACATGACCTGCAAGTCCGGAGAAATCAATACCGCCGCAGATAATACCTATAAGCGGCATAATGATGTCGTCTACAAGTGAGCTTACAATAGCGGTAAACGCTCCGCCGATGATGATGCCGACAGCCATATCAAGCACATTGCCCTTTGAGATAAATTCCTTAAACTCTTTAACAAACTTTTTCATAATAATCTCCTATCCTGTCGCTTTAAGTAATAAAGCAGTAAAACCCCCAAAGCGACAAACAGGGATTTTAAAAATGTTTTAAGCTTATCTTAAATTATAAAGCCGACAACGAACATACCTTTTTAAAAATACAATAGAATTTTTTATGATTTTGTGTTATCATATAACTGTAGTTTAAAAACACATATTCGCTTTAACTAAATTAAAAAGTAAACCTAAAACAATAATATTTCTTTAAATTATTATAGCACGTTATATGTTTTGAAACAAGAAAAAATTAGATTATTAGGATTTTTTGTCGGTTATTTATAAAGAAAAGGGTGTAAATATGAATAAAGACGATAAATTTGAATTTAACGAGGAATTTAAAGCTTCTCTTGAAGAAGAAATAGGTAAAGAGGAAAAAGTAAAAAACAAAAAGAAATGGAAAAAACCGCTTATTATCGTTTCGGCGATTGTTTTAATCCCTGTGCTTATAGGTACAATACTTTTCTTTTACTTTTTCGGCGGACTTAATATGAAAAAGTTTGACCTTTCGGACGAAGCCTTAGGTATTACCAATGCCAAAGATAAGGATAAACGTGATATTGTAAATATTGCGCTTTTCGGTGTGGATACAAGGGTTGACGATTACAGCGGTCGTTCCGACACGATAATGATTTTAACAATAGACAATGAGCTTAATAAGATAAAGCTTACCTCTATTGCCCGTGATACCTATTTGACAATTCCGGGACGCTCGGAAAAGACCAAGGTAAACCACGCATATTCCTACGGCGGAGCCGAGCTTGCAATAGAAACCTTAAACTATAACTTTGACTTAAATATAAGGGATTATGCGACGATAAACTTTCATAAGTTAGCGCAGGTAATAGATATGGTAGGCGGCGTTGAGGTTTATATAGACGAGGACGAGCTTGTTGATATGAACCAAAGCCTGCCTAAAGACAAACGCTTTGCCGAAGCAGGAACCTACCTGCTCGACGGCGCAACTGCGGTAACATATACTCGAATACGTTACAATTCAGGCGGTGACAGCGCAAGAACAAACCGTCAGCGTGAAGTATTAAGCGCACTTTATAATAAAGGCAAGCAGATGAGCGTAGTGCAGTACCCTTCGCTCATAAGGCAGGTGCTTCCTTTGGTAGAAACGTCTCTTGAGTACTCCGAGATACTAGGCTACTCAATGATAATGTCAAAGGGTAACATACCGCTTGAACTTGCCGCTTATCCTAACGCAAACAGCAACGCAGAGGGCAAAATGATAGACGGAATTTGGTATTACGTTTATGATATTGACAAGGCGGCAGAATCGATAAACGCATTTATTTACGATGATATTTTCCCATATAAAAATGAAGAGTAAGTATACCCCCCGACGAAGTCGGGGGGTATTTTCAAAGCCACGATGATGTTTTTCCATATAAAAATGAAGAGTAAGTATCCCCCCGACTTCGTCGGGGGGTATTTTGAATCTACGATGATGTTTTCCCATATGAAAGAGAAGAGTAAGTATACCCCCCGACTTCGTCGGGGGGTATTTTTAAAGCCACGATGATATTTTCCCATATAAAAATGAAGAGTAAGTATACCCCCCCGACTTCGTCGGGGGGATTTTTAAAACTAAGTTTGATTTCCACAAAGCATATATAATATAAAAAACTCCTCCCGACTGCTTCGGGAGGAGTTAATCTTTAATTTACTTTGCAATAAAGCCCACTTTTTTATAAACCTTTTGAAGTGTTCTGTCAGCAAATTTTGAAGCTGTTTCGGCTCCACGTTTATATGCTTCGGTTAAATAAGCCTTGTCGTTTATAAGTCTTTCGTAATTTTCTCTTACGGGTCTTAAATGCTCGGCAACCGCTTCGCCGACTGCATTCTTAAAGTAGCCGTAGCCTTTTGAGTCAAATTCCTTTTCAATTTCGTCTACGGTTTTGTTTGTAACTACAGAGTAAATGGTAATAAGATTGTTTATTCCGTCTTTGCCTTCGCCCATACGAACACTTGCTTCGGAATCGGTAACAGCTTTTTTAAACTTTTTAACTATAACCTCGGGCTTGTCGAGAATTGTTATAAATGAATTTGGATTGCTGTCCGACTTTGACATCTTTTTGGTAGGGTCGCTAAGCGACATTACCTTTGCGCCTGCTTTGGGAATATATCCGTCAGGTACGGTAAAGGTGTTGCCGTAGTTATTGTTAAAGCGTATAGCAACGTTTCTTGCAAGCTCAAGGTGCTGTTTTTGGTCTGCGCCTACAGGCACTAAATCAGCCTGATACAATAAAATATCCGCCGCCATTAAAGACGGGTAGGTAAATAAGCCTGCGTTTATGTTGTCTGCGTGTTTAGCGCTTTTATCCTTAAACTGCGTCATTCTTGAAAGCTCACCGAACTGAGTGTTGCAGGATAATATCCAGCTTAACTCTGCGTGCTGGTGAACGTGACTTTGCATAAAGGTAAGGCTCTTTTTTGGGTCTATACCGCAGGCTAAAACTATGGCAAACGCAGATAAAATTTGCTCACGAAGCTTTTTGGGGTCTTGTCTGACGGTGAGCGAATGCATATCTGCAATCATATATGCACAGTCATATTCCTCTTGGAGCTTTACCCAGTTTTTAATAGCTCCTATGTAGTTGCCGAGAGTGAACACTCCTGTCGGCTGAATACCGCTTAATATAATTTTCTTTTTTTCGTTTGGGGCTTGGGACATAAGATGTTTTCCTCCGATAATAAGCTAAAATTTTTGCGTAAGTTCGCCTAATATTCTGATACCCTTAATAATATCCTCATCAGACGGGGTAGAGTAGTTTAATCTTATTGAGTTTGTGTGACAGGTGTCGTTTGGCATAAATGCACTGCCCGGTACAACGGCAACCTTATTTTTAATAGCTAACTTGCAAAATTCGTTCATATCTATATTTTCGGGCAAATCGCACCATACGAAAAGACCGCCCTCGGGACGCTCGTATTTAAAGCTCTTGTTAAAGCAAACGTCCATTTCATCAAGCATTGTATCGCATTTGTGCTTGTAAATTTTCTGGAGCTTTTTAATATGCTCGCTATAGTCTACCGTGTTTAAGAAATCGTTGCAAATCATCTGAGATAAAAGGTTTGTGTGAACATCGCTTACCTGCTTGCACACTACTATTTTATTCAGTATTTCTCTGTTTGCAACAACAAAACCGACTCTTATTCCCGGGGAGAGAACCTTTGAAAAGCTGCCGCAGTAAACAACGATTCCCTCTGTATCCATAGATTTTATCGACGGAATATGCTCGCCGGAAAATCTTAGGTCGCCGTAAGGGTTATCTTCTATAATAATGAGACCGTATTTTTTTGCAAGCTCATATACGGCCTTTCTTTTTTCAAGGCTCATTGTATGGCCTGTTGGGTTTTGGAAGTTGGGGATAAGGTAAAGAAGCTTTGCACTCGGGTTAGCTTTAATGCTTTCCTCAAGCTTATCAATCTTAATTCCGTCAACGTCCATATCAACGCCGATAACATTTTTGGTATAGGATTTAAAAGCATTAAGACTTCCTATAAAGCTTGGATTTTCGCTGATTACGGCGTCGTTTTCGTTACAAAATACCTTACAGGTAAGCTCAACGCCCTGTTGTGCGCCGGACATAATAACTATATCGTCGTTTTCGTGAACGATTTTTTCACGGCTTAACATAACCCTTTTAATGCTTTCCTTAAGCGGTGCATAACCTTCGGTTACGCCGTACTGCAGAGCTAAAACAGGAGTTTTATTTAAAATATTATCAGATAAGCTTCTTATTGTTTCGGTAGGAATAGCCTCTGATGAGGGGTTACCTGCCGCAAGAGATATAACCTCGGGGTCGGAGGTGAATTTTAAAATTTCTCTTATAGCGGACGCCTGTAGGTTACCCATCCTGTTTGCAAAATTATACTGCATATATATTCATTCCTTTTTGTAAATTTTAAGTTTTAATCCATATCTTGCGATTTAATCATTAACACAGTTTCGGTCGGCGATTTGTCAAAGCCTTCGGCACTGTCCTTTTTAAAGAATACCGTCAAGGTCTGCACCATAAGCTTTATGTCTTTAAGCACAGAATACTTTTCTATATATAGTAAGTCTAAAACAAGCTTGTCCTTAGGCGAGGTGTTATATTTACCTGCAATTTGCGCAAGCCCCGTAAGGCCAGCCTTTACTCTTAACCTGTATTCAAATTCCGGTAGAGCTTCGGTATACATACATACGTTTTCTATCATTTCGGGACGAGGACCTACAATACTCATATCGCCCTTTAAAATGTTTATAAGCTGTGGAAGCTCATCAAGACGTGTTTTTCTCAAAAAGCCCCCGACCTTTGTAATGCGCTCGTCATTTTCGGTTGCAGAAGCGTTTGCAACGTTTTCGTTCATTGTTCTGAATTTATATACGCTAAATACTCTGCCGTGAATAGTAGCTCTTTTTTGCTTAAATATTATCTTGCCGTGATCGTTTAGCTTAATGGCTATAGCGCAGATAAACATAACAGGCGAAGTTATCACAAGCCCGATAAACGATATTACAATGTCCATAAGGCGCTTTGCAAATCGTTGCTCTAAGGAAAGCTCTTTTTTGCTCCAGGATATAAAGGATTTGTCGTCGAGCATAGTATGCTTTGAGCCCAAGGCAACAACGTCGTTTATTTCCGGGTTAAAGTAAACGCTTTTTTCGTTTTGATAACAAAATTCGATAATGTGAGTTCGCTCCTGTACAGGAACGTCGTATATAAACACCGTCTTGTTTTTAAGTATGGTGTCGTAAACTTTTTTTGAACGGTAATCAATAGCCGAAGTGATTTTATACTGCTTTTTATACTTTTTTATTACCCTTACAACCTTGTCGACGCTGTATTGAGACGAGGTTATTACACATACGTTTTCGGGAGGATTTACTTTAAAATAAAAAAAGTTGCCCAAATATACAAACGCATATATAATAAACGCCTGAACAATCACAACCAGAATAAGTACGTCCCAGTCGGCAAAGGTAAGTCTTGAATACTTGTTTACGTTTGTATTCATTATACAAAGCTGTAAATATGTGATTAAATCGGTAATCACGGTAGCAAGTATCAAAGACTGCATAATCGGCTTGCTTTTTTGCTTTCCTATTGCATAACCGCCGTAAACGCTCATAAGGCTTATTCCCAAAACAACAAAGCTGAGCATTGTTATTGCAGAGGTTCTCGAAACAACTCTAAGCGAGTGGTTTGGTATTGCAAACAGCCCGAAAAACACTAAAAACAAGCAGCCGAACATCAATATTTTAAGTAAAAATATGATAGAGCGTTCAAATTTTTTAATAGAGTTTCTCATAATGGACCTCCTGTTAAGGTCGAATGAAAAAATTAAATAAACAAAGTAAAGTCAAAAATGATAAATGTATTATAGCACATTAGTTATAATAATTCAAATTTTGCGGTAGGTAATGACAAAAGTCGTCAAAAGCTAATCATTTAATTCCTCAAGCGGTTTTGAAAAGCCTGCTAAAAATTCTTCTAAGAAAATGTCGATTTCCTTCATTTGCATTTGTTTTATCGACTCAAACTGCGCTTTTTTAGCTAAGATAAATTCGTGGTTTCCTGCGTCCTCTTCCTCAATGCACTTGATAAGGGCGGATATTCTGTCTGCGCCCTTTACAAGACGCCATAAATATTCGTCGGATTCCTTAGGAATAAAGGCGTCCTCATACTCGTCCTTAAAATCCTCAGGCAACATATTAAGAAGCTTTTTTGAAGCCTCCTGCTCGATGTTTTTATATGCAGTTTTAATTTCCTGGTTAAAATATTTTATTGTGGTGGGTAAGTCGCCCGTGATGATTTCACTTGCATCGTGGAACAAAGCGAGCATTGTAACCCTACTTACGTCAATGTCGTTACCCAAACGCTTTTTTGAGATAACGGCAAGAGCTTGTGATATAATCACTACGTCTAAGGTATGCTCGGAAAGACTTTCTTTCCAGGTGTTTCTCATAAGCCCCCATCTGTTGACGTGCTTCATACGAAGTACCATAGAGTAAAAGTTATTTTCCATACTTAAAATCCTTTCAGTACAATTTTAAATAAATGCTTTTAATTTATACACAAAACTATTAGTTTATGTTATAATAACCTTAGTTTAGTTTGCACCAAAGGCGCAAACAGACTTCGTCTAAAAATCCTTTAAGGATTTTTAACTAAGAACATTTTAACTTATAATCCTGCCGTGATAAACACGGCTGTGGCTAATCGCCACCGACAAAGGCTAATGCCTTTGGGCTTATGTTATAATAACCTTTATCAAGATTATTGTTAAGTGTTCTTCGAGTAAGATAACAGTACTTTTGTTTATTATATAATGTTTTTGAAAATAAAGGAAGAGGGATTTTATGACCAAGCTAAAAAAATTGTTAAGCTTTAGATTTAAAAGTGATTATCTTAACGTCTTTTTTCTTGCTCTTTTTATAGCTGCGGTAATGTTTTTGCCGTATATAATAATTGATAAGGGATACTTTTTTTATTACGGCGATTTTAACGCCCAACAACTGCCGTTTTATCAAATGGTTCACGATGCGGTGCGCTCGGGCGATATTTTTTGGAACTGGTATACCGACCTTGGAGTTAACTTTATAGGCTCATATTCCTTTTACCTTTTGGGAAGCCCGTTTTTCTGGATTACTCTTCTTTTCCCGAGTGGTGCAATGCCGTTTTTAATGGCACCTCTTTTAGTGCTAAAATTTGCGCTTGCGGCTGTTACGGGCTTTGCCTTTATAAAGCGCTTTACCTTAAAAACTCATTTTGCGGTTTTGGGCGCTTTAATGTACGCCTTTTCGGGCTTTAATCTTTATAACATTTTCTTTAACCACTTCCACGAGGCAGTTATAATTTTCCCGCTTATTTTGGTGGCGATGGAAGAGCTTGTTATGAATAACCGCAGAGGAACCTTTGCTTTGGCGGTATTTGCGGCGGCTCTTATAAATTATTACTTCTTTTTCGGTCAGGTAATCTTTGCGGTAGTTTATTTCCTTATCAGGTGTACCTGTAAGGATTTTAGAGATTCGCTTGATGTCAGAAAATTTATCGCTATGGGCTTTGAAGCGGTTATAGGCGTTTTGATGTCCTGTATTTTGCTTTTGCCTGCTGTGGTGGCGGTGTCGTCAAACCCACGTCTTGAAGAGCATCTAAGCGGCTTTGGCATTATACTGTTCAGCACACAAAAATACGGAATGATACTGCAAAGCTTATTTATGCTTCCCGATATTCCTGCAAGGCCGAATTTCTTTCCCGAAACGAGCAGTAAATGGGCGTCTATTTCGGCGTATTTGCCTTTATTCGGTATGGTAGGAGTACTGGCGTTTGTTAAAAACTTTAAGAAAAACTGGCTTAGAAAGTTGCTTTTAGCGTGTGCCGTTATGGCGGCAGTACCTATTCTAAACAGCGCATTTTCGGGCTTTAACTCAGGTTATTATGCACGTTGGTTTTATATGGCTACGCTTATAATGTCGCTTGTGACAGTACTTGTACTCGAAAAGACTTCTATAAATTATAAGTCTGCGTTTATTATATGCACAGCGGTTATTGCTTTCTTTGCTTCCTTTGCCTTTTTGCCCACCGTAAATGATGACGGCGTTTGGGGTATAAGCAACCTCATACCGTTCCCGAGACGTTTGTGGCTTTATATCGGGCTTGCAGCAGCGTCTACCGTTTTAACGTGGTTTTTGGTAAAGAAGCTCAGACATAAAAAACACTTTCTCAGAATAACCACGTTAGCATTATGCGTGGCTATACTTGCAAACGGCTGGACCATAATGTCCTTGGGCAGAACCTATACTCCCGATAAGGGTAAGCTTAAAAATCAGTTTATAAACGGGGCAGAGAATATACACATTTACGACAATGAGTTTTATCGTATAAACACCGATAAGGTGGTTGAGGATAACGCCCAGATGTACTGGAAAATGCCGTCTGTTCGCTGTTTTCATTCAGTTGTTCCTACTTCCGTTATGGACTTTTACAACTCTTTCGGCTCGGAGCGTATAGTAGCTTCAAGACCCGATGAAACCTGTTACGGAGCTTTTGCAATTACCAGCGTAAAATATTTCTTCTGTGACAATACAGACAGCGCTCAGCCGTATATCCCTGGCTTTGTATACTATGATATGCAAAACGACTGCACAATTTACGAAAACACATATTTTATCCCTATGGGCTTTACCTACGATAAATATATGTCTAAGCAGACCTTTGAATCCTTTGAGGAAAGCGCAAGAGACGAGGTTATGGTTCACGCAGTGTTGCTTTCAGACGAGGATATAAATAAATACGGTGATTTGATGAGCGAGCTTATAAGCGACGGCTCTTATATACCAAACGAGGTATCATATTTTGAAGACTGTGAAGCCAGAAGGGAAACGGCAGGCTATTACTTTAGCTATGACAAAACAAGTTTCACCTCAAAAATAGTTCTTGATAAAGAAAACTTAGTATTTTATTCGGTGCCGTATGAAGCAGGCTGGAGCGCTTATGTAAACGGCGTTAAGACCGAAATAATAAAGGTTAATAACGGACTTATGGCTATAAAAGCGCCGGCCGGAGATAACGAGATAGTGTTTAAATACGAAACTCCGGGCTTAAAGACAGGCGTACTCATTACCTTATCGGCTGTTATCATTTTAATATTATATATGGGCTTTATAATGTACATGAGAAAGAAAAAGCCCCAGGAATATGCACTTAATAAAAACTCTCACAGAGATGAAGTGAGTATCGATGAGTATATAAGTGCAAGCGACGCATATATTAAAAGCGTGGTACAAAAGTCTTCCGATAAGCTTAATAAATAAGTTAAAAAAGTGCTGTGTTCATTTATGAACACAGCACTTTATTTTTCTACATAAACCGTTTTTGTAAAATCAAGATTACATTCTTTATCTTTAAATGCCAAGCAGTAAATGTCGGTAGCCTTCGCTTCATATTCTGCCTGCGAAAAGCCTGTCTTATAAATATCCGCAAACTTGGGGGAGATAACAAAATCATTCTTTTCCTTTGCTGACCTGATTATCTCCATACCTTTTTCATTTAACGCAAGCACTCTTGCGTACTGCGGTTTTTTTGCAAATTTTCCGTTTTCGTTTTCGAGTAGTGTGTTTATTAAAGCCCGTCTGACATTTGCCTTGCTGTAGCGCCTTGTGGCGCTAAGTTCGATAAGCTTTTCAAGATTTGAAGTTTGCTTCGCAAACTTCAAAAGCCTGCTTGCAAGCTCGCTTGTTATATATTTAGTTTTACAAAGGGAATCTATAGAGGACGTTCTTAACTTATAAAATATAATGTCCTCCAAAAAGGTAATATCGTTTATTTTGTTTAAGGCAATTTCGCTCAAATACTCCTTGTATGCGTTTTCGGGTAAAAAGTTTATTACCTCATCTATTTTACCGTTAAGGATTTTTTCTCTTATAAACGAAGCGCTCGCAAAGTTTTTTGAAGTTTTACTATCGTCGTGCTTTACGCCGTTTCGGCTTAAAGTCAAAATCTCTAAATCGAGATTTTGCTTATTTATAGCGTTTATATATTCTATTCCCAAAAGATTGTTGGGGCTTGTAAGCACTTTGGAATATTTTTCACCGTAATGCTCGCATACCGCAAGCTCGCTTGCCTTAGGGTAGGAGATACCGTCTGAGATAAGGGCTTTAAAATAATCGGTTTCTCTTGCTTTTTTTGTAAAAGTCGCCGTCTGAGCAAGTAACTCCTTATCGCCGCATTCACTGCCGAAGCTTAAAACCTGCACACCCAATTTATCTAAAAGATATACGCCGGCATAGGCAAAATCCTTTGCAGGAGCACAGGAAAACACACTCGGCAGTTCTATCACAAGATCTGCGCCGTTTTGTACGGCAAGCTTTGCTCTGCACCACTTTGAAAAAAGCGAAAGATTGCCTCTTTGTACAAAGTTACCGCTCATTACGACTGCAATATGCGTAGCGCCGAGAGCTTTTCTTGTAGCTTCAATATGATATTTATGCCCGTTGTGAAACGGGTTATATTCCGCAACTATTCCTGCAATTTTCAACGCTTTTTACCCCTTAAAGACAAATAAAATTGAAAAAAAGACTTGTATTTTTCTAATATATGTATTACTATATATTGTTGTAGTGTATTATGTCAAGTAATCACAAAAATTTAAGATGTGAGGTTTATGTAATGAAAATTCTTGTAATCAATGCAGGTAGCTCTTCGTTAAAATATCAGCTTATTGATATGACAACCGAAGGAGTTATCGCAAAAGGTAACTGTGAAAGAATAGGAACTCCCGAAAGCTCTATAACACACAATACAGCTGACGGTAAGAAGTTTAAGTACGATGTGTATTTTCCTACACATACCGAAGCCTTCGAAAAGCTTGTTGAGGTTTTAACCACAGGCGAGGGTAAGGTAGTAGACGATTTAAGTGAGATTTCCGCTGTAGGTCACAGAATCGTGCAGGGCGGTAAATACTTCTCCGAATCTGTTTTGGTTACAGACGAGGTTAAAAAGATTATAAGCAGTATTTCCGACTTGGCTCCGCTTCACAATCCTGCGCATATTCAGGCTATAGAAGCTTGCCAAAAGGTGCTTGATAAGTCTGTTCCGCAGATAGTTGTTTTTGATACTGCTTTCCATCAGACAATGCCGCCTAAAGCATATATGTACGCTTTGCCGTATGAATATTACGAAAAGTATCAGATAAGAAAATACGGCTTCCATGGTACATCACACCGTTTTGTAACCGCAAGATACGCTGAGCTTACAGGTAGTGACATCACTACTAAAAAGATTGTAACCTGTCACCTCGGCAACGGTTCATCTATTTCTGCAGTTGACGGCGGTAAGTGCGTAGATACTACTATGGGCTTTACTCCTTTAGACGGTCTTATTATGGGTACTCGTTCAGGTGCTGTTGACCCGTCGGTTGTTCTTTACATTATGAAAAATCAAAATTTAACTCCTGATGAAATGAATGACCTTCTCAATAAAAAATCCGGCTTTTTAGGACTTTCGGGAACAACAAGCGATTCTCGTGACCTTATAAAAGCCGCTGACGAAGGAAGCGTACCGGCACAGATTGCAGTCAGAATGTTAAGATATCAAATCAAAAAATACATCGGTGCCTTTGCGGCTGCTATGGGCGGATTAGACGCAGTTGTCTTTACAGGCGGTATCGGAGAAAACTCCGACAGCTTAAGAGAAGAAGTTTGCACTGATATGGAATTCTTCGGACTTAAAATAGACCTTGATAAGAACCAAAAGCTAAATCGTGGCGAGGGTAAAATCTCGGCTGATGATTCTAAGATTGAAGCGTGGATTATTCCTACAAACGAAGAGCTTTTGATTGCAAGAGATACAAAGAAAATTGTCGAAGGCTTAAATAAGTAATTTTTAGGGTAAAATATTATTAAAAATACCGGATTAAAACTTTTGGTTTTAATCCGGTATTTAATTTGCTCTTTTAAATGCAGTTTGTTTCTGTAAAGCTATATACATTTACAGCTGTTGCCCTTTGTGCTTTTTAGTCGACGACTTCGTTTCTTCTGAACAAAAGGGAAATACACCATATACCTGCAAGAGCTACAAGTGTGAAGATTATTCTGCTTATAACAGCAGCCTGACCGCCGAACAGCCAGCCGACAAGGTCAAACTTAAATAAGCCGATAAGACCCCAGTTGATAGCGCCGATAATTACAAGTACTAACGCTGTTTTATCTAACATAACAGTTTTACCTTAACCTTTCTGAAATATAACTTTGCCCGTTAGCTTTAATCATTCTGCTGCGAGCACAACAATGTGTAAAAGCCTGCATTTGCAAACTTTTCATTAAATATTATGTTCAATAAATTGCAAAATTATTCAGTTGTGTTAAAATAGTAAAAGAGAATAATTTTTTCGGAGGCTTTTATGGATTCACAATTAAGAACTTTAATAGCGGTTATTATTTTAATCGTAATGGTAATTATAGGATATTTTTTATATCAGCAATATAAAAAAAGCAAAAATAAAAAAATCGGCAGACGTGGAGAAAAAAGCGTTGCAAGAAAGCTAAACGCAATTTGTCGAAAAAAAGGTTTTAGAGTAATACACGACCTTTATCTTCCGCTTTATGATAAAACAACCCAAATCGACCATGTTGTTATAGGTGATTTCGGTATAATGGTAGTTGAAACAAAAGCGCTAAACGGCGAGATTTACGGCTCGGCAGAAGATGAATGCTGGGCGCAGGTTATAGGCACTAAAAAGAATCGCCACTATAATCCTTTAAAGCAAAACGCCGCTCATATTGACTGTATGCGTCATATACTTAAAAAAGACGGCGTTTATGTAGTAGTTATCGACAGCCTTGTGGTTTTCTCAAGTAAAAACGTTTACCTTAATATCGAAAAGGGTATGCCGGTAATTACCTTAAATCTTTTAAAGAAATATTTTAAAAAGCCAAAATATAATAAAGACGCAAATGTTGACATTGATAAGGTTTATAATACTCTGATGAAATACCGCATAACCGATAAAGAGCGTATAAAGGCTCACAACAAAAACGTAAAGGAAATGAAAAATAAATTTTAAGGAGCACTTTAATGTTATTTTATCCGCAAAACAATGACGATAAACCGTCGGTTAAAAAAATAATAATATATTCCGTATCCATTTTTGTGCTTCTTGTATTGCTCGGATATGTAGGCACAAAATTCGGCTGGTAATTATCTTACAAGAGAACGATTGCATAATAAGGCGCAAGAGGTGAGAAAGATAAAATCAGATACTGTAAGAAAAAAAGTTATCGCCTTGATAATTCCTGTTTTAGCGGCTTTAATTTATATTTTAAAAGACTTTTTTATAACGCTTGGAGATTTTTTGCCGCCTTGTGTTATTCACTATGTTACGGGCTATTACTGCCCGGGGTGCGGAAATACAAGAAGCGTTACTGCCTTGCTGCACGGCGACATAATAGCCTCCTTGCATAACAACGTAACGCCTCTTGTAATTTTAATTTTGTGTTTGGGGTTTTATATAGAATATGTTTTTTCTGCTTTCGGAAAAGATGTAAAAATCCTACCTCGAAGCAAATGGGTGATAATAGTTTTCTCTATACTTATGATAAGCTATTTTATCCTTAGAAACTTTATCCCTCAGATAGCCCCTACCAGCGCTTAAAAGCTATTTTATAAATATCTGAACCCAATACTTAACGCCGCCGATTTCTGTTAATCCTACAGCCATACCGGTGAATTTATTTGATAAAATATTCGCTCTGTGGCCCGAGGAATTCATCCAAGCATTCATAACGGAGTTTGCGTTTTGCTGACCGTAGGCTATGTTTTCGCCGACAGCGGTGTAGGGGATACCTGCTTCGCTTACGGCTGTAAAACAGCTTGTTGAGTTAGGTCTTGTGTGAGAGAATAAAACGGTTATTTCCTTTGCTCTTAAGTCTGCTACTGCTTGCAGGTCATTGCGATAGGTAAGTGCAGGTAAGCCGTTTGCGGTACGCTGTTTGTTTACTATTTCAAAAACCTGCATAGCTTCACTCTTTGCAGTAGATGCATTAGACGAAGCAGTGCCGTTTGATGTGGTACTTGACGGCGGGGCAGACGGAGTGATAGTAACATAAGATTTATCGGAACCCAAATATGAAGAAAGGGTACTGTTTATGTAATCGAGCAGGGAAGAGGAGTTTGACTGTGTCGAATTACCGTTACCGGCACAACTGTTTGATGAAGAATTTTGTGCACAGCTGTTATTTTGAGTATTTGCCTTTTCAGAAGAATTTACAGGGCAGGAACTTTGCGAATTTACTGCGCAGGAATTGTCAGCACAGGTGTTTTTATCGCACGAATTATCAGTGCAGGTATTTTGCTTGCAATTTGCCTGTGTACAGTCGGTCTTATTGCAATCGGTTGGGGCACAGCTACTATTATTACATTCTGCGTTTTCGGATTTACTGTCACAGTTTGTCTGTACGTCACAAGCTTTGCTTGCTTGCTCGCAGCTTATATTGTCATCATTTGATGCGTCATTACATGTCGTTTGAGCTTTATTAGCTTTGTTTACGGCGTCGGTTATGTCTTTAACAATATCAGTAATTTCATTGTTGTCACAGGTTGTTGGCTTATCATCATTTACCGTACACTCATTCGTTATATTTTCAGACGCAATGTTCGCACAAGAATTATCGGTGTCAATCTGTTTAGACGAATTGCCTGTGTACAATAACATCATGGATAAGCACAACAACGATGATAGTAATTTTTTCATAATAATTACAACCTTTCTTAAGTTTATATAAATATTGTAACATAGCTGTAATTTAAATCAACGCAAAATGTTTGGCAATAAATTTACCGTATTTTTAACTGATTTGTTAGAGGATTTGAAATTCAGAAAAATATTAGGCATAAAAAGGCTTTAATGATATAAAAAAAGAATATGCCCACACCGTTTAGGTGTGGACATATTCTTTTGGTGGAGACGATCGGACTCGAACCGACTACCTTTTGAATGCCATTCAAACGCTCTCCCAGGTGAGCTACGCCCCCAAAGACAAAATAAGTATAACATATAAAGATAAATTTTGCAAATTAAATAGAGCACATCAAACTGTTATAAAATCCGACGTGCTCTATTTTTCACTTTCAGTATTCAATTTTTTGTCCTTTCTTTTTATATCGTTACATTGATATAAACCTTTTAATAATATTCACTTTTTAATTTATATTCTAACGGCGTTAAAACCGGCTAAAATAATTGTGGATTTTCCTTTTTTACTTTGGAAACCTGTCGTAAACAAATACCTCAAATACTATAATAAGCTTAAAATTTTTATATTGTCTTATGTAAGACGATGCTTTTTTTACCTGATATAATTATTTACTATATCCACCTTTAATTTTAAGTATCAATCTATTCGTTTTATAGACTGATTTTTCGCTAAGACTTAAATAACATCATATTATTTAAGAATCCTTACCTATTACCACGGTTATTCTCCTTTAAATCAAGGTCATAAACTTATAAACTAAAACATTTTCATTACTTCCCATAACCGATTTGTAAAGGAATACTTTGCTTTTTATTGCTTTAAAAGCAACTCATCATAAACTTTTTGGCGTAACCACATTCTTTCTTTTTATTTAGCATAATGCCATTGCAATTTCGTTACAATAAATATAAATTCCGTTTTTACATTTACCATACAAGGTATTGCAACCTTTCGATTTAACGAACTATCTTAACGAATAATCGTCGAGTATATATTCATCATTTTTTGACGGCCCGCCATAAACCAAGCCACCAAACTGCTGCCACGCCTAACTTTTAAATAAACTTATAAGCTTTGATATCGTATATCAGAAGACCTAATCTCTGATTCCCTTAATATCCTTTTAATACAGTTTAGGATATACTTCTAAGATATTCCGTTAAATTCTGTGAAATGACTTCTTCGTTCATTGGCAACATCTTCTTTCCTTAATAAGCTTTTAGTTTTGACTTGTTTCTTATCTTGATTAAATAATACCATACACTTTATCACTTGTCAATAGTTTTTTTGAACTTTTTAAAGAAAAGTTATTGACATTATACAATAAATATTGTCGGTATATTTGTGTAAAAAATCATTTACAAAAATCAGTAAATACTATATACTAAATATAATGCGTTGCAAATTTGAGAAATTATTTTAACGGAGGATTACAATGAGCGATAAAAATAATAATGATGAATTAGAGATGGATTACTCTCCCGATATACTTACTTTAGTAGATGAAGAAGGCGTTGAACAGGAGTTTGAGCTTTTAGACGTTATAGAGGTTGACGACCAAAGATATTTTGCGTTTTTGCCGTATTATGAGGACGCTCAAAAGGCTTTGGAATCTGACGCCGAGCTTGTTGTTTTAAAGTCTGAAATGGTTGACGGTGAGGAAATGCTCGCTTCAATCGACGACGATGACGAATACGACAGAATAGGCAATATGTTTTTGGAAAAGCTCGCTGATATGTTCGAAGAGGACTTTGAAGAGTTTTCGGGTGAGCTTCAATAATATATAGTAAACTTGCCTTACAAAAATTACTATTGTTAAAGATGATTTTTGTGGTATACTATAAATGTAAACAGGATTAAAAAGTCATATCATTTTTTGAATACTCTCTGCCTTGCTTAGTTAGTGCAGCTTATAATAATCCAACAATTATTTAAAGGGAGCTTATCTCGATTATCGGATTGCAGACCTCCCCTTAAACGCTTGACGCTTAAGGGAAGAAGGGAGCATGGTAGATAAAGGCGGCACCCACCTGCGTACAGCGGGTTTTTATTACTGCACGACTTCAAGGCGGACTGTAATTGTTAATTAAACGTCGGAGCGACTTTGTCGCCCCGACGTTTCTTACTTATAAAAACAAACGCAAGACAAATCTACTATATTATATATAAGACGGTTGATGATTTATTTTTTCTATATATAGTTTGTGTTCGGCGACTGTTTTTGACGGTAAATTATAAAAAGAGTAAATTTGTATTTTTTACCAAACATACAAGATATAGTGTTCAATATTTTCCATAAAAATTAAAAGGTCAAACGGATAAAGAAATTGCGAGATTTTTAAAAATTCTCGATGATTTTCTCTAGTTTGTGCAGTATTAACGAAAAAACGCAAAAAAATTTTTTTTGAGGATATTCTATTGACTTTAGCCGCTTTATATACTACAATAAATAAAAACGAAAAACACAAGATATTGTTGTTGATCTTAAAGTTAGATACTACAAAATGTATGACGAGGGGAAGATGAAATTGATAACTAAAATTTTAAAACGTGACGGACGTGAATCGGATTTTGATAAAAGTAAGATAACAAGCGCTATATTTAAGGCGGCTCAGGCACTTGGAGGAACTGATTACGAGCAGGCCGAAAAGCTTGCCGATTTAGTTATTGAAACAATCGAAAAAGACCCTGAAATAAAAATACCAACTGTTGAGCAGGTACAAGATACGGTAGAAAAGGTATTGATTGAAAACGGCAATGCCCGTACCGCTAAGGAATTTATCCTTTACAGAGCCAACAGAACAAGGGTAAGGGAAATGAATACCCGCCTTATGAAAATTTATGAGGACCTTACCTATAAAGAAGCTAAGGATAACGATGTAAAACGTGAAAACGCCAACATAGACGGCGACACCGCTATGGGAACAATGTTAAAATACGGCTCTGAGGGCGCAAAGCAGTTTTACGAAATGTTTGTAATCGACCCGAGATTTTCAAAGGCGCACGCAAACGGCGATATTCATATTCACGATATGGATTTCTACACGCTTACCACTACCTGTTGTCAGATAGACTTAAACAAGCTTTTTGAAAACGGCTTCTGCACAGGTCACGGCTTTTTACGTCAGCCGAACGATATTGCCACCTATTCGGCTTTGGCTTGTATCGCAATACAGTCTAACCAAAACGACCAGCACGGCGGACAAAGTATTCCTAACTTTGACTACGCTATGGCAAACGGTGTTAAAAAGACCTATAAGCGTCGCTATAAAGAAAATATGATAAAAGCGCTTGAGCTTGTTTGTAACGACGAAAACTTTGACGCAGAGCATACCGTATACGACATAATGATAGGCATTAAAGAAACCGACAAGTTAGGTCCTGTGCTTGCAAACGACAATGGCTATGCCGAAAAGGAATTAAAGCGTTTAAGAAAGTTTTTAACAAAAGAGCAGGCTGAACAGATACAAAAGCTTGTTATAAAAAATACAGTTAAAGAAACACGCAGAGTAACCTATCAGGCTATGGAAGCATTGGTACACAACCTAAACACCATGCACTCCAGAGCAGGTGCTCAAATCCCGTTTAGCTCCTTAAACTACGGTATGGATACATCTCCTGAGGGTAGACTTGTAATAGAGTCGATACTCCTTGCAACCGAAGCAGGCTTGGGTAACGGCGAGACAGCTATCTTCCCGATACAGATATTTAAGGTAAAAGAGGGCGTAAACTACAACCCCGAAGACCCGAACTACGATTTGTTTAAGCTTTCGTGTCGAGTATCTGCAAAGAGACTTTTCCCGAACTATTCGTTTATAGACGCACCGTTTAACGCTCAGTACTATGTTCCCGGCAGACCTGAAACAGAGGTCGCATATATGGGTTGCCGTACAAGAGTTATCGGAAACCACTACGACCGTGACAGAGAAATAGTATTCGGCAGAGGAAACTTAAGCTTTACCTCAATTAACCTGCCGAGACTTGCAATAAAGTCAAACGGAAATATTGAATTTTTCTTTGAACAGCTTGAACATCAAATGGATCTTGTATGTGATCAGCTTATGGAAAGATACAAAATTCAGGCAGGCAAAAAGGTTAAAAACTATCCGTTCCTTATGGGACAGGGCGTATGGATTGATTCTGATAAATTAGCGCCTGACGACACGGTAGGCGAGGTATTAAAGCACGGTACCTTAACGGTAGGCTTTATCGGTCTTGCAGAGTGCTTGGTAGCACTTATAGGTTCTCACCACGGTCAGACTAAAGAGGCTCAAAACTTAGGTCTTGATATAATAGGCTTTATGAGAAAAAAGGTTGACCAGGAAACAATAAAGACAGGATTTAACTATTCGCTTATAGCTACTCCTGCCGAAGGCTTATCGGGACGCTTTGTAAAGATTGATAAGCAAAAATACGGCGTTATAGAGGGCGTAACAGACAGAGATTATTATACAAACTCTTTCCATATCCCTGTTTATTACAACATTTCGGCATTTGATAAGATAAAGCTTGAAGCTCCTTATCATAACCTTACAAACGGCGGACATATTTCTTACGTTGAGCTTGACGGAGACGTTTCCAAAAACCTTGACGCATTTGAATCGGTTATTCGTTGTATGAAGGAAGCAGGAATAGGCTACGGTTCAATTAACCACCCTGTTGACAGAGACCCTGTATGCGGATACACGGGAATTATCGACAATGTTTGCCCGAGATGCGGACGTAAAGAGGGCGAAGGCGTAGACGTTGAAGTTCTTAAAAAGCTAAAGGGCTATAAAAAGAACGTAAGATGTTGCGACGAAAATATTTTAGAAGAAAATGATAAAGTTACAAATAATATTTAGGAGGTTTCATTATGAACAATTTTGAAGTTGTAGACGGAAAAGTAGGTCAAGGCGTAGGCTTTGAGAGAATCAGAAGAATCACAGGCTATTTGGTTGGTACGGTAGACCGTTTTAACAACGGTAAAAGAGCCGAAGAACGTGACAGAGTAAAGCATAGCTTAACTACCGAAAAAGAAACTATCTAAGTAATTTAAAACACATTTAAAATAACAAAGCCCCACTAAAGTTTGTGGGGCTTTGCTTATAAAATTAAGTCGGGAGATAATAAAAATGACGGTAAGAATTGCAGGAATTATAAGAGAATCTATAGTTGACGGCAACGGCATACGCTTTGTTGTATTTACGCAAGGGTGTCCTCATCACTGCGAGGGTTGCCACAATCCCCAAAGTCACGATTTTGACGGAGGCTATGACTGCGATATAAATAAGATAATGACCGAAATAAAAAAAGACCCGATTTTGTCGGGAGTTACCTTTAGCGGAGGCGAGCCCTTTTGCCAGCCTGAGCCGTTAGTGGAATTAGGCAAAATGATAAAGGCTGAAGGGTTAAGCCTAATTATTTATACGGGCTATCTTTTTGAGGATTTGTTAAGCTCACCCGATAAAAATGTTTTAGAGCTTATAAAGCTTGCCGATTATATTATTGACGGAAGATTTGAGCTCGATAAAAGGGACTTGTCTTTAAGGTTTAGGGGAAGCTCCAACCAAAGAATAATAGATGTGCAAAAAAGTTTATCAGAGGGTAAGACTATAGAAACAGAGCTTTAAAACAAAAAAACGGCAGTCGCTTTAGCGACTGCCGTTTATAATTTTTAGTTAGTTAAAATTATAATACTGAGAATATTGCTGTAAAATTTCTTCGGTGTTTCCAGATTGCCAGGAATAAATCATAAGTGCGATAGTGATAATAAAGCCTACGATACCAAATACAATACCTGCTACTGCCATACCTTTGCCACTTTGTTTTTTAGATAAGGATACTGAGCCGAAGATAACTGCAAGAATCTGAAGTATTATACTCAGACAGGCACAGCAGGAAAATACAATACCGCATATACCTAAAACCAAAGAAGCAATAGAAAGACCTTTTTTCTCCTCAGCCGGTGGAGTTGTATCCATATAAGGGTCGTAGTACGGATTGTTTACCGACTTATTAAGGTTATTATTAAAGTTGTTAAAGTTATTGTTTGCAGGTTGAGAAAAATATGTGTTTGGTTGTGCGGTGGGGTTAGTATTATTTGTCGGAGTAGTCTGTGTGTTTTGAAAGTTGTCGGGTTTATAAGTAGGAATACTAAATTCATTTCCTAAATTAACGGTATTAACCGGGTTGCCTGCAACTTCATTCACTCCGCTTGCAACGTCGTTAACGCCTTCGGTAGCTTCGTTTACAGTTTCGTTAACTGCCTCATTTGCTGCGTTAACAGTATCATTAACCTCGTTTAAATTAGGCTCAGTTGGGTTTTGGTTTAAGTTATTGTTATCGTCCATAAAAATTCTCCTTTTGTCGTTTAATTTATAATAAAATTTTATCAAAGTCACAAGAAGATGTCAATAGCGGACGTTTGTTGCCGCTAAAGGCAAAAATCGTGTTTTTTCGTTGCAAACACAAGGCATACTGTAGTATAATAAAATGTAACGTATTTATTATTATAAGAGCAAGGGGAATATTTTATGAGTGAAAAAACAGCTAACTTTTTTAAATGTTTAAAAACAAAAAAAGTAGCCGTAATCGGTATGGGCGTAAGCCATTACGATATGGTAAAGCTTTTTGTGAATAAAGGTGTATCAGTTACGGTATGCGATAAGCGTGACGCAGAGTACTTGGGCGAAAGCTATGACACTTTAAGCAAAATGGGAGTGAAGTTTTGCTTCGGCGAAAAGTATCTTGATAATCTTTGTGATTACGACGTGGTATTTCGTACTCCGGGTATGTATTATAATAACCCCGTGCTTATAAACGCAAGAAAAAACGGCGTTGTTGTGACTTCGGAAATGGAAGTGTTTTTTGACCTCTGCCCCTGTAAGACCTATGCGGTAACCGGTTCAGACGGCAAGACTACTACCACTACCCTAATTAGTGAGATGCTTAAAGCTTCGGGAAAGACAGTTCACTTAGGCGGAAATATAGGTAAAGCACTGCTTCCGATAATCGAGCAGATAAAATCCGACGACGTAGCAGTTGTCGAGCTTTCGAGCTTTCAGCTTATTTCAATGAAATGCGCTCCCGATGTTTCGGTTATCACAAACGTTTCCCCAAACCACTTAGACGTTCACGGCACTATGGAGGAATACGTTTTAGCCAAAACAAATATTTTTATGCATCAGAACGCTTTTTCCAAAACTGTGCTTAACCTTGATAACGAAATTACAAACGGCTTTTCACAGGACATAAGAGGAAAGCTTATGCATTTTTCAAAAAAAGATAAGGTTTATAACGGTACCTATCTTGACAGCAAGGGCGATATTTACAGGGTTAAAAACGGTGTCGCTGCAAAGATTATGAATAAAAACGACATTAAGCTTCCCGGTATGCACAACGTGGAAAATTACTTAACGGCAATTTGTGCAGTATTCGATAGCGTCAGCGACAGCGATATTATATCGGTTGCAAAAACCTTCGGCGGCGTCGAGCACAGAATAGAGTTTGTAAGAGAGCTTGACGGGGTAAAATATTATAACGACAGTATTGCAACAAGCCCGACAAGAACTATTGCAGGCTTAAATTCCTTTGAGCAAAAGCTTATAGTAATAGCAGGCGGATATGATAAAAAGATTCCTTATGAGCCGCTTGCAAAGCCTGTAAACGAGCACGTTAAAATTTTAATTTTATTAGGTGCAACTGCCCAAAAAATCGAAAAAGCCGTAACCGAATATGAGGGATATGATCCTAAAAAGCTTAAAATAGTAAATGTGGATACCTTGGAAGAAGCAGTAGATAAAGCAAGAGAGCTTGCTGATAAGGGCGACGTCGTAACCTTGTCGCCTGCGAGTGCGAGCTTTGACCTTTACAGAAACTTTGAACAGCGTGGAATACACTTTAAAAATATCGTAAACAGTCTTTAGGAGATAAATATGGATTTAACTAATATACTAAAAGAGCTTTGTGATGCAAGCGGCGTTTCGGGCGCTGAATGTGAAGCCTCTGCCGTTGCGGCAAAAATGTTAAAGCCCTATGTAGAAGAAGTGCAGATAGATAGCTTTAATAACGTAATTGCAACGGTAAAAAAAGCCGATAAAGGCCAAATGACCTTACTGCTTGACGCACATATCGACCAAATCGGGCTTATAGTTACCGCCATAGACGATAAGGGCTTTTTAAAGGTAGGCTCCTGCGGCGGAGTTGACAGGCGCCTTATGTTAGGCCAGCAGGTTACTATCCTTTCAAAAGAGCGTCAAAGAGGTATAGTATGCACTATTCCGCCGCACCTTTCAAAAGAGGGCGACAGCGATAAGGTGCCCGAAATAGACGATATTGCGATTGATGTAGGTTTAAGCGCCGATAAGGCAAAAGAGAAAATCGCACTCGGCGACAGAGTTATAATAGACTCTTTGTTTTTAACCCTTATGGAAAATAAAATATCTGCTAAAGCACTTGATGACAGAGCAGGTGTAGCGAGCATAATAAAAGCAGTATCAATGCTAAAGGATAAAAGATTGCCCTGCGGAGTAAGCGTGCTGTTTTCTGCTGAGGAGGAAACAGGCGAGAGGGGCGCACAAGTAGCAGGCTATAACATAAACCCCGACATAGCCGTAGCGGTAGACGTATCCTTTGCGCATACTCCGGACGCAGATGAAAATAAATGCGGTAAACTCTCAAAGGGCGTTATGATAGGTATATCTCCGACGCTCGACAAAAAAATATCGGATAGCTTTATAAAAATATCCGAAAGAGAAAATATCCCTTATCAGCTTGAAGTGATGTCAGGCTCAACGGGCACAAATGCCGACGTTATCGGCACTTCAAGAGGTGGAGTGAGAACGGGGCTTTTGTCGATTCCGTTAAGGTATATGCATACTCCGATTGAAGTTATAGACTTAGGCGACGTCCAAGCGGTATCTGATTTGATTGTAAAATTTATATTGTCGTTAGAGGAGGAAATTTAGCTTTGGATATATTTGAGTTAATAAAAATGCTTTCTCAAGCTGACGGCATATCGGGCGACGAGGGAAATGTAAGAAAGATAATAATAGGTAGATTAAACGAGCTTAATATAAGCTACAAAACAGACCCGCTCGGCAATGTAATTGCAGACTGTAAGGGCAAAAAGACACCGGATAAGAAGCTTATGGTTTGCGCTCATATGGACGAGGTGGGGCTTATTGCAACAAACGTAACCTCAGACGGCCTTATAAAGTGCAGTGAGGTAGGCGGTATTGATAATAGGGTGCTTTTGGGCAGAGCAGTAAGATTTTATAAATCAGGCGTATGCGGAGTGATAGGCACAAAAGCCGTACACCAGCAGTCTAATGAGGAACGTGGCAAATCGGTAAAAACACAGAATATGTTTATTGACATAGGCTCTTCCTCAAAGGAAAATACATTAAAGAAAATATCTTTAGGCGACAGTATTGCTTTTTTAAGCGAATATATAGAGCTTTCGGAGGATTTTATTGCTTCTAAGGCGCTTGACGACAGAGTAGGCTGTGCCTTGATGTTAAAGCTTATGGAAAACGAGATTATGTACGATACCACCTTTGTGTTTACCGTGCAAGAGGAAGTTGGAACAAGAGGCGCAAAAGCGGCTGCTTATTCGGTAAATCCCGATATGGCGATTGTAGTGGAGACTACAACTGCGGCCGATATAAGCGGAGTAAGCGGCGAAAAACAGGTTTGTAGTTTAGGTGACGGCCCTGTGGTAAGCTTTATGGATAGGGCTACCATTTACGATAAAGAGCTTTATACCTTGGCTTTTGGCTTAGCTGAAAAAATCGGTATACCCTGCCAGACCAAGAGTATGATTGCAGGCGGTAACGACAGTAGCGCTATTCATGTGAGTCGAGGCGGAGTGAGGACTTTGGCGGTAAGTTTGCCTTGCAGATATCTGCATTCGCCGTCGTGCGTGATAAAAAAAGACGATGTTAAAAGCACCTACCTTTTGCTCAAAGAGCTTATAAGCAAGGTACATTCGGTAAATTAAGAGGTAATAACAATGACAGACGATTTTATAAAGATAGACGATACTTTAAAAGAGCTTGCCGATAATGCCGAAGCACGCTGTAAAGAGGCATTTGAACGAGTTGACGAAATCTGCGCATATAACGAACAGAAGGTTTTGTCTGCGTTTATAAGCTGTAAGGTAAGCGAAGCTCATTTTAAGGGAAGTACAGGCTACGGCTACGGCGACAGAGGCAGAGAAGTGCTTGACGAGGTTTACGCCAAAATTATGGGTACCGAGGACGCACTGGTAAGGCACAATTTTGTTTCGGGAACTCACGCCTTGAGCGTTGCGCTTTTCGGAGTATTGCGTCCGGGCGATAAGCTATTGTCGGTTACTGGTGCGCCTTATGATACAATGGAGGAAGTAATAGGCATAAGGGGCGAAAAAAACGGCTCATTAAAGGACTTCGGCGTAAAATATGATGAGGTTAGCCTAAAAGACGACGGCAAGATAGATTATGAGGGAATAAAAAAAGCCTGCGCTGACGCAAAGGTAGTATATATTCAGCGTTCAAGGGGCTATTCGCTGAGGGATAGCTTTTGTATAGACGAGATAAAAAAGGTAGTAGAGCTTGTCAAAAAAATAAACGAGCAGGTTATTGTTTTGGTGGATAACTGTTATGGCGAATTTGTCGAAAAGTTAGAGCCTACAAATGTGGGCGCAGATTTAATAGTCGGCTCGCTTATAAAAAATCCGGGCGGTGCTATTGCCGAAACAGGCGGATATATTGCAGGCAAGGCAAGACTTATTGAGCTATGTTCTTATCGTTTAACTGCTGTAGGTATGGGTAAGGAGGTAGGCTGTACCTTAAATCAGAGCAAGGGTATGTTTATGGGGCTTTTCTTTGCTCCGAGCGTGGTGGCAAGCGCACTCAAAACAGGCATATTCGCTCTTTCTTTATTTGAGCTTTTGGGATATGATGTATATCCTAATTATAATGATAAGAGAACCGATATCATTTCTGCCATAAAATTAGGTGATGCCGATAAGCTTATCGCCTTTTGTCAGGGCATACAAAAAGGCTCGCCTGTAGATAGCTTTGTTTTGCCGGAGGCTTGGGATATGCCGGGGTATGAAAGCAAGGTTATAATGGCGGCAGGCGCATTTACAATGGGCGCATCTATTGAGCTTTCTGCAGACGCACCGCTGAGAGAGCCCTTTGCGGTATGGCTTCAGGGAGGTATAACCTATAACACGGGTAAGCTCGGAATACTTATGGCGGCACATAGTATGCTGAGTAAAGGTATTTTGAAACCTTAAAATAATATAAAAACGCAGCTTTTTATATAAGCTGCGTTTATTTTTTCGCAAAAACATAAAACACTCCTTTATCTGCATAGTAATAATAAAGACTATACCTGCATTAAAGGAGGGATTTGCCTTGAAAGACAAAAATTATATCGATGAAAGAATAATTATGCTCGGAGAATACATAGTTAAAAATAAAGCAACCGTAAGAAGCACGGCAAAGCAATTCGGTATAAGCAAGTCTACAGTACATAAGGACGTAACCGAAAGACTGAGAAAAGTAAACGGCTCGTTATATTCTCAGGTAAAAAAAGTTTTGGATATAAACAAAAAGGAAAGACATATAAGAGGGGGCTTGGCAACACGCCAAAAATATTTAAACAAAATAAAGTCCGAATAAAAATTCCCCTCTTTTGTAAGAAAAAGAGGGGATAAATATTTATAAGAAGATTATTAAGCAAGCTTAGCGTAGCTATTGCCGTTACTTTTCATTTCAAGTCTTAACTTGTCTGCAATCATAGCGATAAATTCAGAGTTTGTCGGTTTGCCTCTGCCGTTGTGAATGGTAAAGCCGAAAAAGGAATTTAAGGTGTCGACATCACCTCTGTCCCAAGCGACCTCAATGCCGTGACGGATAGCTCTTTCAACTCTTGAGGAGGTGGTTTTAAACTTTTTGGCTACTGTCGGATATAAAAGCTTTGTGACCGAATTTATCATTTCGCTGTCCTCTATGGCGAGTATTATCGCTTCACGCAGGTAATGATAACCCTTTATGTGAGCAGGTACGCCGATTTGATGGATAACCTCGGTAACGGTGATTTCAAGATCCTCGGCAGTATTTTGTTTGCAACTTTTTGTATTTGAGGATAGTTGTACTGCCAAAGAGGATATTCTGTCGCATAAAATATTTATATCAAAGGGCTTGAGCATATAAAACGCCGCACCGTTTTGAAGTATTTCCTTTTCTACATAGCTGTTGTCATATGAGCTTGTAACGATAAAAAGCGGCGGAAATTCATAGCTCTGATTTGCAAATTTCATAATGCCTATAGCGTCAATATGCGACATAAACGATTCCATCACAACAATATCCGGCTGCCAGGAGTTTATCGCTTCATATACCTCTAAGCCGTCCTTTGCCGTAACCTTTACATCAAAATTTTGTTTTGTCAGCATTTCACTGCAAATTACACCAAAATTTAATGAATCATCGCCTAATAAAACTTTAATTTTCTTCATTTCTCAAACCTCCAATATGTTTATATTGATATATTAACATATTTTTCCATACGTTTCAAGAGGTTTTTACTAAAAATTGTAAAAAATATGCATTTTTAATTTAAATCTCAGTTTTGATATAAGTTAAAACTTTTAATAAAATAAAGGTCGAAATAGATTATTTAAGCGTATATTTTTAGCCTATCTGATTAGAATAACAATACATATTTTCCGCAAAAATTGCGTAACCCTTTGCGGGATTATTTACAAAAACATGTGTTACGGCGCCTATCAGCTTGCCGTCTTGTAATATCGGCGTTCCGCTCATACCCTGAACTATGCCGCCGGTTAATGCCAAAAGCTTTTCATCAGTCACCTTTATAACCATATTCTTTGTTTGTGTCAAGTCGTTATAATCTATTGACTGAATTTCAATATCGTATTCCTTACAGCCGTCGCCTCCCAAATCACAAAGAATGGTAGCGCTGCCTGTGTGAGCCTCCTGCTTATATCCCAAAGGAACGTAATCGGCTTCGCTTGCAGGGCAGGTAAAAAGAGTGCCGTAAATACCGGTTTGATTATTTAAGGTGATGTTTCCTATAGGCTCGCCGGAGGCAAAAATTCCCTGAAGCTCGCCGGGCACACCGGGATTACCCTTGCAGATATTGCTTATTACAACCTCGCAAACATCGCCTGATTCAATCGGCATAATTACACCGGTGTCTACGTCTAAGATAGGGTGTCCAAGTCCTGCGAATACGCCTGTTTTTGGATCTATATAGGTCATAGTGCCTATGCCTGCTGCGCTGTCACGCACCCATATACCGCCCTTATAAGTGTTATCAATTTCGGATAATACGGGATAAAGAGTAGTTTTAAAGGTCTGATTATCTCTTTTTATCTCAATTTCAAGAGGATTACCGCCCGAAGCTTCAATGATTAAAGCTACCTGTTCGTTTCTTGTGATTTCCTCGCCGTTTACCGAAGTTATAATATCGCCGTCCTTTATGCCTGCGTCAATGCCCGGACAATAAAAATTGCCGTCTGTAGATTTTATTTCGCTAAAGCCTACAACAACTGCGCCGTCGGTAAACATCTTAATTCCGAAGGCGTTGCCGGACGGCAAAAGGTAAATTTCCTCATTAACCTTCACCGAAACTGTTTTTATCGGAAAAACATTAAAAAGGTTAAGCGAAACTGTCTGATTATTTAAGTGTGAGCTGACTGTCGCCGACGACGAAACAGCAGAAGCAGAAATATAATCCTTAGAAAGAGTCAGCTTGTCTCCTTTTGAAATATAGTATCTGTTAGGCAGAGAATAGTTATAGTATAAAATCAAAGAGAAAATTAAAGCCAAAATTATACTTAAAGCTATTACAAAGCTCTTTACAGCTTTTCTCAATTATCATTCTCCTTTCCTTTTGTTTGTAAATCCATAAAAAAGATTTACTGTAATAATATCTGTAAAAATCAAAATATTATAGTAGGGAATATGTGAACGACAATCAATTTATTAGCATAAAATCCTTAAATTTTTGTTTTATGATATTTTTTCAAATAGAGAAATTTTGTTACAAAAATTAAGTTAAAATAAAAAATCCGTCGCCTTATAAAGACAACGGATTAGATGTTATTTTCTTCGTCTTATCTTTTTGCCGCTTGCTTTTACACGGCGTGAAGTAATGTTTTTCTTATGGATTTTATTGCGGTTATACTGAATACTGAAGATAACATAAGCAATTATAAGAAGTATAAGCAGTATGATAGCCGCAATCACAAATTTGTTTGTAAAAAATCTTCTTAAAACGTCTAAAATGTAAAGCACGGTGCTTCGGTTTACATTTTCGGAAGCAACCAAATTTACGGTTGTAAGAGTTTCGTCCTGAAGCCTTAATTCGAGTGTGCCGATAACCTCACCTTTTTTAACAGGCGCAGTTACATTTTTATCTACTGTGGCAATTTTCTGAATGGTGGATAAATCCAAAATATCGGCGTTTGGTATAAGCAAGGTAACATCTGTTTCGGGCGTTGCCAAAACATAGTCTTTGTCAGCCGAAAGTCTTACGGGAACCTCCGCCTCCAACGAGTTTGTGTCCACTACCGTGCGGTTTACAAAGGTGTTAAACGCCCACTTATAAAGGTTTTTGGTATCGACGTATGTGTCGTGAAGCTTTACTCCCGAGCTATCCTTATAACGTCCGCCGAAAACCACGCACATATAGGTATAACCGCTTTGTGTTGCAAGGGTAACGAGGTTTTGGGTGTTTGTATCGGTGGTACCTGTTTTAATGCCCCTTATATATTCGTAATAATAACTGCCGCCTCTATAAGCGCTTAGCATATCGTTTGTATGCACAATTAGCTTTTTGTCCTGCTTGTTGGTTGGGGATAGATACCAGTCGGTAGTACAAGAGATTTTTTCAAAAAGCTGATTGGTGTCGGCGCCGTCATCCTCTACAGTATCGTAAATCTCCATATTAAGCGCATATTTGGTTATAAGATACATATCGTAAACGGTGGAATATTGTCCTTCGGCGTCAAGCCCGTGCGCATTTACAAAATGGGTGTTTTTACAGCCGATTTCCTTAGCCTTTTCATTCATCTTTTCGATAAACGGAGCAGTGTCGCCATTGCCGTAATATTCGGCTATCATACTTGCAGCTTCACAGTCAGAGGCAAGGAGCAAGGCATAAAGCAGGTTTCTTAAAGTAACTTCTTCGCCAACCATAATACCTGTGCTGGAGGCGCCAAGCCCTGCGATTTCTTCATTTACCGCCATACTTTTTGTGATAACAGTGTTATCCAAATCAGAATAGGTTTCCATAGCTATTATCGCAGTCATTATTTTGGTAAGCGACGCAGGTTGTAAACGCTCGTCGCTGTTTTTTGAATAAACTATCGTATCGGTGTCGAGGTTTATAAGTAAAGCCGATTCGCAAAGCGTTTCCTCGTCAGGCGTATAGGAGATAGCCGAAACCTGCATTATAGGCATAAATATTAAATTTATAATTAAACTAACGCAAACTAAAACTTTAAGTTTTTTCATAGTATTCTCCCTAAAATAAAGAATTAACGGTGTAACTTACAGTATAACATAATTTTTTTGTCGGGGCAACCGAAATTATAGTTAAAGCTTTTTCTTTTAAATTTTAAAAAATGTTAACAAAGATAGCTGTTTACTTTTAAATCAAAAAATGGTACTATTACTTTAATAAAATTTAATATCGGAGGAAGATATAATGACAATTTCCAAAGACATAAAATACATAGGCGTAAACGACCATAATATCGATCTTTTTGAAGGTCAGTATGTGGTTGAAAACGGTATGGCGTATAATTCCTATGCGATAATAGACGAAAAAATCGCCGTAATGGATAGTGTTGACGCTCATTTTACTCACGAATGGCTAGATAATATATCAAACACACTCGGACAAAGAAAACCCGATTATCTCATTGTTCAGCATATGGAGCCCGACCATTCGGCAAACATCAAAAATTTTATAACTACATACCCTTCGGCAAAAATTGTTGCAACTACTAAAGCCTTTACAATGATGAAGCAGTTTTTCGGCGATGATTTTTCCGCTAAGCAAATAGTGGTAGGCGAGGGCGATACTTTATCTTTAGGAAAGCATACATTAAGCTTTGTAACCGCACCTATGGTACACTGGCCTGAGGTTATGATGACCTATGACAGCACCGATAAGGTGTTATTCTCGGCAGACGCTTTCGGAAAGTTCGGCGCTCTTGACGTAGAAGAAGACTGGGCTTGTGAAGCAAGACGATATTATTTCGGCATTGTCGGAAAATACGGCGTTCAGGTACAAAACGTGCTTAAAAAAGCCGCAGCACTTGATATAAAGACAATATGCCCCTTGCACGGACCTGTGTTATCTGAGAATTTAGAATACTATTTAGGTCTTTATCAGACTTGGTCAACATATTCGGTAGAAACCGAAGGCATTATGATTGCATACACTTCCGTTTACGGCAACACCAAAAAAGCGGTAGAACTGCTTGCTCAAAAGTTAAGCGAAAAAGGTTGCCCTAAGGTTGTTTTAAACGACCTTGCACGCTGTGATATGGCAGAAGCGGTTGAGGACGCTTTCCGTTACGGTAAACTCGTGCTCGCAACCACAACCTATAACGCAGAGATATTCCCGTTTATGAGAGAGTTTATAAATCACTTAACAGAGCGTGGATATAAAAACCGTATGATAGGTCTTATAGAAAACGGCTCGTGGGCTCCGCTTGCCGCAAAGACAATGAAACAACTTTTAGAGCCTTGCAAGAACATCACCTTTACAGATACTACCGTTAAAATTATGTCGGCACCAAACGATGAAAACAAAGCTCAAATAGAAGCTATGGCGGACGAGCTTTGTGAGGATTATATGGCGCAAAACAATGAAACGGCAAACAAAAATGATTTGGCGGCATTATTTAACATAGGCTACGGACTTTATGTAATAACCTCAAACGACGGAAAAAAGGATAACGGCTTTATCTGCAATACCGTAACGCAGGTTACAAGCTCACCCAACCGCATAGCCGTTACAATAAATAAACAGAATTACTCTCACCATGTTATAAAACAAACGGGTATTATGAATGTAAACTGCTTAACGGTTGACGCTCCGTTTAAGATTTTTGAAGATTTCGGTTTCCGCAGCGGAAGAAGCACGGATAAGTTTGAGAACTTAACCCCGCTTCGCTCGGATAACGGACTTGCATTTTTACCGCACTATATAAATTCGGTTATATCCTTAAAGGTAGAGGATTATTTAGACCTCGGCACACACGGTATGTTTATATGCTCGATAACCGAAGCAAGAGTTATCTCTCAAACAGAAAGTATGACCTATTCATACTATCAAAACAATGTTGAGCCAAAGCCTCAAACCGACGGCAAAAAAGGTTATGTCTGCAAGGTTTGCGGATATGTGTATGAGGGCGATAAGTTGCCCGAAGACTTTATCTGTCCGCTTTGTAAACACGGTGCAGAGGATTTTGAGCCGATAGAGTAAAAAATAATATTAAGGAGGTAAATATATGAAATACGTTTGTGAAGTATGCGGCTACGAATACGACGAAGAAGTAGGCGATATCGAAAACGGTATTGCTCCGGGCACAAAATGGGAAGACTTACCCGAAGATTTTGAATGTCCTCTTTGCGGCGTAGGTAAAGATCAGTTCGCAGAAGCTTAATATTAAGTAAATAAAAACCACCGCAAGCCTTATAAGGCTTGCGGTGGTTTAGCTTTTTTTAGTATTATAAGCTTTTCTTTAAATTTTCTAAATTCTTTGTCATAAAATCAAGATATGTAGCGCCGTCGTTTAGCTGTGAGATTGTCACGGTGTGGCAGGAATAAAGCGGTAAAGCTTCGGCGCCTGTTTCAGCGCTTATTCTGTCAACAATCTCTTTGCTGTCAAACTGGTCGTAGTAAAATACCTTAGCGTTATTTTCCTTAATTTCATTTATTATGTACTGCACCATTTCCTCGCTGTATTTTTGTGAAAAGCTGCAATAGGGGATAACGCTTTGGTAATCAATGCCGTATCTTTCGCACATATAGTAAAAAGAAAAATTACCTGCAAAGTAAATTGTGTCGGTGTAATTTGAATCAAAGGTCTTGCAGTATTCTACCTCGAGATTATCGAGCTTTGCACAGTAGGAATTGTAGTTTGCCGTATAAAAATCGGTGTTTTTTTCATCGAGCTCACAAAGTGCTTTATATATGTTTTTGCACATACCTTTGCCGTATTTTAACGAGGTCCAAACGTGTGTGTCGTAGTCACCCAGTACGCTTTCATCAAATAAATCGGTAGAGGACAGATCATCTGCTTCCGATAACTCTAAGAAAACTTTTAGCGGACTTTGTGGGTGAAAGAAAATGTTTTCGTTAATAAGGTTGCGGTTTTTTCTAAGCGAACAGCCTTTTGAAGCAATAACCGAATAAGGTGCGTTCTTGCCAAGCTCATTTAAAATATCGCTTATCCAGCTTTCTGACGGTTCTTTGGTATATATAAATAAATCGCAGTTTGCGATTTTTTCTTTATCCACCTCGGTCATAGTGTGTAAGTGATAATTAGAGCCGGGAATCATCAAAAGCTCAACATCTACCTTATCGCCTGCAATCTGACGTGTTAAGTCGTATTCTACAAACGATACGGCGACAACCGAGAGCTTATCTTCTGCTTTTGGGGCAGTATCTTTATTTTGCTGTGCGCTCGAATATATCCTAAAAGCTGTCAAAGCTATTATTATCGCAATTAAAAGCGAGGATAAACTTATGATAATATTTTTTCTTTTAAGCATTTAAAAATCTCCTTTTTAAATTCAAGGTATATCAGTCCTTGGTGAGATATTCTATAAATGTGCGGTAAAATTCCAGTGGATTTTTAAGAAAATTAGCTTTAACCTTTAGTGCTTGTTCTTCATTCGGAACAAGAAGCTCAAAACGCAAAAGGTCAAAGTCTGTGTCGTGAATTATGCAGTTTACATTGTATCCGCCGCTGCAGCTTTTTATTTCGACCTCGTTTTCTCTTTCCTTTTTCATTTTGGCTAAAAGCTCGTTTGCGGTTTCGGTCACTCTGTCTCTTACCGATAAAGGCAACGCTTTTTTTAATACGGTCGCCGTTTCGACTCCTAACGGATTTAGCGCAAAACATTCGCCGTGTTCGGTGTTTACCGTATAAAGATGCTCGCTTTCGATAAGGCTTGCAAGAGCCTGAGAAAACATAAAGTAGTTTACAAGGTTTGTAGCCTGAAAAATATAGTTTAAGTCGTCCTTGCTCAAAGGCTCGGATACCGAGTTTAAAATATGGCAAATTAAAATTTTGATTTCACCCTGATTTGTAAACCCTCCGGCAGAAACACCGGCAATAATATTCTCATTATTCACACTAATCACTCCTTGTCCTTTGGGTTTACATACATAAAATTATAATTACAAATAAAGTGTTTGTCAATCGGCACAGTAGAATAATCTGATATAAAGACAAGGCTATATTAGTGCCATTTTGCCAAAAAAATCACTTTTAAATTATCAAAAAGTTATAATTGATAAATTTTTGATAATCTTTTTTAATATTATCTCAAAACACTTGCAAAAAAGCTGATTATAGTATAGAATAATCGTTGGAAATTATTTTAAAAATAAAGTATTCTTAAAAGACTGAAAGGATGAGTTTAAATGGCTTCTCTTAACAAAAAAACTATTGAAGACGTTAACGTAGCAGGCAAAAGAGTGCTTGCAAGATGTGACTTTAACGTTCCTCTTAAAGCAGGTGTAATTACCGATGAAAACAGAATTGTCGCAGCACTTCCGACAATCAAATATTTAATTGAAAATAACGCAAAGCTTATTCTTTGCTCTCACTTAGGTAAACCTAAAGGCGAGCCAAAGCCTGAGCTTTCACTCGCACCGGTTGCAAAGAGACTTTCCGAGCTTTTGGGCAAAGAGGTTACCTTTGCGGCTGACGATACAGTTGTAGGCGAAAATGCAAAAGCAGCAGTTGCCGCTATGAAAGACGGCGACGTAGTATTGCTTCAAAACACAAGATACCGTGCAGAAGAAACCAAAAACGGCGAAAACTTCAGCAAAGAGCTTGCAAGCCTTTGCGACGTATTTGTAAACGACGCTTTCGGTGCCGCTCACAGAGCGCACTGCTCAACAGTAGGTGTTTCCGAATTTGTAAGCGAGTCCTGTGTTGGTTACCTTATGGGCAAGGAACTCGAATATCTCGGCAACGCAGTAGAAAATCCAAAGAGACCTTTTGTTACAATTCTCGGCGGAGCTAAGGTTGCAGACAAATTAAACGTTATCGAAAATCTTTTAAATAAAGCAGACACACTTATCATCGGCGGCGGTATGGCTTATACCTTCTTAGCAGCTAAAGGTCTTGGCGTAGGTAAATCTCTTCTTGATGAAGAAAAGGTTGATTACTGTAAGTCAATGCTCGAAAAGGCTGAGCAAAAGGGCGTTAAGATTTTACTTCCGGTTGACTGTGTTGTAGCCAATACTTTCCCTGATCCGATTGACGCTCAGATTGAAGTTGAGGCAGTAAGCGCAGACGCTATTCCTGCAGATAAAATGAGCCTTGATATCGGTCCTAAGACAGCAGAGCTTTTCGCTAATGCAGTTAAAACAGCTAAAACAGTTGTTTGGAACGGACCTATGGGAGTATTTGAAAACCCTGTTCTCGCAAAGGGAACTATCGAAGTTGCCCGTGCATTAGCCGAAACCGACGCTATCACAATCATCGGTGGCGGTGACTCTGCAGCAGCAGTAAACACCTTGGGCTTCGGCGATAAGATGAGCCATATTTCCACAGGCGGCGGAGCTTCTTTGGAATTCTTAGAAGGTAAAGCTCTTCCGGGAATTGAATGTGTAAACGATAAGTAATAAAAGGGGCAGGATTTATCCTGCCCTCTATATATGAATAAAATATTTAAAAAAGAGGTTTGAGTAATATGAATAAAGCATTGAGAAAAGCAGTTATCGCAGGCAACTGGAAAATGAACAACACCCGCCCCGAAACAAAGGCTTTAATAGAAAGCCTTAAAGGTAAGGTTGCAAATGCAGGTTGCGACGTTGTACTTTGCGTACCGTTTACAAATCTTGAAACAGCTATAAATGCCGCTAAGGGCAGTAACATTAAAATCGGCGCACAAAATGTACACTTTGCAAAATCAGGTGCGTTCACAGGTGAAATTTCTGCCGATATGTTAGTGGAAATGGGCGCAGAATATGTGGTTGTAGGTCACAGCGAAAGAAGACAGTACTTCGGTGAAACCGACGAAACCGTAAACAAGAGAAGTATTGCTGCTATTGAAGCAGGTCTTACTGCTATTATCTGCGTAGGCGAAATGTTAGAGGACAGAGAAAACGGCATTACAGACGAGCTTGTTGCAATGCAGACAAAGATTGCCTTAAAGGGAATAGAAAAAGATAAATTGCAAAAGGTTATCATAGCATACGAGCCGGTTTGGGCTATCGGTACGGGTAAAACCGCTACCGCCGAGCAGGCAAACGAAGTATGCTCTGTAATAAGAAAAACCGTGGCTAAGCTTTATGATGAAGCTGCAGCTGACGCTCTTACAATTCAGTACGGCGGCTCAATGAACGCTACCAATGCAGCAGAGCTCTTGGCACAAGAGGATGTTGACGGCGGACTTATCGGCGGAGCTTCTTTAAAGGCAGACGACTTTGCAGTAATAGTTGACGCTGCTACAAAAGGCTAATAAAAATATTTGCGGAGGATAAATTTTTACCCTCTGCATTTATTGTTTGCACCGCAAACTTAAATCAGTGTATTTCGGTGCAGTTTTAGGAGGTTATTTTAATGAAAAAACCATTGGCTTTAATTATTTTAGACGGCTTCGGATATAATCCGTCCGATTACGGAAACGCTATTACAGCGGCAAATACACCGAACATAGATAAGCTTATGGCACAAAATCCGTATACTTATATAGGTGCGTCGGGCTTAAACGTAGGACTTCCCGACGGACAGATGGGTAACTCCGAAGTAGGTCACACAAATATAGGCGCAGGCAGAGTAGTATACCAAGAGCTTACCCGTATTACAAAAGCAATAAATGACGGCGACTTTTTTGAAAATGAAGCACTTAAAAATGCTATAGCAAACTGCAAGCAAAATTCGAGCGCACTTCACCTTATGGGACTTTTATCCGACGGAGGCGTACACAGCCACAACGAGCATTTGTACGGACTTTTGTCGCTCGCAAAAAAATCGGGACTTGATAAGGTATACGTTCACTGTTTTATGGACGGACGTGACGTACCTCCGTCATCAGGTAAAGATTTTATTGAGCAGTTAGAAGCTAAAATGAGCGAAATCGGCATAGGTAAGATAGCCACCGTAATGGGCAGATATTATGCTATGGACAGAGATAACCGCTGGGAAAGAGTAGTTAAGGCTTATGAGGCTATAGCTCTTAATAAGGGTGAAAGAAGTCAAACTGCCGTATCCGCTATGGAAAAATCTTATGCAGACGGCGTAACGGACGAGTTTGTAATTCCTACCGTTATCGGCGAGGGAGCTACAGTTAATGCACACGACAGCATTATAATGTTTAACTTCCGCCCCGACAGAGCAAGAGAAATCACAAGAACCTTCGTAGACGATGATTTTAACGGCTTTGAAAGAGAAAAAGGCAGAATACCGGTAACTTACGTTTGTATGACTCAATACGACGCTACAATGCCTAATGTTGAGGTTGCGTTTAAGCCTCAGTCACTCAAAAACACCTTTGGCGAATACATAAGCGATAACGGTCTTACTCAGCTTAGAATTGCCGAAACGGAAAAATATGCTCACGTTACATTTTTCTTTAACGGCGGCGTTGAAGCTACCTTTAAGGGCGAAGACAGAGCGCTTATAAATTCTCCTAAGGTTGCAACCTATGACTTACAACCCGAGATGAGCGCTTATGAGGTATGCGACGAGGTTGTAAAGAGAATAAATTCCGATAAATACGACGTTATTATCTTAAACTACGCTAACTGCGATATGGTAGGTCATACCGGTGTGTTTGACGCCGCTAAAAAGGCAGTTGAAGCAGTTGATACCTGTGTTGGCAAAACAGTTGACGCTATACTTCAAAAAGGCGGTGTAGCTCTTATTACAGCCGACCACGGAAACGCCGACCAGATGTATGAGCCTGACGGTTCGCCGTTTACAGCACATACTACAAACCCCGTTCCGTTTGTCGTTGTAGGAAAAGAGTGCGAACTTAGAGAAAATGCAAGACTTGCAGATATCGCACCTACTATGTTAAAGATTTTAGGTCTTAAACAGCCGGCTGAAATGGACGGAGAATCAATTATTAAGTAATAAAGCTTATTTTTGTTGACAAAATAAAAATAATGTGATATTATATATTATAGTTATTGAATACGATTAAGTAAAAGACTGGGTTTTGCCCGGTCTTTTGTTTATATTATTTAGTTATTAAAAAAGAATAGGAGTTTTAAGCTTAATGAAAGGTGACAAGAAAAAAAGCACTGTCGAACTTTTAGAAGAGGTCGCTGCCCCGATAGCCGAGCAATACGGCGTGTATTTGTGGGACGTTCGCTTTGAAAAAGAGGGCGCCTCGTGGTTTGCGAGAATAATTATCGACACCGATAAAGAGGGCGGGATAACGCTTGATGACTGTGCCGACGTAAGTCGTGCAATAAGCGACATTTTAGACGAGCGTGACTTTATCGAACAAAGCTATTATCTCGAAGTATCTTCTCCCGGTATAATGAGGGAACTTAGAAAAGCAGAGCACTTTGAGTGCTGTATAGGCGATGAGATTTTAGTAAAGCTTATAAGACCGATTGACAATGTGAGAGAATTTTGCGGTGTGCTTAAAAGCTATTCAGGCGGTAAGTTTATATTAGAAGTCGATGACAGAGAGCTTGAATTTGAACAAAAGGCGTGTTCTTATGTAAAGCTCAATGATGATATAGATATGAGTAATTTATAATTTATTGAAGGGAATGGTAATAAAAATGAATAACGATTTTTTTGACGCTTTAACTTTATTGCAGGAGGAAAAAGGCATACCTGCCGAAAGCGTGCTTGATAACATTAAAAATGCCATAAGCGTTGCAGTAAAAAAATATTACAACGTAGGCGACGAAAACATTGACGTTGACATAAACGTTGAGGACAAAAAATTCAAGGTATCTTTATTTAAAGAGGTTGTCGAAGAGGTAGAAAATCCTTATACACAAATAAGCCTTGAAGATGCATACGCTAAGAATAAGAGAATGAAAATAGGCTCTAAGTTTACAATTAAGCTTGATACAAAGCAAATCGGAAGAATTGCCGCACAGTCTGGTAAAAACCTTATACATCAGGCAATTAACGACGCAGTAAAAGAACAGGTTATGGAGCAGTATCAGTCAAAATTAAATGAAGCGCTTCCTGCAGTGGTTCAAAAGATAGACCCTCGCACAGGCAACGCTACAATCGAAATTGACAAAAGCGAGGCAATTCTCTTTAAGAATGAGCAAATTCCGGGCGAAGTGCTTTATGAAGGAGACAGAATCAAGGTTTATATAAGCGACATAGTAAGCAATGAAAGACGTTGTTCTGTTAAGGTTTCGAGAACCCACAAGGATTTGGTAAAGAGACTTTTTGAACAAGAGGTTCCGGAAATATTTGACGGCGACGTAGAGGTTAAGTCTATCTCCCGTGAAGCAGGCTCCAGAACAAAAATTGCCGTTTACTCAAAGGACGAGAACATAGACCCTGTAGGCGCATGCATAGGTCCTAAGGGTATGAGAGTTGCAAACATAGTAAACGAATTAAACGGCGAAAAGATAGATGTTGTAAGATATAGCGAAGATCCTACTGAATTTATTGCTCAGGCTTTAAGCCCTGCGGACGTTTTATCGGTTGAAATTTTAGACGAAGAAAATAATGTTTGTCAGGTAACAGTTCCTGATAATCAGCTTTCGCTTGCCATAGGAAACAAAGGTCAAAACGCAAAGCTTGCGGCAAGACTTACAGGCTTTAAGATAGACATAAAGCCGGAAAGCGGAATTATAGTTACAAAGTAAAAGCCGTAAAAACGGATTTTAAATAAGTTAAGGTGATAAAATGCATACCAGAAAAATTCCTATGAGAAAATGCTTAGGCTGTTCACAGATGAAGCAAAAGCGTGAGCTTATAAGAGTGGTTAAAAATAAAGAGGGCGAAATCTCCTTAGACAAAACAGGTAAAAAAGCAGGCAGAGGCGCATACATTTGCGACGACTTAGAATGCTTAAAAAATGCCAGAAAAAATAAGGGGCTTGAACGTGCCTTTAGCTGTAAAATTCCCGATGAGATTTATGACGCACTCGAAATGTCCATGCAAGAGGAAAATGAGGATGAATGAAAAAATCATAAATAACATTACCTTTTTAAAAAAGATGGGGAAGCTTGCCTTGGGTTTTGATATGGTAAAAGAAGCTGTGTATGAGGGCGAAGTTTACCTTGTACTTTTGGCAAAGGATTTATCCGAAAAAACAAAAAGTCAAGTAGAGTTTCTTTGTGAAAATTATAAGGTAAACGTAAGACAAACCGATATTTCTCTCGATGAATTTTGGCACCTTATAGGAAAAAGATGCGGTGTTTTGGGGGTTATGAATAAGCCCTTTGCCGATAAGCTTACTACTCTTATTGACGAGTATACTTCATAAGCCTTAACGGTTTTATTTATATTAAGTGGAAAACGGAGGTCAACAGATGGTTATAAAATATAAGTTAAATGAAGTGGCTAAAGACCTGAATGTAGATAAAAAAGAAATCATTGATGTTGTGGAAAAGTACGCAGGCGTTGTTAAAAAGACAACCTCTGTACTTGAAGAAAAAGAATTAAACATCATATTCGATTACTTTACAAAGCTAAACGAGGTTCAAAGCCTTGAGGATTATTTTGCAAGGGCTAATCAAAAGGTTAAAAAGCCGAAAGTAACCGAAAGCAAAAAAGCGGCTGAAACCAAAAAAGCTGCAAGTGATAAGCCTAAAGCTAAGACCGCAAAAACGGAAAAAGCCGATACTAAAGCTGAAGCTAAAGAAACTAAGGCAAAAACTGCGGTTACAGGCAAGCAGAAAAACTCTGTAGCAAAACAAAAAATGGATATTAGTCGCTTTGAACAGGCTAAAAATACTCAAAATAAAACTGCTCAAAAAACTACAACTAAAAAGGAACAAAAATCCACACGTCCTGTCAGCAGTACAAAGATGGCTGATAATCAGGAATACGAAAAGACGGTACGCCACGTTGATACAAGTAAGGTTGAAATTAACCTTGATAAGTATAACGAGCGTTACGAAAGCATTGCGCCGTCAGATAAATATGCAAATAACTTAAAGAAGCAAAAATTAAGTAATAAAGCTGCGCAAAGAAACAAGCAAAAATACTCAACCAAAAAAGAAACCGAGGCTCAAAAGCTTCAAAGACTTGAACTTCAAAGAGCAAGAAAGCAACAGCTCACCGTTAAAATCCCCGATGAAATCGTGGTAAGTGAGCTTGCAACTCGCTTAAAGGTAAATGTTACCGAAGTTATCAAAAAGCTTATGGCGCTCGGAATGATGGCAACTCAAAATCAGGTTATAGATTTTGACGCCGCTTCACTTGTTGCCGAGGAATTAGGCGCAAAGGTAGAAAAAGAGGTTATAGTTACTATTGAAGAGCGTCTGTTCGTAGAAAAAGAGGACACCGACGACACCTTAGAGGAAAGAAGCCCTATCGTTGTTGTTATGGGTCACGTTGACCACGGTAAAACTTCTATTTTGGATAAGATTAGAAACTCCGACGTTACCTCTACCGAGGCGGGCGGTATTACCCAGCATATCGGTGCATACAGAGTAAAAGCAAAAGGCAGGGATATAACCTTCCTTGATACACCGGGACACGAAGCATTTACCGCAATGAGAGCAAGAGGTGCGTTAGCTACCGATATAGCTATACTTGTCGTTGCAGCCGACGACGGCGTTATGCCTCAGACAATAGAAGCTATAAACCACGCAAAAGCCGCAAATGTTCAGGTAATAGTTGCAATAAACAAAATGGATAAGCCGACCGCTAATCCCGACAAGGTAAAACAAGAACTCACCGAATACGGTCTTGTTCCTGAGGAATGGGGTGGAGACGTTATATGCTGTAACGTATCTGCGCACACAGGCGAGGGTATAGATAACTTACTCGAAATGGTACTTCTCACCGCAGACGTACTCGAGCTTAAAGCTAATCCGAACCGCTTGGCAAAGGGTACTGTTATTGAGTCAAGACTTGATAAGGGTAAAGGCCCTGTTGCAACCTTGCTTGTACAAAACGGTACTTTAAAACAAGGCGACATCATTATCGCAGGTACTTCTGTCGGCAGAGTAAGAGTTATGACCGACGACAAGGGCAAAAATGTAAAGTCAGCAGGTCCGTGCGTACCGGTAGAGGTTACCGGCTTAGCCGAGGTTCCGTCGGCAGGTGATGAATTTGCCGCTGTAGAAAATGAGCGTCTTGCAAGAGAGCTTGTAGAACAGAGAAAGCACACTCAAAAGGAAGAAATATTTAAACAGTATCAAAAGGTTACTCTTGATAACCTCTTCAGCCAGATTGCCGAGGGCGAAATTAAGGAACTGCCTATCATAGTAAAAGCAGACGTAAACGGCTCGGTAGAGGCTGTAAAACAGTCGCTTGAAAAATTAAGTAACGACGAAGTAAGAGTAAAGGTTATACACGGCGGCGTAGGTGCCGTAAACCGTTCGGATATGATGCTTGCACAAGCTTCGGGAGCTATTATCATAGGCTTTAACGTAAGACCTGATAACACCGCCCGTGAAATGTCACAAACAGAGGATATTGAAATCAGATTATACAGAATTATTTACGATGCCATTGACGATGTTAAACAGGCTATGAAGGGTATGCTTGCTCCTAAGACAAGAGAGGTTGAGCTTGGTCGTGCAGAAGTAAGAGAGGTTTATAAAATCACTAATGTCGGTATGGTTGCAGGCTGTTATGTAACAGAGGGTAAGGTTGCAAGAAACGCTCTTATCAGAGTTGTGCGTGACGGCATAGTTCTCGCTGAGGATAAAATAGATTCTCTTAAGAGATTTAAAGACGACCAAAAGGAAGTAAACCAAGGCTACGAATGTGGTATAGGTCTTGAAAAATTCTCGGATATTAAAGAGGGCGATATTTTTGAAAGCTTTATTATCGAGGAATACAGAGATTAGTAATTTTAGTCCTTACCGTAAATAATAATAAAAAATGATGTTGCCGATTTAATATGGCAGAATGGAGATTATTATGGCAGGATATAAAATAGGTCGTTTGACTGAGGATATGAAAAGAGAACTAAGCGACATAATAAGGGGATTAAAAGACCCGAGAATATCGGAAATGTTAAGCGTGGTAAAGGTATACCTTTCAAACGATATGTCGCATTGTAAGGTATATGTAAGCGCTATCGAGGGTGCGCAAAAGACAAAGGAATCTGTCGTAGGACTTAAAAATGCCACAGGCTATGTAAAAAGAGAGCTTTGTTCAAGATTAAAGCTCAGAAAATGTCCCGACATTTTGTTTGTTGCAGACGATTCCATTGAATACGGCGCACAAATCACCAAAATGCTCGATTCTCTTGACATAAAAGAAGACGAGGAATAAGCATTTTACCTTGTCTTAGCATAAACGGAGGAAAGTATGTCTGATAATTTAAAAATCATAGCAGATAAGTTTTTAAGCTCTGATAACATATATATACTAACCCACAAATCTCCTGACGGAGATACCTTGGGCAGTGCCTTTGCGCTTTACTATGCGCTTAAAGCCAAAGGTAAAAGCGTAAGGGTTTTGTGTGCCGATACTTTTCCCAAAAAGTTTGGGTATATGTATGAAGCTTATGAGGATAAAGACTTCGAGCCTAAACTTATAGCGTCGGTTGACGTTGCGGATTTAAATCTTCTCGGCAATCTAAGCGATATATATGCCCAAAAGATAGACATTTGTATCGACCATCATAAGTCCAATAAAATAGAAGCTCCGCTTAAATATGTAAGCGTTGCTTCTGCGGCAACCTGTGAGATAATTTATACGCTTTTGGGATATATGAATACTGAGTTTACTCCGCTTGTCTGCGACTGTCTTTATACGGGAATATCGACCGATACAGGTTGCTTTAAGTTTTCAAATACAACTCCCATAACCCATAAAATTGCCGCCGAGCTTATGGAATACGGCTGTGATTATGTAAACATAAACAAAATAATGTTTGACACAAAATCCAAAGCCCGCATAGAGATGGAACGTATGGTTATCGACACTATGCAGTTTGAGTACGACGACAGGGTAGCTATAATCGTAGTTACACGTCAAATGTTAACTAATACGGGTATGGACGAGTCGGATTTAGACGGCGTTGCCGCAATACCACGTCAGATTGAGGGCGTAGATGTCGGTATCACAATGAAAGAAACCATCGACGGCGGATATAAAATTTCAGTCAGAACCAGCGAGAGCGTAGACGCAAGTAAAATTTGCGCTGCTTTAGGCGGCGGCGGTCACGCAAGAGCAGCGGGCTGTAGCGTTAATATGTCATCTCAAGAAGCTAAAGAAGCGATACTTAAAGCGATAAAGCCGTTAATTTAATAAATTGAAACGGAGTTTATAATGAACGGAATTATATGTGTAAATAAGCCTGCCGACTGGACTTCGTTTGACGTAGTGGCTAAGGTAAGAGGTATGGCGTCAACAAGAAAAGCAGGTCACGCCGGCACGCTTGACCCTATGGCAACGGGAGTGCTCCCTGTCTTTTTGGGAAATGCCACTAAGGTATGCGATATACTTCCAAACGACGATAAAGGCTATATTGCAGGTTTTAAGCTCGGCGTTACTACCGATACGCTGGATATAACAGGTGAGGTTAAGACTGAAACTAAAAGTCATATAACAAAGCTAAACCTCATTAAAGCGTGCGAAAAATATAAGGGCGAAATAGACCAGATACCGCCTATGTATTCGGCAGTAAGAGTCGGCGGCAGACGCCTTTACGATATGGCAAGAGAGGGCGTCGAGGTTGAACGCAAGCCGAGAAGGGTAACTATAAAGGAACTCGAAATTTTAAGCTTTGACGAAAACACTCAACAGGGAAGAATGAGAGTTTTGTGCTCTAAGGGCACATATATAAGAACGCTCATAAGCGATATAGGAGAAGATTTATCGGTGGGAGCCGTTATGACTTCGCTTGTGCGTAATATCGCAGGAGGTTTTACTTTAAACGACTGCTACACCTTGGAGGAGCTTCAAGACTTTACAGATAATAAAACCTTAGAGAATAAGCTTATAAAAACCGAAAAGGTGTTTGAACATCTGCCTAAAATAAAGCTTAATGCCGTGCAGTCAAACAAATTCATAAACGGCGTAAAGCTCGATTTAAACAGGGTGTATTATAAGGAAGAAAAAGGCTTTCACCGTGTTTTTAGTAACGAGGGAACATTTTTAGGCTTAGCTTCTCTTGATTTGGAAAAAATGGAGCTTGTGATTGAGAAAATGTTTTACAAAGAGGCATAAAATGAACGGTAGGAATTTAAAAAGCAGTAATCCGAAAACACAGATTGTTACAAGTCTTAAAAAGCAGCCAATGCCTTGCGCATTGGCTTTGGGTATGTTTGACGGCGTTCATTTGGGGCACAGACGTGTTATCTCAGAAACTTTGTCGCAAAAGGGACTTTTAAGTGCGGCGCTTACATTTAAAACTAATGAACAAAAGCCGCTTAAAAAGCAAAATCAGCCTTATATAATGACCTTTGAAAACCGTGTAAATATGCTTTGCTCAATGGGGCTTGATATGCTTTTTGCGCTTAATTTTGATGAGATAAAACAGCTGTCCGCCGAAGAATTTGTAAAGGATATACTGTCGCTTACCTTAAACGCTAAGATTGTTTGTTGCGGCGAGGATTTTAGATTCGGAAAAAACGCTTCGGGAGATATAAATACTTTAAAAGAGCTTTGTAAGCCTTTGGGGATAGAAGTAAGGGTTGTACCAAAGCTTATGGACTCAAACCTTCCTATAAGCTCCACGAGAATAAGAAAGTATCTTAAGGACGGCGATATAAAAGCCGCCAACAGACTTTTGGGATATTGCTATTACATAAAAGGTGAAGTGATTTACGGCAACAGGCTCGGCAGAACAATTAACTGTCCTACCGTCAACCAAAAGATATCCCCAAATATATGTCAGTTAAAGTTTGGAGTGTATGCGTCGTATGCGATTATAAACGGCAAAAAATACCCTGCAATAACTAATATAGGCGTAAAGCCGACCGTTAATGAGGGTAATAAACCGCTTGCCGAAACGCATATCATAGGAATAGATAAAGACCTTTACGGCGACATTATAAGAATAGAGCTTTTTGATTTTATTAGAGAAGAAAAACGCTTCGGTAGCTTTGAGGAGCTTGCAGGTCAGATACTATCGGATATAAATACCGTAAAAAGCCTTACAGATAAAAAATAAAATCACATGGCGAAGGGATATTCCCTTCGCTTTTTGTTTTTTAAAATCGTTATTAAAGTGAACAAAATAACTGCCCTCGGGGCGCCCTTTTTGACGTTTTTTAAAAATATTAAAATATCGCTTAAAATTTGTATAAACCCCCTTGACAGTGTAGTGATAATTATGCTAATATAAGAAAGCTGTCCGGGC